>NZ_JAKLTQ010000021.1 GCF_022012395.1 Arthrobacter hankyongi
ATGCAAAGGTTGAAGGGTAAACATGGGTGGCCGGCCGGCCGCGCCGGTCCGGGCCGGGCGGCGGAAACGAGCCGATCCGGATCCAGCGGCGGGGCCCGCCCAGGCCGCTTCCGCGATGGCCGGACGCCCGGTCCTTGGGCCGGCCCGGTGCCCCCGTGCCTCCGTGCCCACTCTCGGACCTCCGTGTACAGCTTTACACTTCAAGCATCCCGTTGACTTGGGGATTTGCAGAAGTTGAAGCGTAAACGTGGGGGCGGGGGAACCGCCGGGCCGGGCGGGGCGGGGGCGGGGGCTGGCACCGGGCAGGGCCGGACCGGGAGGCTTCGCGCCGGGCCGGGCGGGCGGACCTAACCGGCCGGCAGTGCCAGCACCCGGGACAGCCAGCCGGTCACCGCACGCTCCCAGTGCTCCGGCTCGGCATTCCACTCCTTGGTGTGCCCCGGGCTGGAGAACCGCTCGAAGGTGACCAGCCCGGGATTGCGTTCGGCCAGTTCCGCGGACGGCCCGTACGGAACAAAATCGTCATGCTCGCTGTGCAGGATCAGGGTCGGCACGGCCAAGTGGTCCGACCGGGCAACCCAGTCCAGCAGTTTCAGGTCCACCGGCGCGGCCAGCCCGGTCACCACCCGGCCGGCCCGGTTGGAAATCAGCCACTGAGAGAAGCGGCCGACGGTCTCCGGAATCCGGTTCAGCTTCGCCTGGTACGCCAGCACGTCCACCCAGTTGATCACCGGCGCATCCAGCACCAGCGCCCGGATCCTGTCCCGGTAGACGGACTGGTCCGCCGCCTGCAGGCTCACCGCGGCCCCCATCGACCAGCCGAACAGCACCACGTCCTCGGTCCCCTGCGCCAATGCGTAGCCGATGGCCGCCTCCACGTCGCGCCACTCGGTCAGTCCCAGCCCGTAGCGCCGGTCCGGCGCGTGCGGGGCCTCGCCGTCGTTGCGGTAGGAAATGAGCAGGGAGGCCAGGCCCAGGCTGCGGGCAGTATGCACGGCGCGCAGGCCCTCGGTCCGGGTGGCCCCGCGTCCGTGGACCATGATCGCCCAGGTGCGCGCCTCCTGGGCCGCCGGGACCAGCCATGCCGGCGCGTCGCCGCCTTCGACTGCGATCCGCACCTCGTCGGCGGCCAGGCCGAGGGCTGCGGGATCCGGGTAGGCCGAGCCGCCCCACCAGCCGCGTACGGCGCGGGCCAGATCGCCGGAGTAGACACGCTCGACCTTGCGCTGCACCGTGCCCTCGCGCGGCGAGTAGGAGGTCACTTCACCGACCCGGGCGTGCCCCGCGCCGGCGTCGAAATACACGCTGTAGACCCCGGGCGCGGTGGTTTCCGCGGTGGCGGGCAGGATGATTTCCCGGTCCGGCCCGGAGCCGACGACGGCGAGGATGGCCAGATCCTGCGGCCGCTCCCGGACCGGAGTGAGCACCTGGCGGGCGAAATAGGAGGCGAGTCCGGAGGTGGCCCCAGCCACCAGCGAGCCTGCGGCCGCCCCGCCGGCGGCGCCGAGCAGCGCCCACCGGGCCCATGGCACCGTCCGGGTTCCGCCGTCCGCCGCCGTTCCGGCCTCTGCTGAAGGTGCACGCAAGACGTCCATAGGACTATTCATACCCCATCACGGTGCCCGCCTTCTGCCGGTGCCCGGCAGGCCGCGCCTGTTGTCCCGGGACGATCCTGCTGGCTAATCTGAGCGCATGAGCGAAACGGTCGTGGTCCTCACCGAAGAGCCGCTGAACGATGCCGATACACAGAACCTGCGGCTGCTGGCAGCCGACGATACGGTGTTCACGGTTCTGATCCCTGCCGACACCCGGCGCAACCTGCTGCTGGACTTCCTGGACCGGCTGAGCCTGCTGGAGGTGGGCAGGGCGTTCCGGGACCTGCTCCATGGCCAGCCCAAGCCGGCAGAGGCTCAGCTGGCGGCGGATGAGGCACAGCGGCTGTCCGTGGACGTGCTGGCCCAGGCCGGCCTGTCCGGCACCGTGGAGGTGGTGGACGACGACGGCGTCACCGCCCTGGTGGACTACGTCAAGAACCATAACGTCGACCGTGCGGTGGTCATCACCACGCCGCACGCGATGGAGGACACCTTCCACCGGGATTGGGCCAACCGTGCCCAGGAGAAGCTGGGGGTCCCGGTGCTGCATCTGTATTCCGGCACGGGATACATTGGGGACTCGTGAGCGTTGAAGAGAGCATGAGCGAGAAGAGCGAAGCAAGCACCCCGGCCACCGTCACCAAGAGCGACGAGGAATGGCGCCGCGAGCTGACTCCCGAGGAGTACCACGTGCTGCGCCAGGCCGGCACCGAACGCCCCTACACCGGCAAGTACTGGGACAGCCATGCGGCCGGTGTCTATAAGTGCCGGGCCTGCGGCGCCGAACTGTTCACCAGCAAGGAAAAGTTCGACTCGCACTGCGGCTGGCCCTCCTTTTTCGCCCCGCTGGCCGAGGGCCGGGTCCGCTACCTGCGGGACGGCACCCTGGGGATGGAACGCATCGAGGTCCGCTGCGCCGCGTGTGATTCGCACCTGGGCCACGTCTTTGAGGGCGAGGGCTACCCCACCCCCACGGACCAGCGCTATTGCATCAACTCCGTCTCGTTGACCCTGGTCCCCGCCGACGAATAGGACCCCGACAGCAGAAGCTCCTGCGCAGGACAGCGAAGCCCGGCCACCGCGAGCCGGGCTTCGCCATCTCCACCGCCGTTCGCCCGAAGCATTAGACTTGCTAATGAAACAGGTCATTTGGAATAAGCAGTCCTTTTGTATTGCTACGCTCGCAGCATCAGCAAGTCCACCGCTGCGCCTATGAAAGGCAGGACACAATGACCATCACCGCCGACGGTTCCGGCACCGCCGACGCACGCTCCCGGTTTGTTCCCGCAACCGCCAGCCTGGCCGCGCATCCGGCGTGGCTGCGCTTGAAGGCCGCCGCCACCGCCCTGCGGCTGCTGCAGGCCGCCGACGGCTCCGTGCCGGATCCGGCAAACCGTCCTGCCGCCGCCGGACATGCGGGCACCATCGTCGCCGCGGTCGAGGAGTTCGCCCCCCTGCTGCCGCACGACGCGGCCTACCTGGCCGCGCTGGCGGCAGACTTCCGCCGCTGGGCCGGAGCGGGGTTCGGCGTCCCGGACTTCCTGGACTCGCTCAACGCGTTCCAGCCCCAGCTGGTCCGGCAGGACGGCCTGGTACACCTGGTGGTCTTCCCGATGTACACCCAGAACGGCAGCCCGGACCGGCTCCTGGAAGCCGTGCTGGTGGAGGTCATCTGGCCGGAGTTCGTCGCCGGGCTGGAGGCCGGAGACTACTCGAACAAGCTTTTCGTGCCCATCCGCTTCCTCGACTTCACCGCCGGCTACGACACCAACTCCGCGGTGCTGTTCCCGGAGACCGTGGCCATGCGCGAAACGCCTGCCTTCACCTGGGGCGCCATTTTCGCCGACCGGGAGGCTGCCCGCTTCCGCCGGGTGCTGCGTGCCGCCGCACAGATCACCTCGCTCGAACTGCCGGAGGAGGCCGCCGCACTGCTGGAGGACCAGCAGCTGGCCGAGGAAACCTTCGTGATGTGGGACCTGATCCACGACCGCACCCACATGCGCGGGGACCTGCCCTTCGATCCGTTCATGATCAGGCAGCGCATGCCATACTTCCTCTACTCCTTGGAAGAGTTGCGCTGCGACCTGACGGCGTTCCGCGAGTCCGTGCGCATCCAGCACGACGCCGGCGCCCCGGAGGCGGCCCGCCGGCACGCCGTACTGGTCCAGTATGCGGTGATCTTCGACCGCATTTTCCGTTTCGCCGTCACCGGCAAGCGGGTGCGCAATTACGACGGCCTCGGCGGGCAGCTGCTGTTCGCCTGGCTGCACCAGCACCATGTGCTGCACTGGACAGACGGCAAGCTCAGCCTCGACTGGGAATCCGTGCCGGACGTCGTGGTTGCCCTCGGCCACGAAATCGAGGAGCTCTACTGGCGCTCGATCGACCGGCCGAAGACGGCCCACTGGCTGGCCGCCTACCAGCTGCTCACGCGGACGCTCACCCCGCACCCGGCCTCGGTCTGGGCCAAGGGGCCCGATGCCCTGCCGCTGGCTGGCCCGCCCCGCGAGCTGACGGACCTGGTCCTGGATGACGAGTTCCCGCTGTCCATGTTCTACGAAGCGCTGGCGAAGAAGCTGCGCCCGGTGATCGAGTCCACCGCCGGCATCACCGGCAGGACAGCCGGCAGGACAGCCGGCAACGGCATGGGTACCGCCGGTACGGGCGCGGCCGCATGAACGGGCCGCTGGACGGGCTGCGCGTAGTCGTGGCCGGCGCGGCCAGTGCCTCCGGCCAGGCGGTGGCGGGAGCGCTCACCGCAGCCGGTGCCGCCGTCGTCGCCGTCGGCAGCAATCCGGAACGCCTCGCGAAGGCCTTTGCCCCCGCCGGCACGGCAGATCCTGCCGTGGCCACCTACACCTGCGACCTGGCCGATCCCGGCGCGGTGTCGGCCCTGGCGACGGCCGTGCGCGCCGAGCAGGGCCCGGTGGACGGGCTGATCCACCTGGTCGGCGGCTGGCGCGGCGGCGGCGGACTGGGCGGCCAATCCGACCAGGACTGGGACTTCCTGCACCACGGCATCATGACCACCCTGCGCAATACCACCCGGACCTTCTATCCGGACCTGGCTGCCTCGCCGCGCGGACGGGCCGCGATCGTCTCCGCCACCGCGGTGGATTCGCCCACCGCCGGCGGCGCCAACTACGCCGCGGTGAAGGCGGCGGCGGAGACTTGGATGCGCGCCGTCGCGCAGGGCTTCCGCCAGGACCAGACCAAAGCCGGGGAAGCCGCCGAGCCGGGCGCCCTGCACTCGGCCGCCGTCGTCTTTGTGGTCAAGGCACTGGTGGACGACGGCATGCGGGCCGCCGAACCGGAGCGCAGCTTCGCCGGCTTTACCGACGTCGAAACCCTGGCCGCGGCGGTCCGGGACCTGTTCACCACCGACGCCGCCGAGCTGAACGGAAGCCGGCGTAAGCTGGCCTGAGGAATACTGGGACCGTGACCAATCCAACCGTGACTTCGATGACATCTGCCCCACTGCACGATACCGGCCGGCGCGGCTTCGCCTCGGATAACTACTCCGGCGTGCACCCGGAAATCCTGCAGGCCCTTGCCGCCGCCAATGGCGGACACCAGATCTCCTACGGCGAGGACGACTACACCGCCCGGCTGCAGGAAGTCGTGACCGGCCACTTCGGCACCGGGGCGCAGGCCTTCCCGGTATTCAACGGCACCGGGGCAAACGTGACCGCCCTGATGTCCCTGCTGCCACGTTGGGGAGCCGTGGTCTGCGCCGCCACCGCCCACATCAATGTGGACGAGAACGGCGCCCCGGAGCGCGTAGGCGGCATCAAGCTGCTGGCCGTGCCCACCGGGGACGGCAAGCTCACGCCCGGGCTGATCGACCGCGAGGCCTGGGGCTGGGGCGACGAACACCGCGCCCAGCCGCTGGCGGTCTCGATCACCCAGAGCACCGAGCTGGGAACCCTGTACACGGTCGAGGAGATCCGGGCCATTGCCGACCACGTCCACGGCCGCGGCATGAAACTACACATGGACGGCGCCCGCCTGTCCAACGCCGCGGCCGCCCTTGGTGTGCCGCTGCACGCGTTCACCCGGGACGCGGGAGTGGATGTGGTCAGCCTGGGCGGCACCAAGAACGGGCTGATGTTCGGTGAAGCCGTTGTGGTCTTCGACCCGCAGACCGCCGAGTCGCTGAAGTACCTGCGCAAGATGAACATGCAGCTGGCCTCGAAGATGCGTTTCGTCTCGGCCCAGCTGGTGGCCCTCTATGAGGGCGACCTGTGGCTGCGCTCGGCCTCGCACGCCAACGCCATGGCGTCCCGGCTGCGCGCCGCAGTGGAGGATATCGACGGCGTCACCCTGACCCAGGCCACCGAGTCCAATGCCGTCTTTGCCGCGCTGCCGCCCGGCTGCGCGGACCGGCTGCGCGGAAAGTTCCGGTTCTATGACTGGAACGCGGCCACGGGCGAGGTCCGCTGGATGTGCTCCTTCGACACCACCGAAGCGGACGTGGACGCGTTCGCCGCAGCCATCCGCGAAGAGCTTGCCGGGGGTGCCCGGTGAGCCGTCCGGGAATGCCCCGGCCGTGACCGGCGAGCCTGCCGCCGTGTCCGCGGCCCCCAGCCTAAGCTGGCTCAGTGAGTTCGACCGGTGACCTGAGCGCGGCCCCCGCAGCCTTCCTGACAGCATTGGCGGCACTGCGCCGGGCGCAGTGCCGCCCGGAGCTCAATCTCGCCGAATTGCCGGCGCCGTCCAAGCTCGCCCCATATGCGGTGGCACTCGAAGCCGTGGTCACCGGCAGCGCCACCGGGCTGGCCGGGGACCCGGACACGGAGCTTGCCACCGGGCGGTTTATCCTGCTCTATGACCCGCAGGGCCAGGAGGTCTGGGGCGGCGACTTCCGGATCGTCACCTACATCCGGGCCGAACTCGAGGCGGACATCGGCAAGGATGAACTGCTCGGTTCGGTGGCCTGGGCGTGGCTGGTGGAAGCGCTGGAAAACCACTGCACCGGCTACCACAATGCCGGTGGCACGGCCACCCGCATTCTGTCCCAGAGCTTTGGCACCATGGCCGGCAGCCAGGACGCGGTCAATATCGAACTGCGGGCATCCTGGACCCCGGATTCGGCGGACGTCCAGGCCCATTTGGAGGCCTGGTCCGAGATGGTGTGCACCTTCGCCGGGCTGCCGCCGCTGCCGGACGGCGTGCTGTCCCTGCCCAATCGGCGGCGGAACTAGCCTCGCGGCCCGGCCGCGAGGGCCCGGCGCAGCTTGTCGAAGCTCTCCGTCCAGCCGTCGCGGTGCAGCGCGAGCCGTTCCTCGCTGGCAAACGCACCCTGCACCAAGCTGATTCGCGTTGAACCGCCGACGGCGTCCAGGACGAGCGTGACCACCGTTTCCCGGTCATCGGGCGTGGGTTCGTCCCAGCGGAACGTGTAGCCTAGGCGCCGCGGCGGGACCAGCTCGATGAATTCACCCGAGAGGTGGAACAGCTCGCCCTCGGGCGGCTGCATCGCCAACCGGAAGTGGCCGCCAACTTTCAGCTCCAGCTCGATTTCCGGTGTGCTGAAGCCGTGCGGCCCCCACCATTCCGCCAGCCCGGCCGGTGTTGTCAGCATGGCGAAGACGCGCTCCCGCGGCGCCTCGACAAGGCAGGTCAGCGTCAGCTGCAGCCGCCCGTGTTGCCCGTGTTGCCCGTCCATAATCCGACTCTGGCACTTGGCGGCCGGTTGCGGAAGTCAGCGGTGCGGCCCGCGCGGGTATCGGTGGCCAAAGGGCTTAAACTGGAGGGACCATGACCTCTCTGACTTCGGATTCTCCTGCCCACAGCACCAACGGCGGAGCGGGTGAAAGCGCCCAGGCCGCGGATCCGGCGTCGGAGCCGGCCCTGGTCCTGCTCGCCGAACCGCGGGACGGTGTCCCACTGGTAATCAACACGCCGAGCGGCCTTGAGCGCGCCGCCGCCGCGCTGGCCGCAGGCACCGGTCCGGCAGCCCTGGACGCCGAGCGCGCCTCCGGGTTCCGCTACGGACAGCGGGCCTTCCTGGTCCAGATCCGGCGCGAAGGTGCAGGCACCTGGCTGATCGATCCCGAGCCGTTCGGAAACCTTGCGATCATTGATGAAGCCCTGCGCGGCGTCGAATGGATCCTGCATGCGGCCACCCAGGATCTGCCCTGCCTGCGCGAGCTCGGGATGAACCCGGACAAGCTTTTCGACACCGAACTGGCCGCGCGCCTGGCCGGCCTGCCGCGAGTGGGGCTGGCCGCTGTGATCGAGAACCTGCTCGGTTTCACCCTGGCCAAGGAGCACTCGGCGGCGGACTGGTCCACCCGGCCGCTGCCCGAACCGTGGCTGCGCTACGCCGCCCTCGACGTCGAGGTGCTGGCCGAACTGCGCGAAGCCTTGATCGCCAAACTGGAAGCGGACGGCAAGCTCGGCTACGCCGAAGAGGAATTCGATGCCCTGCGCACCGCTCCCCCGGCACCATCCCGTACCGATCCGTGGCGGCGCACCTCCGGCCTGCACCAGATCCGCGACCAGCGCCAGCTGGCCGCGGCCCGCGAACTGTGGATCGAACGCGAGCAGCTGGCCGAAAAGCGCGACGTCGCCCCGGGCCGCCTCATTCCGGACTCCGCCATCGTGGCCGCCGCACGGGCGATGCCCCAGACGGTGCCGCAACTGCTGGCCACCAACGGATTCCACGGCCGTGCCGCCAAGCGTGAGGCCCCGCGCTGGCTGCGCTGCATCGCCGCCGCCCGCCTGAGCACCGACCTGCCGCCGCTGCAGACGGCCACCAACGCCCCGCCACCGCCGCGTGTCTGGGCGGAGAAGGACCCCGAGGCAGCTGCGCGCCTGCAGACCGCCAGGCCGCGGATGGCCGCCTTGGCCGAGCAGCTGGGCATGCCGGTGGAGAACCTGCTGACCCCGGACTACCTGCGCCGGGCCGCCTGGCGGCCCCCGGCCGACATCACGGTGGAATCGGTGGCCGCCAGCCTGGCAGAGCTGGGCGCACGGCACTGGCAGGTGGAACTGACCGCGCCGGTCCTGGCCGAGGCCTTCGCGCACCCGGAACCGCTGGAGGAGAAGAAGGACAACGGGCGGCACCGCAACGGCAGGGCGTCGGCCCAGTAGCTGACTCGGTCTGCCCTGGTCCGGGCCCGTATCTGCGGCCTGCTGCTTAGGCGCGCGCCAGCAGCCGGATTTCCATCGGCTGCAACCGCAGGGGCACCGACGCCAGTCCGCCGCTGACCGCCACCTGTGCCGGTGCGCCGGGCGCCGGCTTGTTCGTGAACAGGTCCGCGAAGGTACTGCCCGCCGGATTCAGCGTGCTGTCGACCAGCACGTGCCCGGTCCAGGCCTCCGAGGTGTTGGTATTGGCCGCCACAACGATCTCCGTGTCGTTGAGGATCCGCGAAAAGGAGACAATGCCGCCGGCGAACTCCGAGATGCCGAAATCCCGGCCGTTGCCGGACACGGGACGGAAATACTGCCGTCCATACCGCAGTGCCGGTTGGGCCCGGCGGACCAGGGCCAGCCGCCGGATGCTCTGGTAGAAGGCATGACCGGGGTCGAACGCACCGGGCCTTCCCCAGAGGGCTTCCCGCACGGCCTCCAGGACACCGCCGGCCCCGTTCAGCCCCTGCTCGGTCCCGTAATAGAGGCAGGGAATCCCCTGCAGGGCGAACAGGCAGCCGACGGCCAGGGTGAGCTGGTCATCGAACCGGTGCGGATCGCCGGGACCGGTGAAATACAGCCGCTGGTGCTGGTCGTGGTTGTCCAGGAAAGTCACGAAGAACCTCCCGGCATCGCCGTGCGAGCTCAGGATCCCGCGCTGCACCTCCTTTCGGTGCGCATACAGGTCTGCGAGCGCGGAGGGCGGCTGCAGCCCCTTGGCCACCCACGGCAGCGCGTAGAACAGCGGGAAATCCAGGGCGGCGTCGACGCCGATGAGATCCGACGAATCGCTGGCGGTATTCCGGCCGATGTACGCGGCGATCTTTTCCTCGCTGTCCCAGATCTCGCCGAAGGTGAAGAAGTTCTGCTTGCCGATGCTCAGTGCATATTCCCGGATGGCGTTGCCGAATACCCGTGCGAATTCCGGTTCGATGAACTTGAGGGTGTCGATCCGGAACCCGTCGGCGTCGAACTTGGCGATCAGGTATTGGTGGGCCCGGATCAGGACATTGCGGAGGAACTCCGAGCGCTCGGTGGCGAACTCCTTCAAGGATGCGAAGTCGCCGTCGCCCTCTCCCTTCATCAGACCCTGCCGGCGGAAGTAGTTGTTGCCCTGCAGTTCGTGCGGCCACACCAGTCCGGCGGGAGAGGCACCGGTGGCTCCGGCGGCATCCGGCCAGTCGGCCCGGCCCTGCCCGTTTTCGTCCCGCCACCGGACCGGATAGGGAACATCGCTGAAGGGCGCCTCCGACGTGCCGCTGTTGCCGTCCCGGACGTATTCGAAGACGTCGCCCGCATGGTTGAGTACCACGTCGAAAATGACATACAGGCCGCGGGCATGGGCTGCATCCACCAGCTCGCCCAACTCGCGCTCGGCCAGACCGGGGTCATGCTGGGCGGCAACGGGGTCGGACGCCAGGCGCGGATCGATCTGGAGGAAGTTCTGGATCCCGTACCCGTGGTACGTCCGGCGGTAGCGGCAGTTCATCTGGACCGGCGAGAGCCACAGTGCCCCGACGCCCAGTTCCTGCAGGTAGTCGAGCTTGTCGCGGACCCCGTTCAGCGTTCCGCCCTGGAAGTCTTCGGTGGTGTCGTCCCAGTTCCGACGCGGCTGGGCCTGGGGGTTGTGGAAGCGGTCGGTCAGTATCTGGTAGATCCAGACATCCCGCCAGTCCTGCGGCGAGGGGAACGGCACCGGTATCTGCCGGTGCCCGCCGGCGGCCGCAACGCTGTGCTGCCGGGCTGTATGTGATTGCCTGAAGGCGTCGTCGACCTCGGGGCCGAAAACCGATGTGGTCATGATCCGTCCTTGCGTTCGGGGCTGTGCCGGAGACGGCGTCCCAACGCCTGAACCCTAAGGTCCCCGCGTTATTGGACCGTTACGGCCGGTACTGTCGCGGGAAACAGGTCGCGGTCATCACGAGGCGCCGCAGGCGCAAATAACCGGAGCAGCCCGCTCGGAGCGGGAATAAGCCTGTGCCTGGCCGTGTTGGGCAGCTAGGATCGGACACTTACAAACCGTCCGGCACAACCCCACAGGAGTTTGAGACCCACCGATGGCCACCGATTACGACGCTCCCCGCACCAAGGACGAAGACCAGGGACACGAATCGCTCGAGGCACTGAAGTCGCAGCGGCACGGCGCGCAGACCGCACAGATCGACGTCGAGGACGCCGATACCGCCGAAGGCATCGACCTGCCCGGCGCCGACCTCTCCGGCGAGGAACTGATCGTCCAGATCGTCCCGCCGCAGCAGGACGAATTCACCTGCGCATCCTGCTTCCTGGTCCGCCACCAGTCCCAGGTCGCCCGCGAAAAGGACGGCGCCAAATACTGCCGGGACTGCGAAGGCTGACAGCGACTCGCTGAAGCAGTTGCCGGATTCACGGCAGGAACCCTCGAGAGCGATAACCTGAAGACGAAGCGGGGCCCGCAGTGTGCACGGCGGGCCCCGCTTCGCCACGCCGGCGGCTCAGCTACCCTCTAGGATCCAGTTTCTCCGTGATGCCCTTTCGCACCCTCCTGCACTATCCCGCCGTCCGCCTTGTCCTCGAGACGGCCGGTGCCGCACTCGTCCTGACCATCGGCGTCGAAATGATCGCCCATGCGAACGGCAGTACCTGGGCCCCGCTCATCGGCGGACCGGCGATTACCCTCGCCGGAGCCCACCTCATCATTCTCGCCCGTGCCTGGCACGACCACCTTGGCAGGGCCGCGAAAGCCCGAAAGAATCCGGCTGACGGCACGGCCGGCCCGCAGCCGGCCGAGGCGCGGTCAGGCACCGGGCAGTAGCGGACATTACCAGCGCTTTAGACGCCAGCCATCTCCTGCTCCCGCTGCTGGACGCCCTCCGGGCGCTGCAGCTGGTGGGAGGCCGGATGCACATGGCCTTGGCCCAGCCCGTCGAATTCGTAGGCGGTCTCGGCATGTTCGGACACGTCCACGCCGGCGATTTCGTCGTCGAGGCTTACCCGGAAGCCGATGGTGCGGTGGATGGCCAGGCCGACGGCGGCGGTCACCAGGGCGGTCAGCGCCACGGTGACGAGGACGGCGACAACCTGCGCCAGCAGTTGCTGGAACCCCCCGCCATAGAAGAGCCCGCCACCCTCGCCGTTCACCGGCAGTGCGATGAAGCCCAGCGCCAACGTGCCGATCAGACCGGCCACCAGATGGACGCCGACAACGTCAAGCGAATCATCAAAACCGAACTTGTACTTCAGGCCCACGGCCCAGGCGCACACGGCTCCGGCGGCCAGCCCCAGGGCCACCGCACCCAGCGGGCTGACATTGGCGCAGGACGGAGTGATCGCGACCAAACCGGCAACGACGCCGGAGACGGCCCCCAGGGAGGTGGGATGGCCGTCGCGGAACTTCTCCAAGACCAGCCAGCCGAGCATGGCGGCAGCCGGCGCGGCCAAGGTATTGATCCAGATCAGTCCGGCCTGCCCGGCCGTCGTCGCCGCACCGCCGTTGAAGCCGAACCAGCCAAACCACAGGATCGCCGCGCCGATCATGACCAGCGGAAGGTTGTGCGGACGGTGCCCCGGATCCTTGCCGAAGCCGTGGCGCGGGCCCACGATCAGGGCCAGGACCAGCCCGGCGACGCCTGCGCTGATTTCGACGACGGTGCCGCCGGCGAAGTCGATCACCTGGCCGAAGATGGAACTGAGGGCGCCGCCGGGGCTGAGCAGGCCGCCGCCCCAGACCATGTACGCGAGCGGGCAGTAGACCAGGGTGACCCAGATCGGGACGAAGGCGGCCCAGGCGCTGAATTTGGCCCGGTCGGCAATGGCACCGCTGATCAGGGCCACGGTGACGATCGCGAACGTGGCGCCAAAACCGGCCTGGATCAGCTCGGTGCCGGAGAGGTTGGCCAGCCCGAAGCTGGTGAACGGATTGCCGAACAGCCCGTCGACGCCGTCGCCGGTGGCCATGGAGTTGCCCCACAGGATCCAGAGGACGCCGACGATACCGGCGGAGACGACGCTCATCATGATCATGTTGAGTGCGGCCTTCATCCGGGTCATGCCGCCGTAGAAGACGGCCAGTCCCGGCGTCATGAACAAGGCCAGTCCGGCCGACACCATCATCCAGACGTTTCCGGCCGTGATCTCCACCCGTGCGTCCCTTCCCATCAGTCCCACCGCACCGGGGCGGCCTCCCTGCCCGTGCTGTCCATCAAGGTTCGCGCACCCATGTTTCAGGCTGTGAGGTGGAAAGTTACGGGCAGGTCACAGAAAATCCGGGTTTGTAAAGACCGCATCACCGCATTGTTTCGGCCAGGTAAACGAGGTGCGGCCCGAAAGTCCACATCGGACCTACGATCAGAGCATGACGACCGTGGGAATTCGGGAGTTGCGGAACATGACCTCATCGCTGCTGGCGCGCGCCCAAGCCGGCGAGGTTATCGTCATTGCCCGCCACGGCGTCCCCATAGCCAAACTGGAACCGCCGGGCCGGAACTGCAGCCGTTCCTGACCAAGGAAGAGCTGCTCTCGTTGCCATTGGCCGATCCGGGCATGAAGCGGGATCTTGAGGAACTCGTCGGCGATACCACCGACGATCTCGGCCCCATCCGGTGACAGCTGACCGGGCGCTGCTGGACACCAGCGTGTTCGCCGCCCTCGAGAGCGGGCGTCGGCTCGACGCCTCCCCGTTGCCCGAAGAAATGTACGTCAGCGTCATTGCGCTCGGAGAGCTGCATACCGGAGTCCTCGCTGCCAAGGACACCGACACGCGGGCCCGTAGGCTGCAAACGAGGGAATTCCTCGCCAGGTTCCAGACCCTTCCGGTTACGGCTGAAGCGGCACGCCATTGGACAAGGCTGCGCTACCGGCTGGCGGAGGCAGGACGCCGCATCAATGTGAACGACCTCTGGATCGCATCAACCGCGTTGGCCCGCGATCTGCCAGTCGCCACTCGAGATCGCGACTACGACGTACTGGAAGGTTTGGGCGGCCCGGACGTCCTCCACCTCTGAACCAAACCTCCTGCAGGCGCAACCGTCTTCGCCGTCATTCGACGCTGGGGGCCAGACGGAGGTCGCCGGCCAGCAGGAAAAGCCGGCGCTTAATCCGGGTCAGCAGCCCTGAAGGCCTCGACATGCAAGGACGGATTCGCCCGCTGCGCACAGAGCCTAGCCGCGGGCCCGGGCCAGTGTCACCGACGGGGTTTCGCCGAACTGCTGGGTGTAGTAGGCAGCGAAGCGTCCCAGATGGGTGAAGCCAACCCCGGTGGCCACCGCCGCGACCGTTGTCCGCTCCGCCGTCGAACGTTCGGACAGCAGCGTGTGTGCGCGGTCCAGGCGGATGTTCCGCAACAGCAGCGACGGCGTGGTGCCCAAGTGTTCGGTGAAGACCGCCTGCAGCTGCCGCGGACTGATCCGGACGGCGGCGGCGATCTGCTCCACGGACAATGGCTCGGTGTGGTGCTGCTCCATGTACCGGCGGGCTTGGCGCAGGTAGTCCGGGCCCGGGACCTGATGGCCCCGCACCGCCAACTGCAGGTGCGGGGCCAGACCGACGACGGCGGAGGCCAGCAGGGATTCGGACAGCGCCCTGACCGTCAGCGGATCGGCGTCCAGGCCGCTGTCGAACTGCCGGCAGGCTCCCACCCAGCTGGCGGTGACGTAGTCCGGCGCCGCCAGCTGCAGCGGCCGGTCGCCGGAGAGCGCCAGCGGCCCGTCCAGCGGGACCCCGAGGATACCGGCCACGCTCGCCTCCAGGACACCGACGTCGGCCGCACCCACCAAGGCGCCGGATTCCGGGTCCGGCTCCATCCGGGTGGGCCGGTCGGAGCTGAGTGCGAACGGCGTGGTGGCCATCCAGCTGTGCCCGCCGCATTCGACCAGCATCGGCCCGAGCGGGAACACGATCAGCGCGCGACGGCCCGAGGGCGGGCTGGCCACGGTCAGCTGCGCTCCGTAGGCCACCAGCACCAGGCTCAGCTCCCCCAGCCGCAGCCCGTTGACGGTCCCGTCCAGGCGCCGGCCATCGTGCAGGATCAGCTGGTGGTGCTCCGCGGTCAGGTCATTGACCGCGTCACGGATTTCCTGCGGATCGGCGCTGCGGGCCAGCGGGTGCGCGGCCAGCAGGTGGGCCGGCGGCTGCGCCCCGACGTGCTCGGCAACAACGCTCATGTGGATCTCCCGGCAAGCAGCATCGATCAACTATACCGTCTCGTGACGGACGTCACTAGTGCTCCAGCTCAGGCCTTGGGCCGCACGCCCATCGCCTCGAGCCGCGGCAGCACTTCTTCGGCGAAGTACGGCAATTCATCCGCGTAGTCCACGAACGCCACCGTCATCCCGTCGAAGCCTGCCCGGTGCACCGCGGCAATGCCCTCGGCGACGTCGTCGGGTGTGCCGAAGATGGGCAGCGAGCCGTGGCCGGAGGCGAACCGCGAGCGCATCGTGGCCAGCATCTCGGGGGTGAAGGACTGGGCGTGCAGGCCCTGCAGGCCCATCAGGTAGTCCACCGCTCCCCAATCCGCGTTCTCTTCCGCGTAGTAGTGCACGAACTCCTCGGCCTCGGCCCGGGTGGGCCGGCACACCACGTGCCCGAGCGTGAAGACCCCGACCTCCCGGCCGTGCTCGGTGCGGGCCTGCTGCTTCAGCCCAGCGGCAATGCCGCTGCCGGTTTCGGCGTCCGGGATGATCGTGAAGACGAAGTCCGAGTTCTTCGCGGCGAAGGAACGGCCCTGCCCGGACGAGCCGGCGTTGAGCACCGGGACGCGGCCGCCGGCCGGCTTGGGTTCCGACTCGACGTTCTTCAGGTGGAAGTACTCGCCATCGTGGTCGAAGATGCCCTGCTCGGACCAGGCCTCGCGGACCACGTCCCACCATTCCTGGGCGAAGGCGTAGCGCGCATCGTGTTCCTGCGGCATGTCCACGCCCATGGCGTTGTATTCGGGCTGGTTCCAGCCGGCCACGATGTTCAGACCGGCGCGGCCACCGCCGCCGAGCTGGTCCAGGGTGGCCATTTGCTTGGCGGTCACCAGCGGGTGGTTGAACGCGGTGTGGATGGTGGAGAACACCGAGATCCGCTGCGTGGAGGCCAGCAGCCCGGCAGCCCAGACAATCGGGTCGAGCACGTGGCCGTGGAAGTTGGTGTCCCCCTTGTAGCCGATCCAGCGGGCGATCGGCAGCAGGAAGTCGATGCCGGCCTCATCGGCGATGCGGGCCATGCGCAGGTTGTCCTCCCAGCTGGCGCTCCAGCGCTTGTCGATCTTGGTGACGGCCAGTCCGCCGGAGCAGTTGGCCGAGAAGAGTCCGAGCTTGAAGCCGCGGCGGTCGAGGATGGAGCGGGTCATGGTGTCTCCTTTGACAGTGGTTGGGCTGTGGGTGGTGTATCAGCGGTTCAGGTGTTCGAGGGTCAGGGGGTCGAACTCGTCCGCGCCGTCGATCGCCAGGACCTGCCCGACCAGGATCAGGTGGTCCCCGCCGTCGTACCGGGCCCAGAGCCTGCAGTCGAGGCGGATGCCGGCGATCGCCAGCGACGGTGCCCCGACGGCGCTCTGCCCGGTGGCCAGGCCGGCGAACTTGTCCCCGCCGCGTGAGGCGAAGCGCGGCACCAGATGGGCGTCCGACTCGGCGAGCACGTGTACCGCGAACGCCTCGGTAGTGCTCCAGGTGGCAATCGCCCTCGATCCCCGGTCCGCGCACCAGGACACCAGCGGGGGCTGCAGCGAGACGGAGGTGAAGCTGTTGCTGACCAGGCCCGCCGGCCGCCCGTCGGTTCCGGCTGCGGTGACGACGGTAACCCCGGTCATCCAACGGCGCATCACGCCGCGCAGGGTGCCTGGGGCGATGGTGTCTGGGCTGAGCGTTGCCATGTCGTCCTCCTGGGGGAAGCGGGGTATGGCTTAAATTCTTCCGAGCGGCGGCTGCTGCGCCTATCCGATCCCGGCAGACTCCTATCCGCTTTGCGTGATTGGCGTCACAGAACGACGACGACGCCCGGGGTTCCGCTGTTAGGGAACTCCGGGCGCCGTCGTCACTGGTCCGGGCGCGGCGCTACGGCTGCTTCGGCACGAACGCCAGCACCCGCGCCGGGCTGCCGGTCCCACCGACGATCGGCAGCGGCGCGACCACGATCATGGCGCCCCGGACCGGCAGCTGGGCCAGGTTCTGCAGCGAGGTAATGCCGTATTTGTCCGCCCCGAGCAGGAAATGGTGCATCGGGAAGGGCGGATCCAGCAGGGCCGCATTGCCGGCATCGATGCCCACGGTCTCCACGCCGAAGCCGGCGATGCCGGTGTCCTCGGCCAGCCATCGGGCACACGCGGCCGTCACGCCCGGGGTATGCGAACCGGAGTCATCGGCATTGAGGAACTTCTCCCGGTCGGCCGCGTACTGGTCCCAGCCGGTGCGGAAGAGAACCCAGCCGCCGTCCGGCAGCGGACCGTGTTCGGCTTCCCAGGCTTCGATATGGCCGATATCCAGGAGGAAGTCCGGGTCCGCGGCGGCCTCGGCAGCAAAGTCCAGGACCACGGCCGGGCCGGCCAGGCGCGGCAGCGGGATGTCGGCGACGTCGTGGCTGCCGCGCCCGGTGATCCAGTGGATCGGCGCGTCGAGGTGGGTGCCGATGTGCTCGCCGGTGTGGATGTTGGCGTGCTTCCAGAACGGACCGGGATCGTTGTACTCGCTGACCGTTTCCAGGCTGAAGTCGATCAGGTTGGCAAACGGCGCCGGCAGTTCCAAGGTCGGGGTGCTGCTGCTGAGGCGGTTCGTCAGGTCGACGATCTCCACCTCGCCGGTGGACAGTGCGGCGAGGAAACCGGCGACGGGACCGGCCTGCTGATCGGCCGGGTCGACGGCGGGGGTCCGTACGGTGTCTTGGGTCATCTCAATCAACTTTCGTCGGTTGTGCTGCGGTCCAGGTGCATCGATTCTTGCAACGGCGCGGACCGGCAGGCTAGCCGATCCGCGCCGTGTTGTAGCCGCTTTGCGCAGTCTTGAGCGGCCTTGCGCCCGCTGGGCGCAGATGGCGCAGGCTCAGTGCCCCTTGAACGCCTCCGCCAGCCACCAGGCGCCGCCGTCGGAAGCGATCTTCGCATCGATCACCAGCGGCGCCGTCCGCGGCCCCTCCAGCCAGGCACGCACCCCGGCCAGGTCCGCCTCGGAGCGCACGGTGACGCCGTCGGCCCCGTAGCCGCGGGCAATCGCGGCGATATCGGTGTCCGGGAAGGTGACCGTGGACAGATCCGCCGGATCCGGCCCGTCGTGGCCGGCTTCACCGAAGTGGTGTACCTCGGCGCCGTAGGCGGCGTCGTTGTAGACGATGCACACCAGCGGCAGGCCCAGCCGCACCGCGGTTTCCAGCTCGGAGATGCCCATCAGGAAGCCGCCGTCGCCGGTGCCCAGGACCGGGAGCCGGTCCGGGCGCGCAATGGCCGCGCCGATCGCGGTGTACAGCCCGAGGCCGATGGATTGGAAGGCCTGGGTGAAGCAGAAACCGAACTCGTCCGGCACCTCCAGGTACTGGCTCGGATAGCCCATGAAATTGCCCGAGTCCACCGAGACGATCCGTTCCGCGGGAAGCAGCGCATCCAGCCGCTTGCTGAGCAGCCGCGGGTCGATCCGCCCGCGCCCCTCGTCATTGGCCGTGGACAGGTCCTCGGTGCGTACGTCCTGCCAGCGGGCCTCGGCCTTGATCCGCCGGCGCACCTCCTCGGTGCGGTACTTGGTTGCGGCAGCCCCCCGGCCGCGCAGCACCTCCAGCACCGCCGTGGCCGTCTCCGTGCTGTCGCCGAGCACGCCCAGGTCCACCGGACGGTTGGCGCCCAGGGCAGAATCCTCCAGATCCACCTGCACCACCTTGGCCGACGGGCCGATCAGCCGGCCGTGGCGCATGGTCCACATGTTCAGCGCGCAGCCGAAGCCCACCACCAGGTCCGCCCCGGCGATCAGTTCGGCCGCCAGCGGCGAGGAGAAGCCGCCGGAAATGCCGAGGTTGAATTCCTCGCCGTTGAACAGGCCCTTGGCCACGGCCGAGGTGGCCACCAGCGCGCCCGACTGGGCAGCCAGTTCCAGCAACTGCTCCCGGGCGCCGCGCCCGCCGCGGCCGGCCACGAAGACCGGACGCTCGGCGGCGGCAATGAGGTCGGCCAGCGCCAGCACCGACGCCTGGCTGGGACGCACCGGTGCCGGTCCGGCCACCGGGCGCAGCCCTACGCCGTCGAAAGCGGCGGGGGCGGCGGCCGCCTGGACGTCCAGCGGCAGGTTCAGCACCACCGTGCGCCGTTCGTTGACCGCGGTGCGGTAGGCGCGCACGACGTCGTCGACGGCGCTGGCGGCCGAGTGCACCCGCTCGGCGACCGCGCCGACGCTGCGGGCCAGGCCCAGCTGGTCCATGGCGAAGTTGGACCGGACCGCGGCCCCGGCGGTCTCGGCAGCCAGCACCAGCAACGGCGTGCGGCTCTTGGCCGCCTCGCCGATCCCGGTGGCGGCATTGGTCAGCCCGCAGCCCTGGTGCACGGAGACAATGCCCAGCCGGCCGGACATCCGGGAATAGGCGTCCGCCATGGTCGCGGCACCGCCCTCGTGGCGCGCCGCGGTGAACGGCACCCCGGCCGCGCGCAGGGCATTGGTGACCTCGAAATTGCCGCTGCCGACCACCCCGAAGGCATGGCCGGCGCCGAGCGCGGCGAGAGTTTGTCCGACAAGGAGGGCAACGCTGCCAGCTGGGGCGGTGCCATGGGATTCTGTCATGGTGTCCTCTGGGTTGGGTTCCGCCGGCAGAAGGGTGCCGGGAAAGTCGACCGGATCATTTCTATCGATCAGTTGTAACGGCCGTCAATACCTGTACATAATATGACGCGGATCACAAATAGTCTCCTGTTCCCCACGAGTAAGGAATTTGATGGCTCACACGAGCTCACCGGAGTGGAACATTCCGCGCCGCACCACCTCTACCGTACTGTTCGCCTGCTGGCTCGCGATCCTCGCCGAAGGGTACGACGTCGGCGTGCTCGGCGCGGTCCTGCCGGCCCTGGCCGAACACAAAGCCTGGGACCTGACTCCGCTGCAGCTGGGCGGGCTGGGGGCCTACGCCCTGATCGGCATGCTCTTCGGCGCGCTGTTCATCGGCACGCTCAGCGACCTCGTCGGCCGCAAGAAGATGCTGCTGGCCTCGATGCTGATCTTCACCCTCACCCAGCTCGGTGCCGCGCTGGCTCCCACCCCCGAGCTCTTCGGGCTCTTCCGCCTGCTCGGCGGGCTGGGCATGGGCGGTGTCATCCCGGTGGCCGCGGCCCTGACCATCGAGTATTCGGCACCGAAGAAGCGCTCGTTCAACTATGGCCTGATGTACTCCGGGTACTCGCTGGGCATCGTCGCCTCGGCGCTGGTGGCCATGGCACTGCTGCCGGCGCTGGGCTGGCGCTGGGTGATCGGCGCCGGCGCCCTGCCGCTGATGGTGCTGCCGGTGATCATGCTGATCCTGCCCGAATCCCTCGAATACCTGGTGGCCAAGCGGCGCTACCGCGAAGCCGATCGGCTGGCCTCGCGCCTGGGCATCAGCGGTTTCGACGCGCAGGCCATGGCGCCGGTGGAGCAGATCCAGGAACCTTCTTCCTCCTGGAAGCAGGTTCTGGCCGCCATGTTCTCGCCCCGGTTCCTGCGCTCCACCGTGTTTTTCTGGATCTCGCTGTTCTGCGGCATGGTGCTGGTCTACGGACTAAACACCTGGCTGCCGGCCATCATGCGCAAGGCCGGCTACGATCTCGGCTCCTCGCTGACCTTCCTGCTGGTCTTCAGCCTCGCCTCGGCCATCGGCGGCCTGGTGCTGGGCCGCGCGGCCGACCGCTACGGCCAGAAGCTGATCCTGGTCCTGTTCTACCTGCTCGGCGCCGGCGGCATCCTGCTGCTGATGTTCCCCAACAACCTGCTGGTGAACCTGCTGTTCGTAGCCTTCGCCGGCATCGGCTCCATTTCGACGTCGCTGGTGCTCACCGGCTACATCGCGGACTACTACCCGGCCAATGCCCGTGCCACCGCCACCGGCTGGGCGCTGAGCTTCGCCCGCATCGGTGCCATCTCCGGCCCGCTGATCGGCGGCTGGATCGGGTCGGCCAACCTGCCGTTCGAATGGAACTTCATGGTCTTCGCGCTGGTCGGCATCCTGGCCGCCGCCGCCGTGGCACTGATCCCGAAGACCAGGCCCGCGGCCGACGCCGTCCAGCCGGCCGGGGAACAGGAAGCCGCGCCCGCGCGGACCTGAGGCCCCTCACTCCGCGTACTCCGCACGCGCGCCGGCGCCTTTGGATCCGCTGCTGCGGAACCGAAGGCGCTGGCGTCGTGCTGCGGCAGTCGCTGCCTCCGGGTCACCGCGGCTGCTACGAGGTATGCCCTTGCGCACCCAAGGATTCTGCAAGGACAGCTACCGATGATGGATGTGTCAATATTGATGGCGCCAGGCAACCTCGTCCAGAGGAGAGTCTTATGTCCGCTCCAGCCGGCTTCAGCTACACGGGCAACGACGCCGCCCTGCGGCGCACGGCAGTCACCGTCCTGCGCGTTGGCACCGGCATCATCTTCGTCGCCTACGGCTGGCAGAAGATCAGCACTAATATCGATCCCGGCGTGACCGGCTACTTCACCTACCTCAGCGTGCCCCTGTCCGGGCTAATGGCACCTCTGATCGCCTATCTGGAGTTCCTTGGGGGCATCGTACTGTTCCTCGGGCTGCTGACCCGGCCCGTGGCACTGCTGTTCGTCTGCGACATGACCGGAGCGTTGTTACTCGTACACCTGCCCGCCGGCTTATTCGTGGAGGTAAACGGCTTCTCTCAAGTACTGATCCTCTCGGCCGCATCGCTGGCGATCGCCCTAAAGGGACCGGGTCCCTGCTCGCTGGACCGGATCCGTTGGGACCGGCAGCAATGGAAAGCGTCAGTTCCGGCCCAAGTACAGCCCAAGCCAGGCCTTGATTCGCCGCGGCACCCGCCAACCGTCACGGTCGGTAGCACACAGCCGTGACCACATACCAACGTCTTTCAGCGGCCGCAGCAGGGCCGTTTACGCGAGGTGTCCGCGGATGGCTCCTCCAGCATAGTGACCTAGACTTCCTGGTCGGCCTGGACATAACATCACGGCATCGGCCCGGGGACGAGCCCACCTTCAACGGCGAGCACTTCCCAAGGTCATCCTCGGTCAGCACCTCGATACTTAGGATGAAGACCCACTGCGGCTGCTGCCGCACCGACCTAGCGGAGGGCTGGACAATGGCAGAGAGCACTGGAACCCGCCGCTGGCACCAGTCCAGGCAAGTCCTCTCCGATGTGCTGGAGACCGCCGAACGCCACATGGCCGTCTACGGCCGGTACGTGGCCCGGATCCATGCCGAGCTGGAGCTGCACGTTTCGGAGCCCGCTGGTGCTTGAGTTCTGGGCCCAGTTCAGGGAGTCGCCGCTCTGGACCGGCATCACCTGGGCCATGGTGCTGTCATACCTGGTGTACTTCACGCTCCTGGTCACTTACCGGATGTCGGTCAGGGGTACCCGCCGCTCCTACATGACCGCCTCCATGCTCAACGCTCTGGGACTATCGCTGGCGTCCGCCTACCTCTTCGCTGCGGCGATCAACATGGCAGGGGCAAGGCTGTTCACCGGCACATTCAACGCCATCATTGCCTACTTCATCCTGCGCTACTGGCTGACGATCAAGGACGAGGACAACTGGTGGAAGGGCCGCGGAACGAAGATCCGCCGTTGGATCCGCAGCCTCTCGGCCGGAACGAAAACCGTAGCGGCCGGCGCAGCCGGCTGACGTCCCGCTGCCCGCGGCCGCCGCCGTCCCGCACCGTCCGGCAGCCGCGCACCCGAAGCGGGCCATGCGGAAATCGACCATGGAAAGTTGTACAGCCGGCTTCGCCCCGGCCATGACGGACACCGTGACGCTGGCATCCTCGCCAGGCTGGTCCTGGGCAAGCCGACAGGCCTCCTGGCCGCTCCCTAGCTGATAGCCAGAAGAACTGGCAACGGACTGCTCGACCGAAGCATCACGGCCTGCCCGAAGAGAGCCGGATCGGCAGCTGGCCCATCCCGTATGCTTGCTTGCCGCACCGACCATCAGCCGGCCCGGCACCTGCATGTCTCCGTAACCACGCGGTGCGGCCAGACCTTACCGTCCGCCGCCGGATCCGGCGGCCGGCACCCCGGCCCCGAGCGCCACCGCCCGGTGGCAGTGGCTGCGGGCGAACTCCAGGTCGTGCGTGGACAGCAGCACCCCGGCCCCGCGAGCCACGGCGTCGGCAAGGATCCGGCCCAGCAGGGCGCGGCCGTGCCCGTCCAGCGACACCGTGGGTTCGTCCAGCACCAGCACCCGGGGACGGCGGGCCAGCACGGTGGCCAGCGCCACCAGCCGCCGCTGCGATGCGGGCAGCTCGTACGGATGGACGTCTGCCACGGCCGACAGACCGCAGGCCTCGAGCGCCTCGCCGACGGCGTCCGGTGCCGGCCGCGAGCGCGGCGGGCCGAAGGAGACCTCGCGCCGCACGGTGCGTTCGAACAGTTGGTCCGCCGGGTTCTGGAACAGCAGCCCGGCCACGGACGCCAGCTCGCCCACGGCAGCGGCCGCGGCGTCCAGCCCGGCGACCCGGACGATGCCGCCATCCGGGCGGATCAGGCCCAGGGCCATTTTGAGCAGCGTGGTCTTGCCGGTCCCGTTCGGTCCGGTGAGCGCGACGCATTCGCCCGCTGCCACGGTGAAGCTGACATCGGCCAGCAGCGGCTGGCCGCCGTCCTGTGCCGCATCCCGGCGGCCACGCAGCCTTCGGCGGGGCCGGCGGGCGGGTTCCGGATAGCTGTACCGGACGCCGCGGTATTCGAGCGCGGCCGCGGCACGCGGGGCCGGCAGGGCAGCCTCCGGGCCGGCGCCGGGAACCACGACGCCGGCTTTGGCCGCGTGCCTGTGGACGGCGTCCGGACCGTCGGCCACTGGCACGCCGTCCCGCAGCAGCAGCGCCTGGCCGGCGTCGGCCGCCAGCGCGTCCACCAGGGTATGGGTGAGCACGACGACGGCGGTGCCGGCCGCGCGCAGCCTGCCGATGGTGCCGGCGACGCGTGCTGCGGCCGCGGCGTCCAGCCCGGCGAGGGGTTCGTCCAGTACCAGCACGCCCGCGCCGCACACGGCCGCGGCGGCGATCGCCACCAGCCGCTCCTGCCCGCCGGAGAGCCGGGCCGGATCGCGCTGCAGCAGGCTGCCCAGCTGCAGCCGGGCGGCGGCGTCGGCTATCCGGGCCTCCATCTGCGGCTGCGGCACGCCGGCGTTCTCGAGACCGAAGGCCAGTTCCTCCGCCACGGTGGAGCGGATCATGGACAGGTAGCTGCGTGCGTCCTGCGGCACGTACGCCACGTGCCGCGTCCACTGCCGCAGGTCGACAACGGGAGGTTCGCCGCCGCCGTCGTACTCCACGCTCTGGCCCGCCAGCCGGATGCTCCCGTCCAGCCGGCCTCCGGTCCTGCCCGGCAGGTAACCTGCCATGATGCCGGCCAGGGTGCTCTTGCCGCTGCCCGCACCGCCGGCGACCACGGTCAGCGAGCCCGGCGGCACGGACAGCCGCAGACCGGACAGCGCCAGCCGGGCGGCGTCCGGATAGCGGTAGCTGTTGATCCGCAGTTCCATCAGGCGCCCCATGGCAGGGCCAGGAACACCACGGCGGCTGCCGCGGCGCTCAGCACCAACACACACAGGACCCGTTCACTGCGGGGGAAGGCCACGCTGCGGTACTGCGTCCGGTTCCGGCCGCCGGGGAAACCGCGCAGTTGCAGGTGCACGGACCGCTCGGCGGCGTCCTGGATGCTGGCCAGCACCAGCGGGACGGCCCGGAGCCGGGCCGAGCGCAAGCGGGCGGCCGCTCCCCTGCCGCCGGTCCCGCGGATGGCCTGGGCCTGGCCGATCGCCCGGAGCCGGTCCGCGGTGGCGGGCACCAGGGCCAGGGTGGCGGCGACGATGTAGCCGAACTGGGCGGGGACCCCGGCAGCGTCCAGGGCACGGATCAGGGCGGCGCGGTCCACGGTGAGCGAATACAGCAGCACCACCAGCACGAAGGCTGCCGTGCGCAGGCCCAGGCCGCCGGCCGCGGCCAGCCCTTCGGCGGTGAGCCGGACCGGACCGGCGGCGAAGAGCTCCCGGCTGCCGGCCCGGTCGAACAGGGCGTGGACCATCAGCTGGGACAGCCACAACGGCGCCAGTACCGCTGCCGCGAGCGCGGCCAGCCGCCGGGCCGTCCCGGCCAGCGCCGCCGCTGCCAGCGCGGCGGCCGCCACGGCCAGGCTCAGCCACCAGCGGTTGGCCGCGAGGGTGACCGCCACGGTGGATGCCGCCAGGGCCAGCCCGGTGAAGGGGTGCAGTGCCGTCATGGGTGTGCCTGGGTCAGGCCTTGGCGCGCCGGGCGGCGGCCCGGGCCGGCAGTGGGAACTGCAGGCGGATCCGGCGCGGCAGGGCCAGCACCAACAGCGATGCCACCAGGAAAGCCACGGCCTTGTCGGCCGGGTCCGAGATCAGCGCCTGCTTGGTCACCGAGGCCAGCAGCGAGTCCCCCATGGCCCGGAACATGGCCACGATGGCTCCGGTCGCGGCGCCTGAGGTCCCGCCGTAGACGAAGGCCGCCACCGGGGCGGAGACCACGCCGGCCACAATGCCGGTGATGATCCCGGCGACGACGGCGACGTAGGGCCGCAGCGCACCGAGCCGCGCGGCGCTGCCGGCCAGCAGGCCGATCACCGCGGCGCCGGCGGCGAAGGGCAGCACCGTAGGGTTGAACAGGGACCAGACCAGCGAGCCGAGCACGCCGGTGGCGGCACCGGCGGAGCGGCCGGCCAGGAAACCGACCAGCACCGTGCCGATCGAGTCCAGGTACAGCGGCACCAGCGTGCTGCCGACGAACTGGCCGAGCACGATGTTCAGCACCAGGCCCACCGGGATGAGCGCCACGACGGTGGTGGGCAGCTGCGGCAGGACGCCGGCCAGCAGCAGCACCGCGCCGGCAAGGTAGCCGGCGAAGGCGGTGACGGCCGGCCAGCTGGCCAGCCCGGCCGCGGCCTCGGTGGGTTGGAGCAGCACCAGCATCAGGTAGGTGGCGGCGATCAGGGCGGCGCCGAGCAGCGGCAGCAGGCGCGCCCGCAGCGGGGTGGCGCCGCCGGTGGCGGGCAGGGTCAGCGAAGTGGACACAGGAATTCCTCGAAATCAGGGAAGCTTTGGCTAGGCCTATGTCACCTCGACCCGAAGAACCAGTTTACCGAACCGGCCTGCCCGACTACTCCGCCGGGAAAATTGGGCGGAGCTCAGGCCTGCCGTCGGGCCAGCGCGGCGATGGAGCCGACCATCTCGTCGAACACCGCCGGCGGATCGTTCCAGCACACGATCTTCGCATTCGGCTTCCGGCCCCAGAGCCCGCGGTAGTCCGCGACCGTGGTGCCGACCAGCGGTCCCGGCCGGGTTTCCACGTGCACGGTGGCGGTCCGGGTCCGGTAGTCCACGGTCCCGGCGGCGACGGCCGCGGCGAAGACGTCGTGGACGTGGGCGATGTAGCCCTGGTCGTAGCGCCGGTGGAACTCGAAGTAGAAGCGCAGGGCATCGGACAGAGCCCGGACCAGCGGCACCGACGCCGTGCTGCGCGTGCCCTCCGGATCTTCGGGCCATACCAGCTCCGGCTCCGCGCAGCCGGCCTCGCGGGCCAGCCGCTCCACGTGGCCGGGCTGCAGCTCGATCCGCTCGGTCATCTCCAGCGCGCACACGATCGGCAGCCGCTCCTCAGGCTGGCCCTCGAAGGCGGCGAACACCTCGGCGGCCGCATGCGGGTCCACGTGCGTGTTCCACTCGGCCGTGGGGGTGGTGTTGCCCTGGTAAAAATAGCTGCCGCCCATGATCACGGTCCGCTTGAGCAGTTCCGGCAGGCGCGGCTCCTGGCGCAGGGCGAGCGCGAAGTTGGTCAGCGGGGCGGTGATCAGGGCGGTCAGCTCGCCCGGGTTCCGCCGGGCGGCCTCGACCCAGCGGTCGACGGCGCCGGTCTGCGGCGCCTGTCCCGGGGCCGGCAGCTCTGCGTAGCCCAGGCCCTGCGGCCCATGGGTCTCCGGCGTGGTGACCAAGGGTATTTCCAGCGGCCCGTCGGCGCCGATGGCCACCGGCACCCTGGGCCGGCCGCACAGCTGCAGCAGGGCCAGGTTGTTGCGCGCCACCTGTTCGGCGGACACGTTCCCGGGAGTGCTGGCGATGGACACCAGGTCCACCTGGTCCTGGCTGAGCAGGTAGACCAGGGCCAGCGCGTCGTCGATGCCGGTGTCGTTGTCGAACAGGATGCGCTCGGCCACGGCTAGAACAGGGCGACCTTGGGCTCGCGCGGGAAGAGTTCGTCCAGTTCGGCCAGGTCCGCCTCGCCGGGCACCCAGGAGACCGCCTCGGCGTTCTGCTTCACCTGCTCCACCCGGGTGGCCCCGGCGATCACCGAACCGACGGCGGGCTGGGCCGCAAGCCAGGAAAAGGCCACCTGGACCTCGGTGAGCCGGCGCTTTTCGGCAAAGCGGGAGAACTGCCCGAGCTGGACCCAGTCCGCCTCGGTGAGCAGGTTGGTGCGCGAATGCGTCAGCCGGCTGCCCTCGGGCGTCTGGCCTGCCTTGTACTTGCCGGTGAGCAGCCCGTTGGCCAGCGGGAAGTACGGCAGCACGCCGAGCCCGTACGCCTCGGCGGCCGGGATGACCTCCAGTTCGGCGCGGCGGTCCAGCAGGTTGTAGTGGCTCTGGCTGGAGATGAAGGGGGTGTAGCCGCCGATCCGGGCGGCGAACTCGGCCTCGGCGATCTGCCAGCCGGCCCGATTGGAATGGCCGATGTAGCGCACCTTGCCGGCACGGACGAGGTCATCCAGCGCGGAGAGGGTTTCGTCGATCGGGGTCAGTGGGTCGGGTGTGTGGAACTGGTAAAGGTCGATCCAGTCCGTGCCCAGCCGGCGCAGCGAGGCTTCGACCGCCTTGATGATGTAGCGCCGGGAACCGCGGGCGCCGAAGTCGCGGCCGTTGGCCCCGCGCATATCCATGCCGAACTTGGTCGCCACCACCACGTCCCCGCGCCGGCTCCCCAGCGCCTTGCCGAGGAACTGCTCGCTCAGGCCCGGCTCCCGGCCGTAGGTGTCCGCGACGTCGAAAAGCGTAATCCCGGCGTCGACCGCGGCGTGCACGACGGCGTCGGTGCCTTCCTGCGTCTCGGTGGCGGTTCCGGGGCGGCCGAGGTTGTTGCAGCCCAGGCCGACAGCGGAGACGGTCAGGCCGGAGGTTCCGAGGCGGCGGTAGTCCATGGCACGCATCCTACCCCGCGGCTGCCGGACGCCGTACGGGCATGACATCCGTCACGTCATGGAGCCTGCGGCCGCGGCCGCTTCGGACAAACCCGCCCACAGCGCATACCATCCTTAGCATGGCCAAAGTTCTGACTTCCCTTCCCGCCGGCGAGCGCGTCGGCATCGCCTTCTCCGGTGGACTTGATACCTCCGTCGCGGTCGCGTGGATGCGCGACGGCGGCGCCGTCCCCTGCACCTACACTGCCGACCTCGGCCAGTACGACGAACCGGACATCGACGCGGTCCCGGGGCGGGCCGCCGAGTACGGCGCCGAGATCGCCCGTCTGGTGGACTGCAAGCCCGCGCTGGTGGAGGAAGGCCTGGCCGCGCTGGCCTGCGGTGCGTTCCACATCCGCAGCGCCGGCCGCGCCTACTTCAACACCACCCCGCTGGGCCGCGCGGTGACCGGCACCCTGCTGGTGCGGGCCATGCGCGAGGACGGCGTGGACATCTGGGGTGACGGCTCCACCTACAAGGGCAACGACATCGAGCGCTTCTACCGCTACGGGCTGCTGGCCCACCCGCGGCTGCGCATCTACAAGCCGTGGCTGGACCCGCACTTCGTCACCGAACTGGGTGGGCGCAAGGAGATGTCCGAATGGCTCACCGCGCACAACTTCCCCTACCGCGACTCCGCCGAAAAGGCCTACAGCACCGACGCCAACATCTGGGGTGCTACGCACGAGGCCAAGACCCTCGAACACCTGGACACCAGCCTGGAGACGGTCGAGCCGATCATGGGCGTGGCGTTCTGGCGCGACGACGTGGAGATCCGCACCGAGGATGTGACCATCCGCTTCGAGGCGGGCCGGCCGGTGGCGATCAATGGCACCGAGTTCCCCGACGCCGTCGCCCTGGTCCAGGAAGCCAACGCCATCGGCGGCCGGCACGGCCTGGGCATGTCCGACCAGATCGAGAACCGCATCATCGAGGCCAAGTCCCGCGGCATCTACGAAGCGCCCGGCATGGCTCTGCTGCACATTGCCTATGAGCGGCTGCTGAACGCCATCCACAACGAAGACACCGTGGCCAACTACCACGCCGAAGGCCGCCGGCTGGGCCGCCTGATGTACGAAGGCCGCTGGCTGGACCCGCAGTCCCTGATGCTGCGCGAGTCGCTGCAGAAGTGGGTGGGCTCGGCCGTAACCGGCGAGGTCACCCTGCGCCTGCGCCGCGGCGAGGACTACACCATCCTGGACACCACCGGGCCGGGGCTGAGCTACCACCCGGACAAGCTGTCCATGGAACGCGTAGGCGACGCCGCCTTCGGCCCGCTGGACCGCATCGGCCAGCTGACCATGCGCAACCTGGACATCGCCGATTCCCGGTCCAGGCTGGAACAGTACGCCGCCCAGGGCCTGGTGGGTGGTCCGACCGCCGAACTGGTGGGTGCGTTGGAAGCCGGCGGTGCCAACCAGATCGCGGATACCGTCGGGCAGGACGCGGCCAGCCGCGCCGCGGACGAAGCGCTGGACCGCGCAGCGTTCGACGCCGGAACCGACTGATCCCTCCGACCCCGCCCGGGCGGAGCAACCGCCGAGGCCCGGCGCCCCTCAGGGGTGCCGGGCCTCGGCCTTCTTGCAGCGCGTCTGCGGGAGGCTTCGCGTGTGGCAGAGTGGTGGCGTGGCCTTCACCCGCACCGAACTGCTCGCGTTCCAGGATGCGCTCGTCCCCGATCTCCTGGGTCCGGGCCTGCGCCTGCTGTTCGTCGGCATCAATCCCGGCCTGTGGTCCGCCGCCACCGGCTCGCATTTCGCCCGGCCGGGCAACCGCTTCTATCCGGCGCTGGCCGCCGCCGGCATCACCGACCATGTGATTCGCGCGGCGGACGGCATGGCCGAGCAGGACCGCAGGCACCTGGTCTCGCGCGGCGTCGGCATCACCAACATTGTCCCGCGGGCCACGGCACGGGCCGACGAGCTGACCCGGGAGGAGCTCAAGGCCGGTGGCCGGAAACTGGCCGGAAAAGTCGAGGCGCTCGCGCCGCAGGCAGTGGCAGTGGCGGGCATCAGCGCCTACCGAGTGGCGTTCGGACGGCCGTCGGCGCAGCTGGGCCGCCAGCCGGAGCGGATCGCCGGAGCCGAACTCTGGGCGGTGCCGAATCCGAGCGGCCTCAATGCCCACCACAATGTGGCCACACTGGCCGCCGCCTACCGCGAGGCAGCCCTTGCGGCAGGCCTTGACTTGGCACAGCCGGCATAGCGCCGGCGGGAGTTGCGTGCTGCGGGATCCCGTTAGTCCAGGCTGAACGTGCCCTTGGCCGGCATCGGATGCTTCTGCCGGATGGCGGACAGCTCCGCGTAGGGCGCCACCCCGATGCTGAGCTTGGTGAAGTCCAGCTTCGCCTCGCGCAGGCAGGTTTTGACGGCACCCACGGCTTTCACCGGGTCCGGCGACAGCAGGTAGATGTTCAGCCGGTGCGGGACGAATTCGGAGCGCTCCACGGTGCCCAGCCCGCGCCAGGCCAGGTGCTCGGCGAGCACCTCCTTGGCTTTACCCTCCAGGTAGCGGTCCCGGTCCGTCCCGTCCGCACTCTTGAGCGTGTACTGGGCCACCACCCAGGACTGCTCCCCCGGTTCCAGTTCCACATAGCCGTCGGCGGCGCACTGTTCGGCGAAGGCGGCCAGCAGCCCGGGCGCCTCCTCGGGGCCGAAACCGCCGGTCTCCTGGGTGGTGCTCCGGTGCCCCACGGTGCCGTGGTTGACCACGAACTGCCCGTCGGCCGCGTCATACCAGGCCTCGCGGAAGGTCAAGGTACCGTCTTCGCCGCGCCGGTACACGCGCAGGAAGTCGTTCACTGGATCTTCGGCAACTGGCCGGTGGGCAGGTCCTGGCCCGGCAGGGGCCGGGCGAAAGGCACCTTGGTGCCCAGAACCTGGGCGACGACGTCGTGCGTCACCTGCTGTGCGGTCAGGCCCACACGTTCGAATACCTCGGCGCGCGTGCCGTGGGCCAGGAACTCGACCGGCAGACCCACCTCGTTCAGGGCCGTGTCCACGCCGGCGGCGCGCATTTCCTGCCGGATCCGCGAACCGACGCCGCCGGCCCGCACGCCGTCCTCGATCACGATCACGATCCGGTGCCGGGCAGCCAGGGCAATGATCGACCGCGGCACCGGCAGGACCCAGCGCGGATCCACCACGGTGGAGGTGATCCCCTGCGCGCCGAGCCGGCCGGAGACATCCAGCGCCAGCTCGCTCATCGCACCCACGCTGACGATCAGCACATCATTGTCACCGGCGTCCGAGTCCGCTCCGGACGGGCGCCGCGCCAGCACGTCCACGCCGTCGTGCAGCCGCTCGACGGCCTGGATTTCCCGGCCCACCGAGCCTTTGGAGAAACGCACCACGCTGGGGGCGTCGTCGATGGCCACGGCCTCGCGCAGCTCCTCGCGCAGCCGGGTGGCATCCCGCGGTGCGGCCAGGTGCAGGCCGGGGATGATCTGCAGCATGGACAGGTCCCACATGCCGTGGTGGCTGGGCCCGTCCGGGCCGGTCACCCCGGCGCGGTCCAGCACCACGGTGACGCCGGCCTTGTGCAGCGCCACGTCCATCAGCAGCTGGTCCAGCGCGCGGTTCAGGAAGGTCGCGTACAGCGCCACTACCGGGTGCAGGCCGCCGAAGGCCATGCCGGCGGCGCTGGCCAGCGCGTGCTGTTCGGCGATGCCGACGTCGAATACCCGGTCCGGATGCTTGGCGGCGAACTTGTGCAGGCCCACCGGGATGAGCATGGCGCCGGTGATGCCCACGATGTCCTCGCGCTCGTCGGCGATGTCGGCGATCTCGCTGGCGAACACCGAGGTCCAGGACTGGGCGCCGCCGGCTTCGACCGGTTCGCCGGTTTCCGGATCGATCACCCCGACGGCGTGGAACTGGTCCGCCTCGTGGGCCCGCGCCGGGGCATAGCCGCGGCCCTTCTCGGTCATGGCGTGCACGATCACCGGCCCGCCGTAGTTCCTGGCCTGGCGCAGCGCGTCCTCGATGGCCAGCTGGTCATGGCCGTCGATGGGGCCGATGTACTTCATGCCCAGGTCCTCGAAGAGTCCCTGCGGGGCCCACCAGTCCTTGATGCCCTTCTTGGCAGCGTGCAGGCTCTTGTAGGCGAACTGGCCGACGATCCCGCCGTTCTGCAGCTTGCGCTTCCACCAGTCCAGCGTGTCCTCGTAGGCCGTGTGGGTGCGGAACCTGTCGATGGTCGAGCGCAGCGCGGCCAGTTGGTCCGCCAGGCCGCCGATGGTCGGGGCGTAGGAACGGCCGTTGTCGTTGACCACGATCACCACGCGGCGCTTCTTGTCCGCGGCGATGTTGTTCACAGCTTCCCAGGCCATGCCGCCGGTCAGCGCACCGTCGCCGACGACGGCGACGACGTACCGGTCCCCCTCGCCGGTCAGCTGGCGGGCGCGCGAGATGCCGTCCGCCCAGGACAGCGAGGAGGAGGCGTGCGAGCTTTCGACGATGTCGTGCACGGACTCGGAGCGGTCCGGGTAGCCGGCCAGGCCGCCCTGCTGGCGCAGGGTGTCGAAATCCTGCCGTCCGGTGACCAGCTTGTGCACATAGGCCTGGTGGCCGGTATCGAAGACAATGCTGTCGCGCGGCGAATCGAACACCCGGTGGATGCCCAGAGTCAGCTCCACCACGCCCAGGTTCGGACCGAGGTGGCCGCCGGTCCGGGACACCTTGGTGATCAGGAACCGGCGGATCTCCGCCGCAAGGGCGGCCAGCTGATGGCTGCTGAGCTTGCTGAGGTCCTGCGGACTGTGGATTGTCTCGAGTAGACCCATGGAAGCCTTCCTAACGTCTGTTGCATCTTGCCCCCCGGGACGGCCCGCCGCCCATGTTCGCCTGCACACGCCGGGCCAAACACTTAACCATAGCGCGCCGAAGGCCCCCGGCCCGCCGTGCGGCGGAGTCCGGGGGCCTTCGGGGTGCCCCTGCGGGGCAACGGTGGCCGCTTATTGGCTACCGGTTACTTACCGGAGATCTGCCGCAGCACGTACTGCAGGATGCCTCCGTTGCGGTAGTAGTCGGCCTCGCCCGGGGTGTCGATGCGCACCACGGCGTCGAAGCTCGTGGTGGAGCCGTCCCCGGCGGTGGCGGTGACCTTCAGCGTCTTCGGCGTGGTGCCGTTGTTGAGTTCGGTCACACCCTCGACGGAGAAGGTCTCCTCGCCGGTCAGGCCCAGCGAATTGGCGTTCTGCCCGGCCGGGAACTGCAGCGGCAGCACGCCCATGCCGATCAGGTTCGAGCGGTGGATCCGCTCGAAGCTCTCGGCAACGACGGCCTTGACACCCAGCAGCGCGGTGCCCTTGGCGGCCCAGTCGCGCGAGGACCCCGAACCGTACTCCTTGCCGGCCAGCACCACCAGCGGGGTGCCGGCGGCCTGGTAGTTCATCGCCGCGTCGTAGATGTACGCCTGCGGGCCGCCGGTCTGGGTGAAGTCGCGGGTGAAGCCGCCCTCCACGCCGTCCAGCAGCTGGTTCTTGATTCGGATATTCGCGAACGTGCCGCGGATCATCACCTCGTGGTTGCCGCGGCGCGAGCCGTAGGAGTTGAAGTCCTTGCGCTCCACGCCGTGCTCCAGCAGGTAGCGGCCCGCCGGGGTGTCGGACTTGAAGGAACCGGCCGGGCTGATGTGGTCGGTGGTGACCGAATCGCCCAGCTTGGCCAGCACACGGGCACCGGTGATGTCGGCAACCGGCTCGGGCTGGGCCTTCATGCCCTCGAAGTACGGCGGCTTGCGCACGTAGGTGGACTGCGAATCCCAGGCGAAGGTGTCACCCTCGGGGGTATTGAGCGACTTCCAGCGGTCGTCGCCGTCGAAGACGCCCTCGTAGCCCTTGGCGAACATTTCCTCGTCGATGGACGAATCGATGACCTGCTGGACCTCGACCGGGTTCGGCCAGATGTCGCGCAGGAACACATCGTTGCCCTCGGAGTCCTGGCCCAGCGCGTCCTTCTCGAAGTCGAAGTCCATCGAGCCGGCCAGGGCATAGGCGATGACCAGCGGCGGGGAGGCCAGGTAGTTCATCTTCACGTCCGGATTGATCCGGCCCTCGAAGTTGCGGTTACCGGAGAGCACCGCGGTGACGGAGAGGTCGTTGGCCTGGACGGCCTCCGAGATCTCGGTCTCGAGCGGGCCGGAGTTGCCGATGCAGGTGGCGCAGCCGTAGCCGACGATGTAGAAGCCGAGCTTCTCCAGGTACGGGGTCAGGCCGGACTTCTCGTAGTAGTCCGTGACCACCTTCGAGCCCGGCGCCACCGAGGTCTTGACCCACGGCTTGGAGGTCAGGCCCTTGTCCACGGCGTTGCGGGCCAGCAGCGCGGCGGCCAGCATCACCGAGGGGTTGGAGGTGTTGGTGCAGGAGGTGATGGACGCGATCGAAACCGCGCCGTGGTCCAGCACGAACTCCCGGCCGTCGGCCGTCTTCACCGGCACCGGCTTGCTCTGGCGGCCATTCGAGTTGGCGGCGGCCGAGTGGCGGACGGTGGACGTCATGGCCGGGGAATCGGAAGCCGGGAAGGACTCCTCCAAGGCCTCGTCCAGCGCATCCTCGTTGGCGGCCGTGACGTAGTTGCCCAGGTCCTTGCGGAACTGATCCTTGGCGTGGGTCAGCTCGATCCGGTCCTGCGGACGCTTCGGGCCGGCGATCGAGGGGACCACGGTGGACAGGTCCAGCTCCAGGTACTCGGAGAACTTCAGTTCACGCGAGGGATCGTGCCAGAGACCCTGTTCCTTGGTGTAGGCCTCGACCAGGGCGACGTTCTCCTCGGAGCGGCCGGTCAGGCGCAGGTACTCCAGGGTCACGTCGTCGATCGGGAACATCGCGGCGGTGGAGCCGAACTCCGGGCTCATGTTGCCGATGGTGGCGCGGTTGGCCAGCGGTACCTGGGCCACGCCCTCGCCGTAGAATTCCACGAACTTGCCCACCACGCCGTGCTTGCGCAGCATCTCGGTGATGGTCAGCACCACGTCGGTGGCGGTCGCGCCGGCGGGGATGGAACCGGTGAGCTTGAAGCCGACCACGCGCGGGATCAGCATGGACACCGGCTGGCCCAGCATGGCGGCCTCGGCCTCGATGCCGCCCACGCCCCAGCCGAGCACGCCCAGGCCGTTGACCATGGTGGTGTGCGAGTCGGTACCCACGCAGGTATCCGGGTAGGCACGCAGCTTGCCCTCGATCTCGCGGGTCATGATGGTGCGCGCCAGGTACTCGATGTTGACCTGGTGCACGATGCCGGTTCCCGGGGGGACCACCTTGAAGTCGTCGAACGCGGTCTGGCCCCAGCGCAGGAACTGGTACCGCTCCCCGTTGCGCTGGTACTCGATCTCCATGTTGCGCTCGAGCGCCCCGGCGTTGCCGAAGACGTCGATCTGCACCGAGTGGTCAATGACCATCTCGGCCGGCGCCAGCGGGTTGACGCGCTTCGGGTCGCCGCCAAGGTCCTTGACCGCTTCGCGCATGGTCGCCAGGTCCACCACGCAGGGAACACCGGTGAAGTCCTGCATGATCACGCGGGCCGGGGTGAACTGGATTTCGGTCGAAGGCTGGGCATTCGGATCCCAGCCGGCCAGGGCGCGGACGTGGTCCGCGGTGATGTTCGCACCGTCTTCGGTCCGCAGCAGGTTCTCCAGCAGGACCTTGAGGCTGAACGGAAGGCTCTGTGCGCCTTCAACGGAATTCAGCCGGAAAATTTCGTACTCGGTGCCGCCGACGTTCAAGACGCCTTTGGAACCGAAGCTGTCCACATTACTCATAATAGGACTCCTCTCGCCACACTTTATCTTTGTCCGGGCCTAATCCACCCGCTAGTTAGGCTTTCCTAACTATGACGGCCGGCCAGACAGGGTCCGCAGCTTCACATCGCATACTTTGCAGCCAGCCTGCGCCGGCGCTATCCGGCCAGGCCAAAAACCGGTCTACGCGCAGCGGACGCGCCCGGAACAACTCCAACCCATCCTACCGACCGACGGGAGCCGGCGGCCGGAGGCTGGCGAACGATTCCATGTGGTGTGTGTGCGGGTACAGGTCGAAAACGCGCAGCGTGTCCAGCTCCCAGCCCAGCGACAGGAAATAGCCCAGGTCCCGGGCGAACGACGCCGGGTCGCACGCGACGTAGCCGACCACCCGCGGGCGCAGCTCGTCCAGCTGGCGGACCACCGTCCGGCCGGCCCCGGCCCGCGGCGGGTCCAGCACCACCGCATCGAGCCGGCCGGCGGGCTGCCGGCCGGACCGGCCCCGCCGCGGCGGATACTGCGAGCGGAGCACGCGGTCCACCCTGCCTTGGACAATCTCCACCTGCGGGACGGCGTGCAGGTTCTTGCGCGCATCCCGGCTGGTGCCGGCGGCCCCTTCCACGGACAGCACGCGGCCGGATCCGCCCACGGCCGCGGCCAGCGGTGCGGTGAACAGGCCGGCTCCGGCGTACAGGTCCGCCACCCGCTCGCCCGGCTGCGGTCGCACGCCGTCGAGCACGGCACCGGTGAGGATTTGCGGCGCCTGGCGGTGGATCTGCCAGAACCCGTCCCCGGTGACCCGGAACTCATGCTTGCCGCAGCTCTCCAGCACCCAGCTGCGTCCGCGCAGCCTGGTCAGCTGCTGCTGCTCCGGCTCCCAGACCGCCACCGAGACCGGCCGGTCCGCGCCGGCTGCGACCGCCGCGGCCACCTCGGCCAGCCGGCCCGGGCTGGTGCCGGTCTCGGGGATCAGCAGCACCAGCGGAACCGAACCGTTGGCCGGGGCGGCCACTTCCACCCGGGCCACCCCGGCCAGGTCAACGTCCCAGAGGGCCAACGCATTGATGGCATCGACGGCCAGCGGCATCTGCTGCACCGGGATGAGTTCCTCGGAACGGTGCGCGTGCATCGCCAGCCGTCCGGAGGCGTCCACGGCGAAGGCCGTCCGGGTGCGCCAACCCAGGCCGCCGTCGTGCTCCTCGCCGGCCGGCTCCACCTCGACATCGCGGTCGATGCGGGCCAGCCGCTGCAGCTGCTCGGCGAAGACGGCGGCCTTGAGCCGGCGCTGCTCGGCCAGCGCTATGTGCCCGAATTCCGCACCACCCACCGGTACGCCGCCGGCGCCGGCAGCCAGCAGCGCGTCCGCCGGCTGCCACGGATGCGCCACCCGGTGCTCCGAAGGCTCCAGCACCTGGACGGTGTCCGCACGCCAGAAGCCGGCGTCGGTGCCGCCGTCGGTGACCCGGGCCAGCACGCGCTCGCCCGGCAGGGCATGGCGGACAAAGACCACCCGGCCCTCATGCCGGGCCACGAAGTGTCCGCCGTGCGCGGGATTGCCGATGTTCAGCTCGAGCACCTGCCCGGTGGTATCGGCGGGGGTTGTCGGTTCTGCCATTCAGCCAAGCTCCTGGTATCTGCTGACGGCGTCGGAAGAGGCCAGCTGCCACGGCACGCTGGCGACCATGACACCCGGTTCGAAGTGCAGCCGCGTCTTGATCCGCAGCGCTGTCTGGTTGTGCACCAGCTGCTCCCACCAGCGGCCCACCACGTATTCGGGGATGTAGACCACTACGAGGTCGCGGGGCGAGTCCCGCCGGATGTTCTTGATGTAGTCAAGGATGGGCGTGGTGGTTTCCCGATACGGCGAGGCCAGCACGGTGATCGGCACCGGAATCTTCAGCCGTTCCCAGTCCGCCAGGGTGGCCGCCGTTTCGGCCGGATCGATGTCCACCACCACGGCGTCCAGCCGGGACGGCCGCGAGGCGCGTGCGAAGGCCAGCGCCCGCAGCACCGGCTTGCGTACGTGCGAGACCAGGATGACGGCGTGGACCCGGGACGGCAGCGCGGTGGCCGGGTGGGCCGGGTCCACCGCCAGCTCCCGGCCCAGCCGCTCATAGTGGCGGTTGATGCTGTACATGACCAGGGACAGCACGGTGATCCCGAGCACCACCAGCCAGGCGCCGAAGATGAACTTGCTCGCCAGCACCACGACCAGCACGGTGGCGGTGAGTACGAAGCCGATCAGGTTCATCAGCCGCGACCGGCCCATCTGGTAGCGCACCCGGCGGTGCGGGGTGGCACGCATTTGGCGGGTCCAGTGCCGGATCATGCCCAGCTGGCTGACCGTAAAGGAGACGAAGACACCCACCACGTACAGCTGGATCAGCCGGGTGACGTCGGCGCCAAAGAGCAGCACCAGCACCAGCGCGGCACCGGCCAGGGTCAGCACGCCGTTGCTGTAGCCAAGCCGGTCCCCGCGGGTGCGCAGCTGCCGGGGCAGGAAGCCGTCGATGGCCAGGATCGAGGCCAGGGCCGGGAAGGAGCCGAAGGCCATGTGGCCGGCCAGGGCCAGCACCAGTACGGTGGCGGCCATGACCAGGTAGAAGAGCGGATGGCCCACGTTGAAGACCGTGCCGGCCAGCTGGCTGAGCACCGGCATCTGGAAGTAGCCGGCCGGCAACGGTTCGCCGTCCAGCCGCAGCTGCTCGGCCGGGGACTGCACCACATGCACCTGGGTGAGCCGGGCCAGGTAGATCACGGAGATGGTCATCACCGACGCGGCCACGCCCAGCGCCACCAGGGTGGCCGCGGCGTTCCGGGACCGGGGCGCCTGGAACGACGGCACGTTGCTGGCGGGCGTCTCCACCCCGGTGAGCGCCGCGGCGCCGGTGGAAAACGCCCTGAGCACCAGCAGCGCGCCGGCCAGCCCTGCCAACCCGGCGTCCAGCCCCGGCTCGGGGACGATCTCGAATCCTGCGCTGGGCGCCAGGCCCAGCCGGCCGGTAATGCTCTGGACGAAGCCGACGGCGCACATCAGCAGCACGGCCGCCATAAAGATATAGGTGGGCGCGGCGATGGCGCGGCCGCTCTGGCGCACCCCGCGCAGGCTCATCAGCGCCAGGCCACAGACGCCGGCGGCGGCGACCGCCGGCTGCCAGCCGTGCAGCACGGGAATCGCCGAAACCACGTAGTGCGCGGCCGACGACATCGACACGGCCACGGTCAGGACGTAGTCCAGCATCAGGGCCGAGCCAACGACGATGCCGGCCTTGCTGCCCAGGTTCTCGCTGGCGATCTGGTAGTCCCCGCCGGAGGGGTAGGCGTGCACGCTCTGCCGGTACGATGCCACGATCACCAGCAGCACGACGATGACGGCCAGCCCCACCCACGGCGAGAGCGCCAGCGCCGCAGTCCCGGCCAGGGCCAGGGTCAGCAGGATTTCGTCCGGGGAATAGGCCACCGAGGACAGCGCGCTGGCCGAGAACAGGCCAAATGCCTCGCGTTTGGGCAGCGACTGCGGCTTCAGCCGTTCGCTGCGGAACGGCCTGCCCACCAGCAGCCGCTTGAGCGCGTCAAGGAAGGTCAGCACGTGGCGCACTCCCCCGCGCCGGCGCCTGGCCGGTCCGCCGCGCGCGCATTCGTATCCATCGGGTCCATCAGGAACCGAGTCTAGCCTCCTCCCATCGACTTGACGGATAGCGCCCTTTTCACCGGTGAAAAGGGCGCTATCCGTCAAGTCGATCAGGGGGGATATTGTTGCAGTTGTAAAGGTGATTGCTACAGCCGCGGATGGAGGAACGGTCGCTTCAATGGCGCACTTCGTGATCATGGGATGCGGGCGCGTGGGCGTCACGCTGGCCCATACACTCGACGAGTCCGGCCACAGCGTGGCCGTGATCGACCAGGATGACCGGGCCTTCCGCCGGCTGCGCCGCGACTTTTCCGGGCGCAAGGTCACCGGCGTCGGCTTCGACCGGGACACGCTCCGGTACGCCGACATCGAGCATGCCTATGCCTTCGCTGCGGTCTCCAGCGGCGACAACTCCAACATCCTGGCCACCCGGGTGGCCCGCGAAACGTTCCATGTCCCGCATGTCGTGGCACGGATCTACGATCCCGGCCGGGCCGAGATCTACCAGCGCCTGGGCATCCCGACGGTGGCCGCCGTGCGCTGGAGCGCGGACCAGGTGCTGCGCCGGATCCTGCCCGAACAAAGCATCAACGGGGACTACCGGGAGGCGTCCGGACGCCTGATCCTGGGCGAGCTTTCACTGCACGAAGGCTGGGTGGGACACAATTTCGCCGATCTCGAGGCCGCCACCGGGGTACGGGTGGCGTACCTGACGCGCTTCGGCGAGGGAATGCTGCCGGCCGAGGACACGCGCTACCAGCAGGGCGACATCGTGCACGCCATGATGGCCGTGGACAGCACCGCCGAGATCAGCCGCGTGCTGGCCAAGCCGCCAGTAAAGGAGTCGGAATGAAAGTCGTCATTGCCGGTGCGGGCAGCGTCGGATCCTCGATCGCCCGCGAACTGCTGTCCAACAACCACGACATCCTGCTGATCGACGAAAAGCCCGAGGTGATCGGCCGCAGCGGGCTCAAGGGTGCGCGCTGGCTGATCGGCGATGCGTGTGAAATTACCACGCTGCGCGACGCCAAACTGGAGGAGGCCGACGTTGTCGTCTCCGCCACCGGAGACGACAAGGTCAACTTGGTGGTCTCGCTGCTGGCCAAAAGCGAATTCGGCGTGGGCCGGACGGTGGGCCGGGTGAACAACCCGAAGAACGACTGGATGTTCGACGATTCATGGGGCGTGGACGTGGCGGTGAACACCCCGCGGTTGATGACGGCGCTGGTGGAAGAGGCGGTGGAAATCGGGGACCTGGTGCGCCTGCTCACGCTGCAGACCGGAGTCGCCTCGCTGGTCGAATTCACGGTGCCGCAGGACTCGCCGCTGATCGGCCGCATGCTCAGCTCGATCGACTGGCCGCACGACAGCACGGTGGTGGCGATCCTGCGCGACGACGTCCCGATCACCCCCGGCCCCGACGATGTCATCGAGGCCCGGGACGAGCTGTTCTTCATCACCACCATCCCGGCCGAGGACGAACTGCGCCTAGTCCTCGTTCCGGGGTCCGGGACCGCTGCCGGCTCCGCCGCCGACGGTACCGCCGGTGCCGGCGCCGGCGGGGCGTGAGACCAGCCAGGCGAACCACAGCGCCAGCGCGTACAGCGGCAGGCCCATGACCAGGCGGGTGGTGCCCAGGGCCACCACATTGTCAGCCAGGTACAGCGGCACCTGCACCACCAGCCGCAGCGCCATCACCGCGACCAGGATCCAGGTGGCCGCGTTGTAGCGGCGGAGCCGGCGGCGGTCCCGGCGCCAGTCCAGTCCTTCACCGCGGACGAAACCGAAGAGCAGGCCCGCCAGCGGCCATTTGATGAAGACCGAGACAGCCATCGCTGCGATGTAGGCGGCATTGGTAAAGAATCCCCAGAGGAAGTAGTCCTTGGGCTGGCCCGTACTGTTGGCCACGAAGGCACAGATAGCCACGCCGACCAGCCCGGAGAAGGCCTGTGCCGCGGAGCCTCGCTGGATCAGCCGGACGAGGGTAAAGACCGCCGCCACCGCCACCGAACCGATCAAGGCCGGCCCCAACTGGCCGAAAACGGTGAACGCCACGAGGAACACCAGGCCGGGCAGGATGCTTTCGGCCAGGCCACGGACACCGCCGATGGACTGCATCACGTCGATCCGGCCGTCCTCGCCGCGGCTGACCCCCGCCTTGGCGGCGTAGGCCCCGGCCAGGTCGCCGAGGGACGGCTGGCCCTCCGGCGGCTCGCTGTCCGGGTGCTGCTGTTCTGCCATGGTGTCAGGCCTCCGTCTGGCTGAGGATTTCATATCGCGGGTTATAGATGGTCGGCATGCCGTCCACCGTGCACACCATGCCCTCGAAGCCCAGCTGGATGCCGGCCTCGATGCCGGGCACCCGGTGCTGGCCCAGCCAGACCAGTCGGACCCGGACCGGCGGTGCGGCCCCGACCTGGTCCGGGTCCGTCACCACGGCGATGAATTTCGGTGCCTGGCCGGCAGGCAAAATGGTGATGGCGTCCACATAGCCGCTGGATGCGGCCCGTCCCCGGACCGGTAATCGGTCCAGTCCGACCCGGCCTGCCGAACGACCGCCCGGCCGCGGCAGTTCAGCCAATCTCGGTGATTTCCGGCCCGCGCTCCGGAGCGGTCAGGCCGGGACCGGGAGCCGGCACCGCCGGGCCTTCGCGGGTGGCGTCCTTGGGCAGCCGCAGCGTGAGCAGGTCCCGCGGCGGCATCGGCGCGTCGCCGCGGACCACCACGGTGGAACGGAACATTTCCTCCAGGGCCGCCGCCTGCTCGCGGTCCAGGGCCGCCGGTCCGCCAATCACGCCGCGCAGGAACCAGCGAGGCCCGTCCACACCCAGGAACCGCGCCACCCGGTAGCCGCGCTGGCCGTCCGGCATCTGCACCGGAAGCTTGGCCACGACCTCGGTGCCGAGCGCACCCTCGAGCTCCTCGACAGTGCCGCCCTCGGAGGACACCGAAGAGGCGATCTGGTTGCGGATTTCCTCCCACAGGCCCTCCGACTTCGGCGCAGCGAAGGCCTGCAGCTGCAGGCTGGAACCGCCGAAGTCCAGCGTCACGGCCACAACCCGCTGGGTGCTTTCCTCGACCTCGAGCCGCAGCTGCAGGCCTTCCCGCGGCATGAGCCGCAGCGCGCCGAGATCCAGGTAGCCGTCCAGGCCGGCAGCTTCGTCACTGTCGAACGGGCCGTTGCTGCGCAGGCCCTCGACTTCTGCGGGCTGCTCCGCCGCACCGGCTTCGCTGCCGTCCGCCCCGGGCTGCGGCCGGGTGTTTTCTGAATTCTTCTTCCGGCGGCCAAAAACCATCGCGGATCCCTCTCTCCGGTTCCTCACCGGTGTGCTTGATTGTCCGGGGCTGCGGCCGGAGCTAGGCCGGGGGGCCGAAGCCGCCGGTGGAACCGAAGCCGCCGGCGCCCCGTACGGACTCGGGCAGTTCCTCCACCAGTTCGAAGGCGGCGGTCTCCACCCGCTGGATGACCAGCTGGGCAATCCGGTCCCCGCGCTTGAAGCTAAGGGTCTCGGCGCTGTCAGTATTCAGCAGCGTCACGGCGATTTCCCCGCGGTACCCGGCGTCCACCGTGCCCGGTGCGTTGACAATGGTCAGCCCATGCTTGGTGGCGAGGCCGGAACGCGGATGGATCAGGGCAACGTATCCGTGCGGCAGGGCCAGGGAGACACCCGTGGGGACCAGGATGCGCTCGCCCGGCCGGAGCCGGAAATCGATCCGCGTGCGCAGATCCGCACCGGCGTCGCCCGGGTGTGCGTAGGCTGGCGGTTCCAGGCCGTCGTCGAGCATTTTCAGCTGGACGCTGAGCGTGGGAGGTACTTGTTGCACGTCTGTTGCCGTTTCCGTTCCTATGATCGGGTGACCGGGCCTGATCCGCCCTGGTCCCGTGTGGCCCCGCTCTGCGGGCAGATTCATCCGCTCATCACTCTAGCGTGTTTGCCGGGGCGCCTCCTACGAAGATGAAATGCCCCCGAAAAGGTGGAAAGCTGAAGCTATGAGTGCAGAACCATCCCCCGCCGCAGACGGCCCCGGAGCAGCCGCAGGAACCGCCGACCCGGTCCTCTTCGAGGAGCGGCTCTGGCCATCGTTCTGGATCTGGCTGGTGGCCGCGGGCATCTCCGGCGCGGTGATCCTGATCTTCGCACCCATCGACGTGGTCATCGGCTATGTGGCTGCCGGCATCGTCGCCGTCATCCTCGCAGTGCTGCTGGTCACTTCGACGCCGCGGATCACCGTCACCGCGGGACTGCTGCAGGTGGGCCGGGCCCAGATCGAACGCCGCTACATCGGCAGCGTGGAAGACTTCCGCGGCGAGGACGCCACCCGCCAGCGCGGCCCCGAACTGAACGGCACCGCGTACCTGTGCATCCGCGGCTGGATCGACCCGGTGGTCAAGATCGAGATCACCGACGAGGCGGACCGGACCCCTTACTGGCTGGCATCGACGAGGCGGCCGGCGCAACTTGTTGCCGCCTTGACCGCCCCCGCCCCCGCCTGATCCCGGGCGCCCTTTAGCTACGCAGTTCCATTCGGGTGCCACCTGCCGGCCGTTGGGTCCCGGGGCAGTCAGCCTTCGCAGTCCTTGCAGTACAGCAGTCCGTCCTTCTCCCGTGCCACCTGGGAGCGGTGGCGGACCAGGAAGCAGGAGGCACAGGTGAACTCGTCGGCCTGGGCAGGCAGCACGCGGACCATCAGCTCTTCGCCGGAAAGATCCGCGCCCGGCAGTTCGAAGCCTTCGGCCGCTTCGGCCTCATCCTCATCTACGACGGCAGACTGCTTGTTGGAACGGTGGGTCTTCAGTTCCTCGATGGATTCCTCATTGAGGTCTTCCTCAGTCTTACGCGGCGCATCGTAGTCAGTCGCCATAATTGTTTGTTCACGCTCCGGTCGTTCGCAGTTATGAAGCAGTGCTGCTTCGGATGATCCGCTGCCCCGGGGCCTGCGCCGGTGGAGCCCGCAGATCTGTCACAGCACAACGTATTCATGCCCGATTTTGTGCCCGTAACGCGAAGATTCTGGCGCATCGGCCGCACGATTGCCAAACCAACGCGTCCGGACGGGTATGAGACGCACATTATCTACGCGCCACACCGCCGAAAACAATAGGAATTGGCCCCTATGGGTGGCAAAGTCAATGGCAGAGTTTCAGGCAGGAAATGTCGTTCAGTGGAGGGTTTTCATGCAAGATCTGCGGCTGGTGGGCGTCCATGAGGACGGTGAACATCTGCTGTTGAGCAGTGGAAGCGGCGCCAGCTACCGGCTGGCGATTGACGAAGCTCTCCGCGTCGCCGCCAGGCCCGCGCCCCGCGTGCAGCCCGGCGGGACGGATTCCGAGACGGCCATGTCGCCGCGGGAAATCCAGGCCCGCATCCGCGCCGGCGCTACCGTGGAAGAGGTGGCCGCGGAGTCCGGCGAGGACCTGGAGCGGATCCTGCGCTTCGAAGGTCCGGTGCGCGCCGAACGCGACTACATGGCCAGCATGGCCCGGCAGGTGGAGGTCTCGGCTGCGCTGCCGGCCACCGACGGCCGCTCCGCCTTCGACGACGAACCGGCCGCGCTGGGCGACATGGCCACCTTCCGCCTGCGGGAATTCGGCGTCGACACCGCCACCCTCGTGTGGGACGCCTGGCGCCTGCAGGACGGGACCTGGGAGGTGGTCGCCGCCTTTGCATTGCCCGAGGAGGGCATCCCCAGCGTCGGCGAAGAGCCGCCGGCCCGGTGGATCTACAGCCCCGCGCGCAAGACCATCCGCAATGCCAACCGCTGGGCGCAGCAGCTGAGCGAACTGGAACCCGTGGAAGGTGCGCTGCCCGCACGCCGGCTCACGGCTGTGGCGGACCGGGTCTTCGACTTCGAGGCCGAGGACGCCCAGGATCCGGAAGCAGACCCGGCCGCCGCCGTAGAGGAGCAGGAAGCCTCGGATAACCTGCTGGAGGTGCTGCGCTCGCGCCGCGGCCACCGGCTGGGCGTCGACGAGGATGCGGACGATGCGCTGGCCCTGATGCTGAACCGCGGCCATATTCCTGCCGCGCATCCGCGCGGCGTCCCGTCCGATGCGCATCCCTCCACCGGCAGCCTGCCCGCCCTGGGCTACGCCTCTGCCAACAATGCGGGCGACGACACCGGGAACGACGGCGCGGACGACGCCGGTGCCCGGCACCCGTTCTTCCCGCCGCTGAGCCTGGCCTCCGTGCGGGACACCGCGCCGGCTCCGGCCCCGCTGGACCTGCCCGGCGGCATCAGCACGATCACACGCGAAATCACCCTCTCCGGCGAGCCGGCCGACGTCCCGGCCGACGGCGCGCCGGACGGGACCGCGCCCGCGGCGCAGGATGATCCGGAGGCGCCGGAAACCGCAGACGCCGTAGAAACAGAAGAATCGTACGAGGCGGACGTCCAGTCCGGCGAACCTGAAACCGCCCCGGCCCAGCGCGACGAGTCCCCGGCAAAGCGCCCGGTCAAGGCCAAGCGCTCCTCCATCCCAAGCTGGGACGAAATCGTCTTCGGCACCAAGAGCGAATAACCGCCTGGGGCAGGGACCAGCTCAGCCGCGCCGGCGCCGTCCCCTGCCCGCCGTTCCCGCAGAGACCCTGGCACCGGCGCCGCCGGCCGTATTGGCCAAGGTCAGCAGCGGCACCTCGCGCTCGGCCCGAGTCAGCGACCCGTGCTGCCCGATCTGTTCCATTGCCGCCGGAGCGACCCGGCGCAGGTCGTAGAGCGCGAGCGGCTCACGGGCGGCCACCAGCACGTCACCGATCCGCGGCAGCACCGCCGCCTCCACCTGGCCGAACAGACCATGGGAGACCGCTTCCTCCCGGGTCAGTACCCAGGCCTGCCGCCCGAAGGCCTGCCGCCAGGACTGCAGCAGCTGCTCCCGATGGGCCGGGCCGGCGTCCGGCTCAAAGTACAGATGCACCATCCGCGGCTCCCCCGCCGTGTGCCGCACCCCGGCGGTCAGCAGTGGATCTGCCGAGTAGTCGATCCGCTGTTCCGGCGCCACGTCCAGCATGCCGTGGTCCGCAGTGAGCAGCAGCAGCGTGTCCGACGGCAGGGCGGCGGACAGCCGGCGCATCGCCGAATCCAGCTCTTCCAGCGCATTCCCCCACTGCGCCGAGCCGCAGCCGTAGCGGTGGCCGGCCTTGTCCAGTTCATTGAAGTACAGATACATCAGCACCTTGTCGTGCGCAGCCAGGTGCTCGGCTGCCGCCTGGGTCCGTGCGTGGCCGGTGACCGCGGGCACGAAGGTCCCGCCCCGCAGGGCGGCCCGGGTCATCCCCGAAGCAGCAAATTTCGGCAGGCTGACGGTGACCACCGGCAATTCGGCCGCCACCTGCTCCAGCACCGTGGGATTCGGCTGCCAGAGCAGCGGATCCACGCCCTCGTCCCAGTTGCCCAGCTGGTTCACCACCTTGTCCTGCAGCGGGTCCAGCACGTCGTAGCCGACCATGCCGTGCCGGCCCGGTTCCAAGCCGGTGCCCAGGCTGGCCAGCGAGGCCACGGTCGTGGAGGGGAACGCGCTGCCGAGGGTGCGTGAATTTTCCAGGTACTGGCGCAGGAACGGTGCGTGGCCGCCGCGCTGTTTCAGCAGCGCCTTGCCCAGCCCGTCGACCATCACCACGCAGATCCGGCGGGCAACCGGCAGGCCCAAGGCGTTGTCGAAGCCCTCCAGGCCCAGGGCGGCCGCGGCGCTGGTGAAGACGTCTGCGATGCTGTTCCGGCCGTAGCCCGGTGGTGCGGGCAGCGGCTCCCGCACGGATTCCACGTGCGCCGTCATCAGCGCTGGTGGTGGCTGCGCGTGAGCCGGCCGGCCAGCCGCGGCCGGGATCCGGGCAGCTCCGTGCTGCGCGCCAGGACCGGCACGGCGGTGTTGACCTTGCGCAGCGCGCGGGCGAACGCCTTGGCGTTCTGCACGGCCTGGGACCCGTCCGCCTCGGCGCTGACGCGGATCACGATGTCGTCCTGGACTATCGTGCCGGTGTAGCCGTGGTCCGCATCGCACTGCGGGTCCCCGCAGCCGGCCGGGCCCATATCCAGCCGCTGGCCGCCGGACCAGGCGATCGACAAAGTCAGCTCCCGGGCCAGGTCCGAGGGCTGGTAGTCCTGCGGCTGCGCGTAGACATAGCTGAGCACCACGGAGTTGATCTGGCTTACCGGTACCGATTCGGTGGAGATCTGGGCCATGACCTGGTGACCGGCATCGTCCAGCTGCTGGTCGTCCACGTGGGTGACCACCAGCATGTCCTCGGTCAGCACCAGCACGGTGATGTGCCGGTGCACCTCGGTGCGGTCGAAGTGGGTCTCCAGGTGGACCAGGTGGGACAGCGGGACCCGCTCATCCAGCGCATCGTGCACCACGTCGGCGACCAGCAGCGGGTAGAAGCCTGCCCGGTTCAGGTCCTCGTCAAGGCTGCGTCGTGCGGAAGTCGCGGAAGAAGTCATGTTTTCATTCTGGCCCAGACCGCGGGCCGAACGCGAACCGGCAGGGCTTCCGTCACCGGCGGATCAGGCGCCCCGGGCGTGGGACTCGGACCCGATCTTCTCGATCCAGGCCAGCGCCATCGCCGAGAGGATGAACGCAATGTGGATGATCGTCTGCCACAGCAGCAGGCTGTCCGCGTGCGGCGCCAGCTCCGGGTTGGTGTAATAGCCTTTGGCCTCGACGAAGGACTTGAGCAGGTGCACCGAGGAAATTCCGACGATCGCCATGGCCAGCTTCACCTTGAGGATGTTCGCGTTCACATGCGAGAGCCATTCCGGCTGGTCGCGGTGCCCCTGCACCGAGAGTTTGGATACGAAGGTCTCGTAACCGCCGATTATCACCATGATCAGCAGGTTGGCGACCATGACCACATCCACCAGGCCCAGCACCATCAGCATCATTTCGGTCTCGGACAGGGTGGTGAGCCGGACGCCGAGATGCAGCAGTTCCTTCATGAAGGTGTAGACGTAGAACAGCTGGGCGACGATCAGCCCCAGGTACAGCGGTGCCTGCAGCCAGCGGCTGGCGAAGATCAGCGCACCCAGCGTGCCGGAGGCCGAAATCCGCGCCGGCGGTTCCGGCGGTACCGTGCGCTCTTGGTCCTGCCGGGGTTCGTGCTCGGTAAGCAGGCTCACTGGATGGTTCTCCTCACTGCGGTACTGGACAGCCGTCTCGGCCGGCTGCGGCTGCCGGCCGCTTCTGACTATCGGCCGCCAGCCGCTGCCCTGCAGTGTGCCGAACAACACAGCGGCTAGTCCCGCATCGCCCGCCGCGCGCTGTCCGTGCGCTGGGCATGGTTGCCCAGCCGCAGGTCCACGCTGAGCACGGTCAGCGACTGCTCGGCCACCAGCACCGGGTTGAACTCCAGCAGCACGATTTCCGGATGCTCGTCCTTCATCACGGCCACCCGCGCAATCAGGTCCTCCAGCGCGGCCACGTCCACCGGCGGCAGCCCTTGGTAGCCGAACAGCTTGCTGGCCGCCCGCGGCCCGCGGACCAGTTCCGCCACATCTACGGTGGTCAGCGGCGGAATCCGGTGCGCCCAGTCCCCCAGCAGGTTCACCGCATCTCCCGCCAGGCCGAAGGAGACCACCGGTCCCAGCAGCGGGTCCTCGATGGCGCGCAGCGTGCAGGCCTGCCCGCCGGGAGCCATCGACTGAACCTCCAGCGGCACGTCGCCGAACGGCCGCAGCAGCCGGCGCATCTGCTCGATATTGCGCCGCAGCGATTCCGCATCCACGATGTTCAGCCGCACCCCGCCGAGGTCCAGCCGCTGGCGCAGCCGCTCGTCGGTGGTCTTCAGCGCCACCGGCCAGCCCAGCCGGTCGGCGGCCGCAACCGCCTCGTCCGCCGTGGTGAAACCGGCCGAGGGCAGCACGCTGATGCCGTAGCAGGCAAGCAGGTCGCCGATCTCGGCCGACGAGGGCCGCAGCAGCTCGGTTCCCTGGATGCCGCGGGCCAGTTCGTCGATCAGTTCCTCGGCGCGGTGCGTCTGCAGCCCGGTGGCCATGGCCGGCTCGCCCTGGTCCCGGCGGGCCCACTCGGTGTAGCGCACGACGTCGGCCAGCGCCGCGACGGCCCCGGCGGGGCTGGCGTAGCCGGGCAGGGCGTGCTGGCGCTGCCCGGCTTCCGCCGCGGCGCCGTTCCCGCGCAGCCCGTCGCTGGCCTCGGCCGCGTCCAGCGTCCCGACCATGGACAGGACCACGGGCTTGCCGGCAGCGGCCGCGGCTTCCTGCAGGATAAGCGTCAGTTCCGCCGCTGCCACCCCGGGCACCGGCAGCAGGGCCACCACCCCGGAGTGCACTTCGTCCCGGGCCAGGACGGCGGCCAGCCGGCTGCGCAGCAGCGGCAGCGCCTGCGGCCCGCCGTCGAACTGCAGCCCGGTATCCAGCTGGGCCACAGTGAGCTCGTGGGTGATGACCGCATCGGCCACCACCCGGCCGAGCGCACCGGAATTGCTGAGCACGGCCACGCCCGGACCGGCGGGCAGCGGCTGGCTGACCAGGATCTGCGCGACATCCATCAGCTGTTCGTTGGTGGCTACCCGGATCACCCCGGATTGGCGCAGCATCGCATCCAAGGCCCCGGCCGGAGCCTGGCTGGTGCGCACCGCGTGGCCCGGGGGCAGCTGCAGCCCCATCAGCTCGGATTTGGCCACGATGACCGGCTTGCTGCGCGAGAGCCGGCGGGCGATCCGGGAGAACTTGCGCGGGTTGCCGAACGATTCGAGGTACAGCCCGACGGCGAGGGTGTCCGGGTCATCCTCCCAGTACTGCATCAGGTCGTTGCCGGAGACGTCGGCGCGGTTGCCGGCGGAGACTGCCGAGGAGATCCCCAGCCCGCGCCGGCAGGCGGCGGAGTTCAGCATGGTGCCGATGGCCGAGGACTGGCTGAACAGTCCCAGCGGCCCGGTCTGCGGCAGTTCCGGGGCCATCGAGGCGTTCAGCGACACCTCCGGGTTGGTGTTGACAATACCCAGCGAGGCCGGGCCGATCACCCGCATCCCGTAGGCCCGGGCATGGCGCACCAGCTCCCGCTGCCGCGCCAGCCCGCGCGCGCCGTCGTCGGCAAAGCCGGAGGTGGCGACCACCACGCCGCGCACGCCGGCGGCCGCGCAGTCCGCGACGGCCTGCGGCACCTGCTCGTAGGGCACCGCGACGACGGCCAGCTGCACCGGTTCGGGCACCTGGGCAATGGTCGGGAACGAGGCCATGCCGCCCGGTTCCACGACGTCGGGATTGACCGCGAAGAGGCGGCCCTTGAACTTACCTTCCACCAGGTGTTCGAGCAGGGCCTGGCCGATGCTGCCAGGCGCGCGGCCGGCACTGATCACCGCCACCGACTCCGGGGCCAGCAGCGAGGCCACGCTGCGGGCCTCGGCCCGGTGTTCGCGGGACTCCATCACGGCGCGCGAACGCTCGGTGGGGTCGATGTTGAATTCGAGCATGACCACACCGTCTTCGAAGTGCCGCCGGACCTCGTAGCCGGCGTCGTTGAAGACGGTGATCATTTTGCGGTTCTCCGGCAGTACCTCGGCGGAGAACCTGCGGATGCCGTGCTCCCGGGCGGCAGCGGCCAGGTGCTCGAGCAGGATCGACCCGAGCCCGCGGCCCTGGTGCGCGTCGGAGATGTTGAACGCGACCTCGGCGTCGGTCGGATCGTCCAGGCGGTCGTAGCGGCCCACACCCACGATCTCCCCGCCGATGGTGATGACGAAAGCCACCCGGTTGTTGTAGTCCACCGTGGTGAACCGCTCCAGCTCGCGGGGGCTCAGCCGGGACTTGAAGGTGAAGAACCGCAGGTAGATCGAGCTCTCCGACTGGCCCGCGTGGAAGGCCTGCAGCGCGTCCGCGTCGGCCGGGGTAATGGGCCGCAGATGGGCCGTTCCGCCGTCCCGCAGGACCACGTCGGCCTCCCAGTATTCGGGATAATCCGGGGATTGGGCCTCTTGAGACATAGACTCACTGTATCCGCAATCATTAAGTAAAGGACCCGCGCTTTCCCCATGGCCCGCCGACAGAAACCCGCATCGGACAAGGACTCCCCCCAGGACTTCATCGAAAACATCGTCGACATCGACGTCACTTCCGAGATGGAAGGGTCCTTCCTCGAATACGCCTACTCGGTCATCTATTCCCGGGCCCTGCCCGATGCCCGTGACGGGCTGAAGCCGGTCCAGCGCCGCATCCTGTTCATGATGAGCGAGATGGGCCTGCGCCCGGACCGCGGCCACGTCAAGTCCGCCCGCGTGGTGGGCGAGGTGATGGGCAAGCTGCACCCGCACGGCGACGCGGCCATCTATGACGCGATGGTGCGCATGGCACAGGACTTCTCGCTGCGCATCCCGCTGATCGACGGCCACGGCAACTTCGGTTCGCTCGACGACGGGCCCGCCGCCCCGCGCTACACCGAGGCCCGGCTGGCCGCCCCGGCCCTGGCGCTGACGGACCACCTGGACGAAGACGTGGTGGACTTCGTCCCCAACTACGACAACCAGCTGATGCAGCCGGAGGTGCTGCCGGCCGCCTTCCCGAACCTCCTGGTCAACGGCTCCTCCGGCATCGCCGTCGGCATGGCCACCAACATGGCTCCGCACAACCTCGGCGAGGTCATTGCCGCCGCCCGGCACCTGATCCAGCACCCGGACGCCGCACTCGCGGACGTGATGGATTTCATCCCGGGACCGGATCTGCCCAGTGGCGGGCGGATCGTGGGCCTGGATGGCATCCGCGATGCCTACGCCACCGGCCGCGGCTCGTTCAAGACCCGCGCCACAGTGGAGGTCGAGCAGCTCACGGCCCGGCGCACCGGCCTGGTGGTCACCGAGCTGCCGTACATGGTGGGCCCGGAAAAGGTGATCGAGAAGATCAAGGATGCGGTCACCGCCAAGAAACTGTCCGGGATCTCCGACGTCGTCGACCTGACGGACCGCAACCACGGGCTGCGCCTGGTGATCGAGCTGAAGAACGGCTTCAACCCCAAGGCAGTGCTGGCCCAGCTCTACCGCTACACGCCGATGGAGGATTCCTTCGGCATCAACAACGTCACGCTGGTGGACGGCCAGCCCCGGACCCTGGGGCTGCTTGAGCTGCTGCAGGTCTATGTAGGCCACCGCCTGTCCGTGGTGCGCCGGCGCACCGCCTTCCGGCTGGGCAAGAAGAAGGACCGGCTGCACCTGGTCGACGGCCTGCTGGTGGCCATCGTGGACATCGACGAGGTCATCCAGATCATCCGCTCCTCCGACGAGGCCGCCGAGGCCCGCCAGCGGCTGATGTCGATCTACGACCTGACCGAGGTCCAGGCCAACTACATCCTGGAACTGCGCCTGCGCCAGCTGACCAAGTTCTCCCGGATCGAGCTGGAGAAGGAGCAGGAGGAACTGCGCCGCGAGATCGCCGCGCTGCAGGAGATCCTGGACTCGGATACCAAGCTGCGCCGGCTGGTCTCGGACGAGCTGGGCGAGGTGGCCGAACGGTACGCCACGCCCCGGCGCACCGTGCTGCTCGAATCGGAGGCGGTCGGCCCGCTCACCGCCCTGGCCGCGGGGGCAAAGGCCGCGGGCACCGGCAAGGCGGCCCAGGTGCCGCTGCCGCTGGAAATCCCGGACGATCCCTGCTGGGTCATCCTGTCCGCCTCCGGCCAGCTGGCCCGCACGGTGAACCAGGATCAGTTCGCCGACGGCGGCCAGCGGGTCCGCCACGATGTCTTCGCCTCCGTGGTCCGCAGCTCCGCCCGCGGTGAAATTGGCGCGGTCACCTCGGCCGGACGGATGCTGCGGCTGCAGGTGATGGACATGCCGGTGCTGCCCCATACCGCCGGCGTGCCCAACCTTGCCGGCGGGGTCCCGGTGAAGGAATTCATCACGCTGGCCAAGGGCGAATCCCTGGTCTCGCTGGTGCCGCTGAACACCGTGCTGGCCGTCGGCACCGCCCAGGGCGTGGTCAAGCGGGTCAGCCCCGACTACCCGCTCAACCGCGAGGACTGGGAGATCATCACGCTCAAGGACAAGGACCAGGTGGTCGGCGCCGCCGCGGCCGCCGAGGAGGATGACCTGGTCTTCCTCACCGGCCAGGCCCAGCTGCTGCGCTTCCCGGCCAGCGCGGTGCGCGCGCAAGGCCGGACCGCCGCGGGCATGGCCGGGATCAAGCTGGCGGCCGGGGACTCGGTGATCTTCTTCGGTCCCGTGGCCGGGGACGACGCCGCCGCCGTGCTGGTCACCATCGCCTCGGGCTCGGAGTCCCTGCCCGGCGTGGCCGCCGGCTCCGCCAAGGTCACGGCCCTGGCCGAGTACCCGGTGAAGGGCCGCGCCACCGGCGGTGTGCGGGCCCACCGCTTCCTCAAGGGCGAAGACGTGCTCAGCCTCGGCTGGGCCGGCCATGGACCGGCGAAGGCCGCAGCGGAGAACGGCGCCGCCCGGGCGCTGCCCACCGAGCACGGACGGCGCGACGGCTCCGGCGTCGCCCTGGCCCAGGCCGTGCACGCCATCGGTCCCAGCCTCTCGTAGCCCGGGACACGTCCTGCCCTTGTCCCGTCGCCGCCGCTCAGCGGTCGGCCGATGTCCCCTCCCGCAACGAAATGCCCGGGAGGGGACACCGGCAAGGAGGCCGGGACGCGCCGCCGGACCAGGCCTAGACTGGCGGTGTGGGGATCATCCCGGAGACGAAGGACTGGCTGTGGGTGACCGGGCGCAGCTGCCCCGACTGCGGGTTCGACCCGGCCGGAGTCACCCCGGCCACGGTGGGCCCGGCCCTGCGCGCGGCGGTGCCCCGCTGGCAACAGGTGCTGGCCCGGCCGCAGGCTCGCGAGCGGCCCGATGATGCCACCTGGTCCGCACTGGAGTATGCCTGCCACGTCCGGGATGTCTGCGACCTGTTCCGTACCCGGCTGGGCCTGATGCTGGAACAGGACAACCCGGGTTTCAGCGACTGGGATGCGGACGCCGCGGCGGTCCAGGGACGCTATGGCGAGCAGGATCCCGCGGTAGTCGCCGGGCAGTTCGGTGCGGCGGCCACAGCGGCGGCGGCCGCCTTCGAAACGGTTGCCCCGGGACAGTGGCAGCGGCCGGGACTGCGCGGCAACGGGACCACATTCACCGTGACGACGCTGGGGTCGTATTTCCTGCACGAGGTGGTACACCATATGTACGACGTCGGCGCCTGAACGGCGTCCCGGGACCGGCCGGTTCCGGGACGCCGCACTGCGGCCGGCTGCCGCTTGCGCCGGCTCCTCGATGCCTCCGGCACCCACGGTCCCCCACAAGCCAAGTTGCCGCTTGCTCTTCCCGGCAGGTATATTCCATCTGGAATATTCGGAGAGGAATCATCGTGCCGGCCATCCCGACGCTGACCCCGCTGGGCCTCTCGGCACTGGCGCTGCTGGCCGAGCGGCCGATGCATCCCTACGAGATGTACCAGTTGCTCGTGGAGCGAAACCAGGAGCGTGTGGTGAAGGTGCGGCCCGGCTCCCTGTACCACACGGTCGGCCGCCTCGCCGGGCAGGGCTTCCTGCGTGCCACAGGAACGCAGCGGGCCGGCAACCGGCCCGAGCGCACCACCTACGAGATCACGGCCGCCGGCCGGGCCCTGCTGGACGAACAGCTCCGGACCCTGCTCGCGGTCCCGGCCAACGAGTACCCGCGGTTCCCGCAGGCCCTCAGCGAGGCGCACAACCTGTCCCGGGACACGGTAGTGGAACTGTGCAGCCGCCGCTTGGACCGGCTGCGGGCCGAGGCGGAGGATTTCGACGCCGGCATCGCAGGCGTTGAGGCCGCCGGCATCGACGCCAAGTATTGGATCGAGATGCGTTACCAGCAGGCCATGCTCGCCGCCGAGACCGAATGGCTGGAGGCATTCCTCGCGGACCTCGCCAGCGGCCGCCTGGCCTGGTAGGCCTCCCGGCATCCGCTGGACCCCGGCACAGCAACCCCCAACCTTTGAAGGACAGCACGTGGACAACACCCTCAAGCCGTGGCCGGCGCTCTGGTCGCTCGTCATCGGATTCTTCATGATCCTGATCGACACCACCATTGTCTCGGTTGCCAACCCTGCAATCCTGGAGGGCCTGCACACCGACATCAACTCGGTCATCTGGGTCACCAGCGCCTATCTGCTCGCCTACGCGGTGCCGCTGCTGATCACCGGGAGGCTGGGCGACAGGTTCGGCCCGAAGAACCTGTACCTGACCGGCCTGGTGGCCTTCACCGCCGCTTCGGCCTGGTGCGGGTTCTCCACCGACATCGCCATGCTGATCACCGCCCGCGTTTTCCAGGGCCTCGGCGCGTCGCTGATGACGCCGCAGACGATGGCGGTGATCACCCGGATCTTCCCGCCGGACCGGCGCGGGGCTGCCATGGGCCTGTGGGGGGCCGTGGCCGGCGTCGCCACCCTGGTGGGCCCCATCCTCGGCGGTCTGCTGGTGGACGGCCTGGGCTGGGAATGGATCTTCTTCATCAATGTGCCCGTCGGCCTCGTGGGCTTCATCCTGGCCTGGCGGCTGGTGCCGGCGCTGCCCACGCACAGCCACAGCTTCGACCTGCCCGGCGTCGTGCTGAGCGCCCTGGGCATGTTCCTGCTGGTCTTCGGGCTGCAGGAAGGGCAGAAGTACAACTGGGGCACCATCACCGGCGTGGTCAGCGTCTGGGGCCTGATCATCGCCGGACTCGCGGTGCTCGCCGCGTTCGTCCTCTGGCAGGCGTTCAACAAGAAGGAGCCCCTGCTGCCGCTGGGCCTGTTCCGCGACCGCAACTTCTCGCTGGCCAACGGTGCCATCACCACCGTGGGGTTTGTCATCACCGGCATGTCGCTGCCTTTGGTTTTCTACTTCCAGACAGTGCGCGGCCTCACCCCGACCCAGTCGGCGCTGATGCTGGTGCCCATGGCCGTCATTTCCGGCGCGCTGGCCCCCGTCGCCGGCCGGCTGATCGACCGGGTCAACCCGCGCTACATCGCGGTGGCCGGCATGCTGCTGCTGGCCGCGGGCCTGTTCTGGTACACGGCCCTGATGACCCCGGACACCGGTGTCGGCTGGCTGCTGCTGCCCAGCGCGGTGCTCGGCCTGGCCAACGCCGGGATCTGGGGCCCGATCTCCACCACAGCCACCCGCAACCTCGATCCGCGCCAGGCCGGCGCCGGATCCGGCGTCTACAACACCACGCGCCAGGTCGGGGCGGTCCTCGGCAGCGCCTCGATCGCCGTGCTCATGCAGGCCCGGCTGACGGCCGAGCTCCCGTCCGGGGGCGGCCCGTCCGGCTCCGGGGGTTCGGCCGATTTCGGCGGCGGCACGCTGCCGGCCGTGCTGCACGACGGGTTCGCGGCAGCGATGGCACAGTCGCTGCTGCTGCCTGCCGCCGTCGCCGTCCTCGGCGCCGCCATCGTGGTCTTCTTCGCCAAGCCCAGGCCTGCCACCGGCTGGCAGGCGGCTGCCGCCATGCCGACGGCGGCGGAACGGCCGGCGGGCCGGTAACCTTACGTCCCGGCGGGGGCGTAAAGTCCGCCGGCCCGGTCCGCGACGATCTCAGGAACTGCCCCAGCCCCGTCTCGGCTCTCAGCCCAGCGGAAAGTCCCAGGCCCGGCTCCGGATGGTCGGTGTGTAGCCCATCCGCTGGTACAGGGCCAGCGCCCCGCTGGCATTCTCCGTGTCCACGCCGAGGCCCGCATGCGCCATGCCGCCGGCCTTGAAACGCCGCATCGCCTCGGCCAGCAGCGACGAGGCGAGGCCGCGGCCGCGCCAGGCCGGCCGAACCCCGAGCAGGTCGGTGAAGCCCTCGTCGTAGCCGGACTGCAGGCGGTATTCCGGATCGAAGCTGGCCAGCTGATAGGCAACCGTTTCGCCGGTGGTGGTGTCCAGCACGGACATGCTCCACGCCGGCACCAGCTGCGGATGCCGGACGGTGAAGTCCCACCGCGCCGGATCCCGCGGCTCGCTGCCCCAGTGGCCGGCGAAGGCCTCGTTGTGGGCCAGCCGCACCGGCTCGCTGTCCTCCGGGTCCAGCGTGGCGAAGACGAAGCCGGCCGGCAACGGCAGGTCGGGAATCGGCTGGCTGAGCGGGCGGGTCATCTCGGTGAAGTAGCGGACCACACCGGCACCGGCCGCGCGCAGCAGCGCATTGTGCGGCTGGGCCCGTTCCTCCGCCATCGTGCGCAGCACGCCGCCGCTGATGCAGGCGGCCGCGAACCGGCGGTGCTGGCAGTCGCGCTGCCAGCGGTAGACGGCGCGGCCGATCCCCCGGCGCCGCCAAGCGGGATCCACGCCGCCCCAGGTGTGCGCGACGGCGGATCCCGGGCGGGCCGAGACGCGGCCGGCGGCGCGCAGCGTGCCGGCGCCGTCGAACCCGGCCACGGTGGTGAGCGCCGGGTCATTGGCCGGGGATGAGAGGTACTCGGCCAGATCCTCGCGGGTTTCGGACCAGACCGGCTGGTCGGCCTCCGCCATGCGGCGGACCAGCGCGTACCAGGCCTCGACGTCGGCCGGGGTCAGCGCGCGCCAGCACAGTCCGGTGCGGGCCCGGTCCGGGTAGTCCGGAGGCATCGGGTCGGTCATGCCCCTAGGCTAGTGCAGCCGCCCGGGATGCGGACCCCAGCCGCAGCTGCCCGGTGCAGCCGGCAGCCTCCTGCGGATCGTGGGTGACCAGGACCACCGCCTTGTCGGCAAGCGCCCGGTGCAGGTCCGCCAGCAGGTCGGCGGCGGCCTCACGGTCCAGGTGGGCCGTCGGCTCGTCCAGCAGCACCACGTCCGCGCGGGTGAGCAAGGCTCGCGCCACGGCCACCCGCTGGCGCTGCCCGCCGGAGAGGTGATGCCCGCCCGGACCGATCCGCGTCTGCAGCCCCTCGGGCAGGGACGCCACGAACGGCCCCAGACCCACCGCTTCGAGCGCGTCCAGCAGTTCCTGCTCCGTCGGGGGATCCTGCCGGCTCTGGGCCAGCAGCAGGTTCGCCCGGAGCGTGGAATTGAACAGATGGGCCTCCTGCGGGGTCCAGGCCAGCCGGCCGGCAGCGCTGCCGGGCCTGCCGTTGACCAGGTAGCTGCCGGTTTCCGGCAGCAGGAAGCCCAGCAGCACGCCCAGCACGGTGGACTTGCCGCTGCCGGAGGGACCGGTCACCGCGAGCCACTGTCCGCGCCGGACCTGCAGGTCCAGGCCGGCAAAGACCGGCTCCGGCTGGCCCGGGTAGCGGTAGGTGGTCCCGTGCAGCGCCAGCGAGTCGACTGGTTCGGCCTGGCCGGCAGCGGCGGGCACTGTGCCGGAGGGTCCGCCGGATCCGCTGGCCTGCTCGGTGCCGAGCTCGGGCAGCGCCCGGTCCCCCAGCGCTCGCCAGGCACCCCACTGCTGGACCGCCGTGTTCACCGCCGCATACGGTTCGATCAGCGCCAACTGCATCAGGATGACGACGGCGGCCGGCCCCGGTGCCGTCCCCTCGGCCGCAGCGATGACCGTCATCGCCAGCGCGGACAGCGAACAGGCCAGCACCGTCACCCCCTGCCCCAGTCCCTGGGCCCAGGCGCTGCGCCGCAGCAGCGCCGTAGTGCGCTGCCCCAGCCTGAGCACCTCGTCCCGGACCGGGCCCGCCGCCGAGTTGGCGGCCAGGTCCGGAGCCGCGGACAGCAGCCGGGCCATCGCCGTCAGCGACCGCGCCTTCAGCCCGACGACAGCGGCCTGTGCGGACCGGTCCGCCCGGCGGGCCAGCGCCGGTGCAGCGAGCACCCCGACGAGAGCGAGCAGCAGCTGCCAGCCCAGTCCGGCCGGCAGCAGCAGCGCCGTGGCGGCGCAGGAGGCGGCCGCGGTGAGCACACCGACCAGCGGGGCGAAGACCGCCCGGGGGGCAACGTCGCGCAGTTCGTCCACGTCGCCAACCAGCTTCGCCAGGGCACCGCCGCCGCGGGCCAGCCGCCGCCAGCCCTCGGGCCGCTGCAGCAGTCCGTTCCACAGCCGGACCCGCAGCCGGTCGGTGCTTTCGAAGACGGCGTCGTGCAGGCTCAGCCGCTCGCGGTAGCGCAGCACCGCCCGGCCGATACCGAAGAAGCGCACGCCGACGATCGCCGTCATCAGGTGCAGGATGGGCGGCTGTTCGCTGGCGGCGACAATCAGCCAGCCGGACAGCCCGGACAGCGCGATGGCGAACAGGGTGGCGCCCAGGCCGAAGCACAACGCGGCAACGAACCGGGAGGTCCACGGCCGCAGCATGGACAGGTTGCGCCACAGGCTCAAATGCCCGGCCCCCGCCCCGCCGCCCCCACTCTGATCGACTTGACGGATAACGCCCTTTTCAGGGCTGGAAAGGTCGTTATCTGGCAAATCGATGAAAGGTATGGAGGGTGGGGCCGGGGTGGCTGGGGCGGCCGGGGTAACCGGGGTGGGGGTCTGGGGGCCGGCCATCGGGACCAGTTGGTCCGCGAGCGCGGCGGTGGCCGGGTCGTGGGCCACCAGGATGAGGGTCGCCCGGCCGCGCACACCGGCCAGCGCACGCTCGATGGCCCGCGCGGAGGCGGCGTCCACGTGGGCGGTGGGCTCGTCCGCCAGCAGCACCCGGACGCCGGGCACCTGCTCCAGGCGGGCCAGGGCCCGGGCCACGGCCACCCGGCGCAGCTCCCCCGGGCTCAATGCCCCGGTGTCCGCGTCGAGCAGCCCGGCCGCGTTGACCTGGGCCAGGGCGCGGGCGGCGGCGGCGCGCGCCTGCGGGCCTTCCGCCAGCCCGGCGTACAGGGCAATTTCGGCGGCCACGGTATCCGCCACCGGGACGGGATGCTGGGGCACCCAGGCCACCGACCCGGCGCTGATCCCGCTGACGGTGCCGGTGATCGCGGCGTCGTCGCCGGCACGCCGGAGTCCGGCGAGGATTTCCAGCACGGTGCTCTTGCCCGTGCCGCTGGGGCCGGCCAGTGCGGTGATGCTGCCGGCCGGCACGGTGAAGTCCAGGTCGCGGACCACCGGTTCGGCGCGCCCCGGGAAGCCGACCGTCAGGGACCGGACGACGACGGCGGTGCCCCCCGCAGGTGCCTCCGCGGCCTTGGCGTCCGCACCGGTGGGCACCAGGGCGCGTCCGGACGGGGTCCGCAGCACCTCGCCGGTACGCTGCAGCGCCTCGATCCCGTCCTCACTGGCATGGTGGGCGGTCCCGAGGTCGCGCAGCGGCTGGTAGCACTCAGGGGCCAGGATCAGCGCCAGCAGGCCCGCTTCCAGTCCCATCTCCCCGTACACCAGGCGCACTCCGATGAAGACCGCCACCAGCGCCACGGAGAGGGTCGCGATCAGTTCCAGCGCCAGCGAAGACATAAAGGCCACGCGCAGGGTGGCCATGGTGCGCGTCCGGTAGGCCCGGGCCACGTCGGCCAGCGCGCGGGTCTGCGCCTCGGCCCGGCCCAGGCCCACCAGCACCGGCAGGCCCCGGGCCAGCTCGAGCAGATGGTCGGAGAGCCGGTGCAGGGCCGCGGCGGCCTCGCGAGCCTTGTCCTCGGTGTGCAGGCCGATCAGGATCATGAACACCGGCACCAGCGGGATGGTCAGCACCACGATCAGCGCGCTCAGCCAGTCCGCGGCCAGGATCCGCAGCCCCACCAGCAGCGGCACGACGGCGCAGGTAACCAAGGCCGGCAGGTACTTGGTGTAGTAGTCGTCCAGTGCGTCCAAGCCCCGGGTGGCCAGCACGCTCAGCGCCCCGTGGCCGGCGGAACCGCCGGCCGTTCCGCCGCCGTCGAGCACCTTGTCCGTGAGCGCGGCCCGCAGTTCGTGCTTGACGCTGGCCGCCGCACGCTGGGCAACGGTCTCCTGGCCCCAGGCCGAGAGCGAGCGCAGCAAGGCTCCGGCCGCGCCGGCGGCCAGCACCTGCTGCCAGTCGGGCCCGCCCGCGGCCAGGCCCGCGATGCCGGCCGCCACGGCCCCGGCCAGCAGCACCAGGCCGGCCGCCTTCGCCGCGGCCAGTACACCGAGCAGGTACAGCGCCCGTTTGCCAGCCGGGCTGACCGCCAGGCCGCGTTTCACTGCGGCAGGACCGCGTGGGCGGCGGGAATGTGCACGCTGCTGACCCGCTTGCGGAAGACCCAGTAGGTGTACAGCTGGTAGGCCAGCACGGCGGGGATGCCGAACAGCGCGACCACGCTCATCACGCCCAGCGTGTAGTCGGAAGAGGACGCGTTGGCGACCGTCAGGTTGAAGGCCGGGTCGATCGTGGACGGCAGCACCGTGGGGTACACCGAGGAGAAGATCGCCCCGGCGCCGGCGACCAGGAACACCCCCAGGCCGAGGAAGGCCGGGCCTTCCTTGCCGCGGCCAGCCAGCAGCCAGGCAGCCACGGCCCCGGCGACGGCCACGGCGAGCAGGAGCCAGCTGCCGGTCTTGCCGTGGGACATGACCACGAGGATGGCCCAGAGCGCCAACGGCGCCAGACCGATGGGCAGCCAGCGCCGCAGGGCCCGGCGCGCCCGGTGGCGCACCTCGCCGTCGGTCTTGAGCATCAGGAACGCCAGCGCATGGACCAGGCAGAAGGCCACCACCGCCAGCCCGCCGAGCACGGCGTAGCCGTTGAGCCAGGCGAAGGGTCCGCCCACCCGGTCGCCATTGGCGTTCAGCGGCAGCCCGGTGGTGGTCAGCGCCAGCATGGCGCCGATGCCGAAGGCCGAGACCAGCGAACCGAGGGCGATCGCCCAGTCCCAGCCGGCCCGCCAGCGGTCCGAATGGACCTTGCCGCGGTACTCGAAGCCGACGGCGCGGAAGATCAGTGCCAGCAGCACCAGTACCAGCGGCAGGTACAGGCCGGCAAACAGCGAGGCGTACCAGTGTGGGAAGGCCGCGAACACCATGGCTCCGGCGGTAATCAGCCAGACTTCGTTGCCGTCCCACACCGGTCCGACGGTGTTCAGCAGCACGCGGCGCTCGGTGTCGTTGCGGGCGAACAGCCTCATCAGCATCCCCACCCCCAGGTCGAAGCCTTCGAGGAAGAGGTAGCCGGTGAAGAAGAAGGCGATGATGACAAACCACAAAGTGGGCAGGGATTCCACGTCAGTTCTCCAGTTGTTCCGGGGCGGATGCGGGCAGCGTCGGGGCCGGGCCGGCCTCAGTAGGCGAAAGCGAGCACATCGCCGTCGTCCTTCCCGCCGGTGCCGCCGTCGCTGTCCCGGTCTTCACTGTCCTCACGGTCCCGGTGCAGCAGCTCCGGCATCGCCGACGGCACGCCACCGCGGCAGTAGACGGCCAGCAGCCGCACCTCCACCACCAGCAGCGTCAGGTAGACCAGGGTGAACGCGCTGACCGAAAAGACCAGCTCGCCCAGCGAAACCCCCGGGGACACCGCGGCGGCGGTGAACATAAACACGTTGTCGATTCCGCTGAAGTCCGGATTCGGTGCCACCACGAACGGCTGGCGGCCCATTTCGGTGAAGATCCAGCCGGCCGAGTTCGCTCCGAACGGAGCGAGGATCCCGAACACGGCCAGCCGCATCAGCCACTTCGATTCGGGCACCGTGCCCTTGCGCACCAGCCACAGAGCCACCGCTGCCGCGGCGGCCGCGAGCATGCCGAAGGTGATCATGATCCGGAAGCCCCAGTAAGTCACCGCCATGACCGGCACGTACTGGACCGGCTGTCCGGCGCGCTCGCCGTAGGCGGGGTCGTCCGGCAGGACGGATCCGTACTTCTGCTGGTATTCCGGAATGAGCGTATTGACGCCCTTGACGTCGGTGTGGAAGTCGCCGTTGGCGAGGAACGACAGCAGGCCGGGCAGTTCGACGACGGCCTTGACGTCGTCGCAGTTGCGCGAGCCGATGTCGCCGATGGAGAGCACCGAGAAACCGGTGCCGTCGTGGCAGGCGGCTTCGGCCGCGGCCATCTTCATCGGCTGCTGCTGGAACATCAGCTTGGCCTGCAGGTCGCCGGTGAGCGAGACCCCGGCGAAGGAGATCAGCGCGACGACGGCGCCGATCCGCAGCGACTGCAGCCAGACTTTGTGGTCCGTGCGGTCCCGGCCGATGGCCGGGTTCGAGCCGACGACCACCTTGCCGGCGGCATCCACGGTGTCGATGCCGTCGCGGCGCCGCTTGTACAGGTGGTACCAGGCGATGCCGAGCAGGAAGCCGCCGGCCACCGAGAAGGCGCCGAAGAGGGTGTGCGGGAAGGCCACCAGCAGGGTGTTGTTCGTCAGCACCGCCCAGACATCGGTCATCACCGCCCTACCGTCGACCAGCTCCACGCCCACCGGGTGCTGCATCCACGAGTTGGCCGCGAGGATGAAGTAGGCCGAGGCGAGCGAGGCCAGGGTCGCGGCCCAGATGCTCAGCAGGTGCACGGGCTTGGGCAGCCGCTTCCAGCCGAAGATCCACAGGCCCAGGAAGATGGATTCGGTGAAGAAGGCCAGCAGGGACTCCATCGCCAGCGGGGCGCCGAAGACATCGCCGACGAAGCGGCTGTATTCGCTCCAGGCCATGCCGAACTGGAATTCCTGGACCAGGCCGGTGGCCACGCCCATGATGAAGTTGATCAGGAACAGCTTGCCCCAGAACTTGGTCATGCGCAGGTACTGTTCGCGCCCGGTGACGAACCACATCGTCTGCAGCGAGGCCACGACAAGCCCTAGTCCAATGGTCAGCGGCACCATCAGGAAGTGGTACACGGTGGTGATGCCGAACTGCCACCGAGCAATCTCGAGAGCTTCCACTCAACTGCCCTTCAGTCGGGCCGTCCGGAACGGTACGGCCACCCCAATCCGATTTCTACAGCATGTAGAAACATTTACTTCTACGTACTGTAGAACAATTTCCCCGGAGGCTGTAAATTGGATAGTGACGGCGGGGCCAGGGGTAGGTGCCGCCGTTGAGCCACGCAATAATGCAAACAAGCACTTGGGGTAGACGGAGGAAATACATGGCCACTCTCGGCGAACTGGAGCGCGCAGTCATGGAGTTGCTGTGGACCCAGATCGACACCGCCACTGCAGAGGATGCCGCGATCACGGCAAACACCCTGCGTGACCGGCTGGCCCGCAGCGGCAACTCCGCCGACGGCAAGGAACTGGCGGTCACCACCGTGCTCACGGTGCTCTCCCGCCTGGAAAAGAAGGGCCTGGTCCGCCGCGAGCGCGACATCCGCCCGCACCGCTACCGGGCTGTGACCAGCCGCGAGGAACACACGGTCGAACTGATGCATGAGGTGCTGGGCGCCGCCCCGGACCGCGAGGCCGTGCTGGCCCGCTTCATCGGCACCGTCACCGAGCAGGAAGCCGAGACACTGCGCAAGCTCCTCGCCGGCTAGCCTCCGGATGTTCTGGGCCTCCTACCTGTTGGCCGCACTGGCCGTCATCCTGGCCTGGCCGGTGCCGGTCATGCTCTCCAAGGCCCGGTGGACCGCGCGCGCCCCCGGGGCGGCGCTGCTGCTCTGGCAGGCGATCGCGCTGGCCGGCGGGCTGTCCATGATCGGGGCCATGCTGACCTGGGGGCTGGTCCCGCTCGGGGACAACCTGCTGGCAGGCCTGCGCGGCCTGGCCGCGCTGATATTCGACAACAACCCCGCCGATAGCGGGCTGGATCCCGTCCACGTGTTCGCGCTCAGCGCCGCCCTGCTGCTGACCGTCCACCTGGTCTTCACCCTGCTGCTGACCTACCTGCGCATCCGCAAGCAGCGCAACCGGCACCGGGACCTGCTCAACCTGCTCAGCTCACCCGCAGAGCATTCCCCGGCCACCTTGGTGATCAGCCATCCGGCGCCCGTAGCCTATTGCCTGCCCGGCGGCGAGGGGTCGGTGACGGTGCTCTCCGAGGGCCTGCTCGAGCTGCTCTCGCCGGCGGAACTGGACGCGGTCATGACGCACGAGCGTGCGCATCTGGCCCAGCGCCACGACCTGCTGCTGCTGGCCTTCGCCGCCTGGCGGACCGCGCTGCCGTGGCTGCCCACTTCCCAGCTCGCCCAGCGCGCGGTCAGCGAGCTGACCGAAATGCTGGCCGACGACGCCGCCCTGCACACCGCCCGGCGGGAGACCCTGATCCGCGCCATCGCCGTCGTCGCCTCCGGCGAGCGGCCCGCCGGAACCGCCGATCCCGCGGGCGCGGGCCTGCCCGGCGGCGCGGAAAGCGACGCGCTGAGCACCGCCCACCGGCTGCGCCGCCTGCTCACGCCGCAGCCGGCACTGTCCACTGCCGCTCAATATTTGGTGGCGCTCGTCGCTCTGCTGCTGCTCTCGGTGCCCACCATCCTGCTCATCGCCCCCGGCCTGGCCGGCTAAGGCCCGCCCGCGGCAGCGCGGTGACGGCCCGGTAGAATTGACCGGTCATGCAATGTTCCTATTTCGATGCCGGCCGCTGCCGCTCCTGCACACTGCTCGACCGTCCCTATCCTGAGCAGCTGGCCGGGAAAGAGCTGCACTGCCGCACGCTGCTGGCCGGCTACCCGGACCTGCAGTGGCTGCCGCCGGCTGCCAGCCGCGAGGCGGGCTTCCGCAACAAGGCCAAGATGGTGGTCGGCGGCACCAGCCGGAACCCGACCATCGGCATTCTCGATGACCAGGGCCGGGGCGTGGACCTCAGCGGCTGCGGCCTGTGCGCGCCGGGGCTGCAGGCCGTCTTCCCGGTACTGGCTGCGTTCATCCGGCAGGCCCGGCTCACGCCCTACGACGTCCCGCGGCGCAGCGGCGAGCTCAAGTACCTGATCGTGACCGAATCGCCGGATGGCGAACTGATGCTGCGCCTGGTGCTGCGCTCCGAGCAGCTCGTTGGGCGCATCCGCGGCCACCTGCCTGCACTGCTGCAGGCGCTGCCGCAGCTGAAGGTGGTCTCGGTCAACCTGCATCCCGAGCACAAGGCAGTGGTCGAAGGCGAGCGCGAAATCCTGCTCACCGAACAATCCACGCTGCGGATGGGACTCAACGGACTGGACCTGCATCTGCGCCCGCAGAGCTTTTTCCAGACCAACACCGCCATTGCTGCCGAGCTCTACCGCCAGGGGCGGGCGTGGGTCGAGGAGCTCGCGCCGTCGTCGGTCTGGGACCTGTACTGCGGGGTGGGCGGCTTCGCCCTGCACTGCGCTGCCGGGTCGCGGGACGTCGTCGGCATCGAAACCAGCCCGGAGGCCGTGGCCAGCGCCGAACTGAGCAGCCGGGAGGCAGGCTTGGACCGGGTACGTTTCCAGACCGGCGACGCCACCGCGTTCGCCCTGGCGGCGGAGGCGGAACCGGACCTGGTGATCGTCAATCCGCCGCGGCGGGGCATCGGCCGCGAGCTGAGCGGCTGGCTGGAGTCCTCCTCCGTGCAGCACGTGGTCTATTCCAGCTGCAACGCGGTGTCCCTGGCCCGCGATCTGGCAGCCATGCCCTCATTCACCGCGCAGCGCGCCCGGGTGCTGGACATGTTCCCGCAGTCCGCACACTACGAGGTCATGGTCCTGCTCGAACGCACCTGACCGGGCCCGCCCGCGCCCAACCACCCCATCCAGCCTCCCCACCCACCCCGCATCGACTCGACAAATAACGCCCTTCCCAGTGGTGAAAAGGGAGTTATCGGTCCAGTCGATCGGGGTGGGGTGGGGGCGTCAGGCGTCGATCCGCTCCCGGTCCAGCATGGCGGCGCCGGCGATGATGAACTCCTTGCGCGGGGCCACGTCCGACCCCATCAACAGGTCGAAGGCACGCTCGGCAGCCTCGGCATCCTCGATCCGCACCCGGCGCAGTGTCCGGTGGCGCGGTTCCATGGTCGTCTCCGCCAGCTGGTCCGCGTCCATCTCGCCCAGGCCCTTGTAACGCTGGATCGGTTCCTTGTACCTGCGCCCGTCCTTTTCGAGCGTGGCCAGCAGCTGCACCAGTTCGGCGTCGGAATAGGTATAGATCATCTCGTTGGCCTTGGCACCGGGATTGATCACTTCCACCCGGTGCAGCGGCGGAACGGCAGCGTACACCCGGCCGGCCTCGACCATCGGACGCATGTAGCGGAAGAACAGCGTCAGCAGCAGCGTGCGGATGTGCGCGCCGTCGACGTCGGCGTCCGTCATCAGGATCACCTTGCCGTAACGGGCCGCGTCCAGCTGGAAGCTGCGCCCCGACCCGGCCCCGACCACCTGGATCAGCGCGGCGCACTCGGCATTGGAGAGCATGTCCCCCACCGATGCCTTCTGCACGTTGAGGATCTTGCCGCGGATCGGCAACAGGGCCTGGTTCTCCGAGGACCGGGCCAGCCGTGCGGTGCCGAGCGCGCTGTCGCCCTCGACGATGAACAGCTCGGAACGTCCCACCTCGTTGGTGCGGCAGTCCAGCAGCTTGGCCGGCATGGTCGAGGTTTCCAGCGCGTTCTTCCGGCGCTGCGTCTCCTTGTGCACGCGGGCGGAGATGCGGGACTTCATCTCGTTGACGACCTTCTCCAGCAGCAGCGCGGACTGGGCCTTGTCCGAGCGCGCCGTGGAGTTCAGCTTCGCGGTGATCTCCTTCTCCACCACGCGGGAGACGATGGCGCGGACCGCGGAGGTCCCGAGGATCTCCTTGGTCTGGCCCTCGAACTGCGGCTCGGCCAGGCGCACCGTGAGCACGGCGGTCAGCCCCGCGAACACATCGTCCTTCTCGATCTTGTCGTTGCCTGCCTTCAGCTTGCGGGCATTGGCCTCGATGACCTTGCGGAACGTCTTCAGCAGCGCCTGTTCGAAGCCGCTCTGGTGCGTGCCGCCCTTGGGCGTGGCGATGATGTTCACGAAGCTGCGCACGTTGGTGTCATAGCCCACGCCCCATCGCAGCGCCACGTCGACCTCGCAGTCGCGCTCCACCTCGGCAATCCGGCTGTGGCCCTTCTCGTCCAGCACCGGCACGGTCTCCTTGAACTTGCCCGCACCGTGCAGGCGCCAGACATCGGTGACCGCGCTGTCCGCGGCGAGGAATTCGACGAACTCGGAGATCCCGCCGTCGTGGTGGAAGACCTCCTCCACCGGCCCCTCTTCGCCGGCGGTTCCGGGCAGCCGCCGCTCGTCCCGCAGCGTCAGGCGCAGGCCCGGCACCAGGAAGGACGTCTGCCGTGCGCGGGCCTGCAGTTCCTCGTAGGAAAACTTGGCATCCTGGGTGAAGATCTGCCGGTCCGCCCAGTACCGGATCCGCGTCCCGGTCACCCCGCGCTTGGCGGTTCCGACGACGGCGAGCCGCGAGCTGTCCACGAACGGCTCGAAGGACGACTCCGGGCTGAGGTTCTTGCCGGGATCGGCGAAGTTGCCCGGCTCGCCGCGCCGGAAGCTCATCTGGTAGGTCTTCCCGCCGCGGTCCACCTGTACGTCAAGCCTGGCCGAGAGCGCGTTGACCACGCTGGCGCCCACGCCGTGCAGACCGCCGGAGGCCGTGTAGGAGCCGCCGCCGAATTTGCCGCCGGCGTGCAGTTTGGTAAAGACCACCTCGACGCCGCTCAGCCCGGTCTTCGGCTCGACGTCGACGGGAATGCCGCGGCCGTCGTCGTGGATCTCCACCGAGCCGTCCGGGTGCAGGATGATCTTGATGTTCTGCCCGAAGCCGGCCAGGGCCTCATCGACCGAGTTGTCGATGATTTCCCACAGGCAGTGCATCAGGCCGCGCGAATCCGTGGACCCGATGTACATGCCGGGCCGTTTGCGCACGGCCTCCAGGCCTTCCAGAACGGACAGGTGCCGGGCAGTGTAGTCGGAACTCGGTGGCGTCACGGGTAAAGCTGCTCCTTATAGCGGGTGTGGGGACCGCAATGGCAGGCCCCGGGGCGGCGTGCTGAAACGGACAGCAGGCCACTACTAGGCTAGTCCCCCTTGCCGCGCCCGGATGCACAGGCGGTCCAGCGCGTCGGTCACAGTTCCGCGGCCCGGGGCTGACGGCGAATACGCGTAGAGCGAAAGTGGGGCCGTTCCCGTGAAGGTTTCCGGCCTCCGGGTGGTTATATAGGCATACGCACTTGAAGGAGGTCGTCATGACAACAGCAGTAGCCACCCGCGAACTAAGCGCTATGGACCGTTGCGACCGCTGTGGAGCCCAGGCCTACGTCCGCGTTGTGCTGGGCTCCGGGGAACTGCTCTTCTGCGGCCACCACGCCCGCCAGCACGAAGCGCAGCTGCGCCCAATTGCCGCCGAATGGCAGGACGAGACCGGCCGGCTGCAGGAGAAGAGCCCGGCGCTGGCCGACGACTAGGGTCCGGGGGCTTCCGCCCCACCCTGCGGACGATCGCCGCGGGATAGCCAAATAACAAGCCTGTGAAGGAGGGGACCGGAGATCCGGTCCCCTCCTTCACACGTGTTCCGGGCACGCACCTGTCCTCCGGGACCACCGGCAGCAAAAAGGCGGTGCCCCTTCCTCCCAGCGGGGAAAGGGGCACCGCCTTGTCCAAGGTGCGGCCGGCTACCGGAGCCGCTGGCCTGCCTAGTCCAGGTAGTCCCGGAGCACCTGCGACCGCGAAGGGTGGCGCAGCTTGGACATGGTCTTGGATTCGATCTGGCGGATGCGTTCGCGGGTCACGCCGTAGACCTTGCCGATTTCGTCTAAAGTCTTCGGCTGTCCGTCGGTCAGCCCGAAGCGCATGGCCACCACCCCGGCCTCGCGTTCGGAGAGGGTGTCCAGCACCGAGTGCAGCTGCTCCTGCAGCAGGGTGAAGCTGACCGCGTCCGCCGGGACAACAGCCTCCGAGTCCTCGATCAGATCACCGAACTCGGAATCACCGTCTTCGCCCAGCGGAGTGTGCAGCGAAATCGGCTCGCGGCCGTACTTCTGGACCTCGACAACCTTCTCGGGAGTCATGTCCAGCTCCAGGGCCAGCTCCTCCGGGGTGGGCTCGCGGCCCAGGTCCTGGAGCATCTGGCGCTGGACGCGGGCCAGCTTGTTGATGACCTCGACCATGTGCACCGGGATGCGGATGGTGCGGGCCTGGTCCGCCATGGCGCGGGTGATGGCCTGGCGGATCCACCAGGTGGCGTAGGTGGAGAACTTGAAGCCCTTGGTGTAGTCAAACTTTTCGACCGCGCGGATCAGGCCCAGGTTGCCTTCCTGGATCAGGTCCAGGAAGAGCATGCCGCGGCCGGTGTACCGCTTGGCCAGCGAGACGACCAGGCGCAGGTTGGCCTCGAGCAGGTGGTTCTTGGCCCGCTTGCCCTCGTGGACGATCTGCTCCAGGTCCCGGCGCATCCGGGTTTCCATGCTGCCGTCGTCCTTGGCCAGCTTCTCCTCGGCGAACAGGCCGGCCTCGATCTTCAGGGCCAGGTCCACTTCCTGCTCGGCGTTGAGCAGCGCGACCTTGCCGATCTGCTTCAGGTAGTCCTTGACCGGGTCCGCGGTAGCACCGGCCGAGACGACCTGCTGGGCGGGAGCGTCGTCGTCGCTGGCATCGGAGTAGACGAAGCCGGTGCCGGTCTCGGAAGCCTTCTTGGCCGGGGTCTCCTCCTCGGTGTCCTCGGCTACCTCGACTTCCTCGACTTCGCTCAGATCCGGCTCTGCGTCCAGATTCTCGTCCTCGAGCTCATCGGCTTCCTCTTCGGTTTCGGCAGCCTTGGACGAGCCCTTCTTGGCGGCGGCGGCACCAGGCTTGCGCCCGCGGCGCTTGGGAGCCTCCTCCGGTCCAGCGGCCGCACGGCCCTTGGCTCCGGACCGGGCGGTCTGCTTGGCGCCCGCGGTCTGGGTCGACGACGTTGTCGCAGAGGTTGCAGTCTCCTCAGCAGGAGCTGCTGCAGTCTTCTTGTCGGGTGACACAGAGAACCTTTCATACGGCGTTCTGTGGAGCTACCTGCGGGTAACACCACTATGACCCTGTCAAGTCCGTGTTTGATTCAAAATCGTTCCGCGGACGCAGGGTCTGCAATGCAGAACCTGTGCCGCGGTACAGGTATTCCCGTATCCGTGAAGATTGGGGAAATACTATCTGAAACACGAACCCGACCGGGTCTCGGTTCCCATTGTCTCACGATTTCCTGCCCCCGGTGAATGGCCCCGGGGCTAGTCCAGCACCCGCAGCCCGGCCGCGCGTGCCAGCACCGGTGCCGCCAGGGCGAGCTGGACGGCGGATATGGTGGCGCCGCGGGCCGTGGCAAGACCCTCCACGGCCTCGAAATCCAATCCCCGCAGGTCCAGGTCCGCCCCGCTGCAGCCGCTCAGCTCCGCCTCGCCGGCCCGGCAGGAGCGAAAGCCAACCCTGGCCGGGACCGCGCCGGCCAGGTCCAGGGACTCGAAGGTGCAGTCGAGGAATTCGACGTCGGTCAGCGTGGCCGCACGGAAATTCGCGTGCCCGAACCTGACGCCGGCGAATCGGACGCTGTCGAGGGTGGCCCCGGCAAAATCCAACGACCCGATCCTGCCCTGGGTGATCTCCGCCCGGCGCCAGCGCGAGGACGGGGCGGTCCAGGAGATAGCGTCCGGACCGGCCACCGCGACGTCGACGAACGCCGCAGGCGCGGTCACCAGGGTCCCGACGCTGAGGTGCTCGATGCTGCATTCATAGAACGCGCACCGCGTGGCGTCGAGAAACGTACCGCTAATGCCCCCGAACCGCACGGCCTCGTACTCCTGCCTCGGTTCGGGGTTCCCCAGGGCGTCCGCCAGATCCGGCAGTTCCGGGATTCCTATCCGGGGCGCCGCCGGTTCCGAAGATGATGCAGGCATGGCTCCAGTATGCTGCACGCCGCCGGAGGCTCCCGCCCGACACGGCCGGCAGCATCAGGCCGCCCGCGGGCCGGTGCCCGGCCAGGCCGTGGCCGGATCGAAGGACCATTCGGGCAGGATTCCGGTGGCCAGCAGGCCCTCGACCAGCACGGCGAGCCGGTAGCCGGCGGATTCGGCCAGCACGGCGTTGATCATCGACTGCGCCCTCGATCCGCGTGCCCGTGCCCACTCGAGCCAGGCGAGCACGGTTCCACAGGCGGCCCGTGGCGAGTCCTCGGCGGCGGCGTAGAGGGTGCCGAGCAACCTGGCCGCCGTATCCACCCGGGGCCAGTCCGGGGGCGAGGCGCTGCCGCCGGACAGGATCCGGGCAAAGTCCCGGCCATAGGCCTGCCGGGACCGGGCCGGCTCCCACGGCGGCAGCCCGGACGGCGCCTCGCCGGGAAAGTCCCCGCCGGGTCCGGGCGCCGTGAGCAGGCCGCAGCTGAGGGCGCCGCCGTAGGCCGCATCCTGCCCCAAGCAGATCTGTGCCACCAGTGCATCGCGGACGGAGGTGCAGCCCAGGCTGGCCAGCAGGAAGGCCGCCAGCTCCTGGCCCGGCAGGCCGGGGCCGGTGATGGCTCCTTCCCAACAGGACAAGGTCCGCCGGAAGGTTTCAGGATGCGTCCAGCATCGGGAAAAAGCCCCGCCAAACCTCGCCGCCGCAGCCCGCAGCCGGTCCACGTCCCAGCCCGGTGCCGGCTCCGGCAGGCAGAGCGCCGCCTCCGGAGAGGCGGCCACCTTGCTGCCGCGATAGACCAGCTCGGCATTGAGCACGCTGTCGGCGATCCGCTCGATGCTATGGCCCGGGTCCGGGCAGCACGCAGGGTCGGTGCAGTACAGCCCGCGCCAGTGCCGCCGCCCCACCACCCAGCCGTCCCGGACCGGAAGGCCGGCAGCGGCCAGTGCCGCGCACAGCGGGCGGGCCAGGGCCGCGTAGGCCGGAGGCCTGCTGTCCCAACCGTGCGCCGTGTAGATCACCAGCAATGATGCATCCGCGGCCCGGTGCCTGCGCAGGTAGCCGACCGCGGCGTCCGCGAATGCGGCAAGCCCGGCGGCGTCCCGGCACTGCGGCAGGTCCAGGCGGAGGGTGGCGCCAAGCTGCCGGCCGCTCAGCGAGAGCAGCACTGCGCTTTCCTCCGGGACAAAGCCCAGGGCATGGGGCACGTAGCCGAGGATGTCCCGGGCCTGCCTGGCCTTGAACGGGACCGGTGGCGGAGCGGGGGCCGGCTCAAGCGGTGTGGTGTCCATGCACCGAGTCTGGCCGCGGCCACCGGGCCGGGACAGGCCGCCGGGCCTTGCTGTGCACTGTTCCGGTCCCGCATCCGGCTGTGGAGGACCAGTCAGCCGCGTCCGGCCTGGTCCCCCGCATCATTGGTATGGCTGTGCGGCCCGGTGCCGGGTTCCACCCGTGCAGTGCGCCTGCGCTGCAGCACGGCCCGCCACAGCGGCTGCACGACCACACCCTGCACGGCCATCTCGTCCCGGACCTGCCGCCGTGTGGCCAGCAGCGCCACGGCACCGCCGGCGAGGAAGATGAACTGCAGGCACAGGGCCAGCTTGAAAGCCTGCAGGTCATACAGGTTTCCGCCCGAGAAACCGCTGGATTTGAGCGCGTCCAGGATCACGCCGATCCCGAACATCACCAGCAGTGCGGAAACGAAACCACCGACGTTGACGATGCCGGTGGCCGTGCCCACCCGGCTGACCGGATTGAAGGTGCGCGCGAAGTCGAAGGCGATCATCGAGCCCGGACCGCCGACCGCGAGCACCATCACCAGTACCACCAGCAGCCACAGCGGAGCCCGGCCCGGATACAGGATCACGGCCAGCCACACCGCGGCCGTGGCGGCAGTAATGAGCAGCACCATGCTGGACCGGCGCATCGGATGGCGCGAGACGAAGGTACCCACGAACGGCCCGCACACCAGCGCCACCAGTACAAAGAGCGTCATCAGCGCCGAGGCCATGGCCGGGTCCAGGCCCTGAGCCGAGGCCAGGAACGGATACCCCCAGGCCAGGACGAAGACATTGCCCGCGAACTGGACGGTGAAGTGGGACCACAGCCCCAGCCGGGTGCCGGCCTGCTGCCAGGCTCCCGAAAGGGACTGGCCGGTCTGCCGCAGCGTCGGCGGCACCGGCCGGACAACACCGGCGGGAACATCCCGGATGACGATCCCGGCCAGCACCGCCGCCAGTATGGACAGGGCGGCGGCGGAAAGGAAGGCGCTCGTCCAGCCCTTCAGGTGCAGCACCGCGACGAACGGCACCGCACTGAGGATCTGGCCCAGCATCCCGAAGATGCCCGTCAGCTGCGTCAGCAGCGGAATCCGCAGCGGCCGGAACCAGGTGGGCAGCAGGCGCATGACGGAGACGAAGGTCATCGCATCGCCTGCCCCGACGAGCAGACGCCCGACGAGGCCTTCGGGCACCGAGGCGGCGAAAGCCAGCTGCGCCTGGCCCAGGCACATCAGCACCGCCCCGCCGGTAATCATGAAGCGCGATCCGAACCGGTCAACGAGCACGCCCACGGGAATCTGCAGGCCGGCATAGACCAGCAGCTGGACCACGGTGAAGGCCGACAGCGCGGCGGCGGAGGCATCGAACCGCTCGGTGGCTGCCAGACCGGCCACACCGAAGGAGGTCCGCTGCGTGATGGCCACCAGGTACGCGAAGACTGCGATTCCCCAAATCCACCATGCGCGCCGCGTATCCATAGGCTCCATTATCGGCAGCGGTGGCCGCCGAACGGAAAACGGCCGGATCGGGCTAGGTTCCGGGCCCGTCTTCCGGATGCAGCGGCTGGGCGGCCAGGAAAGCCTCGACGGCAGCGCTGATCTCGTCCGCGTCCGGCAGTTGGTCGTTTTCCTTGGTCAGCAGGGAACGGCGGGAGGTCGTCTCCGCATGCTCGTCGTAGCGCTGTTCCAGCTTGCCCACGATCCGGGCCACTTCCGCCGAATCCCTGACCTGTTCGGCAATCTGGACGCCGACGTCGCGGCCGGCTTCGCGCAGCCGGTCGGTGGGCAGCACCAGCGACATCGCCGCGCCAAGGTATTCCAGCGCCGCCACGGCCGCCTGCGGGTACACCGAGTCCGCCAGGTAGTGCGGCACGTGCATCGAATAGCCGACGACGTCGCGTCCGGCCTCCGCCAGCCGCAGTTCGAGCAGGGGCGCGATGGCTGCCTGCAGTTCCGCCGTCGGCTGCCAGGTGGTGATCCCCTCGATCAGGTCACGCCGGTTGCCGTGCGCGGTGACACCGATCGGGCGGGTATGCGGCACCGGCAGCGGCAGGGACTGTGTCCAGGCCACCAGGCGCACGTCCAGCCGCTCCACCAGGCGCAGCACCGCACGGCAGAACCGCTCCCACTGGTAGTCCGGCTCCACTCCGGTCAACAGCAGGAAGGGCCTGCCCAGGCCGTCCCGGAGCCGGTACAAGTCGATCTCCGGGGCCTGGTAGTCCCCGAAATGGTCCCCGGCGAAAGCGATCCGCGGTCGGTTGCCGCGGTAGTCGACCAGCTGGTCCGTGTCGAAGCGTGCCACCCGGTCCGCGTCCAGCTGGTCCAGCAGCTCGCTGCGGATCTGCGACACCACATGGCCGGCCTCGGCGACGCCGGTGAACCCCATGATCATGTCCAGGCCGCGCAGCTCGTCCGCGTCGATGAGCTCCGGGTTGGTACTGACCAGCGATAGGGGGTCCAGCATCACTTTCTCCATTCCGGCAGCCGGGACGGCCCGGACCCTGGATCCGGGCGCTCGCCGGCCGCGATGACGATTTCTGTTCCCGCATAGCGCCCGGGGGTCCGAAATAATTCCGAAGCATCTTCGTCGGCACTACTGTAGACAACATTATTGGACGGCTGTTGCCGCGGTAATTATTGGACGGCTGTTGCCGGGGTATGTATCGGACGGCTGCCGCCCCGGACGGAACGAAGTGAGGACAGATCTGCGTGGCCATAACCCCTGAGCTCAAAATCAGCGCCGCTGCCAAGGACAGGAAGGTCCGGTCGGATGCGCTGGTCGTCGGTGTCGCGGAGGGAGCCAACGGACCTGTCCTGCTCGACAGTCCGCTGGCGGCCGGCTCCGCCAAGGCGCTGAACGACTCGCTCGGCGCCCTGGGCATCACCGGCGCCCGCGATGAAGTACGCCGGCTCCCGGGTCTGCCCGAGATGAATGCCGACGTGTTGGTCCTCACCGGACTGGGCAAGGCCGCCGCCAACGGGTCCGCCGCTGCGGAAGACCTGCGCCGCGCCGCCGGCTCGGCCGTGCGCCAGCTGGCCGGACTCGGCAAGGTCACCCTGGCCCTGCCGGCGGCCACCGTCGATGCGGCGGCCGCCGTGGCCGAAGGCGCGGCCCTGGGCGCCTACGCCTACACCGAACACCGCAGCCGCCCCGGCGCCAAGGACCGCCCCGTGGTCGCGGAAGTCACCGTCCTGACCCCGGCGGCGGCGGAAAAGTCCCTGCCGGCCGCCCTGGACCGGGCCCGGCTGATCGGACGGGCCGTCAATGCCACCCGTACGCTGGTCAACCGTCCGCCCAGCCATCTGTATCCGGAGTCCTTCGCGGAGGCTGCGAAGGAACTGGCCGGCAGCCTGCCGGTCAAGCTCACGGTGCTGGACGAAAAGCGCCTGGCAGCCGACGGCTACGGCGGCCTGGTCGGCGTCGGCAAGGGATCCACCCGGCCGCCGCGGCTGGTCAAGCTCGAGTACTCCCCCACCCGGCCCAAGGCCAAGCTCGCCTTCGTCGGCAAGGGCATCACCTTCGATTCAGGCGGCCTGTCGCTGAAGCCGCCGACCGGCATGGTCACCATGAAGTCCGACATGGCCGGCGCCGCCGTCGTGCTGAACACGATCCTGGCGATCGCCGAACTAGGCCTGCCGGTCAAGGCCACCGGCTGGCTGTGCCTGGCCGAGAACATGCCCTCCGGCACGGCCCAGCGCCCCTCCGATGTGCTGACCGTCTACGGCGGCAAAACCGTGGAGGTGCTCAACACCGACGCCGAGGGCCGGCTCGTGATGGCCGACGGTCTGGCCGCGGCCAGCGAAGAGGCACCGGACGTGCTGATTGACGTCGCCACCTTGACCGGCGCCCAGATGGTGGCCTTGGGCAGCCGGATGGGCGCGGTGATGGGCGACGACGGCGTGCGGGATGCGGTCAAGGCCGCCGCGGACCGCGCCGGCGAACTGTTCTGGCCGATGCCGCTGCCGGAGGAGCTGCGCCCGAGCCTGGACTCCCAGGTGGCGGATCTGGCCAACATGGGCGAAAAGTTCGGCGGCATGATGACCGCCGCCGTGTTCCTGCGCGAGTTCGTGGGCGAAGTCCGCGGCGAACGGATTCCCTGGGCCCATCTGGACATTGCCGGACCGGCCTTCAACGAGGGCCAGGCCTACGGCTACACCCCCAAGGACGGCACCGGCATGGCGGTCCGGACGCTGCTGGCCTATGCCGAGGACGTGGCCGCCCGGGCCCGCTAGGTGCGCCCGCCCGTCCCCGCCGCAGGTGCAGGCGTGGGGCCCGGGAGCCACCCGGCTCCGCGGCAGTCCGCCGGCAGCGTGAAACCGGGCACATCCGCTCCCGAGGGGCCTTAACCAAGTGGATGATGGTGGAAGGGTGGGGCTAAGGTGATCAGTTAGCACCAGAAGATCTCTTCTGCCCAACAGGCGGCGTGCGAGAGGCACGTCCTGATTACGCGAGGGAGCGTCCAAGTGGCCGATTCGGCAACTGCGCAAGAATTCGACATCCTGGTACTCGGCGGCGGCAGCGGTGGATACGCTGCAGCCCTGCGTGCCGTGCAGCTGGGCTTTACCGTGGGCCTGGTCGAGAAGGGCAAGCTGGGCGGCACCTGCCTGCACAACGGCTGTATTCCCACCAAGGCACTGCTGCACTCGGCCGAACTGGCCGACCACGCGCGTGACTCCGCCAAATACGGTGTCAACGTCACGCTGGACTCGATCGACATGAATGCGGTCAAGGCCTACAAGGACGGCATCGTCGCCGGAAAGTTCAAGGGCCTGTCCGGCCTGATCAAAGCCAAGGGCATCACCGTCATCGAGGGTGAAGGCAAGCTGGTCGGCCAGGACACCATCGAGGTCAACGGCACCGCTTACAAGGGCAAGAACATCATCCTGGCCACCGGCTCCTACTCCAAGACGCTGCCGGGTCTGGAAATCGGCGGCCGGGTCATCACCTCCGATGCCGCACTGGAGATGACCGAGCTGCCCAAGAGCGCCATCATCCTCGGCGGCGGCGTCATCGGCGTCGAGTTCGCCTCCGTTTGGAAGTCCTTCGGCGTGGACGTGACCATCGTCGAGGGCCTGCCCTCGCTGGTTCCGAACGAGGACCCGGCCATCATCAAGAACCTCGAGCGTGCCTTCAAGAAGCGCGGCATCAAGTTCAACACCGGCGTCTTCTTCCAGAAGGTCGAGCAGTCCGACTCCGGCGTCGTCGTCACCCTGGCCGACGGCAAGACCTTCGAGGCCGACCTGCTGCTGGTGGCCGTGGGCCGCGGCCCGGTCACCGCCGGGCTGGGCTTCGAGGAAGCCGGCGTCACCGTCGACCGCGGCTTCGTCATCACCAACGAGCGCTGCCACACCGGCGTGGGCAACATCTACGCCGTGGGCGACATCGTCCCGGGCGTGCAGCTGGCGCACCGCGGCTTCCAGCAGGGCATCTTCGTCGCCGACGAAATCGCCGGCCAGAACCCGAAGGTGATCGAAGACATCAACATCCCCAAGGTTACCTACTGCGAGCCCGAGATCGCCTCGGTGGGCCTGAACCAGCCCCAGGCCGAGGAGAAGTTCGGCAAGGAAAACGTGGAGACCGCCGAGTACAATCTGGCCGGCAACGGCAAGAGCTCGATTCTGGGCACCAGCGGCATCATCAAGATGGTCCGCCAGAAGGACGGCCCCATCGTCGGCATGCACATGATCGGCGGCCGCATCGGCGAGCAGATCGGCGAGGCGCAGCTGATCGTCAGCTGGGAAGCCTACCCGGAAGACGTCGCCGCCCTGATCCACGCGCACCCGACGCAGAACGAAGCCCTCGGCGAGGCCGCCATGGCCCTCGCCGGCCGCCCGCTGCACGGCTAGCATCCGATCCCCGCCTGTTGCGCCCGTCCCGTCCCGGGCCGGGCGCAACAGGCCCAAAAGATTCCGCAGCCGCGCGCTGCTTGGAGAACACACGAAAAGGAGAACGGGGACGAAATGTCTGAAACCGTGAACTTGCCCGCCCTCGGTGAGAGCGTCACCGAAGGTACCGTTACCCGCTGGCTGAAGCAGGTCGGTGACCGGGTGGCAGTAGACGAACCGCTGCTGGAGGTATCGACCGACAAGGTCGACACGGAAATCCCGTCCCCGGTTGCCGGCGTGATCGAGGAAATCCTGGTCGCGGAGGACGAGACTGCCGACGTCGGAGCCCCGCTGGTCCGGATCGGCACCGGTGACAGCGCCGCACCGGCCCCGCAGGCTGCCCCCGCCGCAGAGGCGGCCCCCACTGCACCGGCCCCGGCCGAGGAAGCCCCGGCGGCCCCGGCGGCCGCAGCGCCCGCCGCAGAGGCTCCGGCCGCACCGGCCCCGCAGGCACGCGCAGCCCAAGGCACCGAGGTCACCCTGCCGGCCCTGGGCGAGAGCGTCACCGAAGGCACCGTCACCCGCTGGCTGAAGCAGGTCGGGGAGGAAGTTGCCGTGGACGAGCCCCTGCTGGAGGTCTCCACGGACAAGGTCGATACCGAGATCCCGTCCCCCGTTGCCGGCACCGTGCTGGAGATCCGTGTCCAGGAAGACGAGACGGCCGAGGTCGGCTCCGTCCTGGCCGTGGTCGGCTCCGGTGCCGCACCGGCGGCGGCCCCCACCGCCCCCGCCGCACCGGCACAGGCCGAACCGGTAGCCGCCGCGCCGTCGGAAGAGCGCGAAGCACCTGTGCAGCAGCCGGCCGCGGCACCGGCCCCGGCCGCCGCACCGGCACCCGCAGCCCCGGCTCCGGCTCCGGCCGCAGCCCCCGTGGCTGCCGCCTCTTCCGCCGCCGCACCGGCCGAGTCGGCCGAAGCCGGCTACGTCACCCCACTGGTGCGCAAGCTGGCCAACCAGCACGGCGTCGATCTGGCCACGCTGGCCGGCACCGGCGTCGGCGGACGCATCCGCAAGCAGGACGTCCTGGACGCCGCGGCCAAGGCAACCGCTGCGGCGGCCCCCGCCGCAGCGCCGTCGGCCGGTGCCCCCGCCGTGGTGGAGCACGGCAAGCGCGGCACCGTGGAGAAGGCCTCGCGCATCCGCCAGGTTATCGCCCGCCGCATGCGCGAGTCCCTGGACATCTCCACCCAGCTGACCCAGGTCATCGAGGTGGACATGACCCGGGTCGCCAAGCTGCGGACGGCCGCCAAGGACAAGTTCCTGGCCCAGAACGGCGTCAAGCTGACCTTCCTGCCCTTCTTTGCCAAGGCCGTGGCCGAGGCGCTGAAGCAGCACCCGAAGCTGAACGCGTCCTACGACGAGTCCACGCAAGAAATCACGTACCACAACGCCGAGCACCTGGCGATTGCGGTGGACACCGACAAGGGCCTGCTGGTCCCGGTGATCAGCGATGCCGGCAACCTGAACCTGGCTGGCCTCGCCGCCCGGATCGCGGACGTCGCCGCGCGCACGCGCAGCAACAAGATCGCCCCGGACGAGCTCTCGGGCGGCACGTTCAGCATCACCAACATCGGCAGCGTCGGCGCCCTGTTCGACACTCCGATCATCAACCAGCCGCAGGTGGGCATCCTGGGCACCGGCGCCATCGTCAAGCGGCCCGTGGTGGTCACCAACGAGGACGGCGACGACACGATCGCCATCCGCTCGATGGTCTACCTGTCGCTGACCTACGACCACCGTCTGGTCGATGGTGCGGATGCCGGACGCTTCCTGCAGACGCTGAAGGCACGGCTGGAAGAAGGCGCCTTCGAGGCGGACCTCGGCCTCTGACCGGCCGCGGGTACGGCGGCGGGCGGACACCTCGGGTGCCCGCCCGCCGTTGCTGTTTCCGGCCGAAACACTACTACGTGTTGTAGAAAAGTTACCCGTGCTCCCGTCGGGACGGCCCGGGACGGCGGGGCCGAGTCGATAGGATCAAGCGTATGGAATTCTTTCGGTACGTGCTTCTTTTCTTCCACATCCTCGGCGTGGCCGCCATCGTCGGCGTGTGGTTCGCCAACTTCCGCAAGCCCAGTGTGAGTCCTTGGCAGTTCCACGGCGCCTGGGTCCAGCTGGTGACGGGCCTGCTGCTGGTCGGGATTATCGAGATGGGCGATCTGGGCCAGGTCAACAACATCAAGATCGCCGTCAAGCTGATCATCGCCCTGATCGTGTTCATCGCCGCCTTCATCGGCTACCGAAAGCAGAAGAAGGGCGAGCCGGTCAGCACCGGGCTGGCCCACGCCGTCGGCGGCATGGCGCTGATCAACGTTGCCGTCGCCACCCTCTGGCACTAATCCTCCGGGAACCCAGCGGCCGGCTTCCCGCCAGGGAGGCCGGCCGCTGGGCGTCCGGTGGCCAGCACGCCGGAGCCCGCCTAGGATGAACCCGGAGGCCCCGGCACCGCCGGGTACCCGCAACCATCACATTCCCTGCACCAAAGGAGTACGCATGGCCACCACACGCTCGGCCCACACCGTCTGGAAGGGCGACCTGTTCACCGGCAGCGGCCAGACCACACTGGACACCTCCGGCCTCGGTACCTACGACGTGACTTGGAAGGCCCGCGCGGAGCAGGCCGAGGGCAAGACCAGCCCCGAGGAACTGATCGGCGCCGCGCATTCGGCCTGCTACTCCATGGCCTTCAGCAACATGCTCAAGGATGCCGGCCACGTCGCGGACACCATCGAGACCCGCGCCGAGGTGGACTTCGTGCCGGGCCAGGGCATTACCGAGATCCGGCTCAACGTCAACGCTTCGGTCCCCGGTATCGGCGAGGAGGACTTCCAGCGCCTGGCCGAGGATGCCAAGAAGGGCTGCCCGGTTTCCCAGGCCCTGGCCTCGGTCCCGAGCATCACCCTGCAGGCCACGCTGAACAGCTGACGGCCTGCACGGCTTAAGAGTGCGGCAGCTGCCGGGGCCCGTCCCGCGGGCCCCGGCAGCTGCCGTTTAACCTTCGGTTATGCTCCGGCCTGCCCGGTCCGCTGCAGGCCGGACGCCTGCGGCCGCTCCGGCAAAGGTGCCGGCCGCAGCGAGGGATGGCCGGCCAGCCGCGGCGGACGGTCCGTAGGCAGCTCCTGGAGCATTTCCTTCAGGATGCCGACGCCGTGCTCCAGCTGGGGGTCCGCACCGGCTGCGTAGGCGTGGGGCGGAAAGGGCACCTCGATGTCCGGCTCCACGCCGTAGTTCTCCACGGACCAGCCGATCCCCCGGGTAAACCAGAAGGCATACCGGGGCTGCGTCACCGATGTTCCGTCCGCCAGCTTGAACTTGTTGTCGATACCGACCACGCCTCCCCAGGTGCGCACGCCGATCACCGGCCCGATCCCGCGCAGCTTGCAGACCTGGGTGATAATGTCCCCGTCGGAGCCGGCATATTCGTCCGTCAGGACGACGATGGGCCCGCGCGGTGCGTGGGCCGGGTACGTTCCGGGCTGTTCGCCGCGGGCCAGGTTCCAGGCGGTGACCTTCCGGCCGATCAGCTCCGCGACCAGCTGCGAGGTGTGGCCGCCACGGTTGCGCCGGACGTCGACGATGAGCGCGTCCTTGGTGGTTTCGACGTCCAGGTCCCGGTGCAGCTGGGACCAGCCCCGGGCGACCATGTCCGGAATATGCAGGTAGCCGAACCTGTCCTCGGACGCGGTGCGCACCGCCCGGCGGTTGACCGCGACCCAGTTCTGGTAGCGCAGCCGCTCTTCATCGGCGATCGGCACCACCGCGATCCGGCGCTGCAGGCCCTGTTGCTCGCCCGGCCCGTTGATGATGGTCAGCTCCACGGTCCGGCCGGCGGCGCCGACCAGCAGCGGCCCGGGACCTGCGGCCGGATCCACCGGCAGCCCGTCGACGGCGGCGATGATGTCCCCGGCGCGCACCGCAGCGCCCGGCGCGGCCAGCGGCGAACGGGCCAGCGGATCCGAAGACTCCCCGGGCAGGATCTTCCGCACCGCCCAGCCTTCCGCAGTGCGTTCCAGGTCCGCGCCCAGCAGCCCCTGCCTGCCGGCACCCGGCTCGACGTCGGCGGACGGCGTGACGTAGGCGTGGGACGTGCCCAGCTCCCCGTGCACTTCCCAAAGCAGGTCCACCAGATCGTCGTGCGAGCCCAGCCGCTGCACCAGCGGCCGGTACCGCCGGCGGACGCCTTCCCAGTCCAGCCCGGCCATGTCCGGATCCCAGTAGAAGTCCCGCTGCAGGCGCCAGGTTTCGTCGAAAGCCTGTTCCCAGACCTTCAGCGGATCCAGCATCACCCGGATCCGGCCCAGGTCCACCGCGACGCTGTCGGGCGAATCGTCCTCGGCCTTTCCGCCGACAGGGATGGAACGCATCTGCTGCTTGTTGATATGGACCAGGCGCTTGCCGTCCCCGGACACCTCGTAGGAGGTCAGCGCGGGCACCAGGATGGACACCTCGCGACGGGTGAGGTCGAACCGCTCCAGTCGGAACGGCTGGGCCGGATCCTCGGCACTGGCACGGCCTTCGCCGGTGACCCCGGCCGTGTCTGCCGCCAGCCACAGCAGCGCCCCGTCCACCGCCCGGAGCCGGCTGTAGCGGCCCTGCGGGACGGGAACCGGGATGATCCGCTCGACGATCCGCTCAGCGTCCACGACGACGTCCGGCGCCGCACCGCCGGCGTCCCCGCCGTCGCCCGCGCCAATGGCCGTGCCACTGGCCGCGGCCGGTGCCGTGCCGTGCACGGCCGGGCCGAACGGCGACGGCGTGCCGGCCGCCAGCGCCACCAGGAACGGCTTGGTGGACTGCGGGAAGCTCAGATCGAAACGGTGCGTGTCATAGACCGGGTCGAAGCTGCGGTCGGACAGGAAGGCAACGAACTTCCCGTCCGGGGTGAAGGCCGGACCATGGTCGCGGAAGCGGCCGTCCGTCAGGTCCACGGCACCGTTCCCGCCCGACACCGGAGCCAGGCGCAGCCGGGTGCGGGTCCCCTCGGTGGTGACAGGTTCGGCCCACAGCACCCAGCGCGAATCCGGGGAGACTGCCAGCTCCTCGATGGCTCCGTGGTCCGTGGCAGCGATTTGGGTCAGCTTGCCGGTCCCGGCGGCCACGACGAAAACCTGGCCGAACTCGGTGGCGACGGCGGCGAACGTGCCATCCGGGCTGGGGCAGATCGCGCTGGCGCGGGTGGCGGCGGGAAAGTCCACCCGCCGCAGCGGGGCGGTGCCGGACGGCTCGGCTTCCCGCGCGTCCCCGGTGCTGTCGGCGGCAGGTTCCTGACCGGCGGCCTTCGCTACGGGACGGGCCGGCACGCCGTCGGCCGCCACGACGGCGGTCGCGGACACCGGCCGCGGCAGGCCGCCGTCGCCGGCCGGTTCGATTGCAGGCCGGGTCGGGCCCGGGGCGGCTGGCAGCCAGCCGAGCGCGTCGAAGACATTGCGGATATACAGCGCTTCCTCGCCGCCGTGGTCCGCAACGTAAACGACCTTGTCCGCCCCCAGCGGCCTGGCCAGCCGTGCCCGCACGCCGGGGGTGGATTCCACCGAGCGGGAGGGCCCGTCCCGATGGGTCAGCCAATGCACGGTGCCATGGGTTTCGACGACGGAGGCGGTGCCATCGTCATTCGGGACCGCCGCGGCCAGGTGCCGGGCGGCGTTCAGCGGCGCCGGCCGCCGGGCCGTGGAGGCCGAACCGAGGGTGAGCTCCAGCGGCCGAGGCTCGGCGTCGAGGTCCTCGAGCAGCCACAGCTGACCGGCCGACTCGAAGACCACACGGCGGCCGTCGCTGGCAGCATGGCGGACGTAGAAGTCCTCATGGTCCGAATGGCGGCGCAGGCCGCTGCCGTCCGGGGCCACCGAGTAGAGGTTTCCGTAGCCTTCGTGGTCGCTCAGGAAGCCGATCCGCCCGTCGATCCACATCGGATCGGTGAGGTTTCCGGCCAGCTCCGGGACCAGCCGCTCGAAATCCCCCGAGCCGTCCCGGTCCAGCCACAGCTTGCCCGCAGTTCCGCCCCGGTAGCGTTTCCACCAGGCCGGTTCGCGGGAGAACACGCTGCCGATGGCCACCGGGCGCTCGTCCCCCACGGTCGGGCCGAAGGCGATCGTATCCACCGGACCGAACGGCAGCACGCGGGCCGGTGAACCGTCCAGCGGGACCGCATGCGCCCAGGTGTGGCGGGATTCCTCACGCTGGAACGCGCTGGTGACCATCACCTCGCCGGCCGGGGTAAATCCTTTCACCCGCGTGGACGGGTGGCCGAAGTACGTCAGCCTGCGGAAACCGCCGCCGTCGACGGCCGCCGTCACGGCTTCGGGAGCACTGCCTTGCACCACGCTCCAAACCAGGTTCCGCCCGTCCGGGGAGAACCTCGGATTTCGTACCGGCAGTTGCAGCGAGGAAATCCGCCAGGCCCGGCCGCCGGCCAGCGGCGCCACCCAGACGTCGTCCTCGGCAACAAACGTGAGCAGGTCCTCATGCAAATGCGGATAGCGGAAGTAGCTCGAAAAGGTCATGGATCGATCTTAGCCACGCCCCGGCAGTCGACGGCCTCTGTTCCCTCGCTGCGCGTTGCATGGTGGGATGGTGCCATGAAGATCCTCATCGCCGGCGCCTCCGGGCTGATCGGCAGCGCCTTGTCCCAACTGCTGCGCTCCCGCGGCCACGACGTCGCCCGGCTGGTCCGGCGTCCGGCACGGGCCGCCGGCGAGTATGCCTGGGACCCGGCGGCCGGCATCCTGGACCCGCAGGCGGTGAGCGGCCAGGACGCTGTGGTCAACCTCTCCGGCTCCGCATTGAGACTGCGGCCATGGACCCGGTCCTTCAAGGAGAACCTGGCCTCCTCCCGGATCGCGAGCACGCGGACGCTGGCCACAGCCATTGCCGCCGCCGAACAGCCGCCCGGCGTCTTTGTCAGCCAGTCCGGTTCCGCGTACTACGGCAACCGCGGCGATGAATTGCTCACCGAAGAGTCCTCCACTGGAGACATCTTCATGGCGGACGTCTGCCGGAAATGGGAGCAGGCGGCCCTTGGTGCTCCCTGCCGGACCATCATCACCCGCACCGGGATAGTCATGACTCCGCGTGCCGGTGCCCTGCCGCGGCTGCTGGTCCCGCTCCGGCTCGGCGTCGGCGGCCCGCTGGGCAGCGGCAAGCAGTGGTGGCCATGGATCACGCTGGAGGATGAAGCCGCGGCGCTGGCGTTCCTGCTGGAATCCGACCTGTCCGGCCCGGTCAACCTGTGCGCCCCGGAACCGGCGACGGCCGGGGACCTGATTGCGGCGCTGGCCGAGGAACTGGGCAAACCGGCCCGGTTCCGCGTGCCGGAGCAGCTGCTGAAGGCCGTGCTGGGCGATCTGGCGACGAACATGGTCCTGGTCAGCGACCGGATGCTGCCGCGGCGGCTGGAGGAGGCCGGGTTCGCATTCGGCCAACCCACGGTGCGGGAGATGGCCCGCTGGGTGGCGCAGCAACTCCACTGACCTCCGGCTGCTCATCCGGCCGCTCAACCCTCCGGCGCCAGGATTTCGCTGATCCGCCACCGTCCACCCTCCTGCTCCAGCCGGAACCGCAGCCGCTGCGTCTTCGCGCCGGCCACCTCGCGGACGAGGCCCGCCGTCCGGCTGTACTGCCGGAACCCGGAGGTGGTCACCACAGCCGACACAACGGCCTCGGCGCCGGCTTCCGCCGCCAGCTCCGGTTCCGCCACGGTGGCCTCCAGGCCGGCGAACCAGTGGTCCTGCTCCCGCAGGGTGCCGATAATCTTCCGGTCCGCTGCCATGGCGGCAGAACCGTGTGCGTTGACGTCCGCAAGCAGCGCCGGGTTGCGGGTCCGCAGGGCTTCGGTGCGCAGCCAGGCCAGACCAGGCAGCGCCGCCATCGGATCCCCGGAACCGAGCGCAGCCGTGATCCGTCCCGGCACCGGCCGCTGGGTGGGCGGAGCCGCTGGGGCGGAGGCGGCAGCCGCCGGAGCCACCGCGGCAGCCCTGCCCTGCGGAACCGGCGGGCCGGCCAGCATCCCCGCCAAGGCGATGACGAGTCCAAGCGCGGCGGTCAGGGCCGTACCGGCCAGCAGCAGCCGGGCCGGATCCAGCCGCCGCAGGAATCCCGGCCGGGCGGTCCCGGCCCGTACCCGGCGCCCGGTCCGAGCCTGCCGCCGGGGCGGCGGCCGCCGGGTCAGCAGCTGCGGCACCACGCTGGGATGGACCGCCGCAGCCAGGTCCAGCGGCTCGGCGGCAGCGGCCTGGTAGGCCCGCCGGGCAAAGTCCGCGGCGGACGGGCGCCGGACCGGATCCTCGTCCAGTCCTTCCTCCAGCAGTTGGACCAGTTCGGCCGGCACCGCAGGACTCAATAGGTTCAGCGGCGGCCTGGCCTCGGCCGCCGCCGGGACCCGTCCGGTCAGCGCGAACCAGCCCAACGCGGACAGCGCGTAGACGTCCGTCTCCGGTCCGGAGGATTCGGCCGCGGGCGGCCCGAACCCGGGCGTGGCGGCCTGACCGGCCGGCGCCGTGCCGGCCACCCAGGCGCCGCCCAGGTCTGCCAGCAACGGCTTGCCCGCAGCGGTGAAGAGCACGTTGCCCGGCGCGAGATCCCCGTGGATGACGCCTTGGCCGTGCAGGAAGGCCAGCACCTGCCCCAGCGGCGTCAGGACCGTGACCGCCTCACCGGCCGAAAGCGGACCGCGGGCCGCCAGCAGGGCGGCCAGCGAGCCGCCGGCCGCAAAGGTCAGCAGCAGGCCCGGACCCAGACTGGTGGCCACGCGGCGGTAGGCCCGCACCAGATGCTCGTGCTCGACGCCTGCCAGCAGCCCCAGTTCCCGGGCCGGGCTGCCGGCATCGGCCGCACCCGTGCTGGACCCATCCAGACTGGCCGCAGCTGGAGCGGGCGGAAAGACCTTCAGGGCGTACTCCGTGCCGTCGGCGGCCACCGCCAGCCAGACCGACGCCGTCGCTCCACTGCCCAGCCAGCGCACGATCTGCAGGCCTTCGACCACAGGACGCGGCGGTTCCGGGCCATCCGGTGCACCCGCGGACCGGGACCAGGACTGTTCGGTGTTCATGGACCTTTGTTCTACACCGGCTGCGGCCGCGGCGCAGAAGTTATCCACAGGCCGGCGGAAGAGTGCGGTTGTACACATTCGCCGGCTCGAATGGAGACGGCGGGATGCCGAGGCGTAGGCTTGGCGCATGACTCTTGAGTTTTCCCGGGTTGGATTTGCCCCCGATTACGTCGACTATGAGGAGGCATGGGCCCTGCAGCGCCGCATCCACGAGGACGTGGTGGCCGGCATGGCACCCAGCACGGTCCTGCTGCTCGAACACGCGTCGGTCTACACGGCCGGCAAGCGGACCGAGGACCACGAACGTCCGCTGGACGGCACACCCGTCGTCGATGTGGACCGCGGTGGCAAGTTGACGTGGCACGGACCGGGCCAGCTCGTCGGCTATCCGATTGTCGCGCTGCCGGACCCCACCCGCGTTGCCGACTACGTGGACATCCTCGAACAGGTGCTGATCAACGTTCTGGCCGACTACGGCATCACAGCCACCCGGATCGAAGGCCGGGCCGGCGTCTGGATCGAGGCCGACGCCAAGGGCCCGGACCGCAAGATCGCCGCCATCGGCATCCGGGTGAAGAAGCGTGTGACCATGCACGGCTTCGCCCTGAACTGCAGCAACGATCTGTCCCCCTACTCCCAAATCATCGCCTGCGGCATCACCGATGCCGGCACCACCACCATCGAGGCCGAGACCGGCACCACGGTACGGCCTGAGGCCATCGCCGACCGGGTGGAAGAAGAACTACGCAAATTCGAGGACCGCCTGGCCAAGGCAGCCCCCA
>NZ_JAKLTQ010000022.1 GCF_022012395.1 Arthrobacter hankyongi
AAGACCCCGGCCCCGGGGCTACTCGGTCCGCGGGATCTCGCTGATGGACGGGCTGCGCCGGGCTCCGGGTTGCACGTGGAACCGCCGGCCGGTGACCTCCGCGGGGACGATGGTCACGTAGTGCGTCTTGTCGCCCGCCTGCCACGGGAAAATGGGCAGCTCCACGGTTTCAAGAATGTCTTCAACCGTCCGCGGCCGGTCCGTCGTGCCTTTGGCCACGGCGCTCCATGCCCGATTGGTGTCCGGATCGAACCCGTCCACTTCGAAAACCACCCGGCCGGCCGACAGCGCACCGTCGAGTTTGGTGCCTTCAGCGGTACGGAACACGATGGTTCCGCTGTTCACCGCGTAGTTGACGGGAAAGATTTCGGGATCCCCATCGATGAGCACGCCAAGCCTGCCCACCTCGGCGCTGCGGAATGCCTCCCAGCATTCGTCCGGGGAAAGGTGCTGGATTCCATACCGTGTGTCGTCGGCCGTCATGGGCCCAGTGTAGGCATACAGTGCGCCGGCCGGGCAGGGGCAAGTTGGGAAAACCGTGGAAGACGGCCAACCTTGGCCGGACCTCCCGCAGTTTCAGGTTGTTTCCTAGCGGCAGAAAGTGCGGCTCCACCTCGACCGCAGGCCGGCCAACGTCACCGGGCCGGCAGCCTGTTGCTGCTTCGCCACGCCCAGGACCACATTCTCCACCCGCTGAAGCTCGCCTTCCTTGGCTCCCAGCACGATGACCCATCCGGCAAAGAATGGGATGGCCCACTGCAGCATCTTCAGCTGTTTTTGCGCCTTCGCCAGTTCCTCCGATGATTCCGGCCCTGGCTCGGTGGCACCCGCTGCGCCTTCCTGGGACAACTTGTCGACTTTCTGCCCGACCAGCCCCGCGTACAGGGTCACCGCCGCTCCAATGACGGTGACGATGCTCTTGTACACGGTCAGCCGCATGACACCGTGCTGTTTCCCCAAGCGGTCCGCGTTGCCCAAGGTGAGCGGTACCCCGGACGCGAGGTGGGCCGCGAAGGCCGCAGTCTGCACGGGGGCCCATTTCTTCCAGCCGAGGCTGGACAGGCGGGTCCGTTCCTTCGGGTCGTGGGCCTGTGCGGTGGCGCCGTTGAGGCCCACGACACCCATCAGGCCGCTGCCAAACCATGCCCCGGCAGTCAGATCGTGGACGGATCGTGCGATGAGATTTCCTGACATTGTCATCTCCTGCATGTTGGGACTGTCCAACCTAGTCCCACCGGCGGCATTACGGAAGGCGTCGGGAGCAATCGCGGGGCCGGATCAGCGGCGGTGCTGTTTGGCCCCGGATTTGCCCTTTCCCCGGCCTGGTTTTGCCGCTTTGCCCCTGCCGTTATTGCCTTGCTGGCCCGCTTTGCTCTTGCGGTCCGCCTTTTCGGCTTTGCCCTCCTTGCTTTTCGGCTCGGCCGGGGCAGGCATCGCCGGCTGCACCGGTGCCACCGGCGGATTCTGGGTTGCCGGCACCACCGGGGCGGCCGGTACCGGCGACGCCACAGGGGAGGGGGAAGCAGCCTGCAGGGACGCGTTCAGGTCGGCCCGCAGCCGGTCCACCGCTGTGTCGATGCTCTGATAGCGCGGAAACGATACCTCGCCCTGCCCGGCCGCGCGGTCCAGCTCCTCAGCGAGCCCGTCCAAGGCCTTGAGCGCGGCCCGGTAGTCGCCGCCGGCGGCGGCCGTGCGGATCGCCGCGGCGCGGGACTGCAGGGCGGCGGCAGCGGAATCGGCCAGCTCGGGCTGCGGCACCGAACAGGCGGTCAGGAGGCCGAGCATGAGCATGGCCGCAGCGGCGCGCTGCCCGCCAGGTCTGGTCACGGGACGAGGCTCCGTTCGAGATCGCGCAGGTGGACTTCCAGATCTCCGGTCAGGGCCGGCGACGGCTGCGGCACGGACGGCTCGCCCCGTCCGGTTCCCGGCAGGAGCAGGAGGATAAGCAACGCTGCGGCGGCGGGCAGCAGCAGCGCGGGGACCAGCCACCGGGCATATCTGCGGAAGGGCCCCGGCCGGCCGGGCGGCGCGGGCACGGCCATGGTGTCCGTCGTCGGTTCGCACGTTGCCTCCCGGGCCAGGTCGCGGAGGCTGGCCAGCGCGGCTGCCGCTTCGGCGGCAGCGGGCCGGTCCGCCGGTTCCATCCGGGTCATGGCCTGGATCAGTCCCACCCACTGTGGGCCGAAGGCCGGCGGTACCGTCGGGGACCGATGCAGCCGGGCCACGGCGGACTCGACCGAGCTGCCGGGGAATTCGACCCGTCCGGTGAGGCACTCGAGCAGGACCAGGCCGAGTGAATAGACGTCGCTGGCGGTTCCCAAGGCCTCGCCCTTGGCTTGCTCGGGGCTCAAGTAGGTGGCGGTGCCGATGGTCTTGCCGGTGGCCGTCAGCCGGGTTCCTTCGATCACCCGGGCAATGCCGAAGTCCATGAGCTTGGCCGCCGGCTCACCGGCGCGGTCGGCCGTCAGCGCGATATTCGCGGGTTTGATGTCGCGGTGGATTACGCCGTGCTGGTGGACGTACGCCAGCGCCTCGGCCAGCTGGTTTCCGATCCGGGCCACGTCGGCGGCCGGCAGCGGCCCCTGGCGCAGCCGGCGGCGCAGGTCCGATCCGCCGGCCAGCTCCATCACCGCGAAGGTGCGGGACTCCCCGGCCGGCGAGACGTCCGCCCCGGCGTCGTAAAGGGCCACCAGGCCCGGGTGGTCGAAGGCGGCCAGCAGCTGGATCTCGGCCTGCTGCCGCCGCAGCTCATCGGGCTCGGTAATCTCCGGATGGAAGATCTTGACGGCAACGTCCCGGCCCAGTACTTCGTCCTGGCCTTGGTAGACGGCGGCCGAACCGCCGCGGCCGATCAGCTCCTGGAGCCGGTAACGGCCGCCGATGAGCGTGGGTAGCGCCAGTGCCGAAAATCCTTCTCCCACGGCCACGCTCCTTCCTCGGAAGGAGCCTCCCCCTCCGGCCAGCTCCCAATAATGAAGCACCCTTATGAAAAGATATACAGCAAATCCGCCGGCGGAACCGTCACCCTGCGGCCCGCGGTCTGCTGCCGGCCAGCCGGCCGGTGGTCGGGCGGTACACGCCACGGCCCCGCGCAGCCGGGTGGCTGCGCGGGGCCGCGGCGGGAATGTTTCCCGTGGAACCTGTTGCTGGCAGGGTTACGCGATGACTCCGTCCACCAGCGCCTTCGCCTCGGCCTGGACCTGCTTGAGGTGCTCCTCGCCGCGGAAGGACTCGGCGTAGATCTTGTACACGTCCTCGGTGCCGGACGGACGGGCGGCGAACCAGGCGTTTTCCGTGGTCACCTTCAGCCCGCCGATCGGCGCGCCGTTGCCCGGGGCCTCGGTGAGCTTGGCGGTGATCGGCTCGCCGGCCAGTTCGGTGGCGGTGACATCCGCGGCGGATAGCTTGCCGAGGGCGGCCTTCTGCTCGCGCGTGGCCGCGGCGTCGATCCGGGCGTACGACGGCGCACCGAACTTCGCGGTCAGCTCGCCGTAGAGCTCCGACGGCGACTTGCCGGTGACGGCCTTGATCTCCGAGGCCAGCAGCGCCAGCAGGATGCCGTCCTTGTCCGTGGACCAGGGCTTGCCGTCGCGCCGGACGAAGGATGCGCCGGCGGATTCCTCGCCGCCGAAGACGCCCTCGCCGGAGAGCAGGCCCGGCACGAACCATTTGAAGCCCACCGGGACCTCCACCAGCTGCCGGCCCAGGTCCGCGGCCACCCGGTCGATGATCGAGGAGGAGACCAGCGTCTTGCCCACGGAGGCATTGCCCGGCCACTGCGGGCGGTGGGTGTAGAGGTACTGGATCGCCACGGCCAGGTAGTGGTTGGGGTTCATCAGCCCAGCATCCGGTGTGACGATCCCGTGCCGGTCCGCGTCGGCGTCGTTCCCGGTGGCGATTTCGAACTCGGCCGAGCGGCCGATCAGCGAGGCCATGGCGTAGGGCGAGGAGCAGTCCATCCGGATCTTCTCATCCCAGTCCAGCGTCATGAAGGCCCACTGCGGGTCCACCGTGGAATTGACCACCGTCAGGTCCAGGTTGTGCCGGTCCGCGATCGCGCTCCAGTAGTCCACCGAGGCCCCGCCCATCGGGTCGGCGCCGATCCGCACGTTCGCGTTGCGGATGGCGTCCAGGTCCAGCACCAGCGGCAGGTCGTCCACGTAGTTGCTCAAAAAGTCGTAGGAGCCGATGGCGTCGGAGAACTGGGCCTGCGCCAGGGGCATGCGCCTGACCCCGCGCAGTCCGTTCTCGAGCAGCTCGTTGGCGCGGTTGGCGATCCAGCCGGTCGCGTCCGAATCCGCCGGACCGCCATGCGGCGGGTTGTACTTGAAGCCGCCATCCTGCGGCGGATTGTGGGACGGGGTGACCACAATGCCGTCGCCCTGGGCGTCCGGGTGCGCGGCATTGTGCTTGAGGATGGCATGGCTGACCCCCGGCGTCGGCGTCCAGCCGGTGCGGGCATCCACCCAGACGGTCACGCCGTTGGCCGCAAGCACCTCCAGCGCGGTGTTCTGCGCCGGATCGGAGAGGGCGTGGGTGTCCTTGCCGAGGAAGAGCGGCCCGGCGATGCCCTGGCCGGCCCGGTACTCCACGATGGCCTGGGTGATCGCGGCGATATGGTCCTCGTTGAACGAACCGTTCAGGCTGGTGCCGCGGTGGCCGGAGGTGCCGAAGGCTACCCGCTGGGCGGGGTCGGACAGGTCCGGCTTGACGTCGAAGTACGCGTCCAGTAGGGCCGTCAGGTTAACAAGGTCGCTCGGAAGGGCCAGGGTGCCCGCACGGTTTGCCATGGCTCCAGCATGCCAAAGTTGCCGCCGGTCCGGGGATGATTACCGGGAATTTCCTTCCGGTTACGACGACGGCGTCGGCCGACCGGGCTGCCACGACGGGACACGGGTGCCGGCCGGAGACGCGGCGTGTGCCCGCCGACATTAACGTTTCATCACAGGTGGTCCGCCAGGGGTCCTGCGGGCGGCGCCGTGGACCGGGCCGCGGCCTAGACTGAAGGCAGGCACTCAGCCGGAAAATCAGCGAAGGGAGCAGCAGATGGCAGGCACGGAGCAGGGGAACACCCCGCCGTTCAACGACCCGAAGAATCCGGGCTGGTACACGGATCCGTACGCGAAGAAGCCGGAGCAGCCGGTGCCGCCGTCGAATCCGGACATTCCGCCGGCTCCCTACGGCCAGCAGCCGGGCCCCTTTGGCCAGCAGCCGGGCCCCTTTGGTCAGCAGCCGGGCGTACAGCAGGCCCCGGGCTACGGAAGCTACGGCGGCCCCGGCTACGCCCAGCCCTACTTCGCCCCCGTCCCGCCGGCGCCGAAGGGCCTGAGCATCACCGCGCTGGTCTGCGGCATTGTCTCGGTGCTGACGGCCGGGCTGTTCTTCATCCCGCAGGTCCTGGCCATTGTCTTTGGCCATCTGGCCCTGCGCCGCGAGCCGGGAGGGCGGACCATGGCAATGGCCGGCCTGATCATGGGCTACATCGTGGCCGGGATCTGGATGGTGCTGTTGTTCTTCGTTTCCGTCGGCGCGATGGTGGGCGGCACTGCGCCCTGACGGGAGGGCTTAACCGGCGGCGCCGGGCAGGAAAGACACCTGCCCGGCGCCGCCGTCGTCACGGGTCAGCGGATGCCGCCCATCAGCTTCTTCAGCGACGGCACGGTGGCAGCCAGCGCCGCGCCCAGCACAATCGCGGTGATGCCGATGAAGCCGAAGTACGGGACCTCGTTCTCGGGACTGTAGTACCCGGCGAGGATGCCGGCCAGGGTGGTGCCCAGCGAGATGGACAGCAGGTACAGCGCCACCATCTGGGTCTGGAAGGCCTTCGGCGCCAGCTTGGTGGAGACCGAGCTGCCGGTGGGGGAGAGGAACAGTTCCGCCATGGTGAACAGGAACAGGATGCCGACCATGGCCAGCAGCGGGGTGCTGGCCGGGCCGCCGCCGGAGAGCGGGATGAAGGCCAGGAACGCCAGACCCATCACGGCCAGGCCGAGGGCGAACTTCAGCGGCGAGCTGGGCTGCTTCGGCCCGAGCTTGGTCCACAGCGCGGCGAAGACGCCGGCGAAAACGATGATGAACACCGGATTGATGGACTGGACCCAGCTCGGCGGCATTTCCCAGCCGAGGAAGTGCCGGTCCAGCTGGTGGTCCGAGTACAGCGCGACCACGGTGAACTGCTGCTGGAACAGGGCCCAGAAGGCGGCCGAGGCGATGAACAGCGGGATGAACGCGAACACCCGCTTGCGCTCAAGGCCGGTGACCCGCCGGCTGGAGAGGATGACGGCGAAGTACGCGACGGCCGCGATGATGGCCAGCCAGGCCATGATCGGGGCCAGGTTCTCGGCGGTGACCAGGCCGAACGCGACGGCCAGCACGATGACGACGAGGGCGGCGATGGCCACGGCGGCCACCGTGCGGTACCGGTGGCGCGGCAGCGGGTTGGCCACGTGGTGCGCGGTGTCGGGTAGGTTCCTGCGGGTCAGCGCGTACTGGACCAGGCCGATGGCCATGCCGATGGCGGCCAGGCCGAAGCCATAGTGGAAGCCGAGCTTGACCTGGGCCAGGCCGGTGAGCAGCGGGCCGAACAGGGCGCCGATGTTCACGCCCATGTAGAAGATGGAGAAGCCGGCGTCGCGGCGGTCGTCCTTTTCCCCGTAGAGGGAGCCGACCAGCGAGCTGGCGGTGGCCTTGAGCCCGCCCGAGCCCAGCGCGATCAGGACCAGCCCGATGGCCAGGCCCGCCGCGCCCGGGATCACGGCCAGGGCGATGTGGCCGCACATGATCATGATGGCGGTGTAGAAGAGGACCTTCTCGGCGCCGAGCAGCCGGTCGGCGACCCAGGCACCCAGGATGCTGGAAAGGTACACCCCGCCGCCGTAGGCGCCTACCAGTCCGGTGGCGACGGCCTCGCTGATGCCGAGGCCGCCCTCGGTAGCGGTGTAGTACATGTAGTAGAGCAGGATGCCCTGCATGCCGTAGAAGGAGAAGCGCTCCCAGAGTTCTACGGAGAAGAGGTTGGCCAGCATCCGGGGGTGGCCGAAGAAGGTTTTTTGCGCCTGCTGTGCGCCGGTGGGCGGCTTCAGCACGGGTTCTGAGGATTGGCTCATTCGTTCAATTTTGCCACCGTGATACATGTCATGTCATATTCTTGGTTGCCCGGGGCAATGCATGGTAGGGGTTTCGCCTAGTCAGTGCCGGGTTTCCAAGGCGGTGTCCGCCCGGCCGAAACCGGCCCCCGGCGGGTCAGCGCACGGCCTCCAGCTGGGCGGCCACGGCCAGCAGCTGTGCCTCGGCGCGCGGCCGGCCGATCAGCTGGATGCCCATGGACAGCCCCGCCGCGGTGGTGTGCACCGGCACCACCACGGCGGGCAGCCCGCAGACATTGACCATCGAGCTGTACGGCGAGTACTGGCACTGGCGCATGTAGTCCACCTCGGGGTCCTGCGCGGTGTACCAGCCCACCGGGCGCGGGGTCTGGGCCAGGGCCGGGGTGAGGACCAAATCGTAGCCGGAGTACTGGGCACGGGTGTCCTCGGCGAACCTCGCCAGCACCGCCAGGGCCCCGGCCACGGCGGCGGCCGGCCGCTGCTGGGCCCGGCGGCGCAGCGCGCGGGTGAGCGGCATCAGCTGCGCCTCCCGGCCGGCGGGAATCCGCAGGTTCGCCAGGGCGGACGTCCAGGCCGTGCCGAAGGCCTGCGCGTAGCGGTTGTCGTAGCGGAAGGCCGTGTCGACGACGTCGTGCCCCAATCCGGTAAGCAGCCGGATGCCCTCATCCAGGGCGGTCTGCGCCTCCGGGTCCAGCCGCAGCGGATAGGCGGCGGCGAACGGCGAGACGGTGCTGACGCCGATCCGGAACCTGCCCGCGGCCTGCAGGGCGGCGGCGAGGAAGCCGGGTTCGCCGGGAAAGGCGGCCCGGGCCAGCGGCTCGTCCACCATCGCATCCAGCAGCAGCCCGGCGTCCGCGGCGGTCCGGGCGAGCGGCCCGGCGACCACCAAGGCGGCGGCGTCCTCCCGCGCCGTGCCGGCAGGAACCCGGCCCCGGCCCGGTTTCAGGCCCAGGAGCCCGGTGGCCGCCGCCGGGATCCGGATCGAGCCGCCGCCGTCGGTCCCGGGGGCGAACGGCAGCATCCCGGCCGCCACGGCGGCGGCACTGCCGCCGGAGGAGCCCCCGGGGCTGAGTGCGGTATCCAGTGGGTTGCGCGCCGGGGCGGCGACGCGGTTCTCGCTGTAGGAGGTCAGGCCGAACTCGGGCACCTGGGTCTTGCCGAGGCTGACCGCCCCGGCGTCCTGCAGGACCTGAACCAGCGTGTGGCTGAAGCGGGCCGGGATATGGTCCAGCGCCAGGCTGCCGTGCGTGGTTGCCACCCCGGCGACGTCGGTCAGGTCCTTGAACGCCAGCGGCAGCCCGTGCAGCCGGGGCAGCGCGCGCCCGTGGGCCTGACGGTCGTCGGCCACGCGGGCCTGCGCCAGGGCCAGCTCGGCGGTCACGGCCACGAAGGCGCCGAGCCGGGGATTGAGCTGCTCGATCCGGGCCAAGTAGTGCTCGGTGAGCTCGAGCGCGCCCACCTCGCCGCGGCGGAGCGCATCGCGCTGCTGCAGCGCGGTCAGTTCGTGCGGTTCGGTCATTGCCAGCCATGGCCTCCGGTTATTTTCGGACTTTCCATGCTACGGCGATATCGCAGGTATGGATGCGTGCCCGTCCGTACCTGCACCGCCGGCACAAAAGCGGCTCCGGAACCCTGCCACGGGTTCCGGAGCCGCCGTGCCTGAGCCGCGTCAGACGGTCTGCGGCCTCATGCCGTTCGTGGACTCGGACCCGTCCTCCGGCCGGTCCCCGGGCGGTTCCTCGTCCGTGTACTGCGGGACGAGCGCCAGGCAGATCAGGCTGAGCACGCACATGCCGATCAGCAGCAGGACCGCGGACCAGATGGTGCCGGTGGCCTGGAAGAGCAGCGTGGAGACCAGCGGCGAGAGCCCGCCGAACACGGCGCCGGCCACCTGATAGGACAGCGAGATGCTGGTGTAGCGGGCCTGCGGGCGGAACATCTGCGACAGGACGGCGGCGATCGGCCCGTAGGTGGCGGCCATGGCCAGGCGCATCAGCCCGAAGATCAGGAAGATCGCCAGCCCGGATCCGCTGGAGAGCAGGAAGAACTGCGGTGCGGCCAGCAGCGCCACCAGCACGAGCCCGGCGGCCACCACGGCGCGCCGCCCCACCTTGTCCCCGAGCCAGGCAATGGCCAGGGTCGCGATCAGTTCGACGATCGCGGCCACGCTCAGCGCGTTCAGCACCGTCGTCTCCGACAGGCCCACCGACGGGTCGGTGGCATAGGCGGTGGCGAAGGTGGTCACCAGGTAGTAGCCGCCGACGGCGACCGGCAGCACCCCGATGCCCAGCAGGATCGTCTTCCAGTTCCTCGTGATGGCGTAGCCGATCGGGACCTGCGTGGCGGGTCCCTGCCGGGTGGATTCCTGCTGGAAGACCGGTGATTCCTCGACCTTGAGCCGGACGACGAGTCCGACGATGATCAGGATCGCGGAGGCGAGGAACGGCACCCGCCAGGCCCAGGCTTCCAGGGCGCCTGCACCGAAGGTGGACAGCCAGGCGAACAGCGCGGTGGCCAGCAGTGCCCCGGCGGAGTTGCCCAGTTGGGCAAAGCCGCCGTAGAAGGTCTTGCGGTCCGCCGGCGCGCTCTCGACGGCCATCAGGACCGCGCCGCCCCACTCACCGCCCACGGCGATGCCCTGGATGAACCGCAGCAGGACGAGCATCACCGGCGCCCAGGCGCCGATCTGGGCGTAGCTGGGGAGCAGGCCGATCACGAAGGTCGCCCCGCCCATCATCAGCAGGGTGATCACCAGTGCGGAGCGGCGTCCGAAGCGGTCCCCCACGTGCCCGAAGATGATCCCGCCCACCGGCCGGGCGAAGAAGCCGACGGCGTAGGTGGCAAACGCCGCGGCGATACCGGTGAGTCGGTCCTCGCTGGCGGGGAAGAACACGGTGCCGAACACCAGGCTGGCCGCCGTGGCATAGACATAGAAGTCGTACCACTCGATGGTGGTGCCCACAAAGGCGGCAAGGCCGGCCTTGCGGGCCTTCTTGAGCTGCATTTCTTGTGTCATGACGGGTTCCTTAGTGTACGGCGTTCACGGCAGCCGGGACGGAGGCATTGAGGTACTGGCGCGCGCCGTCCACCCAAGTCTGCAGCACCGGGATTCCGGCGATGGCCTCGGGGTCGACGCCGAGCGGGTCCGCGCCAAGGACCACGAAGTCCGCGCGCTTGCCCTCGCTGATACTGCCCAGCTCATCTTCGAGCCCCAGCACCCGTGCCCCGTTGAGGGTGTGCGCGGCGAGGGCTTCTTCGGCGGTGATGCGCAGGGTGTCAGCCCCGAGCCGGTGCCCGCGCCGGGTGATCCGGGTGACGGCGGCCTGGATGGCCTCCAGCGGTTTCGGGTCGGCCACCGGTGCATCCGAACTGATGGTAACCGCAAGCCCGGTGTCGCGGAATTCGCCCAGCGGGTTGAAGCGCTCCCCGGGGGTGCCGATCGCGTCGGTGACTCCCTCGCCCCAGTTGTAATAGTGCTGCGGCTGGTTCACCGGGTAGACGCCGAGGCGGGCCATGCGGGCGATCTGCTCCGGGGTGGGCAGGCCGCAGTGCTCGATCCGGTGCCGGGCATCCGCATCCGGATGCTGCTTCTGGGCGGCCTCGATGGCGTCCAGCACCATTTCGATGGCGTCCGGGGACTGGGCATGGGTGGCCGTCTGCAGCCCGGCGGCGTGCGCCTTGGCGATCAACGCCGCGTAGTCGGCCGGCTCGTGGTAGAGCTGCCCGGTGCGGCAGGGATCGCCCACGTAGCCGTCCGGGAAGTAGGCGGTCCAGCCGCCCAGGGTCCCGTCCGCGTAGAACTTGAAGCCGGCGAAGCTCAGGTGGGCGTTGCCGAACTGACCGTGCAGGCCCATCACCAGGGCCTCGTCCAGCAGGTGCGAGAGCAGGTACATGCTCACCCGGGTCTTCAGCTCGTCCCGCTCGGCCAGGCGCAGGTACATGTCGAACTCGCGCTTGGAGACCTGGCAGTCGCCGATCGTGGTCACCCCGCCCTCGAGAAACTTCTGCTGTGCGGTGCGCAGCTGGCGCAGGTGCTCCTCCGGCTCGTCCGCCAGGTGGAAGTTCGGCCCGTGGTGGCCCACCTTGACGCCGTCGACCCCGGTGAGGATGTTGCAGGCGGCGTCCGAGAGTTCGCCGGTCAGTTCGCCGTCGGCGTCGCGGAAGAACTCCCCGCCGGCCGGGTTCGGGGTGTCCCGGGTGACCCCGTGCAGTTCGAACGTGTAGGAGTTGACCACGCCGCCGTGGCCGGAGGCGTTCATCAGGTACACCTCGCGGTCGGTGGCCACCTGGTCCAGCTCCTCCTTGCGCGGGTGCCGGGCCTCGGCCAGGTTGCGCTGCTCGTAGCCGAAGCCACGCACCGGCTGGCCCGCCGGCGTCGTCTCCGCCGCGGCGCGGAGCAGTTCGATGATTTCCGGGATGCTGCCGGCCTTGTCCGGACCGCAGTCCACCCAGCTCATCATCTGCCCGTACATCAGCGGGTGCGCGTGCGGGTCGATGAACCCGGGCACGACGACGGCGCCGTCGAGGTCCACGACGTCGCAGGGTCTGCTGCTCAGCTCCGCGGCCCGGGCGCGGCAGTGCTCGAGCGTGCCGACCGAGGCAATCCGGGAGCCGTAGGTGAGGAACGCTTCGGCCGTCGGGCGGCCGGCCTCGACGGTGTGCAGCGTGGCGCCGACGAAGAGCGTCGGGGTGGCGTCCAGGACGGACGCTTCGAGATGGTTCAGCTTGCGCACGGTGATGCTCTATTCCTGTCATCCGTTGGTGGGTGACCTGAGTCACCAGGGAACGATGTGACGACAGTAGGTCCGGCCGGAGCTGGAATCAAACAGAAAAGTCGCCAAATAGTATCCTTGGATGATGTTTTGCGTAGTTATGTACGCATTATGGAACCAAGGAGCGCATGACCGACAAATTTGGCGACTTATCTGACTATTGCCATGCGCCGAAAATTTTTCGTAACGAATCCGCGGAAGAGGCGGAAAGGGAGCCGTGAATGACGCGCATCGACGACAGGATCTACAGCCTGCTCCAAGAGGATGGGCGCCTGAGCTACAGCGAACTCGCCCAGTGCGCCGGAGCTTCCCGCGCCGCCGTCACGGCCAGGCTTGACGGCCTGCTGGCCAGCGGCGACCTGCGCGTCGTCGCCGCGGCCCATCCCCAGTTCCTGGGGCTGCACGCGTTCGCGCACCTGTCCATCCAGACGGCAGGACCCGCCGAACCCGTCATCGGCCAGCTGTGCCGGATGCAGGGAATCGTCTTCGTCTCGGCCACCAGCGGTGCCCACGACATCGTTGTCGAAGCCCGCCTGCCGAACCAGGCCGAGCTCTACGCAGTGGTCGCCAAGGTGCGGGACCTGCCCGATGTGCTGACCGTGAACACGCTCAGCTACGTCGACGTGGTCCGCGGCATCTTTATGCCCCGCCAGGCACTGCCCGAGGGGCTGCGCATCGACCAGTCCGACCTGAAGCTCATGCGGCTGCTGCAGGAGGACGGACGCATGAGCTACCGCGAATTGGCTGGCCGCGTCGGCCTGTCACCCAGCGCCGCGCGGACCCGAGTCAACGCCCTTGTCGCCCAGTCGGTGATCCGCATCGGAGCCGCGCGCAGGCGCCAGGGCGGCGACGGAGCCGTCGCCGCCGGCGTCGGAATCAATGTCGCGGGCGAGGGCACCGAGGTGATCGGCCGGTTCGGGCAGTTGGCCGGCATCGAGTTCCTCGCCCGCACCATCGGACGCTTCGATTTCGTCGCCACCGTGGCCGCGGACTCTGGGGCGGGCCTGCGCCGCGCCATCGAGCACATCAAGGGTTCGGCGGACGTCCGCAAGGTTGAAAGCTGGGTGCACCTGGAGGTTTTCCGGGAACACTACGAATGGCCGATGCCGGAGGTCCGGTAGGAAGGCGGCAGCCCGCTAGCCGAGGAAGCGGGCTTCGATCGGCTCCTCCAGGGCCACCGCCTCCGGGCCGTCCCCGGCATGGACCGTCACGCGCCAGGCCTGCTTGCCCTCCACCTCGGTGACCGCCTCGACCAGGTCGGTGCCCCGGTAGACCAGGCCGACGCCGTCGTCGGTGCAGTGCGTTTCGCCCAGGGTGCCGGCCGCCACCAGTTTCTGCACCAGCGGCCGGCGCTGCGGCTCCGAATCGTAGTGCACGCCGTTGTCGTACGGCAGCAGGGCCAGGCCGTTGGTGACCGCGTGCAGCTCCGGCCCGAAGGAGTCGGTAGTGCCGCCGCGGAACCAGCAGATGGAGCCGGCCGAGACCCCGGCCAGCACCACGCCTGCCTCCCAGACGCGGCGGAAGATGGCATCCAGCCCGTGCACCCGCCACACCGCCAGCAGGTTCGCCACCGAGCCGCCGTTGACCCACACCACGTCCTGCTCCAGCAGGTGCCCCTCCATATTGGCGATGTTGGGCATGCTGAACAGGTTCAGGTGCGCCAGGTCGAATCCGGCCACCCGGGCGGCATCGCTGAGGTCGCTGTTGGCGGCCCGCTGGTCCCCGCCGGCGGTGCCCAGATGGGTGATCCGCGGGGCCCGGCCGGTGACGCCGGAGAGTTCGACGGCGTGGTGGACCAGATGGTTGAATTCCAGCCTGGTCCGGCGGCCTGGCTTGTAGCCACCGGAGGTGGCCAGGATGGTGGGCTGATCGGCGGCCATGGATGTCCTCGGTCATTCATTAAGGTGCACGGGTGATCCCACTATAGGCTGGAGTTGGCGGCGCGGTGCCAGTGGTGCCGGCCGCCCCAGTTGATTGCGCAGTTGCTATTCGGAGGTTCCATGAGCGGCATCGAGAACGTGGGCGTGGACAGGATCGGCCCCGGGGCCACGGTCCTGGATGTCCGCGAGGATTATGAATGGGAGGCCGGGCACATCGACGGTGCCGTGCACATTCCCCTGGACCAGCTGCCCGACCGGCTCGAGGAGCTGGATCCGGACGAGGACCTGTACGTGATCTGCCGGACCGGCGGACGCTCCTACCGGGCCACGGCCTGGCTGGTGGGCCACGGCTACTCGGCGATGAATGTCGCCGGCGGCATGGATGCCTGGCAGGAAGCCGGCCGGGACATGGTTGCCGACAGCGGCAAGCAGCCGACGGTGCTGTAGCCGATGGCTACCATCTATACCTATCTGGGCCCGGAGGGGACCTTCACTGAGGCCGCCCTGCTGCAGGTGGCGGATGCCGTCCAGTCCGTGCGGATTCCGGCCGCCAATGTGAACATCGCGCTGGAGAAGGTCCGCACCGGCGAGGCGGATGCGGCCATGGTGCCGATCGAGAATTCGGTCGAAGGCGGGGTCAGCGCCACGCTGGACGCCATTGCCACCGGCGAGCCGCTGGGCATCATCGGCGAGAAGCTGGTGCCGATCCGCTTCGTGCTGGTCGCCAAGCTGGGGCTGTTGCTGGAGGACATCAAGTCGGTGTCCACCCACTCGCACGCCTGGGCGCAGTGCAAGCAGTGGAGCGACAGGAATATTCCGCACGCGGAATACCTGCCCGGCTCCTCGACGGCCGCCGCGGCGGTGGGCCTGCTGGCCGACAACTGCCCGTACGATGCGGCCATTTGCTCCCCGCTGGTGGCCGAGCAGCGCGGGCTGACCGTGCTGGCAGACGACATCGGCGACGTTGCCGACGCCGTGACGCGCTTTATCCTGGTCAGCAAGCCCGGAGCGTTGCCGGCGCCGACCGGATCGGACAAGACCACCCTGGTGGTCCCGCTGCCGGAGGACCACCCGGGCGCCCTGATGGAGATCCTGGAGCAGTTTGCCACCCGCGGAGTGAACCTGAGCCGGATCGAGTCCCGGCCCACCGGCCAGTACCTGGGTGACTACTTCTTCAGCATCGACGTCGACGGCCACCTGGCCGAGGAGCGGGTGGCGGACGCGGTGCGCGGGCTGCACCGGATCAGCCCGCAACTGCGTTTCCTGGGGTCGTACCCGCGGGCGGACCGCCGTGGCTATTCGGTGCCGCGGCACCATCAGGACAAAGCATTCCGCGAGGCGTATACGTGGGTCGAGGGGATCCTGAAGGGCACCTGATGCCGCGACTGCGCCGCAGCGACTGTACTGGCCCGGGCTACACCCGCGCGCCGTCGACAGGTTCATGGACGGGGAGACCGTGCCGCCAGGCTCCGGCGGAGTGTCCGAATCCGCGGTCCGGTAGTTCCTTGCCGCGTGAGCGGAAGGTGGCCGGCCGGTTTCCGCAGCGGCAGGTGATAAGTAAGCTGATGGTTGTCCATGATGCGAAGCTCACCGAAAGCTTTAAGGAAAGGCGGGGCCATGACTGAAAAGATCGATCCGGACGCAGGCGAGGGATCGGGCCGCTACGGGGACGACAGCAGGCACGACGACGCCTTCGAGGAGGCTCTGACCCAGACCGCCCGGGAGGAGCGCGTCGGGGATGCCGGAGACCTGGCCAACGACCTGCGCCTGGCCGAGGAGCAGGAGCTGATCCAGGAGCAGTCCCACGGCAGGTTTCCCACCGACGAGGGCGGCCGCTACCGCGAGGAAGGCGCCGAGACCATCGGCCTGGCCGGGGCTGCCGCCTCCCTCGACGTCGCGGACGAGGAACTGGCCGGCACTGTCGAGGCGGACGCCAGCGACGACCAGTACCACGCCGGCGACGAGCAGTAAGGCAGCGCGGGCACGGGAGGATCCTGCGCTCAGTCGCTGAACGAGTTGGCGCCGGGGTTGTCCCGCAGGGCCAGCGGGTCCACACGGACGGACAGCGACGCCGGCTGCACCTGCACGGTCAACGCGGTGACCAGCCCGGACAGGTCCCCGTCCAGTTGGGTGTTCATGGGCTCCGGTGCGGTGATCCGGATCTTCCGGGCCCGGATGTAGTCGATCACCGGGATCGGGGCGCGGTGCTTGAGCACGGTCTTCGCACCGATCCAGAGCCAGCCGAAAACGCTGCGCGGGCTGAGCACCACGATGTCCAGTTCGCCGTCGTCCACCAGGGCGTCGGGCACGAAATGGATGCCGGCGGGCATCCGCCCGCAGTTGGCGAACAGGACGCTGCGGATCCGGCGGTGCTCGGCCGGGCCGTCGTCCAGGCTGATCACGACCCGCTGGCGCTTGCCCGGCAGGTGCCGGACCCCGGCCTCGGAATAGGCCATCCAGCCGATCCGCTTCTTCAGCTCGTCCCGGGTGGCCGCGAGCACTTCGGCGTCCAGGCCGATGCCTGCCATGACCAGGAAGGTGTCGTGCGTGACCGTGCCGGTGTGCCGGTTCTCCAGTGTGATGGTCGCCGTGTCGATGCGCCGGGCCTCGCCGTGGAGCGCGGTGTGGATGCTGGTGTCCAGATCGTTCGGGTCCATGCCCAGGTTCCGGGCCAGCAGGTTTCCGGTGCCCAGCGGCACCAGCCCCACGGGCACCTCCCCGCCGGCCAGTTCCGAGGCCACCACCCGCAAGGTGCCGTCCCCGCCGCCGGCGAGCACGACGTCGGCCCCGGCGGCCAGGGCACGCCGGGTCTGCGAGTGGCCCGGGTCCTCCAGTGTGGTTTCCAGCACCAGCAGGTCGTCCCAGCCCGCCTCGGCACAGGCGGCGGCAATCTTGCGCCGCGCGGTTTCGGCGTCGTTCTTGATCGGGTTGAGCACCAGGGCCACGCGCTGGATGCCGGCACTGCGCGGCGGCGGCAGGGTCCCGGTCTGCTCCGGGCGCGGTCGGGGAATACGGCGGACACTGAGCCAGCTCAAGAGCACCGCCGCCGCCACGATTGCGACAGCCAGGCCAACCACCCACTGAGTGTCCATAATGGTCCTTAGAATATCCGCACTCCGTCCGGCCCCCGGCCGAACCCGTTTGCCGTTGCGATTTTTGTATAGCGTCCAACGGCCTCCCGTCTGCTCGCTCCGCTCGCAGCGGGTCCCTCGGCCGTTAGACTTGGCTGGTGATCGATGTAAATGAACTCCGCGCCAATCCCGAGATTTTCCGTGCGTCCCAGCGGTCCCGGGGGGCGGACGAGTCCCTGATCGACTCGGTGGTTGCCGCGGACACCGCCCGCCGCGACGCGATCAACCGCTACGAATCCCTGCGCGCCGAACAGAACGCCTTCGGCAAGAAGGTGGCCCAGGCCAAGGGCGACGAGAAGCAGGCGCTGCTGGCCGAGGTCAAGGAGCTTGCCGTCAAGGTCAAGGCCGCGCAGGCCGCCTCCGACGCGGCCCAGGCGGAGCAGGACGCGCTGCTGCGCAGCATCCCGAACCTGATCGTGGAGGGCGTGCCGGCGGGCGGCGAGGAGGACTTCTCCGTCGTCAAGACCGTGGGCAAGCCGCGGGACTTCGGCCCGGACGGATTCGAGCCGCGCGACCACCTGGCCATAGGCGAGCTGATCGGCGCCGTGGACATGGAGCGCGGTGCCAAGGTCTCCGGCTCCCGCTTCTACTTCCTCAAGGGGGTTGGGGCCCGGCTGGAGATCGCGCTGATGAACATGGCGCTGGACCAGGCCGTGGCCAACGGCTTCGTGCCGATGATCACCCCCACGCTGGTGCGGCCGGAGACCATGCAGGGCACCGGCTTCGACGTGGCGCACGACGACGAGATCTACCGGCTCGAGCGGGACAACCTGTACCTGACCGGCACCTCGGAGGTGGCGCTGGCCGGCTATCACGCGGACGAGATCCTGGACCTGTCCGGCGGCCCGATGCGTTACGCCGGCTGGAGCTCCTGCTACCGCCGCGAGGCCGGGGCGGCGGGCAAGGACACCCGCGGCATTATCCGGGTGCACCAGTTCAACAAGCTGGAAATGTTCATCTACTGCTCTGTGGAGGAAGCCGCCGCCGAACACGAGCGGCTGCTGTCCTGGGAAGAGGAGATGCTGGCCAAGGTCGAGCTGCCCTACCGGGTGATCGACACCGCGGCCGGGGATCTAGGCATGAGCGCGGCCCGCAAGTTCGACTGCGAGGCCTGGGTGCCCACGCAGAACGCCTACCGCGAGCTGACTTCGACGTCGAACTGCACCACGTTCCAGGCCCGCCGGCTCAATATCCGCGAACGCCAGTTCGGCCCGGAGGGAGAGAAGCAGGGCACCCGGGCGGTGGCCACGCTGAACGGGACGCTGGCCACCACGCGCTGGATCGTGGCCATCCTGGAGCACCACCAGAATGCCGACGGCTCGGTCACCGTCCCCGCGGCGCTGCGCCCGTACCTAGGCGGCCTGGAAGTCCTCCCCGTCCTCTAACCCACCCCACCCCACCCTTCCGATCGACTCGACAGATAGCGCCCTGAAAAGGGCGCTAAGTGGCAAGTCGATCGGGAGGGGGGTGGGGCGGGTTCACCGTGAGTTCACGCAGGTTTGTGACCGGAATCCTACCGCGCCGTCCGGCGGTCTGGTTCACTGGTGAAATGACAACCACAGCTGAAAATGCAGCCGCTGGCACCGAGGACCAGCGCAAGATGACGATGACAGACCGTGCTTCCCTGAACGGTTCGCGCAAACTGCGCAAGCTGGTCGCGCTGGATGTCGACGGAACCCTGGTCAATCATGACGGCCATATGAGCCCCGCGGTGCGCGAGGCCGCCCGCGCGGTGGTGGAGGCCGGGCACCAGGTCGTGGTCGCCACCGGCCGCTCCCTGAACGCGACCCTGCCGGTGATCGAACTGATCGGCCTGACCAGCGGCTATGCCGTCTGTTCCAATGGCGGGGTGACGCTGCGGATCGACGCGACGTTGGCGGACGGCTATGAGGTGGTGGACCGGGTGACCTTCAGCCCCGGCCCGGCGCTGCGCGCGCTGCGCACCAAACTGCCCACGGCCAAGTTCGCCCTCGAGGACGAGGAAGGCAGGTTCCTGTCCACCGAGCGCTTCCAGGACGGGACTTTCGGCATCGAGGCCGAAGGCGTGGACTTCGAGACGTTGGCGGACGCCACCGCGGTCCGCGTGGTGGTCTCCAGCGCGGACAACACCCCGGACGAATTCGCCCACGCGATCGACAGCGCCGGGCTGCACGGGGTGACCTACTCGGTGGGCTGGAGCGCCTGGCTGGACATTGCCGCCAACGGCGTGACCAAGGCCAGCGCACTGGAACTGCTGCGCCGCGAACTGGGCGTGGACCCTGCCGACACCGTGGCGATGGGGGACGGGCGCAACGACATCGAGATGCTGGACTGGGCCGCCCGCGGCGTCGCCATGGGACAGGCGCCGGCGGAGGTCGCCGCCGTCGCCCAGGAGATCACCGGCACCGTGGAGCAGGACGGCGCGGCCGCCGTACTGCGCAGCCTGCTGCCCTGACCGCTCCGGCGGCCGGGCTCAGGCGCCGGACGCCAGGGCCAGCAGCCGGGCGGCCGCCGGCCGGCAGGCCCACTCCTCGTTCCAGCGCGAGCGGACGACCGCCTTGCTGACCGCCTGGGCGCTGATACCCAGTTCCTGCGCCACCAGTTTCTGCTGCCCGCGGGCGCCGGGCGTGAGCAGATCCAGGACCTTCCACTCCGCCGGGCTGCGGCCGGCCACAATGCCGCCGAGCAGCCGCAGCACGGCCTCGGCCTCGGCGGCCGGCCCGCGGTCCGCTCCCTCCACCGCCAGCGGCACCCGCCCGGCGGCCGTGCGGGCCCGGTCCACGGCCCGGCGCGCATACACCAGGCCCGGCCCGCCGGCAGCGCCCACGGCCTCCGGCAGCGGCGGATGCACCGCGCCGGCGCCGATCCCCACATTCCAGCGGCGGCTGCGGAGCGCACCCAGCGCGGCCTGCACGGCGGTGTCCGGATCGGGGACGACGCCGATGACTTCGTCCGCGACCGAGCGTTGGAAGCCGATCAGCGCCGGCAGATGGCGCAGTGTCCTGACCAGCCCGGGCACCTGGTCCGCGGCCGGCCGGGGGCCGCGCCCGTTGATGGTGAGCACATACATGCACCCAGTATTGCCGCTCCGGTTCCGCCGGAGCGGCTACTTCGCGTGGGACCGGACGGCGGCCTGCTCGACAAGGTCGTGGAATTGCTCCAGCGAGTCCGCCACCAGCGGCTTGCCGTCGAGGAAGAACGTCGGGGCACCGGTGATCCCCAGGGCCAGGCCGTCGGCCTTGTCCGCCTCGATGCGCGCGGCGGTGGCCGGGTCCGCGACGGCGCGGTCGAACGCGGCCAGGTCCAGGCCCAGCTCCTTGGCGTAGCCGCGGAAGACGCCGCTCTTGTCCTCGGCGGAGCCGGCCCAGTCCTCCTGGGCGCCGAACATCTTCCGGTACATGGGTTTGTAGGCGCCCTGCTGGGCCGCGGCCTCCACGGCCAGCGCGGCGTTCATCGAATTGCGGTGGGCCGTCAGCGGGAAGTAGCGCTCGATGATGGTCAGGTGGTCCCCATGATCCTTGCGCAGCTGCTCGACGTAGGGCTGCACGGCGAGGCAGGCCGCGCATTCGAAGTCCACGAACTCGACCAGCTGCGCCTTCTCGTCCGGCGCCTGCCAGAGGACGCGGCTGTTGGCGCGGACCAGCTGGCCTGCATCCTGCGGGGTGCCGGCCACGGCGTTGCGGGCGGCGGCGAAACCCAGGATGCCGGCCAGGACCACCAGCCCCAGCAGGATCCAGACGGCGGCGCGTGCCTTGCTGGGTTGTTTGGTCGGTACGGGCGGTTCGCTGGTGGTGCTGGGGTTCAAAAGTCCTACTAACGGGGTGGATCAGGTGGCGCTAAGGCAGTCCGCGGGCCGGGCAGGATGGCCTGCCCGGCCCGCGGCGGGAGGAGGAGCAGTCGGCTGGCGACGCGGTGCTATGCCCCGCCCTCGGCCGCGAAGCGCTTGATCGAGGCTTCCAGTTCCGCCTCGGCCGCGGCGCGGTCCGACCAGCCTTCGGCCTTGACCCACTTGCCCGGCTCCAGGTCCTTGTACCGGGTGAAGAAGTGCTCGATCTCCTTGACCAGGAACTCCGGGACGTCGGCAAGTTCCTGGATGTTGTCGAAGCGCTTGTCCGTAGGCACGCACAGCACCTTGGCGTCGCCGCCGCCGTCGTCGGTCATGTTGAAGACCGCAATCGGACGGGCCTCGACCAGCACACCCGGCAGCAGGTCGAAATCCTGCAGCAGCAGCATGGCGTCCAGCGGATCCCCGTCCTCGCCCAAGGTGTCCTCGAAGTAGCCGTAGTGCGTGGGGTACTGCATGGACGTGAACAGGACACGGTCCAGGCGCAGGCGGTGCGTTTCATGGTCGATTTCGTATTTGACGCGCGATCCCCGGGGGATTTCGATGGTCACATCGTGCTTCATGGCATGCTCCTAGACGGCGGTGGCAGTTCCTGGCGCGGCCGGGAGGCCGTAATGGATCGGGCCCACACCCCGCGCCGGTTTACCCTTAACGATATAGGCCCTGCGTCCCCGGCCCGGCATCCACGCCCGCCCGGGCGTTCATGATCGGGGCGCATCATCAACGGGAGGACAGCATGAACCGTGGCTTCCGCGCGCTCACTTCCGTGTTGCTCGCCGCCGTCTATGCCGCCGTCGCCGTGCCCGTGGGCGTGAACCTGGCCCAGGCGGACTGGAGCCCGGCCGCCAAGCCCGCCGCGGCGCACCCGGCACAGCAGGTGCCCACCCGGCTTTCCGGGCCCGAGGGCATTGGCATCCTGAAGGATTCGGCGCCGATGCCGGAACCAAAGATCCTGGCCGGCGTGCTGGACAACGCGCTGGCGTTCGACGGCGCCGGGAGCTTCACGGGCACGGTCGCCGATGCGGCCACCGGCCAGATGCTCTACAACCGGTCCGGTCAGGAACCGCGCATCCCGGCGTCGAACATGAAGCTGCTCACGGCGGCCGCGGCCCTGTCCGTGCTGGGGCCGGAGGAGACTTTCACCACATCGGTGCTGCGCGGCAGCAAGCCGGGCATCCTGGTGCTGCGCGGCGGCGGGGACAGCCTGCTCACTGCCGGGAAATCGGGCACCCAGGCCACGCCGTCGGGCGGCTTCGCCCACGCCGGGCTGGCCACCCTCGCAGCCGCGGCGGCCAAGCAGCTGAAGGCGGAGGATTTCCGCGGCCCGCTCACGGTCGTGGTGGACGATACCGCCTATGCCGGACCGGTGATCAGCCCGGGCTGGGATCCTGCCGACGTGGCCTCCGGCCAGGTCGGTCCGGTCTATCCGCTGGCCATGTATGCCGGGCGCACCTCGGCCGGCGGCAGCGTGTATGCGGCGGACCCGGCGCTGGCGGCCGGCCAGGCCTTCCGGAACGCGCTGGCCAAGGAAACGGCGGGCAGCGGCATCACTGTGACCGGCGGCGTCGCGCGCGGCACCGCCCCGGCCAAGGCGTCCGAAGTGGCCCGGGTACAGTCCGCGCCGGTGGCGGACCAGATCGACTACATGCTGCAGGAATCGGACAACTACGTGGCCGAGGTGCTGGCCCGCAACACCGCGCTGGCCAGCGGCAAGCCCGGCTCGTTCGGCGGTGGTACCGAGGCCGTCCGGGAAGCGGTGGCCCGGCTCGGCGTGCCTACCGGCGGGATGCTGATCACCGATGCCAGCGGGCTGTCCATGCGCAACCAGGTCTCCACCGTGCAGTTGGCCGCCGTCGTCGCCTCGATCACCAACGGGGCCAATACCTCCCTGCGCGCCGGGCTGGCCGGCCTGCCCATCGCCGGGCTGAGCGGCACCCTGGACGGCCGGTACACGGTGGAAAACCAGGCCGGGGCCGGGCTGGTCCGGGCCAAGACGGGCACACTCAACGAGGTCACCTCGCTGACCGGCTACGTGGTGACCGCGGAGAACCGGCTGCTGGTGTTCTCGTTCGTCGCCAACGGCCTGGACAATTCGACGGCGCAGGCCCGCGCCGCCGCGGACCGCGCGGCGACCGCGCTGGCCGGCTGCGGCTGCCGCTGACCGGCGGGCCGGACATGCCCGCCCGCTTTTGCCCGGTCCCAAGCGGGCAGCTTGCGAACCTGCACACTGCAGGATGCGCCTGGCTGGACAGATTCATCCCGGCCCGACGGCGGGAAAGTGCTATGCGCGCTGAGCGAACGGCCCGTGACCGCAGGCACCGACATGTGATCTGATGTGAACTGATGGACACTACAAACAGCCCAGCAAACGGTCCAGCCACCCCGCCCCCGCTGATCAACTGGGAACTGGCGGCCACCACCGCAGCCCGGCTGACTCCGGCCGGCCCCAAGCTCTCCGGCGCCCAGATCCAGGCCGCCGTCGACAACCTGCGCCGGCTCGCAGACGTCTCGGTGGAGCACGTGCACCGGATCACCGGCCTGTCCGCGGCCCAGGACCTGCGCGACTCCCAGGTGCTGATCGTGGACCGCGCCGCCTGGGCCAAGGCCAACGCACGCAGCTTCGAGATCATGCTGCAGCCGGCCCTGAAGGCGCTGGCCGAGAAGCGCCCGGACCAGCTCAAGAGCGCCGCGACGGCGCTGGGCAGCACGCTGACCGGGACCCAGATGGGCGCCATCCTCTCCTTCCTTGCCAGCAAGGTGCTCGGCCAGTACGATCCGTTCGCGGCGCTGCTGCCCGGCGGCCCGGCGGGCGGCCGGCTGCTGCTGGTGGCGCCGAACATCATCGCCATCGAGCAGGAACTGAACGTGGTGCCGGAGGACTTCCGGCTCTGGGTCTGCCTGCACGAGCAGACGCACCGGGTGCAGTTTGCCGCCGCGCCTTGGCTGCGCGAGCACATGCTCGAACAGATCAGCGAACTTTCCACCAGCATTGCCGCGAAGGCGGACACCCTCGGCGAACGCCTGCAGCAGGCCCTCAAGGTGCTGGCCTCCAGCGCCAAGCAGGTGGCCGGGGGCCAGGAACCGGCCGGCGACAGCACCGCGGGCAGCCTGCTCGAGCTGTTCCGCGGTCCGGAGGAGAAGGCGGTCTTCTCACACCTGACGGCGGTGATGAGCCTGCTCGAGGGCCATGCCAACGTGGTCATGGATGCCATCGACGCCTCCGTGGTGCCCACTGTCAAGACCATCCGGCAGCGCTTCAACGCGCGCAGCAAGACCCGCAGTGCGCTGGAGAACTGGGTGCGCAAGCTGATGGGCCTGGACGCCAAGGCACGCCAGTACACCGACGGCGCCAAGTTCGTCCGCGCGGTGGTGGACCAGATCGGCATGGAGGGCTTCAACAAGGTCTGGGAACGCGCCGGGAACCTGCCGACCGAGGAGGAGATCCACCAGCCCGACCTGTGGATCAGCCGCATGGACCTGTCCCGGGCATGAGCCCGGAGGACCCGGATACCGGCGGCCGCACCGGCAGTCGCGACATGCGGCGGCTGCGCAAGCGGCGGCTGCACCCCCTGGCGGGTACCGCCCGCAACCAGGTGCGCGCCGCACTGGAACTGCTGCCGGACCAGCCAGACCTGGGTCCTGTGTCCGGCGCCGCGTCCGAGCCCGACGGGCCGCCGCTGCTGCTGGTGGCCTGCAGCGGCGGACCGGATTCCCTTGCACTGGCCGCGGTGGCGGCCTTCTTCGGCCGCCTGCGCCGGGACGGCACGCGGGCGTACCGGGTCGGCGCCGTCGTCGTCGACCACGGGCTGCAGGACGGCAGCGGGGCCGTCGCCGAACGGGCCGCCGGGCAGCTGCGGCAGCTGGGCCTGGCTCCGGTGCAGGTGCGCCGCGTGCAGGTCCGGGCCTCCGGGATGGGGCCGGAGGCCGCGGCGCGGACCGCCCGCTATGCCGCCCTGGAGGAGGCCGCCGCCGAGCTCGGTGCCGTGGCGGTACTGCTCGGGCACACCCTCGACGACCAGGCCGAACAGGTACTGCTGGGGCTGGGCCGCGGCTCCGGCACGCGCTCGCTGGCGGGCATGCCGGCCCGGCGCGGGATCTTCCTGCGCCCGTTCCTGGGCCTGCGCCGGGCGGACACCGAGGAACTGTGCCGGGTCGAAGGCCTGGAGCCGTGGCACGACCCGACGAACGCGGATCCGGCCTTCCTGCGCTCGCGGGTACGCAGCCAGGTGCTGCCGTTCCTGGAAGAGCAGCTGGGGCCGGGGGTGGCCCACGCGCTGTGGCGCTCGGCGCGGATCCTGCGGGCGGACGCCGACTATCTGGACAGCCTGGCCCGGACCGAATATGCCCGGCTGCGGTGCCCGGCCGGCGGGGGAATCGAACTGGACCGCGCCGGGCTGGCGGAGCTTCCGGCGGCGATGCGGCACCGGGTGATTGCGCTGGCCACGGCCGAAATGGGCGGGGAGAACCCCAGCTACGAGCGGCTGCTGGCGGCCGAGGCGCTGTTGAAGCGGCAGGGCTCGGCCGGGCCGGTGCAATTGGCCGGCAAGGTCAGCGTCTACCGCCGTTCCCGCGGGCATCCGGTTCCCCAAGACGGTCGCGGCTATGGCAATCTAGTTTTTAGAACAACCGGCAGGCAGGCCGGCAACCCAGATGACTAAACGGGAGCAATTGGTGGAAACCAGCGACGTCCAGGCGGACCTCAAGCACGTTCTGTACACCAAGGAGCAGATCCAGCAGCGGGTGGCGGAACTGGCTGCGGAAATCGACAAGGACTACGAGGGCCGCGAGGTGCTCCTCGTGGGCGTGCTCAAGGGTGCCGTGATGATCATGGCGGATCTGGCCCGCGCGCTGCGCAGCCACCTGAAGATGGACTGGATGGCGGTTTCCTCCTACGGCTCGGGCACCCAGTCCTCCGGCGTGGTCCGGATCCTGAAGGATCTGGAGACGGACCTGATGGGCAAGCACGTGCTCATCGTCGAGGACATCATCGACTCCGGGCTGACCCTGTCCTGGCTGAAGACGAACCTGATCTCGCGCGGTCCGGCCTCGGTGGAGATCTGCACGCTGTTGCGCAAGCCGGCCGCGGCCAAGGTGGACATCGACGTCAAGTACGTCGGCTACGACATCCCCAACGAGTTCGTGGTCGGCTACGGCCTGGACTTCGCGGAGAAGTACCGCAACCTGGACTTCGTGGGCACGCTGGCGCCGCACGTCTACGAATAAACCGGGAGGCTTGCTTGTTCGCCGTGCGGGAACTAATCTTTCCCGCCGTGCGTGATCCATTCCGGACGGTGTATAGCTGTGTATAGCGGACCCATCAGCACCACGCGCTAACAAGCAGGAGGACGGGGCGCCAAGCCCCCAACACGCATGAAATTGAAGAACATTTTCAAGGGACCGATCTTTTGGATTGTGCTGGTCCTGGCAATCCTGCTGATCGCCGTGCCCAACCTGGCCGGGCCGCAGTCCACCCGCGTGGACACGAGCGTCGGCCTGCAGTTGCTGCGTGAAAACAAGGCGCAGGAAGCGCGGATCAGCGACGGCGCGCAGAGCGTGGAGCTGACCCTCCGGGATGACTACGTGGTTGACGGCTCGAACAAGGGCAAGAACGTTACGTTCTTCTACAGCCAGCCGCGCGGGCCGGAAGTGGTCCAGGCGGTCAGCACCTCCAAGGTGGACGCCTACACGGACCAGCCGGTGGAGAACAACTGGTTCACCAGCTTCATCAGCCTGGTCCTGCCCATCCTGATCATCGGCCTGATCTTCTGGTTCCTGCTCTCGCGCATGCAGGGCGGCGGCTCGAAGGTGATGCAGTTCGGCAAGTCCAAGGCCAAGCTGATTTCCAAGGACATGCCGCAGGTGACCTTCGCGGACGTGGCCGGCGTGGACGAGGCCGTGGAGGAACTGCACGAAATCAAGGAATTCCTGCAGGAACCGGGCAAGTTCCAGGCCGTCGGGGCCAAGATCCCCAAGGGTGTGCTGCTCTACGGCCCGCCCGGCACCGGCAAGACCCTGCTGGCCCGCGCCGTCGCCGGCGAGGCCGGGGTGCCCTTCTTCTCCATCTCCGGTTCGGACTTCGTCGAGATGTTCGTCGGCGTGGGCGCCTCCCGCGTGCGCGACCTGTTCGAGCAGGCCAAGACCAATTCGCCGGCCATCATCTTCGTGGACGAGATCGACGCCGTCGGCCGGCACCGCGGCGCCGGCGTCGGCGGCGGCAACGACGAGCGCGAGCAGACGCTGAACCAGCTGCTGGTCGAGATGGACGGCTTCGATGTGAAGACCAACGTCATCCTGATCGCCGCCACGAACCGCCCGGACGTGCTGGACCCGGCGCTGCTGCGCCCGGGCCGCTTCGACCGCCAGGTGGCGGTGGAGGCCCCGGACCTGGCCGGCCGCGAGCGGATCCTGCAGGTCCACGCCGCCGGCAAGCCGATGGCCCCGGGCGTGGACCTGAGGTCGCTGGCCAAGCGCGCCCCGGGTTTCACCGGCGCGGACCTGGCCAACGTGCTCAACGAGGCCGCCCTGCTCACCGCGCGCTCCAATGCCCAGCTGATCGACGACCGTGCGCTGGACGAGGCGATCGACCGCGTGATGGCCGGACCGCAGAAGCGTTCGCGCGTGATGCGGGAGCACGAGCGCAAGATCACTGCCTACCATGAGGGTGGGCATGCCCTGGTCGCCGCCGCGCTGCGCAACACCGCGCCGGTCACCAAGGTCACCATCCTGCCGCGCGGCCGGGCCCTGGGCTACACCATGGTGGTTCCCGAGGATGACAAGTACTCGGTGACCCGCAACGAACTGCTGGACCAGCTGGCCTATGCCATGGGCGGCCGCGTGGCCGAGGAGATTGTCTTCCACGATCCGTCCACCGGCGCCTCGAACGACATCGAAAAGGCCACCGGCACCGCCCGGAAGATGATCACCCAGTACGGCATGAGCGAACGCGTGGGCGCGGTGAAGCTGGGCCAGGGCGGCGGCGAGCCGTTCCTGGGCCGGGATATGTCCCATGAGCGCAACTACTCGGACCATGTCGCCTTCGTGGTGGATGAGGAGGTCCGCCGGCTGATCGACAACGCCCACGACGAGGCCTACGCGATCCTGACCGAGAACCGGGACGTGCTGGACCGGCTGGCACTGGCGCTGCTCGAGCGCGAAACCTTGAACCAGGCCGAGATCGCCGACATTTTCCAGGACCTGCGCAAGCGCGACGAGCGCCACGTCTGGCTCTCCAAGGAGACCCGTCCGGTCCAGGACCTGCCCCCGGTGATGTCCCCGAAGGAACGCGCCGAGGCGGCCGCCCGCGCCAATTCCCGGCGCGGCGAGGAAGGCCACGGGTCCGTCATCGTCGACCCGGTCAAGGGCGCCGAGCTGCCCGGCGAGGCTGGACCGGGGTCGGACGGCTAGGATCCTATGGTGACCGCATACGATGATGAGATCGCCGAGTTGGAGATCGACGGCACCGTCGACCAGGACCGGATCGAGAAGGCCGTCCGGGAAATCCTGATTGCCGTGGGCGAGGACCCGGACCGCGACGGGCTGCTGGAGACGCCCCGGCGGGTGGCCAAGGCCTATGCCGAGATGTTCGCCGGCCTGCACCAGGACCCCGCTGACGTACTCGGGGTGACCTTCGACATCGACCACGAAGAGCTGGTCCTGGTCCGGGACATCCCCTTCTACTCCACCTGCGAACACCATCTGGTGCCGTTCCACGGCCTGGCCCACATTGGCTATATTCCCTCCGCGGAAGGTAGGGTGACGGGGCTGAGCAAGCTGGCCCGGCTGGTGGAAATCTACGCGCGCCGGCCCCAGGTGCAGGAGCGGCTGACCACGCAGATCGTCGAGGCGCTCGAGGAGCACCTGCGGCCGCGCGGGGCGATCGTGGTCATCGAGTGCGAGCACCTGTGCATGTCCATGCGCGGGGTGCGCAAGCCCGGGGCCAAGACCGTCACCTCCGCGGTGCGCGGCCAGCTGCGCCAGCAGGCCACCCGGGCCGAGGCAATGAGCCTGATCCTCGGCCGGTAGGCCGCGGATCCGGGGTCGGCACCAGGCCAGACCGGAATAGGAAGAACAGGAAGCGGTAACAGACATTGATGGATTCACTTGCGGCGGTTCCGGGCACCGGGCCGGCGACCTCCCCGCTGCCCGCGCTGCGCAAGGTACGTGCGCCCAAGAAGTTCTCGGACCTGCCCACGGACCGCGCGGTGGTCATGGCCATCCTCAACGTTACGCCGGATTCCTTCAGCGACGGCGGCGAGCACACCGACCGTGAGTCCGCGATCGCCTACGGCCTCAAGCTGCACTACGGCGGGGCGGACGTCATTGACGTCGGCGGTGAATCCACCCGGCCCGGGCACACCCCGGTCAGCCCGGCCGAGGAGCAGGCGCGCATCCTGCCCGTGATCGAAGCCCTGGTCAAGGCCGGCGCCCTGGTGAGTGTCGACACGATGCACGTCGACACCGCCCGCGCGGCGCTGGATGCCGGCGCCGGCATCATCAACGACGTCTCCGGGCTGAACTTCGAGCCGGGCATGCCGGAACTGGTGGCCGAGCGCAAGGTCCCCTACATCCTCATGCACAGCCGCGGGTCGGCCAGCAACCAGGACCCGAACGCCCGGTACCACGACGTCGTGGCCGAGGTGGTGGCCGAGCTGACCGAGCTGCGGGACCGCTTCGTGGCCGCCGGCGTGGCCCCCGAACAGATCATCCTGGATCCGGGGCTGGGCTTTTCCAAGAAGGGCGAGCACAACTGGGCGCTGCTGCGGGCGCTGCCGCAGCTGGCCGGGCTGGGCCACAAGGTGCTGGTGGCCGCCTCGCGCAAGCGGTTCCTGGGCAGCCTGCTCAGCGCCGACGGCGCCGCGGCGGCGCCCAAGGAGCGCGACGACGCGACGCTGGCCGTCACCGCGCTGGCTGCCGTCAACGGTGCCTGGGGCGTGCGCGTGCACGACGCCGGAGCCAACCTCGACGCGGTCAAGGTCGCCGCGGCCTGGGCCAGGTAGGCCGGTGCCAATGGGTGCCAGTACCGCCGCACGCCCCGACATCATCAAGCTCAGCGGCATTTCCGCCGTCGGCTACCACGGGGTCTTCGAGCATGAACGCCGCGACGGCCAGCAGTTCATCGTCGACGTCGCGCTGCATACGGACACCCGCGCGGCGGCCGCCACGGACGAGCTGGAGCGCACCGCCAACTACGGCGCGCTGGCCAACCAGGTCCGCGACATCATCGCCGGGGACCCGGTGAACCTGATCGAGACCCTGGCCGAGCGGATCGCCGCCGGCGTGCTCGGGGCCTTTGCCGTCAGCGCCGTGGAAGTGACGGTGCACAAGCCGCAGGCGCCGATCGAGGTGCCCTTCGGCGACGTGACCGTCAGCATCTACCGGGAGCAGGACCGGTGAGCGTCCGGGCGGTGCTGGCCCTGGGCAGCAACCTGGGCGAACGCAGCGACACCCTGTCGCTGGCGGTGGCGGACCTGGTGGACACCCCGCAGGTGCGGCTGCGCGAGGTTTCCCCGGTGGTGCAGACCAAACCGGTGGGCGGGCCCGCGGACCAGCCGGACTACCTGAACATGGTGATCGAGGTCGAGACGGACCTGGCCCCGTTCGAGCTGCTGGCACACTGCCAGGCGGTGGAGAACAAGCACCACCGGGCGCGCGATGTCCGCTGGGGTCCGCGCACGCTGGACATCGACATCATCACCTACGGGGACCTGGTCCTGGACGATGAGCGGCTGACCATTCCGCACCCGCGGGCGGCCGAGCGTGCCTTCGTGCTGCAGCCGTGGGCGTGGATGGATTCGTCGGCCACACTCAACGGGGTCCCGGTGGGACAGCTGGCCGCCGCGGCCGCGGACCTGGACGGCCTCCAACCTTTCGGGCCCGGGGACTGAACGGCCGGGATGGGCGCCGCGCGATGAGAACCGTCAAATACAGCTGGCTCGGGCTGATCATCCTCAGCAGCGCCGTCATCGGCTGGCTGGCGAACCTGCTCGCCCTGCGTGCCTCGCTGCCGGTGCCCGTGCTGCACCTGAGTTCGCTGGCCACGATGGCGGCCGTCGCGGTGTTCACGCTGGTGCTGGGCCTGCGGGTGCGGCGCTGGCGCAACGGCCGGCGGGACCGCGAGCTGAACCCGGTACTGGCCGCCCGCACGCTGGTGCTGGCCCAGGCCTGCGCCTACGCCGGCGGGCTGATCATCGGCTGGCATGCCGGCATCCTGGTGGACCAGCTGGCGCTGCTGGCCTACCGGCCCGGCGGCGCGGTGCTCTGGCAGGTGCTGGTAATGATCGGGGCCGGGCTGGTGATGGTCGTCGTCGGCCTGGTGGTCGAGCGTTTCTGCAAGCTGCCGCCGGACGAACCGGATGCCCTCAAGGACCTGAAGAAGGAGGGCCCGGAAACGGCGGGCGAGGGGGAGTATGCCTAAGGAGCCGATCGATCCGGCCGGAATTGCCTGGTCCCGGGTCTCACCTAAATACATCACCGTGCGCCTGATCGGCTGGGCAGCGGCGACGCTGGTGGGCACCGCGGTGCTCAGCGTGCCGCTGGTGCTGACGCTGAGCGGGATCTGGCCGGCCTTCCCGCTCTGGCTGGCCTGGCTGCTGCCGGCCCTGGAGCTGGCCGTGGCGCTCTGGCGCGGCGCGCTGATCCCGCGCCAGACCAGGGCCATCGGCTATGCCGAACGGGACGATGACCTGCTGATCCGCGGTGGTATCTTCTTCCAGCGGGTGATGGTCGTCCCGTACGGCAGGATGCAGTACGTGGACGTTGCCGTCGGGCCGCTGGAGCGCGCGTTCGGACTGGCCTCGATCAAGCTGCACACCGCCTCGCCGGCCACCATCGCGGCCCTGCCCGGGCTGCCGGAGGCCGAGGCTGCCCGGCTGCGCGAACAGCTCTCGGCGCGCGGACAGGCAAGGCTGGCCGGGCTGTGAGCATTCCGGAGCCGCTGTCCGGCACGGGTGCCGGGCCCGACGGCGCGTCCGGAACGCTGGCACCGGATCCGGCCGGCACCTGGCACCGCGTGCATCCGGTCTCGCCGTTCGTCCGCGGCTGGATCGCGCTGGCCGCCATTGCCTATTTCTTCGGCCGGGACTGGTTCGAGGGCTTCTTCCGCGGGGAACCGGTCTGGGCCGTCGCGGACGGCCGGCTCGGCTGGACCGCCGCCGCCCTGGGCGTGGTGCTGGTGCTGCTGGTGGGCGGCTACGTGCTGTCCTGGTGGTTCACCCGCTACCAGATCACCGGCGACCACGTCCGGGTCAATTCGGGCATCCTGTTCCGCCAGCACCGGCAGGCGCGCCTGGACCGGGTCCAGGCCATCGACATCGTCCAGCCGCTGCTGGCACGCATCTTCGCCCTGGCCGAACTGAAATTCGAGGTGGCCGACGCCGGCGAGTCCGCGGTGCGCCTGGCCTACCTGCCGCTGGCCGACGCCCAGCGGCTGCGGGCGGCCATTCTCGCGCACGCCGCCGGCATCCGGCTCGACCCGGCGAAGCCCGAGGAGGCCCCCGAGGCGCCCGAGCAGCAGGTCCTGGCCGTGCCCGGCGGCCGGGTGGCCGGCGCCGCGCTGCTCTCGGGCACCACCGTGTTCCTGGTCCTGGCCGTGGCCGCCGCGGCGGTACTGGCCTGGCTGGCCGACACCCCGGCGGCCATGGCGGTGCTGCTGCCGACCCTGTTCGGCACCGCCGCGGGCTACTGGGGCTTCTTCAGCACCGCATACAATTTCCGCGCCGCCATTTCCCCGGACGGGATCCGGCTGCGCTACGGGCTGCTGGAAACCCGGGCCCAGACCGTCCCGCCCGGACGGGTGCAGGCGGTTTCGGTCTCGCAGCCGCCGCTGTGGCGGGCCAAGGGCTGGTACCGGATGCGCGTGAACGTGGCCGGCTACGGAGCCGGCGGCGAGAACGCCGCCGCCCGGACCACGCTGCTGCCGGTGGGCACCCGCCAGGACGTGATGCAGATCCTGGCCTTGGTGCTGCCGGACCCGGGCACGCCGGACCCGCTGGCGGTCTTCGGCGCAGGGCTGGCGGGCAGCGGCAGCGGCGCCGGCTTCCGCACCTCGCCGCGCCGGGCGCGCTGGCTCTCGCCGCTGAGTTTCCGGCGCAACGGCTATGCCGCCACCGGGACGGCGCTGCTGGCCCGCTCGGGCGCCCTGTGGCGGGAACTGGCCGTGGTGCCGCACGAACGGACCCAGTCCATCGCGCTGCACCAGGGACCGCTGGCCCGCCGGCTGGGACTGGCGGACCTGCGCCTGCACACGACCGTGGGGCCGGTGGACCCGCGGGTGCGGCAGCTGGACACGGCGGCGGCCCGCCTGCTCTTCGACGAACAGGCCGCCCGCGCCGCGGCGGCGCGGCGGATCGCGGTGCCCGAGCGCTGGCTCGAGCAGCGGCCCGGCAGCGGACCCGCAACGGACACCGGCCCCGCGATCGCCGTGAACGACGCGCAAGACGAAAAAGACGAGCAACTGGAGCAGGACCATGGCAGAGGCTAAGCCCGGACGGCTGGGGATCGGCGTCGTCGGCGCCGGCAAGGTCGGTGCCGTCCTGGGTGCGGCGCTGCGCGCCGCCGGGCACGCCGTCGTGGGCGTCTCCGCGGTCTCTGCCGCCAGCCGGGAACGGGCGGAGAACCTGCTGCCGGGCGTGCCGGTGCTGGCGATTCCCGAGGTCATCGAGCGCGCCGAGCTGGTCCTGCTGGCGGTGCCCGACGACGCCCTGCCGGAGCTGGTGGCCGGCCTGGCCGGCACCGGCGCCTGGCAGCCGGGACAGCTGGTGGTGCACACCAGCGGCCGCCACGGCACCGGCGTGCTGGCGCCGGCCCGGGCGATGGGGGCGATCCCGCTGGCCATCCACCCGGCGATGACCTTCACCGGCCTGAGCCTGGACCTGACCCGGCTCACCGACTGCGCCTTCGGCGTCACCGCCGACCGCCCGGTCCTGCCGATCGCCCAGGCCCTGGTGGTGGAGATGGGCGCCGAACCGGTAGTCATCCAGGAGCGGGACCGCCCGCTCTACCACGCCGCGCTCGCGCACGCCTCCAACCACCTGGTGACCATTGCGGCCCAGTCCGCGCAGCTGCTGGCGGCGGCCGGGGCCGAACAGCCGGACCGGCTGCTCGGGCCGCTGATGCGGGCCTCGCTGGAGAACGCGCTGGCCTCCGGGGAAGCGGCGCTGACCGGCCCGGTGGCCCGCGGCGACACCGGCACCGTGCGGGTGCACCGGGAGGCCCTGATGCACTACGAGGTGGAGACCGGGGCCACCGACATCCGGCAGGCCTACGAAGAGCTGGCCCGCGCCACGGCCAAGCGTGCGCTGGCCCGCGGCCTGCTCAAGGACGGCCAAGCCACCGACATCCTGGACATCCTTTCGCCCCGGACCACACCCCTCAACGATCAGGAGGACCCCCAGTGAGCACGCGCCCGCGGCTTGTCACCACCCAGGCGGAGCTGAAGGAAGCCAGCACCGAGCTGCTCGGCGCCGCGGCCGAAAGGCACCGGTCCGGCCGGGCCAGCCAGGCGCTGGTGCCCACCATGGGCGCTCTGCACAGCGGCCACGCGGCCCTGGTGGACGCGGCGCGGGGCGCCAACGACGTCGTTGTGGTCTCGATTTTCGTCAATCCGCTGCAGTTCGGCGAGGCCGCCGACCTGCAGCGCTACCCGCGCACGCTCGAGGCGGACCTTGACCTGCTGGCTTCGGCCGGCGCGGACATTGTGTTCGCGCCCGCGGTCCAGGAGGTCTATCCGGACGGCGAACCGCTGGTGCGGATCTCCGCGGGCCGGCTCGGGGAGACGCTCGAAGGCGCCTCCCGGCCGGGGCACTTCGACGGCGCGCTGACCGTGGTCGCCAAGCTGCTGCACTACGCGCTGCCGGCGCTGCCGGCCGACTTCCGCGCCTACTTCGGCCAGAAGGATGCGCAGCAGCTGGCCCTGGTGCGGCGGATGGTGGCTGACTTGGACTTCCCGGTGGAAATCGTGGGGGTGCCGATTGTCCGGGACGCGGACGGCCTGGCACTCTCCAGCCGCAACCGCTTCCTGTCCCCGGCCGAGCGCGAGGCGGCCCTGGTGCTCTCGCGCAGCCTGCACTACCTGAAGGGGCAGGCGGACCGGCACGAGCCGCTGGACCTCAACGGTGCGCTGGCCATGATCGGCTCGGTGCCGCTGGTGGAGCTGGACTACCTGGAAGTGGTGGATCCGGCCAGCCTGGCGCCGCTGGCGTTCAACTGCCAGGACACGCCCTTCACCGGGGAGGCGCTGGCCCTGGCGGCGGCCCGGGTGGGGCCGGTGCGGCTGATCGACAACGTCCGGCTCGGCGCCGGCCAGGGTCCGGGAGCCGAACCGCGATAGGAAGCACGGCCGCGGTAACGGTAACCTTAACTACCGTGACCCGTGAACACCACCCCGCCCCCGCCCATCCCGTCGAGGCAGCAGATGCCTCCGAGCAGACGCGCGTCCGCATGGAAAAGCGCGCCAAGCTGCTCGAGCGCGGCATGGAACCCTACCCGGTCGGGGTGGAGCGCACGCACACGCTGGCCGAGATCCGGGAAAAGTACGGCCATCTCGAGGCGGACGAAACCACCGGCGACATCGTCGGGGTGACCGGCCGTGTGGTGTTCGTCCGCAACACCGGCAAGCTGTGCTTCGCGACCCTGCAGGAAGGCAACGGGACGCGGCTGCAGGCCATGCTCAGCCTGGCCAACGTGGGCGAGGACGCGCTGGCGGACTGGAAGGCGCTGGTGGACCTGGGCGACCACGTCTTCATCCACGGCGAGGTGATCAGTTCCAAGCGCGGCGAGCTTTCCGTCATGGCCGACTCCTGGTCCATGGCCTCCAAGGCCCTGCGCCCGCTGCCGGTGCTGCACGCCGGGCTGAACGAGGAAACCCGCGTGCGCCAGCGCTACGTGGACCTGATCACCCGCGGCGAGGCCCGGCAGATGGTCTACACCCGTGCCGCCGTGGTCCGCTCGATCCGCGAGACCCTGCACGGCCACGGCTACGTGGAGGTGGAGACCCCGATACTGCAGCTGGTCCACGGTGGCGCCGCGGCCCGCCCGTTCCACACCCACCTGAACGCCTTCGACCAGGACATGACGCTGCGCATCGCCACCGAGCTGTACCTCAAGCGCGCCGTCGTCGGCGGGATCGACCGGGTCTTCGAGATCGGGCGCATTTTCCGCAACGAGGGCGTGGACTCCACGCACAGCCCCGAATTCACCACGCTGGAAAGCTACGAGGCCTACGCCGACCAGTTCGTGATGGCCGAGCGGATGCAGGAAATGATCCTCAACGCCGCGGACGCGGTGGGCACGCGCGTGATCGAGACCGACAAGGGCACCATCGACCTGAATGGGGAATGGCGCTGGCTGGGCGTGTACCCCGGACTGTCCGAAGCGGTGGGGGTCGAAATCACGCCGGAAACCAGCGGCCACGTGCTGCGCGACATCGCGGCCAAGCACGGGGTCAAGGTGGAGCCGCAGTGGGACACGCAGAAGATCGTCATCGAGCTTTTCGGCGAGATCGTGGAGCCGACGCTGCTGCAGCCGACCTTCGTCTACGACTACCCGCCGGCGGCCCAGCCGCTGGCCCGGCACCACCGCGACCGGCCCGGACTGATCGAGGCCTGGGACCTGATCATCGGCGGCATGGAACGCGGCACCGCGTTCTCCGAGCTGATCGACCCGGTCATCCAGCGCGAGCGGCTGGTGGAACAGTCGCGCAAGGCCGCCTCCGGCGACCACGAGGCGATGCAGCTGGACGAGGACTTCCTGCGCGCCCTCGAATACGGTGCGCCGCCGATGGGCGGCATCGGCCTGGGCATCGACCGGCTGGTCATGCTTTTCACCCAGGCGGGAATCCGGGAGACCATCCTGTTCCCGCTGCTGAAGCCTGAATTGGGATAGTTGATGGAATACCTGTGGGTGCTGGCCCCCTCGGCCTGCGTTGGATTGTTGTTCTACTTCGTCATGAAGGCGCTCTTTAATGCCGACCGCAAGGAACGCCAGGCATTGGCCGAGGCCGAGCGCGAGGCGGATGCCGGAACCGCCGCCAATCGCGACAATTCCGGACAATAGCCGGAATTGCCGCCCGGGGGCTGTTTCCGGCCGGAATAGATTGCCGGATTATGGGCGCCGGTGTCCCTCAGGGGCACCGGCGCCTTGCCCTGCCCGGGGGGACATTGTACGGACCGTCGAAAGCCAATCGGCCGGTGTCCGATAGCGTCCGCGGCGTTATGCTGAAAATGTCCGGATCCGATTAATTCCGCGGCCGGAATCCGTTAGGCATTCATCCTAACAATCACACTGGACATGTTGCCTGCTAAAGCCCCATGGGACATAATCGGACTGGCCCTGGGGAGGCCATTAATTCAGGACCATACATAAGGAGCCGAGAGTGGCGCAGGAATACGTGCTTGTTAAGACTGACGACCTGGATGGTGGAAAGGCCGACGAAACCGTCCACTTCAGCCTCGACTCGAAAAACTATGTCATTGACCTGACCACGGCGAATGCCCAGGCGCTGCGCGATGCCCTCAAGCCCTTTGTGGCGAAGGCCCGCGAGGAGGCGCCCCGCCGGGAGGCGGCCGGCCGCGGCGCCAAAGGCAGGACCCCGGCGGCGGTCCGCAGCCACGATGCCTCGGCGGTGCGCAGCTGGGCGCGGGAGCACGGCTACCAGGTCAGCGACCGCGGCCGGGTGCAGTCGAACATCCTGGAGGCCTACCGCCAGGCCGTCGGCAGCTGACCGCCGGCACCGGCGGCAGGAGGCGGGCACTTCGGTGCCCGCCTCCTGCCGTGTCCGGCCGCGATTTTCCCCCTAGGGCGAACAGGCCCCACATTCACTTGCCGGGCACGTAGCATCAAAGTACGCAGTAGCTAGGAGTGTGCGAGATGTTTGAGAGATTTACCGACCGTGCCCGTCGCGTTGTCGTGCTGGCTCAAGAAGAAGCCCGCATGCTCAACCACAACTACATTGGTACCGAACACATCCTCCTGGGTTTGATCCACGAGGGGGAGGGTGTCGCGGCAAAGGCGCTGGAATTTCTCGGTGTCACGCTCAACGGCGTCCGTGAGCAGGTGCAGGAAATCATCGGCCAGGGCCAGCAGGCCCCGAGCGGCCACATCCCGTTCACTCCGCGTGCCAAGAAGGTGCTCGAGCTGTCCCTGCGCGAGGCGCTGCAGCTGGGCCACAACTACATCGGTACCGAGCACATCCTGCTGGGCCTGATCCGCGAAGGCGAAGGCGTGGCCACCCAGGTGCTCGTCAAGCTGGGGGCCGACCTGAACCGCGTCCGCCAGCAGGTCATCCAGCTGCTCTCGGGCTACCAGGGCAAGGAGCCGGTGTCCTCCGGCAGCCAGCAGCAGGAGGGCACGCCGGCAGGTTCGGTGGTGCTGGACCAGTTCGGCCGCAACCTGACCCAGGCCGCCCGCGAGGGCAAGCTGGACCCGGTGATCGGGCGCGAGCACGAGATGGAACGCGTTATGCAGGTCCTCTCCCGCCGTACTAAAAACAACCCAGTGCTCATCGGCGAGCCCGGCGTCGGCAAGACCGCCGTGGTGGAGGGGCTGGCGCAGTCCATCGTGCGCGGCGACGTCCCGGAGACCATCAAGGACAAGCAGCTCTACACCCTGGACCTCGGGTCCCTGGTGGCCGGTTCGCGCTACCGCGGTGACTTCGAGGAACGGCTGAAGAAGGTGCTGAAGGAGATCCGCACGCGCGGGGACATCATCCTCTTCATCGACGAAATCCACACCCTGGTGGGTGCCGGCGCCGCCGAGGGCGCCATTGACGCCGCATCCATCCTCAAGCCCATGCTGGCCCGCGGCGAACTGCAGACCATCGGGGCCACCACGCTGGACGAGTACCGCAAGCACATCGAAAAGGATGCCGCGCTGGAGCGGCGCTTCCAGCCGATCCAGGTCCAGGAGCCCTCGGTCGAGCATGCGGTGCAGATCCTGCGCGGCCTGCGGGACCGGTACGAGGCCCACCACCGCGTCTCCATCACGGACGGCGCGCTGGAGGCCGCCGCGAACCTGGCGCACCGCTACATTTCGGACCGCTTCCTGCCGGACAAGGCGATCGACCTGATCGACGAGGCCGGCGCCCGGCTGCGCATCCGCCGGATGACCGCTCCGCCGGAGCTGAAGGACATCGACGAGCGGATTGCCGAGCTGAAGAAGCGCAAGGAATCGGCCATCGACGCCCAGGACTTCGAGGGCGCCGCCGCGCTGCGCGACCGGGAGAGCAAGCTGCAGGACGAGCGTGCCGCCAAGGAACGCGCCTGGAAGTCCGGTGACCTGGACGATATCGCCGAGGTGGACGAGGACCTGATCGCCGAGGTGCTGGCCAACTCCACCGGCATCCCGGTCTTCAAGCTGACCGAGGAAGAGTCCTCGCGGCTGCTGCACATGGAAGACGAGCTGCACAAGCGTGTGGTCGGCCAGGACCAGGCGATCAAGGCAATCTCCCAGGCCATCCGCCGCACCCGTGCCGGGCTGAAGGACCCGAAGCGTCCGGGCGGTTCGTTCATCTTCGCCGGCCCCACCGGCGTCGGCAAGACCGAACTGGCCAAGGCGCTGGCCGAGTTCCTCTTCGGCGAGGAAGACGCGCTGATCACCCTGGACATGTCCGAGTACTCGGAGAAGCACACGGTTTCGCGCCTCTTCGGTGCCCCTCCGGGCTACGTCGGCTACGAAGAGGGCGGCCAGCTGACCGAGAAGGTCCGCCGCCGGCCGTTCTCGGTGGTGCTCTTCGACGAGGTGGAAAAGGCCCACGCGGACCTGTTCAACTCGCTGCTGCAGATCCTGGAAGACGGGCGCCTGACCGACAGCCAGGGCCGGGTGGTGGACTTCAAGAACACCGTCATCATCATGACCACCAACCTCGGCACCCGGGACATCTCCAAGGGCGTCATGACCGGCTTCCAGTCCGGCACCGACACCAGGACCGGTTACGAGCGGATGCGTTCCCGGGTCCAGGACGAGCTCAAGCAGCACTTCCGGCCCGAGTTCCTCAACCGTGTTGACGACATCGTGGTCTTCCCGCAGCTGTCCGAGTCGGAGATCGTGGAGATCGTGGACCTGTTCATCACCCGGCTGCAGAAGCGGCTGAGCGAGAAGTCCATGACCATCGAGCTGAGCTCGGCGGCGAAGTCCCTGCTGGCCCACCGCGGCTACGATCCGACCATGGGGGCCCGGCCGCTGCGCCGGACCATCCAGCGGGAGATCGAGGACCAGCTCTCGGAGAAGATCCTCTTCGGCGAGGTCCATCCCGGCGAGACGATCCACGTGGACGTCGACGGCGAGGGGGATGCCGCCAAGTTCACCTTCACCAGCACGGGGACGCCGAAATCCCTGGAGAAGGCAACGGATACCCCGGCGCTGTCCCAGTAACCGTCCCGCACCTGCGCGAACGAACAGGCCGGGGCCCGGATTTCCGGGTTCCCGGCCTGTTTTCTTGTCCCGGACCGCCGGCCGCCGGCGGTCCGGCACGAAAATCCGGGCGGAAACCGGCCGGATCCGCCGCTGCCCCTGACGCCGCGGGCCGCCGCTGGCTAGGATGTCCGCATGACTTCTGAAACAGTTCTTTCCGAACCCTCGAGCGTGGACGACGCCGGGCAGGCAGCGCAGCCTGCCGAGGCGGTCCGGCCGGCGACTCCGTTCCACAGCCTGGACCATTACATCGCCCTGCCCCGGCTGAGCACGCTGGCCCTGAGCGCGGACGGCAACCGGCTCGTCACCGCCGTCGGCACGCTGTCGGCCAAAGGCACCGAATACACCACCGCGCTGTGGGAACTCGATCCTGCCGGGCAGCGGCCGGCCCGGCGGATCACCCGCAGCGCCAAGGGCGAGGCGGGCGCCGCCTTCCTGCGCAACGGCGACCTGCTGTTCACCTCGGCGCGGCCGGATCCGGACATGTCCGACGCCGACGCCGGCAACGGCCCGGTCGCGGCGCTGTGGAAGATTCCCGCCGCCGGCGGGGAAGGCCGCGTGGTGCTCTCCCGGCCCGGCGGCATTGCCGCCGTGCAGGCCGCCAGGGATGCGGACACCGTGACGGTGACGGCCCCGGTGCTGGCCGGCTCGGCCGACGAGGACGACGACGCCGCGCGGCGCAAGGCGCGCCAGGAACGCAAGGTGGGGGCGATCCTGCATTCGGGCTACCCGGTCCGGTTCTGGGACCAGGACCTGGGTCCGGGGCAGGCCCGGCACTTCGTGCTCGAACCCGCCGGGCCGGGCGCCGGCGGCCTGGACCCGTCGGCGGCCGCGGAGGCTGCCGACGCCGATCCGGGGCTGCCCGGCACCATCGACGCCGAGCCCGCGCTGAAGCTGCTTAACATCACCCCCGATGCCGGCGCGGCCCTGCTGGAGGCCGGTTCGGCGCTGAGCCCGGACGGCCGCACGCTGCTGACCGGATACCGCAGGCCGCTGGCGCGCGGCGATTCGCGCAGCGTGCTCGCCGCGGTGGATACCGCCACCGGCGCGCGGCGGATCCTGCTGGACAGCGAGGACGCCGAATACCAGCCGGGCCCGGTCAGCCCGGACAACCGCCGCGCCGTCGTCGTGCGCGAACTGATCTCCGGACCCGACCGCATCCCGGACGTGACGCTGGGCCTGGTCTCGCTGTCCGACGGCGGCTTCGTCCCGCTGGCGGCGGACTGGGACCGCTGGCCGCACCCGGCCGGCTGGCTGCCGGACGGCTCGGCCGTGGTGGTGACCGCCGACGAGGACGGCCGCACCCCGGTATTCCTGATCGACACCGCCTCCGGTACCGTGCGCCGGGTGACCGGCGACGACGCGGCCTACACCGACGTCGTCGTCAGCCCGGACGGCCGGTACGCCTACGCGCTGCGCAGCAGCTACCGGTTCCCGCCCGAACCGGTGCGGATCGACCTGGCCAGCGGCGGCATCCTGCCGCTGCCCTCCCCGGCGGCCCGGCCCCAGCTGCCCGGACGGCTGGAGGAGGTGGAGACGACGGTGACGGCCAACGGAACCAGTACCCGGGTGCGCGGCTGGCTGGCCCTGCCCGCCGATGCCTCGGCACAGCGGCCGGCGCCGCTGCTGCTGTGGGTGCACGGCGGTCCGCTCAGCTCCTGGAACGCGTGGAGCTGGCGCTGGTGCCCGTGGATCCTGGTGGCCTGCGGCTATGCCGTGCTGCTGCCGGATCCGGCGCTGTCCACCGGGTACGGCAAGGAATTCGTGCGCCGCGGCTGGGGCCGGTGGGGGCAGGAGCCGTTCACCGACCTGATGGCCATCACGGACGAGGCGGAGCGGCGCCCGGACATCGATTCCTCGCGCACTGCCGCCATGGGCGGGTCCTTCGGCGGCTACATGGCCAACTGGATCGCCGGGCACACGGACCGCTTCCGCGCCATCGTCACCCACGCCAGCCTCTGGGCGCTGGACCAGTTCGGACCCACCACGGATGTGTCCACCTACTGGGAAAAGGAGATGACCGCCGAGCGGGCCGAGGCCAACTCGCCGCACCGGCACGTGGAAGAGATCCGCACCCCGATGCTGGTCATCCACGGGGACAAGGACTACCGCGTGCCGGTCGGCGAGGGGCTGCGGCTGTGGTACGAACTGCTCTCGCGCTCCGGCCTGCCCGCGGACGAGAACGGGGACACGGTGCACCGCTTCCTGTACTTCCCGGACGAGAACCACTGGGTCCTCAGCCCCCAGCACGCCCGCGTCTGGTACTCCGTGGTGGAAAACTTCCTGGCCCGGCACGTGCTCGGCCAGGAAACCGGGCTCCCGGCCGAACTCGGCCTCTGAGCCGGGGCCTGGGCCGGCAGCGGCAGGCTCCGGGCGGTCAGCGGCCGGATTCCGGGGCGAGGGGGTGCAGGCCCGCGGTGTCCAGGACCAGGGCCAGCTGCGGCTCCGCGCCCGGACACTGCGGGCCGTTGGGATAGACCAGGCGGGCCTCCGCGGCCAGCGGCTCGAGCCGGCGCCGGGAACCGTCCCGGCCGATGACCACGGCGCGGACCTCGACGGCGCCGGCGGCCAGGGCGGGCAGCGCGGCGAACCCGGTGAGCGTCCCGTCGGGGCGGGCCGTGGCCGAGCAGGCCTGGTCCGGATCCGCGGAGCCGCCGGATGCCGGCGGGCAGTCCCCGCCGGAGGTGGTGCTGCCCGGCACCAGCTCCGGATCGGCTGCCGTGCAGCTGCCCTGCTGGCAGACTTCCAGCCGGACGCCGCGGACCGCGGCGGCGGTGTCCGCCGCGACCGTGAGCGACAGGCCGCGCAGGGCGGCGATCTCGGTGCAGGCCAGGCCGCTGCCGGCCGGCTGTCCGCAGGCCGCCAGCCAGAGGACCGCGGCTGCGGCCAGCTGCAGCCGGGCCGGCCGCCGGCCAAAAACGGGCAGGTTCATGATGCGCCCATCGTAGCGGTTGGGGCGCCCGGGCCCAGGCTCAGGCCGGCAGGGCCACGCCGCCGGCCGAGGCCTCGGCGAGCCCGTCCGCCAGCAGCCCGTCCAGGCAGCGGGCCAGCTGCTCGTCGCTCGCGTTCAGGGCCTGCAGTCGGCGCAGTTCGGCGCCCAGTCCGCCGGGGTGTTCCGGCTGCCCGGCCGCCACCAGGTCCACGGAGCCGAGCAGCAGTTCGGGCAGGACCGGCCCGGTCGCGTGGCGCAGCACGGCCATCATGGCCCCGCGCACCTGGCGGTCCGTCCCGGCCCAGGCCTGGCCCTTGGGCACATAGCGCGGCTCCGGCCGCCCGGCGGCCACCCAGGCGCAGGCATCCAGCACCGGGCACTGTCCGCACTTGGGCGACCGCGCGGTGCACACCAGCGCGCCGAGCTCCATCACCCCGGCATTCCAGGTCCTGGCCCCGGCGGGGTCCGGCATCAGGGCCTGCGCACGCCGCATTTCCCCGGCCGTGAGCGACGGCGCCGGCAGCGCCTCGCCGCCGACCAGCCGCGCATGCACCCGGCGGACGTTGGTGTCCACCACGGTTTCGGGGGCATCGAAGGCGAAGGACGCAATCGCAGCCGCGGTGTAGGTGCCCACCCCCGGCAGCTTGAGCAGCTCCGCGTAGCTGCCGGGCACTGCCCCGGCGTGGCCGGCCACGATGGCGGTGGCGGCAGCGTGCAGCCGCAGCGCCCGCCGGGGGTAGCCAAGGCGGCCCCAGGCACGCACCGCTTCACCGCTGGGCGCGGCGGCCAGCGCCGCAGGTTCCGGCCAGCGCTCGAGCCACTGCTCCCAGACCGGCAGCACCCGGGACACGGGAGTCTGCTGCAGCATGAATTCGCTGACCATGATGCCCCAGGGGCTGCAGTCCGGCTCGCGCCAGGGCAGTCGGCGGGCATTGGCTTCGAACCAGCCGGCGATCCGGTGGTGCAGCAGTCCGGCGTCGGCGACCGGGACGGCGCTCTGGGGCGCAGCGGATTCCGTCAGGGTGGTTTTCGGCATGTGGCTCCTAGCTTGTGACCACCAATACTGTACTGCCCGGCGTGGTGCGCCGGGTCCGAAGTGCATCGCTCCTTAGCCTTAAGGAATGGCAGCAAACGGTGGCGGGACGGCAGGCGGCGGCAAGCCCTCGTCCGGGCGTCCCCCGGCCGGTGGCGCCGGGCCGGCTGCGGCCCGGCGCGGTCCCAGCCCCGCAGTGTACCGGCGGCGCCGGATCGCCGTGCTGGTGCTCGCGGTCCTGGTCCTGGTGCTGCTCACCGGCGTGGGCTACTGGGTGGCGGGCCTTTTCGGCGGGAGCGGGCGGGCCGCTGCCGAACCGGACGCCGGCGCCGGGCAGGCCACGGCGCAGGTTTCGCCCAGCGCGTCGGCCCAGGCGGCGGAGCCGGCCTGCGGGGACTCCGAGGTGGTGCTGCGCGCGTCCACGGACCAGCCGGCCTATGACTCGGGCAGCAACCCGACGCTGATCATGGAGGTGGCCAACGAGGGCGATTTCCCCTGCGAACTCAATGTGGGCACCGACGCGATGGATTTCGTGATCACCAGCGGCGAGGACAGGATCTTTTCCTCCAAGGACTGCGAGGCGGACCCGTCCGCGCTGATGATGACCATTCAGCCTGGCAAGAGCGAGCGGGCCCAGTTCACCTGGCAGCGCAACCGCACCGCCCCGGGGTGCACGCTGGTGGAGGCCAATCCGCAGCCGGGAACCTACGTGCTGGTGACCAAGCTGGATGACCGGACCAGCAACAAGGCCATCTTCGAACTCCGCTGACGGCCCGGGTCACATGAACCGGTCGAGCAGGCTGGTTTCGGCGATCCGGGAGAGCCCTTCGCGCACGGTGCGGGCGCGCTGTTCACCGATCCCGTCCACCGCCATCAGGTCGTCGATATTGGCGGCCATCAGTTGCTGCAGCCCGCCGAAGTGGCCGACGAGCCGGTCCGCCACCGCCCGCGGCACCGACTTGATGCCGGAGAGCAGCCGGTAGCCCAGCGGCTGGACGACCGCGTCGAGGGAGTCGATCCCGGGCCGGAAGCCGACCACGCTGGCGATGCGGCCCAGGTCGATCAGGTCCGTGGAGCTGAAGTCGCGCAGCTGCTCCAGCGCCGGGTCCACTTCCACGCCGCCCTTGATGCCCGCGTAGTCGCGCAGCACCATTTCGCTGTCCGGGCCCAGCCCCGAGGTCAGCTCGTCCAGCTGGAGGGAAAGCAGCCGTCCGTCCACGCCGAGTTCGAGCACGTACTGGGAGATTTCCTCGGAGATGCGCCGGACCATCTCCTGCCGCTGCAGCGTGACCGCGACGTCGCGGACCGTCACCATGGCCTCGATCTCCAGGGCGGAGAGCGAGCTGGTGACCTGGTCCAGCCGTGCCCGGTAGCGTTCGAGCGTGGCCAGGGCCTGGTTGGCGCGGGCCAGCACCGGTTCGGAGCCCTCCAGCACGTGGCGGATGCCGGCGACGTAGAGGGCGATGATCTGCATGGACTGGCTGACGGAGATGACCGGCAGCCCGGTCTGGATGGCCACCCGCTCGGCGGTCCGGTGGCGGGTGCCCGATTCCTGGGTCGGGATCGACGGATCCGGGACCAGCTGGACCGCCGCCTTGATAATGTGCGAGGCCTCGCTGTCGCAGACAATGGCCCCGTCCATCTTGGCCAGCTCGCGCAGCCGGGTGGGGGAGAAATCGATGCCGATGTCGAACCCGCCGCTGCACATGGCCTCGACCTGCCTGTCGTAGCCGAGCACGATCAGGGCGCCGGTCCGGCCGCGCAGGATCCGCTCCAGGCCGTCGCGCAGGGCGGTGCCCGGGGCCACGCGCGCCAAGGTAGCCTTCAGGGCGTCCTCGGGGCTTTTGACCATGGAGTGGTTCCTTCGGGCAGGTGGGCACGGTTCAGGGCCGTGCCCGGTCGGGAACAGCTAATAGGCAGGATACTATTGCAGCCCGGTTTGCCTTAAACCGGCGGTCCCGGCCGCCTCAGCCGGCGCTGCGCAGTTCGGGGCCGGACCGGGCCGAGCCGGCGCCGAAGAGGATGTCCAGGGCCTCGGCGACGGTCTGGACCTCCCTGACCCGGAAGCCCGGCGGTATCTGCCCCACCCCGTTGGGCGATGCCGGTACGACGGCGTACTGGAAGCCGAGGCGTTCGGCCTCCAGGATCCGGCGGTTGATCCCGGGCACCGGGCGGACTTCCCCGGCCAGGCCGACCTCGCCGAAGGCGATCATCCGCGCCTGCAGCGGCTTGTTGTTCTTGGCCGAGGCGATGGCCAGCACGGTGGCCAGGTCCGTGGCCGGCTCGCTCAGCTTCACCCCGCCCACCGTTGCCACGTAGCTGTCGTCCTTGTGCAGGGACATGGCGGCGCGGCGCTGCAGCACCGCCATCATCATGGCCACGCGCGAGGAATCCAGCCCGCTGGTGGCGCGGCGCGGCTGCGCATTGGAGGTCTCGGCCAGCAGCGCCTGGACTTCGGCAACCAGCGGCCGGCGCCCCTCGAGGGTCACGGTGATGCAGGTGCCGGAGACCGGGTGCTTGGTCGGGGAAATGAACAGCCCGCTCGGATCCGTCAGTCCCTCGATCCCGCCCTCGGTCAGGTCGAAGCAGCCGACCTCGTCGGTGGGCCCGTAGCGGTTCTTCACGGCCCGCACCAGGCGCAGCCGGGAGTGGCGTTCGCCGTCGAACTGGCAGACCACGTCCACCAGATGTTCCAGCAGCCGGGGCCCGGCGATCGAGCCGTCCTTGGTCACGTGGCCGACCAGCACCGTGGCCATGTTGCGGCTCTTCGCGGCGTTGATCAGCGACGCGGCGACTTCCCGCACCTGGGTGACGCCGCCGGCCGCGCCCTCCACCGCCGAACTGCTCAGGGTCTGCACCGAGTCCACCACCAGCAGTGCCGGGTCCACCTGCTCGATGTGCCCGAGCGCGATGCCCAGGTCCGTTTCCGCGGTCAGGTAAAGCAGATCCGCCACGGCCCCGATCCGCTCCGCGCGCAGCTTCACCTGGGCCGCCGATTCCTCCCCGGTCACGTAGAGCACGTCCCGGCCCGCGGCGGCCACCTTGGCGGCGACATCCAGCAGCAGGGTCGACTTCCCCACCCCCGGTTCGCCGGCGAGCAGGATGACGGCGCCGGGCACCAGGCCGCCGCCGAGCACCCGGTCCAGTTCGTCCACGCCGGTGGCCTGGAAGGCCGCCGTCGTCGCATCCACCTCGGCGATCCGCTGCGCTGGCTTGGCCACGGTGGCCGCCGCCGTCGTCCGCGCCGCGACCTGGCCGGTCTCCTCGACGGTTCCCCAGGCCTGGCATTCGCCGCAGCGTCCCACCCACTTGACGGTGGTCCAGCCGCATTCTGCGCAGCGGTAGGCGGGAGCCTTGGTACGGGCGGTCTTGGAACTCATGGATTCAGGCTAGCCGAGCCTTCGGACAGTTTGGCCCGGCTACAGCCGGGGCAGGTAGTCGGCAGCCTCGTCGTGGGACACCCCGGTCGCCTCGAGCAGGTCCACGACCAGCGGCCGGAACACCAGCACCAGTCCCTCGCCCTCCAGGCCCCGGACGCCCATGGACTGTGGGTGCAGGCGCGTGGCCACATCCGCGAACTCGTTCCGCGCATTGCGCAGCCGGCGCTCCCGCGCACCCTCGTCCGGATCCGAGAGCCCGGAGGCGAGGACCTCGACGGCGTCGGCCGTCTCCTGCAGCAAGGTGGCCAGCGAATCGATGGCCTCGTCGGACATGGCCGCATGGTTGATCACCGAGGTCAGCCGGCGCGAGAACACCCGGCTGTTGCGCATGGCCAGGTCGATCGAATCGGCCGCCCGGTGCAGGTCCACCACTTCCTCGTGGTGCCGGCGGTAGGCCGGCGCGATCCGGGCCACCTCACGCGCACTGGTGAAGCTGCTGCGGACGTCGTCGATCAGCGACTGCGAGCCGCGCGCGCGGACCAGCGCATGCCAGGCGGCGGTCGCATCGCTCCGGCTCAGCGCGGTGGAGCAGCTGCGCAGCACCGCCGTCAGCTCCGCGAGCAGCTGCTGCATCTTGGTCCGGGGCTCGGTGCGCGGATCGCCCGGGACCAGCACAGTGACCAGCAGGGCGAAGCTGCCGCCGACGACGGCGTCGAGGCTGCGGGTGAACGGACCGCCCGCCGGCGCCGGCAGCAGCACCACGAGGAGGGACTGCAGGGCCAGCTGCGTGGTGAAGATGCTGCCGCTGTCCAGGAAGCGCGCCAGCAGCACCGAGACGAACATGACGACGGCGGCCTGCCAGAGTCCGGCGCCGAGCACGTGCAGGAGCAGGTCGCCCACGGCGATGCCCAGAGTGCAGCCGGCAGCGACCTCCAGCACCTTGCGGACGCGCGGGCCCTTGGCGAAGCCCAAGGCGATCAGTGCCGAGGTGGCCGCGAAGATCGGTCCGTGGTGCCCCAGCAGACGCTCGGCCACGGCGTAGGCCGCCACCGCGCAGAACACGATCCGCAAGGCCGGCCCAATGGAATTGCGGCTGCGCCGCAGGCCGACACGCAGCCGCTTGCGCGCAAAGGAGCGGGCTGCGGGGAGGCGGCTGCCGACGGTCATGGCTTTAGTCTAGGGAGTGGGGCCGGGCCTTCCGGGTGACTGTGGCGTACCGCGCGCCATAGTATGGCAAGTATCACAAATGCAACAATGACGCCCCGGTTGTCGCACAGGGATCACCCTTTGTTAATCTTTCGTTCACTTTCCCCGGCCATTCTCGTTACCCGTGCTGCCTAACTTCGTTACGGTACGAAGTCAGCACAGCACTGGAGTGCGTTCGTCCAACTCGTTCGCCAAATTGAAAGGCACCTTACAAGTGAAGGCTATTCGCTTCGGCCGCGCAGCGGCAGTTCTTTCCATCGCAGCGCTGGCGCTGACGGCCTGTGGTTCCGACAACGCCACCGGCGGTTCGGCCGGCGGTTCGACGACCCCGGCTGGTTCCGGCGTCTCCGGCACCCTCTCCGGCGTCGGCGCTTCCTCCCAGGATTCCGCGATGCAGGCCTGGATCGCCGGTTTCGGCAAGAAGGAATCCGGCGCCACCGTGCAGTACTCCCCGGATGGCTCCGGCGCCGGCCGCAAGGCCCTGCTGGCCGGCGGTGCGCAGTTCGCCGGCTCCGACGCCCACCTGAGCGACGAGGAATTCACCGCCGCCAAGGAGGTCTGCGGACCCAACGGTGCCGTCGACGTCCCGGTCTACGTGTCCCCGATTGCCATCGCCTTCAACCTCAAGGGTGTGAAGGAAATCAACATGGACGCGGACACCATTGCCAAGGTCTTCCGCGGCGAGATCACCAAGTGGAACGACGAGGCGATCGCCAAGCAGAACGAGGGCGCCACCCTGCCCGACACCGCGATCACCGTGGTCCACCGTGCGGACGAGTCCGGCACCACCGAGAACTTCACCGAGTACCTGCACGCGGTCGCGCCCAAGGTCTGGACCGAAGAGGCCGACCAGGCCTGGCCGTCCTCGCTCTCCGGCGAGAACGCCCAGGGCACCTCCGGCGTCGTCTCCACCACCACCAAGACCGACGGCGCGATCACCTACGCCGACGCGTCCGCGATCGGCGACCTGGGCACCGTCAAGGTCAAGGTTGGCGACAAGTACGTGGCGCACAGCGCCGAGGCTGCCGCCAAGGCCGTTGACCAGGCGACCCCGGTCGAGGGCCGCGACAACGGGGACGTGTCCCTGAACCTCAAGCGCGACACCACCGAAGCCGGCGCCTACCCGGTGGTCCTGGTGTCCTACCACATCTACTGCACCAGCTACAAGGACCAGGCCACTGCGGACCTGGTCAAGGCGTTCGGCAGCTACGTGATCAGCGAGGATGGCCAGAAGGCCGCCCAGGATGCCGCAGGCAGCGCGCCGATCTCGGACTCCCTGCGCGAGAAGGCCCAGAGCGCCATTGACTCGATCAAGGTTGCTTCCTAGCCATAACCAGCATGGATTGGCCCCGCGCCGTCGGAACATCGACGCGCGGGGCGAACCCATGTCAGGGCCGGCTCCCTGACAGGGAACCGAGCCGGCCGCCGGAACGGCCAAAAACCGATCCGGCACTGAAGAACTACCGTGAAATAGCCCGAAGGGTGTGTTGTGTCCAATACTCTGACTGAAGGCGGCGCCAAAGGCCGGGCAGGGGACAAAGTATTCTCCGGCCTGACGCTGTTCGCCGGCTGCCTGATCCTCGTCGTCCTATTCGCGGTAGCAGCCTTCCTGATCCTGCAGGCCATGCCGACCTTCGCCGCCGACCCGGCCAAGATTACCGGCGGCGAAGGATTCTGGGTCTACATCTGGCCGATCGTGATCGGCACCCTGATCGCGGCGGTGATCGCGCTGCTGATCGCCACCCCGGTGGGCATCGGCGTGGCGCTGTTCATCTCCCACTTCGCCCCGCGCAAGATGGCGCAGGGCCTGGGCTACGTGGTGGACCTGCTGGCCGCCATCCCGTCCGTGGTCTACGGCGCCTGGGGCATTGCCGTGCTGGCGCCGGCCCTCGTGCCCGTATACGGCTGGCTGGCCGAGAACGCCGGCTGGATCCCCATTTTCCAGGGCCCGGCCAGCCAGACCGGCAAGACCATGCTCACCGCCGGCATCGTGCTCTCGGTCATGATCCTGCCCATCATCACCTCGCTCAGCCGCGAAATCTTCCTGCAGACCCCCAAGCTGCACGAGGAAGCCGCACTAGCCATGGGCGCCACGCGCTGGGAAATGATCCGGATGGCGGTCTTCCCCTTCGCCCGCGCCGGCGTCATCAGCGCCGTCATGCTGGGCCTGGGCCGGGCGCTGGGTGAAACCATGGCCGTGGCGCTGGTGCTTTCCAGCGGCGCCCTGATCCCCAGCCTGATCAAGAGCGGCAACCAGACGATCGCCGCGGAAATCGCCCTGAACTTCCCGGAGGCCTTCGGCCTGCGCCTGTCGGAGCTGATCGCCGCAGGCCTGATCCTGTTCGTCATCACGCTGGCCGTCAACATGATCGCGCGCTGGATCATCAGCCGCCACAAGGAATTCTCGGGAGCGAACTAATGCCGCAGCTGACTACCACATCTCCGGCCCCGGTCAAGCGCAACAGCCTCACCAAGAACCAGTTGCCCGGCTGGGCCAACTGGGCCGTCCTGGCCGGATCGCTGATCCTGGGCGCCGCGCTGTCCACCCTGATCGGCTTCAACGTCATCGCCTGGGCGCTGATCTCCGCGGCCCTCTTCGTGATCGCCGGCTACTTCGTGACACTGTCCGTGGAGGGCGGACGCAAGGCCAAGGACCGCTTCGTCACGAACATCATCGTCGCGGCCTTCATCGTGGCACTGCTGCCGCTGGTGTCGGTGATCTGGACGGTCCTGGCCAAGGGCATCCCCGGCCTGTCGATGGGCTTCCTGACCACCTCGATGAACGGCATGACCGGAGCGGTGGACAACGCGTCGGTCCAGAACGGCACCGAAGTGCTCGGCGGCGCCTACCACGCGATCGTCGGCACCGTCCTGATTACGCTGTGGGCCACGATCATTTCGGTGCCGATCGGCCTGCTGGCCGCCGTCTACCTGGTCGAGTACAGCAAGGGCGGCGCGCTGTCCCGCGCGATCACCTTCTTCGTGGACGTCATGACCGGCATCCCGTCCATCGTGGCCGGCCTGTTCGCCGCCGCGTTCTTCGGCCTGATGTTCGGCCCGGGCACCCGCACCGGCTTCATCGCCGCAGTCGCCCTGACCGTGCTGATGATCCCGGTGGTGATCCGCTCCACCGAGGAAATGCTCAAGATCGTGCCCAACGAACTGCGCGAAGCTGCCTACGCCCTGGGCGTGCGCAAGTGGCGCACCATCATCAAGGTGGTGGTGCCGACGGCGATCTCCGGCATCGCCTCCGGCGTCACCCTGGCCATCGCCCGCGTGATCGGCGAAACGGCACCGATCCTGGTCACCGCCGGCTTCGTCAACAGCATCAACTGGAATGTCTTCAGCGGCTGGATGGCCACGCTGCCGACGTTCATCTACCGGCAGCTGATGAACCCGACCTCCCCGACCAACGTCGATCCCAGCGCCCAGCGGGCCTGGGCGGCGGCGCTGATCCTGATCGTCTTCGTGATGCTGCTCAACCTCATCGCGCGGCTGATCGCCCGCATCTTCGCCCCCAAGACCGGCCGCTAAGCCTGACCCGGAAGATTTAGAGAAGGAACCCCATGTCCAAGCGCATCGACGTCAATGACCTGAACGTCTACTACGGAAACTTCCTGGCCGTGGAAGGCGTCAACATCAACATCGAGCCGAAGTCCGTCACGGCCTTCATCGGCCCCTCCGGCTGCGGCAAGTCCACCTTCCTGCGCACCTTGAACCGCATGCACGAGGTCCTGCCCGGGGCCCGGGTGGAGGGCGAGGTGCTGCTGGATGGCGAGAACCTGTACGGGCAGGGGGTGGATCCGGTGACGGTGCGCAGCCAGATTGGCATGGTCTTCCAGCGTCCGAACCCGTTCCCCACGATGTCCATCCGTGACAACGTGCTGGCCGGCGTGAAGCTGAACAACAAGCGCATGAGCAAGTCCGACGCGGACGCACTGGTGGAGAAGTCCCTGACCGGGGCCAACCTCTGGAACGAGGTCAAGGACCGGCTGGACAAGCCCGGCTCCGGGCTCTCCGGCGGCCAGCAGCAGCGCCTGTGCATCGCCCGCGCCATCGCGGTCAAGCCCGAGGTCATCCTGATGGACGAGCCCTGTTCGGCGCTGGACCCGATCTCCACGCTGGCGATCGAGGATCTGATCGAGGAGCTCAAGAACGAGTACACGGTGGTCATCGTGACCCACAACATGCAGCAGGCCGCCCGTGTCTCGGATAAGACCGCGTTCTTCAACATCGCCGGGACGGGCAAGCCGGGCAAGCTGATCGAATACAACGAAACCGGCCTGATCTTCTCCAATCCGCAGGAAAAGGCCACCGAGGACTACGTCTCCGGCCGCTTCGGATAGCGTGCAGGGCGGGCCCTTTCGTGTCGGCTGCGCCGCCACGCAGGGACCCGGCCGCCCTGCACTTACGGGCCCGGCGGCATCGCCGCCGGGCCCGCGGTGTTAAGGGTTACAGCAGGGGATGCAGGGCCAGGTACAGGATGGCCCCGCCCAGCGCGGTGGCAAAGGCCGTGAACACCCAGATGCGCAGCACCCGCAGGACCACACCCCAGCGCACCGTGGCGAAGCGCTGGTTGGCGCCGGCGCCGAGGATGGCAGCCGTAATGGTGTGCGTGCTGGACAGCGGCATATGCAGGGCCATGGCGCCCACGAACAGCATGGCCGACCCGACGGCCTGGGCATTCGCCCCGCGCATCGGGTCGATCCGGACCATCCGCGAGCCCAGGGTGTGGGCGATCCGCCAGCCGCCGCAGAGGGTGCCGGCCGCCAGCAGCGCGGCGGCGAAGAGCTGGACCCAGAACGGCACGCCGGCCATGCCCCCGGCCAGCCCGGCGGCGCCGAGGGCCAGCAGCACCACGGACACGGTCCGCTGCCCGTCCTGCATTCCGATGCCGAGCGAGAACGTGCCCGCGAGCACGGCCTGGAGCATCCGGGTGTTCCGGTTTACTTCCCGGGGCGTCCTGAAGCGCACCGTCCAGGTGACCACGTACACCGACAGCCAGGCCAGCACGAAGGCCAGCACGGGGGAGAGCAGCAGCGGCAGCAGCACCAGCCGCCACAGCACACCGCCGTCCGGAACCGGGCCGCCGCTGCCGAGGAAGGCGGAGGCCGCCCCCGCGCCCAGCAGCCCGCCCACCAGGGCATGGGTGGACGATGAGGGCATCCGGCGCCACCAGGTGTAGACGTCCCAGCCGCAGGCGCTCAGGGTGCCGGCCAGCAGGACGCCCAGCCCTGCCGGGCCTTGGGGCAGCCGGAACAGGGATTCGCTGACCAGCAGGGCCAGGCCCGTGGAGAGCAGCACTCCGATGAAGCTGAAGATGGCCGCGAGGACGACGGCGACGTTCGCGGTGAGCGCCCGGTTGCGCACCGCGGTGGCCACCGAGTTGGAGACATCGTGGAACCCGTTGAGGAAGGCGAAGCAGCCGGCGACCAGGACCACCAGCACGAGCAGGAACAGCTCCACCTAGGATTCCTTGACCAGGATCTGGCCGACGTAGTTGGCCACGCGGCGCAGGTCCTTGGTGGCATCGACCATCTGGTTGGCCACGCCCAGGTGCCGCATGTACACGGCAGGCTTGTGGTCGCGCATCAGTTCGCTGGTCCAGATACGGTGGGTCCGTTCCGCCCGCTTGGCCAGCTGGAGCATTTCGACGCAGTACTCATCCAGGTCTTCGAGGGACTCCAGCCTGGCCATCGCATCGCGGGTGAGCTCGGTCTGGCGGTTGATCACCTCCAGCTGCTCCGCGGCCCGGCTGGACAGGTGCGTGAGGCTGTTGAGCAGGATCATGTCGGCGGCGCCGTCGACTTTCTCGCCACCTTCGACCAGGTGGCGGGAGATCTGGAACAGGTCTTCGCGCGGGAGTGGATTGATGAAGCTGGTCCTGACGTGGGTCATCAGGGCGAAATGCAGGTTTGACAGGTTGCCGTCGGCCTCGTGCAGCTGCTCCACCAGGCGGGCCCGGTCTTCGGCGGCGGCGCCGAGGATTTCGGAAAGGGTGCCGACGCCGGTGTGGAATTCGGCCGCCATCCGGGTCAGCAGTTCCAGGGCTTTGTTCTCACGGGGGAACAGGCGTCGCTTCACTGAATAAAGCCTAGTGCCTCCGGCCGGGCAAGAATAATGGTGCCGAACCGGGAGCGCCTCTCGGCGAAAGGCCGCTCGAAGCGGCTATTTGTTGGAGCCCGGGGCTTCCACGGTCCGACACCACTTTCAGTCTTCTACGCCTCCAAGACGATGTCAACCGGCGTGGAATTCCACGAAAAACCTTGGCAAACAGGCTGGAATTGCCGTCCGGACAGGGCTAGCATGCCCCGCGGGCGGCGGGTCCGGGACGGGGGAACCGGACCGGTACCGGTCCGGTTCGGGCTCAGTCCAGCTGGCCCCGGCGCCAGGCTTCGGCGGCGGCCTCGAGGTCTTCGGCCGTCTTGGTCAGCAGATGGGAACTGCGCGTGAGCTTGGTGCCGTGCTTCTCGCTCGAGGCATCTGCGGCGTCCGCATGGTGGGTCTGGCCCAGGGCCACGACGCGGCAGAACGCCGCCGAACGCTCCAGCGCGACGTCGAAGTCGCCGTCGAACGCGCCGGACAGGATGGCGTCCGCCATCGCCTTGACCTCGTCCGCCCCGGGGGGCTCGGCGACGCCCGCCACCACCTTGGATACCGGCGCGGCTTCCTTGCCCGCCTTGAAGAAGGCCGCCATCTTGTCCGGATTCTGCTGGGTGGCCGCGCGCAGGGCGTACAGCCGCCACAGGACACCGGGCAGGGAACGGGGCGGGCTCTCCGCCCAGATCTCCGCGATGGCCTCCAGGCCCTGCTGGTCGGCCAGCTTCACGAGCCGTTTGGTGACCTCGGGGTCGTCCGATTCACGGCCGCGGTGCACCAGCGCCTGGGCGGCCAGATGGGCCGCCTCGGACACCCGTGCCGGATCCGCCCCGCCGGTGAAAATTTCGAAATCCAGCGGGGCGAACGGCTTGGGCTTGTGCTGCCGCGGAGCCGGGGTTCCATTATTTCCGCTCATGCCTCGACCATACTCCTGCGCCTTTGACCCGGTCGAGGGAGCCAAAAGGTCCCGGGGCCGGCCGGGCGTGCGCTACAGTATTAACCGGCCCAATGGGATGCAGGCGCAGAACGCCTGTGCCCGGAACGGCCGGCGGGCCTTTAGCTCAGTTGGTAGAGCATCGGACTTTTAATCCGCGGGTCGCGGGTTCGATCCCCGCAGGGCCCACCGCGCAGGTGCCCGTGGCCGGACGATATGTCCGGCCACGGGCACTTTTTCATTGCCGCCGGTTCCGCCGTCCATCCGGAGCCGGCCCCCTTTATCTCTGGCGGTTGGCGTCAGATACTGAGGTGAACCGGGTCCCGGCGCGCAAGGCGGGTCCCGGATGGTCCGTGCGACAGATCCCCAAGGAGGCAGCCGTGGAAACCCGCGAACTGGCCGCAACCCTCGCTGACGACTCGGTACGGCTGGTACGGCACTGGCTCGACGAAGCCTCCCACATTCCGGTGGATGCCTCGGCCCGGCAGCTGGCCGGCGTGCTCCGGGATCCCCACGGACTGGAGTTCACGGTCGGCTTCGTGGACGGGGTGATCCGGCCCGAGGACCCGGCGGTCGCGGCCCGGAACCTGGCCGCGCTGGCCCGCAGGGTGCCGGCCTTCCTGCCCTGGTACCTGCGCGGTGCCGTGCGCGTGGGCGGGGCGCTGGCCCCGGTGCTGCCCGGCGTCGTGATTCCCGCCGCCCGCCGGGCGCTGCGCGAAATGGTCGGGCACCTGATCGTGGACGCCTCGGACGCCAAACTCGGCCCGGCCATCGCGAAGATCCGCCGGGCGGACGTCCGGCTGAACATCAACCTGCTCGGCGAGGCCGTCCTGGGCGAGCGCGAGGCCGGCCGCCGGCTCGAGGGCCTCCACCGCCTGCTCGCCCGCGACGACGTGGACTACGTCTCGGTCAAGGTCTCGGCCGCCGTCGGCCCGCACGCGCCGTTTGCCTTCGAGGAGGCCGTGGCACATACGGTGGCGAAGCTAAGTCCGCTCTTTGCCCGGGCCGCGGCGGGGCCCGCGCCCAAGTTCATCAACCTGGACATGGAGGAGTACAAGGACCTGGAGATGACCATCGCGGTCTTCACCAGGCTCCTGGACCAGCCCGAATTCAAGCAGCTCGAGGCCGGGATCGTGCTGCAGGCCTATCTGCCGGACGCCCTGTCGGCGATGATCCGGCTGCAGGAGTGGGCCGCGGCGCGCACCGCGGCCGGCGGGGCGCCGATCAAGGTCCGGGTGGTCAAGGGCGCGAACCTGCCGATGGAGCACGTCGAGGCGTCCCTGCACGGCTGGCCGGTGGCGACCTGGGGGAGCAAGCAGGACACGGACACCAACTACAAGCGCGTGATCAATTACGCCCTGGACCCCGGGCGCATCAGGAACGTGCGGATCGGGGTGGCCGGGCACAATCTGTTCGATGTCGCCTTCGCCTGGCTGCTGGCCAAACGGCGCGGGATCGAGTCCGGCGGGCACGGGGGCCTCGAGTTCGAGATGCTGCTGGGCATGGCGCAGTCCCAGGCCGAGGCGGTCAGGCGCGATGTGGGGTCGCTGCTGCTCTACACCCCGGTGGTCCACCCGGCCGAGTTCGACGTGGCCATCGCCTACCTGATCCGCCGGCTGGAGGAGGGGGCGAGCCGGGAGAACTTCATGTCCGCGGTGTTTGAACTTTCCGAGGACGAGGCACTCTTCGAGCGCGAGAAGCAGCGCTTCCTGGCCTCGCTGGCCAACCTCGACGACGAGATCCCGGCCCCGAACCGCAGCCAGGACCGCAGCCGGCCGGAGGAACCCGCGCCGCCGCACGGATTCCGCAATACCCCGGACACCGACCCGTCCCTGCCGGCCAACCTGGCCTGGGGCCGGGCCATCCTGGACCGGGTCCCGGGCTCGACCCTGGGCAAGGACGCCGTCGCCGCCGCCACCCTGCACGACGCCGAGGCCCTGGACGCGGTGATGGACACCGCCGCGGAGGCCGGCGCGGCCTGGGGCGCCCTGACCGGGGCCAAGCGCGCGGAAATCCTGCACCGGGCCGGGGACCTGCTCGAGGCCCGCCGCGCCGACCTGCTGGAGGTCATGGCCGCCGAAGCCGGCAAGACGCTGGACCAGGGCGACCCGGAAGTCTCCGAGGCCGTGGATTTCGCCCACTACTACGCCGAACGCGCCCGCGAACTGGACGCCGTGGACGGCGCGGTCTTCATCCCGTCCCGGGTCACTGTGGTGACCCCTCCGTGGAACTTCCCGGTGGCGATCCCGGCCGGTTCCACCCTGGCCGCGCTCGCGGCCGGATCCGCCGTCGTGATCAAGCCGGCGCACCCGGCAGCGCGCTGCGGTGCCGTGATGGTCGAGGCCGTTCGGGTGGCGCTGGCGGAGGCCGGCATGCCGCGCGACGTGCTGCGGCTGGTCCAGCTCAACGAACACGGCCTGGGCCGCGAGCTGATCGCGCACCCGGCGGTGGACCGGGTGATCCTCACCGGCGGCTACGAGACCGCCGAGCTGTTCCGCTCCTTCCGCCCGGACCTGCCGCTGCTGGCCGAAACCTCCGGCAAGAACGCGATCATCGTCACCCCGGACGCGGACTTCGACCTGGCCGCCCGGGACGTCGCCTACTCCGCCTTCGGGCACGCGGGCCAGAAGTGCTCGGCGGCCTCGCTGGTGATCCTGGTCGGCTCCGCGGCCCGGTCCCGGCGGTTCCGGAACCAGCTGGTGGACGCCGTCACCTCCCTGAAGGTTGGCTACCCGCAGGACCCGGCCACCCAGATGGGCCCGGTCATCGAAGCGCCCGCGGGCAAGCTGCTGGCGGGGCTGACCACGCTCGGCGACGGCGAATCCTGGCTGCTCAAGCCGGAGCAGCTGGACGGGACCGGGAAGCTTTGGAGCCCGGGCATCCGCACCGGTGTCCGGCCCGGCTCGCACTACCACCTGACCGAATTCTTCGGCCCCATCCTCGGGGTCATGACCGCCGCGGACCTGGCCGAGGCCGTCGAGATCCAGAACGAGGTGGACTACGGCCTCACCGCCGGCCTGCACTCGCTGGACCGGGAGGAAATCGGCTACTGGCTGGACCATGTCCAGGCCGGCAACCTGTATGTCAACCGCGGCATTACCGGCGCGATCGTGCGGCGCCAGCCTTTCGGCGGCTGGAAGAAATCCGCCGTCGGCCCCGGCACCAAGGCCGGCGGACCCAACTACCTGGTCGGACTCGGGAGCTGGACAAGCGCCCCGGGCGCGGCGGGAACCCCGGTCGCCGATGCCGGCGCGGCCAGGCTGCTGGACGCGGCCAGGAGTTCCGGCGGTGCGATCGAGGCCGCCGGGGTGGCGGGCCTGGAGCGTGCCCTGCGGTCCGACGCCGCGGCCTGGGCGGCCGGTTTCGGCCGCGCGCAGGACGTTTCCGGCCTGGCCGCGGAACGGAACGTGTTCCGCTACCTGCCGCTGCCGGTCACCATCCGGCTGGCCGCGGGCGAACCGCTGGTGAAGCTGGTGCGGGTGCTGGCCGCCGGCGTCCTGGCCGGCTCCGAGGTCACGGTCTCCACCGCCGTCGAACTGCCGGCCTCGCTGAAGGCCGCGGCGGTGGAACTGGGCATCCGGGTGACGGTGGAGGACGACGCGGCCTGGCTGGCCGGCGCCGGCCGGCTGACCGGACGCATCCGGCTGATCGGCGGCGGCGCGCGGGCCCTGGCCGCCGCCACCGGCGGACGGCCGGACCTGGCCGTGTACGCCCACGACGTGACCGAGTCCGGCCGGGTGGAACTGCTGCCCTTCCTGCACGAACAGGCCGTCAGCATCACCGCGCACCGCTTCGGCACCCCCAGCCACCTCTCCGACGGACTGATCTGAGCGGATGCCGGCGAGGGGCACGGTGCGCATTGCCACCTACAACACCAGCCTGTTCCGTGCCGCCGCGGGCGGGTTGCTGGAGGACCTGGCCACCCCGGACAACGCCCAGGCGCGCAGCATCGCCGAGGTCATCCGGCGGGTCGACCCGGACATCCTGCTGCTCAACGAATTCGACTATTCCCCGGGCAGCCCCTCCGGACCGGACCTGTTCCGGGCCAACTACCTGGCGGCCGGCCAGCGGCCGGTGCACTATCCGTACGCCTACACCGCACCGTCCAACACCGGCGTCCCCACGGGTTTCGACCTGGACGGCGACGGCGCGGCGGCCGGGCCGCAGGACGCATTCGGCTACGGCGCGTTCGAGGGCCAGTACGGTATGGTGCTGCTGTCCAAATACCCGCTGGACACCGCCGGGGTGCGCAGCTTCAGGCAGTTCCACTGGCAGGACATGCCCGGAAACCTGATGCCGGAGGGCTTCTACCCGGAACCGGCCCGGGCTCTGCTGCGCCTGTCCAGCAAGTCCCATTGGGATGTGCCGGTGCTGCTGCCCGGCGGCCCGCTGCAGGTGCTGGCCGGCCATCCCTGCCCGCCGGCCTTCGACGGTCCCGAGCAGCGCAACGTCCGGCGCAACCATGACGAGATCCGGCTATGGGCCGACTATGTCTCCGGCGGCGCCCGGGCGTCCTACCTGTACGACGACGCCGGCCGCACCGGCGGCCTGCGGCCGGGGGCGCGCTTCGTGATCCTGGGCGACCTGAACGCCGACCCGCAGGACGGTAGGGCCTGGCCCGGGGCCGCCGGCCAGCTGCTGCGCCATCCGCTCGTCCAGGACCCGCTGCCGGCGTCGGCGGGAGCGGTGGAATCGGCCCGGCTGCAGGCCGGGGCGAATGTGCACCATCTAAGCGACCCGCGGCTGGACACCGCCGACTTCGGCCGGAGCACGGGCAACCTGCGTGTGGACTACGTGCTGCCGTCCAGGGACCTGGCCGTGGCCGGCGCGGGGGTCTTCTGGCCCCGGACCGGCGAGCCCGGTGCCGAGCTGACCGGGCCGTTCCCGTGCGCCACCAGCGACCACCGGCTGGTCTGGGTGGATCTGGCGCTGCCGGGCTGAGGCCGGAACCTACCCGAACTTCCGCCGCGCTGTTAAGCTGGATTGCATGGGAACGCTGGTTTTCAGGTAACCGGGCCGTCGCGCCGGTTCATTCACTACATCAAAAAACCTGCTTGTTGAGGCCGGGCCTGACGAGTTTTCCCTGTTCACAGCAGCCGAAGCAGGCGCCGCGCCGCTGCTGCGCCCGCTTTTTTGGAAACTCCCGGCCCCACGGGCAACCGGAAGGGGAGGACCATGACCGTTTACGAACGTCCGGAACATCCGGACCAGCAGCCGAGGATCCAGCTGGCGCCGGCCGCGGCGGAAAAGCTGGGCGGGGCACCGCACCGCCAGCCGGAAGCCGGCGGAACCGCCGAGGCCGCCGCCGCCTGGCACAGCCTGGGCCACAGCCACCGGCCCACCCGCGCCAGCGGGCGGCAGGGCCCCGGCGAGAAGAAGGTCCGCTGGTACGGCTGAGGCCGTCCCGGCAGAACCAGCACTACCAGCGGAAATAATCGAAAGCGGCGTGTTGTGCCCGGGACACCGGGCGCACACGCCGCTTCGTTGTGCTGTCGTGTTGTGCCATGCGGCGGAGCCGCTGGACGCTACTCCGCGTCGTGGTCCGTCTCGAGGACCTTGACCAGCGTGTCCAGCGCTTCGTCCGCCCCCGTACCCTCGGCGCGGAGCACCACCTGGGTGCCGAATTCCGCGCCCAGGCTCATCAGGGACAGGATGCTCGAGGCGTCCATCGCCTCGTCCTCGGGCGCCCCGGCCAGCGCAATGGTCACCTCGACGGGCTGCTCGCCGGCCGCTTCGGCGAAGATGGCGGCGGGACGGGCGTGCAGGCCGACGCGGCTGGCAATGGTGGCGGTACGTTCGGGCATGGTTTCTCCTTAGGGTGGGGCGGGCAGTCAGAGCCCGAGGGTGTCAAGGACAGGAAGCTTGGACCGTACGGCGGCCCGGGCCTCGGCGGCGGTGTCCGCGGACAGCGCCAGCCCGGCCAGATCGCGGGCCTGATCCAGCGTCACGCTGCGCAGCACGGCGGCGACGCCGGGCAGCGCCCGGGCGGTCATGGACAGGGTGCTGACGCCCAGGCCCACCAGGACGACGCCGAGGGCGGGGTCCGCGGCGGACTCGCCGCAGACCCCGACCGGCTTGGGCGCCTGGCCGGTACCGCCCAGCCGGGCGCCGTCGACGGTGGCCTGGACCAGGCGCAGCACGGCCGGCTGCCACGGGTCGTTCAGGGCGGCGAGCGGGCCGAGCTGGCGGTCTGCGGCCATCGTGTACTGCGTCAGGTCGTTGGTCCCCAGCGAGGCGAACTCCACCCGCTTCAGGATGCTGCCGGCCGTCAGCGCCGCGGACGGGACCTCGACCATGACACCGGAGGTGTCCAGCCCGGCGGCGGAGCAGAGCCCGGCGAAGTGGCCGGCTTCCTCCGCCGTGGCGATCATCGGCGCCATCACCCAGACGACGGCGGTGCTTTCCGCCGCGGCTTGGGCGATGGCCTGCAGCTGGCGTTCCAGCACGCCGGGGGTGGTCCAGTCGGTGCGGTAGCCGCGGACCCCCAGCGCCGGGTTCGGCTCGGTGGCGTCGGTGAGGAACGGCAGCGGCTTGTCCGCACCGGCGTCCAGCGTGCGGACCACCACCTTCTTGCCGGGGAAGGCCTCGAACACCGCCTTGTAGGCCGCGACCTGCTCCGGGATGGTGGGTTCCTCGCTGCGGTTGAGGAAGCAGAACTCCGTCCGCAGCAGGCCCACGCCCTCGGCTCCGGCGGCGGCCGCGACGGCTGCCTCCTCGCCGCCGCCCACATTGGCCAGCAGCGGCACCCGGTGTCCGTCCGCCGTCGTGCCGCTGCCATCGAAAGGCGGCAGGGTGGCGCGGGCGGCGTAGTCGGCCGCCGCGGTGCGCTCGGCCTCGCCCGGATCGGTGATTACCAGGCCGGCGGCGCCGTCCACGTAGACCTCCAGGCCTTCCTCGAGCTCGGTAGCCCCGGTGGCGGCGACGACGGCGGGCAGGCCCAGCGCGCGGGCGATGATGGCCGTGTGCGACTGCGGTCCGCCGCCGGCGGTGACCAGGGCGATGACCCGGTCCGGATCCAACGTGGCGGTGTCCGCCGGGGCCAGGTCCTCGGCCGCGAGGATGATCGGCCCTGCCGAGTCCGGGATGCCCGGGGCCGGGTCCCCACGCAGCTCGGCCACGATCCGGGCCCGCACGTCCAGGACGTCGGCGGCCCGTTCGGCCATGTAGCCGCCGAGGGCCTTGAGCTGGTCCGCGACCTGGCCGCCGGCGTCCCAGACGGCCCGTTCGGCGCTGCGGCCGGCGGCGAGCAGTTTGGCGGCGGACTTGATCAGCATCGGATCCGCAGCCATCAGGGCGGTGGCCTTGAGGACTTCCGCCGCGTCGCCGTGGGCGGTTTCGGCCCGGGCCTTGAGCAGGGCCTGGACGGCTTTGGCCGCCGCCTTGATCCGCTCGGTTTCCGCTTCGGCCGTGGCGGCGTCGGGAATGCGGCTGTCCGCTGCCGGTTCGGCGACGGCCGGGGGCATCTGCATCACGGGGCCGATCACACGGCCGGCGCTGACGCCCACTCCGGTAATGCTGGTCATGGCTTTCCTCGCTATTGTCGGGAGATCCACAGTATGGTCCGCTGGAACGGCTGGCTAGACCGCCGGCTGGCGGCCGCCGGCGCCGGCGGCAACCGGGGTGCCGGCCGCGGTTTCGGGACGCTCGGCGCGTGCGACAGCGTAGCGCTTCAGGGCGAGGACGACCAGTGCCGTGATGACCATGCCGACCAGGATGGAGACCACGAACATCAGCAGGTTGCCGATCGCGAAGAAGACGAAGATGCCGCCGTGCGGGGCCTGGGACGTGACGCCCGCGGCCATGCAGAGCCCGCCGGTCACCGCGCCGCCGATCATGCTGGCGGGGATCACGCGCAGCGGATCCGCCGCGGCGAACGGGATGGCGCCCTCGGAGATGAACGAGGCACCGAGCAGCCAGGCGGCCTTGCCGTTTTCACGTTCGGCCAGCGAGAAGCGGCGGCGGTCCAGCACGGTGGCCAGGGCCATCGCCAGCGGCGGCACCATGCCGGCGGCCATCACTGCGGCCATGATCTGGTAGGGGGCCTGGTTGGTGAGGCTGCCCGCGCTCAGGCCGGCGACGGCGAAGGAGTAGGCCACCTTGTTCACCGGGCCGCCCAGGTCGAAGCACATCATCAGGCCCAGGATGACGCCCAGGACCACCGCGGACGTGCCGGTCAGGCCGGAGAGCCAGGCGTTCAGCCCCGCGGTCAGCGCCGCGATCGGCCCGCCGATGAAGAGGAACATGGCTCCGGAGGCCACGATCGAGGCCAGCAGCGGGATGATCACCACGGGCATCAGGCCGCGCAGCCAGCGCGGCGCAGGCAGTGTCGTGAGCCAGTGGGCGAAGAAGCCGGCAATCAGGCCGCCGACCATGCCGCCGATGAAGCCGCCGCCCATGAACACCGCGGCGGCGCCGGCGGTGAAGCCCGGGGCAATGCCCGGCCGGTCCGCCAGGGCGTAGGCGATGTAGCCGGCCAGCGCCGGGACCAGGAACGCCATGGACAGGGCGCCGATCTTGAACAGCACCGCGCCCAGGTAGAGGCCCAGGCCGCCGTCGGGCAGGTTGAACAGCGTGTTGGCGCCCAGGATGGTGTCCGCCTTGCCGTTCAGGGCGATGTCGTATCCGCCGAGCAGGAAGCCCAGCGCGATCAGCAGGCCGCCGCCGGCGACGAACGGGATCATGTAGCTGACGCCGGTCAGCAGGGCGCGCTTGAGCTTGCCGCCGAAGCTTTCGCCGGCCGCGGCGCCTACGTGCTCGGAGATATCCGCGGTGGAACTGACCCGGCGGGCGTTGGGATTGTCCGCGGCGGCCAGGGCTTCGCGGACCATCACGTCCGGTTCGTCGATGGCCCGCTTGACCGGGGACTGGATGACCGGCTTGCCGGCGAACCGCTCCTTCTCGCGCACATCCACGTCCACGGCGAAGATGACGGCGGAGGCCGCCTCGATCACCGCCGGATCCAGCGGGGTGGCGCCGGCCGATCCCTGCGTCTCCACCTGCAGGTCGATCCCGGCCTCCTTGGCGGCGGCGGTCAGCGAGTCCGCGGCCATGTAGGTGTGGGCGATGCCGGTGGGGCAGGCGGTCACGGCCACGAGCGAACGCGGCCGGTTCGGATCGACGGCGGTCTGGGCGGCATGCTTGCCGCCGGCGGCTTCGGCGGCAGCCCCCTCGGCTGCCGGGGCGGCGGCTGCGGCCGCCGGGGCGGCCGAGGCTTCGGCGGCGGGCTTGTCCGCGAGTGCGCCGTCGACCAGGGCCACGACTTCCTCGGCGGAACCGGCGGCGCGCAGTGCGGCGGTGAAGTCCTTCTTGATCAGCGAGCGGGCCAGCTTGGCCAGCAGCTTCAGGTGCTCCTGGTCGGCACCGGCCGGCGCGGCGATGAAAAAGACCAGATCCGCGGGGCCGTCCTTGGCGCCGAAGTCGACCGGCGGGTCCAGCCGGACCATGGCCAGGGTCGGTTCCAGCACGGCCGCGGAGCGGCAGTGCGGGATGGCGATGCCGCCGGGGACGCCGGTGGCGGTCTTCTGCTCGCGGGCGAGGGCATCGGTGTAGAGGCCGTCGAATTCGCTTGCGCGGCCGTTGTCGACCACGATCTGGGTCAGTTCCCGGATGACCTCGGCGGGACTGGCACCGAAATTGCGGTCCAGGGTGACGAGTTCCGGGGTGATGAGGCTGGACATAGGTATTTTCCTTGTCTTCCTTTGTTTACAGCGGGTTAGAGGGCCGTGACGAGGACGGCGTCCGGCGTGGTCTGGGTGAGGGCGGGCAGCGTGGTTCCGGGCAGGGATGCGGCGGCGGCCCCGTGGGCTACCGCTTGGCGGAGGCAGTCCGGAGCGGAGTCGCCCCGGCTGTGCGCCAGCAGGTAGCCGGCGAGCGAGGAATCCCCGGCGCCGACGGTGCTGCGCGCGGTGATCGGGGCGTGGGTGGCAAACCAGGACCCGGCCGGGGTGGCCAGCACGGCGCCCTTGGACCCGAGGGTGGCCAGCACGGCGCCGGCCCCCTCGTCCAGCAGCAGCTTGGCGGCGGCTGCGGCAAGCGCCGGGTCCGCCTCCAGGGCTGCCTCGTCGTGGCGGCCGGTGAGCTCGGCCAGTTCCTCGGCATTGGGCTTGAGCAAATCCGGTACCGCGTCCGGTCCGCCGGCGAAGAGGGCCCGCAGGGGCTCTCCCGAGGTGTCCACCGCGATGCGCGGTGCCCGGCCGCCAAGCTCGGCGCGGACGCGGGCCGTCAGCGCGGCGTAGAAACCGGCCGGCACACCGGGCGGCAGGGAACCGGCCAGCACGAGCCAGGCGGCGCCGTCGGCCTTGTCCACGACCGCGGCGGCGAGCTGGTCCTGCTGCTCGGGGGAGATGGCGGGACCGGGCTCGTTGATCTTGGTGGTGGTGCCGTCCGGTTCGGTGAGGGTGATGTTGCTGCGCAGGTCCGCCCCGATCGGTACCGCCTGGTGGGGCAGGCCGTCCAGCCGCAGCCGGACGGTGACCTGGTCCTCCGGGTCGCCGGGCAGGACGGCCAGGGTGGCCAGCCCGGAGGCGGCCAGCACCCGCGAGACATTCACCCCCTTGCCGGCGGCCTGCCGGGTAGCGGAGACGGCGCGCTGCACCCCGCCGCGGGCCAGCGGGGCGGCCAGCTCCACCGTGCGGTCCAGGCTTGGATTGGCCGTGAACGTGATGATCATGCGAGGACTACCTCCACATCGGCCAGGTCCAGGGCCCGGGCCAGTTCGGGATCCGGTTCGGCGTCGGTGACGAGGGTGTCCACGTCGTCGAGCGGCGCGAACCGGACCAGGGTTTCTTCGCCCAGCTTCGAGGAGTCCGCCAGCACCACCACCCGGCGGGCGGCGGCGACGATGGCGGCCTTGACCGCGGCTTCGAGCGCATCCGGGGTGCTCAGGCCGAACCCGGCATCGATGCCGTTGGCGCCGATGAAGGCGATGTCCGGGCGCAGCGAGCGGAACTGCTCCACGGCGCGGGCCCCGATGGCCGCGCTGGTGAGCCCGCGCACGCGGCCGCCGATGGTTTCGAGCTGGAGCCGCGAGCCCATCGAGACCTTGTAGGCGATGGGCAGCGCATGGGTAATGACCAGCAGCTCCTCCGTGCGGGAGGCCGGCAGCTCGGTGGTGAGCAGCTCGGCCAGCAGCTCGGTGGTGGTGCCGGCATCCAGGATCATCGAGGCGGCCCCGGCTGGGACCAGTTCCAGGGCCTTGCGGGCGATCCGCAGCTTGCGGTCGTGGTGCAGCAGCTGGCGGGTGCCCAGGCTCTGCTCGGAGGTGCTGGCCTTGCCCGCGGCGACGGCGCCGCCGTGGACCCGGCGCAGGGTGCCGTAGCTTTCGAGGGCGGCCAGGTCGCGCCGGACCGTCTCCTTGGTGATGTCGAAGCGGCCGGCCAGTTCGGCCACGCTGACGCGGCCCTGCGCGGCAACAAGCTCACCGATCTGGCGGTGGCGTTCTTCGGCGAACATGTTCCCCTTTTCCGGTTTTCCGTTGCTTGGATGGTGGCCGCTCCCGCCCCGCAGGGTGGGTGTGAGGTGGGCCACATCGAAAGTGTTCCATGACTTTATCTTTGTTTATTTCCGATTGTCAACCAAAACCAAACAAAACGCAGAAAACCGGGCTTCCCGTCCCGTCCCTCCGGTCCCACCTGCCCATCGACTTACCGGATAACGTTCTTTTCGGCCGCCAAAAGGGCATTATCTGGAGAGTCGATGGGACAGGTGGGATAGTGGCGGACGTGAGGGCGGATCAATGGCGGCTGGTGCTGCTGCAGGCGTTCAATACGCTGCTGCTCGCCGTGGCCGCCGGCGTCGCGGCGGTCGGGGCGGACCGCACAGCCGCCCACTACGGCGCCGCCCGGAGCGGCGTTCCTGCGCCCCGGACCGGCGGCTGGCTGGAGCCTGGCCTGTTCGGCGCCCTGATGGCGCTCGCCGGCGGCCTGGCCGTGCTGGTCCTGGGCATCATGGCCGTCCGCCGGATGGCGCGCGGAGAGCGGTATGCCCCGCTGTTCACCACCCTCGGCTGGGCCCTGCTCTGGCTGCCGCTGACCATGGCCCTGACCCTGCTGGTCCCGGCCAGCCCGTTCACCCCGTTCATGGCCACCGGGATCTGCGGGGCCGGCATCGCACTGTCCCTGGCGGTGCTGGGCAGCACGAAACCGCGCTGATGACCGCCGCCGTCTGGTCCCGGCCCGAACCGTCCCGCACCGGTACCGTCCTGCTGGTCATGCTGCACGGCTACGGGTCCTCCGAGGAGAAACTGCTGCCGCTCTTCTCCGCCCTTCCCCCGGAGGTCACCGGGGTGGCGCTGCGCGGCCATTTCGACGTCGGCGGCAGCTTCGGCTGGTTCCTGCTCGATCCACTGCTGCACCCGGACATCGCCGAGGTGCTGGACAGCGCCGGCCGGGTGTTCACCTGGCTGGACCCGGTGCTTGCGGCCGGCAGCTTCACCGGCGTGGCGCTGCTCGGCTTCTCGCAGGGCATGGCCCTGGCCACCACGCTGCTGCGGCTGCGCCCGCGTGCCTTCCGGGCCGGCGTGGGCCTGTCCGGGTTCGTGCTCGAGCACGAGCTACTGGCCCGGACAGACGAGCCGGACGCCGCCGTGCCGTTCTTCTGGGGCCGGGATGTCCGCGACGGGTTCATCCACCGCCATGCGGTGCGCCACACGGCGGACTGGCTCCAGGCCCATACCCTTCTGACGGCGCGGACCTACCCCGGCATGGGTCACCGGATCGGGCCGGAGGAGATCCGCGACGTCGGGATCTTCCTCCGGCGCTACCTGACGGGCGATAGTCTTTAATCCTGACCAGACAGGTGGCAGTTGCTTTCGGAGGTCCGGTGGCCAAAGACAAGAAGAAGATCAATCCCGCGGTGAAGATCGCCGCCAATTCGGCGTTCGACGCGCACGGCAACCCCAAACCCATGGTGACCAACGCGATCATGAAGGCCCTGGATGTCCAGCGCCCGCTGGTGCTGGCCAACCTGAACCGCTACCGGCGCAAGTTCCCGGAGGCGGGCCCGGCCGAACTGGCCACCCGGCTGGAGCGGGACTACCTGACCGCCGTCTCCACCGGCGGCGCCTCGGTGGGGGCGTTCGCCATTGCCCCGGGTGTCGGCACCCTGGCCACGCTTGGACTCTCGGCGGTGGCCACGGTCGGCTTCCTGGAGGCCACCGCCCTGTACGCCCAGTCCGTGGCGGAACTGCACGGCATCCGGACCGCCGAGCCCGAACGGGCCCAGGCCATGGTCATGGCCATCATCATGGGCGAGGAAGGCAGCGCGCTGATCAAGGAATTCGCCGGCCAGGCCGGCGGCAAGGGCGGGATGGGCCGGACCTGGGGCAGCCTGGTCGGCACCACCATGCCCTCCGGCGTCGTTGGATCGATGCTGGACAGCATGCGCAAGCGCTTCCTGAAGAAGCTGCTGGCCAAGCAGGGCACCGCCTTGCTGGGCCGGGCGATACCGTTCGGGATCGGCGCGGTGGTGGGCGGGGCCGGCAACCACGTTATGGGCCGCCGCGTCATCGCTTCGACCAAGCTGGCGTTCGGGGAAGCGCCGCTGGTGCTGCCCATGGCCTTGGTCGAGGACATGGCCCGGGTCCAGTACAAGCTGCCCGGGCGGATCATGATGCCGCTGCCGGGACGGGCCGCGCTGCGCCGCCGCGCCATCGAGAAGCTCGCCCTGGAGGACCTGGGGCGGGCCGACAAGGCCCGGATCGGGAAGCCGGGTTCCACCGGCGGTACCCAGGACGGGGGTCAGGATGGCGCCTGAGGCCGCCATCGACCTGAACAGCGACCTGGGCGAGTCCTTCGGCTCCTGGACCATGGGCGACGATGCGGCGATGTTCCCGCTGATCAGCAGCGCCAATATCGCCTGCGGCTACCACGCCGGCGACGGTGCCACGATGCTGGCCAGCTGCCGGCGCGCGGTGCAGCACGGGGTCGCCGTCGGCGCGCACGTGGCCTACCGGGACCTGGCCGGCTTTGGCCGGCGGGCCATGGACATAGACCCGGCCGAGCTGGCCGCGGACGTGCTCTACCAGCTGGCCGCGCTGGACGGCATTGCCCGGGTGGCCGGGGCACGGGTGGCCTACGTCAAGCCGCACGGGGCGCTGTACAACCGGATCGTGCACGACCGCGTCCAGGCCGCAGCGGTGCTGGAGGCCGTGCGCGGCTTCGATGCGACGCTGCCGATCCTGGGGCTGCCCGGCTCGGCGGTCCTGGAACTGGCGCTGCAGGCGGGGCAGCCGGTGCGCCGCGAGGCGTTCGTGGACCGCGGCTACCGTCCGGACGGCACGCTGGTGCCCCGCGGCGAGGCGGGCGCCGTGCTTAGCGACCTGGACCTGATCGCGGACCGCGCCGTCGAATTCGCCCGCAGCGGCACTGTGGACTCGCTCTGCGTCCACGGGGACACCCCCGGGGCCGTCGGCATGGCGGCACTGGTGCGGGAGCGGCTGACCGCCGCCGGCATCGCCATCAGGTCCTTCGGGTGAGGATCCTGCCCTTCGGCGACGGTGCGCTGCTGGCCGAATTCGGCAGCCTCGCCGAGGTGCTGGCCCATTACCGCCCGCTGGCGGCGGCATCGCTGCCCGGCGTCGTCGACCTGGTCCCGGCCGCCCGCACCATCCTGGCCACCTTCGACGCCTCGGTCAGTGCTGCCGAAGTGCGCCGTTGGCTGCAGGCGGCCGCGCCGGTCGACGACGGCGCGGCCGTGGGTGCGGAGATCACCATCGAGGTGGACTACTCGGGCGAGGACCTGGCCGAGGTCGCGCGGCTGCTCAAGGTGGACGAGCGCGAAGTCGTCCGCCGGCACACCGGAAGCCGCTGGACCGCCGCCTTCACCGGGTTCGCCCCGGGCTTTGCCTACCTGGTCGCCCCGGGCGATCCGCTGCGGGTGCCCCGCCGTGAGGTGCCGCGCACCCGGGTGCCGGCCGGCTCGGTGGGGCTCGCCGGCGAGTTCAGCGGTATTTATCCGGGGGCCTCGCCGGGCGGCTGGCAGCTGATCGGGCGCACCGAGGCGCGGCTCTGGGACACCGCGCGGGAGGAGCCGGCGCTGATCCGCCCCGGCGCCGTGGTCCGGTTCCGGGAGGCGCGGTGATCACCGTGCTGCAGCCGGGGACCCAGCTGCTGATCGAGGACCTGGGCCGGCCCGGCTGCGCCGCGGTGGGGCTGAGCCCGTCCGGCGCGCTGGACACACGCGCACTGCGGCTGGCCAACCGTCTGGTGGGCAATGACCCCGGCGCGGCGGGACTGGAACTGCTGCTGGGCGGTGCCGAACTGGAATTCGATGCCGAGGCCCTGCTGGCCGTGACCGGGGCCTGCGGGCCGCTGTCGCTGGCCGCGGCCGGATTGCCGCCGGCGGAAGCCGCCGCCGGCAGGCCGGTGAGGGTCCCGGCCGGCGCCCGGCTGCGGATCGGCCCGGCCCGGGCGGGGCTGCGCTATTACGTGGCGGTGGCCGGCGGGATCGAGGCGGAGCCGCTGATGGGCTCCCGGTCCACCGATGTGCTCTCCGGCCTGGGCCCGGCACCGCTGCGCGCCGGGGATGTGCTCGCCGTCGGCAGCCCCGCCGGGCACCCGGACACCGGCTGGCTCCCCACGCCCGTCCCGCCGCAGGGGCGGATCGTGGTGCGGGTGCAGCCGGGGCCGCGGCTGGACTGGTTCGCGCGCGGCACCTGGCAGCGGCTGACCGGCCGGGACTGGACCGTCAGCCCGGACAGCAACCGGGTCGGCGTGCGCCTGCTGGGCCGGCCGCTGGAGCGCACGGCCGCGGACGAACTGCCCAGCGAGGGCCTGATCACCGGCGCGGTCCAGGTGCCGGCCTCGGGACTGCCGACCGTCTTCCTGTCCGACCACCCGGTGACCGGTGGCTATCCGGTGCCCGCCGTCGTGGTCCCGGCCGACCTGCCGCTGCTGGCCCAGGCCCGGCCCGGCCAGCCGGTCCGCTTTCTCGCCCCACCTCCTGACCCCACTTCCTGACCCCACTTCCTGAAACTTGGGCGGGATAGTTGCTGTTATGGGCGCCCAAAACAGCAACTATCCCGCCCAAGTTTCAGAAGAAGGAGGGGGAGGGCGGGTCAGCCGAGCAGGAGGTTGGCTATCGTGTAGATGGCCAGGCCGGCCAGCGAGCCGACCACGGTGCCGTTGATCCGGATGAACTGCAGGTCCCGGCCCACTTGGAGCTCGATCTTCTTCGAGGTCTCCTCCGCGTCCCAGCGCTCCACGGTCTCGGTGATTACCCCGGCGATCTGCGAGCGGTAGTTGCGCACCAGGTAGCCGGTGGCCTCGGTGATCCAGCCGTCCACCTTTGCCGAGAGCTCGGCGTCGGTGGCCAGCCGGGTGCCGAAGTCCCGCACGGCGGTGGTGAAGGCCCGGCTGAGCTGGCTCTCCGGGTCGCCGACGGCGTCCAGCAGTGCGGTCTTGAGGGTTTCCCAGGTCCGGGCGGCCAGCGTCTGCACCTCGGGGTCGCCCAGCGCATTGTGCTTGATGGCCTCGACCTTGGCGATCATCTCCGGGTCGTGCTGCATGTCCTCGGTCAGCGAGAGCAGGTACTTGTCCAGCTGCCGGCGCACCTCATGGTTCGGGTCGGACTGGACGGCCAGGACGAACTTGTACAGCTCCTGGTGGACCTTCTGGCCCATCAGCGCGTCCATGATCTGCGGGACCCAGGTGGGCGAACGCTGCGAGACCAGCCGGATCACGGTTTCCTCATTGTTCAGGACCCAGTCGGCCGCCCGGTCCACGAGCAGGTCCACCAGCTTCAGGTGGTGGCCGTCGTCGAGGACCCGCTTGAGCAGCCGGCCCAGCGGCGGACCCCATGGCGGATCCAGCACGTAGCGCCGGGCCATGGACTCGATGATGTCCTGGACGTCCTGGTCATTGAGCACCAGCATGGCGCCGCGGATGGCCGCAGCGCCTTCGCGGGCCACCCGGTCCGCGTTTTCCTGCCGGGCCAGCCAGTTGCCGGCGCGGCGGGAAACGCCCAGGCTGCGGATCTTGGCCTGGACCACGTCCTCGGAGAGGAAGTTGGATTCCACGAACTGGCCAAGGCTGGCGCCGATCTGGTCCTTGCGCCGCGGAATGATGGCGGTGTGCGGGATCTTCATCCCCATCGGGTGCTTGAACAGCGCGGTCACCGCGAACCAGTCCGCCAGCGCGCCGACCATGCCGCCTTCGGCCGCGGCCCGGACATACTGCAGCCAGGGGTAGGTATCCTGCAGCGCGAAGGAGATCACGAAGATCACCGCCAGCAGCACCAGCAGCCCGGTGGCCACCAGCTTCATTTTCCGCAGGCCGGCGGCGCGCTCGGCATCGCTGAGCGCCAGCCTGGCGGCCGCCGGCGCCAGGCTGCCCGGCTCCGGCCGGTCAGTATCCCGAAGTGTCAATGCAAGTTCACCTCTCCGCAGCCGGACGCTTCGGTCCGGTAATTGGTTCACGTACCGTGAACATCATGAAGCACAAGGTCTTCGCCCACCGCGGCGCCAGCGAACAATACGCTGAAAACACGCGTGCAGCCTTCCTGCAGGCTATCGCCGACGGCGCGGACGGCGTCGAGTGCGACATCCACCTGACCAAAGACCTTCAGCTCGTGTGCTTCCACGATTTCACACTCGACCGCACTTCCACAGGCACCGGCGACCTTGCCGACCATACGCTGGAGGAACTGCTGCGCCTGGATGTCTCGTCCTGGCGCGGCGTCCGCCTTCCCCCGGAGTACGGCGGCAGCGCCGACCAGCTGGTCACCCTGGATGAGCTGATCCGGATCCTCCGCGCCGCGGGACGGCCGATGGAGCTGGCCCTGGACCTCAAGCATCCCAGCCCGTTCGGCGGCCGGCTCGAGGCTGAGCTGCTGAGGTACCTCGAGGCCCGGGGATGGGACCGGCGGACCTCCAGCCTGGGGTCCATCACCATCAGCTTCATGAGCTTCCACCCGGGGGCGGTGAAACGCCTGGCCGCCCACGTGCCGGCCGCCCACCTGTGCCAGCTGCTGGACGAGGTGGATGCCAAGAACGTCGCATCGGGCCTGTTCCTGGGGAGCCTGGCCGCCGGTGCGGTGGCCTCCGTGCTGCGCCGTGCCCTGAGCGAGGGCGAGCAGCTGGTGGAGCAGCACCGGGTGGAGCTGGCCGGGCCGGGCATCGGCTACGTCCGGGACAACCGCCGGCTGGTGGAGCACTGGCTGCGGAGCGGGCTCCGCCTGCGCGTGTGGACCGTGGACAGCCCCGCCGACGTGGAACTGTGCCGCAGGCTGGGCATCCAGGAAATCACCACGAACCGACCGGCGCAGGTGCGCGCGCAGCTGGAGCAGGCCGCCGCCGCGGGACTGTAGGCCGCTTGCCTTCTGCACAGCAATTTCCGGTAGGTGCTGTGCGGCTGCACACAGACACCGCGGAGCGCCCTTTATAGCCTGAATGCGGAGGGCCGCAGAGCCGGACCGCTGCCGCGGCCTTCTGCTTCAGGAAGTGCAGGGTCCGGGAGATCCGGAGCACTCTTGCCCCTTCGGGCTGCCGGACCCGGCGGTGCCGCCGCAGCAGATCCTGCGCCGGCACCGCCGCACCTTCCGGCGCCCGGCAAGACTTTGGCGGAACAGGAAAAGGTAGCAGGCATCATGCACACGCCCCACGAGGAACGGTCCTTCCAACAAGCCTGGATGGCTGGCTTCGCCGCCGGCCCGGACAGCTGCACCGGCCCCGGCCACAGCGGCTGCCGCCGCTGCGCGGGCCCGGAAACCGACTGACCGGCCGCTTCCGTCCCGCGGAACGGCGGGGAGCCGGAGCCCGGAATCAAGAGCATGGAAATAATAAGCCTGCTGTGATTCAGTTGGAGCATGGCGTCGCCGATCGAGGATTACGGCCTTATTTCCGATCTGCACACCGGCGCGCTGATTTCGCGCTCGGGCAGCATGGACTGGCTTTGCTTTCCGCGGTTCGATTCCGCCTCCGTCTTCGCGGCGCTGCTGGGCGAGCCGGGCCACGGCCGCTGGCTGCTGGCCCCCGCGGCCGCCGAACCTCAAAGCCCTGCCCCGATGGGCGCCGGCCCGGAAGCGGCCGGCACGAACGACCCCACCCGGGTGGCCGAAGGCGGTGACCGCACCGCGGCGCCGGATGCCGCCGCCGCGGCAGCCCGGCCTGCGGCAGCCCAGCCTGCGGCGGGCAACGGCCGGCACGTCGCGGACCGCGCGGTGGACCTTCCCTACCCGGGCAACGGCGCCGATGCAGACGCCGAGGAAGACTACTATGCCGAGGTTCCCGGCACACTGGCCGCGCCGGAGTACTCGCTGGGCGGGGAGGCGCTGGGCCGGGCCCGCAGCAGCCAGGTCCCGGGGCCCGGGCAGCCCGCCGTCGTCGAACGCGCCTACGTGCCCTCCACCTTCGTCCTGCGGACGCGCTGGCGGACGGCGACCGGCGAGGCGCTGGTGACCGACTTCATGCCCGCCGGGGACCGGCGGGCCTCGCTGGTCCGCCGTGTCCAGGGCCTCTCGGGCACCGTGGACATGCAGCAGGAACTGATCCTGCGCTTCCACTACGGGGACGTGGTGCCCTGGGTCTTCCGCAGCACCGACGAGCAGACCGGCGCCGAGGCGATCGTGGGCATGGCCGGGCCGAACGCCGTCGTGCTGCACGGCGGGGACCTGCCGCGCCGGGCCGAACGGCGGCACCGCGGCGAATTTACCGTGGCGGCCGGGCAGACGGTGGATTTTGAATTGTGCTGGTTCCCGTCCCACCAGCCGGTGCCGGCGATGATCGACGTGGACGGGGCGCTGGAGCAGACCACCCGCTTCTGGCAGGACTGGTGCTCCCGCTTCCCGTACCAGGGCGACTACCACGACCTGGTCAAGCGCTCGCTGCTGGTGCTGCGCGCCATGACCCACGAGAGCACCGGCGGGATCGTGGCGGCGCCGACCACCTCGCTGCCGGAGCAGTTCGGTGGGGAACGGAACTGGGACTACCGCTATGTCTGGCTCCGCGATGCCGCGCTGACGCTGGAAACCATGATGACCCACGGCTACGAGACCGAGGCCCTGCACTGGCGGAACTGGCTGCTGCGCGCGGTGGCGGGGGATCCGGAGGACCTGCAGATCATGTACGGGCTGGCCGGCGAGCGGGACCTGCCCGAGCGTGTCCTGGAGCATCTGCCCGGCTATGCGGCGTCGAAGCCGGTGCGGATCGGCAACGGCGCGGTCTGCCAGTACCAGGGGGACGTGGTCGGCGAGGTCATGGTGGCGCTGGAAAAGATGCGCAACATCGGCTGCGTCGAGGACCACTTCTCCTGGCCGCTGCAGAAGGCCCTGCTGCGCTACGTGGAACGGCATCTGGGGACCAAGGACCGCGGGATCTGGGAAACGCGCGGAGAGTCCCGGCACTTCACCCATTCCCGGGTGATGATGTGGGCGGCCTTCGACCGCGGCGTCCGGGCGGTGCTGGACCATGGGCTGGAGGGGGAGGCCCGGCACTGGGCGGAGCTGCGGGACCAGATGCGCGAAGAAATCCTGGCGCGCGGCTTCAACCGCCGGATCAATTCGTTTACCCAGACCTATGACGGCACCGAGGTGGACGCCTCGCTGCTGGTGCTGCCGCAGGTGGGCTTCATTAAGTACGACGACGACCTGATGCTGGGCACCGTCGAGCGGCTGGAGCGGGAGCTGGTGGACGAGGCCGGGCTGGTGCGGCGCTACCGGACCGAGAGCGGCGTGGACGGCCTGGCGCCCGGGGAGTATCCCTTCCTGGCCTGCTCCTTCTGGCTGGTCGAACAGTATGCGCGCTCCGGGCGCATCGGCGACGCCCGGGACCTGATGGACCAGCTGGTGGGCTACACCAACGAACTCGGGCTGCTGTCCGAGGAATATGACACGGTGAACCGGCGGATGGCCGGAAACTACCCGCAGGCGTTTTCGCACCTGGCGCTCATCCGCGCGGCGGACGCCATCAACGGCCATGCCCAGGCAGCGGTCTGATCCGCCCGAACCGCCGGTTAAACGTTTGTGACCAGAATCATATAATTGTGCATATCAATCGTCATAGTGGCAAACTCGTGCCGATTGCCGGTTCAGCCCCCAGTGGACCGGTGAAGACCCGACCCTGGTCCGCCGTTCCCCTCGGCGGGCCCGAGCCGAATGAATGGTGTCAGCAATGCATAGTGTCAAAGAACGCCGGCCGGCCCAGGCCCCGGCGCCGATCCGGCTGGAAATCCGCGCGGCACATCCGGACGAAGCCGATGAAAAGCTCAACGAGGCCGTGCAGGAGCTGCAGGTGCTCGCGGCGGTGGAGCGCAGCCGCGGCATCCTGGTCACCCGCACGGGTGCCGGCCGCTACACGGTGGAACTGAGCCGCGAGGTTCCCTACGGTTTCACCGAGGAAGCGGTCGCCTAGCCAGGCCGGCCCACAGCGGCGGCGCCGGACCTTGCGGTCCGGCGCCGCCGCTGGCGTTTCCGGCCCATTTCTCAGGCTGCTTCCTAGTCGGCGATCCTGGCGACCAGCCGGCCGACCACTTCGCCGCGCTTGAGCTTCTCCAGGCCCTCCGGGATCTCGCCGAAGCTGATCTCGGTGATGGTCGGGTTCAGCTGGCCGGTGGCGAAGAAGTCGTAGACGCCCTGCACGTCCTCCTTGGTGCCGCCCTGCGAGCCGACGAGGGTGACCTCGGAGAGGATCAGTGCCTTCGTGCTGATGGTGGACTCGAGCCGGCCCATGCCCACCTGGACCACCCGGCCGCCGCGCCGGACGGTCTCGATGGCCTCGGCGGTGGTGGTCCCGAAGCCGGCGAAGTCCACGACTACGTCCAGGCCGACCTCCTTGAAGTCGGCGATCGACTTGGCGACCGCGGTGGCGCCGATCTCCTTGGCCTGCTCCCAGATGTTCTCGTTGACCTCGGCCACATAGACCTGTGCGCCGGCCAGGACGGCCACGCGGGCGCCGATCGAGCCCAGGCCGCCGAAGCCGATGATGCCGACCTTGTCACCGGCCTTGACCTGGCCGTTGGCGATGACGGCGTGGTGGCTGGTCATGCCGGCGTCGGTGCCGGCCGCGCCCTGCAGGAAGGAGACGTTGTCCGGGATGCGCACCAGCGCCTCCTGGCCGATGGCAGCCTTGAAGCTGAAGCCGCCGTCGAAGCCGTAGCCCGGCGCGCCCACGGAGGTGGTGGGGCAGAAGCCGACGCAGTCGCCCACCTGGAAGTCCGTCACGCCGTCGCCGACTTCGGTGATGACCCCGGCGACCTCATGGCCCAGGGTGATCGGCCGCTTGGCCAGGGTGGACAGCCAGCCCTCATCCTCGAGCATGCCCACGTCGGAATGGCACAGGCCTGCTGCCTTGATGTCGATGACGACGCCGCCGGGGGCGGCGCTGGGCTCCTCGACGTCGGCGAGCACCAGGGGCTCGTGGGTGTTGGTGAACTGCCATGCCTTCATATCGGTTCTCCTTGCCGCGCCAGAGCGCGATGGGGGTCAGCCGGCTGCGTTGCCTGGCCGGCGTTTCGGGGTCGGGGCCCGGGGCTCCTTCCCTTTTCCACCCTAGCCCGGGCCGGGGCAAATTTTTATGCATATGCATGTAAGTTTGGTCACCCGGGGCTGTGTGCTGCGCACGACGCCTAGGCTTGAACCGTGAAGACCCGCCAATCCCCGGCCGTGAAGGTTGGGCTGTCCATTTCCCTGGCCACCGGCCTCTACGGCGTCTCCTTCGGTGCCCTCTCGGTGGCCGCCGGCCTGGATTTCGCCCAGACCATGGCGCTGAGCCTGCTGCTGTTCAGCGGCGGCTCCCAGTTCGCCTTCATCGGTGTCATCGGCGGCGGCGGAACCGGGGCCGCCGCCGCGGGCGCCGCCGCGCTGCTGGGGATCCGCAACTTCATCTACGGAATGCAGATGAACGCGATGGTGGATCCGCGCGGCTGGCGGAAGCCGGTGGCCGCGCAGGTGACCATCGACGAGTCCACGGCCACCGCCTCCGGGCAGCTGGATCCGGTCGAGCAGCGCCGCGGCTTCTGGACGGCCGGCCTGGGGGTATTCGTGCTCTGGAACCTGTTCACCGCCGTCGGCGCCCTGGCCGGGGATGCGCTCGGCGACCCCAGGCAGTGGGGGCTCGACGGCGCCGCCGTCGCCGCGTTCCTGGGCCTGCTCTGGCCCCGGCTGAAGGGCAAGGAGCCGGCGGCCATCGCCGTCGTCTGCGCCCTGGCCACCGTACTGACCGTGCCGCTGCTGCCCAGCGGGATCCCGATCCTGGTCGCCGCGGCCGTGGCCGGGCTGATCGGCTGGTTCACGCACCGGCCGGTGCCGCAGGGGCTGGAGCCGGATGTGGAACCGTACGCGGAACCGTATGCCGTGCACGACGCGGAGCATATGCAGCTGCCCGGGCAGCGCCCGGACGCGCAGTCCGACGGCGGGACGGGGGTAGGCCGGTGAGCCTGTGGGGCTGGATCCTGGCCGCCTGCGCGCTGGCCTACCTGACCAAGCTGGCCGGTTACCTGGTGCCGGCGCGGTGGATGAAGAACCCGCGCATGTCCCGCGTTGCGGCCACCCTGACCATCGGGCTGCTGGCCTCGCTGACGGTGGTCAATGCGTTCGCCAGCGGCCAGCAGTTGGTGCTGGACGCGAGGCTCGGCGCGCTCGCGGCCGCAGCGCTGGCACTGGCGCTGCGCGCGCCGTTCCTCGTCGTCGTCCTGGCCGGCGCGGCCGCGGCGGCCCTGCTGCGGCTGGCCGGCTGGGGGTAGCCGGCCGGGCCCGGTATTAGGTCAGCGTCCAGGACCGCTTGGACAGGCCGAACCAGAAGCCGTCGATGGCGGTCTTGGCGTCGATCCCGCCGGAGGCATAGGCCGCGCCGAGCGCCACATAGAGCGGGGCCCAGTGCTCGGAGCGCGGGTGCGCCTCGCGGGCCGCCGGGGCCTTGTGCAGGAAGTCCAGGATCGCGTCCACGTCGCCGCGGGCCATCGCTTCCTCGGCCCAGTGGTCGAATTCGCTGGAGGCGGCCGGCGGGGTGGTGTCCGGGCCGGCGGCGGGGTTGAACCAGCGCAGGTTGTGCGTGGTGAAGCCGGAGCCGACAATCAGCGTGCCGCGGTCGCGCAGCGGGGCCAGCGTCTTGCCCAGCTCGAACAGGCCCTGCGGATCCAGCGTCGGCATCGACATCTGGACAATCGGGACGTCCGCTTCCGGGAACATCTCCTTCAGCGGCACGTAGGCGCCGTGGTCCAGGCCGCGCTCCTCGTCGCGCTCGACGTGGTGGCCGTGGCTGCCGACCAGCTTGGCCACCTCGCCGGCCAGTTCGGGGGCCAGCGGGGCGTCGTAGCGCACGTCGTAGTACCGCTGCGGGAAGCCCCAGAAGTCGTAGACGAGTTCGGTGGGCCGCTGGGTGGCGCTGAGCGTGACCGGGGCGTTCTCCCAGTGCGCGGACACCATCAGGATGTCCTTGGGCTTGCCGACGGTGCCGGACCAGTCCGCGAGTTCGCGGGTCCAGCGGGCGTCGTCGGCCAGCGGCGGGGCGCCGTGGCTGAGGAAGAGTACCGGGGGGCGTTCGGTGGTCTGAGTCATGGCACCAGTGTAGGGACGTTTGGTTGAAACTTCAAGTAAGTTTCTCCTTGACAGTGCATGACAAGCTAGGGGAATGACCGTAGGTGATATGCGGCCACCCTTCAATGGCCCGCGCGATCCGGGCGACGCCTGGGCCCTGGGTCCGGACGGCACCAAGATGTGGGGCCGGTTCGGCTCGGCCGGCTTGCTGGTGGTGGACCGCGCCCGCGGCGTGCTGCTGCAGCACCGTGCCGCGTGGAGCCACTTCGGCGGGACCTGGGGCATTCCCGGCGGCGCCCGGCACCAGGGCGAGGCCGCCGTCGACGCCGCGCTGCGCGAATCGCACGAGGAGGCCGCGGTTCCCGCCGACGCGCTCGAACCGCTGCTGACCCACGTGCTCGACCTGGGCTTCTGGACCTACACCACGGCGGTGGCCTGGACCGTGCGTCCGTTCGAGCCGCAGATCACGGACGCGGAAAGCCTGGAACTGGCCTGGGTGCCGGTGGAGGAGGTCGGGGCACTGCCGCTGCATCCGAAGTTCGCCGAGGCCTGGCCGGGGCTCAAGCCACTGCTCGGCCGCCGTCCGGCACTGGTGGTCGACGCCGCCAACGTCATCGGCGCGCGGCCGGATGGCTGGTGGCGGGACCGTGCCGGCGCCGCCCGGCGGCTGCTCGGGGCGCTGGCCGCGGCCGCCGAGTCCGGCCTGCCGGCCGGCCTGCTGGGGCTGGGGGTGCACACGGCCTGGCCGCACGCCGTCGTCGTGCTGGAAGGGCAGGCCAAAGAGGCCCTCGCCGGGAACGACTTGGCCGGGGACGCCCCGCGGCTGGAGGTGGCGCGCGCCGCCGGCTCCGGCGACGACGAGATCGTCGAACGGGTCCGCGCGCTGCGCGAAGGCGGAACGCCGGTCACGGTGGCGACCTCCGACCGGGCGCTGCGCGAGCGGGTGGCGGCGCTCGGCGCCCGCAGCATTGGGGCCGGGGCGCTGCGGGAGGCCCTGGCGCACCCTTGACGGGCCCTCCGGGTTGCGGGATCTTGGTTCTGGAACCGAGGAGGGGACCACCATGCAGGAGAAGCGCTGGTCGGTGGAGATCGTCATCGACGAACACGAAGGCCAAACCCGGTCCGAGGCACGGCTGCAGAGCGGTGCCGCGACCAAACTGACAGGGGTCGGGCTGGCCCGGCTGAATCCGGCGGATTCCGATGTTCCGGAAATCGGCGACGAGCTGGCAACCGCACGGGCCCTGGCGGACCTGGCGCACCAGCTGATCGAGGCCACCGCGGCCGACATCGAAAATATCACCCGGAAACCGCCGCACCTGAAGGCTTAGTCCAGGCGCCGGGCCAGCTGCCATGTGTGGATGCCCGCGGCCACCAGGATCAGGCCGAACAGCCAGGCGAAGGCGGCCAGGAAGCCCAGAAACCCGAGGATTCCGACTGCGGGATTGAAGGTCAGCAGCAGGCCAATGAGCACGGCCAAGATGCCGCCCACCAGCCCGAGCCACCAGCCCAGCACCACCTTGCGCGCCGCGATGGCCAGCACGATCTGCGTCAGGCCCAGCAGCAGTGCCCAGAGGCCGATGATGAAACTGACGGCCAGCGCCGTGCGGTCTGGCCAGACCAGCGCCACGATGCCGGCCAGCACCGAAATGATGCCGCCGGCCAGCACCCAGCCCGAGTAGCGCCGGCCGTCCCAGGCCCGGCGCTGGGTGGCCCAGTGGACAATGGCAGTGATGCCGTCGGCGATGGCGAAGATCCCGAAAAGCACCACCAGCACCAGCACCGAGGCCTGCGGCCAGACGATGACCGCGATGCCGAAGAGGATGGCCAGGATGCCGCGGATGATCAGCGCGGCCCCGGAGCCCTTGGTGGGCCTGACGTACACGACTTCCAGCATGGCGTCCCCGTCCGTTGCGGTTTTCAGCGCCAGTCTAGGCTCGGCAACCGCAACGGTGAAGGGTTGGCGAGGTCCTACTTCAGGGTTTTGTGGAAACGGATTCCGGTGTAGTCGTTGTAGTCCTCATTGTTGCTGTCTCGGAAGACGACGCCGGTCAGTTCGGCGTCCTTGGGGTCATGAAGACGTAGGTCATCTTGTCCTTGAAGCCGGGCTGGCCGTTCCCGCACATCCGGCGAGTGACAATGCGGCAGCAAGGACCAGCAGGGGCTTGAGTTTCATGTTCCCAAACATTCTCCATTGAATTCTGACCGTGCCGGCCGGATCGGATGCCGGGGACAGTTCTTGAACCGTTGCTGGCCGCCGGCTACACGGGAATGACTGTCTTCGTCCCCGAGATGAAGGTGATCGGCAGACATGAATCAGGGGTGGACAAGATAATAGTGGACCCGCTGACCTGCTTCAACGAGTCGGCCAAGGCCGGTTAGTGCCCTGTCCGCCCCGCTTCATGGGCAAACTCCTCGGCAAGCCCGGGCAGGATGGTGATGTCGGGCATGTCGGGTTCCCACAGGTTCGCGGGTTTGTGCCGGCGCAGCATCTCCTCCCCGTCTCGTTCCCAGATGAAGTCAGGATCCTCAAGCACCAGCCGGTATAGAGCATCGACGGTGTCCGGATGCGCCGCGGCGAGCTCGCGGAGCACATCCCCGCTGACGCCCGGGTCCTCCAGATAGTGCCGCACGGCGGCCACGCCGTCGTCGGGTGTTGCCGGCGGTCGGGCGTGGGCCGCAGCTGCGGCTGAGTAGTTCCGGAGGATGCTGGTGCCTCGGACCGGATGGTGCCGGAACGCCACGTCATCATGGTGCAGGATTTCCTCGGGCAACTCCACCGTGGCCGGCACCGGCATCTTGCCGCCTTTGCCGGGGAGTTTGGCCAGTGCCTCGGCTGTGCAGGCCGCCAGGAACCGATTGAACCGCTCCTGTGTTTCCCGTCCGGTTCCGGTGATGACGGGACCGCCGAACAGGGACACGAAGATGCGGTGGTAGTCGGCGGTCATCCGGCGTGCCTGTTCGAGCTTGGCAGGGTTGCGGAATGCTCCGGCGGGGTAGGCGTAGCACACCTCGGCGAGCAGCCTGCCCGCGGCCTTCCGCTCCTCCGGTGCGAAGAGCCGGCTGGTGCCGCTGAGGGTCCACACGCCGCCGACCGGAACGATCCGGGTGAAGATGAAGCCGCCCTTGCGCATGCCCTTGATCGCTTCCGCTCCCATGGTGGAGTAGACGGTGTAGTCGAGTTCGTCCTGCAGGTTCCGCAGGACCATCTTGTCGGCGGTACGGGACAGGGTTTCGAAAACGCCAAGGACATGGCGGTCGCGCCAGTCCTCGAGGAGCGTGCGCTCTTCCGGGGGCAGGCCGGGCATGACGGCGAGGTACCGCTCCAGAAGCGTCCTGCGCCCCGTCTCCTGGCGCTCGAAGATCATGGACTCCAGGGCGTCGATCCGGGCCATTTCCGGACTGCCGTTTTCCAGTCCCCTCTCGAACAGCCGCCGATATAGACGCTCGAATCCCGGGCTCTCGGCGAAGTCCACCAAGCCGGCCTTGGCTTCGCACACGAGATCGAATTGCTGGGCGAGGTCCATGGCCCCATTCTTGCAGAGGAGCGGGCGCCAAACCCGGCGGCAACATGCCACCCGAAGCCGGCGCCTGTGCCCGGAACAGGGCGCGGCGGGTCCCCTGTTGTCCCGGCCCGCGGCTGTGCCAGACTGAAGCCATGCTTGTTGCGTTCTCGGTCGCGCCCTCCGGCGTCCCCATCACTGGCCCTGCACCCCATGACGCCTCGGTGCACGACGCCGTCGCGGCCGCCGTGAAGGTGGTGCGCGAATCCGGGCTGCCGAACCGGACCAGCTCGATGTTCACCGAGATCGAAGGCGAATGGGATGAGGTCATGGACGTGGTCAAGCGGGCCACCGAGGCCGTCGGCCGGTACGGCTCCCGGGTCTCGCTGGTGCTCAAGGCGGACATCCGCCCGGGCTACTACGGCGAGCTCGACGGCAAGGTGAACCGGCTCGAATCGGCCCTGAAGGACGCCCGCCGTGCCGGTGCCTGAGGACAGCGGCAGCGGACCGGACGAGAGCCTGTCCGCCGGCGGGGCGTACGACGGCGCGAGCTACGAGCAGCTGTCCGGCCGGCGGTCCTGGAGCGCGGTGGACCAGTACCTGGCCGCGACCCTGGTGGGCGAGGACACTGCGCTGGCCGAGGGCCGGCGGGCCGCGCACGCGGCCGGGCTGCCGGGCATCGAGGTGTCCGCGGCGCAGGGCAAGCTGCTGATGCTGCTGGCCCGGCTGGTTGGCGCCCGCAAGGTGCTGGAGATCGGCACCCTCGGCGGCTACAGCACCACCTGGCTGGCCCGGGCGCTGCCCGAGGACGGCGAGGTCGTAACCTGCGAGTACGAGCCGCACCATGCCGACGTGGCCCGGGAAAACCTGGCCCGCGCCGGGGTCGCGGACCGGGTCAGTGTCCGGGTGGGGCCGGCGCTGGAGACGCTGCCGCGGCTGGCGGCCGAGGAGGCCGGCCCGTTCGACCTGGTCTTCATCGACGCGGACAAGGAAAACAACAGGAACTACGTCGAATGGGCCCTGAAGCTGTCGCGGCGGGGCACGGTGATCATCGTGGACAACGTGGTCCGCGGCGGCGCCGTCCTGCAGGCGGACCTGCCCGACGCCGACCCGGAAGCCGCCGCGGTGCGCGGTACCCGCGATGCGCTCGCGCTGCTTGGCGCGGACCGCCGGCTGGATGCGACGGCGGTGCAGACCGTGGGGGCCAAAGGCTGGGACGGTTTCGCCATCGCCGTGGTCAAATAGGCTGCCGGTGGGACGGCGGGGAGCCGGAGCCGGCGAGCCGGCCGGTCCGGCCGAAGGGGTCTACCCTATTTCCTCGGGCACGGCCGAGCTGGTCCGGGACCAGGACTTCCCCGGGGCCTGGCTGCTGAAGATCAACGGGGTGCAGTCCTCGCATGTGGTGGTGGGCGAGCCGCTGACACTGGACTTCGAGTACATGCGCTGGATGGCGGCACTGGTCGAATCCCGCTGGCCGGTGGACCGGGATGAGTCCCTGCGGGTGCTGCACCTGGGCGGCGGGGCCTGCTCGCTGGCCCGCTACTTCGCCGCCCGGTATCCGCAGGCGCGGCAGGTCGTCATCGAAATCGATGCGAAGCTGGCCGAACTGGTGCGCGGCTGGTTCGACATCCCGCGGGCCCCGCTGGTGCGGATCCGGGTGGGCGAAGCCAGGGCGGTGACCGAATCGCTCACCGAGGGCAGCCGGAACCTGGTCATCCGCGACGTGTTTGCCGGCAGCAGCACCCCGCAGCCGCTGACCACCCTCGAATTCACCCGTGCCGCGCGGCGGGTGCTCGCCCCCGGCGGGATCTACCTGGTCAACTGCGGGGACTCGCCCCGGCTGGAGCTGGCCCGGCGGGAGGTGGCCACCATCGGCGAGGTGTTCGGGCAGGTGGCGGTCATTGCCGACCCGCCGATGCTTAAGGGCCGGCGCTTCGGCAATGTGGTGATCGCCGGCTCCGACCAGCCGCTGGGGGAGGACCCGCAGCTGGCCCGGACGCTGCTGGGCGGTGCCGTCCCGGCCCGGCTGCTGGACCCGGAGGCGGCCGCCAAGTTCGCCGGCGGGGCGCGGATCCTGCAGGACAGCGCCGGCTGACGGTTTGCGCAGGTCAGCGGCGGATGAGGGTTGTGCTACGGATGTTTTCCTACCGGCAACCCAGCTTGTGACTCGCGGGTAGTTTCTTTGTATGATTTAGAGCGAACAGCCGATCAGCGGCTGTATAGGCCCGCGGCGGTGCCGTTCACGGCATAGCTGCGGAGGCAGTCCGGCGAACAACGAGCTTCAACACTTTGGATGGTGGCTGGAGCAATCGCGGGCTGCTCAGCCGGACCCGGTCCGGCGCCGGATGCCGGGTGCTGCCAGCCTAATCCCCCCAAGTTAGGCCCAGTGCCCGGCATCTCGGTTTTTAATCCTTTCACCCTCTTCCGAGGGCGGACTGCCCAGCAGCCAAGGCTCCATCTCGCGGGTCCCGCGCCGCAGTGCGTCCACCACCGCCGCCACCGAGGGCTGCCGGAGCGAGTCCGGCCGGGCCACCAGCCAGTAGGCCAGCTTTTCGGCCAGTTCGGCCGGGAAGAGCCGGACCAGGTCCTCGTGCCGGTCCGCCATGAAGCAGGGCAGCAGGCCGAGGCCGACGCCGGCCCGGGTTGCCTCGACGTGGACGAAGACGTTGGTGGAGCCGACCGCGGTGGCCATCCCGGGCAGCAGCCGCCGCGGGGCGTCCAGATCGTCCACCTGGAGCATCGAATCGATGAAGTACACCAGGGGGTGGGCCAGTGCCGCCTTGATCGTGGCCGGGGTGCCGTGGTCGGCCAGGTAGCTCTGCGAGCCGTACAGCCCCAGGACGTAGTGGCCCAGCCGGACGGCCTGCGCCCGGTGGACCTGGGGCCGGCCCACCACCACCTCGAAGTCGAGGCCGGACCGGTGGCGGGAGGCGGGACGGGCGGTGGTGACGATTTCGACGGCGAGCCGGGGGTTCGCCCGCTGCAGCCGGGCGACCGCGGGGGCGGCGATGTAGGCGCTGAAGCCGTCCGTGGCGGACATCCTGACGGTGCCGGCCAGCTGCGCCGCCGCCGCGGAGTCCCGGGTCAGGGCGCCCACCGCCTCCTCGACGCGTTCGGCTGCGGCCACGGCCTTGTGCCCCAGCTCGGTCAGTTCCCAGCCGCCGCTGGTGCGGGCGAGCACGTGCCCGCCGAGGACCTTCTCCAGCGTGCCGATGCGGCGGGAGACGGTGGTGTGGTTCAGGCCCAGATCCTCGGCGGCGGAACTGAAACGGCCGGTGCGCGAGACCGCGAGCAGGACCAGCAGGTCCTCCGGGTTCGGGACGGATTCGAGGCTCATATCTGCATTTTTGCAGGTCAGCCCTGCGTTCTTCGCCATTGATGCACCCGCCCGGAGCGAACATACTCGGTAGTCAGCAAGGTTTGTGATTTCAGCCACACGGCATCAACGCACAAAAGCCACCGAAAACGAAGGAGCACCATGAGCGCAGCCACTCCCGGCCACGTGCCCGGATCCACCCACGAATCGCCGCCGTCGGCCCTGCGCCGCGTGGTCGCCGCCTCGATGGCAGGCACCGTGGTCGAGTGGTACGAGTTCTTCCTGTACGCCACCGCCGCCACGCTGGTCTTCGGCGCCATGTTCTTCCCGGAGAGCGGCTCCGAACTGGACGCGATCATTGCCGCCTTCGTCACCTACGCCGTCGGCTTCGTGGCCCGGCCGCTGGGCGGGATCGTCTTCGGCCACTTCGGCGACAAGGTGGGCCGCAAGAAGCTGCTGCAGCTGAGCATCGTCCTGATCGGTGCGGCGACCTTCCTGATGGGCTGCCTGCCCGGCTTCGACTCCATCGGCTACTGGGCGCCGTTCCTGCTGGTGACCCTGCGTTTCATCCAAGGCTTCGCGATCGGCGGCGAATGGGGCGGGGCCGTGCTGCTGGTCGCCGAGCACAGTCCGGACGCCAAGCGCGGCTTCTGGGCCTCCTGGCCGCAGGCCGGCGTGCCGGCCGGCAACATGCTGGCCACCATCGTGCTCTGGGTCATGTCCGGTGTCCTCAGCGACGAGGCGTTCCTGGCCTGGGGCTGGCGGGTGGCCTTCTGGCTCTCGGCCGTGATCGTCATCGTCGGCTACTACATCCGCACCAGGGTCTCCGAAGCGCCGATCTTCCTGGAGGCCCGCCGGCAGGCCGAGGAGGCCAAGGACTCCGCCTACGGCGTGCTGGAGGTCTTCCGCCGCTATCCGCGGGGCGTGTTCACCGCGATGGGCCTGCGGGTGGCGGAGAACATCCTCTACTACGTGGTGGTGACGTTCTCCATCACATACCTGAAGACGGTGCACGACTTCGATGTGACCACGCTGCTCGGGCTGCTGATCCTCGCCCATGCGTTCCACTTCGGGGTGATCCCGTTCTACGGCAGCCTCTCGGACCGGTTCGGCCGGCGGCCCGTCTACATGGCCGGTGCCGTGCTGGCCGCGGTCTGGGCCTTCGTGGCCTTCCCGATGTTCGACACCCGGAACCCGGTCATCATCCTGGCCGCGGTGATGCTGGGCCTGGCCATCCACGGACTGATGTACGCGGGCCAGCCGGCGATCATGGCGGAGATGTTCCCTACCCGGATGCGCTACTCCGGGGTGTCGCTGGGCTACCAGGTGACCTCGATTTTCGCCGGATCGCTGGCGCCGATCATCGCCGCCACGCTGCTGAAGGACTTCGGCCACTGGCTGCCGGTGGCCCTCTACATCGCGGCTGCCGCGCTGGTCACCATGGTGGCGGTGTACTTCGCCCGGGAGACCAAGGGCAGTTCGCTGCGCGAGCTGGACCGGCTGGATGCGGCGGCCGGCAGCCCGCGCGCACTGGTCGACTAGCGGCCGGACACGTCCGCAGC
>NZ_JAKLTQ010000023.1 GCF_022012395.1 Arthrobacter hankyongi
CCACCCGGCAGGAAGCAGCCAGCCTGCTCCCCCGCTGACCCGCCCCGCACCGGCCACCGGGCGGCCCGGACACCACCCCGGGCCGCCCATTTCCCACGCCCCCAAAGACTCAAAGCACCGGCTGCGGTACTGTACCCGCCCGGAATCCCGGGCAACTTGTCCAATCGGCAGCAACGGGCAGGAAAAAGGCAGAGGGCCCCGCACCATTCGGTGCGGGGCCCTCTGTGCTCAGGCCGGTGCCTGCTCAGCAAGCCGGTCCGATCTGCGGCAATTAGTTGCCGGTGAGCTTTTCGCGCAGGGCGGCCAGGGCCTCGTCGGAAGCCAGGGTGCCGTGCTCGGCAGCCGGAGCCTCGGAAGAGTAGCTGGTCTGGGCGGACTCGCCGGGGCCGGCAACAGCAGCGGTGTCCTCGGCCATCGCCGCGGCAACCTGCTTCTTGTGGGCTTCCCAGCGGGCCTGGGCGTCGGCGTACTGCTGCTCCCACGCGGCACGCTGTGCCTCGTAGCCCTCGAGCCACTCGTTGGACTCCGGATCGAAGCCCTCCGGGTACTTGTAGTTGCCCTGCTCGTCGTACTCGGCGGCCATGCCGTACAGCGCCGGGTCGAACTCGGTGCCTTCGGGGTCGACGCCCTCGTTGGCCTGCTTCAGGGACAGCGAGATGCGGCGGCGCTCCAGGTCGATGTCGATGACCTTGACGAACAGCTCGTCGCCCACGGAGACAACCTGCTCGGCCAGCTCCACGTGGCGCACGGCCAGCTCGGAGATGTGGACCAGGCCCTCGATGCCGTCTTCGACGCGGACGAACGCACCGAACGGAACCAGCTTGGTGACCTTGCCCGGGACAACCTGGCCCAGGGCGTGCGTGCGGGCGAAGGTCTGCCAGGGGTCTTCCTGCGTAGCCTTCAGGGACAGCGAAACACGCTCGCGGTCCAGATCCACTTCCAGCACCTCGACGGTGACTTCCTGGCCGACCTCGACAACCTCGGACGGGTGGTCGATGTGCTTCCAGGACAGCTCGGAGACGTGCACCAGGCCGTCGACGCCGCCCAGGTCCACGAAGGCACCGAAGTTGACGATCGAGGACACGACGCCCGGACGGACCTGGCCCTTCTCCAGCTTGTTGAGGAAGCTCGAGCGCACCTCGGACTGGGTCTGCTCCAGCCAGGCACGGCGGGACAGCACCACGTTGTTGCGGTTCTTGTCCAGCTCGATGATCTTGGCTTCGATCTGCTGGCCGATGTACGGAGCCAGGTCGCGCACGCGGCGCATCTCGACGAGGGAGGCGGGCAGGAAGCCGCGCAGGCCGATGTCGAGGATGAGGCCGCCCTTGACAACCTCGATGACGGTACCGGTGACGACGCCGTCCTCTTCCTTGACCTTCTCGATGTCGCCCCAGGCGCGCTCGTACTGGGCGCGCTTCTTGGACAGGATCAGGCGGCCTTCTTTGTCCTCCTTGGTCAGGACAAGGGCTTCGACCTGGTCGCCCACGGCAACAACGTCCCCGGGATCAACATCGTGCTTGATGGAGAGCTCGCGGGAGGGAATGACACCTTCGGTCTTGTAACCGATGTCGAGCAGGACTTCGTCGCGGTCGACCTTGACGACGGTACCTTCGACGAGGTCACCGTCGTTGAAGTACTTGATGGTGGCGTCGACGGCAGCGAGGAAGTCCTCGGCGGTGCCGATGTCGTTGATGGCGACCTGGGGGGCACCGGGCTTCTCGGTGGAGGTGATGGTCATGTAGTAGGGGCTCCGATGTGGATAGTTTTCTTGGTTCCGGACGCCCGGCACAGCAAAGTGCCCCGGCCGCCCGGAAGTGGACTTTTTGGAAATTGCATACGCATTACGCGCCCGATAAGTCTAGCCGGTGCAGGCAACTCCGGTCAAAAGTGCGTGATGCAGTACGGGCGCTCCGGCAGTGCCATCAGACGGTCCAACCGCGCTACCGCGCCGGGCTCCCCGGCGACCCGGCCCGCCGCCGCCAGGGTGTGTGCCGTGGTGCCGCCCAGATACAGCGAACCGAGCGCTTCCACACCCAGCCGGAGATCGACGGCGGCGTCCGCCGCGAGCGGCTCGACGGAGGCCTCGCCGCCGCCGGCCGTCAGGCGCCAGCGTCCTGCGGCCAGGTCCAGCGGATCGGCGATTTCGAAGCTGACCGAGCCGGCCCCGGCGTAGCTGCGGGACTGCAGCGCCGTCACCGGGTCCAGTATCCGCAGCCACAGTGTGTCCTCCTCACCGGTCACCTGGTAGCCGCGCCCGTCGCGCAGCGCCCACGGCAAGGGGTCCTCCACCGCGGCCAGCGGGTACTCGATCCGTTCGACCAGGTCGATGGACCCCAGATAGGCCCACAGGCCTAGGTAGGCCGCAGGCGTGGCCGCGACCAGGTCCACCACCTTGACGGCACGCGGGGAGGCGTCCCAGCCGGCGAACTTGTAACAGGCATAGCCCTCGGCGGCGCCGTCCGCTCCGTGATACACGGCGGCCCGCAGCGCCCTGTCCGGTTCGGGCTTGTGCTGTCCCCAGCGCCCGGAAACCACCTGCGCATACGAGGACTGCCGGCCCACCGACCCGCGCGTACGGGCGTGGAAGCGGGCGAAAACCTCCGGTCCCAGCGCGGCCAGGAGGTCCGGATCCGCAACCTCCACGCCGCCGGCATCATCCGCCGGGACGGACAGCCCGAAACGTTCGCGCACGTCCACCTGGACCGTGCGCCCGAAAGCGGCCGCACCGAAGCCGAACCGGCCGTAAATGGTGGCCTCGGAAGCGGTCAACGCGGCCAAGGCCAGGCCTTCGTCCGCGGCACGGTACAGATCCTCGGTGATCAACCGGCGGAGGATGCCCCGGCGCCGGTGCGTGGCCCGGACCGTGACCGCGGTGACCAGGTGCGCCGGCAGCAGGACCCCGCCGCCGATGTTGATCGTGTTCTGCATCGTGGCATAGGTGGCCACCGGGACCGCCGGATCCCAGACCCCGGGCCGCACGGTGTCGTCGTACACCGCGGTGAGCACGCGGGCGTCCAAGTCATAGGACTCGGCGTAGCGGGCAACATCGACAGGATCGGCCTTGGCATCGTGGAAGCCGAACTTCACGGCGTCGAACCAACCCTCGAGCCGCTGGTCGGCCAGGCCGTCCTCGCGGAGGGCGGCGAACCGTTCGGTGCGCAGGGCCGGACCGGACACGTTGGCGGCGGTGTTCACGCTGCCGAGCCTAGCATCCGGGCACGTACCGGCACGGTCTCCGGTGCGAGGATGGGCAGGTGCCGGAAAACTCCACCTTGCTCAACACTGGCCCCGCCGTCTGGCTCCTGCTCGCGGTCCTGCTGGCCGCGGCTGCCGCGGTCTCCCGCTGCGCACTCGGGATGCCTGCCCGGCAACTGCTCTCCGCAGGCCTGCGGGCGCTGCTGCAGCTGGCGGTCGTGTCGCTGGCCGTGGCGGCGCTGAGCCGTTCGGCAGTACTTGCGGCAGGTTTCCTGCTGCTCATGCTGCTGGTGGCAGCCTGGACCGCCGCCCGCCGGATCGGCGCCGGGACCGGCGTGCCCGCCGCGGCGCTGCCGATCCTAGCCGGCGTCGCCCCGGTGGCCGGGCTGATGTTCGCCACCGGTGTGCTGCCGGCGCAGCCACTTGCCTGGCTGGCGGTCTGCGGGCAGCTGATCGGCGGCGCGATGACCGCCACCAACCTGGCCGGGCGCAGGATCAGCGCGGAACTGACCCTGCGCCGCGGCGAGGTGGAAGCCGGACTTGCCCTGGGCTTCGAGCCACGCGCCGCCCGGGCCCTGGTGGCCCGGCCGGTGGCACACGAGGCATTGCTTCCGGCACTTGACCAGACCCGCACGGTGGGCACCGTCACCTTGCCCGGCGCCTTCGTGGGCCTGATCCTGGGCGGCGCCTCACCGCTGGACGCGGGACTGGTCCAGCTGATCGTGCTCGTCTCGCTGCTGGCCGTCGAAGCGATTGCCATAGCGGTGCTGGCCGTGCTCACCGAAGCCGGCCAGGTTGCGGCCGCAGTCTCCTGAACGCCCCGGAAGCGCCCGGGAGCGTCCGGTCCCTTAGTGCCCGGCCGCCTGCCAGTCCTGCCCGACGCCGACCGAGACGTCCAGCGGGACGGTGAGTTCCGCCGCCCCGGCCATCTGCTCGCGGACCAGCCGTTCCACCGCCTCGCGTTCGCCCGGGGCCACTTCCAGCACGAGTTCGTCGTGGACCTGGAGCAGCATGCGCGATTTCAGCTCCTGCTCGGCCAGCGCCCGGTCCACGCCCAGCATCGCCTTCTTGATGATGTCCGCCGCGGAGCCTTGGATCGGCGCGTTGAGCGCGGCCCGTTCGGCCATCTCGCGCAGCTGCCGGTTGTCGCTGTTCAGGTCCGGCAGGTAGCGGCGGCGGCCTTCGATGGTGGACGTGAAGCCGTCCTGCCGCGCCTGGTCCACCACCGAACGCAGGTAGTCGCGCACGGCACCGAAGCGGTTGAAGTAGTCCTTCATCAGCGTCCGGGCCTCGTCCACCGGGATGTTCAGCTGCTTGGAGAGCCCGAAGGAGCTCAGCCCGTACACCAGTCCGTAGGACATGGCCTTGACCTTCGAGCGCATCTCGCTGGTCACGTCCGCCGGCGCGACATTAAAGATGCGCGAACCAACGAAGCGGTGCAGGTCCTCGCCGTCGCGGAACGCCTGGATCAAGGCCTGGTCCCCGGACAGATGCGCCATGATGCGCATTTCGATCTGCGAATAGTCCGCGGTCAGCAGCGTTTCATAGCCGGGGCCGACGACGAAGACCTCGCGGATGCGCCGGCCCTCCTCGCTGCGCACCGGGATGTTCTGCAGGTTCGGGTTCAGCGACGAAAGCCGCCCGGTGGCGGCCACCGTCTGCGCATAGGTGGTGTGGATGCGTCCGCCGTCGGCCACGGCCTTGCGCAGGCCCTCGACCGTCTGGCGCAGCTTGGTGGCATCCCGGTAGGCCAGCAGCTGCAGCAGGAACGGATGGCCGGTCCGGACCACCAGGTCCGTCAGCGCATCCGCGTCGGTGGAGTAGCCGGTCTTGATCTTCTTGGTCTTGGGCAGCCCCAGCTCGTCGAAGAGCACCGCCTGCAGCTGCTTGGGCGATCCCAGGTTGATCTCCTTGCCGATGATCCGGAAGGCCTCGGAGCTGGCGGCGTTGATGGTGGCGGTGAAGTCGTCCAGCAGCGTGTCCAGCTTGGCGGTATCCACCGCGATGCCGGTGAGCTCCATCCGGGCCAGCACCAGGGACAGCGGCAGTTCCAGCCCGCCCAGCAGCTGGTTGGCCCCGCGGTCCACCAGCTGGCCGGCGAAATGCTCGCTCAGCTGCAGGGCCGCGAAGGCCTTCATGACCGCCGGACCGGCCTGGTCCTCCTCCAGGCCCAGCTCCAGCTGCCCGCCGGCCGCCGGGGCGGCGGCCACGGAGAGCTTCAGGTGGTACTGGGCCAGATCTGCCAGCTCATAGCTGCGCCGGTCCGGCTGGATCAGGTACGCCGAGACCGCCGTGTCGTCCACCACGCCCAGCAGCGTCAGCCCGCGCCGGGCCAGCAGCTTGTAGGCGGCCTTGAAGTCGTGGACCACCTTGGGTGCGTCCAGGTCCGCCAGCCAGCCGGCCAGCACCCGTTCGGCGTCCTCGTCGAGTTCCGTCAGGGCGATGTAAGCGGCATCTGTTCCGGTGACCAGTGCCAGCCCGACGGCGTCTTCCGTGCTGCCGGCGCCCTCGGTCACCAGCTGCACCGCGACATTGAGCTGGTTGGTGCGGTCCAGCCAGTCCTCCAGCTCCGCCGCGGTGCCGAGCTGGACGTGCGCCGGGGCATGGACCTGGACCTCCTCGGCCGCCTCCTCTTCCTCGAACAGGTCGATGAGCCGCTTGCGCAGGGTGTTGAACTGCAGCGAGTCGAAGAGTTCCTCCACGGCCGCCCGGTCCGGATGCTGCAGGATCATCGATTCCAGGTCCACCGGCAGGTCCAGGTCCCGCAGCAGATGGTTCAGCCTCCGGTTGCGCCTGACCTGGTCCACATTGGCGCGCAGCGAATCCCCGACCTTGCCGCCGATGGCGTCCAGGTGCGCCAGGATTCCCTCCAGCCCGCCGTACTGGTTGATCCACTTCGCGGCCGTCTTGGGCCCGACGCCGGGCACGCCCGGCAGGTTGTCCGCGGTCTCGCCGACCAGCGCGGCCAGGTCGGAGTAGTGCTGCGGGCCGACGAAATACTTGGCCTCCACCGCGGCGGCGTCCATCGGCGGAATATCGCTGACGCCCTTCTTCGGGTAGAGCACGGTGACCTTCTCGGTGATCAGCTGGAAGGCGTCCCGGTCCCCGGACACCACCAGCACCCGCCATCCGGCGGCCTCGCCCTGGCTGCTCAAGGTGGCGATGATGTCGTCCGCCTCGTACCCGTCCATGGTGATGGTGGGAATCCGCATGGCCTGCATGACCTTGACGATCAGATCTACCTGGCCGTGGAATTCCTCCGGCGTCTTATTGCGGCCGGCCTTGTACTCGCTGTACTCCTCGGACCGGAAGGTCGGGGTGTCCAGGTCGAAGGCGACGGCGACGTGCGTGGGCTGCTGCTCCCGGATCATGGCCAGCAGCATTGAGATGAAACCATAGACCGCGTTGGTGTGCTGCCCGGTGTCGGTGGCGAATTTGTCCGCCGGCAGCGCATAGAACGCCCGGAATGCCATCGAATGCCCGTCGATGACCAACAGCCGGCACTCTGATCCGTTGGCAGTTTCGGCCTCTGCAGGGCGCTCGATAGTGGCTACGGAATCCGGTTTGTTTGTTTCACTCACAGATGCCAGCCTAGTTCCCATGAGCGACAAATTCATTCCGGACACCGTCCCCGCCGGCACCGGCGGGCGGCTGCAGGAACTGGCCGACGCCGGTGTCCCGGAGCACCTGCGTCCCTGGCTGGCCGACGCCGGGGTCGGTGCCCTGGTGGTGAAGATGGGCATCCGGTTCCTGGAAATGACACCGGAGCGCATGGTCGCCACGATGCCGGTGGAGGGCAATACGCAGGCCTTCGGCATCCTGCACGGCGGCGCGCACGTGGTCATGGCCGAGACCCTGGGCTCCTTCGCCGCCGCCATCCACGCCGGTCCGGACCGCGTGGCGCTGGGCATCGAAGTGGGGGCCACCCATCACCGCTCCGCCACCTCCGGGCTGGTCACCGGAACCGCCACGGCGATCCAGCTGGGGCGTACCCTGACCGTCCACGAGGTGGTCATGACCGACGAGGCCGGCCGCCGCCTGTGCACGGCCCGGATCACCAACCTGATCCGGGACGCAGGCTAACGCGGCGCGGCTTCAGGCGCCGGCCGGCCTCTGCCCGAAGCGGTAGTGCAGTTCCACCATGGAACCGCCCAGGGTCCTGGTGCCCAGCAGTTCGGCCGGCGCCTCCGCCGTCGAAATCGGCAGCAGTGGTTTGCCGCGGCCCAGCGTCACCGGGACCAGCGTCAGGATCATTTCGTCCAGCAGCCCGGCTTCCAGGTACTGCCCCGCCAGTGCGCCGCCGCCGACCACCCAGACATCCTTGCCGCCGGCATCGGCAAGGATGGACGGCTGGTACAGTCCGACGTCGCCGCGGACAAAGGTGACATCCGCGCCGGGGATACCCGGCAGTTCGTGGTGGGTGAAGACCCACGCCGGGGTGTCTCCGTATTCCCAGCCGCCGGCCTTGAGCAGGAACTGGTAAGTGGCCGACCCCATCGCAATGGCCCCAACATTCGCCATGAACTCCCGGTAGGTGTCCTGGACGCCATCGGCGTCATTGAACTGCATGAGCCAGTCCAGGTTGTCCTGCGGATCGGCGATGAAGCCATCGAGTGTGCTTGCCACATAGTAAACAGTCCGTGCCATGTGGCCATGCTAGCCAAGTTGCTCAGGAATGGAACGCCGGGACGATCAGGTAGATCCCGTACAGCACGGCCGCGGCGCAGACGCCAAAGCAGGCAAAGGCCGATGCACGCACCATCCGCTGGCGCGCCCCCGCCGAGTCCGCGGCGACGGCGAGCAGCCGCACGCCCAGCCCGTACGTGCCGACGAGGACCATGGCCGCTGCCAAGGTGGCGCCGGCCACCAGCACGAAGGCCAACCAATCGATGCTCACTCGCCTGCCTCCATCAGCTGCTCTGCCATCTTCTCCTCCGGCTGCGCTTCGCTCTTCCGCTTCTTCTTCCGGCGCTTGATCTCCACGACCTCGCCGGCATGGTCCAGGCCGCTGATGGCATTGTCGTGGCTGACCCGGTTGCGTTGGGAAACCAGGAACATCAGCGCAATGACCAACGTGCCCACCACGGCGTCGATAATGACGCCGGCCGGGCCCAGGTGTGCCACCGCGGCGGCCAGGGCGCCCACGACCGCGGCGGCGGGCAGCGTCAGCACCCAACCGACGGCGATGCGCCGGGCGGTGCTCCAGCGCACCTGGGCGCCCTTGCGCCCAAGGCCGGAGCCGATCACGGACCCGGAGGCCACCTGCGTGGTGGACAGCGCGAAGCCCAGGTGCGAGGAGGCCAGGATCGCCGAGGCGGTGGAGGATTCTGCCGCGAAACCCTGGGCGGGCTTGACCTCGGTCAGCCCGCTGCCCAGGGTGCGGATGATCCGCCAGCCGCCCGTGTAGGTGCCGATGGCGATCGCCAGGCCGCACGCGGCGATCACCCAGGGCAGCGGCCCGGAGCCGGCCGGCTGCGTACCGGCAGCGACCAGCACCAAGGTGATGACGCCCATGGTCTTCTGTGCATCGTTGGTGCCGTGCGCCAGCGCGACCAGGGAGGAGGAGAAGATCTGGCCATAGCGGAAGCCACCGCGTTTGGGATTGGCGACGGCGCCCTTGCGGGTGGTGATCCGGTACGCCAGCCGGGTGCTGAGGAACGCGACGGTGCCGGCGATCAACGGCGCGAGCACCGCCGGCAGCAGCACCTTGGACACCACGACGTCGTAGTTGATCACGCCGAAACCGGCACCGACGATGGCCGCGCCGATCAGCCCGCCGAACAGGGCGTGCGAGGAACTCGATGGCAGGCCCAGCAGCCAGGTCAGCATGTTCCAGACGACGGCGCCCATCAGGCCGGCGAAGATCATCTCCGGGGAAATGGCCAGGCCTCCGCCGCCCTCGCGGATGATGCCGCCGGAGATCGTCTTGGCCACCTCGGTGGACAGGAACGCGCCGACCAGGTTCAGCACGGCTGCAAGGGCCACGGCCGTCTTGGCTTTGATGGCGCCGGTGGCAATCGGCGTGGCCATCGCATTGGCCGTGTCATGGAAGCCGTTTGTGAAGTCGAAAAAGAGGGCCAGCACTATGACAAGTACGACCATGAAGGTGAGATCCACCAAGTTACCAATCTGGTGAGGGAGAACGTTAAGCTGGCGTTCACCGGCAAGCCGCAAGGAATTCAGCGTCCGGCCACACGCCCTACGATTGTAGATGGGTTCCGGCCCGGTGGACACATCCGGATCCGGAGCTTGTTGACACCGGCGGGACGCCACCTGATGATCGGGAGGGGGCGTCCACCATCGGCAAGCATCCACCCTCAGGAGTCATCGTGAAGGCACTGGTTTATCGCGGGCCCGGACAGAAGTCCTGGCAGGAAGTTCCCGACCCGAAGATCGAACATCCCACCGATGCCATCGTCCGGCTGGACACCACCACGATCTGCGGCACCGACCTGCACATTCTCAAGGGCGATGTGCCCGCGGTGCAGCCGGGGCGCATCCTGGGCCATGAAGGTGTCGGGACCATTACCGAAACCGGCCCGTCGGTGACCGGCCTGCAGGTGGGCGACCGGGTGATCATCTCCTGCATCAAGTCCTGCGGGCACTGCGCCAACTGCCGCACCGGCTTGTTCTCGCACTGCCTCGGGGACGAGGGCGCCTCCGGCATTGGCTGGGTCTTCGGGCACCTGATCGACGGCACCCAAGCCGAGTATGTGCGCGTGCCCTATGCGGAGAACTCGCTGCACCTGCTGCCGGCGGGGGTCGGTGACGACCAGGCGGTCATGCTGTCGGACATCCTGCCGACCGGTTTCGAAATCGGTGTGCAGTACGGCCGGGTCAAGCCCGGCGACACGGTCGCCGTCGTCGGCTCCGGTCCGGTTGGGCTGGCGGCCATCGCCACGGCGGGCCTGTGCGGGGCAGCGACCGTGATCGCCCTCGACCTGGATGAGAACCGGCTGGAACGGGCCAGGGAGTTCGGCGCCACGGACACCGTTGCCACGTCGGCAGCGGACTGGAAGGAGCAGGTGCTGGCACTCACCGACGGCGGCGGCGTGGATGTGGCCATCGAAGCGGTGGGCATCCCGCAGACCTTCGAGATGGCCCTGGACCTGGTCCGGCCGGGCGGCAACGTGGCCAATGTGGGAGTCCACGGCAAGCCGGTCCAACTGCACTTGGAAGACCTGTGGATCCGTAACATCAACATCAGCATGGGGCTGGTGAACGCGAACACCACGCCGATGCTGCTCAGGCTGGTGGCCCAGCACAAGATCCCGGCGGAGAAGTTCGCCACGCACCGTTTCAGCTTCGACCAGATGATGGAGGCTTATGACACCTTTGCCAGGGCGGCGGAGACCAACGCGCTCAAGGTCGTCATCACCCGCTGATCCCCGGGCCGGGGTCATCCTGTACGCGCTTGCCTCGCCCGGCGAGATGAGCCGGCTGGCGGCCGCGGCGGGCGGCTACCAGGCGCTGCTTGGTGCGGAGGCGGAGCAGTCCGGGCGCTATCGGCACCCTGAGGACGCCGCGGCCTTCCTTGCCTCCCGCGCCCTGCTGCGGCTGCTCGCGGCCCATCTGCTCGCCGTGCCGCCGGACCAGGCCGCCGCGCTGCAGGTTACCCGCCACTGCCCCAGCTGCGGCGGCACGGACCATGGCAAGCCACAAGTGGCAGGGCTGGAGGTGAGCCTGTCCCGGACCCGGACGATGGTGCTGGCCGCAGCCGGGCCGGCCGGAATCCGGCTCGGCGCCGACGTCGAACTCGTCCCGGAAGAAGTGTTCGAAGGCTTCGACCAGACGGTCCTCTCCCCCGCCGAACGGCGCAGGACCGGGCGCGGCCGGGCCGGGACGCTGGACCGGATGCGGCTCTGGACAGCCAAGGAGGCCGCCTTGAAGGCAACCGGCCACGGTCTCACGGTCGAACCGGTGCAGCTCAGCGTCGAACCGGCCGGCGCCGGCACGGACCAGCCGTTCAGCGCCCGCACGGTCTGCCCGTCCGTACCGGAGCTGGACGGACTGCACGTTGGCTGGGTCCCCGCCGGGGAGCATCATCTGGCCGCGCTGGCCAGCTCGGCGGCCCTGCCGCTGGCGCCGCAGCAGGCGTCAGGGCTTCTCGCCTCGGCGGCCGGGCTCAAATAAGGCCCTCGCGGCGGGCCACCGAGATGGCCGGCGGCCGGACCAGGACCTCGAGCCGGAAGTCCTCCTCGCAGTGCTCGGCCAGCACCGCCAGACCGGTCCGGGTGCGCAGCAGCTCATGGACGCGGTCGCCGTCCAGTGCCGAGTCCTCAAGGGGATGCCGCCAGTGGCACAACACCACCACACCGTCCGGTTCCAGGCTGGCCAGGATCCTGTCGGCCAGCGCCAGGATTTCCTGCTCGGTCAGGTAGTACCCCACCTCGGAAACCACCACGAGGTCGAAGCCGCCCGGCGGCCACGCAGCGGGCACCTGGAGCTGCTCGACCCGCACGTGGCGGTGGCCGGCCAGCCGGGACCGGGCGGCCGCTACGGCGTGGGCACTGACATCCACGGCGAGCAGCCGCTCCGCCCGGCCGGCCAGTTCCGCGGTCAGGACACCGATGGAGCAGCCCACCTCCAGTCCCGAGACGAAGGCCGCCCGCGGCAGCGATGCCAGGGTCAAGGCACGCTTGCGCGCTTCGTAGAAGCGGGTTTCGAACCCCCAAGGATCCGGATTCCGTGCATGGAGCGCATCCAGGCGCGCGGTCAGCTCCGGCTGCCGCGCAGCGTCCCGGCGGCCGTCCCCGCCGGTCCTGCCGTCCTCGTCCACTCAGCCTCCCCCGTTTCCCCCGGCCGCAGCAGGCCTGGTCAGGATGAAGCTCTCGAACTGCCTGCCGAAATGCTCCAGCACCTCCGGGCCGAGCAGCACCTCGTCCCCGGGCAGCCCGGACAGCGGCACAACCTGGGTAACATGTGCGGCCATCGCGGCTGCCTTGAGCCGGTGCATGGCCGCATCCAGCCGGAGGATCCGGAAGCTGTCCCACGGCACGCCGGTTTGTCCCGGCGCACCCCAGTGCCACAGCCACACCGGGTATTCCAGCAGCATCGCGCCGGTCCCGGCGGCCGCGGCGGCGGCAGCGGACCCTGCTGCCGCATGGTCAGGATGGCCGTCACCCCGCCAGGGAGCGGCAATCGCGGTGAAGCCCGGCCCGGTCCGGCCGCCGGCCGTTGCCTGCAGTACGGCTTCCAGCCGCTGTGCCCGGGCCGCCAGCCGTCCGTCGCCCAGACCCAGGAAACGCACGTCGGCGGCCGGCCCCAGGAGCCCGACGGCGTGGGCCAGTTCCGCCCGCCGGGCCGCCGCGAGCCGGTCCGGAGTCCAGGTCCGGGAAGCCGGATGGGACGCTTCGCCATCGGTAGCCACCACCACGCTGATGCGGGCGCCGCACCGGGCCGCCTGCAGGATCAGCCCGGCCGCACCGAGCGTCTCGTCATCCGGATGCGCGGACACCACAATCAGGTGCCCGAGCCCGGTGACGGGCAGCGGCGGTGCCGCCTGCCACAGCGGCCAGCGCCGCCAGGCGTCCTCGCTGCTGGTGCGGTCGGTGTGTCGGAAGTTCACCACGGGACCTTCTCCCCCGGACCGGACAGCAGCATCCGGCCCAAGGCGGCCAGGTCCCGGGCGCCGTGGTACTGCCGCAGGTAGATCTGCAGGTCAGCCACACACCGGGCGTGCTCCTCCTCGAACGCCAGCGGTGCCGGACCGAGGTTGTGGGCTGCCGTCTGCAGCACCAGCTCGGCCGCAGCGTGGACGGTACCGCGGGTCCGATAGGCCAGCACTGCTCCGGCAGTTCCCGCCGCTTCGCCCGCGTCGACGGCATCGGCCGCTTCGGCCAGGGCCGTCCGGGCCCCATGCAGCGCGGTGTCCACGCGGCCCAGGGCGGCCAGCGCCAACTGGTCCGGTTCCCGCTCCAGGCAGCCCTGCAGCAGCCGGCGCGCCACTGAGGCGGCGCCGCCGTACCAGCAGGCGGCCACGCCCATCCCGCCCCAGGCAAAGCCGGGACGGTCCAGGTACCAGCCGGCCGGGCCCACCGGAACGGCATCGGCTCCGTCAAAATCCAGGCTCTGGGTACGCACCGCGCTCAGTCCCCTGCTGATCCATCCGTCCGCGGCGGCAGCCACACCGGCCTGCCGCAGGTCGACGGCGAAGGCCCGGCGCCCGCCGTCGGCAAGGTGTGCCGTGACCACGGCGTGCGACAGCTGTGCCCCCAGCGAGCACCAGGGTTTGCGGCCGGAGAGCCGCCAGCCGCCGGCGCCCTCGGTGGCCTCGAGCCGGACGCCCCCGGCCTCGGCCGCAAAGACGCCCCAGCTGCCGCCGGGCGGAGCCTCGCTGCCGTCCTGGGCCAGGATCGCCAGTGCATCCAGGTGGGGCTCGACGACCCGGGCAGCTGTCAGGTCCGCGGCGCCCAGGGTGGCCAGCACCTCCCACAGCAGCAGTGTCTGGCCGCTGCCCGGCAGCGGGACCCGGGGACCCAGTGCGAGGGCGGCGTCAATGGCGGCGCCGGCATCCCCCGCGGAGCACCGGGCACGGGCCGCCGCATCGTGGAGCAGGTCCAGGGCCTCACCGGCCTGCCTCCCTGGGCCAAGGAAGACCGGCAGCAGGTGCTCAGCCGGCATGGACAAATCCGTCCAGCGGCGCGGCGGCCACCGGCCGCGGGCTGCTCTCCGGCAGCAGGGCCAGGTAGCGGGCGAAGCCGTCCGGCGCCCGGCCGGTGGTGCGGGCGGACGTGACCACCCTGCCGTCGTCGGCGGCCACCCAGCGGGAGGTCAGTCCCTTGGCCCGGGCCACCAGGTCCCGGTCCTCCCCCACCGTCTGTCCGCGGTAGCCTCCGGCACGCAGGTACAGGTCGGCATTCAGGCCCAGGTTCGCCCCGTGGATATGCGGATGTCCGACGGCCAGGCGGTGCCGGCGCATCCAGCGGTCCAGCGCCGCCGCGGACAGCTCGTCCGGATCCGGCATCACCGTGCCCAGGACCATTTCAATGCCGGTGGCGGCATACGCCAGCTGGGCGGTCAGCCAGTGCGGCGGGACCATGGTGTCCGCGTCGGTGTTGGCCAGCCACAGGGACCCGGGCCGGCCCCGGTGCCGGGCCAGTGCCCGGCCGACCCCGGCAGCCCGTGCCATTCCGACGTTGCCTTCGTCGATCTCCAGGATGCCGACCCCCGGCCAGCCGGCCAGCAGCTCCGCGGAGCCGTCCGTGCAACCGTCCAGCACCACCGTCACGGAAGCGGTCAGGGATGCCGTCCTGGACGAGGCGCACCGCAGCAATTCATCGACCGCACGGCCCAGGCAGGCCAGGCTGCGGGGCAGGTATGCCTCCTCGTTCCGGGCGGGTACCACAACTGCCACATGGTCAATGGGATTCATTGGTCTGCTGGCCTTTCGGTCCGGTGCCGGGCGAATGTCCGAACACTGCCGCTGCCGCCCGGAGGATGCTCCGGGCGGCAGCGGCAGTAGCGCCGGCGGCCTGAGGCCGCCGGCCGGGGAATCAGATGCGGGTTCCGCCTTCGGTATCGTCCAGGCGGTCCTTGGCGTCTTCCGTGTCTTCGCGCAGGTGCGCCTTGGCATCGGCCACAGTGTCCTTGATTTCGCCTTCGGCCTGCTGGGCCTTGCCCTTGGCAACTTGCGACGAATCGTTGGTGGCCTTGCCGACGGCTTCGTTGACTTTACCCTTGGCCTTGTCAGTGGCGGCGTCAATCTTGTCATCCAGTCCCATGATCAACCTTCTTTCTGCCTGCGGTGCAGGCTGTGGATGTGTTTATCAGGACGCTTTCCTGGTTTTTGCAGCTTCGATCTTGGCGGTGGGCGCCATGTTCTCGGCCTCCACCATCCAGGCGTACTGCTCCAGCTTCTGGATGAAGCCGTGCAGGATGTCCGCGGTGGTCGGATCTTCCTCGTCCACCTGGTCGTGGACGTCGCGCATTGTCCCCACGCTGGCCTCCAGCATGCCGACCACCAGTTCCACGGTGTCCGCGGTGGAGACCAGTCCCATCGGGAAGGGTTTAAGGCTCGTGGTCTTGGCCACCGTGCCGCTGCGCCCGTCCGGCACCGCGTGCAGGGCACGCATCCGTTCGGCCGCTTCGTCCGCAAACAGGCGGGCATCGGCGATGATCTCATCCAACTGCAGGTGCAGGTCGCGGAAGTTCTTGCCTACCAGGTTCCAATGCGCCTGCTTGCACTGGACATGAAGTTCGACGAGATCGACCAGGACCTTCTGCAGGTTTTCGCTCAGCTGCTTTGATGCCTTCAACAATCCTCCAACTGTCGTCGCTCGTTTACACCGTCCAGGAACGCCGCCGGGCGTTCCTCACGGAACCGCCCTCGCAACTTCCTAAGCATACTGTGTATTTACAGCGTAAGTGGAATATCGGAGCCGGGCAAGCAGCCCGCAGCCGGCGGAAGCGGTCACTGGACAGTGTTTCCACCGGCCAGGCACCGTTTGACCGTCACCGAATCCGCCAGTTCCTGCCGGTATTCGTCGCACAGGATGGCCAGCATCCGGTCGGCATACTCCTCGTTGGTCGAGGCCATCGCATCCTTGGCATAGATCACCCGGAAGTTGTGGGCAAACGCATCCGCCCCGGTCTGGGCGATGCAGTTATGGGAGGACACCCCGGCCAGCACCAGGGTGTCGGTTCCCCAGTTGCGCAGCCGCATCAGCAGGTCGGTGCCCATGAAGGCGCTGTCCCTGGTCTTGGCCAGCTTCGGCAGGCCCGAAGCGGCCAGCCGGGGCACGAGCTCACCGGTCTCGCCTCCCTCGAAAGCGAAGCCCTGGTCGTCCTCGAGCATGTTCAAAGTCCAGGTTGACTTGTCGCGCTGATGTACGGTGCAGACGAGCAGCACCGGAACGCCGGCACCAGTGGCCTGAAGGATCAGCTGGTTGCACTGCCCCACCAGGTGCTGCTGCCTGCCGGCCAGCTCCGGATTCTCGAAATAGCCCTTCTGCATGTCGATCACGAGTACCGCCACACCCATGCTGCCACCTCCTCGCAAGCCCCTTGGCAACGGCCCGTCCAGACCTCATCCGGCGCCCGGCAGGCAAACCTCGACCTGTCCGTCCACCACGCGGGTGCGGAAGCGTGGCTGGGAAACGGTTGCCGGACCGTGGACCACTTCGCCGGTGCGCAGTTCGAAGGTGCTCTTGTGCCAGGGGCACACCACGCATTCCCGGCCCGCAGGCCCCGTCACCGCCCCATCGGGCAACGGGCCGGACAGGTGTGAACAGGCCGCGGCCATGGCGAAGACCCCGCTGCCCTCCGCCGGCCGCCAGACCAGCACCGGAACCTCGCCCACCATCCTGCCCGCCAGCCGTCCCGGCGCGAACTCATCCAGCCCGCCGACTGGATGCCAGCCGGGCGGGACGCGGTGCGGGACGGATTCGGCATGGTTGGCCCCGGCGGCCTGATGGTACGCCAGATGGCCGCCGAGCGAGCCGCCGGCCAGCACCAGCAGCAGGCCGGCGCGGCCAAGCCACTTGCCCGCCTGCAGGTTTCCCCGCGAGCGCTGCACCAGCGAAGCGGCAAACGCCGAAGTGCCCAGGATGTTGGCCGAGGCATGGACCAGCCCCACGCGCGCCTGCTGCGGATGCAGGTCGGCGAAGTCGGCCAGTCCCGATACCGCTGACGGAAGCACGGCGGCCAGCCCGGCGGCAAGCAGGATCGTGGCCGCCCGCTTCGTGCCGGGGAAGAAGTCCAGCACCGCGGCCGAGCTCCAGGTGCCGAGCGGCAGCTGGACGGCCACCGGATGCAACGGATGTCCCTGCGGCACCCCGTGCAGCACGTCCTTCAGCCACCCGGGCGGCAGGACAGCATGGACGAGCCGCTGCACGCCGATCGCCGGCATATCCAGGGTGTCCAGGGACTCCAGCCGCTCGATGGCCTTGAAAGGCAGCACGTTCTTCACGGTTCCTCCTGCCGGGTGGTCAGCCTGCCGATCATGTGGTGACCAGCATGATGCCGGCCGGCCACCGAAGGCAACCGGTCAGGCAGGCGTCAGGCGCCCTTGCGCCGGGCGGCCGCACCCTTCGTATGGCTGGGCGCCCCCGATTTCCGAGCAGGCCGCTCCTTGGCGCCGGCCCCGCGCCGCTCCAGGCTCTTGCGCAGCGCCTCCATCAGATCCACGAGGTCCCCGGCGCCTTCCTCTTCCTCGGCGGCTCCGAAGGTGGCCTCCGTATCCAGCGCCGCACCCTGCTTCAGCTTCTCGTCGATCAGCCGGCGCAGTTCCACCTGGTAGTCGTCCTGGAAGTCCTCCGGGTCGAAATCCTCGGAGTAGCGGCCGACCAGGGCGGCGGACATCTCCAGTTCCTGTGCCGATACCCGCACCCGGGAGGAGAGGGCGGGGAACTGGGCTTCGCGCACCTCGTCCGCCCAGAGCAGCGACTGCAGCAGCAGCACGTTGCCGCGCACGCGCAGGATCCCCAGCCGCGTCTTCTGCCGCAGGGCGAACTTGACGATGCTGGTCAGGTCCGTCTGCTCCAGCGTCCGGCGCAGCAGCACATAGGCCTTGACCGCATTGGGATCCGGCTCCAGATAGTAGCTGCGTTCGAGCATCAGCGGGTCGATCTGCTCGCTGGGCACGAACCGGACCACCTCGATCTCGTGGCTGCGTTCGGCCGGCAACACGGCCAGGTCTTCGTCGGTGAGCACCACGGTGTTTTCGCCGTCGTCGAAAGCCTTGTCGATATGCTCATAGTCGATTTTCCGCCCGCAGACATCGCAGCGGCGCTCATAGCGGATGCGTCCGCCGTCGGCGTCGTGCACCTGGTGCAGTTCGATGTCATGGTCAGCCGTGGCGGAGTAGAGCCGCACCGGAATATTGACCAGCCCGAAGGTGACGGCTCCCGTCCAGATCGCCCTCATGGTGATCATTCAAGCACCAGGGCGGCAGTTGCACTAGCCTCACGGCCGGTTTAGGAGCAGAGTGCACAGTGAGGGCAGGAAAGGAGTCCCACCACGATGTCGCCCCGCGCTCACGAACAGCTGGTCGCTGTGGCCGGCCGGAGACTGAAGGTCAGCAATCTGGACAAGGTGCTGTACCCGGAAACGGGCACCACCAAGGCCGATGTCCTGCAGTACCTCGCCGCAGTGGCACCCGTGCTCATCCCCCAGGCCGCCTGGCGGCCCGCGACCCGCAAACGCTGGGTGGACGGCGTCGGCACGGCCGGCAAGCCGGGCCATCCGTTCTTCCGCAAGGATCTGGAGGATTCCGCACCCGAGTGGGTGCCGCGGGCCGAGATCCGCCACAAGGACCACGTCAACACCTATCCGCTGGTGAACGATCCGGCGGTGCTGGCCTGGCTCGGACAGGTGGCGGCGCTGGAAATCCACGTCCCGCAGTGGCGCTTCGGCCCGGATCTGGTGCCGCGGAACCCGGACCGGCTGGTCCTGGACCTGGACCCGGGCGAAGGCACCGGCCTGCCGGAATGCGTGGAAGTGGCCCTGCTGTGCCGGGAGATCCTGCAGGGGATGGAGCTCGATGCGGTGCCGGTGACCTCCGGATCCAAGGGCATCCACCTGTATGCCCCACTGGATGGCAGGCATACCAGCGCCGAGGTCACCGAGGTCGCGCACGAACTGGCGCGTGCTCTGGAAGCCTCGCATCCGACGCTGGTAGTCAGCGACATGAAGAAGGCCCTGCGGACGGGAAAGGTGCTGGTGGACTGGAGCCAGAACAACGGCTCCAAGACCACCGTCTGTCCGTATTCGCTCCGGGGCCGGCCGCATCCGAACGTGGCGGCACCGCGGACCTGGGCGGAGCTTGAGGATCCGGGCCTGGCGCAGCTGGACTACCGCGACGTCATGGAGCGGGTGGCGGCCGGCATCGACCCGATCGCTGCGCAGGGCTGGAGCGGAACGTCCGGCGGGAAGGATGACGGCGTTCCGGCCGGGCACGCTGGCCTGGATTCCGACCAGCTGGCCAAGTACCGGCGCATGCGGGACGCCGCCAAGACGCCCGAACCGGTCCCCGAAGCCGGCTCCGGCACCGGGCAAAGCCAGGCTGCCGGCGGCGCACCCAGCTTTGTGATCCAGGAGCACCATGCCCGCAGGCTGCATTGGGACTTCCGGCTGGAGCATTCGGGCGTACTGGTGTCCTGGGCAGTGCCGAAGGGGCCGCCGCTGGATCCTGAGGAGAACCGGCTGGCGGTGATGACCGAGGACCATCCGCTCGACTACGGCAGCTTCGAGGGCACCATCCCCAAGGGCGAGTATGGTGCCGGCGTGGTCAGGATCTGGGACAGCGGGACATACGAGCTCGAAAAATGGCGCGAGGGCAAGGAAGTCATTGCCGTCCTGCACGGGCGCGACGGCGGCGGACTGGGCTCCCTGCCGCGGCGCTACGCGCTGATCAACGCGCCCGGCATGGGGAAATCCGGCAACAACTGGCTGATCCACCTGATGAAGGACCAGCCGGCCCTCGGCGACCGGGACGAGCCGCGCATCCGGGGGGACCTGCCCGATGCCTCCCCCATGCTCGCCACGACGGGAATCCTGACGGACCTCGATCCGGAGGAAGACTGGGCCTGCGAGATGAAGTGGGACGGCGTCCGGGTCATCGCCACGGTCCAGGACGGCGCGGTCCGCCTGGTCACCCGCAAGGGTCTGGACCGGACCGGGACCTACCCGGAACTGCAGGAACTCGCCGGCCTGGTGGACGGCCCGGCGGTCCTCGACGGCGAAATCGTCGCGCTCGCGCCCGGCGGCCGGCCGGATTTCGGCCGGCTGCAGAACCGGATGAACCTGGCCAAGGATGCGGAGGTCGCCGCCGCCGCCAAAACCACACCGGTGTACCTGATCCTCTTCGATGCCCTGTACGCGGGCGGCCAGGCCTTGATGCGCTCGGCCTATACGATGCGGCGCCAGGCACTATTCGACACGGTGGCACCGGGACGCTTCGTCCAGCTGCCCGAAGCCTTCACCGGCACCGCACGGGAAGCCCTGGCCGCCTCGGACCAGCTTGGCCTGGAAGGCATCATCGCAAAGAAGCTGTCGAGCGTTTACCTGTCCGGCCGGCGCGCCCACACCTGGATCAAGATCAAGAACCAGACCCATCAGGAGGTGGTCGTCGTTGGCTGGCGGCACGGCGCCGGCAACCGCGCCGGCGGTATCGGATCACTGCTGCTGGCGGTGAACGACGGCGGGCGTCTGGCCTACGCCGGACGGGTAGGCACCGGCTTCAGCAGGGCGGATTTGGACGACGCGGCGCACCGGCTGGTGCCGCTGGCCCGCAAAACACCGGCCGTGCAGGATGTTCCGGCCGCCGACCAGCGCGACGCCGAATGGGTGTCCCCGCGGCTGGTCGGCGAGGTGAAGCACACCGGGCGCACCGCCGAGGGCCGGCTGCGGCAGCCGGTCTGGCGCGGCTGGCGGCCGGACAAGGACCCCGGCGAGGTGGCCTGGGAAGTCCCGTAGCGGCACCGAAGGGGATGGAATTTCGCGCAGGACCCGGATCACACCTATGAATCGGGTCACATTCATTACCACTGTGTTTCTTGCCCGGCTCCCGCCTACCACATTCGATCATGTAATTTTGCTCAATCACGGTGGTTCGAATTCATGCACTCGCACTATGCCGCGCCGCCGGTGGCCATGACAGATCTGTACGGGAAAGTAGACACCAGATGACACAGGTTCAAGTTGATGCGCCGGACAATCCGGCGTCCGGGGAGAAGACGCTGAAGTCGGCCGGGCATGTGATTGTCGATTCGCTGGTGGCCCACGGGGTGGAGCGGACCTATGTGGTGCCCGGGGAGTCCTTCCTGGACGTGCTGGACGGGCTGCACCACTCGCAGATCGAGACCGTTGTCTGCCGGCACGAGGGCGGCGCGGCGTACATGGCCGAGGCCGACGGGAAGATGAACCAGCGCCCCGGGGTCGCGATGGTCACCCGCGGCCCGGGCGCGGCCAACGCGCACGTGGGCCTGCACACCGCCTGGCAGGACTCCACCCCGATGGTCCTGTTCGTGGGCCTGATCCCGTTCGAGCACCGGGACCGCGAGGCGTTCCAGGAATTCGACATCAAGGCCTGGTTCGACACCGGCGCCAAGCGCGTGATGGTCCTGGACCACCCCGAACGCGCCTCCGAGATCGTCGCCGAGGCCATGTTCGCGGCCATGAGCGGCCGCCCCGGCCCGGTCGTGGTCGGCCTGCCCGAGGACATCATCCGCGAAACCATCGACGCCGCCCTGCACCCGGTGATCCCCGTCGCGCAGGGCGGAATGACCGTCGCGGACTGGAAGGCCCTGAAGGCGGCCCTGCTCGAGGCCGAGAAGCCGCTCTTCGTCGTCGGCGGCAACGACTGGACCGCCGAAGGCGCCACCGCCCTGACCCACTGGCTCGAGGACCACAAGATCGCCGCGGCCGCCGAATGGCGCTGCGAGGGCACCGTGCCCTTCGACTCCCCCTCCTACGTGGGCCCGATCGGCTACGGGCGGCCCAAACCCACCTACGACCTGCTCGAGGAAACCGACCTGCTGGTCTTCGTCGGCACCGTGCCCGGCGATGTGATCACCGACGGCTTCCTGGTCCGCCAGGACTGGTCCAAGAAGAACTTCCTGGTCACCATCGACCCCTCGCTGCGCGGCCGCTCCGGCCCGGTCTCCCACCAGATCGTGGCCAAACCCGACGTGTTCGTCCGCGACCTGCTCACCATGGAACTGCCCGCCAAGGACTCCTGGCGGGCCTTCACCGAACGGATGCGCACCGAACAGGAAAAGTTCGCCGCCCTGCCCCCGGCCGAACCCTCTCCCGGCAAGGCCCGGATGGACACCCTGATCGCCAACCTGGTCCCCACCCTGCCCGGGGACGCGATGGTCACCCTCGGCGCCGGGGAACACACCAACTGGGCCCACCGCTACTTCCCCACCCAGGCCTACGCCTCGATGCTCTCGGCCCGCAACGGCTCGATGGGCTACTCCATCCCCTCCGCCGTCGCCGCCTCGCTGGCGAACCCCGGCCGCCGCGTGGTCACCATCGCCGGGGACGGCGAGTTCCTGATGAACGGCCAGGAACTGGCCACCGCCGCCCAGTACGGGGCCACCCCGTTGGTGATCGTGATGGACAACCAGGAATACGGCACCATCCGCACCCACCAGGAACGCCACTACCCGGCACGGATCTCCGGCACCCAGCTGAAAAACCCCGACTTCGCCCTGATGGCCCAGGCCTTCGGCGGCTACGGCATCCGCGTCGAAACCGACGCCGAAGTCCCCGCCGCCCTCGAAGCAGCACTCAAGGCGATCGACGACGACAAGACCTTCGCCCTGATCCACCTCATCGTGGAGCAGCGGGTCAAGGCCTACTGACGCCTCCGGCCGCACCCGACAGCACAGCGGGACCCCCTCCGGTGGAGGGGGTCCCGCTGTTTCCGCGCGTCCGCGGCGGGCCGGGCGTCAGCGCTGGGCGTCGCTGAGGAAGCCCTGCTCCTTCATCCATTCGAAGGCAACGTCCGCCGGCTCCTGCCCCTCGACGTCGACCTTCAGGTTCAGCTTCCGCATGGTCCGGTCCGTCAGCAGCGGCGACATCTGCTCGAAGATCCCCGCCAGCTGCGGATGCGCCGCCAGCGTCCGGGAGTTGAAGACCGGCGCCACGTTGTAGGCCGGGAAGAACTGCTGATCATCCTTCAGCACGGTCAGTCCGAGCGCGTCGATCCGGCCGTCCGTGGCGTAGACCTCCCCGAAGGTGCACTGGCCGCTGTCGGTGGCAGTGTAAAGGGCCCCGACATCGTAGACGCCGATATTGCCTTCCGGAACACCGCTGGCCGATCCGCGGTCCAAACCGTAATGCTTGAGCATTGGTCCGAAGCCGTCAGGCCGGGAATTGAATTCCGGCTCGACGCAGAAGGTGCGCTGGTCCACCGGCAGCTTGGCGATGTCCGAGAGCTTGCTCAGGCCGTACTTCTTCGCTGTTTCGTTCGTGACGGACAGGGCATAGGTGTTGTTCAGCGGTGCCTTGGCACCCCAGGTCAGCCCGTTCGCCAGGTCCTCGTCGTGAACCGCCTGCCACTGGGCCTTCTGGTCCGGGATGCCGGAGTCGTGCCCCATGAAGGACAGCCAGGCCGTCCCGGTGTATTCCCAGATGATGTCCGCCTTGCCGGCGAGCATCAGCGACCGGGTGGGCTGGCTGCCCGGAACATTGCTGAGGTCCGAGACCTCGAAGCCGGCTGCCTGGGCAGCGAGCACAGCCATCTTGGCCAGGATCAGGCTTTCAGTATTGTTCCGGCCGGTGACCTTCACCGGAACGCCTTCGGCGCCTGGTACCGGCTGGATGCTGCCCGGCGCCGCCTCCGGCACGTAGGACGCCGCCGGGGCCAGCCCGCAGCCGGACAATAGCAGGGCGGCGGCGGCCAGCAGGCCCACTGTTCCGGCCCGCCGCCGGCCGGCAGCCTTGGATGATCGCGCCCGGCGGTTCAACAAAGAGTCCAGCATCTACAGTCCTTTCGGCCGGGCCAGGTGTTCAACCACCCGTCCCGCCCAGTCAATAAACAGCGCCAGCAATGCCACCAGTACCGCCCCGGCAACCAGGACGGCCGGCAGGTTCAGCTGAACGCCCGTGGTGATCAGCAGCCCCAGTCCGCCGCCGTTGACAAAGGCGGCCAGAGCGGCGGTTCCCACCAACAGCACTAGAGCGGTACGGATGCCGGCCAGCATGACCGGCACGGCCATGGGCAGCTCCACCTTGAACAGGACCGCGGCAGCGCTCATGCCCATGCCGCGTCCGGCTTCGACCAGCCGCTGGTCCACCTGCTGCAGGCCCACCATGGTATTCCGGAGCACGGGCAGCACGCCGTACAGGACCAGGGCCAGCAAGGCGGCCCGGAACCCGAAGCCCAGCCAGAAGGCGAACAGCACGACCAGTCCGATCGAGGGTGCAGCCTGGCCGATATTGGCGACCGCAAGGACCGGGCCGGTCAGGAAGCGCAGCCGCGGCCGGGTCAGCGCAATCCCCAGCGGAATGGCCACCAGCAGCACGATGACGGCGGACAGCAGCGTCAGCTGCAGATGCTCGACGGTATGAGTCCAGAGCGCCGCGGGTGCCAGGGTGGTCAGCTCCGTCGGCGACAGCGGCGCGGTGAGCAGCCAGGTGATCACCGCGAGCAGCACCACCACGATGCCCACCAGCTGGAAGATCAGGCCGCGCCAGGATCGCCACGCCGTGCCGGCCTCGAGACCGGCGTCCGCTGCCGCGGCGGTCCCGCCGTCCAGCTCCGCGGTGTCCAGTTCCGGCGCCTGGGGCGCCGCAGTGGACCCGGCGAATGCCCCGGGGCCCTTCACCGGCCCGCCTGTTCGCCGCCGGCACCGGTCCCGGCCGCCGCCGTCGTCTGGAGGCTGCCGGTATTGATTCCCACCGGGGCGTTCTCGGGCTCGATCGCCGCCAGTTCGTGGGCCTTGTTGATGGCGTCCATCACCGTTCCCACATCGATGACGCCCTGGAAGGTTTCGCGCCGTCCGGTCACCAGCGCCGCCCCGGCACTGGACACGAGCATGGTGTCCAGGGCGTCATTGAGCGTGGCGCGCATGCCGACTACCGGAAGCTGCGGGTCGGCCGCGGCGCTGATGGTCTCCATCCGGCCGAGCTGGCGCCGCGACGGCCATTGCAGGGGCCGGCCGCGGTCGTCGACGATGACGGCATGGCCGTGTCCGGCCGCAGTGATGCGTTCCAGGACGTCGGCCGCCCGCTCCCCCGGCCGGCCGATGATTGCTTCGGCCAGGTCCACGTCGCTGACCCGGGACAAGGTCAGCTGCTTCAGCCCCGCGCCGGAGCCGATGAAGTTCTCCACGAACTCGTTGGCCGGGTCGGCCAGCAGCCGTTCGGGCGTGTCGTACTGGACCAACTGTGCTCCGGCGTCGAACACGGCAATCCAGTCGCCCAGCTTGACCGCTTCGTCGAAGTCATGGGTGACGCAGACGATGGTCTTGTGCAGTTCGGACTGGATCTGCAGCATCTCGTCCTGCAGGCGTTGGCGGGTAATGGGATCCACGGCGCCGAAGGGCTCGTCCATCAGCAGGACGGGCGGGTCCGCGGCCAGGGCCCGGGCCACGCCGACCCGCTGCTGCTGTCCGCCGGAGAGCTCCTTCGGGAAGCGGTTCCGGTAGATGGCCGGATCCAGCGACACCATCTCCAGCAGCTCGTCCACGCGGGCGGCAATGCGCGCCTTGTCCCAGCCGAGCATCTTCGGCACGATCGCAATGTTGGCGGCCACGCTCAGGTGCGGGAACAGACCGCCGGCCTGGATCACGTAGCCGATCTTGCGGCGCAGCTCGTCACCGTTCATCCGGGTGACGTCCTCGCCATTGATGATGATGCTGCCTTCGGTCGGTTCGATCAGCCGGTTGATCATCTTCAGTGTGGTGGTCTTGCCACAGCCGGACGGGCCGACGAACATCACCATTTTCCCGGCCGGAATTTCCAGCGTGAGGCCGTCGACGGCAGGCCGTTTCTGGCCCGGATACCGCTTGGTGACCTGGTCCAGCAGGATGCTGGCGCCGGTGACGCCTTCCGGGCGTGCGGCCGGAGCGGGAGTGGAAGTAATGACGGATTCAGACACGGATACCTCGCGGGGTCGTCAGCCGGCCGAGGCCGACCAGAAGGAAATCAAGAATGAGGGCCAGGATGATGATGCCGCCGACGCCGGTCACGACGGACTCCAGCGCGTTGGCACCGCCGAGCCGGGACAGGCCGGAGAAGATGAAACCGCCCAGCCCGGGCCCGAGGGCATAGGCGGTGATGGCGGCGATGCCCATCACCATCTGGGCCGAAACGCGCACTCCGGCGAGGATGACCGGCCAGGCCATCGGCAGTTCCACCTGGACCAGGGTGCGCAGCCGGCTCATGCCAATGCCGCGGGCGGCCTCAACCACGCTGGGGCTGATTCCGGACAGGCCGACGACGGCGTTGCGCAGGATCGGCAGCATGGCATAGAACGCGACCACGATCACCGCCTGGGTCACGCCGAAGCCAAAGGGCGCGACCAGCAGCCCGATCAGGGCAAATGAGGGAATGGTCAGCCCGATGGCGGACACGGAATTGGCCGCGGAGACCATCGCCTTGTTCCGGTACACCAAGGTGGCGATCAGTACCGCCAGGATGGTGGCCAGGATCAGGCACTGCACCACCAGGCTGAAATGCTGCCAGCCGGCGAACAGGATAGGCCTGAGCCTGTCCGATAAGAAATCCACCACAAATAAGCTCTCTTCCTCACTAGTTACGCATCCATCCAGTTACACATCCATGCCGGCTATCTGCCCGGTACTGCGGCCCGGGCAGCGCTGAGCGGCCGGCGCGCGGCGCATTTTGGGCGCGCACGACCTGGGCGCAGGTAGTTTTCACCGGTGCGGTGAAGCCGCCGACGGGCGATGCATTCCCGCACCGCGGGGAGGCCATTGCGGCGCAAAGGCGCCGTGCCAGCGCGTCATTCAGGACGCTGCTCGGGGCGCTTCCGCCGGCACAATGTTGGCGGAAGGCCCTCATCCATCCTACCTGCTGTCCCGGGATGCCAAGCCCAGTGAAACAAAACGCCTGATCAGACGCACGAAACCAGTTACCCGATGCACGAATCCGTGCCGGGCCGTACGCTCGTGCCATGGCCAGATTCTTCGACGTCCACCCTCAGGATCCCCAGCCGCGCACCATCGGCCGGATCGTCGAGCTGTTGCAGGCCGGCGGATTGATCGCCTACCCCACGGACTCGTGCTACGCCCTCGGCGCGCAACTGGGCAACAAGGAGGCGCTGGACCGGATCCGGACAATCCGCCAGCTCGACGACAAGCACCACTTCACGCTGGTCTGCAAGGACTTCGCCCAACTGGGGCAGTTCGTCAATATCGACAACAAGATCTTCCGCAGCATCAAGGCCGCCACGCCCGGCGCCTACACCTTCATCCTGCCGGCCACCAAGGAAGTGCCCCGCCGGATGCTCCATCCGAAAAAGAAGACCGTCGGCGTCAGGATTCCAAACCACCGGGTCGTCCGGGCCCTGCTGGACGGCCTCGGGGAACCGCTGCTGTCCAGCACCCTACTGCTGCCCGGCGAGGAGACAGCGCTCACCGAGGGCTGGGAGATCAAGGAGCGGCTCGACCACCAAGTGGATGCCGTGGTGGATTCCGGCGAGTGCGGTCCCGACCCAACCACAGTGGTGGACTTCTCCAGCGGCTACCCGGAGATCGTACGCCGCGGGGCCGGGGACCCCGCCCCGTTCGAGTAGCGGCAGGCTTCTTGAGTGGCTACTGCGGCGTTGCTTCCGCGCTGTGGGAAACGGGCCCGGCGGTCGTCACGGTGCCGGCGTCACCGTCGACGCCGACTTGCTGGCCGCTGGCGATCCGCTGCGTGGCCACGCCGGTGCCCAACACCGCGGGAATGCCGTACTCGCGGGCGACGATCGAGCTGTGGCTCAGCGGCCCGCCCACGTCGGTCACCACGGCCGCGGCGATGGCGAACAGCGGGGTCCATGCCGGCGTCGTCATCCGGGCTACCAGCACATCCCCCGGACGCATCCGCGAAAAGTCCTCGGGGCCGGCCAGCACGCACGCCGGGGCCCTCACCCGCCCGGCGCTGGCCCCGACGCCGTGAATGACGTCGCCGCTCTGGCGCTGGGAGCCCGCAGGCATCAGCCCGGCGACGGCCCGCTCCAGCCATGGAATCATGGGCAGCATCTGCGGGGCCGCGGCCTGGCGTTGGCCCCGCCAGCGCATCCTGCGCCGTTCGACGGCGTCCACCATCACCGGGCGCTGCGCCCCGGTGATGGCCGGCCCGGTCCCGTCCGTGCCGGCCAGACCGAAGTCTACGGCGCTGCGCAGTTCTGCCAGACGCAGCCAGAAGACATCGGCAGGCTCGGCGATGACACCGGCGTCCACCAGCCGCCGGCCCAGCTCCCGCAGCATCCGCCGCATCGGCGGCCAGGCCAGGCCGATGTCGGCCAGCGCGTCCTCGCGCACCGGGGCGGCGGACTGGGCCCAGCGCAGCAGCCTGGTGAACGCCGCCCGCCGTGCCGGCCCCAGCCGGGCCAGCACGTCCCGGGTGGCCTCCTCGCGGCGGTCGGCCGAGCGCTGCTGGCGCAGGTGCGGGTTGCTGCCGAGTCCATCCAAGTAGTACTTGAAGGTCGCCAGTAGCGGCGCCGGATCGTCGGCAGGCACCGGGGTAAGGAAGTCCAGGTTGTAAACGGCGTGGCCGAAGCGGTCCAGGTGCCGGACGAACCGCTCCCGCCACTGCCGCCATTCCAGCTCCGGCCCGTCCGGCACTGTGCCGCCGCGCAGCACGTCGGCGAGCGCGGCCGCCGGCATGTCCCGAAGAGCCTCGGCCAGCCGCGGCTGGTCCCGGGTCCACGCCGCCAGGCTGAACAGGGACTTCTCGGCGCGGATGGGCTCGCTGTCAAAACCGAGCAGGAAGGTCTGCGCGGGCGGGTCGCCCTCGCGCCGGACGCAGCGGTCGTAGTACTGCCGGAAGCAGGTCTCGCTGGTGGCCGCGGCCGGGATGACCGACTGCACCGCGGTGTAGTACGCGGTGCCGGCGTCCAGCAGGGCCGAGACACCCTCAAGCAGCCGGGACCCGGACAGGTCCCCTGCCGGTTGCGCGGCCCAGCCCGCAACCTGCTGCTCGTAGCGCGGATGGGCGTAGTCCCGCCAGCCCGCGATGCCCAGCTGCGCGTCCCCGCGAGCCAGCGCGCGGACCGCCGGCAGCGTTTTGCCCAGCATGCGCAGCATCCCGGTGGTGCTGTAGAAGTAGTAGGCATACCCGTTGACCGTGGGGAATCCCAGATCGCCTTCATGCAGGGGCTTGCCGCCGAAGGACCGCGTCATCAGGGCGCGCAGGGACCGGATCACGGAACCCTCGATCAGGTCGGCGAACAGCGGCGAGAGCGGGTCCGGGAGCTGTTCGACAATGCTCGCACGGAAATACATCCCCTTCGGATACGGGACCGGCCACTCGGTGGGAACCTCTCCGCTGGGCGCGCGCAGCGCGGTGACCGGCCGGGACTGGAGCAGGCAGAAGGTTCCGCCGGCCAGCGCCCACTCGATATCCTGCGGAGCTTGGAACCGGCCGGCAGCTTGTTCGCCCAGGCGCGCCAGGACGGCCGCCGCAGTATCGTCCAGCACCGGCTGCCGGCGGCGTTCGCCCGGCACCGGCTGCTCGGCGGTGCCGCGTTCGACGCGGACCGTCATCACCTGCTTGTCGCCGGTGTGCCGCGAGAGGATGCGGCCCGTACCGGCCTCGACGACGATATCGTCGGGGGTCACCGAACCGCCCACCACCGACTCCCCCAGCCCCCACGCCGCGCTGATGACCAGTTGGTCGGGGCGCCCGTTCGCGGGATTGGCGGTGAACATCACCCCGGCAGCCTCGGCGTCGACCATGTCCTGCACGACAACGGCCAGGCGCACCGCGGCCGGGTCGATGCCCGCGCGGGCACGGTAGGCCATCGCCCGGGCGGTCCACAGGGACGCCCAGCAAGCAGTGACCGCCGCCGCCAAGGCCTCGGCCCCGCGGATATTCAGGTACGTGTCCTGCTGGCCGGCGGAGCTGGCGGAGGCCAGATCCTCGGCGGTGGCAGACGAGCGCACCGCCACCGCGGCGCCCTCCCCGCCCAGCCCGCGATAGGCTGCGCGCAGTGCCACGTCGACGTCCGCGGGCAGCCTGCCTCCGGTGAACAGCTCCCGGATCCGCAGCGCGGCCTGCTCATAGTCCTGTAGCGCGGCGCCGTGCGGGAGCGCCGCGAGCTCGAGGATCTGCGCCGCGATCCCGTTCGCCTCGATAAAGGCCTCGTAGGCGGTAGTGAGCAGCACGAAGCCCGCCGGTACCGGCAGCCCCGCCTGCACCAGTTCGCCCAGGTTGGCGCCCTTGCCGCCAGCCAGCGCGAGGTCGCCGCGGCCGACCTCGCCCAGTTGCCTGATGTAGGTCATGACCGTGCATCCTAGCGGTCCGGGCATGATTGATACATGCCTGCCAGCGAGTCACCCGTTACCATCACCGTCGGCGTCACCGCGGTGTCCGGCGTCTATGCCCGGCCGGACTGTCCGTTCGCCACGCTGGTAGTAGCCCATGGAGCCGGAGCCGGCATGGACCATCCGTTCCTGGCCGGCTTCGCCCGGGCCCTGAACGACGACGGCGTGGCCACCCTCCGCTTCAACTTCCCGTACCGCGAAGCGGGCAGGAAGTTTCCCGACCGGCCACCGGCAGCCATTTCCGCCTGGCGCGCGGCAATGGACGCCGCCATAACCCGGGCAGGCGGCGGACCCGTCTGGGCCGCCGGAAAATCCTTCGGCGGACGCATGGCCTCGATGGCGGTGGCAGAGGGTATGCCCGCGGCCGGGCTGGTTTACCTCGGCTACCCGCTGCACCCTCCGGGCAAGCCGGAGAAGCTCCGCGATGAACACCTTTACGGGCTGAGGCTGCCCATGCTCTTCCTCCAAGGCACACGGGATCCGTTCGCGACCCCAGCCCTGCTCGAGAGCGTGGTCGCCCGCATCGGCCCGAACGCGGCCCTGGAATGGCGCGAGGGTGGCGACCATTCCTTCGCCGTCGCGGGTGTGAAGCTCGGGGCTCAGGAAGTGGGGGCATCGCTGGCGGAACGGGTTTCGACATTCCTGCGCAGGAACGGCTGACCCCCGGCGCAGGACTCCTGCCAGAATGGAGGGATGGAAGTCGCCGTCGGGCTGGTGGTCCTGGTCGTGGTGGTCTGCGCCGGCAGTGCCCTGGGCCGCCGCTTCAACATCTCCGTTCCGCTGCTGCTGGTGCTGGCCGGAATCGCCGGTTCATACCTGCCCTTCATCCCCCCGGTGGCCCTGATTCCCGAGCTGGTCCTGATCGGCATCCTTCCGCCGCTGCTCTATGCAGCGGCACTGCGCACGTCGGTGGTGGAGTTCCAAGCCAACAAGCGCTCGATCGCGCTGCTCTCCGTGGGCTACGTGGTCTTCGGCACCATCGCCGTCGGGCTGGTGGTCTGGTGGCTGCTGCCGGACATTCCCCTGGGCGCCGCCTTCGCCCTCGGCGCCGTGGTGGCGCCGCCGGACGCGGTCGCTGCCACGTCGATTGCCCGGCGGGTGGGCATGCCGCGCCGGATCGTGGCCATCCTGGAAGGCGAGTCCCTGGTCAACGATGCGACCGCACTGGTCCTGCTCAGGGCCTCGATTGCCGCCATCGCCGGCAGCGTCGCCGTGGCCGAGGTCGCCGCCGCGTTCGTGCTGGCCGTCGCCGGCGGAGTCGCCTGCGGTGCGGCGGCAGCCTGGCTGCTGCTGCGTATCCGACGCAAGGTGCGCGACGTGGCCATCAACACCTCCCTGTCCCTGGCCGCTCCGTTCGTGGCATTCATTCCTGCCGAAGCCATCCACGCCTCCGGCGTGCTCGCCGTCGTCGTCGCCGGCCTGGTGATCGGCACCCGGACGCCCGCCATGCCCGGTGGCGCTTCCCGGCTGAGCCAGCGCAGCAACTGGGCGACGGTCCAGTTCCTGCTGGAGAATGCGGTCTTCCTGCTGATCGGCCTGCAGGTCCGGTCCATCATCGATGCCGCCTGGTCGGACCCGCTCGGCCCGGCAGGGGCCGGGTGGACGTGCGCTGCGATCCTGCTGGCCGTCCTGGTGCTGCGTCCGGTGTGGGTCTTTCCCGCGACCTACCTTCCGCGGCTCATTCCGGCCGTCGGCAGGGCGGACCCGGCGCCGTCCTGGCGGGTGCCGGCGGTCGTATCCTGGGCCGGCATGCGCGGCGTGGTCACGCTGGCCGCGGCGCTGGTCCTGCCGCCGGACCTGCCCCACCGGCCGGTCCTCGTCCTCGCCGCCCTGGTCGTGGTGGCCGGCACCCTGGTCCTCCAGGGATTCAGCCTGCCGTGGCTGGTGCGCAGGCTGGGACTGCGCGGCCCGGACCCGCTGGAGGATGCACTGGTCCAGGCAACCCTGCTGCAGCGCTCCACGGCGGCCGGCATCGAGCGGCTCCAAACCATGACCGTGCCCGAGGACCCGCCGGAAGTCCTGGCCATGCTGCAGCGCCGGACCGAGGAACGCAGCCTGGCCGCGTGGGAGCGCCTCGGCCGTCCGGAAGACGAAACCCGCACCCCCAGCCGCCGCTATGCCCAGCTCCGGGCCGCCATGCTGGACGCCGAACGCGCCGAGGTCCTGGACTTGAGGCGCACCGGCGCCTACCCGGCCGAGGTGGTGGACGAGGTGCTGGAACGGCTCGACGTCGAGGAATCCATGATCGACGCCGCGCTCGACGGCGGCATCCGCAGCGGTGCGTCGCTGGCCGCTCCCCCGAGCCTGGCCGGCGGCTGCTGGCACTTGCAGCAGGCCTCCGCCAAGCCGGTTCCGGCTTCCCCTCAGTGCCAGGACTGCGTGCGGGAGGGCACCACGCCGGTACACCTGCGCCTCTGCCTGGACTGCGGCAACGTCGGCTGCTGCGATTCCTCCCCCGGCCTGCATGCCACCCGGCACTTCCACGAATCGGGCCACCCGGTGATGCGCAGTATCGAACCCGGCGAGTCCTGGCGCTGGTGCTACGTGGACGACCTGCTCGGCTGACCGGCACCCTCCGGCATCTGGTCCATGGTGGGCTTCGGCGGACTCACGCGTTGGCGGCGGCCGGGGCCGCGTTCGAGGGAACCGGCTCGTGCCTGAGGTAGTTGCGGCGGAAGCGGCCGGTACCGGCGGTCAGCGCCCGCAGCTGGACGGCGTACCGCAGCAGCTCTGCCTCCGGAACTTCGGCGCTGATCTCGGTACGGTCCCCGTCGACCGGAGCGGTCCCGGTCAGGCGCCCCCGGCGGGAGGACAGATCGCTCATCACCGCCCCGACATACTCGTCCGGGACGCTGATGGTCACCGCCGCGACAGGTTCGAGCAGCTGGATGCGCGCCCCGGAGGCCGCCTCCCGCAAGGCCAGTGCCCCGGCCGACTGGAACGCCGCATCGGATGAATCCACGCTGTGGGTCTTGCCGCCCACCAGCGTCACCCGGATATCCACGACCGGAAAGCCCGACGCGACGCCCTTCTGCATCTGCGCCCTGACGCCCTTCTCGACCGAAAGGATGAACGGCCCGGGGATCACTCCGCCGACAATCTTGTCGACGAACTCGAACCCCGCCCCGCGCCCGAGCGGTTCGACCTCGATGTCGCAGATGGCGTACTGGCCGTGGCCTCCGGACTGCTTGACGTACCGCCCATGGCCGGCCGCACCGGCGGCGAACGTCTCCCGCAGCGGCGTCACCACCTCGACGGTCTGCAGCTTCACGCCCTGGTCCCGCAGCCGGTCCAGCACCACTTCGGCGTGGGCCTCGCCCATGCACCAAAGGATCAACTGGTGGGTTTCGGCATTGCGCTCCACCCGCAGCGTCGGGTCCCCGGCGGCCACCCTGGACAGGTTCCTGGCCAGCGCGTCTTCATCGCCGTGCGAAGCGGCCTCGACGGCGACCGGCATCAGCGGTTCGGGCATCTCCCAGGCCTCGATCAGCAACGGTGCCTCCCGCGACGACACGGTGTCCCCGGTCTCGGCACTGGCCAGTTTGGTGATGGCACAGATGTCCCCCGCAACGCAGTACGGGACCGGCCGCAGGCCGGAGCCCAGCGGGGAATGCAGGTGGGTGATGCGCTCGTCGCTGTCGTGGTCCGGATGGCCCCGGTCCGCCAGCCCGTGTCCGCCCACGTGGATGGCGGCATCGTCACGCAGGGTGCCGGAGAACACCCGGACCAGGCAGACCCGGCCCAGGAACGGGTCGACGGTAGTGCGCACCACCTCGGCGGCCAGCGGTCCTTCCGGATCGCAGGCCAGCTGCCCGGCAGGGGTGCCGTCGATCCCCGCCACTTCCGGCAGTTCGCGCTCGAGCGGTGACGGGAACGCCCGGGTGAGCATCTGCAGCAGTTCGGCCATGCCGACGCCGGCCTCCGCCGACGTGGCCAGCACCGGGAAGAAGGAACCGCGGCTGACGGCGGTCTCCAGGTCGCCGACCAGCACGTCGAAGGCGATCTGCTCGCCCCCGAGGTAGCGGTCCATCAGCGTCTCGTCTTCGCTCTCGGCGATGATCCCTTCGATGAGCGCGCCCCGGGCGGACTGAGCGGCGGCCATTTCGCCGTCGTCGGCCTGCCGCACGGCCGGCTGCGGATCCCCTTCGGCGTAGTCCGATACCGTCCCCGACAGCAGGCCCAGCAGCCCCGTCACGGCCCCGCCGGTGCGCACCGGGAGGTAGAGCGGCAGCACCGAGTCGCCGAAGGCCCGCCGGCAGGCGGCCAGGACGCCGTCGTAATCCGCCCGCGGATGGTCCAGCCGGCTGATCACCACCGCGCGCGGCATCGCGACCCGCTCGCACTCGCCCCACAGCGCGGTGGTCGCCGCGTCGACGCCGTCGACGGCGGAGACCACGAACAGCGCCGCGTCCGCGGCGCGCAGCCCAGCCCGCAGCTCACCGGTGAAGTCCGCATAGCCGGGAGTGTCCAGCAGGTTCACCTTGACGTCGTCGAGCGCCAGCGGGACCACCGAGAGCGTCACGGAACGATGCTGCCTGATTTCGGACGGATCCGAATCGCTCACCGTGGTCCCGTCGGCAACCGATCCCATGCGCCCGATGGCGCCGGTGGCGGCCAGCAGCGCCTCGACCAGCGTCGTCTTGCCCGCGCCGGAGCGGCCCACCAGGGCGACGTTGCGGATCTTGTCCGGCTGGTCGACCGGTGCCCCGGCAGACGCCTCGGCCCGTCTCGGATCAGAACCTCCCCGGCCCGGACCCTTCCCCGGTCCACCCGCGCCTTTCACCGACATGAATACCTCCTGGCATCGTCGCCATCGTCCCCGCCGTTGTTATCAGATTCGACACCCTAAGGCGGCCGCAGGGCAAGGGTCCGTCCGCAGGAATCACTGCGGCCACCGGGGTGCATCAGCCCTGTGACCCAATTCACTGCCCGCCGGTCTGGACTGCAATCACCTCGAGGCGGCATCGTAGAGGCAGCGGCAATCGCAGCCGCTTCCTCCGGAGACTGAGCCGACAGCACCCGTGAATACCGGCCGGGACGCAGCAACAGAGCCAGTCCGGACCCGCCCCACCATCGCCACTCGCTCCTATTCCTTGGAGAAACCATGAGCGCCCTGACCCAACGAATCCGCCGTACCGCACCGCGCCTGCTCGCGGAAGACCCCACGATCATCCTGGACCTCTGCGACCATGCCGAAGCCCTGGAGGCAGAGAACCAGCAGCTCAAAGCCAGGCTGGCGCCCCCGCCACGCCGCATCACCTATATCGACCCCGAGCCCGAGGACGCCGTCCGGACGGCGATGCCCGCCACCTGAGCGCTGCACCGGCCGGCAAGCTCCAACACGGCGCCGAGGCCGGACACATGCGCTCCGGAGCGGGACAACCAGTGAATGAGGGACTCTGGTAGAACAACCTTGCCGGAGAGTATGACTAGGGCATGAAAAAGTCGCAGCGACGGAGCGCGGCCTTTGTGCCCCTCGCCGGCCAGTTCCGTTCCTATAGCCGCGTGTGGCTGCGGAGCGACCTGATCGCCGGGGCCACCGTCGCGGCCCTGATCGTTCCGAAGAACCTGGGGTATGCCGGCATTGCCGGGATTCCGCTCCAGAACGGCCTGTATGCGGCTGCTGCCGGCGCCATCGTGTACGGGATCTTCGGCACCTGCCGGCAGATTTCGATGGGTCCGAGCTCAGGCCTGGCGGCAGTGGCCGCGAGTGCCGTGCTCGCAGCAGGCATCACCAGCGAGCACGATGTCGCCTCGTTCGTTGCCGGGATCACGCTCGCGTCAGGGATACTTTTCCTTCTTCTTGCCGTCTTCAAGATGGGCTGGATTGCGCAGTTCCTCTCCCGGGCCGTAGTGACCGGATTCCTCTTCGGCGCAGCGATCGACGTGGTCATTGGCGAGCTCCCGAAGCTGACCGGTACCGAGGTCACCGGCTCCAATCCGATCCAGGAACTGCGGTCCTGGCTCGGGACCTTGGGTGAGGCGCAGCAGGCGACCGTGATCGTGGGCGTCATCGCGCTGGTCGTCGTTTTCGGGTTGAGGGCGATCGCGCCCAGAGTCCCCGGCGCCCTGGTCCTGGTCGTGGGTGGATTGCTGTCTGCGGCGTTGTTCGATCTCGGGGCCAAGGGGGTGGCGCTGGTCGGTGATGTGCCCAGGGGGCTGCCATCGCTGGCGATTCCGGACGGCCGGCTGTTGTGGGACCACGCGGGCACGGTGGCCCTGGCGGCGGTGGCGCTGGTCCTGATCGGCTTCTCCCAAACCGCCGGTGACGCACGGGCGTTCGCGGCCAAGCACCGCTACCAGATCGACATCAACCAGGAGTCAACGGCCCAGTCGTTCGCCAATACGGCCGCAGGAGTATTTCAGGGGATGCCGGTCTCGACGAGTCTGTCCGCGAGTTCGCTGAACGACCACTCCGGGGCGAAGACCGGCCTGGCCTCCATCACCTCGGGTGTCACCGTTCTACTCACGCTGCTCGTCCTGGCGCCGCTCTTCTCGAACCTGCCCAAGCCGGTCCTGGCGGCCCTGATCATCGAAGCCGTTGTCATGGGCATGATGAACGTGCACGAGATGCGGCGGCTTGCCCGGGTGCAGAGGTTCGACTTCTGGGTAGCGGTTGCAGCCATCCTTGGCACGCTCGTCTTCGGTGTGCTCGCGGGCGTTGCCATCGGGATCGGGCTCTCGCTCCTCTGGCTGGTCTGGGTGGCCACCCACCCGGACATGCCGGCCCTCGGCCGCGAACCGGGAACCCAGGTCTTCCGTGAAACCGATGAGCATCCCGGCGACGAGGTGTTTCCAGGCGTGGCCGTGATCCGCCTCGACGGCGGCCTCTTCTTCGCCACCGCCGACGCGTTGGAGGACCGTCTGCGTGAGGTCATCCACTCGACGCCGGACCTCACCGGCATCGTGCTCGACTGCGAGGGGATCAATTTCGTCGACTCCCAAGGCGCAGCCAAGATGACGGACATCGTGCAGCTTGCCCGGGAGTCCGGCGTCAACCTGCGAATCGCCCGGCTTAAGCCCGCGGTGCGGGCGACCTTGGGCAGGGACGGGGTGATCGAGCTCCTTGGCGCAGAGATGATCCACGGCAATATCTACCGGGCCGTGAAGGCGGAGCAGGCAGCGGCAGCGAAGGGGCGTGACGAAACGTCCGGCTAACCGGCGGACGCTGCATTCCACGGAGTTCACCGCTGCCGCCCCGACTGAATACCGCTGCGCTTTCCGCCTTCTTCGGTTGACCTGGCTGCGGCCGGTGGCAACACTGAAAGTGGCACGACGCCGTACGAGAGTACGTAGGCTCTTCCCCATTCCACGGACGAAAGAGTCGGTCCGCTCGGATGACGTGGTGCGGCTGCTTGATTCGACCTCGGATGTAGTCGACGAGGAGGCCGCTCGTGGGCAAGACGAAAGGCGCCGACAGACAGGTCGGGACCAAAACCATGCCGCGGGGCCGCCACGATCAAGCGCGGATCGGGTTCCGCACGCCCGATCCGACCTCGTATTTCCTCCGGGTGGCTCCGCCGGTCCAAGCCAGCGCCCAGGAGAAGACCCGGCGACCCGACATCGAACCGCCGCACCGTTCGGAGCGGTGCCCCAGGATGAGGAGGAAGTCATGAACGACAAGGCCAAAGCCTCGGCGGTGGCGGACCAAGCCGCCGCAGACGTGGCCTGGTACACCCTTGCGCCCGAAGCCGTTGCCAGCAGCCTGGGCGTGGACCCGGTGCAGGGACTCAGCGCAGCCGAGGCACAGCAGAGGCTGCAGCAGCACGGTCCGAACGTTCTGGCCGCGGCCAAGCGGGAGCCGGTCTGGAAACGGTTCTTCAAGCATTACCTGGATTACATGCAGATCGTGCTCGTGGTCGCCGCGGTGGTCAGCCTGCTGATCCAGGAATACGGCACGGCCGTGGGGCTCGCGCTGCTGACGCTGTTCAACGCATGGCTGGGCTATCACCAGGAAGGCAAGGCCGAAGCGGCAGCGGCGTCCTTGGCGAAGATGATGAAGTCGGTGGCCAAGGTGCGCCGCGACGGCGGCATCATGGAGGTCGGAGCCGAGCAAATCGTGCCCGGCGACATTGTGGTGGTCGACGCCGGCGACCGCGTCCCCGCCGACGGCCGGGTCATCCTGGCGGCAACCCTGCAGATCGAGGAGGGCGCCCTGACGGGCGAGAGCGTTGCGGTAGAGAAGGACACCGAGCCCGTCGCCCGCGCCGATGTAGCCCTCGGCGACCGGCTCAACATGGCGTTCATGAATACCAATGTGACCCGGGGCCATGGCGAGATCCTCGTCACCACCACAGGCATGGGGTCGGAGGTCGGCCACATCGCCGGCATGCTGGCCGGGCAGAAGGCGGAGAAGACCCCGCTGACCAAGCAGGTCGACCGGCTCACCATCTTCATCATCATCGCGGCCCTCTTCGCCTTCGCCGCGATCGTGGTCATGGGCCTGGCCCAGGGCGAATCCTTCGCCGTGCTCTTCGGAATCGGCGTGGCGCTGGCCGTCGGCTCGATCCCCGATGCGCTGCCCGCCGTCGTCACCACGATCCTGTCCGTTGGCTCGATAAACATGGCCCGGAAGAACGCCATCATGAAGGTCCTGCCGGCGGTCGAGACGCTGGGTTCCACCTCGGCGATCAACTCCGACAAGACCGGTACCCTGACCCTGAACCAGATGACGGTGCGCGAGATCGCGACCGTGCAGCACCGCTATACAGTCAGCGGCGAGGGCTACAGTTTCGACGGCCAGGTCCAACGCACGAGCGGCGACGCCGAGCGTGACCTGGACTACGTGATGTTCTCGTGCGCGCTGTGCAATGACTCCGATATCCAGGACGGCGAAGTCGTCGGCGACCCGACCGAGGGCGCGCTGTACGTGCTCGCGCAGAAGGGCGGAGTCGACGTCGAGGAGTTCCGCAGGAACAATCCGCGCGTGGCCTCGGTCCCGTTTGACTCCGATTACAAGTTCATGGCCACCTTCCATCTGATGCCGGGTGCCGACGGCCGGCCCGTGATCAGGGCCTACGTGAAGGGGGCGCCCGACGTGCTGCTCGACAGATCGTCGTTCGGCCGGATGCCGGGCGGCCGTGCCGAGCCCCTCACCGAGGAGATGCGGGCGAAGGTGCTCGCAGCCAACGAGCACATCGCCGGCACGGGCCGGCGGGTGCTTGCGCTGGCGCAACGGGAGTTCGACCCGGCGACCTTCGATCCGTCGGCTGACCTCATGGCGCTGATGCAGGACCTGGAGATCTCCGCGCTGATCGGCGAGGTCGACCCGCCGCGTGCCGAGGCGGTGGCCGCCATCGCCGAGGCGAAGCGTGCCGGCATCCGGGTCCGGATGATCACCGGCGACCACGCAATCACCGCAGCGGCAATCGCCGATGAGCTGGGCATCGAGGGCCGCGCGGTGACGGGCGCCGAGTTCGCTGCCATGAGTGATGCGGAGGCCGACGTCCAGATCGACGGCATCGGGGTGATCGCCCGGGTGGCACCCGAGCACAAGGTCAGACTGGTCGAGGTGCTTAAGCGCAAGGGAAACATCGTCGCGATGACCGGCGACGGAGTGAACGACGCGCCGGCGATCGCCGCAGCCGACATCGGGATCGCGATGGGCATCACGGGCACCGACGTCGCCAAGGGCGCGGCAAAGATGATCCTGGCCGACGATAACTTCGCCACTATCGTGAGCGCGGTCGAGCAGGGCCGTTTGGTCTATGACAACCTGCAGAAGTTCGTGCGGATCCAGGTCGCCAACTTGTTCATGTTCATCCTGGCGTTCATCGGATCTTCGGCATTCGCGATCGCCGGTACGGCCCTGCTCAGTCCGGCCCAGGTGCTGTGGATCCACATGGCGGTCGTCGCACCCATTGGCGCTGTGATGGGACTGGACCTCGCGACGCCGGGCATCATGGAGCGCAAGCCCCGGCCGTTCAACCAGCCGATCATCGTCCGGTCGATGATGGTGCGCCTGTTCGTCGCCGGTCTGTTCATGGCGGCCTCGACGCTGCTCCTCGTGCAGATCGGCAAGACCAGCTACGACTCGCTTGAGACTGGCCAGACCATGGCTGTGGTGGGCCTGGCGTTGATGAACATCGCCCTCGCGCTCAACCTGCGCTATCCCGAAGAGAGCGCCTTCGGACCTTCCACGGTGTCCAACCCGAAGCTGCTCTGGGCGTTCGCCTGGGCCGTCGTCGGCTCGATGCTGATCACCCAGATGCGGGTGCTGCAGGACCTGTTCGGTACCGAACCGCTCACCGGTCCCCAGTGGGTCGTCTGCCTGCTGCCGGCAGTAATCCTGCTGCTGCTCGGTGAGCTGGGCAAGCTCGTCCTGCGGGCCCTGCGCCCCAAGGAGACTGCCACGGTCCCGGACCAACCCGTTCCTGCCTGACCGGGCCAGAGGCCTCGCGTCAATGCACGAGCGTACTGAGCCAGATAATGCCCAGGCCCAAGGCTGAGGTAGTGGCCGAGCTGAGGACGCGGAGGGTCCAGTGGCTGCTGCGCCTGGCAGCGTTGACCCACCCCAACACCGCGAGCAGCACGACGCCAACCCACAGCGCCAGATAGTAGGCGACGTACTCGTCGAGCACACCAACAGTTGCCAGCAGCAGGAACACGGCTGGCAGGAGCATCGCGAGCATCATGCCCACGGAATGCCGGGCGGACGCGAGCACCGCGGCCCAAACCGCCTTGCCGCGGTGTTCTGCTGACAGGTTGCTGGCGACCACGCCGGAGTAGATGTGGGCCAGCCAGAAGACGACGACCGTTCCCAGCGTGAACAAGAACACTTCCAGGTCCGTGTTGTACTTCCAGCCGATGGCGATCAGGGCGCTCACGAGTACGGTGCCATAGATCGCATATTCGGTTTGGTACGCATTCAGCAGGACGACCGCGGGCCTGGTGATGTTGGGGGCTGCACGGTGGACCCAACGGCGGGCCGATGACGGGTGATTCACCGATTCATTGCCGGCGCCCGTCATCGCGCCTTTCGCACTGCCCTTATCCCGCATGATGACACCGCCTGCAGTTCAGTCGAAATCCGGCGGATGGGCGAGCATGGCCTCCACCTCGGCCCGGTCCGGGGCGTAGGACCCGGCCCGGCTGACTGTCAGGCCCGAGGTGACGGCGGCCCGGTGGAGGGCCGGCTGGACATCGGCCCAGCGCGCCTGGCGGAGCCTGCCGCGTTGCCGGGCCCCGCCGAGCAGATCGGCTTCCAGCAGCCCGGAGATGAGCCCGGCCATGAACGAGTCGCCGGCGCCGACGGTGTCGGCGACCTTGACGTTCAGTTGGTCCACGACCAGCATGTCGCGGTCCGAACCCAGCGTCGCCCACGCTCCCCATGGGCCGCGGGTGATGACGACCATGGCAGGTCCCAGGGCGCGCCAGTGCCGCATGACCGCCTGCAGCGGCTTGTCGCCGTAGAGCCATTCGATGTCTTCCTCGGACGCCTTGACCAGGTCCGCGAGCGAGACCAGTTCCTCGATGCGCTGCATCACGGCCTGCGGAGAGTGCATCAGTGCGGGGCGGGCGTTTGGGTCGTAGGAGACCGTGGCATGGTCCCGGGCCGCCCGAACCGCCTCCAGTACCTGGGTGCCGCCCGGTTCGAGCGTGGCCGCGATGCTTCCGGTGTGCAGGTGGTTGACGTCGTCGAGGTCGGCCAAGGCCGGCAATTTCCAGGTCAGGTCGAAGTCGTAGGAGGCGCTGCCTGCGGCGTCCAGGGTCGCATAGGCCACCGAGGTGTGCTCGGCGCCGTCGCTGCCTTCGTGCAGTCGTGCGCCCGCGGTGCGCGCCCACTCGACGATCCGGCCGCCCCTCTCGTCACGGCCAAACCAGGTACCGATGGTGACATCGTGGCCCAGCCGGGCCAGGCCGCACCCCACGTTGAGCAGGCTGCCTCCGACGTGCTCCGCCGAATTCCCGTCCTGGTGCACCACGTCGACAAGCGCCTCGCCGAGGGACAGGACCTTGGGACCGCTCATGGCTTGCCTCCTTGCGGTTCGCTCAGGCGGAGGTACGCCAGTGCGAGAGTCCGAGTTGTTCTTCCATCTCCTCCAGCGGCACGCCCTTGGTCTCCGGCATCACCTTCAGGACCCAGATGAGCTGCCCGATCATGCAGATGAAGAAGAGCGAGAAGGCCCAGCCGCCGCCCAGTATCGCGATCACCGGAGGGAACGCCCAGGAGGTGATTGCCGCGAACACCCAGTGGGTCAGGCTGCCCAGCGACTGGCCGCGGCCGCGGATGCGGTTGGGGAAGATCTCGGAGATGAACACCCAGATCACTGCGCCCTGGCCGAAGGCGTGGGCAGCGATGAACACCAGCAGACCGACCAGCACGAGGATGCTGGAGGTTGGCGTAAAGACCGGCTCGTAATAGAACATCACGCCGGCGAGGAAGCCAAGACTGATCAGGTAGCCGATCGAACCGACCAGCATCAGCCGGCGCCGTCCGAACCGATCGATAACCGCCAGCGCAGCCATGGTGGCGACCAGGTTCATCAGCCCCACCGCGACCGCCATCAGGAAGGCGGCGTCCGTGGACGCACCCGCCTTGATGAGCACCGCGGGGGCGTAGTACAGGATCGCGTTGATGCCTGATAACTGATTGAATGCGGCGATGGCCACGGCCATCAGGATGACCCTGCGGTGCTGGGCGGTGAAGAACGGGACCGTGGGGGCATTCTCGGCTGCGGCCAGCGAGGCGCGGAGCTCGCTGATCTCCAGGTCGAATTCGGCCTGGGTGGCGCACAGCCGGCGCGCGACCTCGGCTCCCTGCTGATCCTGGCCGGCGCTCAACAACCAGCGCGGCGTCTCGGGCACGGTGAACAGCAGCAACAGGAAGACGATCGCTGGAATCGCCATCACACCGAACATCCAGCGCCACGCCACATCGGCGGGCAGGGCCATCCGGATCAGGAAGTTGGACAGATACGCCAGCAGGATGCCGAGCACGATGTTGAACTGCACCAGGCCCACCAGACGTCCTCGGTGGGCGGCCGGAGAGATCTCGGCCGTGTAGATCGGGGCGCACACGCTGGCCATCCCCACCCCGACACCGCCAAGGAACCGGAAGATGATGAACACGATCTGGTTCGTCGCCAGCGCAGAGCCCACTGCACCGACCACGAACAACGCGCCGATCAGGAAAAGCATCTTCTTGCGTCCGTACCTGTCCGCCGGTATCCCGGCAGTCAGGGCGCCCAGAATGGTGCCGATGAGCGCGGTGGCCACGGTGAATCCGAGGCCCGCCGGGCTGAGGTTGAACTCCAGGGCCAGGTAGGTGGTGGTCCCTGAGATCACGGCGGTGTCGAAACCAAAGATCAGACCGCCGAGCGAGGCGACGATGGCACTGCGAATGACGAGAGGTCGCATGGGATGTCCAATTATGAGGAGGCCGTACCCCCGCACCATCGGCCGGAGGCCGGCCGGAAGTGGTGTTCCAGCCGGACGACGTGCACCTCGAGGTTCTCCGAATCATCCTCGATCGTGACGAGTACTCGACTTCATGCGAGGAAGCCAGCCCGGAGACGGACCCCGCCGCGTTGCTCGCTGAGCGAACCGTTGTGCCTGCCGCCGCACGGAGCACCGACGCCAGGAGGACATGTATTGCCGAGAACCAAGGCGGGGACGTCCCGGCATTTCCGCTGGGCCGGCCGCGCTTCGAATCCCTAGGGGGATTTTATACCTGTGTGGCCTGGATGAGGATGCTCGGAGGCGGCCAACTGGATGCAGCGGATACCCTACGCGGCGAGGCGGCAGAGCATCAGGTTCCAACCGCCGTCGCCGCGGACGACCGCAGCGCGCTTCACCCTGCCATCCTGATCGAGCCAGCGCAGCTGGCCGCCGTCAGCGTCGATGCGGTAGCCGGACTGCCTGGCCACCCACACCGCCTCGGCAACCGCACGCTCGCGGCTGTCGGCCCACCACCACCAACGACTGACCATGCTGAGGACCGCAAGGACGAAGCCGGCCAGGCCGGTGAACAAACCAAACGTGGGCGGCAGGACCGGGACGAAGGTGATCAGGACCGCAAGACCCATCATGGCAAGCAGGACGCCCACCGGGTGGTTCCACCGTTGGGGGGCAGGAGTCCGCGGGGTGGGCGCCACGTCCCGGAAAACCCGCACCGGGCCGGACAACGTCCGGATGGGGCTGTCGTCGTACTGCATCGAACTCATGAATATGCTCCTGGCACGGTAAGGATCAGGGAATCGAGGGGGCCGGCAATCCTGCAGGCCTGCGAGGATGCCCGGCTCACGGATCAACGCCCGGAACCTGGACGGCCCAGCCCCTGCCGCTCCGTGTCAGCGTCGATTGCCCCCGTGCCATTCAAGCATTCAGGCCGACCGTACTGTCCAGTCGGATCGCTATCTGATTGGTCACACCGGCCCAGCAAGCGCCACGGACCTACGCCTCGACGAACCCTCCAGCCAGCACGCGCCCGAGCAATTCGGTGAGCAGGTCCACTCCGGCGAGCATGTCCTCGTCGCTGGTCAGTTCCTTCTCGTTGTGGCTGATGCCCTCGACACTCGGCACGAAGAGCATGATGGTGGGCACCTTGTCCTTCATGTTGGTCGAGTCGTGCCCGGCCAGGGTGCGCACGACGCCGTGCGGCAGGCCCAGTTCTTCGGCGCACTCGGCGGCCAACTGCATGCCCGCCGCGTCGTAGGCCTTGGCGGCCCAGATGTGCTCGGCGCCGCGCTCGATCCGCACCTTGGCGCGCTGCTCGATGGCCCTGACACGGCGGTGCAGCTCCGCGTCCGCCGCGGCCAGGACCTCTGCGTCCGTGCTGCGGAGATCCACCAGTAGGTTCACCCGGCTGGCCACGACCACGGGCGAATTCGGGAACACAGTGAACTCGCCGCAGGACGTAATGACGGCGTGCTCCTGGGTGCTGAACTCATCAGCGATCTCGCGGGCGGCGACCACCAGCAGCGAGGCGCCGAGCAGCGCGTCCTGCCGGTCGGCGATGACGGTGGCGCCGGTGTGCGCCTGCTCGCCGTGGACCACGAACTCGTATTTGTTGGCACCCCAGGTCGATTCCACCAGTCCGATGGTCAGCCCGTGGTCTTCGAGCGAACGGCCCTGCTCGATGTGGATTTCCAGGTACGCGGCAACGTCCAGCGAGAAATCGCCGATGGTCCCGATGGCTTCCAGCGCCTCACGCACGCTGATGCCGTGCGGGTCCGTGGTGGCCAGCGCCTGCTCTGCGGCCAGTTTGCCGGTGAAGACGGAGCTTCCCATCATGGAGGGCTTGAAGCGGCAGCCTTCCTCATTGAACCAATTGACGACGGCGATATTGAACTTCGGGGCTTGCGTGCCGGCGGCGGCCCGTGCAGCAAGCCGGATGGCGGTATGGGCGGCAGCGAGCACGCCGTAGGCGCCGTCGAAACGTCCGCCGAGCGGCTGCGAATCCAGGTGCGACCCGACGGCAATGTAAGGGGCCCCGGGAACCAGTTCGAGCAGCGCGAACTGGTTGCCGACGGCGTCGTAGCGGACCTCGAAGCCGTGGCCCTCGACGAGCCCGCGGAACCAGTTGCGGGTCTGTCCGTCCGCAACCGTGGCGGCCTGCCGGTCCACGCCTCCGCCGGCAGTGGCGCCGAAGCTGCTCATCGAGCGGAAGTCGGCCAGGAATGCGGCACGTTCGGCGGCGGCGCTGTCGTTCCGGTGGCTGGTGGCCCGGGTGGTGGCGGTGTTGGTCATCCTTGTGCTCCGATCAGATGGTCGATGTGGATGCCGGCGCCGCCGGCATCGAGCTGGTTGTAGGTGAAGCGGCCGCCGACGATGGTCGCCAGGACGTCGAGGGCACAGATGTCCGGCGCGTCGAGCGGGGAGCCGGAGAGGACGGCAAAGTCGGCGAGCTTGCCGAGGCGCAGCGTGCCTTTCTCGGCGCCGCTCCCGGTGGCGATGGCGGCCCACTCGGTGTAGCTGCGCAGGGCCTCCTCCGGAGTCAGGCCTTCGGCCGCGCCGCCGAGCACCAGTCCCCCGTCGGTGCGCCGGTCCACACTGGACTGCATGGCACGGCGGACGTTGTTGTCCGCCACCGGCAGGTCGGAGGAGCCAGCCGGGAGCACCCCGGCGTCCACCAGCGAGCGCCCGCGGTAGAGCCAGCCTTCGCGGGCCGGGCCGACCAGCGCGGCGAACTGGTCGCCCAGTGGACCGATGAACGCGGCCTGCGGCGTCACCGCGATCCCGGCGGCGGCGACGGCGGCCACCTGCTCCGGGCGGGCGATGCCGAAGTGCTCGATCCGGTTCGGCAGGAAGTTGCGGCCGTAACGGTCCTGGCAGGCGGTGATGATCTCGATGGCCAGATCGATTGCGGCGTCGCCGATGGCATGCAGCGCGATCGGCCAGCCGGCCCGGTAGGCGGCGTCGACGCGTTCGCGGTAGGCCTCGGGGGAATCAAGCAGGTAGCCGGTGTTGTGCTGGTGCCCGCAGTAGTCCTCGGTCACCGCTGCGGTGGCCCCGAGCAGCGAGCCGTCCATGAACACCTTGACGGGTCCGAGCGAGACCCACTCATCGCCGAACCCGGCGACGGCGCCCAAGTCCAGGCCGCGGCCGGTCCCGGTGCCGTGCATGTCCCGGGCGTTGGCTTCCAGCGGACGCAGTGCATCCAGCGCCGGCATTAACTGGGCGCGGGCGTGCAGCTTCCCCGTCCGGCGCGCGGCCAGGTAGGCCTGGACCTCCACCGGGCTGTGCCCGATCCAGCCGCCGCCGATTCCGGCTTCGGTGAAGCTGGTGATGCCCTCGGCGGCGTAGCGGGAGGTGGCCGCGTCCAGTGCCTGGACAATCCGCTCCACCGGGTACGGCAGCAGCAGGTCCTGGATCAGGGCCTGGGCGGATTCCTCGACGACGCCGGTCGGGTAGCCATCGGCTCCGCGCAGTACGGCCCCGCCCACCGGGTTCGTGAAGCCGTCCTCGAACACCCCGGCCAGCCGCAGCGTGGCGGTGTTCGTCATGGACAGGTGCCCGGAGACGTGCCGCAGGTAGAGCGGGCGGTCGCCGGTGATCTCGTCCAGCCGGCGGATGTCCGGGAACAATCCGCCGTGGTTCTTGTGGTTGAAGCCGGTGCCGTTGATCCAGGCGTCCGGCTGCCCGCCGGGCAGTGCGTCCAGCCGGCGTGCCTCGGCCTCCAGCAGGGCGTAGAGTTCGTCGAGCCCGCGGGCCGGTTCCAGGTCGACGGCGGACAGGCCCAGCCCCCACCAAGTGGTGTGGCAGTGCGCGTCAATGAAGCCAGGCACCACGGTTGCCCCGCCAAGGGAAAGGTCCCGGGTGGCGGTGCAGCCGGCCAGGTCGTCGTCGAAACCGGCGATGCGCCCGTGCATCACGCCGACACTGTGCGCCCGGGGGTGTTCCGGTTCCAGCGTGAGAATGTTGGCATCGCGCAGGATCAGGTCCAGTTTCATCGGCTGGCCCCCGCCGGAACAACCGTGGCCGGCGCGTCCTCGCCCGCGGGGACCGCTTCGTTGGCGGTGCCCGGCGGCATGGTCTCCGGATCCAGCAGCAGGTGCAGCAGGGCCGGGCGCCCGCTGGCCAGCGCACGCTCCAATGCCGGGACAAATTCGGCGGTGGATTCGACCCGTTCGCCGTGCCCGCCGAAGGTACGCATCCACCCGGCGAAGTCCGGATTGACCATCGCCGTCCCGGACGGACGCCCCGGATAGTGCGCGCGCTGGTGCTGCACGATGGTGCCGTAGATGCCGTTGTCCACCACGATGACCAGCGGGGCGGCCCCCTGGGCAGCGGCCGTCGCCAGTTCCTGGGCGTTCATCAGGAAGTCCCCGTCGCCGCAGACCGCCACCACCTGCCGGTCCGGGTGCACGAGCGCGGCGGCCACGGCCGCGGGAACGGACAGGCCCATGGCCCCGTTGCGCGGTCCCACCAGCGTCCCCGGCCCGGCGTGGGTGAGGTAGCGGTGTCCCCACAAGGTGGCATTGCCGGCCCCGTAGGTGACGATCTTGTCTGCCGGCAGCAGGCGTTCGAGGTCACCGAACGCTTCACCCAGGTCGACGCCGCGGGCGCCGGAACCGGGTCCGTAGTCCGGGCGGGCAGTGGCATACCGCCGCTGGTCGGCTGCCAGCTCCGTCATCCACTCCGGTCCACGGGGGCCCCGTGCCTTCCCGCTCTCCGGCAAAGCCGCGGCAAAGGCGTCCGGACCGGCGAGGATGTGCTGGTCGATCCGGCCGGCGTGGGTGGCGGCTTCCGGATCGGACAGCACGACGACGGTGGGCGCCTGAAGTCCCCGGGTATACCCGTCACTGAGCACATCGGAGCGGCCGCAGCCGGCGAAGATCAGCAAATCCGCTTCGTCCAGCCGGGCGGCAAGGGTGTCCGCGCGGCCGTAGCCGAGCCAGCCGGCCCAGGCAGCCGAGGAGTGGGGAACGGCGTCGTACGCCCGCCAGTCCGCAGCCACCGGCAGATGCGCCTGCTCGGCCCACCCGGCCAATGTCCGCGCGGCAGATCCGGACCAGCCGTCGCCGCCAACCACCAGCAGCGGCCGCTCGGCGGCGGCCAGCCGGTCTGCCAGTTTGTCCGTGGCAGCCGGCGAAGGGGCCGTGGACGGCAGTGCATGCGGCGTCACCGGTGCGGCAGCGGTGGGCCGCACCAGGACGTCCTCGGGCAGGCCGACCACCACGGGGCCGGGCCGGCCGCTGGCAGCCAGCCGCATCGCTTCGGCGACCATGTCCGCGGCCCGGCGTTCGTCGTCGAGCACCATCACCCGCTTGGCCGTGGTGGAGAACCAGCCGGAGAGGCTGAACTCCTGGAAGGCGTCCCGCTCCCGGTCGGCCACCGGAACCAGTCCGACGAAGAGCACCAGCGGGGTGGCGTCCTGCCAGGCAGTATGCACGGCGATCATGGCATTGGCGGCGCCGGGCCCGCGGGTCACCATGGCGATCCCCGGCGTTCCGGTCAGCCGCGCTTCGGTCAACGCCATGAACCCCGCTCCGCCCTCATGCCGGCAGACCACGGTTTCGATGGGTGAGTCATAGAGCCCGTCGAGCACGTCGAGGAAGCTCTCCCCGGGTACGGCGTAGACGCGGCGGACGCCGTGCTGCTCTAGCTGGCGGACGATCAGGTGGCCGGCGGTGCGGGGCATGGGCTGCGGTTTCCTTCGATTCGATGGTGGAGGAACGGTGCCGCCGCCGCTCGGCGGCGGCACCGGATGTGGATGGTCCTGGCTAGTGCTTGAAGCCCGGCAGGTTCACGCTCAGCCGCGGGGCGACCGCCCCGGCGACGGCGGTGAAGACACTCAGGAACACCAGCATCGCGGCGGCCGGCCACCAGTGGTTTCCGGCCGAAGCGACCAGTCCGGTGGCCAGCAGCGGGACAAAACCGGAAAGCATGCCGGCGGTGTTCTGGGCGAAACCGACGCCGGTGTACCGGGTACGGGCGGGGAACAGACCGGTAAGCACGGTACCCGAAGCGGCATACGGGAAGGACAGCGTTGCCACGGCCAGCGTCATGCCGACCACTACCAGGACCTCGTTTCCGCTGGTGATCAGCAGGAAGGACGGGAGGGTGGCGACGGCCGAGGCCAGTCCACCCCAGAGGATGACCCGGCTGGCGCCGAAGCGCTCGCCCAGCCGGCCGCCGGCAATCAGCACCGGAATCTCCACGATCGCGGCGATCATGCCGCCCAGCAGCATCAGCCGCGAGGAGTAGCCCAGGACGTTCACGCCGTACCAGACCACGAACGCGGTGACCAGGTAGAAACCGCCGACGCCGAGCAGTGCGGCAGCCATGCCGATGATGATCTGCTTCCAGGACTGGGCCAAGGTGGTGCGGATCGGAGCCTTCTCCACCTGGTCGTGCTCCATCAGCTCGGTGAAGACTGGAGACTCATCGAGCCGGCTGCGGATGTACAGGGCGATCAGCAGCATCGGAATGGCGGCCAGGAAGGGGATGCGCCAGCCGAATGCGTCGAAGTTCTCCTGCGAGAAGAAGAGCGTCATCAGGAAGAACCCGCCGGAGGAGAGGATGGTGCCGATCGGTGAGCCGACCTGCGGCAGCGCGGCGTAGCGGGCGCGGCGCTCGAGCGGAGCGTTTTCGACGACGATCGTCATGGCACCGGACCATTCGCCGCCGACGAACAGGCCCTGGGCAACGCGCAGCAGCACAAGCAGCACCGGCGCAGCGATGCCGATGGCTGCGTAGGTCGGCAGCAGGCCGATCAGGCCGGTGACCGCTCCGATGCCCACGATGGTGACCATCAGCGTCTTACGCCGGCCGATCCTGTCGCCCATGGCGCCGAAGATCATGCCGCCCAGCGGACGGGCCACCAGGCCCACGCCGAAGGTAGCAAAGGAGGCCAGCGCCGCGGCGGTGGCGTTCTCATTGGCAAAATACTGGACGTTGAAGACCAGGGCGGCGGCCGCGCTGAAGAGGAAGAAGTCGTACCACTCCATGGCGGTGCCGATCAGGGCTCCGATGGAGACCTTCATGGCCTCCTTGTCGGTGATGGACCGGGTTGCCCCGGCCTCGAGGTTCAGGGTCTGGCTCATGCTGCCTCCGCACTTCGTGCTGTAGCCAGCCGGCGTCAGGCGATCGCCGTGGCTTCGGGTGAATATCCAACAGCATGGCAGGGTGGCGCCCATCACACACTGACGGATCCTCGCGGAATTCAACCGCTAGAATGGGCAAAAGCACATTTATCGGGGGTTGGATCACGGTGGAAACACTTCAGAAACAGGGATTTAACGACTCAGTCGCAGTAGCCCGCTGGAACCAGCTGCTGGACCGGCTCTCGGTGGACGTGCTGACCGATGCCTTCCTTGACCGCGTGTTGCAGCTGGAGGACTACCGGGACGGAGCGCTGCCGGCCAGCGAAATCCGCCGCACCGGGGCCGCATCGTTCCAAGCGCTGATCGAGAGCCTGCGCCCCGGAACCGACAACAATCGGTTGCTGGCCGAGCGGCAGAACATTGCCTTGGAAGTGGGCGTCTCCCGAGCCCGGGCCGGGATCCCGGTGGAGTCGCTGATGACGGCTATCCGCTTGGATTTCACCGTGCTGTGGAGCGAACTGATAGGGCTGGCCGGTCCGGAGGATGCGGTGCTGCTCGTGCACCGGGCGGAAACGGTGTGGCAGGTGGTGGACTCCTATGCGGCCCAGACCCAGGTTACCTACATGGCCGAGCGCCAGCGCATGGCCCATGAAGCGTCCTCGGTGCGGCAGGGCTACGTTGCGGCAATCTTCGGCCCGGCGACACCGGCGCCTGCCTTGGTCGAGCGTATCGCCGGCGAGCTCGGACTGGACCGGACGGCGCCGCTCGGCGTGGCCGTGGCTGCCGCCGAAGACGCCGCGGCGCTGCGCGTCGTCGTCGCCCAGGCCGCCCGCCGCGGCGCCGAAGTCTTCACCCACCCACTGCCGGATGCCCTGGTGGCCTTCTGGACGCTGGATGAACGCGCCGGTTCACCCCTGCACGAAGCGGCGGACCGGATCAGCCGGCTCCACTGCGGGCAGGTCGAGCGCGTGGACGGGCTCGACGGACTCTGGGAAGCAGCCAGGATCGCGCGCGACCTCGCGCAGTTGGTGCAGCCGGCGGACGGCGGAGCGCTCACACTCGGGCGGGCCTGGCCGCGCATCGCCCGGCTCCGCCTGACCGCCGCAGGCCTGCCGATCGCGCCGGAGGTGGATACGGCGCTGGCCGGCTGCGGACGCGTGGAGCGGGAGCGCCTGATGGAAGCCGTGCAGTCCTACCTGTCCACCGGCAGCATTGCCGAGTCCGCGGCCCGCCTGTACTGCCATCGCAACACCTTGATGAACCGGCTGCGGCGGTTTACCGAACTGACCGGAATGGACCCCACCGTGCCTGCCCAGGCCGCCCGCCTGGTGGTCGCTTGGAACTGATCATCAGCTGTACCTGTCATCGCAGAGGCCGTTAGAGTACTCCGTTCACGAGGTCAGGGGCATCCGCTGACCCTCCCCCAAGGGCCTCAAACACTGTGCCGGTTCGGCGCTTGAGCGCTGCGGCCCCACAACGGAACGGAACGATTTTTGTTGCCGGACATTATGGCCGCAGCCCCGGACGGGATGTAGGGCTTGTAGCAAGGACCGTTGCAGGCACGCCGCGGCCACGTGTCACAGCGGACGGCGCTGATACCCGCCCCGCCGTTCTGGCCCGACATTCACAAGATCCAAGGTGACCTGTTTCGCCGCTCCGCCAAACCGGGGCGGGATCCAAGGAGTCCCATCATGAAAACGAGAAACCGCCCCCGTCTAGCCCTGGCAGCACTGCTGCTGACAGCCCCACTGACGACAGTCGGCCTGGCGGCGTCCGCGGCGCCGGTCCCGCAGGCCAACCGCTACGTCTCCATGGCCTTCTCACTGTCCACCCAGGACTGGTACGGCGCCTGGTCGTCAGACGCGGAAAAGGCGAAATGGGGCGCCCTCGACCGATGCAACCTCTACCAGTCGAATGGTGCCTACGACTGCGTCTCGGCCGGAGTCGCCCTCAACCAGTATCTGGCAGTCGCCCTTTCAAAGCCTTACCGCGGTTGGGGCTCGGCGGCCGCCAGATACGCGAGCCTGGCAGGCGAGGCCGCGCTTAAAGGCTGCAAGTACGATCCCGAGGACGCAAAATACTGCAGGATCGTCTTCAACAAGCACTCCAGCGAACACTAGTAACCATCTGCACGGCAATCCGACAGCATCCATCGCGTGGCCGGACTATCGTTGCCAGCTTCAGTCCGCTGATGGACCGCCCGATTAGGGTAGGCACACGGACTGGCTCGGCGACCTGAGGCGCGGTACCTAGCTTCGACAGAGGCCGGGCACCTCGTGGCGGGACATGCACATCATTTCTGCGTCCAGGCGAACGACCCCGGCGAGATCCTCATGTCTTCGGCTGGCGCTACCGCGGACCTGAGCAGGGAAATCTCAACGCCGGGAGCCTGTAGTTGATCACCGTCATCTTCCAGGATCTGGCGATCGAAGCCCTTACCATCCGGGAAGGATCAGTGCTGGGATTGGTCATCTGACCGCGCCATTACCGCCCGCTTGGCAAAGGCTTCCTGATCTGCTGTCAAGCATCGGAGGTGCCTATCAATCACGGCCAGCCGGCGTCGTCGTCCGCACCGTGGCACCCGGCGCTGCGATACTCCCTCCCCTGCCTTGAGATGGCCCGCAACGCGTGAAGGGTGGCGGCCGCCGTCGAAGGCTTGGGTGGAGCACTTCCGCTCCGGAATCGGCACGACGATGCACCGGCAAGGATGTCTACGTAAGGCAATTAAGTCTGTTCAGGTACGGCCAAGACGGCCTGCCACGCGGCGTGCGCGACCTCTGGGTGGGCGATGTCATTGTGGGCGCCGGAGGGCCCGTCCCCGTGGGAGATGAAGTTCCGGGCGTCCAGATTGTAGATCCGCCCCGGCCGGAAGGCGTAATTGAAATCGGTCGGGGCCATGGGCACATCATCGCTGACCGTGTTTAGCCCCTGAATGCCGTAGGTTCCAATGCCGCCGTACTTGGGCAGGTCCCCGAGCAGGTACTGGGAGGCCAGCTGGGCCCCCAGCGGATAGTATTTGCCGACGGCCGTGTCGTGGAGGGACCGCGTCGTGACGATCGGCCCCCGGACCAGGCCTTCGTCGACGATGCGGTGGAAGTACCCCGGTTTGCCTAGAGAATCGGGAACGTTCGCAGAGTACGCCCACAAGGACAGCGCCCCCTGGGCTAGGACCAGTGAGTCGACAGGCCGCAGTAGCCTGCTCCGGGCCGTTCCTGCCACGGCGGCGGAGACCACGATGCAGCCGAAGCTGTGCCCCATCAGGTGGAAGCGCGTCGTTTGCGGTGCGGACTCCTGCAGGAGACGCAACAGGTCAGCGGCGCCGGTCTCACCGAAGATCCGCCCGCGGTCTTTCATTTTCCAGAACGAGAGCTGCCGCAGCGGCGAGAGGATATTGCTGGACACGCCGGCACCACCGGCGTTGCCGCCGAGCAGACCCTGGGATTCCCCGTCCTGCTCCTGGCGCAGCTGCTGATAGACCGCTTGGGCGTCCCAGGCCTCGACGCCGCCTGCCGCCGGAGGCAGCATGTCCCCGTCCGAAGTCAGGCCTGCCTCGATGCGCAGCGTTTCGTAGGCTTGGCGCACGTCTTCGGGAAGGCTGTCTGCATCCTCGTCACGCCGGGCGGTTTCCAGGATGGTGTGCAGGGCGGCGCGGGCTGCCGGTGTATCGGCGAGGCGCTCAGCGTTGACGTCCACCATCTCGTCGATGCTCATCGGCGCAGCCGGTTCAGCTTCGTCGGAGAGCAGACCGCTGGCGGACGGGGATGGCACACGTTCGTCTCCCCATGGCTTGCTCGGCCAGTGCAAGCCAATAACCAGAGAACGGAATCCGGGGTGGCGAGTCCTGGCGGAGCGGCGGTCTTCGGCGCGTGCGGCCATGGTGCCGAGCCAGCGATCGTACTGGTCGATCGCTGCCGGAATATCCCCCTGCCAGCCGTGGCTGAGGAAAAATACATCGCTGATTTTTTCATCCGTCCCTTGCACCGCGGCGAGCGCGCGCAGCGTGCTGCTGGCCAGTGTGCCGGCGCCCTCGGGCCGTTCCCTGCCTTCCTTGTCAAAGCACACCAGATGGTAAGTCACGTCGGTGCCGGGTACCTGGCGGAGTGTCATAGCTGCCCGTCCTTTTGATAGTTGCGGAGCTCATGAGTCGTCGGCGGGACATCCGTTCGCCGCCGTCGGGCTTCACCCCGGCCCAACGGCTGGCAGCGACGGCACAGCCGGTTTCAGGTAGGTGTCCCCGTCGCAGTGCACGCCGTACAGCAGGCCGAGGGGGTTTCCGTGGTCGAGGTACATCTCCCGCCGCAGCTTCAGGAACAGTTCGCCCAACGGCACACCATCCATGAACATGTCGAAGAACCTTTTCGCCCATTCGGCCGCAAAAAGTGCCGGGGTCTTACATTCGGTGCCGATAACCCCGCGGGCACCCTTTGCCATGAAATACGGTACGAACCCGTCATAGAACAACGGCGAGAGCTCAGCGGATTCGCAGGCATTGATGAAGATGAGCGGGTGGCCGCGCAGCGGGACATCCGTAGGAGCTGTCAGGTTGAGGTCTTCGAGCCGGACTTTCTCGTTGCCGGAGAACTTGAGCCAAGAGGCGTCCGGGCCGCCGGGATCGTCGAGGCCGGCAGCCCCGGCATGGCAGTACAGGTACAGGATCTGGTCATCGGTCGCCTCGTTCTGCAAGGCCCTGATGACCTCGTTCCCCAGTCTGCGCGTGGTCAGGCGGATACCGGCACGGGACCGGCAGGTGTCCGCCCAGTACCGGCCTTGGCGGGCAACAAAATCCGCACGCATCTGGGTATCGATCTCGTCATTAATATTGACGCTCAGTGACAGATCCGGCCGGTCCGTGGCAATCACGCCATCCGGGGTGGCCATGTCATTCTGCAGGGGAATCTGCTCGATGACGTGGCCCATCCCCAGGAAGCGTTCCCATTGGACACCGTTTTCATCCCATTTGTCTGCGACATAAAGAAGACCCCAGGGAATGGGAAAGCCCTGCGAGACCACCTGGAGGGTGGTGACGCCGCTTTCCGGGGCGGTCTGCTCGCGCAGCCAGTCGCCGATGCGCTTGGTCTGGGCATCGGCCGCCGGATGATAGAAGATCTTGCGGTACAGCCCGTACCCCGCCTTCGCCAGGACCACCAGGGCACGATCGCGGTCAGCGTCAGCGATGTCCAGGCGCTGCTGGAAGACAGGCGTGCCAGCGTCGTCCGTCTGGGTCACGACCTTCAGCAGTTCCGTCCGCAGCTGCTTGAGCGCATCGGCTAGTTCGGCGTCCTGGATGGGGAGATGGGCGCGCCCATACACCGCTCCCCGGACGTCGCAGCGGAAGCCGCCGCCCGGCGCAGGTTCAATGGACAGCCCGATGTCCCGCGGCTGCAGCACGAACGCAGCCTGGGAAGGGCGCCCCCGGGCCGTGACCTGCACGGGCCTGGCGGTAAGGCCCACATGGAACGTGATCTCCATTTCCTGGATGAAATTCCCCTCCTTATGGATGGTCGCGGTCACGACGCAGGGCCCGTCCCTGAGCGGGGTGATGTCGAAGCGCGCCTTGCCCTTCGATGGTCCACTGCGGGGCAGGCGGAGCGGACGGCTGTTATCGCCGATGTCAAAGTCATCGCTCTCGACGTGGACGGAGAGCACAGCCAGGTTCTCCCCCGCGGCGAAGGTGTAACCCAGAAGGGTGTTGGCCGCGGCCCGGGGATTCTCCTCCACATCCACGCCAAAGGCGAGGGTGTACGTCTCTCCGCTTAGCAACGGCGCCGCGGGGTCATGGTCCTCCAGTTCGGCGCTGACCCAGCGTCGGTCATCGGCTTCTCCACTCGCAGCGGGAGCCGCGGGCCCCTCAGGCTCGGACCACGACGTGTCCCGCTGCGGTTCTTCATCCCAGGCCGGACCCGAAGATTCCTCTTGCTCCGCCCCGAGCAACCCTCCTCGGAAGACGACAGGCGGGCTATCGAGGGGAGCGCGGTCCATGGCCTTGTCTTCGCCCGGTTCAGGCCTGACATAGTCGCCGGCCGGGGCCGCCGGAGAATCCTGGACATCATGGCCACGTCCGGTGCCGTCGTCGGCGGCGCCCGGTGACGCGATGGTGAAGTCCGTGGTCAAGGACCCCTCCGCTGTCTTCCAGAGAGGCACCAGTTTCAGCGTCAGCATCTGGGTAACGGCCTCGGGATGCCCGGCACCGGAGTCAACGACCACCCAGGCGACCTTGCCGGCGGCAGTCCTGGTCAGCGCCACCTGGAGCGTTAACTCCACCGGCTCCAGGCCGAACCGCATTGCCTGCCCCTCGCTGCGTGCCGCGGCAGCGGACAATTCCTCCCGCAGCGCATCGATCGCCTCCGCCAAGCCCACGGCAGCATCCACCATGCACCTCCGTCATCCGGCTGCCCGTCCCTTACCGGCCAACCCGGCCGGCGCAGGACAGATGCCACCATGATGCCCCTCCCTGTCCGGGCTGAACAGGGCACCGCAACACCGTCAGCGCTCACAACGAAAAGTCTCCCGGGCGACGCCGGCATGCTGGCCCACTGCCGAAGACGTTGGCCGGTTCCCGAGCAGGTGTTTAGGTTGGCGTAGTAGTGCCAGGCCCTGCGGAGACGTAGTAGGTCACAGTGCTCTGAGGAGGAGCTGCGGTACCTGCCTTCGGATTCTGGTCGACAACCGTACCTTGGGGCGCCCCAGAGAACTGGTCCTCGCCTCGCAGTGGTACCAGGCCCTGACCGGATATGATAACTTCAGCATCGGCCACAGACTTCCCGATGACATCTGGCACCTGAGGCCCTGTTGGTCCGGTGGAATAGACGACCGTCGCGACTGCCTCGCCATCCGACGTACAGTTTGCGCTGACGGCCAGCACCACGCCCGGCGCCTCCGCCGCGGACTGCTCGTGGGCCTCGACGCGCCAACCATTCGCTTCCAGTTCTGCCTTGACGACCTCGAAGGTGCGCCCGTTGTATTTGCTGGGGTCGAGGCTGGATGGCGTGCATCCCGGACTGGACGGGCCAACGGCAACGTCAAGAGTTCCGCTGCTACCGCCCCAGGTGGCTTTGAGGCTGATGTTCCCTTGGCTGACGGCGACAATCTGGTCGCCGTCAATCCGGGCAATATTCGGGTCACTCGAACTCCACTGAACCGGTGGGGATTCCAAGCGGCGCTCTGTCTTATCGCTGAAGATACCGACGGCGGCAATGGGCTGGTGCTCACCTTCCGTCAGTTGTCGCGGACCGTCGATCCGAATGCTGGCGAGGGTTGGCTGCGGCTCAGGTGTCTCCGGCGTCGGTCCGGCCTCCGTCACCGAAAGTTTCACCTTCCGCTTGACGCCCTCAAAGATGGCGGTGATGGTGGCTGTTCCCTGGCTGACGCCTGAGAGCTGTCCCTTAGCGTCAACTCTCGCAACGTCCTTATTGCTGGTCTCCCACTTGACCGGGGGCGATACGAGGGTTGCGGTGGCGCCGTCGTCGTATTTTCCGGTGGCGGTCAAGGAGCGGTGCTCACCTGGCTTCAACGTTATCGGCGATGGATTGACCGTGATGCTTCGGAGATTCGCCTTGGTTACTGTCAGCTTCACGGTCCCCTTGATCCCCTTCTGCGACGCAGTAATCGTCGCGGTGCCCGGCTGGAGAGCGGAAACCCGCCCGCTGCCATCGATGCGTGCAACTGCGGGATTGTCTGACTGCCAATCCACGGAGTCAATCCGAACACCGCGGTCGCCGTTGCTGTAGGCCCCCTCCGCGGCGAACTGCAGCTGTGCCTTGGGACGAAGCACCGCCGGGCTGGGCTGGACGTTGATCGCTGTGAGTTCCGCATCTGACAGGACTTGCCGGGTCAGGAAGAGGGATCCGGCCAGCACCGCTGCCACCGCAGCGGCGGCAATGTACGCGATCCAGATCCGCCGCCTGTAGCGGCCGATGCCGCGCATGATCGCCGCATTGGGATCCGCAGGATGCGCCCGCGAACGTACCTCATCAGCCGTTGCTGTCAGGGAACGGCGGAAGTCGGCGTTCATGGCGTGATGGAATCCGGGCTCGGCCCGCCGGCAGACAGCTGGAACCGGTCCAGCGCCGCCACTACTTGTGCCGACGGACTGTCTGTGATGCGGGCAATCTGCCCAACAGACAGGTTGGCGACTTCATGGAGCACCACTACTGTCCGTGCAGTGGGGTCCAGCGCCGCCAGCGTGCTTAGCACCGGGGCCCTGGCGGGATCGTCAGTTATTGCTTCTTTGTAGTCCTCCAGACGGTCGGGGGAACCGATAAACCGGACCAACAGGCAGAGCGTGTAGGTCAGGATTTCCGGGGTAACCGGCCCTCGCCAGGCAGCCGCGGCGCGTTCCCACGCCCGTTCCACCATGTCGGAAGCCTTTGCAGGATCGGTGCACAGTAAGTGGGCACAGCGTTCCAGATCCTCCTGCTGGCTTTCGAACGCCATCTGCAGTTCTTCCCGGCGGTCCTGGAGGGCGGCAGAAACCTTCGTTCCAGGAGGCAACCCAAACTCCACCTCACGTATGGCAGGGATCAGGACTGCCAGCACGAATACCCCGATGCCTAGGCCCGTCAGCAGGAGGCCCAAACCATCCGAAAGCATCCATCCAGCGACAATGACCGCAAGCGCTGCCACCGTCATCACGATCCGCGCCGGTCGTAGCGCCGGTCTGAATCGGCGCGGAGGAATTTCACACATGGGCTCAGAACCTCCCATCACACGACGCCCCTTGGATGGAAGCGGCTTACGGCGGTGTCGTGCTAGCCCTGATGATACCGCCCTTGCCGTTACCGCTTTTCTCTTCCAAGCGGTGCCTTCGTCCTTGCCCCGGCCAATTGTGGGTGGCCTTGTCGCCGCAGCCTTCGTAAGCCAGTCTTAAGCTGTTGCGCATGCTCAGCGGCACAAGGACTTTTGTGCCGCCCCACTGGCCTTCTGGGCCAGGCCGCATCCCATGAGTGAGAAGGTCGTGGTGGACGGGGACATTGAACTGGAGATCGGCTCCGGTTCGCAGCGGGGCGAATATACAGTACGGGTAATACGGGCACGGGCCGGTGGAGAACCATCTGCCAGGTTCCGGCTTGATGTCGACGAACTGCTGAACCGGCGGAGCGATCTGGAGCGAACCATACTGGCTTCCGCAGTGTCGGCACGCCGCACTGTTCCCCGGTCCGAGGAACCTGTCCGACAGGCCGGAGAGCAGCTGTTCATGGCCTTGTTCACGGGAGCGATCGGTGGTGCCTACCGCGCCAGTCTGGGTGCGGCCCAGCAGGCCGGGGATGAACTGCGGCTGGTCCTGCGCCTGGCGGCGCCGGAGTTGGCCGCCCTCCCGTGGGAAATGCTGTACGACCCGGAGACAGGATCGTACCTGTGCCGGACAGAGCCCCTGGTACGGCGCATTCCGGCGGCTGACTACAACCCCCGTCCGTTGAAAGTCGCCCCTCCGCTGCGCATCCTCGGAGTGGTTTCATCCCCCCGCGGTTTGCAAACGCTGGACGTGGAAGCCGAAAAGGCACATTTGGAGGAAGCCCTGGCCGGTCCGGTCGCCGCCGGGCTGGTTGAGCTGGTCTGGACACCGGAGGCCACTTGGGATGGGATCCACGAGCAATTGCTGGCCGGCCCGTGGCATGTGCTGCACTTCATCGGGCACGGTGACTATGACCTGGGCAGCGATGAAGGCCTGATTGCCCTGGTGGATGCCCACGGCCGCTACGCTTTGGTGGAGGCGTCACGCATCGCATACCTGCTCAGCGCGGCCAGGCCGATCCCCCGGCTGGTCGTGCTGAACTCCTGCTCCACCGGGCAGGCCGGGACGGAGGACCTGTTCTCCGGCACTGCTGCCGCCTTGGTACGCGGCGGGATCAGCGCCGTCGCAGCCATGCAGTTCACCGTGAGCGATGGTGCAGCCATCGCGTTTGCCCGGGGTTTTTATACCGCCATTGCCCATGGCCGCCGGGTGGATGAGGCGGTTCGAAATGGACGGATCTCAATCACCGGAAACTCGGGGTCGACATTGGAATGGGTGACTCCGGTAGTGTACGTGCGCGGTACCGCCGCCAGCCTGTTTGCCTTGACTGTGCCGCGCCGCGCAGCAGGCACAAGGCGGCAGAAGCCCGATGCCTCGCCCAAACCGGGCCCCGTCCAGTCGGATCGGGAGCAGGACCAGCTTCGCACACTCTACTTGCAGGCCAGGAACGCGCATCAGCAGAACCAGTTCGAAACCGCCATTGGCCTGTTGGACAAGCTGCTGGCCGCAGATCCGGGCTACCGTGACGGTGCTTTGCTGCGGGATACCGCTATCCGCCGCCACGAGCACTCCGCAACGTACCAGGACGCCAGGAAAGCCGAGGATGACGGCGACTGGGCCGCAGCCGCACGCGGGTACGCCCTCCTCGAAGCAGATCCGCACTTCGCGGACGCCGCGGACCGCCGCCGAACGTGCGAATCCCGCCAGCAAATGGCCGCACTTCAGGCCGCGTTGCGGCAACACGCCGAGGCCATGGAGTGGCAGGCCGTGCTGGACCTGGCTGCGGAGCTGAAGGCACTGGAACCTGACGCAGCCGACCCGGACGGACTGGCCACCCGGGCCCGCCTGGAACTGCGGTACAAGCAGGCGGCTGGCGCGGACAATGCCACAGATCCCGCAATTCAACCCGAAACCGAAATCCTTACGACGTCGACTTCGTTACAGGGTGCCAAAACCCGAAGCGATACCGCTCAGAGCTCCCGCAGCCAAACCCCCGCACGAAACACGGCCCAGCAGGCCGGCACCCGCCTGCTGACGGTCCGCCATGCCAGCGCGGTCAATTCGGTGACATTCAGTCCGGACGGAACCTGTGTGGCCACAGCCAGCTGGGATGAAACCGCCCGGATCTGGGACGCTGCCACGGGCGGCGAATTGCTCCGTGTGCGGCATGACAACGTCGTCAACGCAGTGGCTTTCAGCCCCGAGGGAAGCCGCATGGCCACAGCCAGCTCGGACGAAACCGCCCGGATCTGGGACGCAGGGTCCGGCATCCAGTTGCTCGAACTCCAGCATGGCAGCTCGATCAATGGACTGGCGTTCAGCCCGGACGGAAACCAGCTCGCCACGGCTAGCGAAGAGACCCGCATCTGGGACTCGCACAGCGGAGCCCTCCTGCTCCGGGTCCGCCAGGACGATCCCGCCCGCGGCGTGGCATTCAACGCGGATGGATCCTTCCTGGCCAGCGCCGGCGATGATATCCGGCTGCTGAACATGCATAGCGGCGCCCTGCTACTGCGCATAGGGCGTCATGTCATGGCTACCGGCGTGGCCTTCAGCCCAGACGGCACAAGCATAGCCGCCGGCAGTGATGACCGGATGGCATGGATTTGGAACGCTACGACCGGAAAGAAGCTGACGAAGATCCGCCACGAAAGTTCGGTCCGGGCGGTGGCATTCAGCCCTGGCGGCACCCGCTTGGCGACCGGCGGCGGCGACCGCACGGCCCGGCTTTGGGATATCGCTACCGGCGCCCAGCTGCTGCAGGTCCACCACGATGGATGGGTTTCCGCCGTGTCATTCCGGCCGGATGGCGGCTGGCTCGCCACCGCCAGCCGGGATGGGACGGCGCGCATCTGGCACATCACCGGGGTATAGGCCGTCAGATGTCGTCATGTTAACGCTGGACGTCCTCGGTCCGTTGAGGGCCGGCGACGGCAACCGGACCATAGTGCTGGGCGGCTGGCGCCAGCGCGCGGTCCTGGCCCGGCTTTTGATCGCACGCGGCTCGGCGGTATCAGCAGATCGTCTGATTGACGACCTGTGGGGGTCCGAGCCCCCTGCCAAGGCATTGCTGACCTTGCAGACGTATGTGTCGCGGTTGCGCAGCAGCCTGGAACCGTCCCGGGCCACCCGCGGTCCTGGGACGGTTCTGCTCACCGTTCCTACCGGCTACCGTGTGAGCCTGCACCGTGACCAAGTTGATGCCTGGCAATTCGAGCAGGCCTACGCCGCAGCGGATCCGCATCATCTGCCGGCCGAACAGGTTCGGCGCAACCTCATCGATGCGCTGGCCCTTTGGCACGGCCCTGCCTATGCGGATTTTGCCAACGAACCATGGGCAGCCGCCGAGATCACCCGACTGGATGATTTATGGTGCGCGGCGCGGGAACGGCACGCAACTGCCGCGCTGGCCCTGGGAAAGTTTTCCGAGGCCGTCACAGGCCTCGAAGCTGTCCTGGGGAAGTCTCCGCTGCGTGAGACGACGTGGCAACTGCTGGTGCTGGCCCTCTACCGCGGCGGCCGGCAAGGTGACGCGTTGGCCGCCGTTCGAAGCGCCCGCCGGGTCCTCGCCCAGGAACTTGGCGTCGATCCGGGGCCGGCCCTTCGCCGGCTTGAAGCGGACGTACTGGCGCAGTCCCCTGCGCTCGAGGACGATGCCCACCCCTTGCTGGCTTTCGCTGCGGCCGGGGAACGGATCCCGGGCCACAGCATGCTGGCTGCCCCCGATCAGGATCCATTTCTGGGTCGTGCGGCCGAACTTGAGCATTTGCTGGCAGCTGCCAGGTCGGCGCACCGCAGCGTCCCGTCCCTGGCCTGGATCGAGGGGCACACCGGAACGGGCAAGACACGCCTCGTCATGGAACTCGCCAAAAGCCTGCGGGCGGAAGGATGGTTCGTGGCGGTGGGACGATGCGACGCCGAGGAGGGTGCGCTGGCCGGCCTTCCCTGGGCTGCCATAGTCGACGAGCTGCACCATCTCCACCCGGATGAATTCGGTCAACCCCTCGAATCCATCTTTGCGGCGGATGTACAGGCCACCGGGCAGGACATCGATCCGGTTCTGCAAAGATTCCGCCTGCACCGGCGGATCAGCGAGTTCCTGCACGAAGTAGCGGCGTCCGGTCCGGTGCTGGTTGTTCTGGACGATGTTCATTTGGCTGACACCGAAACCCTGTCGATTTTGAACCGCGTGGTTTTCGACCTTGCGGATGATCCGGTCTTCTTCGTAGGCATCCAGCAAACAGGAGAGGGATTTGCCGGTGCGCCGAATCTCGCACGGAAACTCCTTCCGGTGGTCCAGGCGAGATTCGAACTTGGAGGATTGTCCACCCAGGAAACGGCCGCATTGCTGCGGACTACATCGTCCAGGATCCTCTCGGATGATGAGGTCGCAGCGATCCACCGGTGGACCGGCGGCAACGTCTTGTACGTGCGCCAGATCGGCAGTCTGCTCGACGCCCTTGGCGGACGGACGGCGCTCTCCGAAGTTCCCGCGGGAATCCGTGAAATTGTGCGGCACCGTCTGGCCCGGCTGCCGGAGGATGTGCGGTCGCTGTTGACCACGCTGGCCGTGATGGGAATGGAAACCGACGCCGATGTTCTGGAGGCGCTGGCTGGGGCCGCGGAACAGACGCTGCTCGAATCTGTTGAAACGGCGCTACGGGCGGGCCTGCTGATCGAGCCCAAGCCCGGACGCGTGGGATTTGCGCACGGCATCGTCAGGGAAGCCATCAACAGCGACATTTCGAGCATGAGACGCTGCCACTTGCATGCCCGGATTGGACAGGCCATCCAGGCCATCCATCCGGATGACTACTCCGCCATCGCCTACCACTACGTCCGGTCCGGCAAAGCATCATTGGCCCTGGCCGGATTGGAGTATTCATCGAAGGCCGCAGAACAGACCGAGGCGCGGTTCGCCTTTCGGGAAGCAGCCACGCTCTGGCTGCAGGCACTGGACTGCTTCGATGCCGCAGCAGCAGGCGGACCACGGGAACGGGTGGGACTCATGATCCGCCTGGTGCGTGCCATCGCCTTGGGCGGCGAGGCAGCCGAAGCACGGAACATCCGGGACCAGGCTCTTCGTGAGGCGGCCGTCCTCGCGGACAGCGAGCTGACGGCCCGGGTCATCACCTCCTACGACGTTCCCAGCTTGTGGGTGAACCAGGAATACGGCACCGTGGTCCAACCGGTTGTCGACCTGGTTGAGCACACCCTCGACGCCCTGCCCAGCCGCACCTCGGCCTTGCGCTGCCAATTGCTGACCTGCCTGGCCCTGGAACTCGAATGGTCGGGGCTGGACCGGGGGCGTGAGGCGGCGGCCGCAGCCGTCGCGATGGCCAGGGAGCTGGATGATCCGCTGCTGCTCGCCAAGGCCCTCGAAGCACTGTTCCGCCAGTCCTACTTGCCCGGCCAGCTTGCCTTCCGTCGCTCCCTGGCGCAGGAGCTCCTGGCGCTGGCCCAACGGCACAGTCTGGTCACGGCCGAAGTGATTGCGCACCTGATGATGACCGAGTGCGCGAGCGCACACGGTTCGTTCCGGACGGCCGATCAACACCACGCCGAAACCAAACGGTTGGCCGAAAAATACCAGCTGCCCTCCCCACTGGCTGTCGCCGCCTGGTACGAAGGGCTCCGGCATCTGGTCAACGGCCGCTTCGAGGCTGCGGAAGAGGCCTACCGTGCTGCGGCCAGGCTCAGTGAACGGGTACGGCTGTGGGAAGTGGACCAAGCCTGGGTGGCCGGCACCACCATCAGCCTGGCCATGCACCAGGGCCGGATGAACGAGATCCTGGATTTGGCCGAAACGGCTTTCGCACGTTGGCCGGTGATGGGGCGCGAAGTCTATGCGCAGGCGCTGCTGGGCTCGGGGCAGCCGGACGCTGCCAGGGAAGTCGCCGGACAGCTTCCGCCGGTTCCTCGGGAGGCCTCCTATCTGCTGACCAGCACCTGGCGTGCCCTCACTGGACTCTGTCTGGACGACCGCAACAGGATCGTATGGGCTTATCAGGCCCTGGAACCATATTTGGACGAGTTTGCCGGTGCTGACACTGCAGTGGTGGCGCATGGGCCGGTGGCACAGATTGCCGGCGACCTGGCGTTGCGGCTGGGCCTGCAGACCGAGGCTGCCAAACATTACCGCCAGGCCTTCGCTGTGGCCCAGCGCGCGGAATCAGCATATTGGTGCGCCGCCGCACGTGCGGCACTGGCCGCCGTCGACCCATAGCCGCCCACCGTCCCGGAACCCTTCAAGCCGCCCCTCAAGTGACCTTCAAGCAGCCTGCAAACATCCGGGTCCTCAATGGAGGTGCGAAGCCAAACCAGCTCGCACCACCATCAAGGAGGATGAAATGTCCGCAAACCTGCCTGCCGTCCGGCGCCGACTCTCCCGCCGGTCCAAGTTCGCCCTCGCGGCAGCGCTGGGACTGTCCGCGGTGGCAGTTCCCGCCGCGGTGGCCGCACCCGCACAGGCCGCCGTCACCCAGTACGCGTGCACCGTGACGCCGCTGAAGCCCATCTTCGCCGGGCACAACCAGTCCGGCACCATGCTGGTCAATTACCGGGTCTACGTGTACTGCAGCCAAAACCGTTGGCTCAACGTCCAGCAGCAGCGCTGGGAAGACGATGACTCGTGGACGCCACCGTTCGATGGCAATGACTACTTGGGCGGAACGAACTGGACGAACGTCTATGTTGGTGCCGGTCACTCGGTCACCCTGAATAACGTCCGGACCCTCGTCAACACCGAGGCGGGCAACGAGGAAGTCTTCCAGCGCACCCGCCACCAGGAAGGCGCCAGCGGAATCTGGTCGCCCTGGACGGGATGGCGGGCCAGCGCCAACACGTCGATGCCGGGCTGACGGACCACACCGTGGACCCCGCACCATGAAGGGGGAATCGGGGGATAGGGGGCTGCACAGGTCCTTCCTGGGCAGTAAGTAGAGGGGCCGGGGCCGGCGCCAGGGGACGTCCCCCGGTGCCGGGCCCGGCGCGCTGCCGGCTACGGAGCCCAGTCGGCGTCGTCGTAGGGGCCGCGGAAACGGGCGCGGAGGTACTCCCCCACCACGGCGGCCCCGAGTTCCCCTGTCTCGGGCGCGACCACCCGGCCATCGATCCGGCGGACCATGCGCTGGACGAACCGCTCCAGGCCCGGGTCGTCGCCGAGCCGGAAGAACGTGGCCTTCGTGCCAGCACGCCCCAGCCGGTCGAGCTCGGCGACCGTCACGCGGATGGTTTCCGGGTCCGGCGGCCAGGAGAACCAGGACTCGCCCTCCGCCAGCAGGTGCGCGGTTGGTTCGCCGTCGGTCACCACGAGCAGGACCGGCTGCATGGTGGGGTGCTGGCGGAAGAAGCGGTTGGCCAGCAGCAGGCCGTGGTGCAGGTTGGTTCCCTGCTCCCGCAGCGCCGGCAGGGCCGTCAGCTCGCCGATGTCCATGGACTGCGCGTAGCGGCCGAACGTGATCAGCTGCAGCCGGTCCCCGCGGAACCGTGTGGAGACCAGGTGGTGCAGGGCCAGCGCGGTGCGTTTCATCGGCACCCACCGCCCCTCGGCCGCCATCGAGAACGACACGTCGACGAGCAGGACGACGGCGGCCTGGGTGCGCGCCTCCGTCTCCACCACCTCGATGTCGCCCGCCCCGAGGCGCAGCCCGCGGCCCGGATCACCGCCACCGGCGGCCGTGCGGCGGATCGCGTTGGTCATGGTGCGGGTGACGTCCCACGGCTCGGCATCCCCGAACTGCCACTGACGGCTGGCCCCGGTCTGCTCGCCGGCAGCACCGGCGACTCGCGCATCCCGGCTCCCCTGCCGGCCGGAGAGCTGCCTGGCGGTGTCCCGCAGCAGCGACTTTCCGAGCCGCCGCATGGCCTGCGGGGACAGCCGGAGGTCGCCGTCGGCACCGCGCTGCAGGTAGCCGCCGTCCTGCATCGCCCGCTCGATCTCGGCGAGGGTACGAGCCGTCACGGCGGCATTCTGCCCGAGCTGGCGGGCAAGGGCATCCAGGTCCAGATCGTCCAAGCGTGAACCGTTGTAGGACTGGGAGAGCTGCCCGGCCAGTTCGTCGAGTTCGGCGATATCCTGGAGCACACCGGTACCGTCGCCCAGCCCGAGCCCTTCCTGGCCCTCGAAGCGTTCCGAGCCGGTCCAGTCCTCGCCCGGGCGCAGGGCGCGCAGGCTTGCGTCCAGTTGATCGAGCTGGGCCATCAGTTCGGACGAGCCAAATGCCTGGGCCGAAAGACGCAGCAGCTCCTCGCGCTGCTCCTGCGACATCGATTGCAGGAGCCGCTGGGCTGCCGCCGCGCGCTGGGCGAGGGCGTCGACCAGTTCCTCGACCGATTGTGGATTCTCCGGAAAGAAGTGCCCGTGCCGCGCCATGAACTCCTGGAAGTCCGCATCGGTGTCCTCGCCGCGGCGGTGCTTGTCGAGCAGTTCGTTAAGGTCGCGCAGCATCTGGCTCACGGCCGCGCGGTCTTCGTCAGTGGCATTCTCGAGCGCTTGTTTCATCCCGGCGAACCGCTGGTCAAGGACCTCGCGGCCCAGCAGGTCCTTGATTTGCTCGTAAGCCTGGCGGGCGGTGCTCGACTGCCAGTCATAGGAAGCGAGCTCGTTGACCGCTGCCGCCGTGGAAGCGGGCAGGTTCTGCAGCTGCATCTCCCGGAAGGCGCGGTCGGTGTCATCCATCATCGCGTCGCGGGCCAGCTGCTTGCGCTCCTCCAGCACCGCGGTGTCGAGCAGCTTGCGGACCTCGTTCAGGGTGCCGTCCAGCCGGTGGCGGCTCAGCAGTTCATTCCGGCGCTGCTGAACGCGGCCGGCCAGGTCATCAAGCCCTTCCCGGTTCCGGCCGCCGCGCCGCAGGAACTCCTGCAGGGCGTGCCGGGGCGAGTAGCCTGCCATGACGTCCTCGGCGATCGCGTCGAGCGCCTCGGCCAGGTCGACCGGCGGGGCGAGCGGATCGGGTCCTCCCGTGTACCGGCCGTACCTGGAGGCCCGGTTGTGTGCGGCCATGATGCCTCTCCCTATCCCTAGAGTGGGGCGCGAGGGCCCCGTTGTGGCGGCGGAGCCGACACCGCGGGAACGCCCCACTCGCTAGCCGTAGATCGTCTCCCCCTCGTCGGACTCCTTGGAGATCCGCCGGGCGAGGTAGAGACCTTCCAGTGCAAGTTCGATCGCAGCGGCGCGCTGCCCATCGTTTTTCGCGTGCAGGCGCGCACCGATCTCGTCGTAAAGGCCGGATGCGTCAAGCGGCGGGAGGTTCTCGAGGAACTCCCGAGCGGTGACTTCGTCCCCGGTAGTCACGGTCGTGTGGCCGTCGAGCGCCGCCACGAGCGGACCGAAGTCGAGACCGCGGTAATGCAACCGCACAGCTTCGGCCGTAGCCGTGCGCACCAGATGGTCGAGGATGGCTTGTTCGCGCCCCTCCTCGCCGGACTCGAACTCGATCTTGCCGGAAAGGACTTCGACGGCGCTCTCCAGGTCAACGATCCGGGCGACCGCCTCATCCTCCCCCCGAACGGCGGCCCGGCGCAGCGCCGCCGCCGCGACGGTCTCAGCGCCCGCGATGCCAAACCGCGCCGACACCCCGGAATTCTGGTTGATCGCCGGGGACTGCCGCAAGGCACGGGTATAGCGGGCCAGGATCTCGAGGATGACGGGCGGGACGTCGGCCACCAGCCGCCCCTCCTGCTGGATGACGGCGACCTCGTCGTCCAGCTCGATCGGGTAGTGTGTGCGGATCTCGGCGCCGAAGCGGTCCTTCAGGGGCGTGATGATCCGGCCGCGGTTGGTGTAGTCCTCGGGGTTGGCGGTCGCGACGACAAGGACGTCGAGTGGCAGCCGCAGCACGTAGCCGCGGATCTGGATATCGCGCTCCTCCATCACGTTGAGCATCGCGACCTGGATACGCTCGGCGAGGTCGGGCAGTTCGTTAATGCCGATGATGCCGCGGTTGGAGCGCGGGACGAGACCGTAGTGGATGGTATCCGGGTCGCCGAGCCGGCGGCCCTCGGCAACGCGCATCGGGTCGACGTCGCCGATCAGGTCCGCGACGGAGGTGTCCGGAGTGGCGAGCTTCTCCACGTATCGTTCCGACCGGTGGCGCCATGCCACGCGCAGCCGGTCCCCTTCGGCGAGCACCCGGGCGCGGGACTGCTCCGTGATCGGTTCATACGGATGTTCGTTCAGTTCCGATCCTTCGATCACCGGCGACCACTCGTCGAGCAGCCCGACCAGGGTGCGCAGGAGCCGGGTCTTGCCCTGTCCCCGCTCGCCAAGCAGGACGACGTCGTGGCCGGCGATCAAGGCGCGCTCGAGCTGGGGAAGGACGGTCCGGCTGAACCCGTACATGCCGGGCCATGGATCGCGGTCCGCGGCGAGCGCCGCGAGCAGGTTGTCGCGGACCTCGTGGCGCAGGTCCTTGTGGACGTGGCCGGCTGCACGTAATTCACCAACGGTGAAGATATCGGGACGATCAGTCACACCTCCACGGTAGTCCTCGAACCCGCGGTGAATCGAGCATCGAATATCTTCCCAGTCCGGGCGGGGCCCCTGCCGCTACGCTGGTTGTTGATGACTGACGCAACATTGCCGGCGCCTTCAACACCGCCGGGCACCCTGCTCCTGCTGGTGCGGCACGGGGAGACGCCCACCACGGGCACGGTGCTGCCCGGCCGGGCGCCGGGTCTGCATCTGTCCGACCGGGGCCGGGCCCAGGCTGAACGGGTCGCGGAACGGCTCGCAGGTCTTAGGGTCGATGGCATCTACTCCTCGCCGCTGGAGCGCACCTGTGAGACGGCGCAGCCGGCGGCGGCCGGCACCGGGCTCGAGGTAAACAAGAACGCCGGGCTGATCGAATGTGATTTCGGCGATTGGACCGGCGCCGCGCTCGCCGAGCTGGCGGGCCTGCCGCAATGGCAGACCGTACAGCACACCCCCTCGGCCTTCCGCTTCCCGAACGGGGAGAGCTTCGCGCAGATGCAGGCGCGGATGGTCGGCACCCTTGAGGCACTGTGCACCGCCCATGCCGGGGGCGTCGTCGTCTGTTTCTCCCACGCGGACCCGATCAAGGCCGCCGTCGCCCACGCGCTGGGTATCCACCTGGACCTCTTCCAGCGGATCGCCATCAGCCCGGGCTCGGTTTCGGCCATCTCCTATGTGGAGGGCCAGGCGCCCGCCGTCCTCATGGTGAACTCCTCCCTGGAACCGTTGAGCGGGCTGAGGGCGTCGTGACTAGGGGCGGACGGTGTCCGGACGCGAGCTGACGCTGCTCACCGAGGGCCGCATCGAACTGCTTGGACGCATCCTGCGCAGCAGCAACGCGACGTTCCTTGTCCAAGTCTCGTACGGGGACGACTCGGGGTGGGCGGTCTACAAGCCGGAAGCCGGAGAACGGCCGCTGTACGATTTCGAGCCCGGGCTGTACCGGCGGGAGCGCGCGGCCTACCTGCTCAGCGAGTACCTGGAGTGGGGCATTGTGCCGCCGACGGTGATCCGCGAGGATGCACCCTTGGGGGTCGGATCGCTGCAGTGGTTCATCGAGGGCGATGAGCACGAGCACTACTTCACGCTGTACGCGGAGGCTCCCGGGACCCATGCCGCCTTGGCTCAGATTGCCCTCTTCGACTGCGTCGCCAACAACACCGACCGCAAGAGCGGGCATGTGCTGCGCGACCTCGACGGACATGTGTGGGGCATCGACCACGGGCTGTGCTTCTCTGCGGACTTCAAACTGCGCACCGTGATCTGGGACTTCGCGGGCGAACCCATTCCCGCTCCCCTGCTCGAGGACATCAGCCAGCTCGCCGGGTCCGTGCCCGACGACGTCGCCGAGCTGCTCGACGACGCGGAGGTCGCCGCGCTGCAGCGACGCGTGCAGCGCCTGCTGCGCGAAGGGGTGCTGCCGGTGGACCGCACCGGGATGCGGTACCCCTGGCCGCTCGTGTAGGCGGACCGGCTTGACATCTGGCGGGCCGCCAGCGTTTCGCTTGGCTGCGGCACCGCACCAGCATCGGTAAAGACTCGATCAATTCCCGCGTGTCGACCGGCCCGCCACCGGCCGGGCGCGTGTAATGGGTCACACCATCCGATGAAAGGGAGCGGCCGATGTCCCAGGACATTGCAGCAATCATCTTGATCGTCATGGCCGCCGTCCTGCCGGTGGCGATCTCCCTGCTCACGAAGTGGCGGAAACGGTGGAACCGACGTCGCATGCTGAAGGCATCGGCCGGCATCCGGACCCAGGCCGGCTACGTGCCGCGGCATCTCTCCACCGGGCACAAGGCCGACGGCGGTGCCCCCGCGGCGGCCATCTGGTCCCCGGCATTGGCGGATTTCGCGCCCGAAGAGGCCATTGCCGGGACTGTTTGACCTCGTAGAGGCCAGGTTCGTGGCAGGGCCTGGCGCGTCTTCGGGCCGAGGCCACCTGTCATCGAGTCCGTTCAGCCAGCGGCGCCGCTGTAGGATCGCACTACTTGCAGATCAGCGTTGGGGGACGGTGGGATGACGGCAGGAGCACCTCCGAAGAGGAATGTGGCCATTTTTGTGGACATGGAAAACCTGTTCGGCGGGTATGGACGCGATGTCACGGCTGTACCCGTCGGGACGATCATCAAAAGCATCCAAGGCATCGTCCGCAAGAACGGCATCGGCTCGCTGACGGCGACCGTACGTGCCTTTGCCAACTGGGGACGGCCGGACATGGCCGCATACCGCCGGGAGCTGCTGGAGCACGGCGTCGAACCGGTGCAGGTCTATTCGTTCAGTTCGGACATCAAAAATGCCGCGGACATGGAGTTGGTCGTCGACGCGCTGGCGGTGGCTTACGAATCATCCGGCGTGGAGGTTTTCGTCATTGTCAGCGGCGACGGTGGCTTCGTCCCCCTGATCCGCAGGCTCCATGCCTTGGGCAAGTACGTGGTTGTGGCCACAACAAACCAGGAAAATGCCGGAAAGCCCAACTCCCTGCTCGAATCCGCAGCCGACGAATTTCACGTCCTCGACGTTTCCGGCGCCGCTGCGGACGCCCGGCCACGGCCATCGGGCACGGCTGTCAAGCCGGCCAACCGGTCCCCAAGCGTGGAGGAGTACCGGCAGGCAGTCAAAGATCTTGTGGCGCGCAACTCCGCGCTACGCGTCAATGGCGCCATAAATGGTTCAGCGCTCGGCAACCTGCTGCGGCAAAAGTGGCCGTCGGTCGACTACAAGAGCTTCGGTTACCGCAGCCTCGGCGCCTTCGTCGAGGAATACTGCGACCTCAAGATGTGGCGCCCCGCGAGCGCCGGAGCGAAGTGAATGCCGGCACCAGCGGCATCCAGGCAGTAGGCGGACTGGTTCGGAAGGCGTCGAAAGGCAGGATTTCGTGCCGCCATTCGGCGTGATGGACGTGCCGGTCCACGCCGGTTCCTGCGAAAACCCGACATGTCCTACTCCAGGGCCGGAAGGTCCTTCGTGGTCGGTCCGTGCAGGACCTTGCCTGTGGGCGAGAAGCGGGAGCCGTGCAAGGGGCAGTCCCAGGACTTCTCCGCATCATTCCAGCTGAGGATGCCGCCCAGGTGAGTGCAGACTCCCGAGAGCCGGCAGGTAACGCCGCCGACAGTGGAAACGGCTGCCGGCCGACGGCCCTGGCGGACCACCATGCCGGCGCCTTCCGGCGGCGCCGCGCCAATCCCGGACCCGGCCAGTTCCGCCTTCGCCCAGCCTTCGGCCAGCGCCTTGGCGACGCCGGCGTTCAGGGAGATCGCACCGGCTGCTCCTGCAGGCGAGGTGATCCGGTGTTGGATCGTGTCCGCCCAGTGGAGCTGTCCGCCGAGGATCTCGGCACTGATGGCCAATGCTGCGGCGATGGCGTTGCTCATGCCCCATTTGTTGTATCCGGTGGCGAAGAAGATTTTGCCGCCGCCGCGGGGCAGTTTGCCGAAGAAGGGCATCAGGTTGGTGGCCTGGTAGTCCTCGCCCGACCACGTGTGAGTCACCTCCGCGCCGGGGAAATAGTGCCGGGCCCAGGCCAGCAATTCATCAAGACGGCGTCGGGGCGAGGGTTCCCTACCCACTTGGTGTCCGTTGCCGCCCACCACCAACAGTTCCTCCCGACCGGCCGGGTAGGTCCGCAGCGAGCGGCCCGGAGACTCAGCCGAAAGGTACATTCCCGAGGGAATCGTGACGTGGCCGGGAACCCTGAATGCCGCCGCATAGGACTGCGAGGCCTTCAGCTTGGCAAAATACAGGCCTCTGTCCAGGATCGGGATGCCCGTGGCCAGCACCACCCGGCCCGCGTGGACTATGCCGGCGTCGGTCACGATGTCTGCACGGCCGTCCTTTGTCACGTTGGAAATGTTGCGGACCCGCACGCCTTCCATCAGCACGCCTGCGTGGGCACGGAAATCAGCCGCCAGGCTCTCCAGGACATCCATGGGATTGAACTGTGCCTGGTCGGCGAGCCGGATAGTACGGCGGGTGTTGAACGGCAGTTCGGTGACACTGGTTTCCTCGACGTCGAGGCCGGCCGCCCGGCAGGCGGAAAGTTCGGACTTCACCCGCTGTGCACCGCCGTCGGTCACGGAGAACGTATACGCGTCCCGGCGCTGGAAGGGGACGCCTCGTTCCTCAAGGTGGCGCAGCAGCCACGCCTGCCCTTCCCGGTTTGCTTCAACGTACGCGTTGACAACCTTCTGCGAGTACTGCCGGCGCAGCCCTGACAGCACAGTGCCCTGAAGCAGGGACAGTTTGGCTGTGGTGTTGCCGGTGGTTCCCGCCCCCACGGTCCTGGCCTCCAGGATCCCGACCCGCACACCGGACCGAGCGAGCAGCGCGGCGATCGCCAGTCCGGTGAGGCCGGCCCCGACGACGGCGACGTCGAAGTCAGCCTCCGGGACAAACGCATCGCCGGTAAGAATCGTGTCTCGGTCCAGCCATAGCGAGGTCATGAGTACACTCCCTGTCCGTTTCATGACGGTGGAATCCGGAAACCCGGATAATTCGGCCATTTGTCTGGCCCCAGGTGGTAGTGCGTTGATTCTGCTGCCGCTAAGCCTGGCTGCGAAGCCGGCTCACCCCATTATGACTACTGCCAGAGGCCTCCCGGCCAGACATTTTTCATATGCAACCTTTGACCTAACCCGGGCAGTCCCCGCCGGCTGCGGGAAGGCCAATGGTGCATGAATCGCAGCTTTGGGCGATGAGCATCTCGACGGCGGCTACCGCGGCCGGCGGGCTTCGGTGGCCGGCTCATCCGGAGTCCGGCCACAAACAGGCCTCGCGATGGCGGCGCAACGGCAATGTTGTAGGGTCCCGTTCTTGCGCTCACGCGCTGCCGGGTTCCTACTGGTGGGAGGAGCCCGAACCACCCGAGAGAGCCTGCCGCGAGGCCGACAGGTCTTCCCTCATGCCATCGACACCTGGGACAAGGCGGGGGCGGCCAGGCTTCAGCTGCAGATTATTGGAGGCAATAATGTTCGCTCGAGTCAGCACATACCAAGGCAGCCAGGACACGTCCAGCGGGCCCGCGGCGGATATCGTCCGGCGGGTGCTGGAACTCCCGGGATGCCGGGGCTTCTATTTTATGAACGGAAAGGGGAACGGCAAGTCCCTCTCGATCGCCATATACGACACGGAGGAACACCTGGCCGCAAGCAAGGAAACGGCGAACAAGCTCCGCTCAGAAGCCAGCAGCGCGCTGACCTTGGAAGTCCTCGACGTCGAAGAGTACGAAATCGTCACCAGCGAGCTCAACGACTGAGCATGCGCATTCGGCCGCAAGGCCCGACCTGATGTACACGCGACCCTGCTGCTGACATCGGCAACCGGCTCGATCGAGCGGATCTTCGACCCGGGAGTACAAGCACACCTACCTGGACGGCTCCTCGGGCCGGGACGCCTGCGACCGGGGGCATGAGGGAATCGGGCATCAGCGATGCCGGCACCGGCGGGGTCATCACCGCCCGGGGCGTCTGTGTGCCGCGGGCGATCGGACAGGCGGCCGCGGCACTCGACGGCGGCATGTCCGCCTACACCGGCTGCCTCGAGGCCACGGCGCCGCCGCCCCGAATAGGAGCCGTTACTAGGGACGGCAGGATCCGGTCGGTCCCCGGCGCCCTCAACTTCCCCTGCCGGGAAAACGTCGACCCGGCCGGCCATCTCCTGCCCGTCCTGGCTGCGCTAGCACTTCGAGCGAGCCGACATGAATTCAGCCGGGGATGACATCAGCTATTGCGGCTCCATCCTTGGCCCCGGCTTCCATCTACGCTCCGGCCACCGGTAACAACGCATATGCCAACCAACGTCCAAGGGAAGCTCGTTTACCGTCTGTGTCACTGACAACGCGGTTCGGAGCAATAGCTCGCCGAGAGCGCGGAACCTGCCTGCGCTGCCGCGGCTCCGGCAGGCCGGGAGAGGGCGACCATCTGGTCACGCGGCACCACCTTGATGCGTTCGCGAATCACGGGCCCGCGGGCGGTTTCCATGGTGCCGGCGGCCTCGCCGAGTTCCTTCTCGTGGGCGTCCAGCCGCAGCCAGCCGTCCCAGGTGGTGTACTCGATGCCGCGTCTGTCCAGCAGCTGCACAAGCTCCTCTTCCTCCGGGTGTGTGGCAGCTGGCAGGGAGCCCAGGTCGGAGAGCAGGTGGTTGACAGTT
>NZ_JAKLTQ010000024.1 GCF_022012395.1 Arthrobacter hankyongi
GGCGGCGGTGGCTTCGGTTTCAGTGGTCATTTCCTGATCTCCTATTAGTGGTTTCGGCATAGTTGGTGTCGGCCGACGTGCATGTCCCAGGTAGCGGCAGCCGGATCTGGTCCGGGAAAGTGCCGGCGTTTAGAACGGTTCCAGGATCAGCCGCGCGGAACGGGCCCGGGAGACGCAGGTGGCGATCTGGTCGTTGGCCCTCTTTTCGCTGGCGGACAGGCAGTTGTCCCGGTGCTCGGGTTCGCCTTCCAGCACACCCATGACACAGGTGCCGCAGATCCCTTCCTTGCAGGAGGTGTCCACCGGAACCCCGTTCTCCTGCAGCACCTCGACGATGGAACGGTCGGCTGGAATCTCGAAGACCTCCCCGGAGTCCAGCTCCACCTCGAAACCGGTATCGCCCGAAGTGTCCGCCAGCTCGCCGGCCTGGAAGTGCTCGATATGGACGTTCTCTTCGCCGACCACCGGCCCGGCCAGGAAGAGCACGCGCTCCATGAAGCCCTCGGGCCCACACGTGTAGACGTGGGATCCGCCGGTCAGGCCCGTGAGGATCTCCTGCAGCACCGCGGGCTGCTCATCGCGCGGAATCCCGAAGTGGAAACGCACCTTCTCCGCGAAACCGCACCGTTCCTCGAGCAGTTCGGTGAAGGCTGCCAATTCCCGGGAACGGGCAAAGTAATGCAGTTCGAACGACCTGCCTTCCCGTTCCAACTGGTAAGCCATGCTGATCATGGGCGTCACGCCGATGCCTGCAGCCACCAGGACATGGCGATCGCCCGTTTCGGCCACCTGCATCAGGTTCCGCGGTGCGCTGACCTCCAGTTCGCTGCCGATGTCCAGCTGGTCATGCAGCGCGGCCGATCCTCCCCGGGACTCCGTCTCGCGTTTGACCGCCACTAGATAGGCGTCCAAATCATAGGGAGGGCAGCACAGCGAATACTGGCGCACCACGTTCGTTGGGCCGACGATGTCGATATGCGCTCCCGCCAGGTAGGGGTCGAAACCCTTTCCGTCCGCACGGACGAGCTTGAACGATTTGATGTGGTCGGTTTCCTCGAGAATCTCGGATACCTTCACGCGGAACATTCCCATGTCCCTGCTCCTTACTACTTCAGTTTCCGGACTCGGACCGCCGGCCCGCCGCCAGGGCGGTCAGCGCATGAACAGCCCGCCGTTGATGTCCCAGCAGGCTCCGTTGACGCTGGCAGCATCCGGGGAGGCCAGCAGGGCGACTGTGGAGGCGATGAACTCCGCGGAGCCCAACTGACCCACTGGAATGTTGGCCTTGATGCCCTCGAGTTTGTCCGGCGCGACGGTCTCATAGACCACCGGCAGGTCCAGCGGCCCGGGCGAGACGGCGTTGACCGTGACTCCCCCGGCCGCCAGGTCCCGCGCGAACACCTTGGTCAGGGTTCCGACGCCGCCCTTGGCTGCCGCGTAGTGCGCGCCGGTGGCCGTGCCGCCGTTCTGGCCAGCCAGCGAGCCAATGTTGACGATGCGGCCGTAGCCTTGGCCCGCGAAGTGCCGGCCGAACACCTGGCAGCCGAAGAACACCCCGTCCAGGTTCGTCGACACGATCGCCGAGAATTCCTCCGGACTGATGTCCATCACCGGCTGGACCTGGGAGCGGCCGGCGTTGTTGACCAGCACATGCGCCCCTCCCCAGCGTTCGACGGCGAGCGCGAGCGCGGCTTCGAAGTCGCCCTTGCGGCGGACATCCACCGCAGCCGCAGCCGCGGTGGAACCGCTCGGGTCAAGTTCGTCGGCCAGTTCCTGGACCTTCGCCAGGCGGCTGCCGGTAGCCAGCACCCGGTAGCCTTCACGGTGAAGCGTGCGGACAATGACTTCGCCCAGGCCGCGGGTGGCGCCGGTGACGACCGCGACCTGCCGCTCCCCCGCTTCGGTCCGCACAGGTACTGCCGGGCTTGATGTGGATGCCATGATCATGCCTTCCTAGAGCAGGAATCCGGAGGCCGTGACCGCGCCGTCGGAATTGACCAGCCGGACAACCTTCAGGTCGATCAATGCGCCCGCGTCCGTGAACCGGATGCGGTGGGTCAGGTCCGCGGCCAGGAGGAGATGCTTCTCGCGCTTGAAGCCCACCAGCACCTGTGCCGAACGCAGGGTGACGGATTCTTCATCGAGTTCCGCAACGGTGAACCGGGAAATGGTGCGGGCGGTGCGGGCGGCAGCCACCGCAGACATCGAATACCCTTCGACCAGGCGGGTCACGCGCATGCGGCGCATCCGCGCGTCGTCGTACACCATGTTCAGGTGCGTCTCGAAGTCCTCGGTCTCCGGATCGATCGGGATGATGTACTTGCCGTCCACGGTCCAGAGCCGCTCCCAGGCCTCATATTCCTTCGCGTCCAGCAGGGTGGCTTCGTGCCAGACCAATTCAATGGCCTTGGCCACCCGCGGGTCTGCCAGCCTGCCCGGCCCCAGTTCAAGGCCGCCGGCCGCTTCCAGTCCGGCCACGGTTGTCGGGCTAGTCATTGCTCATCATCCTTTTCCACTGTGCATAGGCCTCGCGCATGCCGGATTCGTCCGTGACATGCGATGTCTTCCAGCCCTCTTCGGTGATTTCCTCGCGGCCCAGACCGCGGTTGACCAGGATGGGCATTTCCTGGTTCCCGTAGGCTCCGCGCTGCACGCGGTCCCAGGCTTCCGAGTCATCCGGGGTGCCGAAACCGAAGGGGCCCTGGAAGTGTTCGTGGATCCTCAGCCGTTCCCGGTTGACGCTCTCCGGTCCCCCCTCCAACCCCAGGGCCAGGTGCTGGATTTCGGTCTCGTTGACGGAGACCGGGCGCAGCACGCGGAAGAAGGACATCGACATGGCCACGTTCGGGAAGAGGTTCAGGTTGAAGCCGGCCCCGTGCATGGAGCGGACAATCCGGCGCACCTGCTCCGGCGGCATGGTCTGCGAGAGTTCCTCGATGATGTGTCCGAAGCGTTCCTGAAGGTCCTCGGTCCCGTCGTCTTCGGCCAGGTCCACGTGCTCCGGAACCATGATGGCCACGCTGTGGCCGTTGCCTAGCGCGTGGGTCACGGCCTTTTCGTCGGTCATGAAGGAGAGCATGTCGGCCGTTTCGGCGTCCACCGAAGCCATCCAGGACCGGTGCACGATCGGGAAGTGGTAGCCGTCGGTAGTGTTTTCCAGTTGGATCTTCCAGTTCCCGTCGAACCGGAATCGGTGCTCGCCCTGGACCTTGATGGGGTAGCCGGCGCCCTGCTTCATGAACCGGTCGATCCAGATCTTCGCGTCGCCGAGGAAGTCCTCCAGCGGTTCGATGTCATGGTTGAAGGAGGCGAAGATCATGCCGGCATAGCTTTCCACCCGCAGGCGCTGCAGCGGCATGTCCTTCTTCTCCACGACGCCTTCATAGCCTTCGGGATACGGGATGCCGCGCAGCTGGCCCTCCAGGGAGTAGGACCAGGAGTGGTAGGGGCAGGTGAAGCCGTTGGCCTTGCCCTTGGGGACCTCGCAGACGCTGGCACCCCGGTGCCGGCAGCGGTTGAGCAGGACATTGAAGTTGCCCTTGCGGTCGCGGTTGACGATAACCGGCTGGCGGCCGATGGTCGCCATCTTGAAGCTGCCGGCCTCGGGGATTTCGCTCTCGTGGGCAACCCATACCCAGGTCCGGTAGAAGATCTTCTCCAGCTCCTGTTCGAAGATCCCGGGGTCGGTGTAGAGCTGTCCGGCCACGCGGTCGGTGCCGGCCAGGGCCGCGAAGTTGCGGCCGGTTTCCACTGGTGTCGTGGTCATCTGGTTCTCCTTTATGGTGCTGCAGTCAGCGGGTGGGGCGCTCGCGCCCCACCCTTGTTGGGCGCCGGGGCATCGTCCAGCGGCGCGGCGAAGAGCCTTTCGGTGCGGAAGCGCCGGATCGTGGCCAGGGCGCCGTCGAGGGCGAAGTCCACGTTCAGCCGGGCGGCCAACAGTTCCCGTCTCCCGTCGGCATGGACCGACAGCTGCTGCATGACCCACGTACCGTTGGCGGTGCTGCCGGTGACGTTGATGCGGCCGTCCCCCAGGACATGGGCATTGGCCGTGAAATGCTCCGACGGCGGCAGGTAGCCGGCGAGCATGGCCACGATGGCCTCGCGCCCGGTATGCCGGCCGAACTTGTCCGCGTAGTCCCGGCCGGCTCCCTCCCAAACGGCGTCAGGCTCGAAGAGCGAGCCGAGTTCGCCCAGGTCCAGCTGGGGATTCGGTACGTCGCACAACTGGAAGTAGCGGCCCATCACCCAGCGCACGGAGTCGGCGGCTTCCAGGATCCGCAGCCGGGCCTCCAGCCCGGCGACGGTCGTGCGCGGACGCGGGGATGCAGCCGGGCGGGAACCGGTGCCGGTCACGGCCGTTTCGGCCGGCGTGGATCCAGGCATGGTCAGGAGCCCGACTCGACGTCGTCGCGGATGGTCAGCGCCCGGCCCATCCGCGCCTCGATGGCCGCATAGCGCCAGAGCGCATGCTCGTCCACCGGCGTGGTGCGGAACAGGTTGCAGGCGGTCTTGACCGTTTCCTGCGTGTCGACATCGGCCAGGATGTAGCAGGTCCAGGGCCAGCCGGCGGACGGACCGACCATGTGGGAGTCGTCGTCCATGGTGCCGACCACCTGCACGCCGGGCAGCGCGGCGAGCTGGCTCATCATGCCCGAGAAGGCGGTCCAGACCATGCCGATCTGGCTCTTGGGCAGGTCGAAGAAGTTCTGGTTGATACCGATGCAGAACAGGACGCGCAGCGGTTCGGGTGTCTCAGCCATGGGATGCTCCCTTCGGACGGGTGGTGGATGGTTCAGAGGAAGGCAGGGATGGCCGGCGGCTGGCCCATCAGGACTGCGCCGGCGCCGTCGTACATTCCGTCGCCGAGGAAGGCATGCTGGGTCACCACGTTGGCATCGCGCAGGTAGCCCTGCAGCGGGTTGTCGTCATAGATGGCCGCCGTGCCGGACAGCGAATAGGCGGTCTGGACGGCGGCGGCGCCGGCCTTGGCGGCGTGGGTGCCGGCCAGGCGCAGCAGCGCCTTCTGCTTGTCGGTGGCAGGGTCCCCGGCGGCCACGGTGGCGTAGGTTTCCTCGGTGATGTCGTAGAAGAAGGCGGCCGCCGAACGCAGGCCGGCCTCGGCCTTGGCGATGTCGATACGGTAATAGGCGCGGTCGGCAAGCTTGGGGGCACCGGTGACACCGGTACGGCCGGCGCCGATTTCGATGGCGTAGTCCAGAGCGCCGCGGCCGGCGCCGAGGTTGACGACGGCGAGCACCTGGGCGGCGTACGCAATGGCCGGGTACCGGTAGAGCGGCTCATCGACGGTGGGCTCGCCACCGCGGATGAAGGTCCACTCCTGCGGTACGTCGACGCCGTCGACCACGATGTCATGGCTGCCGGTGCCGTGCAGTCCGATCACGTCCCAGTTGTCCTCGATCCGGGCCTGGTCCGGCCGGAGCAGCGCGGTCCGGGGCTTGCCGTTGGCTTCCTCGCCGCCTGCGATGCCGACGCCGAGGATGTCGGCGCCCTTGCTGCCGCTGGCGAACCGCCAGCGGCCGGACACGCGGTATTTCCCGCCGTCGAACGCCGCCGGCTGTACGGGGAACAAGCCACCGGCGAAGGCAAGGTCCGGGCCGTCCCTGTACAGCTCGGCCTGGGTCCCGAGCGGCAGGGCCGCAAAGTAAATGAGCGCGGAACCGAAGCTCGCCACCCAGCCCGTGGACGGGTCGACGGCGGAGATGCGCTCGATCCTGCGCAGGAACTCCGCCGGAGGCAGGGCGTCGCCGCCGAACCGGCGGGGCGTGGCGGCCCGGTAGAGGCCGGCCTGCTTCAGCTGGTCGATCACGTCCTTCGGAACGAACCGCTGCCGTCCGAATTCGCTGCGGCGGGCGGTGACCTCCGCGAGGACTGAGTCGAGTCCGTCCCTGGCGGGTGTGTCCAGCACTGCCGTCATTCGAACCCCTCCTTGTAGCCTGATGGTCTTGGTGTTGTGGTGTCGCCGATCACGCTATTTCCGCAATTACTGCGGCTCAATCGGTGCTTTTCCGCCCCGGCGCACAGGTTTCCGCCGAACCCCTAAGGGAATTACCTATGGGCAGGTAAGCGGGACGATGTACAACTAGGGAGTGTGGATGCGATATCTTTCCAGCCTTCCGACGGTGACTTCGGGGCCATGCTCGCCGCACTGCGGCACTGCATCCTGATCCACGACGCGGAAAGCAAGGACATTCTCTGGGCGAATCCCGCGGCCTGCGAGATGCTCGGGTTCACGCTTGAGGAACTCCGGCCGCTCAAGGCCCCCGACATGAGCAGTTCCGAACGCCGCTACCGCCGTTCAGTGGGCAGGCAATGGCTGCAGAACGCCGTCGAGCATGGCACCAGCCGGACGGAATGGATGTACCGGACGAAGGCCGGCGTCGACTTCCTGACCGAAGCCATCGCGACCAGGGTCCGGCTGTCCGAGCGGACGGTGGTCATGGTCCAGTTCCGGGACATCGAGAAGGAAGACGCGCTCAAGTCGGACCTGCAGCGGACCGAAAGCCGGCTGCGGGCATTCACCGACAGCATGCGTGAGGCGCTGCTGGTGGTGGCCGATGACGGCGTGGTCAGCTATGCCAGCCATTCGGCCGAATCCCAGCTCGGGATCTCCCTGGGCGAACTCCTCGGTTCGCGGCTGGCGGATTTCTGTACGGACGACTCCAAGCCCGCTTTGGAGCAGGCCCTGTCGGTGACTGGTACCTCCCCCCGTTCCAGCAGCTTCCGGCTTGCCCTCCGCCGCGACGATGGCAGCGACAACTGGTTCGCGGTCAATCCGCACCGGATCGACCTCCAGGACGACCTGCGCGGCACGCTGCTGTTCCTGCACGACATCACGGACCGGATCAGGTTCGAAAAGGAACACCAGCACGACCAGGACCGGCTCAACTACCTTGCCAGGCAAAACGTCATGGGAGACCTGGCCATGGCCCTGGCACACGAACTGGGACAGCCGCTGACCGCCGCGACCAACTTCATCACCGGCGCGAAACGAAGGCTGGATGCAGCCGGCGACGTGCCCGAGGGTTTGGCGTACGGGCTGGACAACGCGCAGAAGCAGATTGAGCGGGCCAACCAGATCCTGCGCAGCCTCAAGGGATTCGTCGGCACCCTGGAAACGTCCGAACAGGTAGTGGACCTGAACAAGATCGTGCGCGACTGCCTGTATTTCATCGACCTGACCGCAGAAGCCCACCAGACCAGCGTGAAGGTCAATCTGCACGAGGCCCCGATCCCGATCCGGTGCGAGATGGTGCTGATCGGCCAGGTGGTAATGAATCTGTGCCGCAACGCGGTCGAAGAGATGGCGCGGTTCCCGCAACAGGAACGGGAGGTCACCATTGAAACCCGGCCAGTGGATGGCTTCGGCGAGTTCAGCGTCAGCGACCGCGGCAGGGGTTTGGCGCATTTTCCGGATGGGCGGATTTTCGACGGCGCCTTCACCACCAAGGTGGGTGGCAGCGGCGTCGGACTGGCCCTCAGCCACCGCATCATTACCCGCCAACGCGGCACCATCACCGCGATGGAAAACCATCCCGGCGGCTCGATCTTCAGGTTCCGGCTGCCGCAGGCGGCCACAGCAGAAGTGAGCCAGTAGGTCCTCAGTCGAAGGACATATCCTCACGCACCTCGTGGCGGCCGTCCCTGTCTTCCGGCAGCGTGCGGCCCGGTGACGTGGAACGCGAAGGCGTCGCTTTTTTGTCACCGGCGGTTGCGGGGTACGCGATCATCAGCCCGGCCGAAACAACCCAGATGAGGCCGATCCCCGCCACGGTGAGCCCGCCGCTGAGGCCTGTCGCGGACCCAGCCAGTGCGGCACCGGCCGCGGCGGCACTGGTCCGGAGGCCTGCTCCGACGGTGAAGACCTGGGACCGGAGCCGGGGCGGGCTAAGCCGGCTGCGGAGGTGGAGCATGGCGGCCGTGGCGGATGCGGTGAAGGCCCCTGACAGGCCGATGGCGGCGGCCGTCCAGGCTGTCCCCAGATCCAGGGCGGCGGCGATGGTGGACAGCCCGGTGAAGACAAACCCCAGCATCATGACCGCCGGAAGCCGGGCGCGGGTGGGCCGGACAGTCTCCCACAGGGCACCCACGAGGCTGCCGATCGCAAAGGACGTGACGAGCAGCGCCCCATCGCCCGGTGCCCCGGTCCGTTCGATCGAGAGGGCCACCGCGGCGACGGCCAGGCCGCCCTGACCCAGCTGGCTCAGGGTGGATGCGGCGGTGACTACGGCCAGAGGACGGTGGCCGAGGATGTGGCCGAGCCCATCAAGGACCGACCGCGCTACGGAAACACCTGCGGCGGCATGGGACCGCAGCCCAATGGCCGCTGTGCTCAGGGCACCCAGGACTGCGGCAGCGGCCAGTAACCCGAGGGCGACCTGGGCCGGAAAGAACAGCGCCGCGAGGCCGACCAGGGCAGGTCCTGCGACCGCGGACACGTTGTAGGAGAGCGCGTCATAGGCAAAGGCACGCCGCCGGTCGGGCATCGCATCCGCGACAAAACTTGACAGGCCACCGAAATAGAACGGTGAGACAGCGCCGGCCAGGGCCAGGGATGCAAAGACCACGGGGAGCGGAATCTGACCGAGGAACGCAGTCACGGCAAAGGCGATGGCGGAAAGAAGACCCGAGCCGGCGATCAGCAGGCCGGGGCGGCGGGCCCGGTCCAGGGCGGCACCGACCAGCGGAGCCGCGAGGACACTCGGACCAAGCGAGACGGCCACCAAGGCACCGCCCAGGCCAACGTCGTTCATCTGCTGCACGGCCAGAATCGGGATGGCCACAGCCGAACCGGCAGAAGCCAGCCTCGGAGGCACCGAAGCAGCAAGGTATCCGAGCGTACTCATCCTTCGGTAAAACTGCCTTTCGGCCGGGACCGGTACGTCCATCGGACAACCGAGGTCCAGACGGACCGGCGGCGCATTGTCCGGCATCGGGGTGGAATGCTTCGACCCTACGCAAAGTGGAGATGCGAGGGGCAACGGCAAGCCGCACAGTGAAATATGACTTCATCCCGGACCGCCCGAGACCCCGGCCCCGGCGAGCCGGATGTGGTGCCGAGGTCGGGCTGCACCTCGACCCAGCGGTGCCGGCTTCCCCTGGCGACAGGAATCTTCCGCAGCTGTGGCAGCGTCCTGATCCGCCCGCGAAGGCAGGCGCGCATGGCGGTCAGGACCTGATGGCTTCGGGCCAGGGGCCGACCTTTTCGCGGCGGGGCAGGTCCCCTCCGGCGTCGGCCAGGTCGCCGACGCGGTGGACCTTGATCATGTTGGTGGAGCCAGGGACCCCGGGAGGGGACCCGGCGGCGATGACCACCAAGTCGTCCAACTCGACCAGGCCCGCATCGAACAGGGTCCGGTCCACTTGGGCGGTCATCTGGTCGGTGTGCGAGACGGGCTCGGCCAGGACCGGGGTGATGCCCCAGGCGAGGGCCAGCTCGGCGCGGACCTGCTCGGTGGGGGTGAAGGCGAACAGCGGCCGGACCGGGCGCAGCCTCGAGAGCCGGCGGGCCGAATCCCCGGACTGGGTGAAGGTGCAGATATACCTGGCATCCAGCTGCCCGGCGATCTCCACGGCAGCCCGGGTGATCGCCCCGCCGCGGGTACGTGGCATGCTGCCCAGGGCCGGAATGCGCTCCAGCCCGTGCTGCTCGGTGGATTCGATGATCCGCGCCATCGTGGCCACGGTCGCGACCGGGTACTTGCCCACGGAGGTCTCGCCCGAAAGCATGACCGCGTCGGCGCCGTCGAGCACGGCGTTGGCGCAGTCCGATGCTTCCGCGCGCGTGGGCCGGGGGTTTTCGATCATAGACTCGAGCACTTGGGTGGCCACGATCACCGGTTTGGCCCAGCGGCGGGCCAGCTCGACGGCGCGCTTCTGCACCACCGGGACCTGCTCCAGCGGCAACTCCACCCCGAGGTCACCGCGGGCGACCATGATCGCGTCGAATGCGTCGATGATCTCTTCAAGGGCGTCCACGGCCTGGGGCTTTTCGATCTTGGCGATCACCGGCACCCGCCGGCCCTCCTCGTCCATGATCTGGTGTACCCGCTTGATGTCAGCGGCATTGCGCACGAAGGACAGCGCGACCAGGTCGACCCCGGTGGCCAGCGCCCAGCGCAGGTCCGCCTCGTCCTTTTCGCTCAGCGCCGGTACGTTGACCGCAACCCCGGGCAGGTTGATGCCCTTGTTATCGGACACGGCCCCGGCCACGGTCACCTCGGTGACCACATTCAGGCCATCAACCTCGACGGCGCGCAGGGCGACCTTACCGTCGTCGATCAGCAGGGTGTCGCCCACTGCCACGTCCCCGGGCAGGCCCTTGTAGGTGGTGGAGCACATGTCCTTCGTTCCGGGCACGTCCTCGGCGGTGATGGTGAAGGTATCGCCCACTGCCAGGTGGTGCGGCCCGTCCTGGAAACGGCCCAGCCGGATCTTGGGTCCCTGCAGGTCCGCCATGATGCCCACGGCGCGGCCGAGTTCGGCGGCTGCCTGGCGGACATCGGCATAGGTGGTCTCGTGCACGGCGTGATCGCCGTGGCTCATGTTCAGCCGGGCGACGTCCACGCCGGCCTCCAGCACCGCCAGCGTCTTGTCGTACCCGGCGATGGCCGGCCCGAACGTGGCTACGATCTTTGCTCGTCTCATGGAAAGTCCCCTGTTGTAGGTGGTAATTGAACGGTGGAGGCGGCCGTGCGGTCAGCCGAACAGCACCGCCGCTTCCTCGTAGCGTGCTTCGGGTACCGTCTTGAGTTTCCCGAGGGCGTCAGCAAAGCCGGTCCGCACGATGTCGGTGCCCCGGAGCGCAACCATCGTGCCCCAGGCCCCGGCAGCAGCGGCGTCGGCAGCGGCCATGCCCAGACGGGTGGACAGCACCCGGTCATAGGCGGTGGGCACGCCGCCGCGCTGGATGTGCCCGAGCACGGTGGCCCGGGTCTCCAGGCCGGTGCGGGCCTCGATTTCCGGGGCAAGCCGGTCGGCAATGCCGCCCAAACGCGGCCGGCCGAAGGCGTCCAGGCCGCGGTGGGAATGGGCGGTATCGGCGCCTTCGGGCACGAAGCCCTCCGCCACCACGACCAGCGGCGCCCGTCCGCGCTTGTGCGCGTCGGTCACCCATTCGGTGACCTGGTCCATGGACACCTGCTGCTCGGGGATGAGGATGGCGTGGGCGCCGGAGGCCATGCCGGCATGCAGGGCGATCCACCCGGTGTTCCGGCCCATGACCTCGGCGATCATGCATCGGTGGTGTGACTCGCCGGTGGTGCGCAGCCGGTCGATGGCCTCGGTGGCGATCTGCACCGCGGTGTCGAAGCCGAAGGTGTAGTCGGTGGCGTCCAGGTCATTGTCCACGGTCTTGGGCACGCCGATGATGTTCAGGCCCGCCCCGGTCAGCCGCTGCGCGGCGGCCAGCGTCCCCTCGCCGCCGATGGCGATCACCGCCCCGACGCCCAGGCGCTCCAGGTGGCCCCGGACCACCTCGGGGCCGCCGTCGGGCCCGAACGGATTGGTCCGGGAGGTGCCCAGGATGGTGCCGCCCTGCTTGGAAATGCCGCGCACGCTGTGCCGGGGCAGATCCATCACGTCGCCCTCGACCAGACCCCGCCAGCCGTCCCGGAAGCCCACGAACTCGTGGCCGTGGGACTTGATGCCCTTCAGGACCGCCCCGCGGATCACCGCGTTCAGGCCCGGGCAGTCGCCCCCGCTGGTCAAAATGCCTATTTTCACAGTGTTGGGATCCTTCGTCTGTTCGATACAGGGCAGGGAAGTAGTCGCGGACCGTGATTCGTTCCGCAGCCGGATGGCAGCAGGCATGCGCCGTCTCTCGTTCGGGATGGTGTTGTTGCGAAGCCTCCCGACCGGGCGTGTTCAGACCAATTTTTATATAGTCTCTAAATTTATTGCCTGCCCGGCCATGATGCAATTCGCGCCCGGAGCGGGACCGCGCCTGCCTGCCTAGAACAGCGTGTACCCGCCGTCGACGACGAGGACGGTGCCGGACATGAAGCTGGATGCGTCGGAGGCAAAGAACACGACAGCGGAACTGGCCTCGTCTGGTGTTGCGTACCGCTGCTGGGGTGCGTCCTCGATCCAGTAGCGCTTGAAGCGGGGCTCGTCGACCGGTGACCTATCCGTCTTCCAAACCAATGACGAGGGGCTCCCGGACCCGGTCCTGAGCGAGCGTCTCAAGAACGCGCTTGGCCTAGGAAATTGTCAGGTGGTCCGCTCCAGCGGTAGCGACGACACGGTCCGCCAGCAGATCGGCGCTCGAACATCTGCCGCGCCTGTCCATCGTGCAGCTCACCGGTTTTATCGCCGGTGGCATCGGATCATCACCGATCGAAGTCGCACGGCAGGCATCCCGTCAGTCGGGCGGCGACGTCTACCCGCTCTTCGCTCCCCTGTTCGTCCAGGACCGTGAGACTGCAAAAGGCCTGCGCAACCACCCCGACATCCGCGGCGCGATGAACGTATTCCCCGCCATCATCGCCGCGCTCCTCTCCGTCGGTGCGTGGAATCCACCGGACACCCAGGTACGCGATGTTCTCCGTCCGGACGACTTCGAGAAGGCCGTCTCCGGCGGCTGCGTCGCCGACATCACCGGCATCCTCATCAAAGAGGACGGCACGCCCGTCGACCCCGCCTTCCAGGAGCGCTGTATCAATATCTCCTACGACCAGCTCCGCAACGTACCCCGCGTCGTCGCCGTCGCCGGTGGCGCCGCCAAGGCAGAAGCATCCGTGCCGTCATGCGCGGTGGCCTTGTCACCGAACTGGTGACCGACCACGCCCTCGCAATCCTGGGAGAAACAAATGCCTACGACAAACCCCACCGGAGTCGAACCGGCGAGGGTCCATGCGCGCCGGTGTGTCGGAATCAATTAATTTCGGGAAGCTTCGTCCATCCGGCAGTTCCCGTGGTTACCCGGTGCTTCCACATGCCTCGACAAGCTGACGCCGGTCCGCTGACGCCCTGCGCCCGCTGCGGCTCCTGTTGAAGGGCCAGGAGATCCACACCAAAGAGGAGCCGGAGGCGCTGCCGGTCGGCACCGTCGTCATTCTTCAGGGCTGGCAGACCGGAACCGGTTCACTATCTCCGGCGGAAACCGGCCCAACCGCTCCTTCACCCTCAACGCGGCTTATCAGATCCCCGGCGCCGGCTACGCCTGCGGCGGGAGGCGGTTTGCCTCCGGGCGCGCGCTGTGCGGGCCGGCGGTTATCGAACCACCGCGCACACCCGGGACCGCGGAGCGGAGCGTAGCCCACGTAACTTCAGCTCAGTAGATGACGGTTCCGGTGCTCTCCACCGTGGTGCCGGAATTGGCGTTGCGGCTGCTGACCTCGATCTGGATTCCGGTCCGCCGCATCGGTGTCTCCAACGCGGTGGACAGGTCGGGAAGGACACCGGTGTTGATCCGGTGCAGGAGGTCCTGGATGTCGGCTCGGTTGTTGACGGTGATTTTCATGGTCAGATCCGGTTCCGTGGCCGAGCCGCGCAGCAGGGCCGAGGAGCCCACCACGCCGGGCAGTGTATTGACCTGGTGCTCCACGGCCGAGGCCAGTACGGAGGGATCACACAGGGTGGTTCCGGAAGCCGGGTCCCGATGCAGCCGGTACTTGCCGGCGGGATTCTTCCGCGGAATCTGCGCCAGTATCCACCACAATCCCAGGCCACCTATGATGAGCCCGGCGACAAGGACAATGGCCGTGGCGTAGGCGGGGCCGAAAGCGGCATGCAGATCCATGGTTAGGACAGGACTGCCGGCAGGGGCGATTGCACTGCTCATGGTCTGCAGGGTTCCGCTGGCGATCAGCAGGATCAGGACACCGCCGGCCAGGGCGAGAACGCCGAGGATGGCCAGCCAGGTACGGTTCAGGGCTCCGGCGTGTTGCCGCATAGGGGTGCCTCCTTTCGGAAAACGGGCGGATGGACGGATGGCTGCCGCTCTTACTCCCTGGACCGGATGGAAGCGGTGACCTTCGGGACCGGATCGAGACCGGTCCCGGCCAGACGTTCGCTGACCGCGGCAATGACCCGGCCGCGCAGCTCAGCTGTTTCGTGCAGGACCGTGGCCACGTTCAGATGGACCGCACGCGGTGAGGCCTTGGCTGATGCGGAACGGACACCGTCGATGTGTTCACAGTGCGCGGCAGCAAGGCGCGCCACGGCGCGGCGGGTCATGATGGTCTCCTGGGTTCCCTCCACCTGTGCAGATCCGTCTCCGGGCGAGCCCAGCGGCAGTGCGTTGAAGCGACCTGGCATCAACGCCGCCAGCAGCAGAATGACACCGGCCACCGCCGCCACTGTCCCGACCGCCCAGACCCCGGGAGCGTTCCAGGTCAAACCGGCCAGCCAGTCCCGTGGCCCGGCCAGAAACGCCGGCCACGAACCGGTGAGCATCCGCGCCACTGCCGCCCACACCAGTGCCACCCCGGCCGCCAGCAGCAGCGTTCCCAGGATCAGGGCCGGAACGGCGCGGCTGGGACGGTGCCGCAGGGGCGTGGCCTTGCGGTCTCGCCGGCTCACAACAGCCTCCGGCGTCCGGTGGATTCAGCGGCAGGTTTCAGCCAGGACACCGTGATGTCGACCTGGCGCACCTGGACCCCGGTCAGGGCCGTGACGCGTTCGCTGATCCGGCGGCGCAGCTGTTCGGTCGCCTGCCGCAGTGGTACGGGATAGAGCAGGCCAACTTCCACCCTGAGGGCGGCGATATTGCCCGCGAGCTCCACCGAGGCCTGGGGACGGGCGGCAAAGTCCGCATGCGCCCCGATGCCCAGGAACCCTCCGGAGGCACCGCCGGCGAAGGACTCCTCGCCGGCAACCTGGCTGGCGATCTTCTCCACCACCTTCTGGTCCAGGACGGTACGCCCCCGCGAATCCAGGTCACCGGCATCCGGCAGAGAGCCCGCGTGTGCTGCGGGGGCATTCATCGGCTTGAGGCCTTGCCGAACAGGGCCTGCACGTCCAGTTTCCCTTCCGCGATGCGGCCCACGACCAGCCCGATCAGGCCAAAGAGGACCGCTATCAGCAGGGCGACGAAGCCTCCGAAGGCCAAGACAATTCCCAACACCAGACCAACTGCCAGACACCATCGTGTAGTGGACATGGGGTCCTCCTTCCAAATACGGCGGCCCCGGAACGGGGCGGGTTGCTACTGCAGCTCAGGGGTCTTTCTGGTCTCGGCCTCCTGCCGGTCGTCTTCCGGCAGATGGACATCGGTGACATGGACGTTCACTTCGAGCACTTCCAGACCGGTCGCACGCTCCACAGCCTGGATGACATTGCGCCTGATACCCTGGCTGACCTCGACAATGGATGTTCCATAGTCGACGACGATGCTGACGCCGATGGCTGTCTGGAGCTCGCCCTTTTCCACCACGACCCCGCCGCTGACATTCGTCTGGGCACCGGGAATGCGTTCGGCCATGGCGCTGAACGCACGCCGGGCCGCGCTGCCCATCGCATACACCCCGGGCACCTCGCGGGTGGCCATTCCCGCGAGCTTCTGCACCACGGTTTCCTCTATGGTGGTATCCCCCCGGTCCGTGTGCAGCGGCCCCGCCTTGCGGCGCTGCTCATCGACAGCGTTGCGCCTCTGCTCCTCCCCTGCCGCCGCTATTCCGCCGGACTGTGCGGGAATCTTCGGGGCTTCCGTCACGGGAATCATCTCCTCAATCAACAATGTGCTGCTTACATGGAGAAAGACGTACGTCACCACCAACCATCACGCTGCCAACACAAACTCTTTTGTCCTGCATCCATCCCCGTGCACGGCGTTCCGCTCGCCAGCCTCGTCTGGGATAGTGGTCATAAGCCCTCCGCCCTCGTGTTCGGGGAAAGGCCATGCAGATGGATAGGCGTGAACCCGTGGTCGTGATACGGCCCGATGAGCTGGACGAAACGACCGTCGTCGCCCGGGCACAGGACGGCGACCTGGATGCGTTCGAATACTTGGTCGGGGAATATCAGGGAAAACTGTTCCGCCTCGCTTTCCGGATGCTCAACGACCGGGGCGAAGCCGAGGATGTTGTGCAGGACACCCTGGTGGCCTGCTGGAGAAAGCTGCCGCTGCTGACCCATGCGCAGGCCTTTGGCGGCTGGCTATACCAAATGGCCACCAACCGGTGCCTGGACACTCTGCGCCGGCGCTCCATCCACCCGGAAACCATCCAGGAACCGGCAACCCTGGAAGAAAGCGCCGGTTGCACTGTCAGCGGCCCGGAAGCAGGAGGCGATCCGGCCCGCGCGGCGGAAATATCACTCGAGCTGGATGGCTTGGCCGCGGCACTGGAAACCCTCCCGCCTACGCAGCGTGCCTGCTGGCTCCTGCGGGAAATCCACGGGCGCAGCTACGCTGAGATAGCCTCAACGCTCAAGGTCAGTGAACAGACGGTCAGAGGCCGCCTGGCCAGAGCACGGATACAACTCGCGGAAAAGATGAGCCAATGGCGCTAGACGACAACATCCCCCGCCTCGGCTGCGGCCGCAGCATCGACGAGGTGTGGACCACCATCGACCAGCCGCCCAACGCCCACGAGCAAGACTGCGACCAGTGCCGGACGGCACGGGCAAGCTTGGCGCAGCTTTCGGAAGCCACCCGCACCATGCGCGGGCATGATGAGGAAGATCCTGGCCTGCAGCCGCGCAGTGCCGTCAAGGACGCCATCATGAGCTTGGCCCGCGCCGAAGTCCGGCGGGGCAACCGGATCCCCATCCACCAGGTCGAACAGGGGGTCATCGAGGTCAGCGAACAGGCCATCTCCACAGTCATCTGGTTCGGAGCCGACGCTCTTCCGGGAGTGCGGGCCCGCCGCTGCCGCGTCCATCCCGACTACCCGGATATCGCGGACAACCCCGGGCCCCCTGCCCGCACCGCCGGTCTCACAGTGGACCTCCGGATCGCCGTCGCCACCGGCACCTACATCCCCGAAGCCGCCCACCGGCTGCGTCAGCGGATCACCGGCATGATCACCGCACACGTCGGACTCAACGCCGGGACCATCAACATCGTCGTGGAGGATCTCTACGATGTCTGAGCGTCCCCTCGAAGCCCGGCTGATCAACAGCGACCTTGTGGCCGATCTGGCTGCCCGCGCCGCCCTCGATACACCCGGCGTTCTCCGGCTCGAACCGACCCTGAAGAACCTCCTCGCTCATCTGGGTGCAGGAACAGCCCACATCCTCGACAGAACCCGTACCGACTCCACCCCCACCCGGCGGGACGGAGTCTTCGCCACCGTCCACGACGGCGTCGCCGACATCCACCTCGACATCGCCACCGACATCGCCTACACAGCCCTGACAGTCGCCCAGGCCGTGCGAGTCCAGATCGCCCGGGCAGTCAGCCACACCGGCCTGACCCCGGGACGCATCGACATCGCGATCCTGGCCATAGAACACCCGCCCGCCGCCACAGAAGCCAGCCGCCCCAAGCCCGTCTGATCAGGGAAACCGACCGCCTTTTCGGGTCTCCAGAACCGTCACAGACGCATCCGACGTCAGCCGTCATTACGGTGGATGTGCGCAGGTCCGCACCACGGCTCTGCACCCCTAATCCGCTGGAACCCACCGCGGCCCGCTGCCACCGGCAGGGCTCTTCGACTACCGTCTCATCGGCACCCTCAACGATCCGGACGCCCGCGAAGCCTTTACCGTCCCGGCCAGGCAGGTCGGCCCGGGTTACAGCCCCGAGGCCCTGGAGGAAATGGTCAGGGTTTCCGGCCGCTACCCCTACTTCATCCAGGAGTTCTCCGGCGCAACCAGGAAACGGTCCGGCAGGCCGCCGGTCAGCCGCTCATACTCCTCTGCAACCGCATCGACAATCCCGTTGATCCGCTGTGCCCGTGTGGTCAGACCCGGAACTTCCGGTACATCCACAACCCATGAGTCGCCGGATCTGTGGGGGAAGGCCGTCAGCTCCATGCAGGCATTATGAGTGCACGAAAGCGCGGTGGCCAAGTAGCAGCCGTCGGTCTTCACGCGCCGAACACCTCGGCTCCTTTGGGATGACGAGTTGGTTGTCACGCGTGCCAACCAACTCGTCACTCCTCACCTGCATCTCACGCCAGTCGGTCTTTACCAACACCGCAGTCGCCCCATTTCGCCAACTGTGCGGCGAACCGCCCACGAACTCCAGGCCTCGCAGTGTTCCTAGGAACTGGTACCGCCTAGTTGGAAGAACTTCCAACTACCCGTACCGTTTCTTCCAACTAGGCCTGCATCTCACATGACCTAGAAATCCCAGTCCTCGTCCTCGGTGTTCACGGCCTTGCCGATCACGTAGGAGGATCCCGACCCGGAGAAGAAGTCGTGGTTCTCGTCGGCGTTCGGGCTCAGCGCCGAGAGGATCGCCGGGTTCACATCGGTCACGGAGGACGGGAACATCGCCTCGTAGCCCAGGTTCATCAGCGCCTTGTTGGCGTTGTAGTGCAGGAACTTCTTCACGTCCTCGGCCAGGCCCACCGCGTCGTAGAGGTCGTGGGTGTACTGGACCTCGTTCTCGTACAGCTCGTAGAGCAGTTCGAAGGTGTAGTCCTTGAGCTCCTGGCGCTTCTCCTCGGAGACCTGCTCCAGGCCCTTCTGGTACTTGTAGCCGATGTAGTAGCCGTGCACCGCTTCGTCACGGATGATCAACCGGATCAGGTCCGCGGTGTTGGTCAGCTTGGCCCGGGAGGACCAGTACATCGGCAGGTAGAAGCCGGAGTAGAACAGGAAGGACTCCAGCAGCGTGGAGGCCACCTTCTTCTTCAGCGGATCCTCGCCGTAGTAGTAGTCCATGATGATCTGCGCCTTCTTCTGCAGGTTCACGTTCTCAGTGGACCAGCGGAAGGCCTCGTCGATCTCCTTGGTGGAGCACAGGGTGGAGAAGATCGAGGAGTAGCTCTTGGCGTGCACGGACTCCATGAACGCGATGTTCGTGTAGACGGCCTCCTCATGCGGGGTCAGCGCATCGGGGATCAGGGACACGGCGCCGACGGTGCCCTGCACGGTGTCCAGCAGGGTCAGGCCGGTGAACACGCGCATGGTCAGCTGCTGCTCGGCCGGGGTCAGGGTGCCCCAGGACTGCACGTCGTTGGACAGCGGCACCTTCTCGGGCAGCCAGAAGTTGTTCACCAGCCGGTTCCAGACCTCCACGTCCTTGTCGTCCTGGATCCGGTTCCAGTTGATCGCCTCGACGTGGTGGAGGAGCTTGACCTTGTCAGTCATTTCCAATCCTCGGGTTTCTCTTTCGTTTCGTGAAATCTGTCAGGGGTGCGACGACGGCGGCAGGCTGCCGCCGTCGTCGCACTTTTAGTTGCTTGCAGAAACTAAAGCATGCAGCTGACGCAGCCTTCCACCTCGGTCCCCTCGAGGGCGAGTTGGCGCAGGCGGATGTAGTAGATGGTCTTGATGCCCTTCTTCCACGCGTAGATCTGCGCCTTGTTGATGTCCCGGGTGGTGGCGGTGTCCTTGAAGAACAGCGTCAGGGACAGGCCCTGGTCCACGTGCTGGGTGGCCGCGGCGTAGGTGTCGATGACCTTCTCGTAGCCGATCTCGTACGCGTCCTGGTAGTACTCCAGGTTGTCGTTGGTCAGGTACGGCGCCGGGTAGTAGACGCGGCCAATCTTGCCTTCCTTGCGGATCTCGATCTTCGAGGCCACCGGGTGGATGGAGGAGGTCGAGTTGTTGATGTAGGAGATCGAGCCGGTGGGCGGGACGGCCTGCAGGTTCTGGTTGTAGATGCCGTGCTCCATGACGGAGTCCTTCAGGGCGGCCCAGTCCTCCCGGGTGGGGACGTGGACGTCCTGGAAGAGCTCCTTGACCTTCTCGGTCTGCGGCAGCCAGTCCTCGTCCGTGTACTTGTCGAAGAACTCGCCGGTGGCGTACTTGGAGTCCTCGAAGCCGCCGAACTTCTCCCCCGTCTCCTTCGCGATCGCGTTGGAGGCACGCAGGCAGTGGTACAGCACGGTGGCGAAGTAGATGTTGGTGAAGTCCAGGCCTTCTTCGGAGCCGTAGTGGACCCGCTCGCGGGCCAGGTAGCCGTGCAGGTTCATCTGGCCCAGGCCGATGGCGTGGGACTGGGCATTGCCGGCAGCGATGGAGGGCACCGAGTTGATGTGGGACATGTCCGAGACCGCGCTCAGTGCCCGAATGGCCGTCTCGATGGAGGCGCCGAAGTCCGGCGAGTCCATGGTCTTGGCGATGTTCATCGAGCCGAGGTTGCAGGAGATGTCCTTGCCGACGACGTCGTAGCTCAGGTCTTCGGCGTACTCCGACGGGGTGGAGACCTGCAGGATCTCCGAGCAGAGGTTGCTCATGGTGATCTTGCCGGCGATCGGGTTGGCCCGGTTCACCGTGTCCTCGAACATGATGTACGGGTAGCCGGACTCGAACTGGATCTCGGCCAGGGTCTGGAAGAACTCGCGGGCGTTGATCTTGGTCTTCTTGATCCGCGCGTCGTCCACCATCTCGTAGTACTTCTCGGTGACGGAGACGTCGGAGAAGGGCACGCCGTAGACGCGCTCGACGTCGTACGGGGAGAACAGGTACATGTCCTCATTGCGCTTGGCCAGCTCGAAGGTGATGTCCGGGACCACCACGCCCAGCGAGAGGGTCTTGATCCGGATCTTCTCATCCGCGTTCTCGCGCTTGGTGTCCAGGAAGCGGTAGATGTCCGGGTGGTGCGCGTGCAGGTAGACGGCGCCGGCGCCCTGGCGGGCCCCGAGCTGGTTGGCGTAGGAGAAAGAGTCCTCGAGCAGCTTCATCACGGGGATGACGCCGGAGGACTGGTTCTCGATCTGCTTGATCGGGGCGCCGTGCTCGCGGATGTTCGTCAGGGACAGGGCCACGCCGCCGCCGCGCTTGGACAGCTGCAGGGCCGAGTTGATGCCGCGGGCGATGGACTCCATGTTGTCCTCGATGCGCAGCAGGAAGCAGGAAACGAGCTCGCCGCGCTGCTTCTTGCCGGCGTTCAGGAACGTGGGCGTGGCCGGCTGGAAGCGTCCCTCGATGACCTCGTCCACCAGGCGGGTGGCCAGCTCCTCGTTGCCGCGGGCCAGGTGCAGGGCCACCATGCAGACACGGTCTTCGTAGCGCTCCAGGTAGCGCTTGCCGTCGAAGGTCTTGAGCGTGTACGACGTGTAGAACTTGAACGCGCCGAGGAAGGTCTCGAAGCGGAACTTCTTCTTGTACGCGCGCTTGAACAGGTCACGGATGAAGTTCATCGTGTACTGGTCCAGCGTCTCGCGCTCGTAGTAGTCGTGCTTGACCAGGTATTCCAGCTTCTCGTCCAGGTCATGGAAGAAGACCGTGTTGTTGTTCACGTGCTCCAGGAAGTACTGGCGCGCTGCCCAGCGGTCCGCCTCGAACTGGATCTTCCCGTCCGGCCCGTAGAGGTTCAGCATCGCGTTGAGCTCGTGGTAGCCGAGCCCCTTGTAGGCGGCCGGCAGCTCCTTGGCGTTGTCTGCGGCCTTCGCTACTGCGCCGTCTGCGACTGTCGTGTCCAAAAGTCTTCCAAGCCCTTCTTCACGCGGTCGACGTCGTCCGACGTCCCCATAAGTTCGAATCGATAGAGTGCAGGCACATGGCATTTGGCCGCGATCTTGTCCGCGGCCAGGCAGTACGTTGTGCCGAAGTTCGTATTGCCTGCCCCGATGACTCCGCGCAGCAGGGACCGGTTCCGTTCCTGGTTGAGAAACTTGATCACCTGCGGCGGAATCGAATTCCTGCCCGACTCCCCGCCGTAGGTGGGGAGGACCAGGACGAAAGGCCTGCGGGCGTAAATCGTTTCATCATTGGTATGAAGCGGGATGCGCGCGGCTTCCAGCCCCAGTTTTTCAACAAAGCGGTGGGTGTTCTCCGAGGCCGAGGAGAAATAAATCAGCTGGGCGTCGGTACTTGACCCCGGCGCCGCTCCACGGCCGTGCCCGACGGCGCCGTCGGCCATCTGGACAGCGGTCATGGAGGATTCCTCCGTAGCTTCCGGGAGCCTCAGGCCACCGAAGCGGCAGCCTGGGCGAGTTCTTCGATCTTGTCGGGGCGGAAGCCGGACCAGTGGTCCTGCTCGGTCACGACAACGGGTGCCTGCATGTAGCCGAGGGCGCGCACGCGCTCAAGGGCGGCCGGGTCCTGGGACAGGTCAACGCTGTGGTACTCGATGCCCTTCTTGTCAAGAGCGCGGTAGGTGGCGTTGCACTGAACGCAGGACGGCTTGGTGTAAACCGTGACAGTCATGATCCCTCTTCCCCTTGGGAAACTATGCGAATGTCTGAAATATTCCGAGGGGCTCCGCGGTGTTTCCGCGGAACCGGCAGACCGCGCCCCTCCAGCTGGTTCAATACTACATCTAGTGCAGGCGACCGTCCGGGACCCCTAGATGATGTATTACAAGTATGTCATTTATCACCCCTCCAGTCCACAGGCACTGGGGATAATCTTGGCCCGGAAACCGGCGGAAATCCGCGGCTTTCACCAGGCCGTCCACACCCTGTGGACGGCCTTCTCCCCAGTTGAAAAGGGGGCGTGTCGCCGATCCCTCGGCGTGTCGCTGCCACCGGCGGTTTGACGTCCTTCTGGTTCAATGAGCACATGGTCAATCCGGTCCACCTGCGGACCCTGCTGGAGGTCACCCGCAGGGGTTCCTTCGCCGCCGCCGCCCTGCAGCTGGGCTATACCGCCTCGGCGGTCTCGCAGCAGATGTCCGCGCTCGAGCGCGCGGCCGGGGTGAAGCTCTTCGAGCGCTCGGCCCGCAGCGTGCAGCCCACCGAGGCCGCCGTCGTGATGTCCCGCCACGCGGCCAAGGTCCTCACCGACATCGACGCACTGCTGGCCGCCACCTCCAGCACCTACGAAAGCACCCACGAGGAACTGCGGGTGGGGATCTTTCCCAGCCTGGCCACCTATGCGCTCCCCCGGCTGCTGCGGACCCCGGCCTGGCGCGACCTGGGGCTGAACCTGAAAGTCTTCGTGGCCGAGCCGGCCCAAACGATCCACGGCCTGCGCACCGGCGGCGAACTGGACATCGCCCTGGTGTACCAGGTGGGCCAGGGTGGCCTGGCGTGGCCGCACACGGTGAGCCGGCAGTGGATCGGCGATGACAACTTCCGTGTGGTGCTGCCCCAGTCCTGGGGCATCCGCTCCGGCTCGGAGGTGTCGGCGTCGCAGCTGGCGGAGATGCCCTGGATCATGCACCATCCCGGAACCGCGGACGCGACGGTGATCGAGCGGCTGTTCGCCAGCTGCAGCCTGCATCCGCGGGTGGCGGCCTACTGCGATGACTTCAATGCCAGCCTGGAACTGGCCGCGGCCGGCGTCGGCGCGGCGCTGGTGCCCGAACTGGCCCTGCAGCGCGGAACCTCCGGCGTCGTGGTGCTGGATGTGCCCGAGATCCGGCTGGCACGCAGCATCTTCGCCCTGCTCCTGAACGAAAAGCAGAACGTCCAGGTGGACCTCTTTATGGACCAGCTCTCCGGGATCCTGCGCGGGCTGAGCATCGCGCCGAAGCACCAGTAGGCCGCCCGTTCCCTAGCCCGGCCCCGGTCCCTATACTCCATCTATGGGCCATGCCCGCCGGACGCGGAACGCGACTCCCACCAGGCAGCACCCCTGGGTCGATAGCTATGTTCCCGGGATCAATGCCGCCCGGAACTACCGCCGCGGCGACCTGAGGCCCGACCTGGTGGCCGGCCTCACGCTCTTCACCCTGTTGATACCGGCAGGCATGGCCTACGCGGAACTGGCCGGGCTGCCCCCGGTGACCGGGCTCTACGCCACCATCCTGCCGCTGCTGGCCTACGCGCTGTTCGGCCCGTCGAAGGTACTCGTCCTGGGTCCCGATTCCTCGCTCGGGCCCATGATCGCCGCGGCCATCCTGCCGCTGGCCCTCGGCAACACCGACAGGGCCGTGGCCCTGGCCGGGCTGCTGGCCATCATCGTGGGGCTGCTGATGGTCCTGGGCCGCTTCCTGAACCTTGGCTTCGTCACCGACCTGCTGTCCAAACCCATCCGGCTCGGCTACCTCAACGGGATCGCGCTGGTGGTTTTCGCCGGCCAGCTGCCCAAGCTGCTGGGCATCTCGGTCCCCGGCGAAACCATCTGGGCGGAACTGACCGGCAGCGCCGCCGCGCTCATCTCCGGCGCCTTCAATCCGGTGGCCCTGTTGATGGGACTGGGATGCCTGGTGCTGATCAAACTCCCGTCCTGGCTGCACTTGAGGATCCCCGGCACCATGCTGGCCGTGGTGGCTGCCGTGGCGGTCACCTTTATCTTCGGCCTGACCGACAAGCTGCCCATGGTCGGCGCCCTCCCGCCGGGTCTGCCCGCGCCCGCATTATCCGGGTTGGCCTGGCCCGATGTCGCGGCGCTGGCCGGCCCGGCCGCCGGCATCGCGCTGATCGCCTTCGCGGACACCGGCGTGCTGTCCCGGACGATCGCAGCACGGCGGGGCGAATCGGTCAGCGGCAACGCGGAACTGGGTGCCCTGGGCGTCGCCAACGTGGCCTCCGGGCTGTTCGGCGGCTTCCCGGTGTCCTCCAGTACTTCCCGTACCCCGGTGGCGATCCAGGCCGGGTCGCGGACCCAGTTGACCGGCGTCGTCGCCGCGACGCTGCTGGTCGCCTTCATGCTGTTGGCTCCCGGCGTCACTGCTTACCTGCCGGTCACCACGCTGGCCGCCGTCATCATTGTTGCGGCGGGGTCCATGGTCGACATCGCCGGCCTGCGCCTGATGTGGCGGGCGAGCAGGACCGAGACCGTGCTGATGTTTTCCGCTTTCCTGGGCGTCGCCGTGGTGGGCGTGCTGCAGGGCATCCTCGTGGCCATCGCGCTGTCCCTGCTGGCCTTCGTGCAGCGCGCTTGGAACCCCTACCGAACCGAACTGGTCCGGGTCCCGGGCATGCCCGGCTACCATGATGTGGACCGCCACCCGGATGGCACGCGCATCTCCGGATTGATCATCGCCCGCTTCGACGCGCCGCTGTTCTTCGCCAACGGCGCCGTTTTCGCCGCCCACATCCGTGAACTGGTGGATCAGGCTCCCGGACCCGTACACCGCGTGGTGGTGGCAGCCGAAGCGATTACCGGAATCGATACCACCGCCTTGGATGACCTGGTGGAGCTGGACAAGTACCTGGAGCAGCATGGCATCGACCTGGTGTTCGCCGAAATGAAGGGGCCGGTCAAGGACCGTCTGGCGCGGCTGAGTGTGGGCGCCCGGTTCGGACCGGAAAATTTCTTCCCCACCATCGAGAGCGCCCTCCGCTCCGTGGGCGGCAACGGATCCGGGACCGGCTGACGGGACCGGCTGAATGGGTTCCGGGCCCGGTCAGGTGGTTTCCTGCACGGCGGCAAGGAGAAAGACGAGAGGTCCGTGAGCGTGCAGCGCAAATGGATTGACCGGTTCGTTCCCGGAATCGGCGTCGCGCTGGAATACGACCGCTCGTGGCTGCGCTCCGATCTGGTGGCCGGAGCGGCCTTGTTCACCTTGCTCATCCCGGCGGGGATGGCCTACGCCGAAGCCGCCGGGCTGCCGCCGGTCACCGGTCTTTATGCCACGATCATCCCGCTGCTGGCCTATGCGGTCTTCGGCCCGTCCAAAGTGCTGGTGATCGGGCCGGACTCGTCGCTGGCCCCGATGATCGCCGCGGCAGTGCTGCCGCTCGCCGTGGACGACACGGACCGGGCCGTTGCCCTGGCCGGACTGCTCGCCATCCTCACCGGCCTCATTCTCATCGTCGGGCGCGCCCTGAACCTGGGCTTCGTCACCGGACTGCTGTCCAAACCTGTCCGGGTCGGTTACCTGAACGGCATCGCCCTGGTGGTCTTCGCCAGCCAACTGCCGAAACTCATGGGAGTCTCCGGATCGGCCGAATCAACGTGGGACCACTTCGGGCAGGTGCTGAACGCCGTTGCCGCCGGAGGCATCAACGCTACGGCGTTCCTGATCGGGCTGGCCTCCCTCGTGGCCATCGGCATTCCCAAACTGCTGCATTGGAAGTTTCCGGGCATTGTTGTGGCCGTGGCCGGCTCCATGATTGCGACGGCGGTGCTGGGGCTCACCGACGTCGTGCCCGTCGTTGGTGCCCTGCCCCAGGGGCTTCCTGCTCCTGCACTGTCCGGGCTGCAGCCGTCGGATCTTGCGTCGCTGATCGGACCCGCGGCCGGGATTGCCCTGATCGCGTTCGCGGACACCGGTGTGCTGTCCCGGACGCTGGCCGACCGTTATGGCTACCGGGTGGACGGCAGCCAGGAAATGGGTGCCCTGGGGGTAGCCAACCTTGCCGGCGGCGTCCTGGGCGGATTCCCGATCAGCGCCAGCACCTCACGTACGCCGGTCTCGATCGAGGCCGGCGCCCGCACCCAGTTGGCAGGTTTCGTGGCGGCCCTGCTGGTGGCGGTCTTTATGCTGTTGGCACCGGGCCTGATGGCGTTCCTGCCCTCCAGCACGCTGGCCGCCGTCGTGATCGCCGCCGTCGCCTCGATTGTGGATATCAAGACCTTGGTGCGGCTGGCCCGGATGAGCCGGACCGAAACGGTGCTGCTCATTGCGGCCTTCCTCGGCGTTGTTTTCGTGGGAGTGCTCCAAGGCATTGCCATCGCGGTCGGGCTGGCTTTGCTGGCCTTTGTGCGGCAGGCCTGGAGCCCCTACCGGACGGAACTGGTGAAGGTAGGCGACGTGCCGGGATTCCACGACATCGACAGGCACCCTGAGGGGGAACGGATTCCGGGGCTGGTCATCGCCCGCTTCGACGCGCCGCTGTTCTTTGCCAACAGCACCCTGTTCAGCGACTACATCAGAGGCCTGGTGGCCGAGGCTCCGGAGCCTGTCCTCATGGTCATTGTGGCCGCCGAACCGATCACCGGCCTGGACACCACGGCCACCGATACCTTGGTCGAACTGGACAAGCACCTGGAGCAGGAGGGTATCGATCTGGTGTTTGCCGAGATGAAGGGGCCGGTCAAGGACCGACTGGTGAAGTTCGGGGTGGGCAGCCGGTTCGGGCCGGACCATTTCTTTCCGACAACCAATAACGCGGTCAAGGCCTACAAAGGGGACCTGGACGACTAGCGTACTCACCAGAGGTGATGGCATGGCTATGAGGCAATCGACGAGCGTCCGGCCAGTGCTGCCGGTGTTTTGCGCGGCGGTCCTGGCCGGGGCGTTGGTGCTCTCCGGCTGCAGCCCGCCGACAGAATTGCCGCAGGCCGGCACCTCGATTCCGTCCGCGGCGCCGGCCACGAAGCCAGCAGACGGGACCTCGGTGCATTTCACCGCGGCAGGCGACTTCGGCGCCAATGAGCACACCAAAGCGGTCCTGGCCGAAACCGCCCGGCTGCAGCCGGACCTGAGCCTGGCCCTGGGCGACTTCTCCTACGGCGAGACGGCCAGCGAGCGCGACTGGTGCCGTCTGGTCACCGACGCAGTCGGGCCGGAGCATCCCTTCGAGCTCATTTCCGGCAACCACGAGAGCGACGGCGCAGACGGCGACATCGCCGAGTTCGTCCGCTGCCTGCCCAACCGGCTGCCCGGGCTGGTCGGAACCTACGGGCGCCAGTGGTACGTGGACGTGCCGCAGCAGGACCCGGTCCTCCGGCTGATCATGATCTCTCCCGGTCTGCAATTCCCCGATTCCAGCGACACCGACTACACGGCAGGCAGCCCGCAGTACCGCTGGACGGCGGAGGCGATCGACTCCGCGCGGTCCGCCGGCATCCCCTGGGTAGTGGTGGGTGCGCACAAGCCGTGCCACAGCCTGGGCAGGTACGGCTGCGGCCTGGGCCAGGACATGACCAACCTGCTGGTGCAGAAGAAGGTGGATCTGGTGCTGCACGGCCACGAGCACTTCTACCAGCGCACCGTCCAGCTCGGCCTGGGGCCGGGCTGCCCCTCGCTGGCCGCGGGCGCTGCCCTTAACGCCTGCATCCGGGACAAGTCAGGTCCGTTCGATGCCGGGGCCGGCACCGTGTTCGCCACGGTCGGCACCGGCGGCAAGGAACTGCGCAACCTGAACCTGCAGGATCCGGAAGCGCCGTATTTCGCTGCCTACTCCGCCGAAAACGTCGAACCGACATACGGGGTACTGGACGTGCATGTGACCCGGACAGCACTGTCCGCCGCGTTTGTCCCGGCCGCCGGAAACGGCTTCCGCGACCAGTTCACCCTGCGCCGGCGCTGACAGTTCTCCTGCGGGAGATGCTAGGTCGGCGGGCCGGCCGCCAGGTAGTTGTGCACGCCGACGAAAGTGGTATCCCCGAAATGCAGACCCTCGTCGGCGGCGATTGGGTCGACGTGGTCCCGGTAGAAGGCGTCGAACTGTTCCCGGCTCTCCCAGACGTCCGTGATGCGGATGCCGGGGCGGGTGCTGGCCACCCAGTGGAACAGCCTGCCTGCAGGAGCCGAACCTCCCGGCGTCGAATGCAGTCTTCGGATCACCTCGTCATACTGCGCCAAGGTTGCTTCCGGAAACTCCACGATGGCAGCGATCGCCATGATGGCCTCCTTATGTTGTTGCTGATACGGACGGCTACTGTTCCGGCTGCGGTATCGGCTGCTCTGGAGCGAGCTTCTTCGCCACTTCGGCCAGGATGGCGCCGTCGGCCTCGACATAATTGCCCTCGGCGTCGAACGCGCTGGACGCGTAGGTGGTGGCCACGGCGATCGACAGCTTCTCGGGGGGCAGGTAGCCGGCCGCCGCTCCGGCGCCGGCGAAGAGCTTGTCCTGGGTGATCCAAGGCCCGCGCAGGATGACGCCAAGGCCGTAGGACGCCGCCTCGGTGTTCGCCCGGCAGGCTGCGCAGCCGGGCACCTCCTTGCCGAATCCTGCCAGTTCCGGTGACACCTGGGCGCTGTGTGAGGCGCTCGAGAGCAAGGTGCCCTCCCCCACTGCGGCTATGGACGTGGCCACGTCCGCGATATCGGAGACCTGGACGGCACCGCCGGCGGTGGTCCACGAGGGATTCCAGAAGGTGGCTTCTTCGTAGAAGGGCGTGCCTGCCGGGATGTCCAAGGCCTGGCGGCGCTCGGAGGTGAAGCTGTGCAGCACCGGTTCGGGCACTACCGGCGTGGCCAGGCTCTGCGTCTGCGTCAGCTTCAGCGGGTCGATGATGTAGGTCCGCATCAGCTGGTCCATGGAGACGCCCGAAGCCTTCTCCAGCACCCGGGCCAGGATGGCGTAGTCGGTGTGCGAATAGCCCCAGTTGGTGCCGGGCTCGAACATCATCGGTTTCGACGTCCCGATCCGGATCAGTTCGTCGGTGGTCCACTGCTGGAACGGATTACGGGAGATCCCGTCCAGGATCTCGGGCTGGTAGACATAGTCCGCATAGCCGGCGGTCATGTTGGCGAGCATCTTCAAGGTGACCGCGTCGGCGTGGGGCAGATCGGGATAATACTGCGAGAGCTTGTCATGCAAATGCAGCTTCTGGTCGTCCACCAGCTTGAGCAGGATGGTGCTCATGTAAGTAAAGGCTACGGCACCGTTGCGGAAGTGCATCTGCGGCGTGGCGGCCACTCCGGTCATGGTTTCGCCGGCGGCACCCTCGTAGAGGACCTGGCCGTCCTTGGTCGCCCGCACGATGAGCGCGGCGAGGTTGTGCCGGGACAATAAGGAACGCAGGAGTTTGTCCATCTCTGCCTGCTGCTCCCCGCCGCCGGAAGCCGATTCCGGATCCGACTGCCGGCTCGGTTGTTCCGCCGTCTGCGACACGGCCGTGGGCGTCCGGTCCGGCGACACAGTGCCGGGCCCGGCGGAACCGGTTACCACAATGAGCGTGGCGGCAGCGCCCAGTCCCAGGACCGTGCGCCAGGGATGTGACCAGAGGAAATCTCCCATGGATGTAGCTCCTTACTCGTACGGGCCGGGCGGGCCGGGCTCATCGGAGTGGTTCCATTCCCGCCGGACCGGCGTACACCTGCCTGGCGACGGCGCGGGCGATGGTGGTGGCCGGGCTGCGGCCGTCCGGGGCCGGGGTGAGGTTGGCCCAGACCACCAACGTGACATGGTTGGCCGGATCATAGCCGGCGAAGGTGCTGAAGCCCGGCAGTTCGCCGGCGTGGCCGTAGAGCCCACCGAACTTGGCCAGGGCCAGGCCGTACCGGGCAATGCCCAAGGTGCCGGCGGCCGGTGATTCGGTGCTGGCCAGCCGGGTGCGCTGCTGGCGGGCGTTCAGCAGCTTCCCGGCCGCCAGTGCCCGGGCCCAGGTGGCCAGGTCCGCGGCGCTGGAGACCCCGGCGCCGGCGGCCCAGATCCAGGATGGGTTCAACGCCGTGACGTCGCCCGGTTTCAGCGATCCGGCCCGGGCCCGCTGCTGCAGGAAGGCCGGGAGTCCCTGGCTGTACAGCGTCTCAGTGTTGGTGCCGTACATGTAGCCTTGCGGATGTGGTGCGGGGATGCCGCCTGACTCCGCGGCGGGGAACATACTGTCCTTCATTCCCAACGGGGTGAACAGGCGGTCCTGGAAGATCCGGGCCAGCGGCTTGCCGTCCAGCTTTTCGGCAATCAGGCCGAGCAGGATGGCGTTGGTGTTGGAGTAGTAGAACCCATTGTCCGGCGCAAAGTAGGGTCGCTGGGTCCAGGCCAGGGCCAGCAGGTCCGCCGGCGCCCAGACCCTGCCCGGCCGGGCGTCGATCGCCTCATTCAGCTCGGGGGTCTCACTGTAGCTGTACAGTCCGCTGCGCATGTCCAGCAGTTGGGCAATGGTGATCTTCCTGCCGTTGGGCACGCCGCGGCGGTACTTCGAGACCGGGTCATCCAGTTTCAACTTGCCTTCCTGGACGAGTTGGAGGATCACGGTGCCGGTCCAGGTCTTGGTGATGGAGCCAATCCGGATATGGTCCGCCAGGCCGACCGGAGTGGTTCCGCGGTAGGTCCTGGTTCCGTAGGCGTAGCTGAACTCCCCCGCGGGCGTCTGCACCAGGACGACGGCGCCGGGCACCATCAGCTCGGCGGCCAGGGACCTGACCGTCTTCTGCAGGGCGCGTGCGTCCAGCGGTCGCAGCGCCGGGTTGCGGGGAACCGCGGTGGCCGTGGGCTTGGCCGTGGGCGCCGTCAGGACGGGGGCCGGGAACGGGACAGACGCCGCCGTCGCGGGGGCTGTGGCCGAGGGCGTCGCGGATGCGCCGGCAGCTGACGCCGGCATCCCCGCCGCCGTGGCGGACGGCAGCACGGAGCCGGCAGGTACGGGCGCCGTCGTCGTGCACGCACACAGCAGCACGCAGGACACCGCCGCCAGCGCGCCGGAGAATGCCGTGCTGCGGCCTCTGGGACTCCCCCTCTGTCCGGACGCAGTGCGTGGACCCCGGTACGCCGTCACTGTCCGGCCGGGCGCGTCTCTGGGTTCATCACTGGTGAAGCGTCCCATGGTTGCTCCAGTGCTGCGCACAGCACGTCGAAGGGCACTGCGTAGCTGCCATGATGGCACAGGAGCCTCGTCACTGTCTGCTGGATCCATTCACCGCCGGTGCCGCGGCACCGCGCCCCGGCGACGCCACCCAGCACGGCACGGGCCAACGCCGCCTCATATGGGTAGGCCATCACCCCAGGACGGTGTCCTGGCTCCCGTCCGACGGCGTGGGATCCGGCAAACGCATCATCCGGAACGAGTTCACCAAACCGATCAGCGTGGCGAGCAACGGAATGAGAAGCGCCACTTGGAGAGCGAGCGGCCGGGCCTCGGTGTTGATGCGGATGATTTCGTCCCGGATCTGCGGCGGTTGATCAACGAGCAACTGCTCAAGCTGGGAATTGCTCATCACTTGCGCGTCCTCCTCGAGCACCTGGGCGACCTGCTGCTGTTCGGCCGGCGGGAGCACGTCGCTCTGCTCCGCCATGGTGGTGAACGTGGTAGCAAGCGTGGCCAGCATGATCGCGCCGGCGAAGGCCAGACCGAATGACAGCCCAAAGGAGCCGGCCGCGGAGTTCACCCCGGCGGCCTCGCTGACTCGTTCCTCCGAGATCGGTGCAAGGGTGTAGTTGTTGAGCTGGGACACCAGCAAGCCCAGTCCCGAGCCGACCAGCACCAGCGGGCCAACGAGGTACCAGCCGGAGTCTGCGCGCGGCACGATGAAGATGAGGAATCCCATCCCAATGGCGGCCAGCAGGAACCCCCACCGGATGATGGCGGCCGCCCGCCGGTTTCCCGCCTTCTTCCCGGCGAGCAGCGCTACGCCGAACATGGTCAGCGAGAGCGGGGCCAGCGACAGCCCCGCCTGCATAGCGTTGTACTCGAGCACCATCTGCAGGTAGATCGGCAGCGCGATCATGATGCCGCCCAAGGAGATCTGCTGCAGCATTTGCCCGGAGATGCCCAGACGGTAGCCCTTGGCTTTGAAAAGGTCGGGATCCAGCAGGACTGTCCTGCTTTGACGTTTGCGCGAGACCAGCCAGTAGGCCAGCAGGGCCATCGCGATAGCGCCAATGGCAAACAGCAGGCCGACAGCTTCGCCACCCTCCTGCCAGGCCAGGATGCTTAGCACCAGGCCGCCCATGCCCAGGATCGAGAACAAGGCGCCGATCAGGTCCAGGCTGCGAGGTCCCTCATATGCCACATCATGCACGAGTTTGATGCCGGACAGCACGACCGCGATGACAACGACCTCGAACAGGAACGCGATCCGCCAGGACAGGTAGGTAGTGATGAAGCCGCCGAGCAGCGGTCCCACGGCGGCGGCAATCGCCGCTGCCGCCCCGACCAGGGCATACGCCTTCCGCTGGGCGGGTCCTTCGAAATTGCCATGGACCAAGGACTGCATGGCGGGCAGCAGCAGCGATGCGCCGAGCCCACCGATAATCGCCCAGAACACGATGACAGCGGTGAGGCTCTGGGCGAGCGCCATCGCCAAGGCCCCGATTGCGTAACCGCACAGCCCCAGGATGTAGGCCTTCTTCCGCCCGATCAGGTCTCCGACCTTGCTGCCGATCAGGATGAACGCCGCGGAGACCAATGCCTCCAAGGCGATTGCGGACTGGACACCGCTGACCGTGGTGCCCAAGTCCCGCGTCACCGCCGAAATCGAGACGTTCATAATTGACGTATCAACGACCAGCACGAACATCGCCATGGACAGCAAGAGGGCGAGCAGCCGCTCGCTCCTGCTCTGCTGGCGCTCGCCCGCACTGCTACCCGCAGTAGTCATATCCGCAGCCTAGGCTTTGCCCGGGCATGGGTGATCATCTGAAATAGGTGAGATGTGGGACTGCTCGAAACCGTTTCCGGGAAAACCCCGATTCGGAGAACACGGCCATCCGGAACGTCGGATCCGTATCGAAAGTACTGGCCTTTGCCAGCCACCATGATGGTGGAGCTGAGGGGACTCGAACCCCTGACCCCCTGCATGCCATGCAGGTGCGCTACCAGCTGCGCCACAGCCCCTTACCGGAGACGGACATCCCTAAAGAGTGCCTCGTCAGTGGAGCTGAGGGGACTCGAACCCCTGACCCCCTGCATGCCATGCAGGTGCGCTACCAGCTGCGCCACAGCCCCGTTTCCGGATCGCTTTCCTCGAAAGCAACTTGAATATTCTAGACAGACTTCCGCGCGGATTCCAAATCGAGGTGGCCCACCGCGTGGCGGAGCGGATTTGGGTGCTGGGCCACGCCCTGGATTGGGCCTCCCCGCCCGTCTTTAGCTTTCACGCCATCTGCTGACCTGCGCGGATGCCGGCACCCGATTTCGCTGCTGGGCAGGAGGGCCCGCCCGGGCCCGTCGGGCGGGACGGGACAGCCACCGGCACCGCCCGGTCGCCGTCGCCCGGTCGCCGTCGCCCTCGCCCTCGCCCTCGCCCTCGCCCTCGCCCTTAAACAGCAAAGCAGCCGGACCCCGGAGGGGCCGGCTGCTCGACCGGCAGCCGCCAACGGCGGCCGCCATACTAGGCGCCTGGGCTCACTCCGCTTCCGCGGCCTGGGCCGGCGCCTCTTCCAACTGCAGGTCGATGGCCGGGCAGTCCTTCCACAGCCGCTCGAGGGCATAGAAGACCCGGTCCTCCTCGTGCTGGACGTGGATCACCACTTCGGCATAGTCCAGCAGCACCCACCGGCCTTCGGAACGGCCCTCGCGGCGCACCGGGCGCAGGTCCTGCTTGTGGAGTTCCTCCTCGATACCGTCCACGATCGCATTCACCTGGCGTTCGTTCGGCGCCGAGGCGATCAGGAACACGTCGGTGATGGCCAGCCGGTCGCTGACATCGATGGCGACAATGTCCCGGGCGATCTTGGCTGAGGCCGCTTTGGCTGCGGCGCGGGCAATTTCAATGGATTTTTCGGTGGCGGTCACGGGACTCCTTTGTGGTGGCTGCCGGCGGCATGAGAGGTAATGGCCGCAACTGCTGTGTCAGTTGCTCAATCCGATGATCATCATGATCAGGCCAAGGGCGAAAGCCAGTCCGCCCATGGCCAGGGCACCAATGACCAGCAGCCGGTCCCGATTGGCCTTAGCCAGTCCGGCTGTGCGTGCGTCCAGTGGTTCCAGCCCGTGTGCGCGGGTCGCCCGCAGCGGCTGGACGTCGCCTGCCACGACGGCGGCAGACAGAACCTCCCGGCGGCGCGTGGACGGGGTCTGGCTCCGCCGGGTCGCCGGTGCTTCGGTTGCCCGGGCGGTCGGCGCTTCAGTACGCCGGGACGTCGGAACCGCGTCCCGCCGGGTCGCCGGCGCTTCGGGTCGCTCAGTGCGGCGCGCCGGGGCATCGGCGCGGCGCGTCGGCGCGGCTTCGCTTCGCCGCGTGGCCGGCGCGGCAGAGCGCCGGGAGGAGGCCGCACCGGCGGCCGGAGGCACGACGACGGCCGCAGGCGGCACTGTGCCGGCTGCCGGCGGCACGGCGGAGGTACCTCCGGCTGCCGCTTCGGCCTTGGCAAGCAACCGCGAGCGGGCGCCAGATGCCGGGGCCGGCCGGGCCGGCGACGTCGGGCCGGCGGCCGCAGGTTTGGCTGCGGACCGGACCACGGACACGGGTTCCGTGGCAGGAGCGGCCGAGGGCTTGGGGGCCGGCTTCACGGTGGTAACCGACTCGGTGCGCCGCGCCGTGTTGGTACTGCTGTCGGGCCTGGCCTGGGCTGCGCGAACGGCCCCCAGGTCCGGTCCGGACTTTGCGGCCGGGGCCGCCTTGGGCACCGCCACGGTCCTGGGCACGCTCCGGCTGGGCTGCTCCTTCGCAGGCGGCGTTGATCCGGACTGCGGTGTGGCAGCGGCCGGCCTTGATGCTCCCCTGGTACCGGCAGGCTGGGCGGGAGTCGGATCGGTGGCTACCGGCACGTAGGTGGTCACGGCCGGCCGCATCACCTGGCGGTCGCTGCCAGGCAGCGTCACGAATTCCATCGGTGCCGAGACCGGATCCCGCCGGGCTGCGGGCTTATCTGCGGCCGGCCCGCCCTGCTTGGTTTCCTGGCTCAGCCGCAGTTTGTCCGCGGCCCTGCGGTTGAGGATCGCGGCCCGTTCAGCCAGCGCCTTCTGTTCGGCGAGCAGCTTCAGGTCCACCTTGCTGGGATCCTGAGCGGCCTCGGCCTCGATCATGCTGGCCAGGTCGGCAGCGTGGCCCAGCACCTCTTCGCGGGCGGCCAGGGCCTCGTCGGCGGACAACGCTTCCACGGCTGCATCGGCAGCGGGACCGGACCGCCGGCGTTCGCGCCGGTCCCGGCGTCCGCTCTGCACAGCAGACCGGTCAGGCTTCCGGACTGCATCCGGCACAGCCGCGGCCGGCGCGGCGGGCTGTTCCGCAGCGGCGACAGGGGCGGGCCTGCTTGCTGCGGTCGGGGCCGGCGTCGGCGCAGGCGCTTCAGCTGCCGTCGGCGTCCTGCCCTGTTCGCGTTCCAGTTGCTGCATCCGGAGCTGGCGCCTGGTCGGCATAGGCGCGGAGGCGGGCTCGATCTTGGGCAGGGCGCCGGTCAGCGCGTTGTACGTCTGGCGCGCCTCCCGGTCGCGGGCGCGCGCCTGGGATGCGCGTTCGGCCGAACCGGAGGAAGTTCCCGTCCCGGCGTCGGCACGGGACGTTCCGGCGGTGCGGGACGGGGCCGGAACGGCGTCGAAAGACTTGGGAGTCTCAACCGCCAGCTGGCCGCGCTGCTCCGAGCCTGTAGCCGGCGCACGGCGTGCCTGCAAGCGGGCCTCTCGGCGGCTCCGCGGCGGCTGGGATTCCTGGCTCATGAACTACTTCTACCCCGTACTGTGATCTTCTCGGCGGTGCTAATTCGACTCCGCCGCACCCATAGCTACCGGGCGGTAAAGTCGATGTTTGGCTATGTACTGTACTACGCCGTCCGGCACCAGGTACCAGACGGGATGGTCGTGTTCGACCCGCTCGCGGCAATCCGTCGATGAGATGGCCAGTGCAGGCACCTCGAGCAGGCTGACATCGTCCCGGCCCAGGTTGTTCAGGACATGGCCCGGACGGGTGACCCCCACGAAATGGGCCAGCGACCACAGTTCGTCCATGTCCTTCCACGACACGATCTGCGCCATAGCGTCCGCACCGGTGATGAAGAAAAGCTCAGCGTCCGGCCGGGCCGCCCGCAGATCCCGCAGGGTATCGATGGTATACGTCTGGCCCGGCCGGTCGATGTCGACCCGGCTCACGGTGAAGCGCGGGTTCGATGCCGTGGCGATGACGGTCATCAGATACCGGTGTTCGGCGGGGCTGACGTCCCGGTCGGACTTCTGCCATGGCTGTCCGGTCGGGACGAAAACCACCTCGTCCAAATCAAACACGGCGGCGACTTCGCTGGCAGCGACCAGGTGGCCGTGATGGATGGGATCGAAGGTCCCGCCCATCACGCCGAGCCGGAACTTACGCCCCGGTCCGGCCGCGCTGGCAGGAGCGTTGAACGGGCCCATGGGGCCGTTCAGTGCTTGGCGCCGAAGCCCGGGTGCTTGGCCGGATGCTGGCGGTGGGGATCTGCGTGTTCCTCGACTGCCGGGTGCCGCTGTCCCACACTCCGGAAAGCGATGGTGGCGAACATCAGGAGCAGGAAAACCGCAAAGATCCCGCCTCCAACGAGGAACGGGGACACGGTTTCAACGTGGGCTTCGCCGGCCGCTTCGGCGGCGGCAAGGACCTGGGTCAGCATAGTTCTCCCTGAACAATTATCATCCGGCGGCACCTGCCGCACGGTAAAAATAAATCAGTCCCATGTTACGCGGTTCCCGGCTGGATCCGAATTCCGCAACACCGCAGAACACGAGCCTGACCGCCGAGGGCCCCGCCGCGAGCGAAGCGAGTGGTGGGAGGCGGTTAGGCGCTGACCGCCGAGGCCCCGCCGCGAGCGAAGCGAGTGGTGGGAGGCGGTTAGGCGCTACCTGCGGATCTGGCCGTCGCCCTGCACAATCCACTTGGTGGTGGTCAGTTCCTGCAGTCCCATGGGTCCGCGGGCATGCATCTTCTGGGTGGAAATCCCCACCTCGGCACCGAGCCCGAGTTCGCCGCCGTCGGTGAAGCGCGTCGACGCATTGACAATCACCGCCGCCGAGTCGATCTCCGCGATGAACTTCTCGGAGTTCGCCAGGTCATTGGTAATGATTGCCTCGGTGTGGCCGGTGGTCCATTTGCGGATGTGGTCGATGGCCTCGTCCATGGAGTCCACCATGGCCACGGCCAAGTCCAGGTCCATGTATTCGCGGCCCCAGTCCTCGTCGGTGGCCGGCTGCCCCTGCGCGTCCCCGGGCAGCAGGGCCGCCACCCGGTTGTCCACATGCAGCCGGACCCCGGCGGCCGCCAATGCGGCGAGCACGGCGGGGGCGGCGGGGGCCTCGGAGTGGACCAGCAGGGTTTCCACGGTGTTGCAGACCGAGGGACGCTGCGTCTTGGCATTGAGCAGGATGTCCACGGCCATCTGCTCGCTGGCGGACTTGTCCAGGAAAATGTGGACATTGCCCTCGCCGGTTTCGATCACGGGAACCTTGGCATTGGTGACGACGGTCTGGATCAGGTCGTGGCCGCCGCGGGGAATGAGCACGTCCACCCGGCCGCGCGCCTGCATCAGGACGCTGGCGCCCTCCCGGCCGTATTCATCCACGGTCTGCACGGCGTCCGCAGGCAGACCAACCCGGTCCAGGGCATCCCGGATGATGCCGATCAGGGCGGCGTTGGTGTGTGCCGCGGCGCTGCCGCCGCGCAGGATGACCGCGTTGCCGCTCTTGAGCGCAAGCCCCGCGATGTCCACGGTCACGTTGGGACGGGCCTCGTAGATCGCCGCGACCACGCCCATCGGGACGTGGACCTGGCGCAGGCGCAGGCCGTTGGGCAGGGTCTGGCCGCGCTCCACCGTGCCCACCGGGTCCGGCAGGCCGGCCAGGTTGCGCAGGGCGGCGGCCAGACCGTCGATCCGGCCCGGATCCAGGCTCAGGCGGTCCAGCAGGGCGGCACTGGTGCCATTGCTGCGCCCGGCTTCCAGATCCTGCCTGTTGGCGGCGATGACAAGGTCCTGCTTGGCCACCAGCGACTCGGCAATCTGCAGCAGTGCCCGGTCCTTCCACGCCCGGTTCGCGCGGGCCAGCAGCCGGGAGGCCGTACGGGCCCGGTCCGCGATGGCGTGGACAGCCGCGGTGACGTCACGCGGGGCAGCGCCTGCCTCGGGTACGGTGGCTCCGTCAGTAGTCTGGGGTACGGCTGTCTCAGTCATACCTTCGATATTACAAGGCGGCGCCCGGCCAGGGCGTACCGGCCGCCACCGTTACAGGACCACCAGGTCGTCCACGTGGACCACTTCACGCTCATACTGGCGGCCGAGGCTGGAGGCCAGTTCCTTCGTGGAACGGCCGAGCATCCGCGGCAGTTCGTAGGAGGAGAAGTTCACCAGCCCGCGCGCGATGACCTGGCCCTCCGCGTCGGCCAACTCCACTGGGTCACCGGGCTCGAAGTCCCCCTTGACCGAGGTGATGCCCGCCGGCAGCAGCGACCGGTGGCGTTCGCGCACGGCCTTCACCGCGCCGTCGTCCAGGATGAGCCGCCCCTGGATGGAGGCCAGATGGGCGAGCCAGAGCAGCCGGGGCGTGCGGCGCGAGCCGTTGATGCTGAACCAGGTGCCCACGTCCTCGCCCGCCAGCGCCGCCGCGGCATTGGCGGTGGAGGTCACCAGGGCGGGGATCCCCGAGCCGGCGGCGATGTTCGCAGCCTCGACCTTGGTCACCATGCCACCGGTGCCGACGCCGGCCTTGCCGCTGCTGCCGATGTTCGCCTGGGCCAGGTCCGCGGGACCAGTGACCAGCGGGATCCGGATCCCGCCGGCCTGCGGCGGACGGTCGTAGATCGCGTCCACGTCGGAGAGCAGCACCATCGCATCGGCCTTGACCAGATGCGCCACCAGAGCGGCCAGGCGGTCATTGTCGCCGAACCGGATCTCGTGCGTGGCCACCGTATCGTTTTCGTTGACCACCGGCACGACGCCAAGGTGCAGCAGCCGGTTCAGCGCGCGGTAGGCATTGGCGTACTGCTGGCGCCGCATCAGGTCCTCGGCGGTGAGCAGGACCTGGCTCACCGTGACGCCGTGGGCGCCGAAGGCCTGGGTGTACCGTGCCATGAGCAGGCCCTGCCCCACGCTGGCCGCGGCCTGCTGGGTGGCCAGGTCGCGGGGCCGGCGGCCCAGGCCCAGCGGCGCCAGGCCCGCGGCGATCGCGCCGGAAGAGACCAGGATGAGCTCGCTGCCGGCATTCCGGCGCTCGGCCAGCACGTCCACCAGCGCCAGCAGCGCCTCTTCGGAGATGCCGCCGGCCAGCGAGGTCAGCGAGGACGAGCCAACCTTGACCACCAGGCGCTTGGCGGTCCGCAGCAGCCCGCGGTCCGCCCGCACCGGCTTCTTCGCCGAGGCCCGGTCCCGGGCCTGCGCGGTGCCGACGGCGTCCGGCGCGGTCCCGGGCCGGCCGGCGTCAGTTGTCATCGTCATCGACGGGCTGTTCCTTGTAGGACTCGGTCCAGATACCGGCCTTCCGCTCGGCCTCGAGTTCGGCGCGCGCAGCGGCCTTGGCATCCTTGCGGTCCTGATACTCCTCGCGCTTCTGGGCGCGGGTGGGCCGGATGAATTCCTCCAGCCGCAGGTCGGTGCCGCGCGGCGAGGCAAGCAGTTCGGCGCCGCCCATCATGGTCGGCTCCCAGTCGAAGACCACTCCGTCCTCGCCGCCAATGACCACGGTGTCCCCGGGCTTGGCACCGGCCTTGAACAGGCCGTCCTCAACACCGAGCTTGGCCAGGCGGTCGGCCAGGTAGCCCACGGCTTCGTCATTGTTGAAGTCCGTCTGCTTGACCCAGCGCTCCGGCTTGTCCCCGAGGACCCGGAAGAGCGGCTGCAGTGCTTTCTCCTCGCGGCGGATGGTGAAACCGGTCTCGTTGACCGCACGCGGGCGCAGGACCGCCGGCTTGACCTTCGGCGGAGCGGTCTTGACGGCCTCGCGGGCGGCCTCGACGATTTCGGCCATGGCGAAGCCCAGCTCGCGCAGGCCCTCGCGCGTCATCGCGGAAACCTCGAAGACGCGGTAGCCTCGCTTCTCCAGTTCGGGGCGGACAAACTCGGCCATGTCCCGACCGTCGGGCATGTCCACCTTGTTCAGCACCACCAGCCGGGGACGCTCATTCAGCGGGACCACTTCCCCGTCCACGCCCGCATAGCTCATGTCCACCGCATACTTGTCCAGCTCGGCCTCGATGATCTCCAGGTCCGCGACTGGGTTGCGCTCCGATTCCAGCGCGGCGCAGTCGAGCACATGCACCAAGGCGGCGCAGCGCTCCACATGGCGCAGGAAGTTGTGGCCCAGGCCCTTGCCCTCGCTGGCACCTTCGATGAGTCCGGGCACGTCGGCAATGGTGAACCGCGTATCCCCGGCCTGCACCACGCCCAGGTTCGGCACCAGGGTGGTGAACGGATAGTCGGCGATCTTCGGCCTGGCCGCGGACATCGCAGCGATCAGGCTGGACTTGCCCGCGGACGGGAACCCGACCAGGGCGATATCGGCAATCGACTTCAGCTCCAGCACGATGTCCCGGGCGTCCCCCGGGATCCCCAGCAGCGCGAAACCCGGTGCCTTGCGTTTGGCCGAGGACAGTGCGGCATTGCCCAGCCCGCCCTGGCCGCCGCCGGCGGCCACATACTCGGCGCCCTCGCCGACCAGGTCCGCCAGCACCTCGCCGTCGGGACTCTTGACCACCGTGCCATCGGGCACCGGCAGCACCAGCGTCTCGCCGTTGCGGCCGTCGCGCCAGTCCCCCATCCCGGGGCCGCCGTTGGTGGCATGGCGGTGCGGGGCATGGTGGTAGTCCAGCAGCGTGGTGGTCTGGTAGTCCACGCGCAGGATTACGTCCCCGCCGTTGCCACCGTTGCCGCCGTCCGGGCCGCCGAGGGGCTTGAACTTTTCGCGCTTGACGGAGACACACCCGTGGCCACCCGTCCCGCCGGATACATGCAGAACTACCCGGTCAACGAATGTTGCCACGATTATCTCCTTGGTACTGGGACAGGCATCAACGACAGATGCCCACCCGTGATTTTAGTCTGGTTAAACAGCAGTGAGGCGGACCGATGGCCCGCCTCACCACACAGCTTGGTCGGCTGCAGATTACTCGGCAGCTGCTGCCGCGACGATGTTCACCACGCGGCGGCCACGGCGGGTGCCGAATTCGACGGCGCCGGCCTCGAGGGCGAAGAGCGTGTCATCCTTGCCGCGGCCAACATTGGCGCCCGGGTGGAAGTGGGTGCCGCGCTGGCGGACGATGATCTCGCCGGATTTGACGACCTGGCCGCCGTAGCGCTTGACGCCCAGGAACTGTGCGTTGGAATCGCGGCCATTGCGAGTGGAGCTCGCACCCTTCTTATGTGCCATTGGCTTTGCCTACCTTTTTGTCTTGGAAAACTTCTCGGGAACCTGCAGCGCAATTAAGCGATGGAGGTGACCTTGACCTTGGTCAGTTCAGAACGGTGACCCTGGCGCTTCTTGTAGCCGGTCTTGTTCTTGTACTTCTGAATGACGATCTTCGGGCCGCGCAGATTCTCGATGATCTCGGCGGTCACGGTGACCTTGGACAGGGCATCAGCCTGGGAGGTGACCTTGTCGCCGTCGACCAGGAGCAGTGCGGGCAGCTCAATGGTGCTGCCGGCTCCACCGGCGACGCGGTCCAGGGTCACGAAGTCTCCAACGGAAACCTTTTCTTGGCGGCCGCCGGCGCGGACAATCGCGTACACCACTTGGGAACTCACTTCTCTCGACGTCTAGTACATTTCTGCGCTTCGATACGCGGGCGGCAGCTCCGCCCGTTCAGCGCTGTGCAGTCACGCCTACGAGATATTCCCTTCGAAGGCGGTCGCACCGAAGATCCAGCCTACGCCATGGCGGCTAATTCCCGCAAATGGCGCGGCCCGGGGCGGTGCACCGCACCGCAGGATCCACATCCGGTCCGAGGAACCGTCCCACCCGAGGCGGAACCGGCCCCAAGGCCGCAACAAGCTTACCCGCCCTGGACACGGGACCGGGCATAGACACGCGGGGCATCGAAGAAATCCAGCTCATAGCGGCAGGACTGCTCGAACGCGGTGCGCATCCGCAGCCGGCCCGCTTCCGATTCCGCGGCGGCCGCAGCATCCATGATGGCCACTGCCTGCCTGGACGCTTCGGCAAAAGCCTCATCCGCATAGGTCCGCAGCCAGGCGCCGTACGGATGGCCGTCCGCGGGGCCGCCGGAATGCTGGGCGGACAGCTGCTCCCCCACGTGGGCATAAAGCCAGTAGCAAGGGATGACGGCGGCCACCAGTTCGCCGTAGCTGCCGCCGCCGGCGATGGCCTGCAGATGGTCCACGTACTGCTTGGTGACCGGGCCGAACTCGCCGGACACGCCGCGCCCGGACAGCCAGCTGCGGTGCAGCTCCGCTTCGACCTCCAGGCACTGGTGGGCGCCCTTGGCCCAGAACAGCTGTTCCGCCTCGGTGGGCGCGAGGGCGCTGGCCCGGGCCAGCACGCGGGAGTAGCCGTTGAGGTACCGGGCGTCCTGGGCGAGGTAGTAGCCGAAGTCGTCTTCGTCCAGTGTCCCGGCCGACAGTTCCTGGATGAACGGCAGCGCCATAATCGCCTCACGCACCCCGGCGGTTAGCCCCCACAGCCGGGAACTGAAGGCCTGGCCGCTGGCCGGCTGCAGATGGTGGAAATGGTGGATGGGTCCGTGGCCGCGGCCCACCTCCAGTTCGTCCGAGCGTTCCAAGGCCCCGGTCAGCCAGTGCTTGACCCGGCGGAGGCTTTCGGGCCAGTCCAGCGTACGGGCCTGGACCGTGGCCATGGCCGCCGAAAGCGAGCAGCCCGTACCGTGGGTGTTCGCCGTGTCCACCCGGTGCGAGAACAGTTCCAGCAGGTCCTGGCCGGGGCCCGCAGCGGCGTCCACCAGGGCGTCGGGGCTGTCCGCTCCCTGGAGGTGTCCGCCCTTGACCAGCACCTTCAGCCCGTAGCGGCGGGACAGCTCCCGCCCCTGGGCCAAGGCCTGGGCCCAATCGGCCGCGACCGGCGCATCCAGCAGGACGGCCAGCTCGGGCAGGTTGGGGGTGACCAGGTGCACCAGCGGCAGCAGTCCGCGCAGGGCGTCCTCGGCCTCGGGCCGCAGCAGCCGGTCATTGCTCGTGGCGACCATCACCGGATCGAGCACCACGACCGGCGGCCGCACCTGCTCCAGCCACTCCTTGACCACCTGGACGACCACGGCGTCCCCCAGCATGCCGATCTTCACCGCGTCGATGACGACGTCGTCGCTGACCGCCTGCAGCTGCTCGCGCAGGAAGTCCGCCGGCGGGGTATGGACGGACCGGACGCCGCAGGTGTTCTGCGCCACCAGGGCGGTGACAACGGCCATGCCGTAGCCGCCGTGTGCGGCGATGCTCTTGAGGTCCGCCTGGATGCCTGCGCCGCCGGTGGGGTCCGTACCCGCGATGCTGAGCACCCGGGGCACGGCCCGCGCCACGGAGCCGGCGGCGCGCTCCGCTGCCTGCTCGCCCGCCCTGTCCGGCGAAACAGTTTCCGGACCCAGCTGCTGTGCCTGCTGCATCAGTTCCACTGCGCCACCAGCTTCCGTGCCGCGGCAGCCGGGTCGCCTGCTGCGCAGATGGCAGAGACGACGGCGATGCCGGCCGCACCGGCCGCCTTCAGGCCGGCGGCATCCGCCGCCGTAATGCCGCCGATGGCCACGCAAGGCAGCGGCGCGGCCGCCGCTGCGGCCGCGAAGCCAGCCACCCCCAGCGGCTCCGGATGGTCCGGTTTGGTCGAGGTGGGATGGACGGCCCCCACACCGAGATAGTCCACGGTGCCGGCGGCGAAGCCCGCGGCCTCGCGCAGCTGAACTCCGGTCGCGGCGCTCAGCCCGACAATGGCTTCCGGTCCGGCCAGCTGCCGCACCAGCTCCGGCGGCAGGTCCGACTGGCCGATATGCACGCCGTCCACCGCCAGGCCGGCTGCCCGTGCCGCCAGATAAACGTCCACCCGGTCGTTGAGCAGCACCGGTACGCGCCCGGCGGCAGCATCGGCCACCGAAGCCAGCAGCGCCAGCAGCTCCCGGGCCGTGGCATGCTTGTCCCGCACCTGCACGCAGGTGACGCCGCCGTCGATTGCCTGTGCCACCACCGCCGCAGTGCCGCGGTCCCCACACAACCGGGTATCCGTCACCAGGTACAGGGGAAGGTAGGAAGCCGGGTCCCGCCGGGCCATCAGAGCGCTCCCTGCTGCTGCAGAGCCGCCGGTGCCAGGGCCTGAAGCCGCAGTGCGGCCGCGACGTCCCCGGGTGCTACGGCGGCCAGTTCATCCAGCAGCGCCACCGCGAAGCTGCCCGGGCCGGAGGCCAGCCGGGCCGCGCGCTCGGCGGCCACAGTGTAGGTGCCGGTGGCCGCCGCGGCGGCCAGGACGGCGTCGGGGGTCACCGCCAGGAACGCGGCCATCACCGCGCCCAGCGCGCAGCCGCCGCCGGTAACCCGGGTCAAGAGCACATGGCCATTGGCAATGCCGACGCCGGTGCCGTCCGCCCCGAAGACCAGATCACGTGCGCCGGAGACCGCCACTGCAGCACCCGTGGCGGTTGCGAGCGAACGCGCAGCGGCCTCCGCCGCCGCGGGTGTGTCGGTCGAATCCACTCCCCGGCCGCCCGTGCCTGCACCGGCCAGGGCCATGATTTCTGAGGCATTGCCGCGGATAATGGCCGGGCCCAGATCCGCCAGCGTGCGCGCCGCCGCGGTGCGCACGGACAATGCACCGACGGCCACCGGATCCAGCACCCACGGGGTTCCGGCAGCCCGGGCCGCTTCCGCGGCCTCAACCATGGCCGCGCGCTGGGACTGCGTGGGCGTGCCCAGGTTGACCAGCACCCCGGAGGCCACCGGGGCGAATTCCGCGGCCTCGCCGGGAATATCCACCATGGCCGGGGCGGCACCGAGAGCCAGCAGGACATTGGCGGTGAAGTTCGTCACCACCGCATTGGTGAGGCACTGGATAAGAGGCTGCTGCGTCCGCACGGCCGAAAGCAGGTGGGCACAGTCTTCTGGTGTGTAGCGAATAGCCATCCGCGACATCCCTTCGCTAGTCCGAACTAGATCAGGTTCGACGGGTATTCATCTCAGCTGCGCCCGGTGGGCCAGCACCCCGTGTCACTCGTTTCACCCTATAACAAAGGCCCGGGGCCGCCGCATTGTTGCGGCGGCCCCGGGCCTTGCCTGTCTTGCCTGCCCGGCAGGCGGCGGGCCTAGAGCTCGGAGGCCGGAACCCCGACGCCGAGGATGATCGGACCGGACTTGGCTGCCTCGGCCTGCGGCTTCCCTCCGCCGGACTCCTGGGCAGAAGCCTGGCCGGCGGCCCGGCCGGGCGCCTGGGCGGTGAAGGAGTGCGCGGCAGCTTCCTGCCCGGTTTCCGGGCCGTCACTGGCCTGCTCGACGGCGCTCTCGTTGGCAGCGCCCTGGGCGCGGCTGGCCGAACGATGCCGGCGGCCGCGGCGGCGGCCGGTGCGCAACGCTGCCTCGTCGTCGCCCTCGGCAGCACCGGTACCGGCATGCGGCTCCGCCACCACGGGGGCCGGGGCCACCCGGTTGAAGGCTTCGGTCAGGCTCTCCAGGGTCAGGGCCGGTTCCTCCACAACCGCCGCCGGCAAGTGCTCGGCCCGCGGCAGTGCCACCTTTTCGCCATTAATGGTCAGGACCGGCGACCCGGGTTCGACGACGTGTTCCTGGCCGGCAGGTTCCGGAACCTGGGCGACGGCATGGTCCTCGGCCTCGTGGGCCGCATGGGCCGCTGCGGCGATGTTCGCCAGCGCGGCCCGGGCCTTGGCCTGGCGCTCGGCGTCGTCCTGGTGCGCCCCGGCGGCCGGCTGCTCCTGGACCTGCGGCTGGCTCTGGCCCCGGGTGCGCCGCTTCTCGCTGCGCGACGGCTTCTCCGGGCGGGCCTGCTGCTTTTCCACCCGTGCCTGCACGTGATGCTGGTGCTCGGCCACCACGGCGGCCCGGCGGTGCTCCAGCGGCTCCTCATGCGTGATCACACCGCGGCCGGCGCAGTGCTCGCACTGCTCGCCGAAGACCTCCAGCAGGCCGGTGCCCATACGCTTGCGGGTCATCTGGACCAGGCCCAGCGAGGTTACCTCGGCCACCTGGTGCTTGGTCCGGTCCCGGCCCAGGCACTCGACCAGGCGGCGGAGCACCAGGTCGCGGTTGGACTCCAGCACCATGTCGATGAAGTCGATCACGATGATGCCGCCGATATCGCGCAGCCGCAGCTGGCGGACCACTTCCTCGGCAGCCTCAAGGTTGTTCTTGGTGACGGTCTCCTCGAGGTTTCCGCCGGAGCCGGTGAACTTTCCGGTGTTGACATCGACCACGGTCATGGCTTCGGTGCGGTCGATCACCAGCGAGCCGCCGGAAGGCAGGAAGACCTTGCGCTCGAGCGCCTTGTAGATCTGCTCGTCGATCCGGTTGGCCGCGAAGATATCCTCCTCGGCAGTCCATTTTTCCAGCCGGTCCACCAGGTCCGGGGCCACGTAGGTCACATAGGCCTCGATGGTGTCCCAGGCCTCGTCGCCGGAGACGATCAGCTTGGAGAAGTCCTCATTGAACACATCGCGCACGACCTTGATGGTCAGGTCCGGCTCGGCATAGAGCAGCTCCGGCGGCAGCGTCTTGCTGTCGGTGGCCCGGGCCTCGATCCCCTCCCACTGGGCGCGCAGGCGGTTGATGTCATTCATCAACTCTTCCTCGCTGGCGCCCTCGGCGGCGGTACGCACAATCACCCCGGCGCCGTCCGGCACATGCTCCTTGAGGATCTTCTTCAGCCGGTTCCGCTCCACGTCCGGCAGCTTCCGGGAAATACCCGTCATCGAACCGCCCGGGACGTAGACCAGGAAGCGGCCGGGCAGCGAGATCTGGCTCGTCAGCCGCGCGCCCTTATGGCCCACCGGGTCCTTGGTCACCTGGACCAGCACCGAGTCGCCGGACTTCAGGGCCAGTTCGATGCGCCGGGGCTGTCCGTCCAGGTGGGCGGCATCCCAATTGACCTCGCCGGCATACAGCACGGCGTTGCGGCCGCGGCCGATATCGACGAAGGCGGCCTCCATGCTGGGCAGCACGTTCTGGACCTTGCCCAGGTAGACATTGCCGATCAGCGAATCCTGCTGGGTCTTGGAAACGAAATGCTCGGCCAGCACGCCGTCTTCGAGCACGCCGATCTGGATCCGTTCGTCACGCTGACGCACCACCATCTGGCGGTCCACCGATTCGCGGCGGGCCAGGAACTCGGCCTCGGTGATCACCTGCCGGCGGCGGCCGGACTCCCGGGATTCACGCCGGCGCTGCCGCTTGGCCTCCAGCCGGGTGGATCCCTTGACCGAGGCAACCCGGCCGGCCGGTGCGGTCTCGGTGGACTGGCGCGGCGCGCGGACCCGGGTGACGGTGTTGGGCGGATCGGTCTCCAGCCCGCCGGTCAATTCCAGGTCCTGGTCGCCACGGCGGCGCCGGCGGCGGCGGCGCGAGGTCACGCCGTCGGCAGCCTCGGCTTGGTCGACGGCGCCCCCTTCCGCGGGCTCCTCAGCCTCGGCGGCCTCGGTTTCGGCGGATTCACCGCGGCCGCGGCTCCGGCTGCGGCGGCTGCGCCGGCCGCGGCGGCTGCCGGACTGCTCGTCGTCGTCTTCGTTCTCGTCTTCGGGTTCCTCCTCCTCGGCGGCGCGGGTGGCGGCAATCACGGAAAGATCCGGGGCGTGGAAGAGCAGGGAAACCGGCGAGTCAGGCACCATGAACGGCGAGGGAACGGCGGTGTCCTGCCCGGCAGTGTCCTGGGCCGGGGGCGTTGCGGTGTCCTCCGGCTGGGCTGCCACCGGTTCCTGGGCGGCCGGTTCGGCCTCCGGAGTTGCGGCCGCTTCAGCCGCCGTGTCCGGAGCCGCGGGCTCGACGGCGGCTGACTCGACGGCCGCAGCTGGCTCCGCGCCGGCTGCCGGCACCTCGGCTGTCGGCTTCTGGGCTGCCGGCGCTGCCACGGCGGCATCGACCGGCTCGGCGGCGGGGCCGGCCTCCTCGACGGCGGCTTCGGGGACGGGCTTGGCCGCGGCCTTGCGGCGGCGGGGCGCCCGCGCCTTCGGAGCGGTTTCCTTGGCCTCCCCGGCTTCCGGCGCAGGTTCGGCCTGGGCAGGGGCGGTTTCGTCCGGCTGCCCGGCAGCTTCGGCCGCCGCGGGTGCTTCTTCGGCCGCCGGAGCGGCCGCCTTGCGCGTGCGGCGTGTCCTGGGCTTGGCCGCAGCGGCCTCTGCCGGCGGTGCGGCTTGCTCTACAACGTCGGTGCCCGGGATTGCGGTCTGGACGGGCCCGGCGCTTTCGGCCGGCTCGGCAGCCTTTTTGCGGCGCGTACGGACTGGCTTCGTGGCGGGAGCTTCCCCGTCTTCGGGTGCTGCCAGGTTCAACTGTTCATTATCCATTTATCACTGCGCTCCAGCCCTTGCAGCGCCTGCCACATCCCGGCGCCCTCGGGGGCAAGTAGCCGGTTATCCTTCGGGCCCTGCGGCCACCCGTCACCGGAAGTCGTTTTGGTATCACCCGGGCTCGCACCATCAGTGGGGCGCGGCACACCCGGGAGACCAGCGGCTCTTCCCTACTACCGCATATATTCTCTTCATCGGTAGGTTGCCAAGCGGATTCTCCGTACGCCCATCCGGGTGATGGGCACCGTATCGAGAAGCATCGCCGACAACGCTGGAAGCCTGTCGCTGGACCGGCAATGGAATGTGGATCCACTACCAGCCAAGACCCATTCTCTCACAAGTGGCCGTTTTTGCTTATCCTTTGCAACTTTTTCGGGCGATAGAATCATGGCAATCAACCGACAATGAGCAGGAGACCGGTGAACCACAACACTCAGACCCAGGAATCTGCCGCGGAGCCTGCCGAAGACCGCGGGGTTGAGGCCAAGCACCTTCGCCGGATCCCGTTCGCCTGGCTGCTGCTGGTGACCGGAGCGGTGGGCTGGGTGATGTCCTTCATCCTCGTGCTGGAACGGCTTGAGGTGTACAAGAACCCCGCCCACGTGACCAGCTGCGACATCAGCCCCTGGATATCCTGCGGCGCCGTCTTCCAGCACTGGCAGGCCTCCCTGTTCGGATTCCCGAACCCGATCATCGGCATCGTGGCATTCGCCGTGCCGATCACCACGGCGATGGCCATGTTTGCCGGGGCGCAGTTCCGCCGCTGGTACTGGATCGGGCTGCAGACCGGTGTGACCCTCGGGTTCATCTTCGTCGTCTGGCTGTGGAGCCAGGCCCTCTTCGACATCTATATCCTGTGCCTGTACTGCATGGGAGTCTGGGCCATGATGATCCCGATGTTCGTCCAGCTGACGGCCCGGAACCTGGCGCACGGAGTCATCCCGGCCCCCGCCGGCGTCGTCCGGTTCGTCTCCAACTGGTCCTGGACCATTACGGCGCTGCTCTGGGTCGCGACGGCGGCCAGCGTCTTCTTCCGCTTCCTCGGCGCCTTCATCGGAGCCTAGGAACCGGACGCCGTACGGTAACGGCCGGGGCCGCATCCACTGGATGCGGCCCCGGCCCTTTTCAGTCCTGCCGGCTGGTCCGCGGCTTTAGGCGAACCAAATGCCGATCTCACGCTCGGCGGATTCGGGCGAATCCGAGCCGTGCACCAGGTTCTGCTGCACCTTCAGTCCCCAGTCCCGGCCGAAGTCGCCGCGGATGGTGCCCGGGGCGGCGGTGGTGGGTTCCGTGGTGCCAGCCAGCGACCGGAAGCCCTCGATAACGCGCTGGCCCTCGAAGACCGCGGCTGCCACCGGCCCGCTGAGCATGAATTCCACGAGCGGCTCGTAGAACGGCTTGCCAACGTGCTCTTCGTAGTGGCGCTCCAGCAGCTCACGGGTGGCGTTGACCAGCTTCAGCTCCACCAGCTTGTAGCCCTTGGCCTCCACCCGCGAAAGAATCGTGCCGGTCAGGCCGCGTGCCACGCCGTCCGGCTTGATCAGGACAAGTGTGCGCTCATCGCTCACGTAGTTACTCCTCTGGGTTCGTCAGTTCTTGCAGAGTGGGGCGCTCCCACGGTGTCCGCTTCGCCCGTTTACTCTAATCGTTCTCGGGATTGTTGCGCTCCCATTCCGCCTGGGCGGCGTCGCGCTCCTTGTTCTCCCGGTCGATCCGCGCCCCGGTCACCACGCCGTACCACCAGGTGAGGGCGAACAGGGCACCGACCACAAACATCATCGGCACCGCGAAGCCGGTGGCGATAATCACCAACTGCAGCACCCAGCCGAGCTTGTAGCCCAGGGGCCGGCCCAGCAGCGCGCAGCAACCGATCAGCAACAGGGACAGGACGATGCCCGCCCCCAGCACCAGCGGCTGCGGGATAGTGTCCTTGAGCAGCCCAAATGCCACCAGCGTGCCGAAGAACACCACAAAGGCTTCCAGCGACAGGACGGTCGAGGCGAAGGTCACCTTGATGGACCGCCGCTTCTTGGGCATGTCCGGGCGCCATTCGCGCTGGGCTTTGGTCAGTCGTGCCATGGCCTACTTTCCAGTCGTTCCGGGCGTGCCCGGCGTTCCGAGCAGGATGCGGGCGTCCGCCACCAAGGTGATGGAGCCGGTGATCAGCACGCCGCCGGCCAGGTCATTGTTGGCCTCGGCCTGCTCCACCGCCCAGACCACCGCATCATCCAGCTTTGGTTCGATATGCACGGCGTCGGCGGGGAACCCGGCAGCCACCGCGTCCTCGGCCAGCCGTTCCGGATCAACCGCCCGCGGCGAGTTGGAGGCGGTGACACAGATTTCCTGTACCAGGTCGCCGAACTGTGTGCGCAGTGCCTCGAGCACCGCCACCGAGTCCTTCTCCTGCAGGATGCCCACCACGGGGACAAGCTTGCTGAAGTTGAAGGCTTCCGTGACCGCTTGGGCGGTCACCCGCATACCGTCCGGGTTGTGGGCGGCATCGACGATGATCGTCGGTGCGGTGCGGAGCACCTCGATACGCCCGGGCGAGGTGACGGTGCGGAAGGCCTCGCGCAGGACCTCGACATCCAGCGGCTTCTCGCCGCCACCCAGGAACGCCTCCAGTGCAGCCACCGCCACGGCAGCGTTCTCGGCTTGGTGTGCGCCGAAGAGCGGCAGCAGCAGGTCCTCGTAGCGCCCCGCCAGCCCGGAGATCGTCAACTGCTGGCCGCCGACGGCCAGCAGCCGGGACTCCGCCCCGAACTCCACGCCTTCGAAGCGGAAGGGCACGTGCACCTCCCGGGCCTTCTCCAGCAGCACCTGCGCGGCCTCCACCGGCTGGGCGGCACTGACCAGGAAGCCACCGGGCTTGATAATCCCGGCCTTCTCGTAGGCGATCTCCTCCACCGATTCGCCGAGCAGGTCGGTGTGGTCCAACGAGATGGGCGTGATGACGGCGACCTGTCCATCGATCACATTCGTGGCATCGGTGATGCCACCGAGCCCCACCTCCACCACAGCCACTTCCACCGGCTCGTCCGCGAAGATGGCGATAGCCAGGATGGTCATGCACTCGAAGTAGGTCAGCCTTGGTTCGCTAACGGCATTCAGCTCCTGGTCGACGATCTCCAGGTAGGGACGGATTTCGTCCCAGTTCCGTACAAACGTCTCATCCGCGACCGGCTCGCCGTCGATGCTGATCCGTTCGGTCACCTTGGTCAGGTGCGGGCTGGTGTACCGCCCGGTACGCAGGCCGTGCGCGCGCAGGCCGGCGTCGATCATCCGGGCGGTGGAGGTCTTGCCGTTGGTTCCGGTGATGTGGATGCTGGCAAAGGCCTTGTTGGGCTCGCCAAGGATCTCCATGGCCCGGAGCATCGGTTCCATCCGGGGCTCGATCTTGTTTTCCGGTGCGCGGCTCAACAGCTCCGCGTAGACGCTTTCGACGCCGAACTCATCGCTCATGTGCTGCCCCTCACGCCTCTACTTTTTCGACGGTTACCTGCTGGCCGCCGTCGGCTGCCACCAGCACCAGGTCCACGGTCAGCGTCTCCCCGGAGACCAGCTCGCGGTAGGCGTTGACTGCGTCCAGCACGGACTGGCCGGCGCTGACGGTGGTGCGGATCCTGTCGCTGACCACCAGGTCGGCGTCCTTGCGGGCCTGCTGGATGGCGCGGACCATGTCGCGCGCCACGCCTTCGGCCTCAAGGTCCGCAGTCACCTCGGTGTTCAGCACCACGAAACCCCCACCGGGCAGCATGGCCACGGAGGCGGAGCCGCTCCCCTCGCTCGAGACGACGGTTTCCAGCGTGTACTCCTGCGGTTCGAGCGCCAGCCCGCCGGCGGTGACGTTGCCGGCTTCGTCCGCCGACCAGTCACCGGACTTGGCCGCCTTGATGGTCGCCTGCACGTTCTTGCCCAGCCGCGGACCGGCGGCGCGGGCATTGACCACCAGCCTCTGCTCGATGCCGAACTCCTCGGGCGAGGCAGTGCCGGCTTCGACCAGGCGGACGGACTTGATGTTCAGCTCATCCTTGATGATCTCCTCGTAACCGCCGGCCAGCTCCCCGGCAAGGGGGGAGACGACGGTGAGTTCGGAGAGCGGCAGCCGCACGCGCAGGTTCGCAGCCTTGCGCAGGCTCGAGCCCACGGAGCAGACCCGGCGGGTGGCCTCCATGCGCTGAACCAGTTCCTCCATCACCGGGAAGGCTGCGGCGTCGGGCCAGTCGGTCAGATGCACCGAACGTCCGCCGGTCAGGCCGCGCCAGATCTCCTCGGTGACCAGCGGGAGCAGCGACGCGGCGGTCCGGCAGACCGCCTCGAGGCAGGTGTACAGCACGTCAAAGGCGTCGGCATCCTCGTCGAAGAAGCGCTGGCGGCTGCGGCGGACGTACCAGTTGGTGAGCGTGTCCAGGTATTCGCGCAGGGCGTCGCAGGCGCCGCTGACATCGTAGCTGTCCAGGCTGGCGGTCATGCTGCGGATGACATCGCCGGTGTTGGCCAGGATGTACTGGTCCAGCGAGTCCAGCGACGCAATCCGCGCCTCGTCGCCGAGCACGGAGGTGGCCTCGTAGCCGTCGCCGTTGTTGGCCGTGTTGGTGTACAGCTTGAAGAAGTGCCACACGTTCCACAACGGCAGCATCACCTGGCGGACACCGTCGCGGATGCCCTGTTCGGTGACAATCAGGTTGCCGCCGCGCAGGATGGGCGAGGACATCAGGAACCAGCGCATCGCATCGGAACCGTCCCGGTCCAGCACCTCGGAGACATCCGGGTAGTTCCGCAGGCTCTTGGACATCTTCTGCCCGTCCGAGCCGAGCACGATGCCGTGGCTGATCACATTGCGGAACGCCGGCCGGTCGAACAGCGCGGTGGCCAGGATGTGCAGCGTGTAGAACCAGCCGCGGGTCTGGCCAATGTATTCGACGATGAAGTCGCCCGGGAAGTGGTGCTCGAACCAGTCCTGGTTCTCGTGCGGGTAATGCACCTGGGCATAGGGCATGGACCCGGAATCGAACCAGACATCGAGCACGTCCGGCACGCGGCGCATGGTCGACCGGCCGGTCGGATCGTCCGGATTGGGCCGGGTGAGGTCGTCGATGTAGGGCCGGTGCAGGTCCGGCTCGCCTGCCTCGTTGACCGGCAGCCGGCCGAAGTCCGCCTCCAGCTCGGCCAGCGAACCGTAGACGTCCTGGCGCGGATAGTCCGGATTGTCCGATTCCCAGACCGGGATCGGGCTGCCCCAGTACCGGTTGCGGCTGATGGACCAGTCCCGGGCGTTCTCCAGCCATTTGCCGAACTGGCCGTCCTTGACGTTTTCCGGGATCCAGTTGATCTGCTGGTTCAGCTCGACCATCCGGTCCTTGATCTTGGTGACCTCCACGTACCACGAGGAGATCGCCCGGTAGATCAGCGGCGTGCGGCAGCGCCAGCAGTGCGGGTAGCTGTGCTCGTAGCTGGCCTGCCGGAGCAGGCGGCCCTCGGCCTTGAGCACGCGGGTGATCGGCTTATTGGCCTCGAAGACCTGCAGGCCGGGGATCTCCGCCAGCGGACCTTCGGCAAAGGTGGAGAGGAACTTGGCCCCCTCATCCACCGAAACAATCACCGGGATGCCGTAGGCCTCGCAGATCCGCTGGTCGTCCTCGCCGAAAGCCGGCGCCTGATGCACCAGGCCGGTACCGTCCGTGGTGGTGACATAGTCCGCCACCAGGATCCGCCAGGCGTTCTGCGTCTGCCACTTTTCGGTGTCTGCGTAGTAGTCCCAGAGCGGCTGGTAGTGCAGGCCTTCGAGCTGCTTGCCGGTGTAGGTGGCGGTGACCGCCGCGGCCGCGGCAGTGGCGTCGTCGTACCCCAGGTCCTTGGCATAGGTACCCAGCAGATCCTGCGCGAGCAGGAACTTCCCGCCCTGGGCTGCGGTCCCGTTCGGGCCCGCCGGGACGACGGCGTAGGCGATCTCCGGCCCGACGGCGAGCGCCATGTTGGTCGGCAGGGTCCAGGGCGTAGTGGTCCAGGCCAAGGCATTGACGCCCGCCAGCTCCCGGCCGGTTTCGCTGTCCCCGGCCAGGATCGGGAAGGTGACCGTGACGGTCTGGTCCTGCCGGTTCTTGTAGACGTCGTCGTCCATGCGCAGCTCGTGGTTGGACAGCGGAGTCTCGTCCTTCCAGCAATAGGGCAGGACGCGGTAGCCGTTGTAGGTCAGGCCTTTGGCGTGCAGCTGCTTGAAGGCCCAGATCACCGACTCCATGTACTCGACGTTGAGCGTCTTGTAGTCGTTCTCGAAGTCCACCCAGCGGGCCTGGCGGGTGACGTAGGCTTCCCATTCCTTGGTGTAGCGCAGCACGGATTCACGGCTGGCGGCGTTGAACTTATCGATGCCCATGGCCTCGATCTGCTGCTTGTCCGTCATGCCCAGCTGTTTCATGGCTTCCAGCTCGGCGGGCAGGCCGTGGGTGTCCCAGCCGAAGCGGCGCTCGACGCGCTTGCCGCGCTGGGTCTGGTAGCGGCCCACAATGTCCTTGACATAGCCGGTGAGCAGGTGGCCGTAGTGCGGCAGCCCGTTGGCGAAGGGCGGGCCGTCATAGAAGACGAACTCGCTGGAGCCGTTCTCCCCGGGATCGCGCTGGTCGATGGAGGCCTGGAAGGTGCCGTCCTCGTCCCAGTACTTCAAGACCAGTTCCTCGATCTCGGGGAACTTCGGAGAGCTCTGGGCGGCGGCCTCACCGGCGGTGGTGGCCTTGGGGTAGATCTGTGGCATGTGCGTCATCCTGGAAAGACAAGCTGCTGGGCAAGGGCGGGTACTTCCTGCGAGGACGTGCCCTGCGCCGGCTGCCTGCAGCTCATCGCTGCGGCCGGCCGGTGCGGAACCCGCGGTACCACCTCACTTGCCGCCCGCCGTCGTCCCCGTTGCCGGGGGCTGCCAGGGACAGCCACTCATTCGCTGCTGTAACGGGCATACCCGTCCGGTTCTACTGAGCTTGCGCCGTTCTTCCGGAAGCTCCCCGGTGATAGCCGGATCTGTGCTTATCCATCCAGTTTAGGACCAGAGAGCTTTCGGTGTCGAAACCGCCTCGGACTCTTCCAAGGTCCGGGTCCCGGACCCGCGCGCCTCCGGCCGGTCCGCGCCGATGGCGGCAGCAGACGCAGCGGTGTGCCAGTAGCGGTTTCGTCGGCGGCGCCTGCGTGGATCCACGCAGGCCGGCGGGATGAACCACGGTACACCGTCCTCGACCACGATGTCCCAGTCCCCCTCGTCGATCAGGTCATGGTGGAAGATACAGAGGAGGCAGCCGTTGGAAGCCTTGGTCTTCCCGCCCCGCCACCAGGGGACGATGTGGTGGGCTTCGGTCCAGACGGCGGGCATGGTACAGCCGGGGAACGCGCAGCCCCTATCCCGCGCCACCAGTGCCCGGCGGATTGCCGGCGGAAAAAAACGGTTCGCGCGGCCCACATCGAGGACTTCACCGGATGAGCCCAGCACCACCGGGATGATGTCCGCATCGCAGGCCAGCTTCCGCACCGTCCTGGGATTGACCGGCGCACCGAAGACCGGATATGCGGCTCCGGCTACTTCTCCGGCTAATTCCCGGTAACCGATCGTGACCATCACCTGCGCCTTGTGACCGCCGGTGGCCGGCAGTTTGTCCGCTGCGAGCGCGATCCGGCACCCGGCGACCAGTCCGGCCAGCCGCTTTTGCGCAAAGGACCGCGGGTCCGGCTCCGGCTCGTCGAGGCAGCCGTCCGGCGACACCGCCAAAGAATCCGGTCCGGCTGACTGACCATCCGCAATGGTCAACGGGATGCCCGGTCCGGCTGACGAGGCGGTACCGTTACCATCGGTCGGATTCCCGGGGAGGAGCCGCGGATTCGTGGCAGAATTCATGACCGTCTGCAACGTCTGGAACTGGGCGTCGTCCGCTGCCAGGGTCAAGTAGTGCAGCCCGCCGCGGCGGCCGCGGTAGAAAACCCCCTGCTTAGCCTGCAGGGCCGCTTCCGAGGGTGCCGTTCCGTCCTGGTCCGCCGCTGCTTCCCACATGGCGGCGACCTGGGCCAGCACATCCTGGCTGTCCTCCATGGCCTGGGCCACCAGTGCCTGCTCCATCGGCGCAACCGCTTCCAGTCCGGCTGCCGGGCGCACCCGGGCCACCGAGCCGACGATAAGCGCCGCAGCCCGTGCTGACACCTTCCCCTCGGCCAGGGCCTCTCCAAGCACGGGCAACGCCACCGTGCCCTGCTCCCCGGTGGGCAGCCGTCTCGCCAGCACTGCCTGGCCGGTCCTGATCCGGCATTTGGCCTCGCCCACCGTGATCCGCAGCCTGCTGGCCAGATACTCCGCGTTGGTGCGGAACGACGTGCCCCGCTTGGCTTTGCCGTTCCTAGCAGTCGTGGCGGGACGAGCGAAGGTATCGGCCGGGTCGGCCCATTTAGCCTCACCGGTCACCGCTCCCACGGTCACTGTGGCGTCGCTGGGCGCCGCATCCGCGGCAGCGACCGACTCCGCCCCGAACAGGTCGTCCCGCTCGCCCACACGGGCAACATCCGCATGCTCCACCGCCCACGCCCCGGCCACTTGGAAGTAGCCCACAACACGTGAGATCTGCTCGACCGACGCCACCACTGCTGCGATCCGGCCGGGTGGGAGGTGGCCCATTTCCGTGACGAATGATTCGGACACAGCGGTGATCTCGGCGCATATCCGGTTCAGGGATGCGAGCGCCGCATCAGGATCCAGTGCCGAGATGGTCATGACCCCAGCCTATTTCGAAGATAGATTCGAATCGATGGGGGCAAGGCCGTCTGCGGATAAGCAGCGCGGCGCGGGGCGCTGTGTAGGACGAGTCGGGCCGCAGCCCGGCAGGAGAACCGCTCCGCGGCCGGCTGCCGGGGCCGCCAAGATGTGCTGCTAAGCCCTAGCGGCGGATGACCTTGTGCGCGGCAGCCTGGGCCACCGGGCGGATGACGATCTGGTCCAGGTTCACATGGTGGGGCAGGTTCAGCGAATAGGCCACCACATCGGCCACATCCTCGGCCAGCAGCGGCTTCTCCACGCCCGCATAGACTTCGTCCGCAGCCTCCTTGTCCCCGCCCAGCCGGTTCAGCGAGAATTCCTCGGTGTGGACCAGTCCGGGGGCGATTTCGATGACACGCACGTTGTGCTCGGCTTCCTCCAGCCGCAGCGTGCCGGCCATCGAATGCTCGGCGAACTTGGCTGCGACGTAGCCGCCGCCGCCCTCATAAGGCACCAGTCCCGCAGTGGAGGTCAGCAGCACCACCGATCCCTCGCCGTTTTCCCGCAGCGCCGGCAGGAAGCCCTGGATCATCCGCAGGGTGCCGAGCACGTTGACGTCGTACATCTTCTCCCAGTCGGCAAGCTTGCCGTCCTGGATGGAATCGACCCCGAAAGCGCCCCCGGCAATATTGACCACTGCGTCCACTCCCCCGCCGGCGAGCACCTCGTCCACCAGGCCGGAAACGGCGTCGGAATCCGTCACATCGACGGTGAAGGGCACCGCACCGGTCTCATCGGCCAACTGCTGGAGCAGTTGCTCGCGGCGGGCAACGGCGGCGACCTCCCATCCGCTTTTGCGCAGCGCCCGCACGGTGGCGGCGCCGATGCCTGAACTCGCTCCGGTAACTACTGCTCGCTTGGTCATGGATCCCAGCCTAACGTTCCCGGTTACTGTCCGGGGCCGCTCTCCAGGCGCTCCCGCAGATAGTCGCGCAGCACCACCGCGTGGTTGTGCTGCAGGTCCTTGGCGGCATATAGCAGCGTGAGGGTGCCGTGTTCGCCGGCCAGGTCCAGCGCCTGTGCCACGGCCTCCGAGTGGTCCAGTTCCGCGCGGTACGCCTGGGTGAAGGACTCGAACCTGTCCGGCATATGGCCGAATTCGGTGCGCAGCTGTGCCGAGGGGGCAATCTCCTTGAGCCAGAGGTCCAGCCGGGCAGCTTCCTTGGTCACTCCGCGCGGCCACAGCCTGTCCACCAGGATGCGGCAGCCGTCCTGGGCCACGGGCTCGTCGTAGATGCGCTTGGTCCGAATGTCCGGCATGACCCGCATCGTACGCCATGATGCCAGCTGCCCGTCCACGGGCGTTTGCCCCGCGTTGGGCGAGTCGCCATGAGTGCGTCCAACCCCAGTGGCCTGCAGCTGGTTAATCGTTTACTCCGGTCCGCGAGGGTGCATTTGGCGGGCCTGAACCGTCCGCCAAACCACTCGACCGGAGGTTCATCGTGCAATCGATCACCAAACAGTCCACATCCCCCTCTGCCCGGCCTGCCCGCCTGACCGCCAGCACCCTGGCGCTGATCTTCGGCGGCACTCTGCTGGCGCCGGCCGCTATCGCAGTGCCCGACCGCGGCCCCGCCGACACCGGTTGGGCCGCAACGGCCTACCGCGGCCACGTCGATGTCGTCGAAGGGCCGGACAGCGACCAGCACACCATCGACGGCGTCGTCTTCGACGACACGAACAAGAACTCGAAACAAGACCGCCAGGAGCGCGGCCTGGCCGGGGTGACCGTGTCCAACGGACGCGACGTCACCACTACGGACAGCCGCGGCCGGTACGAACTGCCGGCATTCGACAACATGACCGTCTTCGCCACCCAGCCCCGCGGCTACCAGGTGCCGGTCGACGAGGACAACGTCGCCCAGTTCTTCTACCACCACCTGCCCGAGGGCTCGCCGGAACTGCGCCACGGCGGCATCGCCCCCACCGGCGCACTGCCGCAGGCCGTGAACTTCCCGCTGGCCAAGAGCAAGCTGACCCAGTCGCCCGAGCAGCACTGCCTGATCGGCGGCGATGTCCAGACCTACAACCAGGACGAGGTCGAATACGCCCGCGCCGGCGCCTTCGCCGACCTGGCCGCCCGCGACGACTACGCCGGCTGCGGCGCCCTGTTCATCGGCGACGTCGTCGGCGATGACCTGTCGCTGTACCCGCAGACCCGGGAACTGGCCGGAATGCTCAACGGCCCGGCCCGCTTCCTGCCCGGCAACCACGACCTGGACTTCGACGCGGTCGACAGCGAACACACCTTTGATACGTTCCGGGCCAAGCTGGGCCCGGAATACTACTCCTACGACGCAGGGAAGGCGCACGTCGTCGCGCTGAACACCGTCGAGTACCCGGCCAAGCAGCCGGCCGCCAAGGGCGACTACACCGGCTCGCTGGACGAAAAGCAGCTCGAATGGCTGCGCAACGACATCGCCCGGGTGCCGAAGAACCAGCTGATCGTCCTGGCCGCGCACATCCCGCTGCTGGACTACGCCGACCAGGGCAGCTCCAAGCACCAGGTGGCGCAGGTCAAGGAGATCTACGAGATCCTCGAGGGCCGCAAGGTCGTGGCCCTGGGCGGACACACCCACAGCATCGAGAACCTGCGCCAAGGCGACTCGCTGGCCGGCTGGTCCAACCTCTTCGGCGTCGACGGCCTGCCCTTCACGCACATCACCGCCGGCGCGATCTCCGGCGACTGGTACTCCGGCCAGGACCTCGCCGCAGGCTACCCGCTCGCCGTACAGCGCGACGGCGGCCTGCCGGGCGTGCTGACCCTGGACATCAAGAACACCGAGTTCAAGGAGCGTTTCAACGTCCGCGGCGAAGATGACTCGCTGCAAATGGCCCTAGGCCTGAACACGCCCCGGTACCGTACCTGGTATGCCGAGAACGTGGCTAGGAAGGGTTCCGCCCCCAAATTCCCCGATCCGCTCGTGGTCTCCCAGGCCGACCTCGCCGAGACCACCTGGCTGACGACCAACTTCTGGATGGGCAGTACCGGTTCCACCGTCAAGGTCACCCTCGACGGCGAAACCACCGAGGCAGTCCGCACCCAGCAGATGCGGGGCGAGGGCCAGTTCGTCGGCGCCGAGTGGTCCGACCCGGCGGCCGTGCAGGAGCAGTTGGTCCACGGCGGCAGCCTGGCCGACCGCTCGATGCACCTGTGGCGGCTGGAGCTGCCCGCCGGCCTCGCCGTCGGCGAGCACACCGCCAAGGTCACCGCTACCGATGTCCATGGCCGCGAGTTCACCGAAACCCTGACCTTCCGGGTCGCGGAGTAGTCCCACCGCTGTAGCCGCATCCAGACGGAACCGTTTTGATGGTGCCGGTGCCTGCCCAGCCGACCAGACTCGGGCGGGTGCCGGCACCGCGCGTCCGGCCGGAGGGCCGATGCGATCCCGGCCGGTGCTGCATGAAAGAATGACCCTTATGGCAGAACATGATCCGGGCACAGACACGCCCGTTACCGTAAACGTTCCCGACAAACCCGCTTTGGAGGGCCTCGAGGACATCCACTCCAAGCGCTGGCGGGAGCAAGGCACCTACGCCTTCGATCCGGACACCATCCGCAGCGAGGTCTACTCGATCGACACTCCCCCGCCCACCGCTTCCGGCTCGCTGCATGTGGGCCACATGTTCTCCTACACCCAGACCGACGTCCTGGCCCGCTATCAGCGCATGCAGGGCAAGAACGTGTTCTACCCGATGGGCTGGGACGACAATGGCCTGCCCACCGAACGCCGGGTGCAGAACTACTACGGCGTGCGCTGCGATCCGTCCGTGGCATACGACCCCGGCTACCGTCCGCCGGCCACGCCGGCGAAGAACCAGCGCGATTTCGACGTCGTTTCGCGCCGCAACTTCATCGAACTCTGCGAGGAACTGGCCTCGGAAGACGAAAAGGTCTTCGAGAACCTGTTCACTACCCTGGGCCTGTCGGTGGACTGGAATCTGACCTACCGGACCATCGACGACGCCTCACGCGCCGTGTCCCAGCGCGCGTTCCTGGCCAATCTGTCCGCCGGGGACGCGTACCTGGCCGAAGCCCCGACGCTGTGGGATGTCACCTTCCGCACCGCCGTCGCACAGGCCGAGCTGGAAGACCGCGAAATGCCGGGCGCCTACTACCGCTACGGCTTCAACACCCCCGACGGCGGCAAGGTCTACATCGAGACCACCCGGCCGGAACTGCTGCCCGCCTGTGTGGCGCTGGTGGCGCACCCCGACGACGAACGGTACCAGCCGCTGTTCGGCACCAAGGTCACTTCGCCGCTGTTCGGCGTCGAGGTGGAGGTCAAGGCGCACCCGCTCGCCAAGCCCGACAAGGGCGCCGGCATCGCCATGGTGTGTACGTTCGGCGACCTGACCGACGTGACCTGGTGGCGCGAGCTGCAGCTGCCCACCCGCGCCATCGTGGGCCGCGACGGCCGCATCATTGCCGAGACCCCCGAGTGGATCACCAGCGACGAGGGCCAGGCGAACTACGCCGAACTCGCCGGCAAGACGGTCTTTTCCGCCAAGGAAAAGGTGGTGGAGCTACTCGGTGCCGCCGGCGAGCTGGACGGCGCACCGAAGACCATGATGCACCCGGTCAACTTCTACGAGAAGGGTGACAAGCCGCTGGAGGTCGTCACCTCCCGCCAGTGGTACATCCGCAACGGCGGCCGCGACGAGGAACGCCGGAACCGGCTGATCGGCCGCGGCCGGGAGATCGAGTTCCATCCCTCATTCATGCGTTCGCGCTATGAGAACTGGATCGAAGGCCTCAACGGCGACTGGCTGATTTCCCGCCAGCGCTTCTTCGGTGTGCCGATTCCGGTCTGGTATCCGCTGGATGCTGCCGGCGAGCCGGACTACGAGCACCCGATCCTGCCGACCGACCAGATGCTGCCGGTGGACCCGGCCGCCGAGCCGGCACCGGGCTACGACGAGGCCCGGCGCGGCGTGCCCGGTGGATTCATGGGCGACGCCGATGTACTCGACACCTGGGCCACGTCCTCGCTGACCCCGCAGATCGTGGGCCGGTGGAGCCGCGACCAGGAATTCTTCGGCAAGGTCTTCCCCTTCGACCTGAGGCCGCAGGGCCACGACATCATCAGGACCTGGCTGTTCTCCTCGGCAGTCCGGGCCGATGCGCTGCAGGACTGCGCCCCGTGGAAGCATGCGGCGATCTCGGGCTGGATCCTGGATCCGGACCGTAAGAAGATGTCCAAGTCCAAGGGCAACGTAGTGGTTCCCACCGACGTCCTGGAACAGTTCGGCTCGGATGCCGTGCGCTACTGGGCGGCCTCGGCGAAGCTGGGCGCGGATACCGCCTACGAGGTGGCGCAGATGAAGATCGGCCGCCGCCTGGCCATCAAGCTGCTGAACGCGTCCAAGTTCGTGCTCAACCTGGGCGCCACCGAGGCCTCGGTGATCACGGGCGACGCCGCAGTGGTGACCAACGCACTGGACCTGTCCCTGCTCGGACAGCTGGCCGACGTGGTCGAGCAGTCCACGGCGGCCTTCGAGAACTACGACTACGCACGCGCCCTGCAGATCAGCGAGTCATTCTTCTGGTCCTTTACGGACAACTATGTGGAACTGGTCAAGGACCGTGCCTATGGTGCGGCCGGCGAGGCCGAGCAGGCTTCAGTGCTGGCCACCCTGGCCACCACGCTGGACACGCTGCTGCGGCTGTTCGCCCCGTTCCTGCCGTTCGCAACGGAGGAGGTCTGGAGCTGGTGGCGAGCCGGTTCGGTGCACCGCACGCCATGGCCGACGGCCGGGGCGCTGGCCGGGATCGCGGCGACGGCGGACAAGGACCTGCTGGGCACCGTGGGCCTGGCCCTCGGCGGGATCCGCAAGGCCAAGTCCGAGGCAAAGGTCAAACAGCGCACCGAGGTGCTCTCCGCCGTCGTCACGGCACCGGCGGCCCAGATCGCGCAGCTGCGGGCCGGCGAAGGCGACCTGAAGGCGGCCGGCAACGCCCGGGCGCTTTCGTTCGAGGAGTCCGACGGCGAGCTGACGGTCAAAAGCGTCGAACTCGCGCCCGCCGAAGCGTAGCCGGCCCGGAGGCCCGGGCAGACAGGTACCGCCCGGGCCTCCACGCCGCCACCGGGCGGGCCGTTAAATAGGGGAAGCCCCATCAGCGTTTAGCCGTTGGTGGGGCTTCGACTCTATGATCCAAATGTGACGCTTTGGGTCTCGCGAACTCCTAGGATGTCAGGTCTTCCTAGTCTCGTCACTGACTGGCAGTTTGTGGAACTTGTCCACTACTTGTCACTGAATCTTTGGTGTTCGGTCCCGCATCTTTTGGGGGATGCGTAACTCCATATATACGCCCATGCAAGGCGACACGCCATAGCTGGACGCAAATTCTTTCCTGAAATCTTCATCTCCCGCGTTCCGGGTCCCTGCCTCGGTACGAACCGGCAGCAGCAACCCGGAACGCGGGAGATGCGCGTGGATCAGTTGAACTCGGGGCTGGTAGTCCGGGAGCGCTTGATCTCGTAGAAGTACGGGTACTCGGCCAGGGCCACCGCCCCGTCGAAAATCCTGCCGGCCTGCTCGCCGCGCGGAATCCGGGTCAGGACCGGGCCGAAGAACGCAGTCCCGTTCAAGGCCACGACCGGGGTACCGACTTCGTCCCCGACCTTGGAAATCCCTTCCTCGTGGCTGGAGCGCAGCTGCTGGTCGAATTCCGCCGAGTCGGCGTAGCCGGCGAGGTCCGCCGGCAGGCCAACCTCGTCCAGGGCTCCGGCGATGACCTCGGCGAAGTCCTCGATGGCCTCGTTGTGGATCCGGGTACCCATCGCGTCGTAGAGCGGCTTTACGAAGGAGTCCCCGTGGAGCTCCTGGGCGGCGATGATCACGCGGACCGGGCCCCAGGCCTTCTTCATCCGCTCCTTGTAGACCTCCGGCAGTTCCTCGCGTCCGTCATTGAGCACGGCCAGGCTCATGACATGCCAGTCCACCTTGATGTCCCGGACGTCCTCGACCTCCTGGATCCAGCGCGAGGTGATCCAGGCAAACGGGCACATCGGGTCGAACCAGAAATCAACGGTTGAAGGGACGGCGGATTCGGACATGCGTCAACTCCTGTGTGGTAGGCAATAATCGGGCAGCGCGGAGCGCCCTCTTGGGTAACCGGAGACTAGGCGGATTTGTTCCGGCGCTTGGCCATGAGGTCGTGGGAAATCAGCGTAGGCTCGCCCTTGTTCAGCACCACATCGGCGGTAATCACCACGGCGGCGACGTCTTCCCGGCTGGGAAGCTCGAACTGGATCGGCAGCAGGGATTCCTCCATGATGGCCCGCAGGCCGCGGGCGCCGGTCCCCCGTTCCAGGGCCAGATCTGCCACCGCCTCGAGCGCGGCCGGCTCAAAGTTCAATTCCACGCCGTCGAGCTGGAACATCTTCTGGTACTGCTTGATCAGCGCGTTCTTGGGTTCGGTCAGGATCTTGATCAGCGCCGGGCGGTCCAGGTTGGCCACCGTGGTGATGACCGGCAGCCGGCCAATGAATTCGGGGATGAGTCCGAACTTCAGCAGGTCCTCCGGCATCACATCGCCGTAGGAATCCGCATCCTTGCGCCCCTCGTTCAGCGGGGCGCCGAACCCGATGCCCTTGCGGCCGGCCCGCGACCCGATGATCTCCTCCAGCCCGGCGAAGGCGCCGGCGACGATGAAGAGCACATTGGTGGTGTCGATCTGGATGAACTCCTGGTGCGGGTGCTTGCGTCCGCCCTGCGGCGGAACTGACGCCACCGTGCCTTCAAGGATCTTCAGCAGGGCCTGCTGCACGCCCTCGCCGGAAACATCCCGGGTAATGGACGGATTCTCGCTCTTGCGCGAGATCTTGTCGATCTCGTCGATGTAGATGATGCCCTGCTCGGCCTTCTTGACGTCATAGTCGGCGGCCTGGATCAGCTTGAGCAGGATGTTCTCCACATCCTCGCCGACGTAGCCGGCCTCGGTGAGCGCAGTGGCGTCCGCGACGGCGAAGGGCACGTTGAGCCGGCGGGCCAAGGTCTGCGCCAGGTAGGTCTTGCCGCAGCCGGTGGGGCCGATCAGCAGGATGTTGGACTTGCCGACCTCCACGTCCTCCAGCGGGCTGGCATCCGAGAGGTTGGCCGTGCTCTTGGGCGCATGGCCCGACTGGATGCGCTTGTAGTGGTTGTAGACGGCGACGGCGAGGGCGCGCTTGGCGGGCTCCTGGCCGATCACGTATTCCTGCAGGAAGTCAAAGATCTCCCGCGGCTTGGGCAGTTCGAAGCTGCCCAGGTCCGAAACCTCGGAGAGTTCCTCTTCGATGATCTCGTTGCACAGGTCGATGCACTCGTCGCAGATATAGACCCCGGGGCCGGCGATCAGTTTGCGCACCTGCTTCTGGCTCTTGCCGCAGAAGGAGCATTTGAGCAGATCCGCGCTCTCACCAATGCGCGCCATGTTCTGTCCCCTTACTTGGTCCTGCTGAAGATAACGTCAATGCCGCTGGCAAAACTATGACACCCGCATCCGACACTTAGACCACTCTAATTCACTTGGTGGGCAGTTTCAGTAACAGAAAGGCCCGCAGCGGTCATCGATGACAAACTAAGCCATATTCGGCTCGTGTCCGCCACCGGATTCCACGCTGCGGGCCCAACTGCCGCAACTTCACCGGATAATCAGCTCTTGTTGATGGCCGGCTTGTGGATCTTGCGCGAATCCAGCACCTGGTCGATCAGGCCGTAGGCCTGCGCGTCGTCGGCGGTCAGGATCTTGTCACGCTCGATATCCTTGTTCACCTCGGCACTGGTCTTGCCCGAGTGCAGGGCCAGGGTGTCCTCGAGCCAGGCGCGCATGCGCATGACTTCGTCGGCCTGGATCTGCAGGTCGGTGGCCTGGCCGCGTTCGCCGCCGCCGAGGGCCGGCTGGTGGATCAGCACCCGCGCGTTCGGCAGAGCCAGACGCTTGCCCGGCGTGCCGGCCGCCAGCAGGACGGCCGCGGCACTGGCCGCCTGGCCCAGGCAGACGGTCTGGATCTCCGGGCGGATGTACTGCATCGTGTCGTAGATAGCCGTCATCGCTGTGAAGGACCCGCCCGGCGAGTTGATGTAGAGGGTGATGTCGCGGTCCGGGTCGGTGGACTCGAGCACCAGCAGCTGCGCCATGATGTCATCGGCCGAGGCATCATCCACCTGCACGCCGAGGAAGATGATCCGGTCCTCGAAGAGCTTGGTGTAGGGATCCTGGCGCTTGAAACCGTACGGGGTCCGCTCCTCGAACTGCGGCAGCACGTACCGGCTCTGCGGCAGGTTCGCGGCGTAGCCGCCGGCAGCGGCACCGAAGTTGTAGGTCATTGTCTTTCTCCTGCTTTCGACGATCGTCGGGACTGGGTCGCAGAACCTGCGATCAGGATTCCTTCGAGTGGTTGCTGTTGGTGCCGCCGCCGCCGGAGACAGAACCGGCATGTGCGGAGATGTGGTCGAAGAAGCCGTAGGCGAGGCCCTCCTCGGCGGTGAACCACTTGTCCCGGTCGTTGTCGACCAGGATCTGCTCCACGCTCTGGCCCGTCTGCGAAGCGGTCAGTTCGGCCATCACCTGCTTCATGTGCAGGATGAGCTCCGCCTGGATCTTGATGTCCGAGGCCGTGCCGCCGATTCCCCCGGAGGGCTGGTGCATCAGGATGCGGGCATGCGGGGTGGCGTAGCGCTTGCCCTTGGTGCCCGAGGACAGCAGGAACTGACCCATCGATGCGGCCAGGCCGGTCGCCACGGTGACCACGTCGTTGGGGATGAACTGCATCGTGTCGTAGATGGCCATGCCCGCAGTGACGGACCCGCCGGGCGAGTTGATGTAGAGGTAGATGTCCTTCTCCGGGTCCTCGGCCGAGAGCAGCAGCAGCTGCGAGCAGATAGCGTTGGCATTCTCATCGCGGACCTCGGACCCGAGCCAGATGATGCGTTCCTTCAGGAGCCGGTTGTAGATGTAATTATCCTGGGTCGCCGGATCGACGCTGGCCATCCTGGGGGTGGCGGATTCACGGGACATTCTGAATTACCTCTCGCTTCTGCCCAAGGCCTGCCAATCGGGGCCAGTCCTTGGGACCTGTTTCCTTCTTGGACACTAACGCTTATCCGGGAGCGATTCCCTGTATTTCGCGCACTGTTCGCTGACGGCGCACCGGCCTCCGGGCCGGTTAAAAACGGACAGGCCGCCGGCCCCGTCAGGGGCGGACGGCCTGTCCGAGCGGATGCTGCTGCTTACTTGTCGGCGTCGACAGCCTCGGTGGACTCGCCGGCCTCATTCTCCGCCTTGGCTGCTTCGGCCTCGGTAGCCGCGATCATCTCTTCGACGCCGCCTTCGGCCTCTTCACCGGCGGGGCGGACGAAGTCGCTGAGGTCCACCTCGGAACCGTTGCTGTCGGTGACCTTGGCCTGCTCCAGCACCTTGGCCAGGGCTTTGCGGCGGCGCACCTCGCCGACCATCATGCCAACCTGGCCGCTCTGGTCCAGCAGCTGGGCGAACTGGTTCGGATCCATGCCGTACTGGCTGGAGGCGGACACGATGTAGTCGATCAGCTCGGCCTGGTTGACGCCGATCTCTTCCTTGTCCGCCACGGCGTCCAGGATGACCTCGTTCTTGAAGGCCCGCTCGGTGTTCTCGCGGACCTCGGCGCGGTGTTCCTCGGTGTCGTGCTCTTCGCCGCCATGGGCGTTTTCCGGGCGGAAGTGCTGCTCCATCTGCTCTTCGACCACGGAATCGGGAACCGGAACCTCGATGAGCTCGACGAGCTTGTCCAGGACCTTGTCGCGGGCCTCGATGCCCTGCTCGACGACCTTGGACTCGGCGGCCTGCTTGGTCAGGTCCTCGCGCAGCTCGGCGATCGTGTCGAATTCGCTGGCCAGCTGGGCGAAGTCGTCATTGGCCTCGGGCAGCTCGCGCTCCTTGACGGCCTTGAGCACCACCTTGACGGTGGCGTCCTCGCCGGCGTGCTCGCCGCCGGCCAGCTTGGTCTCGAAGGTGGCGTCCTCGTCGGCGCTCAGGCCGGTCACGGCCTCATCCAGGCCATCGAGCATCGTTCCGGCACCTACCTGGTAGGACAGGCCGGTAGCGGAGTCCACTTCCTCGTCGCCGACGGTGGCGGTCAGGTCGATGGTGATGAAGTCGCCGTCGACGGCCGGACGGTCCACGGTCTTGAGCGTGCCGAAGCGGCCGCGCAGGTCATCCAGGGCCTTCTCGACGTCCTCGTCGGTGGCCTCGGCAGCCTCGACAGTGACCTCGAGGCCGGCATACTCCGGCAGCTCGATCTCGGGACGGATGTCAACCTCGACCTGGAAGATCAGCTGGCCCTCGGTGGCCGACGGGTCGGGAACCTCGGTGATCTCCACCTCGGGCCGGCTCAGCGGCTGGATACCGGCTTCCTGGACGGCCTCCTGGTAGAAGCCGTTCAGGCCGTCGTTGATGGCGGTCTCGATGACGTAGCCGCGGCCAACACGCTGGTCGATGAGCTTGTTGGGCACCTTGCCCTTGCGGAAACCTGGCACCTGGACCTGGGTGGCAATCGTCTTGTATGCCGCATCGATGCTGGGCTTGAGTTCCTCGAAGGGAACCTCAACGTTGAGCTTGACCCGAGTCGGGGAGAGGTTTTCGACAGCGCTCTTCACAGCGTTTGAACTCCTGATAGCTAATGGATGGGATCTGCACCAAGAAATACAGAGTCGGGGCGACAGGACTCGAACCTGCGATCTCCTGCTCCCAAAGCAGGCGCGCTAGCCACTACGCTACGCCCCGTAGTGCACAGGCAAGTCTACGGGCAATCCGGATGCAGTGCACAATTTTGCCATTCTAATTGCTTTCGCAGGTTCCGCGCACCAGCGTGGCGATTTGCGGTGGGTCAGGCCCACCGTGCTAGAGTTTCAACGTCCTCGGGGATGTAGCTCAATGGTAGAGCCTCAGTCTTCCAAACTGATTACGCGGGTTCGATTCCCGTCATCCCCTCTCAAGCACGCAGCAGATAACGGCGGATCCGCAAGGATCCGCCGTTAGTCGTTGGGGGATCCTTGCGGGGCCCTGGGCCTATCGTCCGGGGCTCATCCGGGGGCCTGGCAACTGGGGCACCAGTAGAGCTTGCGGCTGCCCATTCCATCCAGGGCCACCGGCACCGCGCAGACCCGGCAAGGCTGGCCCTGCCTCTGGTAGACATAGTGCGCGTTGTCCGGCCAGAGCGGCCGCGCGGGATCCTGGCGGTGCTCGGGACGGGTGGTGATGATCCGGCCCTCGCGCACGCCGTCTGCCATGACAGCCACGACGTCCGCCCACAGCGCCGCCGCGGCCTGCCCGTCCAGGTCCTTACCGCGCAGCCACGGGTTCAGCCCGCACCGGAAGAGCGTCTCCGCCCGGTAGATATTGCCCACCCCGGCCACAACATCCTGGCTCATCAGCAACGTGCCCACGGATGTGCCCCGGGCCGTGATCCGGCGGGCGAACTCGCCGGCGGCCTCGCCGGCCGGATCCGGCTGCAGCGGATCAGGTCCCAGCCTGCCGACGACGGCGGCGCGTTCGGCTTCGGTCACCACCTCGCACGCGGCTGGGCCGCGCAGGTCGGCCCAGCCGTGGCCGCTGACCAGCCGAACGCGCACCTGTCCCACCGGCGCCGGCGGACCGGAATACGACGACGGCACGGAGGCGCCGTCGTCGTACGCCTCCCGCTCGCCCACCCGGCGCGGCGCCCCGATGCTGGAGGCGCCGCGGAAGGTTTCGTCCCCACCGAAGTCCCAGGCACCATAGAGCCCGAGGTGCACCCGCAGGTACAGATCGTTGTCGAAGGCCAGGAAAAGCTGCTTGCCGTGGGCGTTCGCGGCATGCAGCACCGATCCATCCAGCCGGGCGGCGCCGGCAGCGAACTTCCCCTGCGGACTGCTGACCGCCAGCCTGCTGCCGCCGAAGACGGAATTGAACTGGGCGGCCAGCCGGTGGATGGAATGTCCTTCGGGCATCGGAAACCTAGGCCACAACCTCGGAGGTGGCCTCGTAGGTGGCGATCTTGCCGATCCGGCGCACGTGCCGCTCGGCGTTGCTGAACGGCTCGGCCAGGAACGCCTCGATGATTTCCGTGGCCTCCTCGACGGTGTGCTGGCGGCCGCCGACCGCGACGACGTTGGCGTCGTTGTGCTCGCGGGCCAGCTTGGCGGTGGCCAGGTTCCAGGCCAGCGCGGCGCGGATGCCCTTGACCTTGTTGGCGGCGATCTGCTCGCCGTTGCCCGAACCGCCAAGCACGATGCCCAGCGCGTCGACGCCGGCGGCCTGGTCCGCCACGACCGCGAGCGCGGCGTTGATGCAGAACGCGGGGTAGTCGTCCTCGGGGTCGTATTCCTTCGGCCCGTGGTCGACCATTTCGTAGCCCTTGGCGCCCAGATGCTGGATCAGGTGGGCACTGAGCTCCAGGCCGGCGTGGTCGGTGGCAATGTGAACGCGCATGGGCAGTCCTTCGGGCGTACGGAGTGGAAGAATTACGGCTTCCAGCGTACTGGAGGAGCGCGGTCAGGGCAGATTCCCGGACCCGGTCATTGCTCCGGCCGATTGCCCGGACCCGGGGCCGCATTTGTCGAAATGGCCTTGTAGCCGTTGAGCAAGGCGGACATCCGTTCGGCGTTCTCGAGGGTGCCGGTGCTGGCGGCGAAGTCCCTGCCGCCGGCCAACTGCAGCACGATGGCGGGACCGGCGGCCACAACGAACGCGGACCTCCGGCCGGTGATCCGGTAGCCCCAGCCGCCATACTGGAGAGGACGGATTTCCCGCACCGCGGTCGCCGCGCGGAAATCGGTAACCGGGATGGTGACGATCGGCCAGCGCCCGAGGATCCGCACGCTCAGTCCGGCGGCACCGGCACGGACGGTGGCCACGAAGAAGACCAGCACACCGGCCGTCAGCGCTGCAGCCACCACGAGCCACCACCAGGACGCCACCGCGAGCCAGCCGATGGCGGCAAACATGAGCGCTCCCAGCACGGTCATCAGGGTGCGCGAACCACGGATGCGGACGTCGATCGTTTCGCCACGGCGGGCACCGGCGAGGTCCACGCGGGCGCCGGCCGGAATGCCCGCGGGGACTGCGGCGGCTTGTCCGCCACGCTTGAGCAGCCAGGGCAGGGTCAGCGCCGGGATGGCGGCCAGCGCGATGCCGGACCAGAACAGCGGCCAGTCAAGCTTCGTGCCGTCAGCGTTGGCCCGGCCGATCTGCGGGTGGATTCCGCAGACGAAGATCATGGCGCAGAAGGCCGCGGCCAGGATGCTGAAGGCGATGCCGAACCTGCGGATACCCAGCGGCGCGGCACGGAGGGCGAAGCAGGTGCCGCACAGCGCGCCGGTGCCGGCTGTCACCGCCACCGCGGCGATGGCAGTGGGGCGGAAGCCGGAAAAACCGTCCGCGGTGCCGGAGGCGTCCCAGTGCGAGGCAACCGGCTCGGGCATCCGGCCGGCGACGGAGGCCAGCCAGAGCCCGAGTCCCGCGGCCATCAGCACCGGAACGCCGACGCCCAACGCCAAGGCGCGGGCGTCAAAGGCGGGCCGGTACGGACGCCCACCGGCACGTAACAACTCGCTCATCGCCTTTCAAAGTACTGCGCTTGGCGGCGGAAGGTGAGAGAATGACCCAACTGTTCAAGGCTTGTTTCAGATCCGCCCTGCGGCCGGCACCCGAACGCTGCCGGCTGCGGCGGCCCGACCATCGAATTTTAAGGGGAGGCGCTACTTTTGCCAGGAATGAATCTGACGCGCGAGGAAGCCCGGGAGCGCGCCGCGCTGCTCAATGTCCAGTCCTACGACGTCGTCCTCGACCTGACCCGCGGGGAAAAGGTTTTCGGCTCCAAAACCACCGTCCGTTTCGGTGCCACGGCCGGAGCCTCCACCTTCATCGACGCGGTAACCGCCGAGGTCCGCTCGGTGACGCTCAACGGCACCGAGCTGGATCCTGCCGCGGTATCAGACGGCGTGCGCATCCAGTTGCCGGAACTGGCCGCCGAAAACGAACTGGTCATCGATGCGGACGCGCTGTACATGAACACCGGCGAGGGGCTGCACCGGTTCGTGGACCCGGTGGATGATGAGGTCTACCTCTACAGCCAGTTCGAGGTCCCGGACTCCCGGCGCATGTTCGCCGTCTTCGAACAGCCTGACCTGAAGGCGTCCTTCGGCTTCACGGTGACCGCGCCGGCGCACTGGGATGTCATCTCCAACTCCCCCACGCCCGTGCCGATGCCGGCGGGCAAGACCGGCACCGCGGCGACCTGGGCCTTCGAACCCACCCCGCGGATCTCCTCCTACATCACCGCGCTGATTGCCGGCCCGTACCAGAGCGTGCGCAGCGAGCTGACCAGCTCGGACGGGCGGACCATCCCGCTGGGCGTCTTCGCACGCAAGTCCCTGATGCAGTTCATGGACGCGGAGAACGTCTTCGAGCTGACGCGGCAGGGCTTCGAGTTCTACGAAAAGCAGTTCGGCACCCCGTACCCGTTCACCAAATACGATCAGCTGTTCGTGCCGGAGTTCAATGCGGGGGCCATGGAGAACGCCGGGGCGGTGACCTTCCTGGAGAACTATGTCTTCCGGTCCAAGCCCACGGAAGCCACCATCGAACGCCGGGCCATCACCGTGCTGCACGAACTGGCGCACATGTGGTTCGGCGATCTGGTCACGATGCGCTGGTGGAATGACCTGTGGCTGAACGAGTCCTTCGCCGAGTTCATGTCCACGCTCGCCGCGGCCGAGGCCACCGAGTGGAAAAACGCCTGGACCACCTTCGCCTCGGTGGAGAAGTCCTGGGCCTACCGCCAGGACCAGCTGCCATCCACGCATCCGATCGTCGCCGAGATCAAGGACCTCGAGGACGTGCAGGTCAACTTCGATGGCATCACTTACGCCAAGGGCGCGTCGGTGCTGCGCCAGCTGGTGGCCTGGGTAGGCCAGGAGGAATTCATGGCCGGGGTGCGCGAGTACTTTGGCAAGCATGCCTGGGGCAACACCGAGCTGTCCGACCTGCTGACCGAGCTGGAGGCCGCCAGCGGCCGGGATCTGAAGGAATGGTCCACCGAGTGGCTGGAGACCGCGGGCGTGAACACGCTGCGTGCCGAGATCGCCGCGGACCCGGACGGAACGGTCGCCTCCTTCGCCATCCTCCAGTCAGCCGTGCCCGAGCAGCCCACGCTCCGCCGGCACCGCCTCGCCGTCGGCTTCTACAATCTGGACGCGGACGGCAAGCTGGTACGCACGCACCGGGAGGAACTGGACGTCGACGGCGAACGGACCGAGGTCCCGGTCCTGGCGGGGCTGCCGCGCCCGGCGCTGGTCCTGCTCAATGACGACGATCTGGCCTATGCCAAGATCCGGCTGGACGAGGAATCGCTGCGGACGTCCAAGTCCCATCTGAAGGACTTCGCCCAGTCGCTGCCGCGCACACTGGTCTGGAGCTCGGCCTGGGACGCCACCCGCGACGGCGAGACCCCGGCGCGCGAGTACGTCGAACTGATCCTGAACAACGTCGCCTACGAGACGGACTCCTCCGTCGTCATGGTGCTGCTGCGCCAGCTGGCCACGTCCCTGATCTACTACGTCCGGCCCGAGGACCGCGAGCGGCTGACAACCGGCGCCGCGGACCGGCTGTGGGAGCTGAGCGGACAGGCCCAGGCAGGCTCGGATTCCCAGCTGCAGTTCGTCAAGGCGTTCGCCGGCCTGGCCCGGAGTGCGGGCCAACTCGATGCCGTCGCGGCGCTGCTCTCCGGCGCACAGACGCTGGAGGGTCTCACCGTGGATGCGGACCTGCGCTGGGAACTGCTTACCTCGCTGGTGGCCGGCGGCCGCTTCGGCCAGACCGAGATCGACGCCGAACTGGAGCGCGATGCCACGGCTACCGGCCAGCGCGCCGCGGCCCTGGCCCAGGCGGCCATCCCCACGGCGGAGGCTAAGGCCGCTGCGTGGGAAGCCGTCGTCGGCACCGGCGAACTGCCCAACGCCACCCAGCAGTCCGTCATTTCCGGCTTCAACCGCGTGCATGACACGGCACTGCTGGAGCCGTTCGCGGACAAGTACTTCGCCGCCGTCGAGGACGTCTGGGCCTCGCGCACGCACGAGATCGCGCAGCAGATTGTGGTGGGTCTGTACCCGGGCCGGCTGACCACGCAGGCCACGGTGGAGCTGACCGACAGGTTCCTGGCCGGGCTGTCCGGCGATCTGGCGGCGCTGCGCCGGCTGGTGCTGGAGAACCGGGACGGCGTGGTGCGTGCCCTGAAGGCCCAGGCCGCGGACAAGTAGCCCGGCAGCCGGCACGGGTCTGCGGGCCTGTGCCGGCGTCCGGCATTGACGACCACGGGCCTCCGCTCCCAGCATTGGGCCGCCCCGCCCTGCTTTCACCTTCAAGCAACGCTCTGACCT
>NZ_JAKLTQ010000025.1 GCF_022012395.1 Arthrobacter hankyongi
GGCCTGTTCTGTGAATCAGAAGCCTGTGGGGTACCGTCATGGATATCATCCTGGTCCCGGGGTCTGGCTGGATGCCTCGTCACGGTCCCAGCTCACCCCGCCGCTGGCCCGGCGGGACACCGGATCCACCCGCCCACCTTGCCCGGCATCGGGTTGCGCGACCATATCGACTCTGTCACAGCCGTGGTGGGCGCCATTGACGGCCCGGTGGTCCTCGTCGGCCACGCCGGCGGATGACGAGGCGTTGCTCACAGGGGACAGGGAATGTCGGTCCAGTTCAATTTCGCCGGGAGTGTCCAGGATGCCCGAAAATAAATGGCAAGGGGAAGCCGGTGCCAGCTAGGTACATTCGGGTCCTGAAAACCGACGGGTCGCAGATTATCGATCTTCAGCATGATGTCCTGGCAGGCGAGGGAACGAACCCGGGAGGTCTATACGAGGACTATGTCTTCGGCAATTGGGACCCAGAGCGAGAAGTCAGTCAGTTTCCGGACCGCTGCAGTAGGTGCAGCGCCCTTCGGTTTCGGCGTCGGGGCAGCTTTGCCTGACATCGAATCGTGTCCCTTCCAGTTTCTCTGCTGGAACTAGAATTCTCCGTTGAAGTGCTTCCACCAGGTTCTCCTTTTCCGCTAGAGCAAGACTCAAACGAGTGTACGTTCGGTTATTGAGGTTAATTGCGTCGTTCGATCAGCCGCTTTGCCTGACAGCCGGATAGACTGTTCCTTATGCCCGGTGACCCAGTGGGTCAGGGCGTTTTCCTGCTGAGGAAGTTCTCCTGCTGATTTTGATGGAGCACCATGGCGAGGAATTCACCGACCAGGTCCGCTGCCTCTTGGGCCGCGTCTATGATCCCGGTAAAGCGGAAAAATCCGTGGATCATTCCGTCGAACCGCCGGAGTGTGACGGCGTTGCCGGCTTCTTCGAGGCGGGCGGCGAATGCCTCGCCCTCATCCCTTAGCGGATCGAATTCCGCCGTGATCACTAAGGCCGGAGGGAGATCTGCCAGCGGTTCGTGAAGCACTGAGGCAGGGTGTTCCGCGCCCGCCCGGCTGCCTTGGAGATAGCACTCCCAGTACCACTGCATTGCGTCAGCCGTGAGGTAGAGGCCGGTGCCGAACCGTTGCATGGATTCGGCACTCATCGTCGCATCCGTAATGGGGTACACGAGGACCTGGGCGCTAATGCGGGGCAAGCTGCCGTCGCGGGCACGCAGACAAAGGGAGGCGGCAAGGTTGCCTCCGGCGCTGTCGCCGGCAACGACAAGCGGGCCGGACTGTGCCAGTTCTCCGGCTCCGCCGCTCGCAACCCAGCGGAGTACCGATTCAGCGTCCTCGATGGCCGCCGGGTATGGATGTTCCGGAGCCAGGCGGTAGTCGACGGCGACCACCGTCAGCCGCGTATGGTTGGCAAGCATACGGCAGACGCCGTCGAAAGTGTCAAGCGTGCCGATCACCCATCCGCCGCCGTGGAGGTAGACCAGGGCCCCCGGAAGCGGATTCTCTGGCACGCTTACGCGGACCGGCACGTCCGGATAATTGTTTGTCCCAGGAGCGTGCAAGCTTATTGAAGAGGCGACGTGCGGCAACTGCCCCACGAGCATCGGCGACATCTCGATGTGCGCCCGGCGCGCAGCTGCCACCGCTGTCTCGCCGTGGTCCTGCCGAGCCGGATCGGCCGTCCCGGCGCCCGCTCCGGTCAACGCCAGCACGCGTAGTGCTTGGGGATGGAGGCCTGCCGGAAGTCCTGCCTCCCGTGCAGCGGAGGCAGCGGATGAGTTCGTGGTCACCATGCCGGTCTCAGAACGACTGTTCGTCGCGCAGCTCACGTGCCTTGCGCCCGTAGAAGACAGCAGGGGCACCGTCGCCCAGCTCTACCGAAACTACCCGGCCGATCAGGACGGTGTGGTCACCCGCATCGATTACCTGCTCCGGGAGGCAGACGAGCGAGACCAGGGCGTCGGGCAAATGGGAGAGCCCGTATTCGTTGCTTACGAAGCCCGACGTGAACTTGTCATCGATCTTGGACGCGAAGCGCATGGCAATGTCCCAGTGCTCGGATCGGAGGATCGAAATGGAATATTCAGTGGCCCGCAGGAATTCCGGGTGGCACCGCGCGGACTTGTCCAGGCACACCAGGACGAGCGGAGGGGTGGCCGACACGGAACTGAAGGCCGTGGCGGTGAAGCCGTGGCTGCGGCCCTCGCTGTCCACCGTGGTAACGATGGTGACGCCACTGGCGAAGCGGGTCATGGCTTCGCGGAAGATCGCCGGGTCGACCGATTTGGCAGTTGCTGCCGCGACGGATGTCGTAGTAGTCATGGCTCCTCCTTGGGATGGACGATAATGGGTGTTTTTCATGGTGACGGTACGGCCGGGGGCGGGGCGGGGAAGTACTTGCCCCGCCCCCGATCCGGACTAGACCGCAGCCGTTTCCTCGCGCGCGGCCGGCGAAACGATCTGGGGCTCGACTTCCTCCTTGAGGAGTTTGAGCGACTGCGCCCACGGTTCCGGGTTGGCCGAATAGTCAATGCCAAGGACCAGCAGGGTTTCGAAGCCGCCGCATTCCTCCTGGAGTTCCGAGAGCTTTTCGGCCACGGTGTCCGGGGAACCGATGGCCCACTGGTGTTCGAAGAGGTACTCGACCGTGACGTCCTTGTCATCGACGGAATCATCGTGCTTCATGTGGCCGAGGAAGTTGAACGCCCGGTAGAGGGGCAGCATGTACTCCTCGTAGTAGCGGCCCAGCTCGCCGTCCAGGCCATACTTGCGCGCCTCCGCATCCGTCTTGGCCACGAAGACCTCCTTCACCACCCGCCAGTCATTGCGGTTGGGCGTGCGGCCGGCCTTGGCTGCACCTTCTTCGACGGCATCCCAATGGCTGCCCATGTATCGCTTGTTCATGCTCAGGGACATCGGAATGTGGCCGAGTTCCCCGGCGATCTTGAGCGTGCCGGAGCGTTCGCTGAAGCCGGCCATGGCGATTGGAGGATGCGGCTCCTGGAAGGGGTACATGTGCCAGCCGAGCTTGCCTTCGGCGCCCCACTCCTCGGCGATGCGGTCCACGGTCCAGAACTTGCCCTCGTACTTCCAGGGAGTCTTGTCCGTCCAGAGCTTCTTCATAATTTCCAGGGATTCCCGGGCCATAGCCCGGTGCTCGCCGGTCATGCCGTCCACGCAGAATGCCGCCCAGTCGGAGGGAATTGCGCCGGACCCGACACCCATCATCAAACGCCCTTGGGCCAGGTGGTCCAAGGCCGCGATGCGACAGGCCAGCTCCATGGGGTGATGGTACGGCAGCGCGTGGGCGCCGACGGCCAGCTTGATCCTATTTGTCTGCATCAATGCCTGGGCAATCAGCAGGTCCGGGGCGGGATTGTTTTCGTACCGGCTGGTGAAGTGTTCGCCGAGCCAGACCTCTTCGTAGCCGAACTGCTCGAGCAGGCTGATCTGTGAGAGGTCGTAGTCGTAGCCTGCCTTCAGGCTGTGATCCGGGAAATGGCCGGGCTGCATAAACATTCCTAGACGCATTGCTACTGTCCTTTCGGTGATGTGGAGAGCGATGTGGATTGGTAATGAAAGCTTCCGCCCCTGCGATCCCGGGCGGGTGTCGCAGCTTGCGACGACGCTGTGTCAGTTGGGCCGGCTCCTGGCATCCGGTAACGCGGGGGCGGACAAGGTGGCGGCAGCCGCCGGCAGTTCGGCCCGCGCGCACGCCTCGGCAATCTGCCGGTCCTGCTCGACCGTCCCGCCGGAGACGCCCACCGCACCGACCACATGCCGTCCGCGGATTATGGGCACACCGCCGCCGATGATGCTGAAGCGGCCAGTATTGGCCAGGCTCGCAGTCAGGACAGGGTCCCCTTCGAGCGCCTCTGCCCACTCGTGCGTGGGCCGGCCGGCGAAGGCCGCCACCGAAAAAGCCTTGTCCTGGGACAGCTGGATCGAGATCAGCGGTGCATCACCGAACCGGCCGAACGCCAACAGCCAGCCGTACCGGTCCGCCACTGCCACGCAGACGGGGATTTTCAGGCGCGCGGCCTCCTGCTCCGCCCGCCCGAGCGCGGCCTGCGCGCCCTGCCAGGTCAGGACACGGCGTGCAGCGTCCCCGGTTCCGTCCTGTCCGGCCATCAGATGACGAACAGTAGCAGCGTGCCGAGCAGGAGCATCGCGTAAAGCGGGGCGCCCTTCCAGACTCTGCGGTCCGGCCCGGAACCCGACTGGCGACGGTTCAGGGCGACGACGACGATAATGATGAGCCCCGTGACCATCAGGTTGGTCCAGGGATTAACGTTCAGCAGGTTTAGCAGGTTCGACACCAAGGCGATGATGAGCACGCCCACGTACGTGCCGACGATGGAACCCTTGCCCCCGGAGAGCAGGGCGCCTCCTACTACGACAGCGGCGATCGCGGAGAGCTCGTACCCGTTGGCAAAGTTGGGATCGGCGGTATTGAGCTGTGCCATGCCCAGGACTCCGGCGAGCCCGGCCAGCAGCCCGCTGATCACATAGACGCTGATCCGGTAGAGCCGGACATTGACCCCGTTGCCGAAGGCCGCCTCTTCGTTTCCTCCGATGGCATACAGGTTCCGTCCGAACACGGTCCGGCTCAGCACGAGCTGTGCCACGATGGCGGTTCCGAGCATGATGAGGATAGGCACCGGCACAGGTCCCACGGATCCGGTGGAGAGCACGGACAACCCCTCGGTCTTCAGGTAGAGGGGCTGGGCGTTGGTCAGTTGGAACGCCACCCCACGGGCGATAGTCAGCGTTGCCAGGGTGACTATGAATGGTTGCAGCCCGGCGGTGGTCACCCCCAACCCGTTAATTAGCCCGAAAAACCCGCCGGCCAACAGGCTGATGAGGATCACCCCGGTTAAGCCCAGGCTCTGGAACTGGGCGCCGACCACAGCTGCCGCTGCCGCGACCGAGGCCACGGACAGGTCGATTCCGCCTCCGCCGGAGAGGACCACCAGGGCCTGGCCGATGGCCAGCAAGCCCAGGACCGCCGACAGGCGCAGGACATTGGAGAAGTTCGTCGCAGTCAGGAAGGCCGGGGAAAGGACGGTTCCGGCGACGATGAGCAGCAGAAGCGCCGGCAGCATTCCGGAGGCCGCCATCAGGCGCATGGCCCGGCTACCGGCCCCGGTCCTGCCCGGGGATGCACCATTTGGAGGGAAGCTGCCGGCAGGTCCGCGGTCCGGGACCTGGCCGCTGTCCCGCTGCAGGGCGTTGTTGGTAGTGGTCATGATTCTTGACTTCCCATCGCAAGTTGGAGGATCGATTCCTCGGTGGCGGTAGCGGACTGGACTTCGCCGACCAACCGGCCCGCCCGCATCACGAGGATGCGGTCGCAGATTCCCAGCAGCTCGGGCAGTTCGGAGGAGATGACCAGTACCGCCGCACCGGCGTCGGTCAGCGCGCCGATCTGGCGGTAGATGTCGGCCTTGGCGCCGACGTCGATGCCGCGCGTCGGCTCGTCCAAGATGTAAACCTGCGGCTTCGCGGCCAGCCATCGGGCCAGGATGACCTTCTGTTGGTTGCCGCCGGAAAGCTGCCCCACGGGTACTCCGACCCCGGTCGCTTTGACGCCTACTTCCTCGCTTGCCCGCGAAGCATAGGCCTTCAGCCGCCGGGTCGATATGACGCGGCCGCGGGAGAGCCTGCGCAGGAACGGCAGCACGATATTGTCGGAAATGGAGAAATCCAGGATCAATCCCTGTGCCTTGCGTTCCTCCGGCACCAGCGCCAGCCCGGCGGCAATGGCATCGCGCGGGGACTTGATGGAAACAGCCTTGCCCTGGATCTTGACGGTCCCGGCGCTGACCTTGTCGATCCCGAAAATCCCCCGCGCAACCTCGGTCCGCCCTGCCCCCATGAGCCCGGCGAGACCAACGATCTCGCCGCTGTGGACTCCGAAGCTGATGTCGGAGAACGAGGTGTTGGTGAGCCCTTCGACGGACAGGGACACGCTTCGGTCAACCTCGTGCTGGGACTTGGTGTCGAAGAAGCGCTCGATCGTCCGTCCCACCATCGACCGCACCAACTGCTGTTCGCTGGTGTCCCTGGCCGGCACCCGGTCCACCACCCTTCCGTCACGAAGGATGGTGATGGTGTCGGCTATCCGGGCCAGCTCGGGAAGCCTGTGGCTGACATAGAGCAGGGCCGCTCCGTCTGCCTTCAGTGCCTCCATCACGTCGAAAAGCCGTTCGATTTCCGGATCGGTCAGCGCCGCCGTCGGCTCATCGAGGATGAACAGCCGGCCCTCCATCGCCATGCCGCGGGCAATCATGACCATTTGTTGGACAGCCGGCGGATGCGTGCGCATCTGCGAGCCTGGGTCGATGTCCACGCCCAACCGGGCGAGGATCGTCTCCGCCTGTCGCAGGAGGGACCGCTGGCGCACGAACGGTCCGCGCCGAGGCAGGGAACCGAGGAAAATGTTCTCGGCGACGGAGCGGTCTCCGGCGAAACTCAGCTCCTGAGGCACCATGCTAATGCCTCGGCGGCGGGCATCAGCCGGGGACTTAAGTGCCCGCTCCTCCCCCGCCAGCAGCAGCGTGCCGGTGTCCGGGGCGTGGACTCCGGCGATAACCTTCAGGAGCGTGGATTTGCCGGCGCCGTTTTCCCCCAGCACGGCATGGCATTCCCCGCCGTACAAATCCAGGTCCACGTCTGTCAGGGCATTGACGCCGGGAAACTGCTTCGAGATTCCACGGAGGGAGACGAACGGCACCATCCCGGGCCGGGAATCCGGGTCCACCGCCGGATCCCCGGCAGGCCTTAGCTCCTGCCCTGACGCAGAAAGCTCGGCCCCGGACGCTGTATCCATCTCAGCCCACCGGCTCGGTTTGGTCCACGGGAGTGGTGTGCTGGCTGAGGATCTCGGCATGGTTGGCCTTGATGTACTCGGCGCAGCGGACAGCCACCGCCTGCAGGGTGCTGGTGGGGTTGACCGCCGCGCTCGTCGGCAACGAGCTCCCATCGGCGATGAACAGATTGGGTACATCCCACGTCTGATTGAACTTGTTGGTGGTCGAGTTCTCCGGGGTGCTGCCCATCCGACAGGTTCCCATCAGGTGCCAGCCTGGCTGTGGAAAGTCGACGCCGCCGTTGCCGCTGGAGGACGCGTCGATCAGTCCGCCGCTGGCCGCCGCCGCCTCGCGGGCGCGTTCCCGGCCGAAGGTCAGCAGCCGCTGGTCGTTCTCGTGCAGCTGATAGTTCACGTGCACACCGGGCAGGCCGTCCGAATCCGTGATGGAGGTATCGAGCGTGACCCGGTTGGTTGCTACCGGAAGGTCTTCCCCCTGGATGTACACCAACAGATGGTTACCGAAGTGCTGGTTGAAGAACTCGCGGTGCCGCGGGCCCCACGGGGCCGTATGGCCGCTGTTGGCGCCCAGCGCGGCATGGGCAGCACCCGAGGAGCGCCCCACCTGTATGGAGAAGCCGTTGACAAAGCCGCGGCTGGGATCGGAGTGATAGAACTCCTGGCTGTAGAGCACTGCTGCCTCCGGCCCCTTGAAACCTTCCGTAGGCCCGTCGAACCAGAAGTCCTCGAAGGCCCAGGCGTGGTACATCAGGTGCTTGCCGACGAGTCCGTTGCTGTTGGCCAGACCGTCCGGATGCTGCGCCGACGCGGACATCAGCAGCAGCCTGGGCGTCCCCACGCCGTTGGCGCAGACGACGACTATCTTCGCCTTCACCTGGTGCCGGGCACCGGTGTCCCGGTCGATGTAGATCGCGCCCGTGGCCTTTCCGCCAGCGGTGGTGATTTCCTGCACGCGGGCCCGCGTCCGCAGGTCCACCCCGTTGCGCAGGGCCTTGGGCCAGTAGGTGACGTCAGGAGTGGCGATGGAGTGCCGCGGGCATCCGGCCAGGCAGGGGCCGCAGGCGTTGCAGGCCAGGCGGCCGTCCTTCGGCCTGGTCAGCAGCGCATGGTCGGCGGGCCACCAGTGCCAGCCAAGCTTCTCGAAGGCCTTGGACATGCGCAGCCCCACCTTGCCTGGGGCCATCGCAGGGCCCCAGCCCTCGGCCCGTAGGGGGTTGCCCGGGTCCCCGACCTGCCGGGCGACGCCGATTTCGGCATCGTTGATGGCGTAATAGGGCTCCAAGTCCTCATAGGAGATCGGCCAATCGATGGTGCCCTCCAGCCCGTGCTCTGTGCCGCGGCGGAAGTCCACGGGCTTGAACCGCGGCCAGGCCCCTGCATAGATTTGGGCGGAGCCTCCCACCGCGTTGTACATCAGCGGCGGGTTGGCGCCGCTGGACGGGTAGTCCTCACCTCCCTGGCGGACATTGGGGTCATGGCTCCATGCGCGGCGCTTTTCGAGCTCCCATTCCCTGGACATGTGCGGGCGGTCCATCGGGTGGAGCCAGTCGCCCTGCTCAAGGCAGATGACTTTGATGCCGTCATCACTGAGGCGCTTGGCGACGGCGCCGCCTCCTGCACCGGCACCGATTACCAAGACATCTGCTTCATCAATCCTGTTCATGCGGAAAGACCTTTCTGCGCGAAAGTCGGTTGGAAGGCAAGCGGCACCACTTCCTCGGTCCGCAAGTAAGTGCCGCGGACCTTGGCTAGGGACTCCTGGTCCCAGGCCTCGAGTCCTTCGAGGTATCCTGCGGGCTGCGGTGTCTGGCGGTAGTCCTGGCCGGCGGCCAGTTGAAGGTTGATCGCGCGCACCACCGCCGCGTGGGAGTAGTAGCCGAAGTAGACGAGCTCCCGCAGCACCGCGAACGCGTCCGCCTCCGAAGATTCGAATGCGCGCACGGCTTCATAGCCGCGCCGAGGATCCGGATCCAAAAGAGCGTCCGCGAGGGAATCAAGCCGGGCGCCGATCTGCTCGGCAGCGAGCCGCGGGTACCATTTCGGTTCCATGCCGGCGGGGGTGACGTAGCGGGCGATGAATCCGCTGATCTCGACCTCACTCGGGGCCGGGAAACCTTCCCCTGCCGGAATGAGCGTGTCCGCGAACGCATCCAGGATCCGGGCGTGACGTTCGGAAAACCGATAGTCCGGAGTGCCGCCCATCGGGGGCTTGAGGCTGATGCTTACTGGAGTTGGCATGTCCATGTCCTTTCTGGGGGCAACGGCTGCAGCAGCAGGTTGCGGTGGGTCGGGAAGCGCGGCCGGCTCAGCCCGGCCAGGTCAGCTGCAGTTCCTTGGCGGCACTTTCCTGGGTGATGACCGGGGGCTGCTCCAGCGCCAGCTGCTTCGGAACCTCCTTGTCGGTCAGGTGGTAGACGGCTGCGCGGAACGCCACATCGGCGTGCACAGGTGACCAGGGCGAAATCGCCGTGAAGGTTCCGTCGATGGCGGCCTGCACAGCCACGTCCCCGTCGACGACGGTGAAGTGCGGGATATCCGAGCGCTTGTAGTCCTTAAGTGCCTGGGCAACGCCGAAGCCGATTTCGCTGTACTGGGTAAACCAGCCGTCGATCTGCTGGCCTTGGTGCGACTGGAGGTAGTCCAGGGCCACCTTGTACCCTTGGCCGCGGCTGTAGTCGGTGGCCGCACTGTACTCGACCTTGATATCGGGGTACTTCTCCTTCAGGTGCTTGGCGAGCAGGGTCCGCCACAGGATCTGCGGCGAGGACCCGATTGCCCCGTCCGTCTCGACAATGGTTCCCTTGCCGCCGAGTTTCTTGCCGATCGCATCCGCCATGTCGGAGGTGGCCTTGTCGTGGTCCAGATAAATCCAAGTGCTGTACTGGTCCGTGGCTACGGTCCGTTCCATCCCGACGACCACCGCGCCGGACTTGGTCAACTTTTCGATCTCCGGGGTGAGCGGTTCCACCGAGTACGGCCAGATCAGGAAGGCGTCGGCCTTTTGGGCGGCGCAGGATTCCAGGTCCGCAACCTGCTTGAGTGGATCATTGTTGGTGTTGTAGGTCAGCAGCTTGACGTTGGGGTGCTTGGCGGCCTCCATCATCACGCTTTCCTGCTGGGCAACCGCCCAGGTGGACCCGGTCAGGGCTTGGGAAAAGCAGAACGTGTATGTCTTGTTAGGGTCCCCGATGGGTCCGTCGGGCAGGGGCAGCACCTTCGTATACGGCAGTGAAATGTCGCGTCCGGTCACCGGCCCCTTGGCTGCCGCCACCGGGTCCGCGCTGAAGTGGGGAGCATCTTTAGGCGCCATCAGGAACTTGTCGATCTGTGCTGCCGCTTCGTCGGCTGCCGGGGCGCTGCCGGCTGCGGCCTGTTGCGTAGTTCCTTGTCCGCATGCAGTGGTCAGCGCGAGCAGGCCTGCGCATGCCAGCGCCAGTACGCTGCGGGGGTGACGTCGTTGTCTTCCCATCTTTTCCTCCATCGAGTTCTGCCCCACGGTCGTGTGACGAACCTGAATTTAGGCTCCGGGGAAACGGGTCAACTGTCGCGTTGTGCGACAACCCCGTCCCAGTTCTGGACGAGCCGGCGTGTCGAGGGTGCAAAAGCGCCGGCGACGCGGAGAGTGTCCCAGATTGCGACACTCTGAGACAGTCTTGCTCTGGGATGATTAGGTCATGCCTTTACGGCTATCGCATCCCATTGCGATTGGGGAAGAACCGCAATAAAATACGCCGCGGCGCCACCCGCAAAGATGCCAACCACAAAGAAGTGGAGGACTGAACCAACGATGTCGACCTCAACGCCTTCGCGCGAACTTGTGAACCTCCGGGACCGCCTGCTGGAGACCGGCCGCTGGCCGGAACATCACACCCTCCGGAGCGAGATCGCCAATTCCTGGCGGCGCTGCCTTACCAGCGGGGTCGATCCGGAGCAGCGGAGCACCACGGCTGTCTCGGTTAGCAATCCGGATGCGATAGTCGCCCGGGCCTCCCGGGCCGTCATGAAACGGCGGTCCGACCTGCTGCAAGACACTCCAGTAGGGTTGCTGGTCGCGGACCGCAATGCGACGGTAGTAAGCCACTGGAGCGGCGACCAGCGGTTGGCCGGCATATTGCGCAGCGCCGGAAGCGATGAGGGCAACCTTTTGGACGAATCCGTGGCCGGTACGAACGGAGTGGGAACGGCCCTCGAAGAGCAGGCTATCGTCCGCATCAGCGGAGCCGAGCACTTCACGGATGCGTTCCAAAACTTTTCCTGCGTCGGAGTGCCGCTGAGGCATCCCATCACCCGGCGCATCCTCGGAGTCCTCAACATGACTTGCCGGCTCGAGCATGCCAATCCCTTGCTGCTGCCCTTTGCGCTGGAAACCGCCCACGAGATTGAAAGCCAGCTGTACCTGGACAGTTCCAAGACCGAACGGCTGCTGCTTGAGCAGTTCCTGTCCGCCCAACGGCGCAGCGACCGGCCGATCGTCGCACTGAATGACCGCCTAGTGATCACCAATCCCGCTGCGGCGCGCATCCTCGATGACGTGAACCAGGGCAACCTGTGGGAATTGGCGGCAAAAGCTATCCACAGCCGGACCACGACCGTGGAGAATCTCCAGGTGCCCAACGGTGACGAGGTGAGTATCCGGTTTTCCGCCGCAGAGGAAGGCGGATCCGTCATCGGGGCGGTGATGGAGATACTGCCTGCCGCCAAGCGTCCCGCCCTGCACGCGGCGGTGCGGTCGCGGACTGCGCCCGAGCCGCTGGAGGGAATGGCGGGAAGCAGCCCTGCCTGGCGCCAGGTGGAGGAATCCGCCCTCCGGTTGCGTGGCAGCACCTTGCCGATGCTGCTGCGGGGTGGTCCCGGTACCGGCAAAACCGCCCTAGCGTCGGCCATGTTCGCGCAGCAGAAGGCCGACGGGAGGCTGGTTGTCCTCGACGGCCGCCTGCAGGCCATGGAGGGAGCATCCGCCTGGGTGCAGTCGGTCCGCGACGCCATGGCCTCCCCGGACACCGTGGTTGTCCTCAGCCATCTGGAGTCCCTCAAGCCCCGCGCGGCGCAGGGCGTCTCGGCGCTAATCGATGCCCAGGCCGGCGGACGCGGCCGGCTGGTCGGCACCGTTTCGGAAGAGGGGGACCTGGACGCGTCAGTACTGCGGCTGATTGAACGCCTCTCGGTTGCCACGCTGCGCCTGCCCCCGCTGCGGGACCGTCTGGAAGACCTGCCGGAATTGCTGCAGAAGCTGTCCAGCCGGCATATTTCCAACGGGGCCCACGTGCGCTGGACGGATGAGACGGTACAAATCCTGAGCCGGCTGATGTGGCCGGGCAATATCCGGGAATTGGACAACCTGGTCCGGCTCGTCGTCGCCAAGCACCCGGGCGGGGCGATCCGCGCCGAGCACCTGCCAGGCGAAATCCGGAGCCAGGCCTCCCGACGCCAGCTGACAATGCTCGAACGGCTCGAGTACGACGCCATCATCGCGGCGGATGAGCGCGCTAAGGGCAACAAGACCGAAGCAGCCGCCCTGCTGGGCATCTCACGTGCCACGCTGTACCGGAAAATCCGCGCCTTCGGCATCAACATGGGAACCTCGGCCTTCTAAGACGGCCAGGGGGCGAACCTGATACGCCGCGGTCGCAATTTGTGACAACTTCTGGGCTCCAGGCCCATACAGACTGGCAGGACAGCACGGCATGTCCCGAAGGTCACTGCCAGCGGCATGCCGGACCCACCCCGAGCCCAGGAGTTGCACATGACCTCATCCGATCTACTTGCAGGAATTCCGCGGCCATTCCTCGCGCCCCGCCAGGTCCTGGTGGGTGACGGTGCTGCGGCCGAAGCCGGCACGGCACTGGCCGCGTGGTCGGTGCCGGCCGGGGCCGTCGGGGTGATAGCCGACAGCGCCGTCGCCGAGTTCGGCATCGCGGAGCCCCTGCTCCAGGGTCTCGAGGCCGCGGGGTACAGGACGCATTTGTTCGCGCTCCCGGTGGGAGAGCCTACCCTCGCCGCGGCGCAGGACGCACTTGATTTCCTCAGGTCCATGGGGCCGAAGGCAGTGGTTGGAATCGGTGGTGGCAGCGCCATGGACGTAGCAAAAATCGCAGCCCTTGCCGCTACCACGGACAAGCCGGTCGCGGACTTCCTGGGGATCGACCCGGAGGCCGAACCAGGGCTTCCCCTCGTCCTGGTTCCGACCACCAGCGGCACCGGTGCCGAGGTAACCCGCATTTCGATGCTGGCGGACGAGCAGGGCCGAAAGGTCATCTGCAGCCATCCGCTGCTGGTTCCGTTGCTGGCTGTCCTGGACCCCGAACTAGTGGTCGGGCTCCCACCGGCGGTCACGGCAGCGACCGGAATGGACGCCATGGCCCACGCCGTGGAGGCGTTCCTCTCCCGAAACCGCAGCCCGCTCTCCGCGCAGGCGAGTCTGCAGGCCATCCGGCTGCTGCGCGAGTGGCTGCCGCGGGCAGTTGCCCGTGGCAGCGATATGGACGCGCGTCGCGCGACGCTCTACGGCGCCCACCAGGCGGGCTTGGCCCTGAACGCCGGAGTAATCCTCGGTCATTCCCTCGCCTACACGATCGCCAACCGCAAGCACCTGCCGCACGGCGTCACCTGTGCCATCGCCCTGCCCTACTGTGTGGCATACAACGCCGGCAGTGAACTCCCTGGAGCCGATGATCTGGCTTTGGCCATCACAGAGGGCCGGTCGGATAGCCTGGACGATGCTGCCGTCGAGCTCCGGCAGCTGGCCGAGCGCCTCGGGCTGCCTACGAGCCTCGCAGACATAGGGATCCCCGCGGACGAGGCCCGCGAGATGGCTCAGGAATGTATTCACCGCTACCCCCGCCCCGCCAATCCGCGTCCCTTCGCCTTGGATGCATTGACGGACCTGGTGGCGGCCATGGCGTGCGGCGAGCTTCCCGGCAGCGGATTGCCAGGTCTTCAGAAAAACGAAGGAGTGAACGCATGAGGGTCAGCATTGAACAACTCACGGACGGCAACTGGTCCTCGGGCTTCGATGCCGGAGAGGTGGAGGACCTGAATCCGGCCGACGAGGGGGACGTTATCGGCACCATCAGCCTCGCCGGACCAGACGCCGCCCGGCACGCCCTCGATTCCGCGGCCGCCGCCTTCCACCGGTGGCGCCGGACTCCGCTCGTGGAACGGGGTGCGATCCTGGCGCGCGCGGCCGACCTGCTGCGCGACCGTGCTGAAGCGATCGCCGCCGACATTACGCGGGAGAACGGCAAGCTCCTGGTGGAGGCGCGCGTCGAAGTCGCCAAGAGCGCAGATTTCCTGGACTACTATGCAGGCGTCGGGCGTCTCTCCTATGGAGATCTGCTCGACGACGGGCGGCCTGGCACCCAGGTGTTTTCCCGCCGGGAGCCCATAGGCGTCATCGTGGCCATCGCCCCGTGGAATGATCCGATACTGACGCCGGCACGCAAGCTGTCTCCCGCCTTGATTGCCGGGAATACCGTCGTCGCCAAACCCTCGATCCAAACACCGCTGGCGCTGCAGCATTTCGCCCGTGCCCTGCACGACGCCGGACTGCCGGCCGGGGTGCTCAACACCGTGCACACATCCAACGACACCATGGCCTCCGCGGTGCTCGCGGATCCGCGGGTTTCCGGGGTGACCGTCACCGGTTCCACCGCGACGGGCTTCGCGCTGGAGAAACTGCTGGCAGGACGCAGCGTCCGGTTCCAGGCGGAGATGGGCGGCAAGAACCCTGCCGTGGTACTGCCGGACGCTGACCTGGACCTCACTGTGCGGACCATCGCCGCGGCGGCCTATGCCCAGGCAGGACAGCGCTGTACCGCCACCAGCCGCGTCTTGGTGCACCGCCAAGTCCAGGACGAGTTCCTGGACCGCATGGCAGAGGCCGCGGCCGCCCATCGCCCGGGGCCCGGGAACGCTGCCGGCTCCACCATGGGCCCGCTCATCAGCCGGGCCCATCAGCGCAGCGTACTCGAACATGTCCAGCGGGCGCAGCTCCAAGGTGCAAAGGTCCTGACCGGCGGGGAGGCACCCACGGCGGACGGAACTGGCGCCGGATGCTTCGTGGCCCCCGCCGTCGTCGCCGGAGTCACTGAGGAGATGTCACTGTGGCGGGATGAGGTTTTCGGCCCCGTACTGGCCGTCAGCACCATCGATGACCTCGACGAGGCCATCGCCAAGGCAAACGACACCGCCTATGGCCTGTCCGCGGCCATCTTCACCGGGTCCCTCGCCGCCACGCACCGTTTCATCGAGGAGGTCGATGCCGGACAGATATCGGTGAACCTTCCGACCTCGGGCTGGGACGTCCACCATCCCTTTGGTGGATTCAAGGACTCCGGTTCGGCCTTCAAGGAGCAGGGGCTGGACGGGCTGCGCTTCTACACCCGGACGAAGACGGCCGCCATCGGGCATGGAGGGTCGTGGTGAGCGTACTCGTCGTCGGTGCAGGGATCGTCGGGCTGGCGGTCGCCCGGCAGCTCCTGCTTGACCGGCCCGGGGAGGACGTCAAGGTGGTGGACAAGGAGGCCGTCGTTGCGGCCCACCAGACCGGGCATAACAGCGGCGTCATCCATGCGGGCATCTACTACACCCCGGGCTCCCTCAAGGCCGAGTTGTGCCGGCGGGGCCGGAGCCTGCTCACGGATTTCTGCCTCGAGCAGAAGGTGCCCGTCTCGGCCGTGGGCAAGCTCGTTGTCGCACTTAATGAGCAGGACCGGCACCGCCTGACCGAAATCCACAGGCGCGCCGAGGCGAACGGGGCCACCGAAGTAGTGATGATGGACGATGCCGGGCTGCGGGAGATAGAACCGCATGTGGCTGGAATCGCTGCCCTGCATTCACCGGCCACTTCCATAGTGGATTTCGCGGAAGTATCCCGGGCACTGGCGGCGGACATCGTTGCCCGCGGCGGCCGGATAATCCTGGGTTCCGAAGTCACCGGCTTCCGGCAGGAGCGTGACTGCGTGGTGGCCGAAACCACTACCGGAGAACTGAGCGCGGACAGGGCCATCGTCTGCGGGGGTCTGCAGTCCGCGAACCTCGCCGAGAAGGCCGGCTCCGACTCAGATCCGCGCATCATCCCCTTCCGAGGCGAGTACTATCAGCTCTCCGAGGCAGCAGCTTCCAAGGTCCGGGGGCTGGTCTACCCAGTGCCGGATCCGCGCTATCCCTTCCTCGGGATCCATCTGACCCGCCGCATCGGCGGGACCGTGGACGTAGGGCCCAACGCCGTGCCGGCCCTCGCCCTGCAAGGTTACCGCCGCTGGGACATCTCCGTCCGGGACCTGCAGTCCATCCTGGGCTGGCCAGGTTTCTGGACGATGGCACGGAAGAACTGGAAGATGGGGACTACCGAAATCGTGGGTTCGCTCAGCAAACGGTACTTCGCAGCCCAGGCGCGGCGGTACCTTCCGGACCTGACAACATCGGACCTGCTCCCATGGCCCGCCGGCGTGCGTGCCCAAGCCGTCAGGCGCAACGGAGAACTGGTCGATGACTTCTGGATCACCGCCCACAACAGGATTACGCTGGTGCGCAATGCGCCGTCGCCAGCGGCCACCTCCGCCCTGGCAATCGCCGAGCACATCTGCGCCGAGGTCTATGGAAGGGCAGGCGCTTGACGGCGCCGGGCCTGGTCTCCTGCGGCTACCAATCCCACACCGCCGAGTCACTGGTGGAGCGGCTGCTCGACCGCCGGGTGGGGTTGCTGGCCGACGTCCGGCTCACGCCCATGAGCCGGACGAGAGGCCTGGCGAAAAAGGCACTCGCCGCGCACCTTTCCGGGGCCGGCATCGAATACGTCCATCTGCCCTCTTTAGGCAATCCCAAGGAGAACCGGGCAGGTTTCGCCAAGGGAGATCCGCAGGCGGAGCTGAGGTATCTGGCTCTGCTTGAACGGGAACCCGCGCTGCAGGATATGGACTGGCTGGCACGGCTGGCACGAGGATCCGTCGTTGCCGTGATGTGCTTTGAACGGCAGGAAGAACACTGCCATCGGCGCGTGCTGCTCAAAGAGATGGCTGCACGGGACGTCGTGCTGCTCCCACCGATTTGAGGTGGCCACCAGACCTGCCGCGTCCTGCGACTCTAGGCTGCATGCAGCCCTGGGTCTCAGAGTGCCGGGCCTTTGATACCGGTATTGAACTGGGAGATTGGTACGGGCTGGCCTTTTACAGAGGTGCGGCCTCGGTGGTGATTCTAGCCGTGGTGCCAAGTCGGAAACTGGCAATGCGTTCGGCCTCTAAGCTGCCCGATACCGCGAAGCCCCTTCCTTGAACAGGTGCGGTTGTAGTGCCCGGCCCTGCTGTTCGGTGTAGGGCCGGTAGGACGGCGAATGCTCAGACTAAGACTTGACGCTATGAAGAAGAGTGAGCCGAAGGGTTGGAATTTCGGTGGCAGATGAACCGTTTGAACGGCGTAGTGTGTCTTGGCGACTTCCGGACTTCTTGGCGTTGTGCTCGTGGCGGTCTTTATCGGGGCAATCGCCCAGCGGATTGCAGGGCTGGGCTTCGCACTGCTGATCTCCCCGTTCCTGGTGATCCTCCTTGGCGCCCACGGGGGAGCGCTGATGGCCAACGTGTGCGGGCTCGTGTCCTCGCTGCTGATCATGTTCCGGGTCTGGCGCGACCTGGACTGGAACATGTACAGGTGGCTTGCGGTACCCGCGGTTTTTGGCAGCGTCCCGCTTCATTCGCCGCTGTCTACCTTCCATCGGCGCCTCTGGCGGTGACCGTTGGCGCGGTGGTGCTGGTGGCCCTGAGCGTGTCCTTGGTCCTGCAGCGCACCTCCGTGGTGGTGACGGGCAATTCGTCCAAGGCGCTGGCCGGCTTCGCCTCCTGAGTGACCAACGCCGTCGCCGGGGTGGGCGGACCCTCGGTCAGCGCCTACGCGCTGTTGTCCCGCTGGCCGCAGCCTCCGTTCGCTGCCACTCTCCAGCCGTTCTTTGTGACCATCGCCGTCGTGACGCTGACCGCCAAGCTTGCCCTGGACCCCGGCCAGATGCCTCCTTTCAGCGCCTTCGCCTGGATCCTGATCACCGCAATGATAGTGGCTGGCATCTACACCAGGGAGAAGCTGCAGCGGTTCATCGCCGATGCCCATACCCGGTTCGGCGTCATCGTGATCGCCTTCCTGGGAGCTGCTGCCGCGCTGGCCAAGGGCCTGGTCGATCTCTAGGACGGTACCCGATGCCCGGCCCAGGGGATATCCGCACTCAGGCCCGGGAGGCTGTTTCAACCTACGGCGCCGGCTGCTTCACTCAGGGTTCAGAAAAACAATGAGTGACGCAGCCGCCGTCAGGCAACGGCCAGACAGCCGGCTGGGCACGCCGATGGGGGTGCCTCTATGGTTTTCGTCAAGCGGCCGATGAGATGGGCACGGGCTGGGGATCTTCATAGAGGGTGCCGTCACGAAGCATGGCGAAGAGGACGTCTGAACGGCGGCGGGTGAGGGCGATGAGGGCCTGGTTGTGGCGTTTGCCCTCGGCGCGCTTGCGGTCGTAGTACGCCCGTGAGCGCGGGTGGTGAAGGGCCGCGAAGGCGGAGAGGAACAGGGCGGGTTTGAGTTTCTTGTTGCCGCGCCTGCTGATAACTTTGCGGGGCGAAGCCGGCATCCGCGGCGATCTTTCCCACCGGCGTCGTTCTTTGGGTTGGATCGGTGAGGTTGTTCCTCGCCAGTTCCAGCCGCCGGCCGAGGATATAGAGACTGGGCGGTTCTCCCGCCTCGGCGAAGATCCGGGTGAGGTGACGTTCGCTGATGCCAACGGCCGCGGCAACCTCGGCCGTGCTGAGCTGCGGATCGCCCAGGCGATCCTCGATCATATTTTCTTCCGCGGCCGAACACGGCGGCGAGGAGTGCCTTATGGGATTCGGGGCACTGGCCCGGGCATTCATCGCCATCTTCGACGGCGCGGCGCTCCAGTACATGGCCGACCCGGACGCAGCAGGGCACAAAGACCGGTTCTTCATGATGATCGACGCCATCCTGGCCAAAGCCGGGGTCTGATTCTCAAGGAGGGCGGCAGCCAGGCGGGGAGGGGAACCTGCCCAGCCTGATGTCTTTCACCGGGGCAAATCCACCCCGGAGCACTGCCCTGCACGAGGAACATAGGTTTACGTAGCAGGCTCGCTACTGCTTCTTTATTCACGCTTCCGCACCATAGGTCAATCACCATGTACTGGACTCGGAGCCCTGCGGATACGCCGATAGCCGAGCGTTATGTGCGGACCCAAAAGGCCGCCAACCTTCGGACTGCCTGCCAGCAGGCTCCGTCCCGGCTCATGCAGTGGCATTCTTGGCGGCGGATCTGGCAGTCCGAGTTTCCGGCTGGCGTTCCATCGCAGCTACCAGGTCGATGCCCGCTGCCAGTGGCAGTCGCGGGCCATTCGCAGTGAATCCGGAGACATTCCCGGACAGTCCGGCCGCGGTTGCCTGCGGCGGGCCGGTTTAGACCACGGCCTCGGAAGCGTTCGGGTCGATGGGCTCCGGCCCGGGGGCTTCCCGTCCGGACCAGGTCTTGAAGACGGTCCAGCCCACGGCGGTGAGCGGGACGGCCAGCAGGGCGCCGACGACGCCGGCGAGCATGGCGCCGGAGGTCAGGGCCAGCACGATCACCAGACCGTTCATGTGCAGTACCTTGCCCATCAGCAGCGGTTGGAGCACGTGATGTTCGAGCTGGTTCGCCCCAATCAGCACGGCCAGCACGATCAGGGCCGGGACCGGGCCGTTGGCCACCAGCGCCACCAGTACGGCCAGCGTGCCGGCCACGGTGGCCCCGATGATCGGGATGAAACCGCCGATGAACACGAAGACCGCCAGCGGCAGCGCCAGCGGCACTTGCAGGATCAGCAGGGCGGCCAGCACGATGAGGGCGTCAATGGCGGCAATGATGGCGGTGCCCCGGACGTAACCGCCCAGGACCGTGCCGCTGCGTTCGGCCGCCAGCTGTGCCTTGGCCTGGTGCCGTTGTGGCAGGAAGCCGATCAGGAAGCTGCGGATCTGTTCGCCGTCCTTAAGGAAGAAGAACAGAATGACGGCCATCAGGACCATCCCCGCCAGGATTTCGCCGGCCGTCCGCAGGCCCGTGACCGCATCGGCACCGAGCGAACCGCTGCTGAAGAACCGTTCGAGTTGCTGGCGGATGGTTTCCAGTTGGGTGTCGCTCAGGGCCAGCGGCCCGGTGTTCAGGAACGCGTGCAGCCTGTTGACTCCGTCTACCGTCCGTGCCGCAAGCTCGGCCGACTGCTGCCGGATCAGGGCGATAATCCCGCCGATGATGCCGGCGAATACGGCGAGAATGATGACGAAGGACGTGCCGACAGCCAAGGCCCTGGGCCAGCCGGCCTCAGTGAGCCGGCGGACGGCAGGGGAGATGGCCGAAGCGAGGACCAGGGCGATCAGCAGCGGATTCAGTACCAGCGGGACCCGGGTTGCGGTCCAGGCTACGGCCCAGACCAGCGACGCCACGAGCAGGACCTGGAGGGACCTGGTAGCGGCCCGGCCCAAGGCGGTCGACCAGAGCCGGGCCAGGACGGGCGCCGCAGATTGCTCTCTGGCGGGACCGGCCGGGGCTGCAGGAGTGCCAGAGGGATCGGAAGCGGGTGCCGGATCCTCCGGCCGCTCAACGGTCACCGCGGCCCCCGGCGGCTCGGACGGCCTCGGTATTGGTGATCATGGCATCTCTCCTTTGCCTCTGCTGACAGCATCAGGTCTGGCCGCTGGCCCCGCTGATGTCAACAGCCCGCCCTGCCCGGAAGACCGCCCAGGGATTAAACAAAGCACGCTGGGTATTCGACGGCAAGGGGTCGGCAGCCGGACTCCTGTACCGGTTACCGCCGTTCGGACAGCCGCGCGGCCAGGAGCCCGCTGCCGGCGAACACCAGGGTGGCGGCGAGGACCAGGAACAGGGGCGCGGTCCAGCCGCCGGTGGCGGTGTGGAGCCATCCGGCCAGCGGCGGGGCGACGGTGGCGGCGAGGTAGCCGCCGCCTTGGATGCGGGCCGAGGCGGACGCGGCTTCGTTGTCGCTGCGGGCGATGCGCGGGACGATGGAGAAGATCGCGGTGAAGCCGCCGCCCTGGGCGATCCCGCCGACGACCGCCCACAGCACGTAGGCCTCGGGGGCGGCCAGCAGCCCGGCCGGCAGCACAACCCAGCAGGCCGCGATGACCGCCACCGGCACCCAGATCCTGGTCCGGGCGGCCAGCAGCGGCACCCCGAAGGCGCCGATGATGGCCGCGATCTGGAACAGGGATGCCGCGGCGCCGGACGCGCCCGGGCCCAGCCCGCGGGTGTCGGACAGCAGCAGCGGCAGCCAGGCGGTGGTGGTGTAGTAGGAGGCGGACTGCCCGCAGAAGGTCAGGACCAGCAGCGCGATGATCCGCCGGTTGCGGGCATGCTCCGCCGCCGCGCGGGCCGTGGCGGCCAGCGCCCCGGGACCGTCCGAGGTGCGCGGGGTCCGGGGCGCCGCCGTCGTACTTCGGGCGTACTCCGGCTCGCCGGGCCCGGCACCTGCCCCGGCGGCGCGCCGGCGCGGCTGTCCCCGGAACAGCCAGTAGGCGAGGCCTGCGGCGGTCACGGCGCCCCAGGCAGCGATCGCCCAGCGCCAGCCGACGAGCCCTGCCAGCGGCGGGGTGCCGAGCAGGACGGCCATGGAGCCGACGTTCATCGTCGCCGAGTACGCGCCGGTGGCTGTCGCGGCCTGACGCCACGGCACGTCCCGGCGGATGATCACCGGCACCACGATGTTGCCCAGCGTCATCGCCGTTCCGATCAGCACCGTACCCGCCAGCACGACGGCGGCCGGCCCCACCGAGCGCAGGACCGTACCGGCCAGCACCCCGGCCAGGCACAGGATGACGGTGGCCTCCGGGCCGAAGCGGCGGATGGTCCGGGTTGCCAGCGGGGTTGCGAGCGCGAAGAGCAGCACCGGGATCCCGGTGAGCAGGCCGGCACCGGCCGCTGACAGCCCGGTGCCGGCCTGGATGTCGCCGATCACCGCGGTGGGAGCAATGATCGGGGCGCGCAGGCTCAGGGACATGACCACGATCCCGGCGAGCACCCAGGGCAGCGCCGGGCGCGGGACGGCTGGGCGGTGCGTGGCGGCCTCCTTTGTCGGCGCGGCGGGTCCCGGCTGCAGCCGCGGCATCCCCGGCAGTTGATGATCAGGGACGGGGAACCGCTGCAGATGTGCGGGTCTTATCGTTTCATGAATTCGGTTCGTGGGAGGTGCCGCCGGTGCTAGGCCCGGGCGGCCGGGGCGGGGACGCTGCCGTCGTCCTCGTAGGCCGCGGCTCCGGCCAGATCGCGGGCCGCGACGTAGCCGAAGGTCAGGGCGGGCCCGAGGTTGATGCCCCCGGCCGGGTAATGTCCGCCCATCACGCTGGCCTGGTCGTTGCCCGCCGCGTACAGCCCGCGGATCGGCCGGCCGGCGCCGTCGAGCACCCGGGCACGGGCATCGACGTCGATCCCGGCAAAGGTCCCGAAGCTTCCGGGCACCACCTTCACGGCATAGAAGGGGCCTTTTTTGATCGGGGCGAGCGAGGGGTTGGGTGTGGTCTTCGGGTCGCCGCCGTAGCGGTTGAACTCGGTCTCCCCGCGTTCGAAGTCCGGGTCCCCGCCGCGCCGTGCGTTCTCGTTGAAGCGCTCGACGGTGTCCCTGAGCCCCTGCGGGTCGATGCCGCAGTTCCGGGCCAGTTCCTCGATGGTGCGGCCCTTCTTCAGATAGCCGGAACGCAGATACGGGAACAGCGGAACGGGCAGCGGCTTGGCCATGCCCAGCGGGTACTTGCGCACGAACCGGGCATCGGCGATCTGCCAGGACTCGGCAGGTTCCCCCTCGGGCGTGGCTTCGATGAGGGCGGCGACATAGTCGTAGTAGCCGTTGGCCTCGTTGACGAACCGCTTGCCGTCGCGGCGCACGCCGATGCTTCCGGGCTTGGCGCGGTCCATGATGTGCGGGAAGATGCCCTGGCGGCCGCTGGCGTAGGGCACGAGCGAAACCGGGCACCAGGCGGCAGGGGAGGCCAGACCGGTCTTGAAGTGCGCTCCGACCTCCTGCGCCATGGCGAGGCCGTCCCCGGTGGTCTCCTCCGGTGCCAGCGTCCAGTGTTCGCGGCCGGTGGGGGTCTTGGGGAAGAGCTGCCGGCGGCGCTCGACGTCGTGCGGGAACCCGCCCGTCGCGAGCACCACGCCGCGGGCGGCGCGGATCGTGTACCGGCCCCCGGGGCCCTCCACCTCGGCGCCGGCCACGGTGCCGGCGGCGTCCGTGAGCAGCCGCCGGGCCGGGGTCGAGACGCGGATGTCGACGCCGAGGTCGTCGGCGGACTTGAGCAGCCGGCCGGTCAGCGCAGTGCCGTTGACCAGCTGCATGTTGCGGCGGTGGACCAGCAGGTCGAACACGTGCGGGACGAAGCGCCTGGCGGCGTGGAGCAGGCCGGTGACGCTGCCCTGGGACGCGGAGAGGAACTTCGTCAGGTCCGGCCCGGCCATGATCCCCATGCCGAGGAAGGAGGTCTCGTACAGTTGGTGGCGCATTTTGGCCCGCAGCCCGGGCCTGATGTTGCGCGCGTTGTACGGGGCGGGGCCGACCGAGCGGTGCCCGGTGCCGGCGCCCGGCGTCTTGCCGTAGATGTCCCTGATCCTGGCGCCGGGAGTGAACTGCAGGCTGGTCTTCCCCTGGAAGAAGCCGACCATGTGCGGCACGGCTTCGAGGAACGCCTCGACGCGGTCGGCGTCGTAGTTCTCCCCCAGCCGGTGGCGCAGGTAGGTGCGGAACTGCTCGCGGTCCTCGTCCACGCCGTCGGCCTTGGCCAGCGGGTTGCCGGGCGTCCACGCCCAGCCGCCGGACCATGACGTCGCCCCGCCGCAGACCGGGGCCTTTTCCACGACGGCAACTTTCAGCCCGTGGTAGGCAGCGGTGACGGCGGCGGAGAGTCCGCCGGCCCCGGAACCGATGACGAGGACGTCGACGTCGAGGGGCGGCTGGGTGGCGGGGGTATTCATACTGGGGCTCCGTTTGGTTGTTCGGTGGGATGTGCGGCCGTGTGGCCTAGTGGCCGTAGTCGTCGGCGTCCAGGCGCGGGCCTGTGCCCGTGTCCAGGGCGTCGATCGCGGCGCGTTCGCCGCCGGTGAGGGCGAAGTCGAAGACATCGAGGTTCTCGAGCTGGCGGGCGTCGCTGGCCGACTTCGGCACGGCAATGCGGCCGGAGTCCAGATGCCATCGCAGCACGACCTGCGCCGGTGTCTTGCCGTACGCAGCGGCCGGGCCCGTGACTGCGGGGTGGTCGAGGAACGCACCGGCACGTCCAAGGGGGCTGTAGGCCGCGGTGGCGATGCCGAGCGCCGCATGGTGGTCCAGTTGGCCCCGCTGCAGGTGGTGGGGGTCCACCTGGACCTGGTTGACTGCCGGCTTCAGCCCCTCGGCCGCGACGCGGTCCAGGTGCGCGGGCTTGAAGTTGGAAACGCCCCAGGTGCGCAGCAGGCCCTCATCGACGAGATCCTGCAGGCCGGCACAGGTCTCGACGTAGCGGTCCAGCTTCGGGTTGGGCCAGTGGATCAGGAACAGGTCCAGATATTCGAGCCCCAGCCGCTCCAGCGCCTGGCCGTAGGCTGTCCGCACAGCGGTACGGGAGTGGCCGGCCACGCTGAGCTTGCTGGTAATCCAGAGCTCGGAGCGGTCGATTCCCGAGCGGCGGATGCCTTCCCCCACTGCGTCTTCGTTGCCGTACTTCTCCGCGGTGTCCACGTGGCGGTAGCCGTTGGTGAGGCCGCGGGCGACGGCGTCGGCCGCGGCCTCACCGGCCAGCGGCCAAGTGCCCAGGCCGATCATCGGAATCCCGGCGCCGGGCGCCAGCTCGAACCGGGCCTGCTCGGCGGTGCTGTTGTTCGTCATCTCTCTCCTTGGGGTGTCGCTGCCTGTAATGTCACCGCTGAACGGCGGCGCGGAGGCCGGCGGCCTCGTCGAGTACGCGCTCTGCGGCGGCCTTCAGCTGCATGGCCCAGCCGAGTGCGCCGGTCCGGGCCACGGTGCTGTCCGAGGGGGCCTCGACGCTGACCGGCATGTCGGCCGGCAACGCCGCCACGATCTCCGCCAGGCGGAAGCCGCCGGCGCCGGGCACCCCGCGCTCGGAGCGGGACTCGGTAACCAGCCCGTCGCGGTTGGCCGGCCGCCGCTCCGGTCCGTCGCACAGCTGGAGCATCGGGACCAGGTCCGCGTTCCGTGACAGCTCCTCGAGCGTTCCGCCGAAGCGCCGGAAGTGCAGGGTGTCGAGGACGATCCGGCAGCCGGCGTGCCGGGCGAGTCCCGCCGCCGCCGGGAGGGAGTTGACCGCCTGGTAGGAAATGGGCTCGAGGGTCGGGACAATCCCGTACCCCTTGCCGTCAGCGGTCATCTGGGCCAGGGTGTCCGCCAGCCGCGGCCGGTCCGTGTCGCTGGCCGCCACGGTCAGCGATGTGGCGCCGAGGGCCTGGCCCGCCTCCATCATGGGCAGCCAGGCCTCGCGCTGGTTGCTGCCGTCCAGCAGCAGGAACTCGATGTCGCGGACCCGCACGCCGGTATCGTCCATCCGGGCGAGTGTCTCGGCCAGCATCGGGGAACCGGGCTGCAGGTTGTAGGGCCGCTCCGCGGCGGTCACCGGACGGACCCGGGCCCCGATGAAGTCGAAACCGGCCGCTGCGGCCAGGGAGACCAGCTCCGGCGGCGAACACTGCAGCAGGGAAAGCTGGGCCAGGCCGAGGCAGCGCTTCGCGGCGCTCATCGGGCCGCTCCCAGGACCGCTAGGTCCGCGGCGGCAACTTCGCCGAGTGCCGGGGTGGCGCCGGCATCGGGATCCGCACCCGCCAGGTAGGCTGTCGCACGCTGCCCGGCGTCGAAGCCGCTCTTGATGGCGTTGGAGGTGATGGCCGGTTTCTGGTCCACCAGGGTGCCGGCCAGGGTGGCCGGCACGCCGGCACCCTTGCTGAGCGCGGAATCGCGTCCCTCGGGGCTGATCAGCGGGCTGAGCGGGACGACCGAACGCGAGACCAGCAGTTCGCCGGGGGCGTCCAGCCATTCCTCGCCGCCCGGGCCAATGACGCGGACCTGTCCTCCGGCGAACTCGACGATGCGGGAGTCCAGCACGATCCGCACCTTCGGGTTGGCCTGCAGCCGGGGAACGGCAAGGATCTTCGCGCGGCGCCCCGCCTCGGGTGCGAGCACCTCCTGAGGACCGATGAGCAGCACCGAGGTGCCCCGGTCCGCGAGGGTGTCGGCCACACTCATGGCCACCGAATCCGCACCCCAGATGGTCACGGCCGCCGGTGCGGCCTCGGTGCCGTCGAGGACGCCCGGGTGCGCCGCCAGCCAGGCGCGCACATCCGAGACCAGCCCGCTGCCGGCGCCGGCGAAGGTCTGTGCAGGGCGGAGGCCCCCGGTAGCCAGGACAATGGCGTCCGCCCGGTGTTCGGCGGCCAGCCGGTCCAGCCGCGTGGTGTCCACCCCGGTGCCCAGGCGGACCTCGATGCCCAGGCGCTCGTTCTCCTCGGCCGCCCACGCCGTGAAGCGGTGGAAATCCGGTGTGGACTTCATCCGCTCGGCCTGGGCGAAGTCGCCGCCCAGCCGGGCGCCGGCGTCGAGCACGGTGACCTGGGCGCCGGCCTGGGCGAGTTCGCGGGCCGCGGTCAGGCCCGCGGGGCCGGCGCCGACGACGACGGCGCGGGATCCGGGCCGTACGGCAGGTGTGGGCACGGGAACCCGGGAACGGCCGACGGCCGGGTTGACGGTGCAGGTGACCTGGCCGATGCCGAGGTTGTCGATGCACACGTTGCAGGCGATGCAGGGGCGGTAACGCTCCCCGTGCAGAACGCCGCGGGCGAAGTCCGGGTCGGCGTGGAGGGCACGGCCGAGCGACACGAAGTCGCACATCCCGTCCCGCAGCACGGCATCGATGATTTCCGGGGAGTTCAGCCGGCCGGCCATGCCCAGCGGCAGGCCGTACTTGCGGTAGGCGCGGGCGTAGGCCCCCAGCAGCCCCGGTGCCCACTCGCCGGACTGGACGATCCATTCGCCGGCCTCGTAGCTGCCGGCCGAAAGATCGACGAAGTCCAAGGCGTCGGTGTTGACCTTGTCCATGACGGCGAGCTGGCCCGCGGCGTCGAGGCCGTCCTCGACGCCTTCGAGGACCGAAATGCGGATGCCGACCACGGCCTGCGGAACGCGGCTGCGGATTTCGTCGATGACCAGGTTCACGAATGCTTCGCCGGCACCGAATTCGTCACTGCGCCAGTTGGTGCGCGGGGACATGAACTGGTGGATGAGGTAGCCGTGGCCGCCGTGGATGTTGATCACGTCGAATCCGGCCGCAACGGCGCGGCGTGCCGCCTCCCCGTAGGCAGCGGCCAGCTCGCGGACCTCAGCGGTGGCCAGTTCGCGCGGCAGTTCGCCGCCGGCGACGTCGCAGGCCAACGGCGAGGGGGCCACGTTCTTGAACCCGGATACCTCGGTTTGCGCGGTGCGGCCGCCGTGGTTGATCTCGACGGCGGCGAGGGCGCCTTCGGCATGGACGGCGTCCGTGAAGGCCTTCATGCTGGGCACGGTGGCGTCCGTGTGCAGGCCCAGCTGGTGCGTCCGGCCCTTGCCGTCGGCGCGCACGTAGGTGGCCTCGGTGGTGACCAGCCCGAGTCCCGCACGGGCGCGGGTGACCAGGTAGTCGAGGTACTGCTCGGTCATCCGGCCGTCGGTGGTGCCGTAGTTGCGCTCCATCGGCGAGGAGGCCAGGCGGTTGCGCAGGACCACCGGGGTGCGTCCGTTGCGGCCGAGTTCAAGCGGGCGCCGGGCGTGGGCCGACCCGCCGGCTGGGGTGCTGTTCACGAGGTTCTCCTTCTAACTGCGGGGATGGTTGGCGGCCGGTGCCGCGGCCCGGGCGACGACGTTCCCGGGCGCCTCCGGCACTCCTGGCGGGAAGGGCGCGAAGCGGACCGGGACCCCGGTGCGTGCGGACTCGTAGACGGCCAGCAGGATCCGGAGGGCATTGTTGGCATCACGGCCGGTGACGGCCGGGTCCGTGCCGCGGGCCAGCGCTTGGACGAAATCACGGATCTGGCTGGTGTGGTGCGGGATGAGCCGGGCATTGATGGAGGACAGGTCGACGTTGGCCTCGGTGTCCTCGGGGTGTGCGGGCGTGGCCCGCACGGTCTCCCCGGTGGCCATGATGGTGACGCGCCCGTCCGTGCCTTCCGGGAACTCGCTGAGCTCCGCGGTGGCGCCGGTGGTTCCGGTGATGCGGATCTGGACGCCCAGGGACGGGGTGGCGGCGGTGGAGGCCGAAAGGGTGGCGATGCCGCCGGAGGCGAACTTGAGGACGGCCGAGGCTGAGTCTTCCACCTCAATATGCCCGCCGTGCTTGAAGGTGTTGATGGTGCCGTAGACCTCGGCGATGTCGCCCATGTACCACTGCAGCAGGTCGATGTAGTGGATGGCCTGGGTCATCAGTACGCCGCCGCCGTCGGTGTCCCAGGTGCCCCGCCAGGCGTCCTTGGCGTAATAGTCCGGGTCACGGTGCAGCAGGACGGAGGCGTGGCCGATCACGGGGGTGCCCAGAGTGCCGTCGTCGATCGTGGCGCGGACACGCTGCGCGGCCGGCCAGAAGCGGCGCTGGAACAAAACGCCGAGCTTGACGCCGGCGGCGTCGCAGGCGGCCACCATGCGCTCGGCGGACGCGAGGTCGATCGCGATCGGCTTCTCGCACAGCACGTGCACGCCCGCGCCGGCGGCTTCGAGGACCACGGCCTCGTGGGTCGGGTGCGGCGTGCAGACCGAGATGATGTCCAGCTCGAGGTCCAGCAGCGCGGAGACGGAGCCGACGGCGTTCCCGACCCCCCAGGCGGCGGCGGTGGCCCGGGCGCGCCCCGGGTCGACGTCGCAGACGCCGACGACCTGCACGGCGTCCAGGGCCGCGAAGGCCTCGAGGTGGTTGCGGCTGATCATGCCGCAGCCGACGACGCCGACGCGCAGCGTGCGCCGGGGGATCTGCTGGTTCACGGAAGTGCCTTTCGACGGGAAGGAGTGTGCGGGTGGGCGGCCGGCGCCTAGTAGGTGGCGCGTCCGCCCGAAAGATCGAAAACGAATCCGGTGGTGTAGGAGGCGTCCGGGGAGATGATGAATTCGATCAGGGATGCTGCTTCGGCGGGTGTACCGAAGCGCCCCATCGGGATCTTCGCTGCCTGTGCTGTTTGCTGGTCTGCCGGGACCTGCCCGAAGAGTGGTGTCAGGATATTGCCGGGGGCGAGGGCATTGACTGTGACCCCGGAGAGGGCAAATTCCTTGGCGAGTGATTTGACCAGACCGAGGATGCCGGCCTTGCTGGCCGAGTAGGCCGGCATGTTGGTGACGCCTTCTTTGCCCGCCGTGGACGAAATGTGCAGCAGCCGCCCGTAGCCTGCCTGCGCCATCCCCGGCAGGACCGCCTGGGAGACGATGAAGGCGCCCGTGAGGTTGATCCTCATGATCCGTTCGAATTCATCTACCGGGGTCGCGAGTGCCGAGGCGACCGGCCCGAGAATGCCGGCACAGTTCACCACGGCGTCGAGCCGGCCCAATGTCTGCACGGCGGAGGCAACGGCGGTAGCCACGGACCCGGGGTCCGTCACGTCCAGGGGAAGCGACGGGCCGGAGTGTCCTTCAGGCCAGTCCGCCGACGGAAGATCCGCTCCGATCACGGCGGCGCCGGACCGTCTGAGGCGTTCTGCCGTGGCCCGGCCGATGCCGCTTGCTGCTCCGATCACCAGGCAGCGTGACTCCGCGATGGAGCCCGGTGCCCGGGCAGCGGTGTTTGGTGCTGTTGCTGAAATCATGGGTCTCTCCGTCACGTGGTGCGGCCGGCGGTGCGCCGTCAGAGGACGGGCAGGCGGACCGCGTCTTGGAAGGTGGCCAGCATGCGGTCCGCGTCGGGGCGAATGCCGGTGAAGAGCTCGAAGGCCGCCGCGGCCTGCCCGACGGCCATTCGTCCGCCGTCGAGCACCTTGCAGCCCTGGCCGCGCGCGGCCTTGATCAGCTGCGTTTCGAGCGGCCGGTAGACCACGTCGGCGACCCACAGCCCGGAGTGGATGAGGGCGGGATCGACGGGAACACCTGGATGGCCGGTCATGCCGATCGGCGTTGAATTGACCAGTCCGTCCGCCTCCCGAATGCTCGCGGCAACAGAGTCTGTTCGGGTAACGGACACCTCGCTGCCCGGGAAGTGCGGGGCAAGCCGCGCGGCGAGGCTCTCGGCCCTGGCCGGGTCGATGTCCGCAATCACCAGATGCCCGGCTCCGGCACTCAGGAGCCCGAACGCTACCGCTGCGCCCGCGCCTCCCGCCCCGATCTGGACGATCGAGTCGGTTGCGGCGTACGGGAGCCCGGCCCGGAAGCCGTGCATGAAGCCGAGGTGGTCCGTGTTGTGCCCGGTTGCCTGCCCGTCATCGAAGGTGATGGTGTTCACCGCGCCCAGGATGGCTGCGTCGGGGGAGAGATCGTCCAGACCGGCCTGCACCAGCTGTTTGCTCGGGTGCGTGACGTTGAGTCCGTCGTAACCGAGTTCCGCGGCGTTGCGCACCAGCGCGGCGGAATGTTCGGCCTGCCGGCCCAGGAGGTCGAGGTCGATGATGCGGTAGATGTAGGACAGACCCAGCCGGTCCGCTTCCGTTTCGTGCAGGCGGGGTGTCAGCGAGCCGGTGATTCCGGCACCGAGCAATCCGACGACATATCGATGGGGCATCACACGGCCGCCTTGTCGGCCGCGGGCGACGGCGTCTGGAGCCGCTTGCCGGATTTCTTCAGTCCCAGCAGGGCGGTGGGCGTCCTGAACGTCTCCGGTCCCGTGAGCGTTGCGATCGCCGAGACGAGGCAGGCGAGGGCGCCGAACGTTGCGACGGGAACCCAGTTGGCCTTGTCGCCGCCGATCAGAAGTTCGGAGATCGCAGGCGCGAACCCGGCGAGCAGCAGGCCGAACATGAGGCTGATGGCCATACCCGAGTAGCGGACCTTGACCGGAAACTGTTCCGGAAAATATGCCGGGTAGATGGAGTTCGCTCCGGTGTAGGCAATCCCGATGAGCAGGATTCCGGTGAGGAAGATCAGCGGAATGTCCGCGGCGGACAGGGCGGAGAAGAACACAAAGATCATCACCGACTGCAGCACGAGCCCGGTGAGGAAGACGGGCTTGCGGCCGATCCGGTCCGAAAGCATGCCGCACAGCGGCCCCATGGCAACCGCGGTGAGGTTGGCCGCCGCGATGACGGTGAGCATCAGGCTCTTGTCGACGCCGGCAACCGTTGTGGCGTACGAGAGGGCGAAGACATTGACGAGCGTATTGAGAATGGTGAACAGCGACATCGCGGTAATGCGGAGGACCGTCACCCAGTGGTGCCGGAACAGGGCGACGAGCGGTACCTTGACCACGTCCTCGTTTTCCCGGGCTTCCTCAAAGACCGGGGGTTCTTCAAGGAGGCGCCTCAGCACGAACGCGATGACGGTAACGATCGCGCTGGCAAGGAACGGGATGCGCCAGCCCCACGCCAGGAGCTGCTCCTCCGGCAGCGACGCCACGGGAATGAAGACGAGGGTGGAGAGCACGATGCCGAACATGATGCCGCTCATCGTCCAGCTCGTGTAGAAGGCGCGCTTCCGGTCGGGGGCATGCTCAAGGGTGAGCGAGCTGGAACCGGGGGACTCCCCGCCGGCGGACAGTCCCTGCAGCAGCCTGAGGGCCACGATCAGGAGGGGCGCCGCCATGCCGATCTGGCTGTACGTCGGAAGGCAGCCGATGAGGAACGTTGACACGCCCATCAGCAGCAGGGTCAGGAGCAGAACGCGCTTGCGGCCGAACTTGTCGCCCAGATGCCCGCAGATCACGGCCCCGAGCGGACGGGCGACGTAGGCGACACCGACGGTCGCGAACGACAGCAGCATCGATGACGGGCCCGGCGCGAAGAACAGCTTCCCGAAGATCAGCGCCGCAGCCGAGCCGAAAATGAAAAAGTCGTAATACTCCAGGGCGCTGCCCACAAACCCGGAGACTGCCGCAATTTTCGCGTTGTTCCGGGGACGTGCCGGTGCCGACGTCGTCATTGACATGGTGTTCCCTTCGTGTGAGAGGAACCTGGACCACGCCGCGCCTCGTGGCGGCAGTGCTGGCTGGTTCCGCCGCCCGATGCGGCCTACCCACAAGTGTGACGACTGGCACTTTGTAAGTCCACGACTGAAATGGTCTATCACTATGCTGTTTTCAGTCTAAATAAGGAGGGTTAGTCACTCCCGGGCTGTGGAAAGGTTTGGTCGATGACGGCGAGGACGGCAGCGAGGACGGCCGAGTCGTTCTCCGAGGACCAGGCGATCGCGTGGTTCATGTAATGCTGCGGATCATCCAAGGCCACAAAGGTGGCTCCCGAAGGGATGATGCTGGCGATGCCGCTGTTCATCAGGGTGACGCCGACGCCGGCTGCAACGAACGTCAGCACCATGTAGGGGTCCGATAGCTCCTGCACCACCCGCGGCCGGAACCCCGCCGCCATGCAGGAGGCAAGCAGCACCTCCGACATGGCGGAGGAGCCGTCCATCGGCGGGGAAATGAAGTCGTCGTCGGCCAGGCTTTGCACCGGTATGGATGTTTCCCCCGCCAGCGGATGGTCCAGCGGGAGCACTGCCCCGATTTTCTCCCGGGCCACCAGCCTGGCGGTGACCGAGGGAGCGGGCGATTCGGGATAACCGACGAAGGCAAGGTCGAGGGTGCCGTTGGCCACGCTCGCCAGACCGTCTGCCGTGCGTACCCTGCTGGTGAGTTCCAGGTGGATGTCGGGGTAGCTTCGCCGCAGGGCGCGGGTCAGTGGCGGAAGCGTCAGATGATTGACCGCTCCCGAAAAGCCGACCCTGATCGTGCCCCGGATGCCTGCCACCTCCGTCTGGGCGGCCTCGCGGGCCAAGCGCATCTCCTGAAGCACCCGGTACGCCCGCGGCAGGAGGGCGTGGCCGGCGGGCGTCAATGCCACGCTTCGGGTGTTCCGTTCGAAAAGACGCGTGCCCAGATCGGACTCGAGCTTCCGGATCGTCTGGCTGAAGGGGGACTGCGCCATATGCAGGCGAAGTGCCGCGCGGCCAAAGTGCAGTTCCTCGGCAACCGCGACGAACGCTTCAAGCCATCGGATTTCGGTCATGTTCAGCCGCCTTGCTCGAAACCTCCTGTGCGGGCCCTTCAGGACTGCGGGAGGAAGCCCATATTGCCGTAAAGCAACACAATAAGCCGATGATTATGTTTCACTCCAACCCTGCGGGCGCCGGGTTTGCTCTGTCTGGCGCGGAAGGCCGCACAGCCTGTTCATAGTGGCGTTGCCTAGGGTCTGTATCAGGCATCCGCAAACATCACCGGAGGACTTATGGCGCACGACCCGCAGCATGACCAGGTAGGCAGATACGAAGGCCGCCCCTTGGTGCGGCCGGAGGAAGAGGTTGTCGACCAAGGGCTGGGATTCGATATCGACACCCTGCTGAGCCGGCGGCGGATGCTGGCGTTTCTCGGCCTCGGCGCGTCCGCGGTAGGCCTCGCCGCCTGTGGTGCCGGCTCGGGCAGCTCCGCAGGCCCGGTTTTGAGTCCGTCGTCGGCGGCGTCCGCGGCTTCGGGGGAGATTCCCGACGAGACCGCCGGCCCTTATCCCGGTGACGGATCGAACGGGCCGGACGTTCTGGAGCAGAGCGGCATTGTCCGCAGCGACATCCGGTCCAGTTTCGGGGAATCCACCGGCACCGCCGAGGGCGTGCCCATGACGCTCGAGCTGACCGTCTCCGACCTCGCCGGCGGGGGCGTCCCGTATGAAGGGGTGGCAGTCTACGTCTGGCACTGCAACCGCGAGGGCGGCTACTCCATGTACTCGGAGGGAATCACCGACCAGAACTACCTGCGCGGTGTACAGATTGCCGGCACCGAGGGAAAGGTGCGCTTCACCAGCATCTTCCCGGCCTGCTATACCGGCCGGTGGCCGCACATCCACTTCGAGATCTACCCGGACCAGGCCAGCATTGCCGACTCCGCCAGCGCGATCGCCACCTCGCAGGTCGCCCTGCCGCAGGATGTGTGCGACACCGTCTACGCAACCACCGGCTATGAGACGTCAGTCAGCAACCTCGCACAGCTGAGTCTGGACAGCGACAATGTCTTCGGCGATGACGGCGGTGCCAGCCAGCTCGCCACCGTAACCGGCGATGCTGCCAGCGGCTATACGGTCACCCTCGCCGTAGGCGTCGACACCACCACAACCCCAACCGGCGGGCAGCAACCCGGCGGTGCCCCGGGTGGGACCCCGCCAGCCGGTCCGCCTCCCGGCAGCCCGTCCAGTTAAGCTCCCGGCCCCGGCCGCCAGGGGCAGCACCGGCCGTCAACGACGCCGGGAATCACCCCCGCCGCCGGACCGGATCCCGGCGTGTTCGAGGATCCAGGCACCGACGATCCCGAGCACTTCGGCGTCGACGCCCTCGCGGATCTGGCGCTTGTAATCCTTGAGCGAAGGAACCCCGGGGTCGCGGCGCAGCAGGTGCGAGACGTCCGCAACCTCGTGGGTCGTCACCGGGCCGGGCACCGTGGCTGCGATGACGGCCAGGTCCGCAGGGTCCACCTGCAGGTCCTTGGTCCCGGTGACGGCAAGCACCGGCACCTGGATCCGTGCCAGCGACGGTGCGGGGTCGAAGTCCAGGAACTCGCGCTGCCAGCGGGCGTTGATGCGCCGGCCCTGCATGCGCACCACGTCCTCGGTGGTGGACCGGAGCTTCGCTACCGATTTCGCCTGCTGCTTGACCAGATCGGTGCGCAGCAATTTGAGCACGATGCGGGGGAACGCCGGCAGCGCATGGACGATCCTGGCAGTCTGCCAGCGTGCCGTCTCGAATCCGGAATGCGCGGAGGTGGACAACAGTACCGCCCCGTCCAGCCGGTTGTCCGGGTCGGAAGCCAGCACGGCGGCATGGTAGCCGCCTTCGCTGTGGCCGATGACGAACACCGGCAGGCCCTCGCCGGCCTCGGCCACCATCCGGTGCAGGGCGGCCGCGGCGTCCTCGGCGCTCTGTCCGAAGCCGGCGGCCAGGAAGCTGCCGCCGGAGGATCCCGTCCCGCGTTTGTCGTACCGCAGCGACGCGACGCCCCGGGCGGCCAGATCGTGGGCCAGATCGCGGCTGATCCCCAGCGGCATGCGCCGGTGGTCGGCATTGCGGTCCACCGGGCCGGACCCGGGAAGGATCAGGGCCGCGGCCGCGGGGATGCCCCGGGGCATGGTCCACGTGCCGGCAAAATCCACACCGCCGGAGGTAAACCGCACCTCGCGTTCGGTGAAGCCAGGTTCCGGCGGCAGGCCGGCGCCGGCGCGCAGGCCTGCCGCGGTCCCGGCAGGGTCCTCGACGCAGACCACGACGTTGCGGTAGCCGGCGCCGGCCAGGACCAGCCGGATGGCCGGCACGCCCTTGCGGGCGACGGCGAACGTCTTGCCGCCGCGACCCCGCCAGGTGCCGATCCGGGTCCTCCCCGGGAGCGCCAGGCCCGGGGCGCGCAGGCCGCGCACGCCGTCGAACGAGTCCGCCAGCACCTGCACATCCTTCACGGCCGACAGCGGGAAGTGCAGGTCGGAGTGGAGTCCCGCGATCTTCTCGCCGCGTGTCAGCTGCACGCGGACCTCGTTGCCCTGCACTGTTATTGCCGCCATGGTCTGTCCCTCCGGATCGCGAGTGCCGTCTTCTAGTGTCCAGCGCCGGGTCACTGCCCGGCAGTTCGATTATTATCGTTTGTGCGAACAATGTCAATCATGAGAATATAGGCCCATGGCACCTTCCAGCATTGCTGACCTGATCCTGCATCCGGTGCGCCTGCGCATTATCCAGGCGCTGCTGGGCGGACGGCAGCTGACGACGGCGGAGATCGCTGCGGAGCTGCCCGACGTCGCGGCGGCGACGCTGTACCGGCACGTGGGTACGCTGGCCAAGGCAGGTGTCCTGACGGTGGTGCATGAACGCCCGGTGCGCGGCACCACCGAGCGCACATACCGTCTGGACCTGGCCAGGACGACAGTCGACGACGGGGAACTGGCGGGCATGTCGCCCGAGGACCACCGCCGGGCGTTTACGGCTTTCATTGCCGGGCTGCTCCAGACCTTCGACCGGTACGCCGCGCACGGCAACCCGGACCTGGCCCGGGACGGGGCCGGCTACCGCCAGACCGCGCTGTGGCTGACCGACGGCGAACTCGCCGAACTCGCCTCCGGCCTGCGGGACGTCGTCAGGGCGGCGGAGGCCAACGGGCCGGGCCAAGGGCGGCGGCGCCGGATCTTCTCTACCGTACTCATTCCCGCGGACCCGCCGGAGCAGGCCCCGCCGGCCTGAATCCGGCCGCGCCCATGTAAAAAGCGGGCCAAAAGGCGGAAAATGGCTGGAAACCGGTCCCGGAGAACGAGCGGAGCGCCGTGAACGAGATCCATATCCCCGCCCCGGTAATCCCGGGAGCCGGCCCGGCCCCGGAGAGGCCGGGCGTGCTCACCGCCGCGGATGCCGAGCGGGTCCGCCACGCGCTGGACCATGCCATCTCGCCGGCCACCCGCCGGGCCTATGCCTCCGACTGGCGCTCCTTCGCCCGCTGGTGCGAGGCCAAGGGCTACCGGGCGCTGCCGGCCGCCCCCGAGACCGTCATCGCCTACCTGGCCGAGGCCGCCGCCGCGGTCCGTCCCGACGGCCGGCACGCCTATGCCACCGCTACCATCGCCCGCTGGATTGCGGCGATCAACGGCCGGCACGCCGCCGCAGGAACGCCGCCGCCGGGTGCCGACGGGCGGGTCGCCCGGGCGCTGCGGGCCGTCCGGCGCGAGCGCGCCGCGCCGCAGCGGCGGATGGCCCCGCTGCTGACCGATGACATCAAGCTCATCCTGCGTGCCACCGCGGACAGTACCTGGCCGGCCGCCGTCGCCGCGCACCGGGACGCGGCCCTGCTGCTGGCCGGGTTCGCCGGCGCCTTCCGCCGCAGCGAACTGTCTGCCCTGAATGTCTCCGATGTCATCCCCGCCCGGCACGACGGCGTGCACCTGCGGGTGCGCCGGTCCAAGACCGACCAGGAGGGCGAGGGCCAGGTCAAGGCCCTGCCGTACGGGCACGAACCGCTCACCTGCGCGCCCTGCGCGCTGTACCGCTGGCTGGACCTGCTCGACGCCGTCGACGGCCCGGACGGGCGGCCGGGACTCATGCGCGCCCTGCGCGAGGCGGCCCCCGCCGGCCAGCACATCTGCCGCCGCGACCGGCCGCGGCCCGAGCGCGAGCTGCCGCTGTTTAGGTCCCTGGCCGGGGGAGGGGCGGTGAAACCGGCACGGATGTCCGGGCATGCGATCAATGAGATGCTCAAGCGCCGCGTCCAGGCCGTCGGCCTGGATCCTGCGCAGTACGGCGGCCATTCGCTGCGGGCCGGCTTTGTCACCCAGGCGTTCCGCTCCGGGGCTGACTCGCGCTCGATCCGCCGCCAGACCGGGCACAAGGGCGACGCCATCCTGGCGGTCTATGACCGGGAGAACGCGCCGCTGGTGGGCAATGCGGTCACCAGCATCGGCCTGTAGGGCGGTGCCGTGATGTCCGGTGCTGCGTCCCGGCAGTGGAGCCTCTTCCGGGACTGGTGCACAGCCGCCGGGCTTGACCCGCTGCCGACGACGGCGGAGGCCATCGCGCAGTTCCTGCGGGAGGTGCCGGCAGCCCCCGCGACCCAGGCCAAGCGGGTCCAGACGATCCGCCGGATCCACCGGGAGGCCGGGGCGGTGCTCGCCCTGCCCGAACCCGTCGCAGGCCGGCCCTGGCGGGAAGGCGAGGGCTGGCTGGACCTGGCCGGCACCCTCGCCTGCTGCCCGGTGGACGGGTGGACCCAGGGATTGGCGGGCCGCCGCGACGCCTTCCTGGCCGTGCTGGCCGGGGCGTGCGGATTCACCCGGGAGCAGGCCCGCGCCGTCGTGCCCGCCGATATCCGGCCGGACCGGGACACGGGGTGGATGATCCGGGACGTCCCGCTGGAGCGCACGGCGGATCCGGTCGGCTGCCCGGCCTGCGCCGCCGCCCGCTGGCTGGAGGTCCTCGGCCGGCTGGACGGCCGGGGGCGGGCGTCCGCGCAGTCCTGCCTGACCGGCTACCGGCCCGGCGGGCACGACTGCCTGGAGCCGCCGGCTCCGGCGGCCCTGGAGGTGCCGACACTGCTGCCTGCGATCGACAGGTACGGATGGCTGGCGGACTGGGCGCCGCTGACCGCCCGCAGCATCTCTGCGATCCTGGCCTACCGGCAGGATGCCTCGCGGCAGCCCGCCGTCGACCACGGCCCGCCGGAGCGCGAGGGCGAACGGCGCGAGGACTACCAGCGCGCCTCGATGCAGGAACTGGCCGAGATCCTGGACGTGCTCGAGCGCAAGGCCGACGAGGCGTTGCGCGCCTCGGACGCGGTCATTGCGGACACCCATTCGATGCTCGGCCGGATCCGCGGTCGCTGAGGATGTTCCACGGGAAACCTTCCCGGCACGACTCGCCCAACTTTGCCCGGCGCAAGGTGGGCAGAACCGGGATCTGCCCACTGCCGGCGGGGAAAACGAGCAGCTCCGCACGGCGGTGCCTGCGGACTATTCCGCGCTCCGGCGCCTGGCCCGCATGCCGTCTGCCTGGCGGCGCGCGCGGCGGGACTCCGGGACGGTGCCGGGCGGCGCCGTGTCCGGGACGCCGGCATAGACCGGCTGGGCCGTTCCGCCGGGATCCGGGGCACCCGGCTCGGGGCGGGCGCCCTCGGGGCGGTCGTCCCGGGCGGTGGCCTTGACGACGAGGACGGCGACCGCGGTGGTGACGGGGACCGCGAGGACGAGCCCGATGGAGCCGGCGAGCGTGCGGACCACTTCCTCCGCCAGCTGGCCGGTGGTCAGGGCGTCCAGCAGGGGCCGGTCGTACAGCAGGACCAGGATGAGCACCGGCAGCGCCGCTCCAGCGTAGGCGAAGGCAATGGTGTAGACGGTGGAGGCGATGTGGTCCCGGCCGATGCGCATGGCGGAGGCGAAGAGGCTGCGGGCGCTGGTATGGGGGGCCAGTTCGTGCAGTTCCCAGACGGCGGAGGACTGGGTGATGGTCACGTCGTTGAGCACGCCGAGCCCGGAGATGACCAGTCCGCAGGTGATCATGCCCGAGATCGAGAGCTGGTCGGAGGCGTTGATGAGCTGGTAGGTGTTCTCGTCCCCGGCGCCGGTCAGGTAGGCGGAACCGGTACTCCAGGCGGCCAGCAGCGCGGTGATGCCCAGCCCGAAGAGGGTGCCCAGCAGTGCGGTGGAGGTGCGGGCCGAGAACCCGTGGGCGAAGTAGAGCACGCCGAACATAATGGCCACCGAGCCGACCAGGGCGACCGGCAGTGCGGGCCGTCCCTCGAGCAGGGCCGGCAGGACGAACGTCGCCAGGATCGCGTAGGCGCCGACCAGCCCGATGATGGCACGTAGGCCGCGCCACCGGGCGACGGCGATGACGACGACGGCGTACAGCACCGCCAGCAGCGCGACCGGGACGGTGCGGACGAAGTCGACGAAGACGTAGGCCGCGCCGGTACGGGCATCCATCACGCCGGAGAGGTCCAGGTAGCGGATCCGGTCACCGGCCTCGACGCCGTGGGACTTGGCGATTTCGGGGGTGATTTCCACCGGTACGGCGGCGCCGCCGCCGTCGGGCAGCGTGCGGGCGACCAGGCATTGCTGGATCTGGCCGCCGGCCGCCGCGGCGGGTGCGGAAGACGGGCAGTCCTCGGTGCCGGCCTGCTGGACCGTGCCGGTAACAAAGTCGACCCCGGGGGCCGTGGCGTAGGGGTTGGAGATCTGCACGTCCCCGCGGTCCCCGCCGGGCCACATCAGGGCCATGGCCAGGACGGTGAGCACCGCCAGCGGGACCAGCACGGCGGTCAGCAAGACGTTGGCGCGGCGCCGCCCGGCCCGGGCCGGCGCGGACAGCTTCCCGGGCTCCGGATGCGAATGTGCGTGGCCCATCAGCCGTTCGACCTCATGGTCCGAGCCTACGGTCCGGAGCCGGCCCGGCGGCGATTCGGCGCGCTCGCAGGCCTAATTAATGCAAGCGGTTCGCATTACCTCGGCGGCTACAGGTACCCGTCCGGATCCTCGCCGCGTGTTTCGGCGAATTCCGCGGCCAGGGCGGCCATGGTGTCCCCGAACACCATGAAGCCGTTCTCGACTTCGTGGAAGCCAAAACCCCGCCAATACTTCTTCAGGGACTCGGCGCCCTGCCCGGCGGCACCCTCGTCGGCGTCCGGATCCTCCGGCGGGGCGGCGTCCAGGACGGTCAGCCAGGCATGGCGTCCGATGGTTTCGATGATCGCGTTGAGGATCCAGTAGCCGAGCTTCCGGCCGCGGAATTCCGGCGCCACGGTCAGGGAGGAGACGATCAGCAGATCCCCGTCCTCGCGCATCCCGGCCTCGTCGAGCAGTTCCGGGTGGTCCACGCCGAACACCTCGCCGAACCGGGCCAGTTCCGCATCGTAGGATCCCAGCGTGTCGAACAGGTCGATCAGCCCGGCGTCCGGGACCAGGTAGACGACGGCCGAACCGACCTCCCGCAGGTCCTCGCCGTCGTCCTCGCGGTCCGAAACGTCGGCATGCACGGCCACGGTCCAGCGCAGCGGATAGTCTTCCGGCTCGTGTCCGGTATGCGGGATGCCCCGGTAGCTCAGCCGGTAGTCGTACTGCAGGTACTCCGGATCGATGATATTCATGCCCGCACCTCCCCCATGGTCCGGGCCCGGGCGGACCCAAGAAAAGTCTAGAGTCGGCAGCGGCCAAAGGGTAGATGCACGGCGGGCTCAGGCCAGCAGGGCCCGGGCCTCCTCCCAGATGCGCCGCGCCACCGCACCGGCGGGCTCGGCCGCGGCCAGCGCCGCCGACTGGCCGGCCCAGACCTGCATCCGGTGGAGGTCGCCTTCCTTCTGCCCGGCCGCCCGCATGCCGGCCGTCAGGCCGCGCTGGACCGGGTAGGGGGCCGGAGCGGGAGCGTCGGCGGCGGTCGCCGCCTCGACGTAGTCGGTCAGGATGCTGCGTCCGGCGCGGCCGCTGAAAACCCGGCTCACCACGGTATCCTCGGGGGCCGTGCGGGCCAGGGCGTCGGCCCAGGCGGGATGGATCCCGGCCTCGGGGCAGCGTAGGAAACCGGTGCCGATCTGCACCGCGCTGGCCCCCAGGGCCAGGGCGGCCGCGACGCCGCGCCCGTCGGCGATACCCCCGGTGGCGACCACCGGCACGCGCACGGCGTCCACGACGGCCGGCAGCAGCGCGAACAGGCCCACCGCCTGCTGCTCGGCCTTGGCCGCGTCAAAACACCCGCGGTGCCCGCCGGCCTCCGCGCCCTGGACCACGACGACGTCGGCACCGGCGGCCTCGGCGGCACGGGCTTCGGCAACGGTCGAAACGGTCGCGAACCAGGCAATGCCGCGGTCCTTGAGCTGGGCGACGAAGTCCGGCGGGTAGAGTCCCATGATCGAGGACGCCACAGCCGGCGCGGCGGCCAACAGCGCTGCGCACTGGGCCTGGAAATCCTCGGGCACGGCATCGCCGGCCTCGGCCGGCACCGGCGGTCCCCACGCGGCGAGGAAACCGCGGACGCGGGCCTCGTGGGCCCGGTCGCGCACCGGGGCAGGATCCGGGATCCACAGATTGATCTGGAACGCGGTGCCGCTGGAGCGCGCCTTGCCGGCCCAGGCGAGCAGTTCGTCGGGCTTCAGCAGCAGCGCGCCGCAGGCGCCGAGACCGCCCGCCGTCATGACCGCGGCGGACAGCGGCGGCGGACACGCCCCCGCCATGGGGGCCAGCAGGATGGGCAGGCGCAGGCCGAAGCGGGTGCAGAACGCCTCGGCCCGGTTCGTCATCGTACTCATGGGCTCCTCCTGGCCTCGGGGCCGGACCGCGCCGGGTCACGGCCGGAACAAACCATTCTCCGCTTCGGGGCGGCGGTTACGGAAGCCGCTCGAGTTCCGGTTCGGCCACGTCCGCGGCCGCTGTCTGCGGCACCGGCGGCGGGTCGCCGGGATCCTCGCCGGTCCAGACCTTGATGACAGCCCAGCCGACGGCGGTCAGCGGCACCGCCAGGACGGCGCCGACGATACCGGCCAGGATGGTGCCGGCGGTCAGGGCCAGCAGGATGACCAGGCCGTGGACCTTCAGGGCGTTGCCCATCAGCACCGGCTGCAGGAAGTTGCCCTCCAGTTGGTTGATGCCCACGACGACGGCGAGGGTGATCAGCGCGGCCGCCGGCCCGTTCGAGACCAGCGCGACCAGCACGGCCAGGGCGCCGGCGGCGGTGGCGCCGACCATGGGGATGAATCCGCCGATGAAGGTGATCACTGCCAGCGGCAGGGCCAGCGGCACCTGCATGACCAGCAGCGCGCCGCCGATGACCACGGCGTCCACGCCGGCGACGGCGGCGGTGCCGCGGACATAGCCGCCGAGCACCTGCAGGCTGCGGGCCCCGGCCAGTTCGGCCCTGGCCCGGCGTCCGCCGGTGAAGGCGCGCAGGATAAAGGCCCAGATCCGCTGCCCGTCCTTGAGGAAGTAGAACAGGACCACCGCCATGAGCACGAACCCGGTGGCGAACTGGGTGGCCGCGCCCAGGCCGGTGATCGCCCCGGAGGTGAACGCGCTGCTGCCGAGGAACTCCAGGGCCTTGTCGCGGGCGTCCTGGATGGCCGCGTCGTCGACCGGGAACGGCCCGGTCTTCACGAGCGCGTACAGCTGGTCGAAGCCGGCCCCGGCCTTCGCCACGAGCGTCGGCCATTCGCCGCGGACGGCGAAGACGATCCCGGTGGTAATTCCGCCGAACACGGCCAGCATGCCCAGGAAGGAGACCCCGGTGGCGGCCGCCGCCGGCCAGCCGCGGCGCCTGAGCCAGGAGACCAGCGGGGCAATGGCCGCGGCCAGGATGAGGGCGATGAGCACCGGGATCACGATCAGCGTGACGCGGGTCAGGGCGTATACCAGCACGGAGGCCAGGGCCAGGATCAGCAGGGTCTGGGCGGATCGGACTGCGGCGCGGCCCAAGGTGTCGGACCAGGGGCTCCGCGGGGCAGGTTCAGGCATTCAGGTTCCTTCGGCTCGGACGTCGGTGCACTCACCTTGACCGTAGCCGACTCCGGCCGGTACCCCGCACACCGGCGGGGCTGTCTCACTTGACGGTCAGCGTCCCAAGCATCTGCGGGTGGATGGAGCAGTGGAAGGGGTAGCTGCCGGCCTTGGAGGGGGCGGTGAACGTCGCCGTCCCGCCGTTGGCCTTGACCTCGACGTTGAAGGCCGAGCCCGTATCGGCGGTCACCGTGTGCTCCACGGTGTCCTTGTTGGTCACCGTGACCGTGGCACCTGCGGGGACGGAGGCCGGCGTCTGGAAGGCGAAATCGCTGATCGTGATCACCGCAGCCGCGGCCGCCGGGCCGGATCCTTCCATCATGCCGGGGGAGGACATCGGCGAGGACGTGCCCATCGGCATGCTCGAGGCGGTGCCCGGGCTGCCCGTCCCCGGCGGACTGCCGGGAGCGCAGCCGGCGGAGAGCAGCGCCACCAGCGCCAGAATGCCCAGTGCCTTGCCTGTCTTCATGACGTACCACCTCTGATCGTGCACGAATCCGTTGTGTTCCCTTCTAATTTTGCTCCGTTTCGCCTGCGGCGGCTGCGGCTAATTTGGTCAGGCCGCGACGCGCAGGACGACGTTGCCCTTTTTGCGGCCGGTGTCGACATAGCGGTGCGCTTCGACGATCCCGGGGAGGTCCCAGCTGCGGTCGGTGACCGGGCGGTACCGGCCCGATTCTGCGAGGTCGACGAGGAAGGCCAGGTCTTCGGCCCGGTAGTCGACGCTGCCTGCGGTGACCAGTTTTCCGCTGGCCCGGCTGCGCCGCGGCGCCCGCAGTATTCCCTTGAGGTCGGCGACGACGAGCAGCAGGGCTCCGCCGGGGTTGAGGGAGGCCTCGACCCGTTCGAAGGGGGCGTTGCCGACACAGTCGACGATGACGTCGTAGGTCCGGGCCCCGGCGGCGAAGTCCTCCGTGGTGTAGTCGATCACCTGGTCCGCGCCGAGTGCGGCGACCAGCTGGCCGTTGGCGTTGCTGCAGACGCCGGTGACATGGGCACCCAGATGTTTCGCGAGCTGCACGGCGGCCGTTCCCACCGCCCCGGCGGCGCCGTTGACCAGGACCGTGCTGCCCGGCTGGACCGCGGCGCGGTCCAGGAAGGCCCGTGCGGTGATCCCACCGAAGACGAGCGTCACGGCCTCCTCGAAGGAAAGGTTGCGGGGTTTGGCCGTGATCGCCCCGTCCTGCGGCAGGCACACGTATTCGGCGTGGCCGCCGAATCTGCCGCCGAGCATCGCGATCACCTCGTCGCCGGGCGCGAACGCCGTCACGTCCGGGCCAACGGCCTCGACCACCCCGGCGACGTCCATGCCCAGGATGCGGTGGCGGGGCCGGAAGACGCCCAGCCCGAGCGCGGCCAGCAGCCCCAGGCCGCCGGGTACGTCGCGGCTGCGGGCGCGGCGGTCGGCGGCGCTGACCGTGCTGGCATGGACTTTGACGAGCACGTCACGGCGCCCCGGCGAGGGTCTGGGCACCTCCTCGATCCGCACGACGTCCGGAGATCCGAACCTCCGGTACACGGCGGCCTTCACCGCGCAACTCCGGCCTGGGCCGCTGCGGACCGCTCGGCGGCACCGGAGGCCCGCGCGAATGCCCGGGAGCGTCGGTGGATGAAGTATTCCGCCACCGCCAGGTTGATCACCCACGCCGCCCCCATGTGCACCGCCCGGACCAGTTCGCCGGCCGGGCCGACCAGAAGGATCCAGGCCGCGGACACCGGAACCATGGTTCCCGCGCCAAGCCCGATGGCGTAGCCGCGGGCCATCCACGCGCCGTGCCGGGCAAAGTCCCGGCGCCGGACCGCAACCAGTCCCAGGACGATGCTCGCCACCATGGCCGAGCCGAAGACCAGCCGCAGGATGAGCATTAGCTGTCCGTCGAAGGGCGGCAGGTCGTAGAAGGCCGCCATCCACAGGCCGGTCAGGGCGGCGAGCAGGCCGGCGGGGACGAGAAGGCGTCCGGCGATCCGGTGCCAGCCGCGCCGGCCGCGCAGCGAGGGCACGAACTGTAACGCCCCGAGCAGGCAGTACACGGTGACGCTGGGAATGTGGACCAGCACCGGGATGGGCGAGTCGAAGAACCGTGCATTGTCCGGTGTGACCGGGGCGCCGCCGGTCAGCTCGCCCAGACGCAGCGCGCCCTGGATCAGCGGGACGAGGCTCAGCAGGATCAGGCCGGCCGGCGCGAGCCATTGGCCCCGGGGACGGCGGGCCGCTGGGACGGCGCCAACGGTTGTTGTTGTCATGATTGGGTCCTTCGCTCCTGTGGTGTACGGTGTACACCTTATGGGCCCAACGGTAGGTATACGGCGTACACTTGTCAAGGGAGGGCAGGTCCAGGCAGCTGTCCAGGGAAGGGGGTCCGGATGGCCCAGCAGATCGACAGTGGCCGGCGCGTGCGGCTGAACCGGGACCGGGTGCTGCAGGCCGCCGTCGCGCTTGCCGACGAGACCGGCATCGAGTCGCTGAGCATGCGCCGGCTCGCCCAGGAGCTCGGCGTCGTGCCGATGGCGCTCTACAAGCACGTGGCCAACAAGGAGGAGCTGCTCGACGGCATGGTCGAGGCCATCGTCGGCGAGATCGACCCGCCCCTGCCCGGCGCGGACTGGCAGGGGGCGGTCCGGCAGCGGGTGCTCTCGGCGAGGCTGGTGCTGCTGCGGCACCCGTGGGCCCGCCAGGTGCTCGAATCCCGCACCAACAAAACCCCCGCAGTGCTGGGGTACATGGATTCGTTCATCGGCATGTTCCTGGCCGGCGGCTTTTCGATCGACCTCACCCACCACGTGATGCACGCCCTCGGCAGCCGCATGTGGGGATTCACCCAGGAACTGTTCCAGGACCCGGCCGTTCCGGCGGCGGACGCGCCGGAGGCCCTGCCGCCGGAAGCGCAGGCCGCCATGCTCCAGCAGCTGGCCCAGCGGTACCCGAACATCACGCAGGTTGCCATGGCCGCCGCGCACGAGGACAGCTCCGTCGTCGGGCCCGGCTGCGACGACCAGTTCGAGTTCGAGTTCGCCCTCGACCTGCTCCTCGACGGCTTCGAGCGGCTGCGCCGGCGGAACTGGTCATCGGCGCGGGCGAAGGCGGGGCGGGGATAGCCGCCCTTTCTGCTAGAAGACGCTGACCAGTGCCAGCTGTCCGCGCCCTGTGATGGTTTCCCCGTCCGGGCTGCCGGTGACTGCGTCGAATTGGGCCAGCTGCTGGCCGGCGGCAGTGGCAGCGCCGTCGAGGAGCACGCCGAGCTGGAATTCGTGCAGCTGAACGGGCTGCCGTTCGATGACCGGGATGACCGCCACGGAACCTTGCGCGGAGGCCGGCCTGAGCATCAGGTTCAGGTTCCTGACCGGCCCGGCGGGAAGATCCGAAACAGTCTCGGCCCCGCCGTCGAACTCGAACGGCTGGAGCCGCTGGATGCGGTGCCGGACGCCGTCGACGGTGAGGTCCAGCGGGCCGCCGTCGACGACGGTGAGGATGCGGCGGATGCCGGGAAGGCGGGAGAACGGTGCCGGCCGGCCCACATCGGCCAGGCTGAGCCGCCACTGCCAGCGACCGTCCCCGGGCGGCTGGCGGACTGCCGCTCCGCTCCGGCCGGACGCGAGTTCGACCGTGCGTCCTGCGCCGTTGAGCCAGGGGGAGGGGCTGAGGTCGGCGAAGCGGATGACCGGTTTGGCAGGCATGATTGTCGTTGGTCCTTAGGTCACGGCAAGGGCGGAGGGGGCGGTACCGCCCCCTCCGCCTCAATAATGCGGTAAACCGGGCACGCGCGCTATGCGCGCGAGGGCGAGCCGAGCTGGACCGGTTCTTCGTCGATCAGGTAGGCCTCCTCGGCGTGGGCCGCGATGTCGATGCCGCGCAGCTCGTCGCCCGGGTCGATCCGAAGACCGACCGTGAACTGGACGATCTTGGCAGTGATCCAGGTGACGGTGAACGTCGTCACCGGCGGGCAGGGGGCTAGAGCCGTTCCGGGGGCGGTGCGGAAGGGGCGAAGTCGCGGTCTTGGAGCAGCGAGGTGACCCAGGGGACCGGGTGGCCCCGGTGGTGGATGCCCACCGCGGCCGCCACGATGACTGCCCCTAGAACACCACAGATGATGTCCGTCATGGTGTCTTCCAGGCCCGCGTGCTGTGCACGGGTGCCCAGGACGGAGTCGCTGGTGAATTCGGCGATTTCCCACGCGGCGGCGGCGAAGCCGCCGGAGGTGATTATCCCCGCCACCACCAGGAACGGGGGAAGGGCAACGCCCGTCCGCCGGCCGGCGACACCCAGGGCGAAGGTGACGGCGCAACCGACCAGGACGCCGGAGAACGTGTGGACGGGCTTGTCCCACTGGGTCCAGAAGGCATAGAGCCCCAACCGGCTGCCAACCAGCGGTCCTGCAAGCAGGAACCCGAAATAGCAGCCGTGCAGCCAGGTCGGGAACCGGGAACGGATTGCCGTTTCCACCGCGGAGGGCACCAGTGCCGCGACGACCAGCATGGTCGGGACGGCGGCTTCGCCCCAAGCCTGCGATACGGCGGACACCGCCAGGAAACAAAGAAAAAGCAGTTCCACCGGGAGCAGCATCCTCGTTCCGGGGGCATTCAGGAACAACCGGACGGCCGAACGGAAGGGCAGGGCCGCGGGGCCGGCACGGCCTTCCACACCGGCGCGGTTGCCGGTCACGGGCTCACGGACCGCCGCGAGCTCCGGGTTCCCTCCGGCCTGGCCGAGGGTTTCGGAGCTCTCCGCGGGGTTGCTGTCCGGGTCGGGGCCGGGCTGCACGGCAGCCTCATCCCCCGGATCGGGCCGCTGCCCGGGGCACCCGCCCCGGATCGGCCGCGTCGTATGGAACGACGGCGGGACCGGGCCCGGCTGGCCGCGCCCCCGGGGACGCCGGCACGGCCCCGGCCCGGCGAAGCCGGCGCCGTGCCGCCGCCCGGTGGCGTAAGAACCCGGAGGGGACCTGCAGCAAACCCAGGGCCCGGCTGACGTCGCCTGTCATACCCTGAGTGTAATGACGGCCACCCGCCGGAGGAACGGTGGAACAGGATCCTTTAGCCGGCACGAGCTTGCCGAGGCTCCCCGCCCTCGACGGCTGTCCACGTTGTGAGACGGCACACATTAGTTGACATTTCAAGTAATAATGTGAAACTGGATGCATACGCATATAAATGCGCAGCGCGGGAACCACGACACAACGGTGACCGCAAAATCAATTAGAGATTGGACTGACTCATGCAGCTTGAGAACAAGGTCGCATTCATCACCGGCGGCGGTTCGGGGCTCGGCCTCGCCACCGCAAAGACCTTCATCGCCGAGGGCGCGAAGGTCATGATCTTCGACTTCAACCCCAAGTCGCAGGAAGTCGCCGACGAGATCGGCGCGAAGTTCGTCCAGGGCGACGTCTCCAAGGCCGAGAGCGTCGAGGCTGCCGTCGCGAAGACGGTCGCGGAATTCGGCGGCCTTGACATTGCCGTCGCTTCGGCGGGTGTCGGCGGCGAGGGCGACGTCGTCACTTCGTCCGTCGAAAACTGGGAGCGCACCAACGGCATCGACTACTCGGGCGTGTTCTACACCAACAAGTACGTCATCGAGCAGCTTCTCAAACAGGGGAAGGGCGGCGTCGTGGTTAACCTCGCGTCGATGTTCGGCCTCGTGGCCGTCTCGAACAACATCGCTTACTCGGCCTCGAAGGGCGGTGTCGTGAACATGACCCGCGCCGCCGGGACGATGTACGCCAAGGAGGGCATCCGTGTGAACGCGGTGGCCCCGGGCGTGATCCGTACCCCGCTCATCGACGAGCCCACCCTGGAGCAGTATGCCAACCTGCACCCGGCCGGCCGCGTCGGCGAGGCGCAGGAAGTCGCCGACCTCATCACCTTCCTCGCCAGCGACAAGGCGAAGTTCATCACCGGCGCGACCATTCCGATCGACGGTGGATATACGGCCGTCTAGCCCGAAACCCGCAGCATCCGGGCACGCCCCCTCCATTCGAGGGGGCGTGCCCGTTTCCCGGGGCCGCGGCAAGCGGCGAACCGGGCGGACAGCATGGAAGGGGCAGAAAACAGGCATTGAAGGTTTCGGCTGAACGCCGCAGTTTGCGGTGTCAGCGGTCGCTATCCCTCGACGCAAGTACGAGGCCTGCTGCGCCTGCCTGCCCGCGAGGCGCCGAAGCAGCCCGGTGGAGGGCGGCCCTTGGAATAGACGAAACCCTGCGGCGGCGACCGGGTTTCGGCCGGGGCTTACTTCGCGATCCTGCCGACGATCCAGCGGGCCACCAGCCGGTCGATTCCAGGCAGATGGGTGGCCCGGATGATCCATCGGCGCACCAGGCGCTGGGTCCGGTTCGCGGGGAGGAACGACGACGCGGCGCGCCTGCCTGAGGCCTGTGCCTCCTCGACCACAGGCCGCCACCGTCGTTCGAATTCGGCGAGGGCCGGCCCGATTTCTGCCGGCGAAGCTGCCGGTCCGAGGACATCCCCCAGCAGCGCGGCAGCGGCGATGGCGAGCGATCCGCCCTGTCCGGCCAGGAGCGACACGGCTCCGCAGGCATCCCCCACGAGAACTGTCCGTTCCCGGTGCCAGCCCGGCATGACGATCTGCGCCACGACGTCGTCGTATGGATGTTCCGGACACAGTTCGAGCAGCCGGTCAACAGCACTACCGAGTCCGGCGAACTCGCGTCGCAGCCGTTCCCGCGGACCCTCGGACCGCAGGTGCCCGGCCGCGCCTTCCATATTCCGGTAGACCATGAAAGCCGCCACTTCCGCCGAACGGACGCTGTAGAGCCCTGCTGCCCGCCCGATGCTGTCGGTGAGAACGAACCGGTTCCGGAAACGGGCATTAAGGTGCGGATCGGTCACGATAAAGGCGGCGGCCCGCATCCCCAGCGGGTGCAGATAATTCTCCTCCGGGCCGAACACCTGGGCGCGCACTCGCGAGTGGATGCCATCAGCGCCGATGACCATGTCTGCGGCGTGCGGGACGTTCGCTGAGCCCTCGACGGCGATCCGCATCCCGCCGTCGTCCCGCCAGACCCGGGAAACCGGCGCGCCATAGCGGACCCGCACCCGGCCCGGGGTCACGTCGTCGAGCGCCGCGAGAGCGGCGCGCTCCAGATCGGGGCGCAGCAGGCTCAGCACCTTCCCGCCGGCCAGCCGGGCGAACCGGCCGTAATCGAGGCTGCAGGTGCGGCATCCCGTTGCATCGACATACTCGGCGGCCTCGACGTGGTAGGCCACCGCTGCGAGCCGCGGATAGATGCCAATCTTTTCTGCGGCCTCCACCCCTGGGCCGAAGAAATCCATCATGTAGCCGTCGGCGCGCGGAGCGGACGATTTCTCGAGGAGTTCGACGTCCCAGCCGGCCAAACCAAGCTGGCGGGCTGCGACGAGGCCCGCAATGCCCGCCCCGACGACCACGGCCTTCATATCCTGCTCCAAATGATCAATCTGCCGGGCCGGAGCAGCCCGGAGGGAGCGCACAGGTTCCACGGCACCCGCGGTCCCTTTTTTGGCTCTCTCCTCGACGCCTGTCCAGCCTCCGCGGGTGCCGTGCGGCCGGTAGTGGTTGCAGGATCCAAGACCGCGGCCGGAGGGTAGCGGTTAGGCTCGGACCGTTTTCTGCCAAGACGTCAGACAGCCCCGAACCTTCGCTCGGATGCGACGCCCCGAGGCTGCCCGATCCGATCGTCGACCGGTTACTTAAGGGCGGCGGCGCCGGCCTCGGCGACGGTCTGGTCCTGTTCGCCGGAGCCGCCGCTGACGCCGATGGAGCCGACAACCTGGCCGTTGCGGCGGAGCGGAAGGCCGCCGGCGAAGATCATGATCCGGCCGTGGTTGCTGGCGTGGATGCCGTAGAACTGCTGGTTCGGCTGGGAGTTGTCACCCAGGTCCTTGGTGGCGACGTCGAAGGCCCGGGAGGTGAAGGCCTTGTTGATGGAAATGTCGATGCTGCCGATCCAGGCACCGTCCATGCGGACGTGGGAAACGAGGTTGCCGCCGGCGTCGGCCACGGCAATGTTCATGGGCTGGCCGATCTCGGCCGCCTTGGCCTCGGCGGCGGCGATGACGGTGCGGGCGTCTTCCAGGGTGACAGTGTCCATGATTGCTCCTTCATCCAAAAGCCGCTGAAAGCGGCCTGTTCGACCTAGCCGTGGGGGGGGGTGAGAGCCGGGCCGGTTGAGGGAGTCTACCGCTGCGGGACCGACGTGGCGACAGCAGTAGAGCGGGAACTTTCCGCACCACCTTCCGTGTTCCTGGGAGTGGACCGGACATGAGCCTTTCGATTGCACGTGGTCCCGCAGCGGAAGGCCTGCCGCTCCAGCGGCTCTGCGGCCCCGGCTACCCGGGCCGGAGGTGTCCTTCCGGGGTTCCGTTCGAAGCCTTGGCTCTAGGAAGCCAAGCCCGGTCAGGCCTGCAAGCTGAGCCCGGCAGTGCGGATCTCCAAGTCCATCTCCGCTTGGGCCTCGGACATCAGGGCGAGCGTTGTGGGGTCCCGGAGCACGTCGCCGCGCGAAGACGGCACGAGAACGGAAAAGGATGCGAGTACAGCGCCCCCGGCGCTATGGAGGGCCATGCCCAGCGCATGCAGCCCTGCCTCCGTTTCCTCCTGGTTGAGGGCGTATCCGAGCCGCCTGGTTTCCTCCAGCATGCGCAGCAGCCGCCCGAATTCTGCCTCGCCCAGATAGCTTCCCGCGAGCTTGGCGGAGTGGCTTCTGTAGAGCCGTTCGAGAAATGCCTGGTCGTGTCCGGCGAGGATGGCTTTTCCGCCGGCGGCCAGCCGGGCGTCCTGCACGAGTCCCGTCCGGTCCCCCACCCGCAGGAGCTGGCCGCCCTCGAGAGTTGTGAGCACCCGGGTCCGCGCGCCGGTGCGGAACATCAGGCTGACGCTTTCGTCGAGCCGGCCGGCGAGGAGTTCCAGGTGTGAATGGAGGAGGGTCTTGAGTTTGCGGGTCCAGGGCGAGGGCGATGGCGGGGCGCCCATGGACGGGCCCGGAACGTAGGCGCGGGTTTCGTCCTGGGCCGCGAAGTCGCGGTAAACCAGCATCGTCAATAGCCGGTGCGCGGCCGAGGGCGAGATGTCCAGCTCGCGGGCGACGTCGGAGAGCCGGGCGCCGCCGGTGTCGCGCAGAATCTGGATCAGGCGCAGTGCATGGTCTACCGAGTTCAGGGCGTACCGGGGCCGCTGATAGACATCCTTTTGTTTGCCCATTATGGACATAGAGAATACAGCCTTCAGGGTTCATGGATTCGGCGGGAACGAGCGCTTGGCAGGAATGGCAGGACCAGACCCGGAAAACCCGTCCCACGGTTCATGAGTGGGGCCTTCTGTAACCATCAGGTGCGTCACGCAGGCCCCACACATGTGAGCGGGATTCCTAGTGGATGTCGCTCAGCTCGGCCTTGTGGTTCTCGCGGAGCCACCGGACGAACAGCAGCGACATAAGGAGCACACCGATGTTGATGGCGGCAATGGACCAGATGTTGCCGGTGCTGGCGAGGGCGGCAGCGACCATCGGGGCGGGTGCGGAAAAGAGCACCTGGGAGAAGGAGAGTGACAGGGCCGATCCCGAGAAGCGCATGTTGGTGGGGAACTGTTCCGAATAGAGCGCCGGCTGTGCACCGAATTCGAACTGTACGCCGCTGATCGCAACGGTCACGGCGAGCACGATGAGGACGACGTTGCCGGACTCTGCGGCGGGGAAGAACGATGCGACTGCAATGAGCTGGGCGATAATGCCGATGATGAGGACGGGCTTGCGGCCTATCCGGTCGCTGACGAATCCACCCAGCAGGCCGACGCCGACGGAGATGCCGTTGGCCACGAGGATCATGGTAAATGCGGTTCCCTGGCTGAAGCCCGCATTGACGGTGAGGTAGTTCAGGCCAAAGACCGAGATGGTGTAGAAGGTCACGTTGGAACCGGCGCGCACCAGCATGAGCCTGGTGATGGTCCACGGCTGCGCCTTGAGGACCTGAAGGCCGTTGACGGATTCTGCCGCGGTGGCCTTCTGTTCGAGGAAGACGGGGGTCTCCTCGAGGCGCAGGCGGATGTAGATGCCGACGACGACCAGCAGAATGCTCATGAGGAAGGGCACGCGCCAGCCCCAGGCCTGGAACGCGGTTTCACTCAGGGAGCTGCTCAGAATGACCAGGGTGACGTTGGCCAGGACCTGGCTGAGCGGGGAGCCGATGTTGATAAACGCACCCAGGAACCCGCGCTGGTTCGCATTCGCATGCTCGAGGGTCATGAGCTGTGCGCCGGTTGCCTCGCCGCCGAGTGAGAAGCCCTGAAGGAACCGCAGCGACACGAGGACGACGGCGATCGAGACCCCTTGGTTTGCCGGGAGAAGGCCGATGGCCAGCGAGCTGATGCCCATGAGGATGAACGTGCCGAGCAGCACGGGCCGGCGGCCGTACTTGTCTCCAAGGTGGCCGCAGATGACTGCCCCGAGCGGGCGTGCGAGGAACCCGACTCCGAACGTGGCGAAGGAGGCGATCAGGGCGCCCGCCTCGCCGAGACCGGAGAAAAAGAGCACGGGGAAGATAGTGGCAGACAGGGCGCCGTAGACCGCGAAGTCGAACCACTCAAGCGCCGAGCCGAGGGCACCGCTCGTGACGGCCTTCCGCTTTTGGGAGCGCTGGGCGGAAGTCGCAACAGAGTTGCCGCCGGGGGGAGGAGCAATGGGGGATAGGGTTTCCCGGGTCATATTTCAAGCCTTTCATTTCGTGGGCAGATGCTGGCCCCCGCACGTCCCGTCTTTGGGACCGGTATGAACCTAGTCACACGTTCAAACATCGCCAACTTCATTTCTGCCATGTGGAAAAAGTCGCGCTCTCGAGCTGTGTTGGTGAGGCAAGGCTGTGCGTTCAAGGGCAATCGGAGTCGACGAGATGGAGCCGGAATTCTGTTATGTGGAAAATTTCGTGCGCAGCGTTCAATGGATCCTTTATCTTCGCTGTGGCGATGCAGGGCATTCCGGAATGCGGAAGTCCGAGACGAAGATATATAAGGAGCGTGAGGTGGCATGACACGAAGCTGGTCGCGGGAGGTCGTCGTCCTGGGCGGCGGACTGTCGGGGCTGCGGGCGGCGTCGGTGGCGGCCGCAGAAGGCGCCAGCGTGACGCTTCTGGAGAAGCAGGACCGTCTCGGTGGCTCGTCCGAACTGTCCGCCGGCATGTACTGGACCGCGCCCGATCTGGCTTCGTACCGGCGGCGGATTCCGCACGGTGACATGCGGCTGGCCGGTCTTGTGATCCAGGCCTATGAGGCAGGCCTGGCAGAAATTCGCGCCAGCGGCGTCCATGTCGATGCCGAGGCAACGCCCGGAATCATGGGGTTCGGCCGGGGGTATTCGTTCGATGTCAAGTCCTACCTGAAAATCCTCGAAAGCAGGCTTCTCCGGTCGAATGGAGAGGTGCGGACCGGCGTCCGGATTCGCTCGGTTGCGTCCTCGGGTCCGCGCCGGTTCCGCCTTGAGGTGGAATCGACAGGCACCCGCCAGGAGATCCATACCGATGCCATCATCCTGGCCACAGGCGGATTCCAGGCATCACCTGCACAACGGGCGGCCCACATGCCCGAAGTCGGGGCTGGCATCCTGCTCCGGTCGAACCGCGGCAGCGAAGGCGACGGACTGAGCCTAGCCGTGTCCCTGGGCGCGGCTTTCGCCGGAGACCTCGGTACCTTTTACGGACATCTTGTGCCTCACCCAGTTGCCAACTTCACGCCGGACCGGTTCATGCTCTACTCGCAGTATTACTCCAATCACGGCATCCTCGTTGCGGCCGACGGCCGGCGGATCTCCGACGAATCCCGCGGCGACGAGATCCTCAACCAGGACCTCGCCGAAGTCGACGGGATGACCGCATTCCTCATCTTCGACGAGGAGGTGCGCTCGACCTACGGGGTGTCCGAACCCTTCGCCAACTTTGGGCGGGTTGACCGGTTCGCCTTCGCGGTGGAGGCCGGCGCCCGGCACGCCAAGGCAGAGACCCTCGGGGAACTCGTCCAACAGCTGGATGCGCTCGGCGTCGATGCCGCGCAGCTCACGAAGACACTCGCCGGCGACGTCGAGGTGTCGTCACTGGCACGCCGCGTCTCGCGCGGTCAGCCACCGACGGTCCGGCAATTGGAGAAGCTGCGAAGGCAACCGTTCTACGCCCTCGAGGTCCAGCCCGCGATCACGTTCACGCTCGGGGGAATAGCTGTTGACGACAGCACCGCGGTGCTGAATTCCGCCGGCGAGAGAATCGAAGGGGTTTACGCCGTGGGTGCAGACCTCGGCGGGCTCTCCAACTACGGCTACACAGGCGGGCTCGCACCCGCGCACATCACCGGCAGCGTCGCCGGCCGCACCGCGGCCCGGTTCGTTAGTGAGGCGCACATCCGGCCGGCCCAACGGCCGGTGGCGGATGCCATCAAGGAAGGGGAAACCTCGTGCTGAGAAAGCGCATCGCACTACTGCAGCGCCGGTCCGACATGTCGTTCCAGGACTTCGACCAGCACTGGGCTACCGGGCACGCCGAGATCATCTCGACCCTTCCCGGGTTGAAAGAGTATGTGCAGAATTCCGTCCGGTCTTTCTGGACCGACGGGGATCCGGCCGCGACGGTCGACGGTGTTGTCGAGGTTTGGTTCGACGACACCGCCGTCTCGTCACCGGAAAACCACACGTCGAGGGAACAGCAGGATGATGAAGTCAGGTTCATCCGCACGCTGACCGCATTCACGGTGACGAACCGCGAAAGCTACGATGCCCGCGCGAAGATATGGGTCCTCTCGCCTGAGCCCCTCGGTAACCTGCCGGTGGCGGCGGCAGGGCAGGAGGCCATGGCTGCGGTGCCGGAACCGGGATTCAGCCTGATGGAGCGTCCGAGACTGCTGCGGGAGCCGGCGGCACCGGCCTCGGTTGTCGTCTATCCGGTGCGGGCAGGAGACGCCGATGAGCTGTTCAACGCCGTGGTGGACAGCGCCTCGCGCGATCCGGCGTCCAAGGGGGTCAGGGTACTGCAGACCGTTTCAAGACGGGTCCGTTGACCGCCGGCCGCGGCCGACGGCGGTTCGGATGGCTCTAAAAAGGAACTATGAGGAGGACAGCATGATGGAGAACCAGATGGTTGCCGCGGAACCGACGGCCGAGGAGGCGGCAGCGCTTGATGAGCTGTACCGGGACTTCGCGGCGGAGTCCCTGGTGCCGTTGTGGACCGAGATCGGTGACCTGATGCCGATGCACCCGAAGCCGGCGGCGGTGCCGCATGTCTGGCGCTGGAACACGCTGCTGCCGCTGGCCGAGCGCTCCGGGGAGCTGGTGCCGGTGGGCCGGGGCGGGGAGCGGCGGGCGATTGCGCTGGCGAACCCGGGGCTGGGCGGCCGGCCGTACGCGACGCCGACGCTGTGGGCGGCGATCCAGTACCTGGGCGGGCACGAGACGGCTCCGGAGCACCGGCACTCGCAGAACGCGTTCCGGTTCGTGGTCGAGGGCGAGGGCGTCTGGACGGTGGTGAACGGGGATCCGGTGCGCATGTCCCGCGGGGACTTTTTGCTGACCCCGGGCTGGAACTTCCACGGCCACCACAATGAGACGGATCGGCCGATGGCGTGGATTGACGGGCTGGACATCCCGTTCGTGCACTACACGGACACCGCGTTCTTCGAGTTCGGCACCGAGCGGGTCACCGACGAGTCCACCCCGGACATCTCCCGCTCCGAGCGGCTCTGGGCCCACCCGGGCCTGCGCCCGCTCTCGGGCCTGGGGAACACGGTCTCCTCCCCGATCGGGGCCTACCGGTGGGAGCACACCGACCGGGCCCTGGCGCAGCAGCTGGCGCTGGAGGACGAGGGCCACCCGGCCACCGTGCACCAGGGCCACGCGGCCGTCCGGTTCGTGAACCCGACCACCGGGGGCGACGTGATGCCCACCATCCGCGCCCAGTTCCACCGGCTGCGCCCCGGCACCGCCACCCCGACGGTCCGTGAGGTCGGCTCCAGCGTCTACCAGGTCTTCGAGGGCCGCGGCGCGATCGTGATCAACGGCGAAGTGAATACGGTGGAAAAGGGCGACCTGGTGGTCGTGCCGTCCTGGGCCGCCTTCAGCCTGCAGGCCGAAACACCCTTCGACCTGTTCCAGTTCGGCGACCAGCCGATCATTGAGCGCCTGAATTTCAACCGAACCTACATCGAAGGAACCACCAAGTAATGCGACTCGCAACACTGCGCACCACCAAAGGCACCACCGCCGTCCGCCGGGACGGCGACACCTACACCGAAATCCAGGGCTTCGCCGACGTCGGCGCGCTGCTGGCCCACCCGGACTGGGCCACCATCGCCGCCGAAGCCGACGGGGCACAGCATCCGGCCGCCGAAGCCCAGCTGGCTTCGGTGGTCACCGCCCCGTCCAAGATCGTGTGCGTGGGCCTGAACTACAGGACCCACATCCTGGAGATGGGCCGGGACCTGCCCGAGTACCCCACCCTGTTCTCCAAGTACGCCGAGACCCTCATCGGCGCGCACGATGACATCGAGCTTCCGGCCGAGGACGCCGCGATCGACTGGGAAGCCGAGCTGGCCGTCATCATCGGCACCGGCGGGCGTCGGATCAGCGAGGCCGACGCGGCCGCGCACATCGCCGGCTACTCGGTCTGCAACGACGTCTCGATGCGCAGCTGGCAGTTCCGCACCAAGGAGTGGCTGCAGGGCAAGAACTGGGAGCACTCCACCCCGCTGGGCCCGGAACTGGTCACCCCCGACGAATGGACCCCGGGCGGGGCCATCCGCACCGTCGTCGACGGCGAGGTGATGCAGGAAGCCTCTACCGGGGACCTGGTCCACGGCCCGGAGTTCCTCATCTCCTACATCTCCACCATGATCACCCTCAACCCCGGGGACGTGATCATCACCGGCACCCCCGGCGGCGTCGGCCACGCCCGCAAGCCGCAGCGCTACCTCACCGAGGGCCAGGTTGTGGAGACCAGCATCGAGGGTCTGGGCACCCTGCGCAACCGGGCCACGGCCACCGTGGGCGCCGCCGTTTAGACCTCCTGCACCACGGTGCAGGATCCCCGCGCGGTCCGGCCTGCCCCCACAGGCCGGACCGCGCCCCAACGACCCTCAGGAGACTCCCATGGCGGCACGCCAGGACCTGGCCGGGGACCCGGCCCTGCTGCAGGACCTGCTCACGGTCCGGCGCGGGACCGCGTTCTTCGGCCGCAAGCTCAACGAACTCACCGACGACCAGCTGAAGGAGCCCTCGCTGCTGCCGGGCTGGACCCGGGCGCACGTGGTGGCCCATGTGGGCTACAACGCCCGCGCGATCGCGCGGCTGATGGCGTGGGCCAACACCGGGGTGGAAACCCCGATGTACGCCTCGCCCGAGGCCCGCAACGGGGAGATCGACTACGGGGCCACCCTGCCGCCGGCGGCGCTGCGCCACCTGTACGAGCACTCGGCGATCCACCTGAACGTCGAATGGCGCGACACCCCGGACGCGGCCTGGTCCCACCTGGTCAAAACCGCGCAGGGCCGCACCGTGCCCGCGTCCGAGACGGTCTGGATGCGGATACGCGAAGTCTGGATCCACGCCGTGGACCTGGACAACGGGGCAACCTTCGCCGACATCCCCGCCACCGTGCTCGAACGCCTGCTGACCGATATCACCGAAGCCTGGCAGAAGCGCGGGACGGACAAGAACCTGGTCCTGAAGGTTGCCGGAGCCCCATCCATCACCAAACTCGGGGATACCGCAGCCGCAGACCCGGAGATCATCACCGGCACCCTGTCCGAGATCACCGCCTGGGCCGCCGGCCGTCCGGCCCGCGGCATCACCTCCAGCCGGTACGAACACCCCGAATCCGCCCCCCGCTGGCTCTAACCGGCCGCCCCACGACGACGGCGGTGCGCCGCCCACGAAAGTGGGCCGCGCACCGCCGTCGTCGTTCACGGGAGGTCGGCCCGTGTCCTCTACGTGCCGGTTGTCAGAGCGCTCCGTCGTTGTAGACGACGTCACCGCCGATCACGGTGGCGCCGACGGCGAGGTCCTTGATCCGCGCGGTGTCGACGGCCAGCAGGTCATCGGAGAGCAGCGCGAAGTCGGCGAGCATGCCGCGCCGGAGCCGGCCCTTGATCCGTTCCTCACCCGCGGCGTAGGCGGAGCCGGAGGTGTAGGCTTCCAGTGCCTGCAGCGGGGTGAGCCGTTCATCGGGTGCCAGGGCGGCGCCGTCGGAAGTGAGGCGGTTGACCATGTCGTGGATGTTCAGCAGCGGTGACCCATGGGCGACCGGGGAGTCGCTGCTGCCCGGGAGCACGGCTCCGGCCTCGAGCAGGCTGCGCATGCGGTAGCACTGCAGCGACCGTTCGGGGCCCAGCGCCCGCATCATGCCGTCGCCGAGTTCGGAGATGAACCTGCCCTGCGGTACCGCGGTGACCCCGAGCCGGACCAGCCGCTGCACCTGCGCGTCGCTGGCGACAGCGAAGTGCTCGATCCGGTGCCGGGGGTCCTGGCGCGGGTGCCGCTGCTGGGCCAGCTCGAACGCGTCCAAGGCGCTGTCCACCGCGGCATCGCCGATGGCGTGTGCAGCCACGGACCAGCCGGAGCGGTGCGCGGCGGTAATCAGGTCGTTGACTTCCCCGGGGGTGAACTGCATGAATCCGCGGTTGGCGCTGTCGTCGTGGTAGCAGCAGCTCATGTAGGCCGAGCGTCCGATCAGCGACCCGTCGGTGGCGATTTTGGTGGGGCCGAGGCGAAGGTATTCGTCACCGAAGCCGGTGTGGATGCCCAGGTCCAGTCCCGCCCAGTTCGATTCGCCTTCCAGTGCGCCCAGGTCCCGGAGCACGGTGATGTACGGCATCAGGGTCATGCGTACCTTGAGCGCCCCCTCGCTCCGGGCCCGCTGGAACGCATAGAGGTCGAGGGGGCTGTTGCCGATGTGGTCCACCGCGCCGATGCCCGGTTCGGTGGCGCTGGTGAGGCCTTCGGCCACGCCGGTTTCGGAGCCGGCCCTGATGTAGCCGACGATTTCGTCGGTCCCGATCGGCTGGAATGCGTCGGTGACCAGGTGCAGGGCCGTTTCCTGCAGCAGCCCGACGGCGATGCCGGCCGCGTCCCGTTCCACGTGGCCGCCGGGGACGTCGGGCACGCCGGCGCGTTCGGTGAAACCGGCCCGCCGGAATGCCTCCGTGTTGGCCACGCCCATGTGTGCCGACACATGTTCGAGCCACACGGGATGTCCGGCGGAGACCTTGTCGAGCATTTCCGCGGTGGGGTGGGTCCCGATCTTGTTCTGGTCGTAGCCGGAACCCTTGATCCAGGCGCCTGCGGGCAGGTTGCGGGCGAATTCCTCGACGGCGGCGTACAGCTCGTCCAGGCTTGCCACCACGTCCGAGCGCAGGTCCAGGGACTGCAGCCGGCGGCCGCGCATGCTCAGGTGCTGGTGGGCGTCGTTGAAGCCGGGCACCACATACGCGCCGCCGAGGTCGTGGCGCTCGCTGGCGGTGACGCCGTCGAGTTCTTCGTCCAGGCCGGCGATCCGGCCCGCGAAGACGCCGATCCGGCTGGCCGTGGGCCGTGCCGGGTCGAGGGTCTGGAATCGGCCGTTGTCAAAAATGGCGTCAAGGTGCAAGACAGCTCCTGGTCTGGGATGTGTAGGGGATGCGTTTCGGGTTCAGGCGCCGGGTCAGGCCCGGACCGCTGCGGCCTCTTCTTCGGGTTGCCGGACGGCGGTCCGCTTGGAGAGGGCCAGGACGCAGGCGGCGGTCACCAGCAGCAGGGCCATGTAGTAGCCGACGACCGCCCAGTGCGATCCGCCGGAGATGTTCAGCAGGTACTGGGCCACCAGCGGAGTGGACCCGCCGATGATCGACGAGCACACCTGGTAGGCCACGGAGACCCCGGTGTAGCGCACGTTGGCCGGGAAGGACTCGGCCAGCAGGCCCGCGAGCATGGCGTAGTAGGAGGCGCCGGTGATGATGGACAGGCTCAGGCCCAGGCCGATCAGCAGCGGGTCGCGGGTGAGGATGAGCAGGAACATCGGTACCGCGATCACCACGTTGCCCAGCAGCGCGCACATCATCAGCCTGGTGCGGCCGATCCGGCTGGAGATCCAGGCGGCCGCCGGTTGCCAGATAAACTGCAGGATCGAGACGGCGAGCATAACGTTGAGCATCGTCTGCCGGGGAACCTCAAGTTCGGAAGTGGTCCAGGACAGCACGAAGGTGTTGCTGAAGTAGGCCGCGGAGATGCCCATGATGCTGGCTCCGATACCCAGGAACACCTGGGCGCGGGCGGTCCGGAAGACCTCGACCACCGGGACCTTGACGACGGCATCGTTGCGCTTCGACCGGGTGAACTCCTCGGACTCTTCCAGTTTGACCCGGATGACCAGGGCCACGATGACCAGCACGGCCGAGAGCAGGAAAGGCACGCGCCAGCCCCAGCCCAGGAAGGCCTCCTCAGGCAGGCGGCTGACGAGCAGGAACATCACGCTGGCCAGTACCGCGCCGGCGGGCGAGCCCTGCTGGACCCACATGCCGGCGAAGCCCTTGCGTTCCTTCGCGGCGCTCTCGGTGGCCAGCACCACCGCCCCGCCCCATTCGCCGCCGACGGCCAGGCCCTGGAGCGCCCGCAGCAGCACCAGCAGCAGCGGGGCGCCGACGCCGATGGCCGCATAGGTGGGCAGCAGGCCGATGCCGGTCGTGGCCACACCCATCAGCAGCAGTGTGATGACCAAAGTGTTCTTGCGGCCGATCCGGTCGCCGATGTGTCCGAAGACCAGACCGCCGATCGGACGGGCCAGGAATCCGACCCAGAAGGTGGCGAACGAAGCCAGCAGGCCTGTGGCTGCATTGACCTCCGGGTAAAACAGCCGGCCGAAGACCAGCGCGGCGGCCGTGCCGAAGATGTAGAAGTCGTACCACTCGATGGCGGTCCCGACGAAAGCGCCAAGAGTGGCCCTGCGGCCACGGTCCGCGGCCTGGACAGCAGTCCTCATAGTCATTGTCCTCAAGTTCAATTGCCGGTTTCCGGAAGGTCACCGGTCCGTTGCAGACAAGTGTGCGTCGCGACACCTATACTGTCTATTGCTTAGATTCTCTATTACCTATGTCTTTAAGGCATATCGAGCCCACGCACCGGGAGCGCCGCTATGGAACTTAGAACGTTGCGCTACTTCATCGCGGTGGTGGAAACGGGCTCGCTGTCCGCGGCGTCGCAGGTGGTGCGGGTCAGCCAGCCTTCGCTGTCCCGCCAGCTGGCGGCCCTGGAGAAGGAACTTGGGCTCGGGCTTTTCGACCGCACACCCCGCGGACTTATACCGACGTCGGCGGGCCGCCACTTTCTGGCCATCGCCACCGACCTGGTGCAGCGCGCCGATCTGGGGCTGCGGGTGATGAAATCCGAGGCGAAGAAGGAACTGCTGCCGCTGACCGTCGCCTGCCCGGCGGCCACCGTCACCCATGTGATTGCGCCGTTTATTGCGGCCACCGGGGCGCCGATCGCGGATGCGCTGATCCGCGACCCCGCCGACGCCTACGCTGCCGTCCGCCGCGGAGAGTCGGACATGGCCGTCAGCACCCTGCTGCCGGAGCCGGACACCGACAGCCTGCTGCTGTATGAACGGCCCGTATTTATCCAGGTCCTGCCCCAGCATCCGCTGGCGGCGGAGGCCCGGGTGGATGTCGCGGCCACCCGCGGCCACCGGCTGATCCTGATGGGCCGCCGTAGCGCCGTCCGCGCCGCCACCGAGGCGGCATTCCGGCGGGCCGGCGTGCAGTTGGACGGCTTCGACGAACCTGAGTCCTCCTCCATGGCCCAGGCGCTGGCAGCCACCGGCCGCGGAGCGTGCATCGTGCTGGACAATCCGACTTTCGGTCTGGTCTCCAGACCGCTGACCTGCAACGGGGAAGCGGTCACCAGTCCGCTGTACGGCGCCTGGGACCCGGGCCACTATGCGCGGCAGGAAATCCACGCAACCATGCTCAATATGCGGGACTGGATGCAGGCCGGCGATCCGGTTTCGGCGGCCGGCCCGGGAAATACCGCCGAAATTTAGCCCGACTGGCGGTGCACATCTGCGGGCTGGCAGCGGCCGGGATGGGCGATCGCGGACCTGAACATGGAGACCGCGGCCAAGGCCGCCCAGAAGCTCGGCGGCAAGGGCGGCGCCGCGATCGCCGTATCCGTGAACGTCGCCGACCGCGACAGCGGGTTCGACGTGATCGTCAACAATGCCGGGATCGCGCCGCAGCGGCCGGTCGAGGAGATCATCCCTGAGTTGATCGAGGAGATCTTCTTGATCAACTTCAACGGTGTCGTCCGGGGTATCCGGGCCGCCACGAAGGCGTTCAGGTCACATGAGCACCCTCGTCCCCGACGCGATGAACGAACTGGGCCGGCAGGTCGAGGAACACAGCGACGTGAAGCTCATCGCCGCCGCCGTCAGCGGCGGCTCCACCGGCGCCGAGGCCGGCACCCTGTCGATCATGACCTCGGGTCCGGAGGACCGCGTGGCGGCCGCCCGCCCGTACTTCGACGCGGTAGGATCCAACGTCTTCTATTACGGCAGTAAACCGGGCAACAGCCAGGCCGCCAAGCTGGTCAACAACCTCATCCTGGGCATCAACATGAACGCCGTCGCCGAAGGACTCAAGTTCGGTACCCAATACAACCTGCCACAGGACGAACTGTTGAACCTCTTCCGGGTCAGCACCGGCGACAGCTGGGTCGCCCGCAACTGGGACTCCGTTTCGGAATGGACCGCGGACACCGCCCTGGCGGTGCTGCTCAAGGACCTCAAGGCCGCCCATCTCAAGGGCCTCGAGCACAACGTGGCCATGCCCTTCAACGCACTGTCCTCCACCCAGCTTTTCGACTCCATGGGAAAGAAGAAACCGCAGGCGAAGTAAGGGCCGGCGGCTGCCGGTAATTCAGCTCCAGTCGAAGAAACCCTTGCCGGTCTTGCGTCCCAGTTCGCCGGCAGCAACCTTGTCACGCAGGATCTGCGGCGGTGCGAACCGCTCGCCCAGCGTCTCATGCAGGTACTCGGCGATGCCGAGGCGCACGTCCAGGCCCACAATGTCGGTGGTCTTCAGCGGGCCGGTGGGGTGCTTGTAGCCCAGCACCATGGCGTTGTCGATGTCTTCGGCAGACGCGACGCCCTCCTCGACCATGCGCATGGCCTCGAGTGCGATGGCCACGCCCAGCCGGGAGCTGGCGAAGCCGGGGGCATCGTTGACGGCGACGGCGGTCTTGCCCAGCGCCTGGACCCAGCCGCGGGCGCGCTCCACCAGTTCGGGGCGGGTCTGCCGGGCGATGACGACCTCGATGAGGGTGGAGGCCGGGACCGGGTTGAAGAAGTGCAGGCCCAGGAAGTCCTCGGGACGGGACAGGTTTTCGGCCAGTTCGGTCATGGACAGTGATGACGTGTTCGAGGCCAGGACGGCCCCGGCAGCCAGTTCGGCCTCGACCGCCTTGAGCGAGGAGACCTTCAGGTCCCACAGTTCCGGTACGGCCTCGACCGCCAGTTCCCGGTCGGCGAAATCGGTGTAGTCAACGCTCACTCGCAAGCGGGAGGCGTAGTCGGCTGCCGTGCCGGCGAGCCCGCGGTCCAGGGACTTCAGCACGGCGGTCTGCACGCGTTCGCGGGCGGCCTGCGCGGAGGCTTCGTCGCGCTCGACGACGACGACGTCGGCGCCTTTGGTCAGGAAGGCGTGGGCGATGCCGGCGCCCATGCGGCCTCCGCCGAGCACCCCCACGCGGGCTGGCAGGGAGGACTGGCCGGTAGTCGCTTCGTTCATCTACTTTTTCTTTCGGTCGAGGAAATCCTGCATGCGGTCGAACTTTGCCTGGGATTCAAAAAGGATCCCCTGGGCGAGGGTGTCGATGACGGGGTGTGCCTCCCGCGGGGCATGGAACACGGCCTTGGAGATCCGTACGGCCAGCGGGTCCTGGGCCGCAATATCGTCCGCCAGAGCATGGGCCGCACTCATCAGCTCTTCCGGCTCGACGAGTTCGGTGACCAGCCCGACGCGCAGGCAGTCCTCGCCCGTCAGGACTTTGCCGGCCAGCAGGACCTGTTTGGCCACCGGCTCGCCGACGAGTTCCTTCAGCCGCCAGCTCGCCCCGGCCGCGGCCAGGATCCCGAGGTTCGTCTCGGGATTGCCCATCCGCAGCGCCGGGGTGCCGATGCGGAAGTCGGCCGCGTAGGCCAGTTCCGCGCCGCCGCCGAGTGCATACCCGTCCAGTGCCGCGATGACGGGCATCGGCAGTTTCGCGATCCGGTCGAAGATGCCCGAGTTGATCCCGGCCAGCGCATCGTCGCGGCGCCGCTCGCGCAGCTGCGCAATGTCGGCGCCGGAGGCGAAGATCCCTTTCGATCCGGACTCCGGGTCGCCGGGCGTGCCGGAAAGGACCAGGATCTTCGGCGTGCTCTCCAGGTAGGAGCAGACGGCGTGCAGTTCGTCGACCATCTGCTGGTCGATCGCGTTCCTGACCTCCGGACGGTGCAGCCGGACGGAAAGCCGGTCCTGCCGCTCCTCGGTCACCAGCGCGGTGAACGCCGAGGAGCACAGCCGAATACCGGCGTCGTTAAGGGTCTGTGTCATTCGAGGTCCTAGGCGATGGCGTTGTGGCCGGTGATCTCACGGCCCACGATGAGGGACTGGATAAAATCGGTGCCTTCGTAGGTGTGGACGACTTCCATGTCCAGCAGGTGCCGGGCCACGTGGTTCTCCAGCAGCAGTCCGTTGCCGCCCATCAGGTCGCGGGCATCCCGGCACAGGGTGCGCGCCTTGTCCGCCACGAACATCTTCTGGAGTGAAGCCTGCTGCTGGGACAGGATGCCCTGGTCCTGGAGCTGGCCGCAGCGGAAGCACATGAGCTGCATCGCGGTGAGGTCCGCCAGCATGGTGGCCAGCTTGTTCTGGACGAGCTGGTTGTGGCTGATCGGCTTGCCGAACTGCTGGCGCTGCTGCGTGTATTTCACCGCGAGTTCGTAGCAAGCCTGGGCGTGGCCGAGGGCTTCCCAGGCGACGGTGGTGCGGGTCAGGTTCAGGACGGCGGTCACGCCGCGGAAGCCGTGGGCGCCTTCGAGCCGGTTGGCCTCGGGAACGCGCACGTTCTCGATCGTGATGGCCGCCTGCTGGATGCCGCGCTTGGCGATCTTTCCCGTGATGGCCTCGCCATGGTAACCCTCGGGGTAGGCGCCGTCCTTCTTTTCCACGACGAAGGCCTTGACCTTTCCGTCCTCGACATCGCGGGCCCACACGATCACGAGATCAGCGACGTGGCCCAGGCCGATCCAGCGCTTGGTGCCGTTGAGGATCCATTCGTCGCCGTCACGGCGGGCCGAGGTCTCGAGGGCGACCGTGTCGGAGCCATGGTCGGGCTCGGTGAGGGCGAATGCGCCGAGCTTCTCCAGCTTGGCCATTGCCGGCAGCCAGCGCTCCTTCTGTTCATGGGAACCGTGCAGGTTGATGGTCCCCATGGCCAGTCCCGAGTGCACCGCATTAAAGGTGTTGAGCGAGCCGTCGCCGCGGGAAAGCTCCATCGCAACGAGCCCGGCCTGCATGCGGGTCAGGCCGGCGCTGCCGTAGCCCTGGACCGAGGTGCCGATGATCCCGAGCTTGGCCAGTTCGGGGACCAGTTCGTAGGGGAAGTCGGCTTTCTCCCAGGACTCGTTGATCACCGGCAGGACCTGATCGTTAACGAAGGCGCGGACGCGCCGGACCAGGTCCCGGTCCTCGTCATTGAGCCACTGGTCGACGTTCAGGAAGTCGGAGTTGATTTCAGCGGATGCTGCGACAACGGACATGAGGGATCTCCCGCCACTAGGTTCTTCGGAATGTTGTGTATGGGTCACCGACGCGGGCCGGCCGGAGCCTTGGCTGTCAGTTCAAGCCACGCCAGGATGTCATCGCGGTCGGCGTCGATGCCGGGCGGCACCAGGTCGTAGCTGGCCGGGGTCGACGAGAACGAGATGGGGTTGCGGATCCCGGGAAGTGCCGTATCGCCGTCGCCCACCGCCACGACCGGTTCCAGTCCGAGGCGCTGCGCGAATTCGATTCCGCCGCGCACGTCGTTGATCGGGGCACACGGCAGCCGCGCCTCGGTGAAGATGTCGAACCATTCGGGGGCGGGGCGGGCGGCCAGCAGCTCCTGCAGGATGGGGCGCAGTGCCGCACGGTTGAGGCTGCGGTCCGGGGCGGTGGAGAACCTGGGGTCCGCAGCCAATTCGTTAGCTTCCAGAACCTCGCACAGGGTGCGGAACTGCCGGTCGTTGCCGATGGCCAGGACGATGTCGCCGTCCGCGGTGGCCAGCGGCTCGTACGGGTAGATGCTGGGATGCTCGTTGCCCATGCGGGTCGGGACCTTGCCGCTGAGCAGGAAGCCGGCGGTCTGGTTGACCATGCCGGAGAGTGCCGAGGACATGAGGTTCACCTCGATGCGCTGGCCCCGGCCACTTTGAGCGCGTTCATGCAGGGCCGCCAGGACGCCGATGGCGGCATGGAGTCCGGTCATGACGTCGAAAACGGCGACGCCGGAGCGGTAGGCGGGGGACTCCGGATCCCCAGTCAGGCTCATGAGACCGGACATCGCCTGGACGAGCAGGTCGTAGCCGGGCAGGGCGGCCCCTCCGGCCGAGCCGAAGCCCGTGATGGACGCGTAGAGAACAGCAGGGTTTTGCTCGGCCACGGACGCATAATCCAGGCCGAAGCGTTCCAGGCCGCCGGGCTTGAAGTTCTCGACGACAACGTCCGCACCGGCGGCGATGGTACGCGCCGTCTCAAGATCGCCGGGGTCGGAGAAATCCAGTGCGATCGACCTCTTGTTCCGGTTGATCGACAGGTAGTACGTGGACTGGCCTTCGAAGACCGGCGGTTTCCACGCACGCGTTTCGTCACCGGAGGGGCTCTCGACCTTAATGACGGTCGCGCCCATATCCGCCAGCAGCATGGTGCAGTAGGGGCCGGCCAGGACCCGGCTGAAATCGGCGACCACGATGCCGGCCAGGGGACCGCTCGCGTTGCGGCCGAAGGCGTCCCGCTCTGCGGGGTACGGCCGCCGGCCTTGGGGCAGGTCCGGGGCGGCGGGGGCCGCGTTGCTCTGCAGTGCCATGAGTCCTCTTCCATCTCGGGATTCCCTTCCACCATCCCACCGTCATTATGCCGAGTCCAATACCTATTAATGGAGCAACTATTGCATTTCATGCAAGAATGTCGGAATGGAGATACAGCAACTGCGGGTGTTCCTCGCCGTGGCGGAGGAACTGCACTTCGGGCGGGCCGCCGAGCGGCTCCACCTGGCCCAGCCGCCGGTGAGCCGGATGGTCCGGCAGTTGGAGCGGGACCTCGGTGTCGACCTGTTCGTCCGCAGCACCCGCAGCGTCCGGTTGACCGCGGCGGGAGCGGCGTTGGTGGCGCCCGCCCGGGAGATCCTCGCCGCAACGCAGCGGGCCCGGGCCTCCGCACTGGCCGCCGAACGCGGCGAAGCGGGGACAGTCACGCTCGCCTATGCCGGTGCCTCGACCCACGTTCTCGTGGGAGTCCTCGCCCGGGAGGTCCGGAGGGCGCACCCGGGGATCGAATTCCAGCTCAACAGCCAGGACTTCGCGCTCCCGGCCCTCGCCCGGGTTCTCCGGGACGAGGTGGATATCAGCCTTGGCCGGTGGGATTTTGTTCCCGCGGGCGTCGATGCCCGCATCATCGCCGAGGAACACCTCGTCCTGGCCGTTCCGGCATCCCACCGGCTCGCCTCACGTGATGAGGTGCGCATGGCGGAGCTTGCCGGAGAACCACTCGTGGCCCTGCCGCCGCACGAGGGCTCCGTGCTGGGCGACCGGCTGCGCCGGCTGAGCCTGGGCGCGGGGTTCGATCCTGACATAGTGCAACGGGCACCGGACTCCTGGACCGCCATGGCGCTGGTGGGAGCCGAGGTCGGATGCTCGCTCACGGTCTCCTCCGTCGCGGAGAACGTGACGGACCCGCATGTGCGCTTCCTGCGGGTGCTCGACGAGACCCTGCCGATCTACCTGCGCATGGCCTGGCGCCGGACGTCGGAGAACCCGGCCCTCCCGGCGGTCCTCGCGCTGGCGGAACATGTGTGGCCCGGCCGGCCCGACGAAGCAGCCCCGCAGGCGTAGCACGGCCGCTGGCCTGACGCCTGGGCCGGCACCGCCGATAAGGTAGACAGCGGACCGTTGCCGGGCGATGCCGGCGGATACCGCGTGGGCGGTTCCGCGTAACAGAGGGAGACACGATGAGCATGGACACGAGCACGGACGTGCAGCCGCTGGCGCTGCACGTTGCCGACAGCCACGATCTGATCCGCGTGCAGGGCGCCCGCGAGAACAACCTCCAGGACGTCAGTCTTGAAATCCCGAAGCGCCGGCTGACGGTGTTCACCGGCGTCTCCGGCTCGGGCAAGAGCTCGCTCGTGTTCGCCACCATTGCCGCGGAGTCCCAGCGGATGATCAACGAGACGTACAGCACCTTCGTGCAGGGCTTCATGCCGACGATGGCGCGGCCCGACGTTGACATGCTGGAGGGGCTGACGACGGCGATCATCGTCGATCAGGAGCGGATGGGGGCCAACCCGCGCTCCACCGTCGGCACCGCCACCGATGCCAACGCGATGCTGCGCATGCTGTTCAGCCGGCTCGGGCAGCCGCACATCGGCTCGCCCAACGCCTACTCGTTCAACGTCCCCTCGGTGAAGGCCAGCGGTGCGATCACCGTCGAACGCGGCGCCGGCAAGACCAAGACCGAGAAGGCGACCTTCAACCGGCTCGGCGGCATGTGCCCGCGCTGCGAGGGCAAGGGTGCGGTCACCGACTTTGACCTGTCCGCACTGTACGACGACAGCCTGTCCCTCAACGAAGGTGCGCTCACGATCCCCGGCTACAGCATGGAGGGCTGGTACGGCCGCATCTTCCGCGGCTGCGGCTGGTTCGATCCGGACAAGCCGATCCGCAAGTACACGAAGAAGGAGCTGCAGGACCTGCTCTACAAGGAGCCGACCAAAATCAAGGTCGAAGGGATCAACCTGACGTACCTGGGCCTGATCCCGCAGATCCAGAAGTCGTTCCTGTCCAAGGACGTGGACGCGATGCAGCCGCACATCCGCGCCTTCGTGGAACGGGCCATTACCTTCCAGACCTGCCCCGACTGCGACGGCACCCGTCTCAGCCCGGAGGCCCGCTCCTCGAAGATCAATGGAGTGAACATTGCTGACGCCTGCGCCATGCAGATCAGCGACCTCGCCGGGTGGGTGCGTGGCCTGGACGAGCCGTCGGTGGCCCCGCTGCTCGCCGGCCTGCAGCACCTGCTCGACTCGTTCGCGGAGATCGGGTTGGGCTACCTTTCGCTCGACCGTCCCTCGGGCACCCTGTCCGGCGGCGAGGCACAGCGCACCAAGATGATCCGACACCTCGGCTCGTCGCTCACCGATGTCACCTACGTCTTCGACGAGCCGACCATCGGCCTCCACCCGCACGACATCCAGCGGATGAACAACCTGCTGCTGCAGCTGCGCGACAAGGGCAACACGGTGCTCGTCGTCGAGCACAAGCCGGAGGCGATCGCGATCGCCGACCACGTCGTCGACCTCGGTCCGGGCGCGGGCACGGCGGGCGGCACCGTCTGCTTCGAGGGCACCCTGGAGGGGCTGCGGGCGAGCGGGACCCTCACCGGCCGCCATCTGGACTACCGGGCCACCCTCAAGGAGAGCGTGCGCCAGCCGAAGGACAGGCTCGAGATCCGCGGTGCGGCGGCGCACAACCTCAAGGATGTCGACGTCGACATCCCGCTCGGGGTGCTCTGCGTGCTCACCGGCGTCGCCGGCTCGGGCAAGAGCTCGCTGATCAACGGCTCGGTGGCCGGGCGCGACGGCGTCGTGTCGATCGACCAGGGCGCGATCAAGGGCTCGCGGCGGAGCAATCCCGCGACCTACACCGGACTGCTCGATCCGATCCGCAAAGCCTTCGCGAAGGCCAACGGCGTGAAGCCGGCGCTGTTCAGCGCCAACTCCGAGGGCGCCTGCCCGGCCTGCAACGGCGCGGGTGTCATCTACACCGACCTGGGCTTCATGGACACCGTCACCACTCCCTGTGAGGAGTGCGGGGGCAAGCGGTTCCAGGCGTCGGTTCTGGAATACCGCCTCGGCGACCCGGACAACTCCAAGGACATCAGCGAGGTGCTGGCCATGTCGGTGGCCGAGGCCGGGGAATTCTTCGGCGCCGGCGCGGCGCGCACGCCGGCCGCGCACGCCATCCTGACCCGGCTCGCCGACGTAGGCCTCGGCTACCTCAGCCTCGGCCAGCCGCTCACGACGCTTTCCGGCGGCGAGCGGCAGCGGCTCAAGCTGGCCACCCACCTGGCCGAAAAGGGCGGCGTGTACATCCTCGACGAGCCGACCACCGGTCTCCACCTCGCCGACGTCGAGAACCTGCTCGGCTTGCTCGACCGGCTCGTCGACGCCGGCAAATCGGTCATCGTCATCGAGCACCATCAGGCGGTCATGGCGCATGCCGACTGGATCATCGACCTCGGCCCCGGCGCCGGCCACGACGGCGGCCGGATCGTCTTCGAGGGCACTCCCGCCGACCTCGTCGCCGCCCGCTCCACGCTCACCGGCGAGCATCTGGCGGCCTACGTCGGCAGCTGACCGGTCCGGGGCCGGGAGGCCAAGGGATTCTGCGGTGCAGAATAGCTTGGCCTGCCCGTGAGCACGCTCACTACTGTTGGGGGAAACGCCCCGGTGGCCATCCGCGACCGGGGCTTTCCCTATCCCAGCACGAGCCAGGCCGCGGCCTGCCGATCGATCAGGAGCATCATGCAGTTTTACCTCGACGGATACCGTCCCGGGGATCCCGAACTCCGGCCCGCGGCCGAAGGACGTGGCAAGGGCCGGGACGGCGGGCTGCCGGAGCGGGTAGACGTCCTGGTGGTGGGCACCGGTCCGGCCGGCGTGGTGCTGGCGGCGCAGCTGGCCGAGTTCCCGGAGCTCAGCACCATGGTGGTCGAGCGCCGCGAGGGACCGCTCCAGATTGGCCAGGCGGACGGCGTGGCCTGCCGGACCGTGGAGATGTTCAATGCCTTCGGGCTGGCCGAGAAGCTGGTCCGCGAGGCCTACTGGGTCAACGAGACCTCGTTCTGGGGTCCCGGCGGGTCCGACCGCTCCGCGATCGTGCGGACCGGCCGGATGCAGGACGTTGAGGACGGGCTCTCCGAGTTCCCGCACGTGATCGTGAACCAGGCGCGCATGCAGGACTACCTGCTCGGGCACATGCGCCAGTCCCCGTCCCGGCTCGAGCTGGACTACGGCCTGGAGGTGACCGGCGTCGTCGTCGAAGACGCCGGTGACTACCCGGTGAAGGTGACCATGCGGCATACCGCAAACACCGGAGCCGACGGCGGTGCGGAAGTGACTGTGCGCGCCAAGTATGTCGTGGGGTGCGACGGCGCCCGCTCCGCCGTGCGCAAGTCCCTGGGCATCGAGCTGCGCGGGGACGCGCGGAACCACGCGTGGGGCGTGATGGACATCCTGGCCGTCACGGACTTCCCCGACATCCGGCTCAAGGCCGCGGTCCAGTCCGCCTCCGGCGGGTCCATCCTGCTGATCCCGCGCGAGGGCGGCTACCTGGTCCGGCTGTATGTCGACCTGGGTGACCTGGACCCGGCGGACCGCGAGGCCCGCAAGCGCTTCACCCCGGAGTCGATCATCGAGGCCGCGCAGAAGATCCTGCACCCCTACACGCTGGAGGTGAAGGACATCGCGTGGTGGTCGGTGTACGAGGTGGGCCAGCGGATCGCCGACCGGTTCGACGACGTGCTGCCCGCCGAGCGCGGGACCCGCAGCCCGCGGGTGTTCATCGCCGGGGACGCCTGCCACACGCACAGCGCCAAGGCCGGGCAGGGCATGAATGTCTCGATGCAGGACGGCTTCAACCTGGGCTGGAAGCTCGCCGCCGTGCTTCAGGGGCGCAGCCCGGCCGCGCTGCTGGACACCTATTCCGGCGAGCGGCAGGCCATCGCCCAGGAACTGATCGACTTCGACCTGCGCTGGTCCACCGCCATGGCCGAGAAGCCGAAGGATCCGGAGCACCCGGAGGCCGGCGGCATGGACGCCGACGAGCGGCAGCAGATCTTCACCGAAGGCGGCCGGTTCACCGCCGGATTCGCCACCGATTACCCGCCGAACCTGATCACCGGGCCGGACACCCACGAGCACCTGGCCAAGGGCTTCCCGGTCGGCGAGCGGTTCCATTCCGCCCCGGTCATCCGCCTGGCCGATGCCAAGCCGCTCGGGCTCGGGCACGTGGCCCAGGCCGACGGCCGCTGGCGGATCTACGCGTTCGCGGACGAGGCCGGCCCCTCCGGCCCGGACTCCCGGATCGCGGCGCTGTGCCGGTTCCTGGCCGAGTCGGATCAGTCGCCGGTCAAGCGGTTCACGCCCGCCGGGGCGGATCCGGACGCCGTGTTCGACGTGCGTGCCGTCTTCCAGCAGGGCCACCGGGACCTGGCGGTCGACGACCTGCCGCCGTTCCTGCTCCCGCGCAAGGGGCCCTTCGGCCTGACCGACTACGAGAAGGCCTTCACCCCGGATCCGAAGTCCGGTCAGGACATCTTCGATCTGCGCGGTATCGACCGTGTGCAGGGCGCCATGGTCGTGGTCCGCCCCGACCAGTACGTGGCGCACGTGCTGCCGCTGGACGCGCACCAGGAACTGGCGTCCTTCTTCGCCGGCATCATGGCCGGCTA
>NZ_JAKLTQ010000026.1 GCF_022012395.1 Arthrobacter hankyongi
GTGGAAAGGGCGTTAAATGGCGAGTGGATGGGGGTGGGAGGGGCTTAAGTGGCTTCTGGGTCGAAGGGTGCCGGGACACCGGGCTCGAGCTGTTCCACGGGCCTGGCCGCCGGCCGCGCCTGGGCAGCGACGGCCGCCGTGCCCGCCGCGGCGGCCATGCGCACCGGTGCCTCGTCGTCGTCCATCAAGGCCTCGCGGATGATCCGGCGCGGATCGTACTGCCGGGGATCGAGCTTGCGCCAGTCCATGTCCACGATCTCGTCGCCGACTTCCTCGCGCAGCTGCTCTTTGGCGCCGGCTGCCATATTGCGCAGCTGCTTGACCAACCGGGCCAGCTGAGCGGCGTATTCGGGCAGACGCTCGGGACCGAGCACAATTACGGCGATGACCGCAAGAATGATCAGTTCCGATCCATTAATTCCGAACACCTTTGAAGATTACCCTACGGCCGGGCGGGCTGGACCATCATGCCCAGTCCGCGCACGATGCGGCTGATCGGATCATTCTCCGCCTTGGAACGGGGCAGCATCAGGCGGGACTTCTCCGTCACCACCACCTGGTTGACGGTCGCCGGCAGTTCCGACACCGGCAGGTCCGACCACACCGTATAGGTGACGTACTTGGAGTCCAGCACCACCGTCCACTCGTCTGAGGCACGCACCCACATCTGACGGTCCATGCCGTCCACCTGCCACAGACCGTCCTGCGAGACCCGGTGGCCGGTGAGTCCGTTGACCGGCTCCTCCGAGGGCACCACATCCAGTTCGCTGCCGGCCATGTCTTCGACGCCGCGCCGCTCCTCGACCACCACCACGGTGTCCTTGCCGTTGCTGAGCTTGAGCTGCACTGCCGGGTAGCCGTCCACTTCCTTGCCGCTGGCGGCAACCATGCGGTATCCCAAGGCACCGAGCTGGGGGCAGTTCCAGCCCTCGCTGCGCAACTGGCGCAGGGCTTCCTGGTCCAGCGATGTGGCCGTGGCCGCGCCGCCGGCGGGCGCGACGCCGGGCGTGGACCAGACCGAGGCGAGGGAGGGCGCCCGGCCGGACACCAGTTCTTCCTCGCCGCCGAGCATATATGCCCCGGCAACGGTCAGCACGGAGATGCCGGCCAGCGCCGCAGAAGCGGTCCAAGCCACCCGGCGCACCGCCCTGCGGCGGCTAGCAGTATTGCGCGGGGGGACACCGGCGGACGGCGCTGCCGGCCGCGCCGGCGGACCGGACCGGACCGAGGCCGTCTGGCTTTCGCGCAGGATCTTGTTGGCCAGGTCAGGGCGGGGCGCCGGCACGTCCAGCGAGCGCAGACGCGCCTGCACATCCCGCTGGTCTGCCACTGCTTCACGGCATCGGGCACACCTTTCCAGATGCCGTTCGAGCAGCAACCGGCGGCTGTCCGGCAGTTCACCGTCCAGAAACTCACCTAGCTCACGTACAGGATGACGCATCGCAATTATCAGTGTGCACCGGCCACACGGGGTAGTTTCAGGCGGGGGGAACGCTTGGCGGCGGGGTCGCGGTGGGCGAGCTTCTCACGAAGCATTGTCCGCCCCCGGTGGATCCGCGAACGCACGGTGCCAAGCTTGACGCCCAGCGCTTCGGCCACTTCGTCATACGAAAGGCCCTCCAGGTCGCACAGCACTACGGCGGCCCGGAAGTCCGGCGGCAGTTCTTCCAGGGCCGCCTGGACATCCACGTCGAGGTTGTTGAATTCAAAGCTGCGTTCGGGCCCGGGTTCCTTGCCGGGGATGCGCGCTTCGGCGTCGTCGCTGAAGCCGTCGAAGCGGATACGGCTGCGCCGGCGCGCCTGGTCCAGAAAAAGGTTGGTGGTGATGCGGTGCAGCCAGCCGTCCAAGGTACCAGGCTTGAAGTTGTCCAAGGCCCGGAAGACCCGGACGAAGACTTCCTGCGTCAGGTCCTCGGCATCGTGCCTGTTCCCAGTGAGCCGGAAGGCGAGGCGGTAGACCTTGGCAGAGTGATCGGTCACGACTTCTTCCCAGGTGGGCCTGACCCATTCCTGGTCGGCGCCGGCAGGACTTTTCCGCCCGGCTCGCTGGCGCAGCTGTGACATCGTCACTCCCCTCCAAGCTACCGAGGCCGGCCCCGGTCCTGGAACCGGTGGAGCCGGCACGGACAGACGTGCCGATGCAGCCTTGTGGTAGCCGTAATGTTATCCGGAACTCCATCTTTGCCCACGAAGCTGTGAGAATTCTGGAAACCGGCTGCATAAACGCTTCTACTGGTATCCTCCAGCCTCGGCCGCAGAACCGGCAAGAGGGCAGGGCCGCGGCGGTCCTGAATTCACCCTCGGAGGCAGTACTCTTGACATTGACTTCTGCCACCGGCAGGAGCTGGTGACAGCTTCTGCTCCAGAGGGCTGCCCCCGTTGCACAATTTCAGCGGGGCCGTGCCGCCATGGCCGGTGGCCTCCCGGACCGCAGCACCGCGCTGCGTCCCGCCCCATTCCGCCTTGATCAGAAGGAGCGATTCTTCATGAGCGCCGACAAGCAGACCAGCTGGTCCTACGCGGAGGGCCTGCCCACCGAGGACGAGGTCCTGCTGCGGGCCCGCGAACGTTCCTTCGAGCTCGGAGTAGCCAGCATCAGTCCCGGTGTGGCTGCGGCCCTGACCGTCTGCGCCGCCGCCACGAAAGCCCAGACCGTCGTCGAAATTGGCTCCGGCGCCGGTGTCTCGGGCGTCTGCCTGCTGCGCGGGCTTCCGGACACCGCGGTACTGACTACCATCGACAGCGACGTGGACCATCTGCGGGCCGCGCGGGAGGCCTTCCACGACGCCGGCATCCCCGGCAACCGGACCCGGACCATTTCCGGCCGTGCCGCTGACGTGCTGCCCCGGCTCACCGATAACGCGTACGACCTGGTCTTTATCGATGCCGACAAGCAGTCCTACCTGAATTACGTGGAACAGGCCGTGCGGCTGCTCAAGCGCGGCGGCACGCTGATCATCAACGATGCCCTGGACCAGGACCGGGTGTCGGATCCGGCAATCCGGAACGAAACCACCACCATCCTGCGCCAGGTGGGCAAGGCCGTGCGGGCGAACAAGCAGCTGGTCTCGGCCATGCTGACCACCGGCAACGGCCTGCTGGTGGCCGTCAAGAGGTAAGCCCGGCGGCGTCAGGCCAGGCTGCGCAGGAATTCCAGCAGCAGCCGCGTGCCGTAGCCCGTGGCACCCTTGGTGACTTCGGCCTCGTCCTTGTCCGCGCGGGCCGGGCCGGCGATGTCCAGATGGACCCACGGGGTATCCGCGACGAACTGGCTGAGGAACAGCGCTGCCGTAATGGAACCTCCGCCCACCTTCGAGGCGGCGGAGGCAATGTGCGAAATGTCCGCCACAGAGGACTCGAGCGCGAAGCCATACTCCTCCTGGACCTCGGCCAGCGGCATGTGCCAGACCCGCTCCCCGGAGCCGTCCGCCGCAGCCTCGAACGCGGATACCAGTTCCTGCCGGTTCGAGTACAGCGCCGCATGCCGGCGTCCGAGGCCGCGCGAGGCGGCACCGGTGAGGGTGGCAATGTCCACCAGCACGTCGGGGGCCAGCCCGGCGACCGCGTAGGCCAGTGCATCCGAGAGCACCATCCGGCCCTCGGCGTCGGTATTGCCGATTTCCACCGTGGTGCCCCCGTAGACCGTCACTACGTCGCCCGGGCGGTAGGACGAGGCGCCGATCGCGTTCTCCGCCAGCGGCAGCAGGCCGGTGATGCGGTGCGGCAGGCCCAGTTCGGCCGCTGCGGACAGCACGGCAAGTACGACGCCGGCACCCGCCATATCGGTTTTCATCGGGACCATCGCCTCGCGCGGCTTCAGCGACAATCCGCCGGTATCGAAGGTGATGCCCTTGCCGACGAGCACAATGTGGCTGCCGCTGCCCGCCGGACCGGTTGGCGTGTAGGACAGCTCCAGCAACCGGGGTGGGCTGGCCGAGCCTTGGCCCACCGCGAGGGTCCCGCCGAAGCCTTCCCGCGCCAGGTCCTGCTCGTCCCGGACTTTGAGCTGCAGCCCGTGCCCGGCCGCCAGCCGCTGTGCCTGCGAGGCCAGCCAGGCGGGGTTCTTCAGGTTCGACGGCATGTTCGCCAGGTCCCGCGCCAGCCAGACGGCCTTGGCTGTGGCGGCAGCCCGCCGCAGCACCTCGGCAGCTGCACCGGTCAGCTCCAGCACGGACGCCATCGGCTTTGGTCCGCTAGCCAGACCGGCGCGCGGCGGACGGTAGCCACCCAGGAGGAACCCTTCGACAAAGGCGGCCTGCAGCGGCTCGGCGAGTCCGTCCACGACGCTCGAGCGGAGCAGCTCCAGCCCGGCGGTGGCCTTGGCCAAGGCTGCCCCGGCCGTGCGCAGCGCGGCGGCGGATTCGTCCCCGACGCCAAGGAGGATCAGCCGCTGCGGCAGCCCGCCACCGCCGGTGCCAGTGCGGCGGCTCGGCGCGGCGACGGTCAGCAGATCGCCTGCCTTGGCGGCGAAGGAGGTGACATCGGCCCAAGCGGCCACATCGACCTCGAAGCTGACGGCGGCTTCCGCCGCACCCCGCCGGGGCTGGGGCGTGCTCGGTCCGGAGCCCTCATCGGGTACGGCGGCCACCGGGACCACCACCGCGGCCACCTGCTGTGCGCCGTCGGCCAGCGACATGCCCTTGGGCAGCGCGGGCACGGCGGACAGCCGGGTGGGCGTCCGGGCTTCCAAGGCATCCTCGAGGGCTTGTTCCGTCCGCTGTTTACCGGGTACTGCAGCATGCACGCTCACGGACACTGCCTACTGCGTCACGTCCAGCAGGCAGTCCTTCAGGTGACCGGCTTCTTCGGCGTTCATCTCGAGCACCAGGCGGCCGCCGCCATCGATGGGCACGCGCAGGATCAGACTGCGCCCTTCCTTGGTGACTTCCATGGGTCCGTCACCCGTACGCGGTTTCATCGCAGCCATCCGGAATTTCCCTTTCCACCGTGGACCCTGCCGCCATGGCTCACCGTGGCTGGCAGGGTCCGTCAACATCACTGGCGCGCCTGGGACCTGGCCCGTGGCCGCACCCTCCACCGTCCACTTTATCGTCCACATCACACGTTCGCGCGAATTGTGCCAAAACACACCTGAACGCCGGCTTGAACATGTCTGCAGGTCACGGCGGATAATCTCCGCCGCCGGGCAGCTCAGCCCAAGACCAGAGCCAGGTCACCCAGACCACCTGGCCGGCCAGGAACATGACCAGCAGGCACACCCGGTAGGCTCTGCTGCCAGAGACCAGCGACGCCGCCAGGGCCAGTGGAAACAGCGGCAGCAACATGCGGAAGGTGCTGGTCTGCGGATGCAGGAAGGCAAAGAGGTACACGGCGTAACTGGCACACCATAGCCGCAGCACCGGTCCCAGTTGGCGGACAGGCTTGGAAAACAGGCTCCACAACGCCGCCGCGGCCAGGACCAGTGGGGCGAGCACGCCGCCAACCGGGCCGAAGAGCTGGGTCCCCATATCGAACCACGGCTTGAACAGCACGAGGTCCCCGCCGCGCCAGGCCGTTTCGGTATCCGTATAGGCCCGGGGGTCGCCCGTGACGGTCCAGGCCAGCACGGGCCAGACCAGTGCGGCCGCGCCGCTGGTAACGACCAGGGCCGCCAGGCCGGCGAATTCGCCGGCTGGCAGCGGAACGGTGCCACGCCGGCGGAACCGCCACAACAGATACAGCCCCGCCATGGCTGCGAAGGGCACACCGACCGGCCGGGACAGGCACATCAGCACCGTTACCGGTATGGCGGCCAGATAGCGGCCCCGCACCATCAGGTACAGGCTGGCAGCCAGCAGAGCCAGGTTCAGCGACTCGGCATACGGCACCTGGAGGATCGGCGAGACTGGGAAGGTCGCGACGAACACCACCCCCCAGAGGGATTCCCGATGCCCCGCGAACTGCCGGAAGAGCTTGTAGATCAGCAGTGCCGCAGCAAATCCTGCGGCCGTGGCCAGCAGGGGCGCCAGCACCCGCCACTCCAGCCCGGTGACTGCATTTCCGGCACGGACCAGTGCAGGGAACAGGGCGTAGAAGGCCCATTGGTTTTCCAGCGCCCGGCCGTCCGTGCCGCGTGGAATCTGGTCCGGATAGCCTTCGCGGTAGATCCGCTCGTACCAGGCACTGTCCCAGATCCCGATGAAGTCCAGGTAGCCCGGATGCGCAGGACCCCACGGGCTCGGGCCCTGCTGCCGGGCGACGGCCAGGAAGACCAGCAGCGAGAACAGGCGGGCCAGCGCGTAGATTCCGCAGGTCTGGACCCACCAGGGCCAGCGGGCAAGCTGCAGCCGGCCGCGGCGCACGCCGTCAGCCAGCAACGTGTGCAGGCCCGCCGGCCGCTGTCCGAGTCCTGTCACTGCTGCGGTTCCTCCGACGCGGTACCGCGGCCCCCCGCAGGTCCAGTCCTGGCCAGCTCGCGGATCAGCGCTTCCTTGGCAGCCAGTTCCGCACGCAGGGCGTCCAGCACCTCATCCACCTGATCCATCCGGTACCCGCGCAACGCCACCGAAAACCTGATGCTGTCAATGTCCTCGGCGCGGGGATGATCCGGCAGCAGGACCGCCGGCAGCCTCGCTTCGTGCTCGCTCAGTCCGCCCAGTGCCGCCACTTCGCCCCGCCGCCAGCCGGCACCGTCCTCGTCCGGCCCGTCCGATGCGGGCCGTTGCGGCGCATCGATCCGGCGCTGCAGCCTCGCCGGCAGCTTCCCGCCGGCCGCTGCCGCGGCGGCACCGGCGACGGCAATGGCCAGGAAAACGAGGAAGAAGCTCACTGCACCATCGTGCCAGAGATTGGGGCACTCCCGCGGTGTCGGCTGCGCCCGTTCGCAGCCCGCCCCGCACGCTTCGGCGGGTCCCTCGTGCCCCACTCTATTGGGGCGCTCCCGGGGGCCTTACGGACGGGGCAGCGACCCGACGCCGGCGACGATCTTCTGGACGGCATCTTCCGCCGTGTCCACCACGTTCACCAGGCTCAGGTCCCGTTCGGAAATCATGCCCTCGCCCAGCAAGGTCGAGCGCACCCAGTCCATCAGCGGCGTCCAGAAGGAGGAACCGACCAGCACGATCGGAAACGAGGTGACCTTTTCGGTCTGGACCAGTACCATCGCCTCGAACAGCTCATCCATGGTGCCCAGTCCGCCGGGCAGCACGACGAATCCCTGCGCATACTTGACGAACATTGTCTTGCGGGCGAAGAAGTAGCGGAAGTTAATGCCCAGGTCCACCCACTCGTTGAGCCCCTGTTCAAAGGGCAGCTCGATGCCCAGCCCCACCGAGAGGCCTCCCGCCTCGCTGGCGCCCTTATTGACCGCTTCCATCGACCCCGGACCGCCGCCGGTGATCACGGCGAAATTGCGCTGGACCAGCAGCCTGCCGATGGCCTCGGCAATCGCATAGTGCTCCGTGCCCCGCTTGGTCCGGGCCGAGCCGAACACGCTGATCGCCGGTCCAAGGTCCGCCAGGGTTCCAAAGCCTTCCACGAACTCGCTCTGGATCCGCAGCACCCGCCAGGGATCGGTGTGCGTGAAGCCGGCCTGGTCACGCGTGTCGAGCAGGTATTGGTCGGCTTGCGGAATGTCCGCCTGGCTGCGCCGCAGTTCAACCGCGCCTTTGTAGCGCGTCTTGAGCGCCGTCGGCAGCTCGGACGGCAGCGGGATCCCTGACTGATTACTCATGTCCATAGGCTACTCACCGCCACAAGATGACAGCACCGGAGCAGGTTGCTCTTGAGTTACGATTCACCTCCGGTAACTGCAGGGGGGATGGTGCCGCCGTCGTGTCCTCGCTAGATTCAGTGCATGACTACTGAACCGGCCGTCCGCCCGCTGGTGTCGCTGAAGAACGTCAACAAGCACTTCGGCGCCCTGCATGTGCTGCAAAACATCAACCTGGACGTGTCCAAGGGTGAGGTTGTCGTCATCATTGGTCCATCCGGCTCCGGCAAGTCCACCTTGTGCCGGGCCATCAACCGGCTGGAGACCATCGACGACGGCGAAATCCTCATCGACGGCAAGCGCCTGCCGTCGGAGGGCAAGGAGCTGGCGGCCCTCCGGGCAGACGTAGGCATGGTGTTCCAATCCTTCAATTTGTTCGCCCACAAGACGATCCTCGAAAACGTCACCCTGGGGCCGATCAAGGTCAAGAACATGCGGCCGGCCGATGCCAAGGAACTCGCCACGAACCTGCTGACCCGGGTCGGCGTGGCCACCCAAGCCGAAAAACTTCCCGCGCAGCTCTCTGGCGGACAGCAGCAGCGCGTGGCGATCGCCCGTGCTCTGGCCATGAAACCCAAGGTCATTCTCTTCGACGAACCGACCTCGGCGCTGGACCCGGAAATGATCAACGAAGTCCTCGACGTCATGGTGGAACTGGCCGCCGAGGGCATGACGATGGTGGTCGTGACCCACGAGATGGGTTTCGCCCGCAAGGCTGCCAACCGGGTTGTCTTCATGGCGGACGGGGAAATCGTCGAGCAGGACACCCCGGAGCAGTTCTTCACCAACCCGCGGAGCCTCCGGGCCCAGGAATTCCTCTCCAAGATCCTGAAGTAACCACTCCGATCCGTGCCGGCACGGACTACCGAACCGCATAATCCGGAGCCGGCCACCAGAAAGGAAGTTGTATGAAGCCCGCAAAGAAAAAGGCAGGCCTGCTGGCGTCGCTGGCGGTGGCCGCCCTGGCCCTCACCGCCTGTGGCGGGGGCGGCAGTGGCGGGGGCGGCGGTGAAACCGCTGCCAGCGCACCGTACACGGTGGCGAGCAACGTATCGCTGGACGGCAGCCCCACGTTCGACAAGATCAAGCAGGACGGCAAGGTGGTCATCGGCGTCAAGCAGGACCAGCCCGGCCTCGGTTTCAAGGACGCGGCTACGGGCGAATACAGCGGCTTCGACATCGAAATTGCCCGCTGGATTGCCGCGGACCTGGGCTACCCCGCGGACAAGATCGAGTACAAGGCCATCCCCTCGGCGAACCGCGAATCCGCGATCGTCAACGGGGACATCGATTACTACGTCGGCACCTACTCCATCACCGACAAGCGCAAGCAGTCCGTTGATTTCGCCGGGCCGTACTTCGAGACCGGGCAGGGCCTGCTGGTGAAGAAGGACAACACCAGCATCAACTCCGAAAAGGATCTGGCGGGCAAGAACGTCTGCTCCGCCACGGGTTCCACCCCGATCCAGAACATCAAGGAAAACTTCCCCGATACCAAGACCACCGAATTCGACACCTACTCGCAATGCATCGACGCGCTGAACAACGGCCAGGTGGATGCGGTCACCACCGACCAGGCCATCCTGATCGGCTATGCGGCCCAGGATCCGGAACACCTGAAGGTAGTCGGCGAGCCGTTCACGGTGGAGAAGTACGGCGTCGGCCTGAAGAAGGGCGACGATGTGCTGCGCAAGCACATCAACGAGATGTTCACCAACGGCAATGACACCTGGACCAAGATCTACGACCAGACCTTGGGCCAATCCGGCACCAAGGTGGAACAACCGGCAGTGGACAACTACTAAACACCAGGACCGCGGTGGTGCGGCGGCTTGCGCGGCCGCACCACCGCCCGGCCCGGAAGTGGCAGCGATCTGTGGACACTCTGCTGAACAACCTCGACATCTTCACCACCGGATTCAAGAACACGGCCATCCTCTTCGTCGTCTCCGCCGTTTTCGCCCTGATCCTCGGCACCATCGTGGGAGGCATGCGCGTATCCCCCGTCCCGGTGATGCGGGCGATGGGAACCGTGTACGTGAACATCGTGCGCAACACGCCGCTGACGCTAATCTTCTTCTTCTTCGTCTTCGGCTATCCCAAGCTGGGCCTGGCGGAGCTCTCCTACCCGGTGCTGGCCATCATCGCGCTGACGCTGTACACGGCAACCTATGTGGCCGAGACGCTGCGCGCCGGCATCAACACGGTGCCGCTGGGTCAGGCAGAGGCGGCCCGCGCGATCGGGCTGCCCTTCATGCAGTCGCTCAGCCTGGTCATCCTGCCGCAGGCCTTCCGTGCGGTGATGCCGCCAATGATCAGCGTCTTCATCGCACTGTTGAAGAACACCACCGTGGCGGCCGGTTTCTCGGTGGCCGAAGCCGGCGCCATCCGCGCGAATCTGTCCGAACGCGGTGAACCGGCCATCGTCGTGCTGCTCTGGGTGGCGTTCGTCTTCGTGGTCCTGGTCGCGCTGCTCTCCGCGATCCAGCACCACTTCGAAAAGAAATGGCAGGTAACCCGATGAGCTCCGTCCTCTTTGACGCGCCCGGCCCCGCGGCCGTCCGACGCAACAAGTGGCTGGCGGTGCTCACCGTCATCGTGGTGCTGGCCATCCTGGCGTTCGTGCTCTACAAGTTCGCCGAGACGGGCCAGTTCTCCGCCACCAAATGGCGGATCTTCACCTTCCCCCTGGTGCAGCAGACAATTCTCGGGGCAATCGGCAACACGCTGCAGGCCTTTGCCGCCGCCACGGTGCTGAGCCTGGTGCTCGGCCTGGTGCTCGCCGTCGGCCGATTGTCCGAACGGCGGTGGATTAACACCCCCTGCCACTGGTTCACCGAACTGTTCCGCGCCATCCCGCTGCTGATCCTGATGATGATCATCTACTATGGCCTGCCCCCGCTCGGGGTACAGGGCATTACCCCGTTCATCGCCGTCGTCACCGGCCTGACCCTGTACAACGGCTCGGTCCTGGCCGAAGTCTTCCGCGCCGGCATCCAGTCGCTGCCCCGCGGGCAGTCGGAGGCCGGCTACGCGATCGGGCTGACCAAGAGCAACGTGATGAGCAGCATCCTGCTGCCGCAGGCGGTGCGGGCCATGATGCCGGTCATCGTGTCCCAGCTGGTGGTCATCCTCAAGGACACGGCGCTGGGCTTCATCGTGACCTATGACGAGATCCTGTTCCAGGCCAAGTTCTTCGGGTCGCAGGTCCAGTACGGCTCCCCCATCATTCCGGCAGCCATGGTGGCGGCCGTCATCTACATCGGCCTGTGCCTGCTGCTGGCCGGCGTCGCCAAGTGGGTGGAGTGGCGGATGTCGCACAGCCGGAAGATCGCTGCGGGAACACACCTCGTGGCGCCGGCGGGAACCGGCATCCCGCAGGTCTGAGCTACGGCCCGGTCAGCCCAGCCAGGTCCGCAGCGCGGCCAGGCAGGCGCGGATGGCCTCGGCGCTGACATGCTCGTTGTCCGTGTGTGCCAGCAGCGCGTCCCCGGGACCGAAGTTGACGGCCGGGATCCCCAGTTCGCTGAAGCGTGCGACGTCGGTCCAACCGTACTTGGGCTTCGGCTCCTGCCCGACGGCCCGGACAAAATCCGCCGCGGCTGGGTGGTCCAGACCCGGCCGGGCACCGGCGGCAGCGTCCGTGCGGACGACGGCGAAGCCGTCCAGGAGCCGGCGGACGTAGGCTTCGGCGTCATCCGGCGTCTTGTCCGGCGCAAAGCGGTAATTGATTTCGACGACGGCATGGTCCGGAATCACATTGCCGGCCGTCCCGCCGTGGATCTTCACGGCGTTGAGGCTCTCCCGGTAATCCAGCCCGTCCACGGTGACGGTTGCCGGCTCGTGGTCGCGGAGCCGGACCAGGATTTCGGCCGCCGCGTGGATGGCGTTCTGCCCCATCCACGCCCGAGCCGAGTGGGCCGCCTTGCCGACCGTGCGTGCCTCGAGACGGATGGTGCCGTTGCAGCCGCCTTCCACGGTCCCGTCGGTGGGCTCGAGCAGAATGGCAAAGTCACCCTGCAGCAGCTCCGGCTGGTTCCGGACCAGCCGGCCAAGACCGCTGAGCGAAGCCTGGACTTCCTCGTGGTCATAGAAAACGTAGGTCACGTCACGGGTCGGTGCGGCCAGCGAGGCGGCCAGGGCCAGCTGTACCGCCACGCCGCCCTTCATGTCCGTGGCGCCACGGCCGTAGAGCAATCCGTCCTGCCAGCTCGATGGCACGGTGCCCCGCGATCCCGGTACCGCCGGCAGCGGCACCGTGTCCAGATGCCCGGCCAGGATGACGCGTTCGGCCCGGCCAAGGTTGGTCCGGGCCAGCAAGGCGTCGCCGTCGCGCAGCACCTGAAGGTGTCCCAGTTCCCGCAAGGCGGACTCGACGGCGTCCGCCAAGGCCGCCTCGTTGCCGGAAACGCTCTCGATGTCGATCAGCGCCGCGGTCAGGTCGGCGACGTCGGCGTGCAGGTCCAGTGCGGGTGTGGAAGTAGTCACTTCCCTAGGTTACCCAGCGGCCGCTGCGTCTGCGGCGGGTCCCTCGGCCAGGGAGGACGCGCGGGAACCGGCACGGCGACGAAGTCGACGGACTGGGGAGCGTACTCCCGTAGCGTCCAGCGGCCTCCCACCCTTCGCTGCGCTCAGGGCGGGTCCCTCGGCCGCTAGACTGGAGCGCATGACTGAGAGCACTTCTGCTACCGCTTCCCCACGCACCGCCCACGGTACGGGTCTGGCCACGGTGGCCGCGAACGGCACCATCCTGGACGTCTGGTATCCGCGCCCCGCACTCGGTGCGGCTCCGGCTGGAGACGACCCCGCCGCGGCCGAACTGGCCGGGATTGCCGCCGACGGCGAAGACACTGCCCGGGGCACCCGCCTCGAGGTGGTCAGCCGCAGCATCAACCTGGACGACGCACCGGCTGACACTGCCGATGCCTACCTGCGCCTGCATCTGCTCTCCCACCGGCTGGCCGCTCCCAACACGCTGAACATGGACGGCATTTTCGGCCTACTGGCCAACGTGGTGTGGACCAACTTCGGGCCTTGCTCCGCCGACGACTTCGAAGCGGCCCGGCTGCGGCTGCGCCGCCGCGGTCCGGTCACGGTCTACGGCGTGGACAAATTCCCGCGCATGGTGGATTATGTGGTCCCCGCCGGAGTGCGCATCGCCGACGCGGACCGGGTGCGGCTCGGCGCCCATCTGGCGGCCGGGACCACGGTGATGCATGAGGGCTTCGTCAACTTCAACGCGGGCACCCTGGGCACCTCCATGGTCGAGGGCCGCATTTCCGCCGGCGTGGTCGTGGCGGACGGTTCCGACGTCGGCGGCGGCGCCTCGATCATGGGCACCCTGTCCGGCGGCGGCAAGGAGCGCATCACCATCGGCGAGCGTGTGCTGCTCGGCGCCAACTCGGGCGTCGGCATCAGCATCGGGGACGACTGTGTGGTCGAGGCCGGACTCTACGTCACCGCCGGCACCCGCGTGGCTGTGCTGGATGCCGGCGGCGACAGCCGCCAGGCCAAAGCCGTGGAACTGTCCGGGGTGTCCAACCTGCTCTTCCGCCGCAATTCGGTCACCGGCGTCGTCGAGGTCCTGCCGCGCAAGGGACAGACCGTCGAACTGAACGCTGCCCTGCACGCCAACTAGGAGCCGGCAATTTCCACAGCGTTACGGACACGGCGGCAGCGCAGACTGATCGCGCTGCCGCTGTGCCTCGCCCTGATCGGCGGGGGCATCTATGCGGCCGCCTCCTACCTTGAACAGTCCCAGATACTGGTCCTTGAGCGGTGCACCGCGGCGGCCGGCGATGAAACCTTCAACCTGGCTCCGGACCAGGCGGCCAACGCGGCGCTGATCGCCGGCATTTCACTGCAGCGGGGCCTGCCGGCCCGTGCCGCTTCGATTGCGCTGGCCACCGCCATCCAGGAATCCAAGCTACGGAACCTGGACTATGGCGACAAAGCCGGGCCCGATTCGCGCGGGCTCTTCCAGCAGCGTCCGTCCCAAGGCTGGGGCACGGAAGCGGAAGTGATGGACCCGGTCTATGCGGCCAACAGGTTCTTTACCGAACTTCAGAAGGTGGACGGCTACGAACAAATGTCCGTCACCGAGGCCGCCCAGCGGGTCCAGCGCAGCGCCTACCCGGAGGCTTATGCGGACCACGAGGCCGAAGGGAAGGCCTTCGCCTCGGCCCTGACCGGGCACTCCCCCGCCGCACTGACCTGCGTGCTGAAGCGGGCGACGGCTGCCGGCGACCCGGCTACCGTGGCGGCGCAGCTGGAATCGTCGTATCCCGCGCTGGAGACGGTGGCCGGGGACGGTTCCGTGGCGGTTGCCGCGGCGGGCCCCACCGGCTGGGCTGTGGCGCAATGGGCGGTAGCCACCGCCGACGAGCTGCAAATCGAGTCCGTGGACTATGCAGGCCTGGGCTGGACCAGGCAGGACGGCGGCTGGCAGCCGACCGGCCGGAACACCCCCAACGTGCAGATCACCCTGGCAGACCGGCCCTAGAGCGGCAGCTCCGCCGGGTCAGACGAGCAGTTCAATGATCGGCTGGAGGTAGCTGCGGAAGTCCTGTTCGTCGTCGAGCAGTGTCTGGCACAGCAGTACCCGGTCCGGCTCCACGTACCAGGCGCGCGGCTCGCCCAGCGGCAGCTCGATCAGCTTCAGCTCGAAACTGCGGGCGCCGCGGCCGAGTTCCATCTCCCGGTCCTGGACCAGCCGGCCGATCAGCTTGTCCTTGCCGCTGGCCTCCCGCTCCTGGGTAAGGACACGGTATTCGCTCATCCGCTCGCGGGCCCAGGTGATGGCTGCGCCGAAGTGGGCCTGCAGCAGCTTCTGCAGCGCCGGACTGTCCGTAAATGCCGGGAAGGACGGCGGTGCCAACGCCGCCATGATGTCCGGGTCCTCCGCAAGCAGCAGGGACCACCATTGCTCCCATTCGCTGCGCAATGCCCCGGTACCGCCTACATGGGCGGTGAGCTGCCGCGGATCCGCCCGACGAACTTCGGGCTTGGCGGCGCACAGGGCCGGAGTTCCTGCTCCGACCAGCCCGGCGACATCCTTCAGATATAAGGCTATGAGCATTTGTCCGGAGGTGTCGGAGGATATCCGCCATCCCGGTCCGCCGGTCTCGTGCATACTGGCATGAATCCTTTCGCGCCCGTACGTTGATAAATCCACTGTAGACCTTGCGCCGGAGGGCGGCCACAGTGCCGGAGACCGGCCTCGATCCGCCGGCAAAACAAACCGATAGGCTGGGAACCATGAAGATACTGGTCACCGGGGGAACCGGCTACATTGGTTCACACACCACCCTCGCCCTGCTCGAAGCCGGGCACGACGTCGTCGTCCTGGACAACCTGTCCAACTCCAGCACCGAGTCCCTGCGCCGGATCGAGGAACTGACCGGACGGTCCGCCCGCTTCCACCGGGTGGACCTGCTCGACGAGGCAGGACTGGACGCCGCGTTCGCCGCGGAGCAGGTGGAGGCGGTAATCCATTTCGCCGGGCTGAAGGCCGTCGGTGAATCGGTGGCCGAGCCGCTGCGCTACTACCGCAACAACGTCGGCGGCACCCTGAACCTGCTGCGCTGCATGGACGCGCATGGGGTACGCACCTTGGTCTTCAGCTCTTCGGCGACCGTGTACGGCGCCACCGAAGAGGTGCCGCTGACAGAGAAGATGCCGCTGGACGCGACCAACCCCTACGGACGGACCAAGGAACAGATCGAGGACATCCTCAGCGATCTGGGGGCCGCGGACAGCCGCTGGCGGATCGCCATGCTGCGCTACTTCAACCCAGTGGGCGCCCACCCCTCGGGCCGGATCGGCGAAGACCCCACGGGGGTGCCGAACAACCTGCTGCCGTTCGTGGCGCAGGTGGCCGTCGGGCGCCGCGACAAGGTCCGAGTCTTCGGCAGCGACTATCCCACGCCCGACGGCACCGGCGTGCGGGACTACATCCATGTGGTGGATCTGGCAGCCGGCCATCTGGCGGCGCTGGACTACGTTGCGTCCCGGCCCGGCGTCGGGCGCTGGAACCTTGGGACGGGCAAGGGATCCTCCGTCCTGGAAGTCCTCGACGCCTTCGGCCGGGCGGCGGGAGCGCCCGTCCCCTACGAACTCGCCGACCGGCGGCCCGGGGACGCGGCCGTCAGCTATGCCGACCCTGGTGCGGCGCTGGCGGAACTGGGCTGGGCAGCCACGCGGGACCTGGACACCATGTGCGCGGACCACTGGCGCTGGCAAAAGAACAACCCGAACGGCTACGCAGACTGACCCCCTGCCCCACGCCTCCCCAATTCGAGTTGCCACATAACGACCGTTTCAGCGCTGGGAAGGTCGTTATGTGCCAAGTCGATTTAGAGACGACGGAAGGCCCCGGATTGCTCCGGGGCCTTCCGCCTGCTGCGCCGCTCCGCCGTCGTACGGTTAGCGGACCGGGTAGTTGCGCTCGTGCTCGCCGACGTAGAGCTGCCGCGGGCGGCCGATCTTGGTCTGCGGATCCTTGATCATCTCGCGCCACTGGGCAATCCAGCCCGGCAGGCGGCCGATGGCGAACAGGACGGTGAACATCTTCTCCGGGAAGCCCATGGCCTTGTAGATCAGGCCGGTGTAGAAGTCCACGTTCGGGTACAGCTTGCGCTCGATGAAGTAATCGTCCGCCAGCGCCTTTTCCTCCAGACGCAGGGCGATGTCCAGCAGCTCGTCATTGCCCCCAAGCTTGCCCAGGATCTCGTGGGCGGTGTACTTGACCAGGCGGGCGCGCGGATCGTAGTTCTTGTACACCCGGTGGCCGAAGCCCATCAAGCGCACGCCCTCTTCCTTGTTCTTGACCTTCTCCATGAACTGCTCGGGGGTCTGGCCGGTGGCCTGGATCTGGCGGAGCATGTTCAGCACCGCCTCGTTGGCGCCACCGTGCAGCGGGCCGAAGAGCGCGTTGATGCCGGCGGAGATGGAGGCGAACATGTTGGCGTTGGAGCTCCCCACCAGACGTACCGTGGAGGTGGAGCAGTTCTGCTCGTGGTCCGCGTGCAGGATCAGCAGCAGGTCCAGGGCCTTGACTACCGTCGGGTCCAGTTCATACGGCTCGGCGGCGAGGCCGAAGCTCAGGCGCAGGAAGTTCTCCACCAGGTTCATCGAATTGTCCGGGTAGAGCAGCGCCTGGCCGATCGACTTCTTGTGCGCGTAGGCCGCGATGACCGGCAGCTTGGCCATCAGCCGGATGGTGGAGAGCTCCACCTGCTCGTCATCGAACGGGTCCAGGGAGTCCTGGTAGAAGGTCGACAGCGCGCTCACCGCGGAGGACAGCACCGGCATCGGGTGCGCGTCCCGTGGGAAGCCGTTGAAGAACCCCTTGAGCTCCTCGTGCAGCAGGGTGTGCCGGCGGATCTTAGAATCGAAGTTCTCCAGCTCGGTCGGCGTCGGCAGGTTGCCGTAGATCAGCAGGTAGGAGACCTCAAGGAAGCTGGAGTGCTCGGCCAGCTGCTCGATCGGGTAGCCGCGGTAGCGCAGCACGCCGGCGTCGCCATCGATGTAGGTGATGGCCGAGGCGGTCGCCGCGGTGTTCATGAACCCGGGGTCGAATGTGACCGCACCGGTCTGCTTCAGCAGCTTCGAAACGTCGAAGCCGTCGTTTCCTTCGGCTGCCTTCAGCCGCGGGAGTTCCAGCTCGCCACCCGGATAGTGCAGGGAGGCACCGCTTTGCTCAGTCATTGAATCCCCTTCAGGAGGTGTTCGAAAACAACTGCGCACGCATCGCTCCGATCGGAGCCGCAAACCCGTGCACACTCGGATAAGACGCTACCTGCATCGGGCCTCAGTTTTCTAATCGGCAAGTCACCGGCCCGTCACGCTGGCCGCGCCCCTGCCCGTGATCGGGGCCGGGGCGCGGGCCGGGCGAATCAGCCCAGCCGCTCCACCGCGGCGTCGATGCGCTCGTCCGTTCCCGTCAGGGCAACCCGGACGAACCCCTTGCCATGGTCCCCGTAAAACACCCCGGGACCGACGACGATGCCTTGCTGGGCGAAGCGGTCCACCGTGGCCCAGGTGTCCTCGCCCGCGGTGCCCCACAGGTAGAGGCCAGCCTCGGAATCGTGGATCTGCAGGCCGAACTTCTCCAGCGCCGGCAGCAGGCGTTCGCGCCGGCCGCGGTATAGGTCTTTCTGCGCCTGTACGTGTGCGCCGTCGGCCAGGGCGGCAGCCATGGCGGCCTGGACCGGGAACGGCACGATCATGCCGGCGTGCTTGCGGCTGTTGACCAGGTTGGGCATCAGCGCGCCGTCGCCGGCGATGAACGCGGCACGGTAGCCGGCGAGGTTGGACTGCTTGCTCAGCGAATAGACGGACAGCAGGCCCTCGTGGCTGCCCTGGGCGACTTCCGGGTCCAGCACGCTGGGCACGGCCTCCCCGCCGCGGGCCGGGTCCCACCTTCCCCAGCCGAGTTCGGCATAGCACTCGTCCGAAGCGACGACGGCACCGGCCTGCCGGGCCTGTTCCACGATCCGGCCCAGGGACTTCTTGTCCCGCACACTGCCGGTGGGATTGGCCGGCGAATTGACCCAGACCAGACGGACTTTGGCGCGCACCGCAGCATCCAGTTCGTCCAGGTCGTCCGCGGCCACCGGTTCGGCACCGGCGAGTTTCGCGCCGATATCATACGTCGGGTAGGCCACACGCGGGCGGACGACGACGTCGCCGGGACCCAGGCCCAGCAGCAGCGGCAGCCAGGCCACCAGCTCCTTGGACCCGATGGTGGGCATGATGGCTTCCGGATCCAGGTCCGGCACACCGCGCCGCCGGGCGTACCAGGCGGCGATGGCTTCACGGACAGCCGGCGTGCCGTGGGTGGTGGGATAACCGGGGGCGTCGGCGGCGGCCTTCAAGGCCTCCTGGACCACAGCCGGGGTGGGATCGACGGGTGTTCCGATCGACAGATTTACTACGCCGCCGGAATGCCGGGAAGCCTTGCTGCTAAAGGGTTCCATGGCATTCCATGGATAGTCGGGCAGCTGCAGACCGAACTCCCTCATGCTCAGCCCTGGTTCTGCGGCGGTAGGACGGCGATGATCGGATGGTCCTTGCCGGTGTTGCCGAGCTTGGCAGCACCGCCGGGAGACCCCAGATCCTCGAAGAACTCCACGTTGGCCTTGTAGTATTCGGCCCATTCGTCTGGGACATCGTCCTCGTAGTAGATGGCTTCCACCGGACAGACGGGTTCGCAGGCTCCACAGTCGACGCACTCGTCCGGATGGATGTAGAGGGATCGTTCACCCTCGTAGATGCAGTCAACCGGGCACTCTTCGATGCAAGCCTTGTCTTTGACATCCACGCATGGCTGCGCGATTACATACGTCACGGACCTGTACCTTTCCTCAAGATGCTGCGCCGGCAGCGGCGCCACGTCCATTATCCAACAGAGCGCGGCAGCGTCCGTACCATGGAGGGGTGAAGCCCGTCCCGCTGTTGCTGACCTTGGCCCCGGACACCCGCGTGGTGGTCCGATACCGGATCGAGGGCGGCTTGACCGATGCGCTGGGGGAACTGGTCAGGGCCGGTCCGGCCGACTGCGTGGTGCGCACCCGCCGCGGCGAAGTGTCCATACCGCTGGATGCGGTGGTGGCGGCCAAGGAGGTTCCCCCGCCCCCGGTACGCAGGCCCTCCCGGCTGACCGGCTAGGTCCAACAGGTGGGCTGCTGCCTTCGGTTCAACGCCGCCTCGGGGCAGGCCGGCGCATGACCTGGCGGATGACGGCTACCAGTTTATCGGGCCGATAGACGGCCAGTTCATAGGTCACGCGCAGCAACGGACGCCTGCGCTCCGGAACGGGAGCAAATGTGCACCGGCGGCGGCCGACTCCGGTCTGTGGAGACAGGGTCAGGTACACACGTGTCCAAGATTCACCTGCCCGGGGTGGGCAGATCCTGAATCTGCCCACTTTGACCGTGGCACCAGTGGGCAGGAGCGTCCGGGCGCGGACGCCGGGCCGGAACGGCATGGTTGCCGGGAGCGGCCGGTCCTTCGCGCCGCCACTTCAGGGGTCAAGAGTGGGACGGAGGCTCCAGGCAGGAACCAACGGCAGGGCGGCTCCAGGGAGGAGTCAGTCCTTGCGCGGCGGCTTCAGCGCCCAGGCGGTGACAGCGACGGCGATCACCGTAGCCACGGCGAGGCCGACCACCCAGATCTTCCCGGACAGGGCCACCGCCAGCTCCGGCCGCAGCGACGTCGCGGTAATGATCAGCGGCTCCTGGCCCATCCCGGTGGCCATCAGGCCGACCAGCACATACGCGATCAGCCCGGCCACTCCCGCCATCAGCACGCTGCCGGCCCGCACCCCGGCCCAGACCAACAAGGCCAGGGCGAGCAGCAGCGCGGCGGCGGCACCCCATGGCAGGGCCGTCCCGTCCGCCAGGTAGAGGATCTGCCCATGCAGGCCGGTGCCGAGCAGGGCGGCGAGGACACCGCAGACGACGGCGGTGCCCAGCCCCGCACGGGCCGGGCGCCTGCGGGCCCGCGTGCCGTCCGTGGAGGCACCGGCGGCCGGCAGGTACTGGTTCGCCGGCGGGTCCTGATTAACGGCCGGAGGCAGCCCGCCGGTATCGTGTCCGGCGGGCTGCCTCTGTTCGGTCATGTCTTCAAGAGTAGTAGCCCGGCACCCCGGTGCCGAAACCGGAGGGGCCCTCGGCGGTCAGCGCCTACCCGCCTCCCACCGCTCGCACGCTCGCGGCGGGGCCCTCGGCGGCTAGGCTTTGGCGCGGGAGCGGTTGGCCTTCAGGCGCTCGTTGGCGTCGAGAATGACCTTGCGGATCCGGATGGCTTCCGGAGTGACTTCGACGCACTCGTCCTCGCGGGCGAACTCGAGGGACTCTTCCAGGGTCAGAAGACGCGGCGGGGTAAGGTTTTCGAACGTGTCCGAGGAAGCGGCACGCATGTTGGTGAGCTTCTTTTCCTTGGTGATATTGACGTCCATGTCGTCGGCGCGGGAGTTCTCGCCCACGATCATGCCTTCGTAGACCTCCGAGGTCGGCTCAACGAAGAACGAACCGCGTTCCTGCAGGTTGATCATCGCAAACGGGGTGACGACACCGGAGCGGTCGGCGACCATCGAGCCGTTGGTCCGGTACTCGATTGGCCCGGCCCAGGGCTCGTAGCCCTCGGAGATGGACGCAGCGATGCCGGCACCGCGGGTGTCGGTCATGAACTTGGTGCGGAAACCAATCAGGCCGCGCGCCGGAACGATGAATTCCATTCGGACCCAGCCGGTGCCGTGGTTGGCCATGTTGACCATCCGGCCCTTGCGCGCGGCCAGCAGCTGGGTCACGCTGCCCAGGTACTCTTCGGGCACGTCGATGGTCATATGCTCCATCGGCTCGTGGATCTTGCCGTCTATGGTCCTGGTGACCACCTGCGGCTTGCCGACAGTCAGCTCGAAGCCCTCGCGGCGCATCTGCTCCACCAGGATGGCCAGCGCAAGCTCGCCGCGGCCCTGGACTTCCCAGGAGTCCGGACGCTCGGTCGGGAGCACCTTCAGGGAAACGTTGCCGATCAGCTCCTTGTCCAGCCGGTCCTTGACCTGGCGGGCAGTCACCTTTGCGCCCTTGACCCGGCCGGCCAGCGGAGAGGTGTTGATACCGATGGTCATGGAGATGGCGGGGTCATCCACGGTAATCAGCGGCAGCGGCTGCGGATTCTCCGAATCCGTCAGTGTTTCGCCAATGGTGATGTCTTCGATGCCGGCGACGGCGACAATCTCGCCCGGGCCGGCGGACTCGGCCGCAACACGGGTCAAACCCTTGGTGGCCAGCAGCTCGGAAATGCGCACGTTCTTCAGTTCGCCGTCGTGCCGTGCCCAGGCGACCTGCTGGCCCTTCTTCAGAGTGCCGTTGTAGATGCGCAGCAGCGCGAGGCGGCCCAGGAACGGGGAAGCGTCCAGGTTGGTCACATGCGCCTGCAGGACCCCGTCGGGATTGTAAGTCGGGGCCGGGATGTGCTCCATGATTGTGGAGAAGAGCGGCTCCAAGTCCTCGTTGTCCGGGGCGGTGCCGTCGGCCGGCTGCTCCAGCGAGGCGCGGCCGAGCTTGCCCGAAGCGTAGACCACCGGAACGTTAAGCACGGCATCCAGGTCCAGATCCGGCACCTCGTCGGCCAGATCCGAGGCCAGGCCCAGCAGCAGGTCCATGGATTCAGCGACGACGCCGTCAATGCGCGCATCAGGGCGGTCCGTCTTGTTCACGAGCAGGACCACCGGCAGCTTGGCCGCCAGTGCCTTGCGCAGCACGAAGCGGGTCTGCGGCAGCGGGCCCTCGGAGGCGTCAACAAGCAGCACAACGCCGTCCACCATGGACAGGCCGCGCTCCACCTCGCCGCCAAAATCGGCATGGCCCGGGGTGTCGATCACGTTGATGGTGATGGTATTGCCCTCGGCGGAGGGACCGGAGTAGAACACCGTGGTGTTCTTGGCCAGGATAGTGATGCCCTTTTCGCGCTCCAGGTCACCTGAGTCCATCACGCGCTCCTCCACCGCGGCGTGGGTGGAGAAGGCGCCGGTTTGGCGCAGCATGGCGTCAACCAGGGTGGTCTTACCGTGGTCGACGTGGGCAACGATAGCGACGTTTCGAAGGTCGCTGCGAACGGCGCTCTGCGTCGACGCGGTCATTTCAGACATGCGGTATTACTCTTCCGTGGTTGGCGTGGGTTCTGGGCCTGCAGGAAGTGATCCGCCCTGCGAATCACGTGCAGCCTGCCAGCGCCCCCCGGATGCGGGTGGGCACTCCATTCTACGGCCCAGTGCCACCATTGACCTAAACGGGGTTCACGAGGACTCGATGGCAAGCAGCTGGGCGCGCAGTTCGCGGCGTTCGCGCTGCTTATCCGGGTCCGGCAGCGGCACGGCCGCCAGCAGGCGCTGGGTGTACGGTTCCTGCGGGTTGCGCAGGATCTCGTCGCGGGTGCCCTGCTCGACGATCCGGCCGCGCTGCATCACGCAGATCCGGTCCGCCAGCACATCGATCACCGCCAGGTCGTGGGTGACGAACAGGCACGCAAAACCCAGTTCCCGCTGCAGGTTCCGGAACAGCTCCAGCACCTTGGCCTGGACCGATACGTCCAGCGCCGACGTCGGCTCGTCGGCGACCATCAGCTGGGGCTTCAAGGCCAGGGCGCGGGCAATGCCCACACGTTGCTTCTGCCCGCCGGAGAGCTCGTGCGGATACCGGTTGCGGTAGGAACGCGGCAGCTCCACCTGGTCCAGCAGCGTCTCGATCCGATGCTGCAGGGCCGCACCCTTGGCGGTACCGGCCAGGTACATGGGCTCGCCGATGCTCTCGCCGATAGGCAACCGCGGGTTCAGCGACGAGGACGGGTCCTGGAAGACCATGCCCACCTGGCGGCGCAGCGACTGCAGCTGCCGGCGTTTGGCGCCGGCGATCTCCTGGCCGGCCACCTTCAGCGAGCCGGCGGCCACCGGCAGCAGCCCGACGGCGGCACGGCCGATGGTGGTCTTGCCGGAACCGGACTCCCCAACCAACCCGAGGACCTGGCCCGGGTAGATGGCCAGGCTGGCGCCTTCCACCGCGCGGAAGGCAGGCACGCGGCCCTGTTTCGGATAGTCGATGGCGACGCCGGACAGCTGCAGGATGGGTGTCCCGGCAGCTTTCTCCGCCTCTGCTTCCGCCTGGGCCAGCGCCTCGGCGTTCTCGCGCTCGCGGCGGCGCAGTTCGGCGTCGTCCACGTCCTCCAGCGAGGCGCCGGTCGCGGCGGCGAGTGCCGCGTTGATATCCACGTCCTCGGCGGCCGCGCCGGTGCTGTCCTGGGCCATGCCCAGGTGCGGGACCGCGGCCAGCAGCGCCTGGGTGTATTCGTGCCGCGGATTATTGAAGATTTCCACCGCCGTTCCGGTTTCCACGATATGCCCGCGCCGCATCACCGCGATCCGGTCGGCCAGGTCCGCCACCACGCCCATGTCGTGGGTGATCAGCACGATGGCGCTGTCCAGCTTGGTACGCAGGTTGCGCAGCAGGTCCAGGATTTCGGCCTGCACCGTCACGTCCAGGGCGGTGGTCGGCTCGTCCGCGATCACCAGCTTTGGATCGCAGGACAGGGACTGGGCAATCATCGCCCGCTGCCGCTGGCCGCCGGAGAGCTGGTGGGGATAGGACCGGAAGGCCTTCTCGGGATCCGGCATTTCCACCAGTTCGAGCATCCGCAGGGCGCGCACCTTGGCCTCGTCCGGCGAGACGGCATTGTGCAGCCGGATGGTCTCCACTATCTGGAAACCGATGGTGTACACCGGGTTCATCGCCGTCATTGGTTCCTGGAAGATCACCGCCACGTCGTTGCCGCGCAGCTGGCGCAGCTTGGCCGGGCTCAGGCCCAGGAGTTCCCGGCCGTTGAGCTTGACGCTGCCGCGCACCCTGCTGTTGGCGGGCAGCAGGCCGAGCAGGGCCATCGAGCTGGCGCTCTTGCCGGAGCCCGACTCCCCCACGATCGCCAGCACTTCGCCGGCGGCAACCTCGTAGTCCAGGTCGACCGCAGCCGGCACCCATTCCTTGTCCACGCCGAAGTCCACGGACAGCCCGCGGACCTGAAGCACCGGCACCTGCCCGGCGTGTGGTGCCGGGGCCTCGTCGGAGATATCGAAGACGTCGCTCATGGCTGCAAATGTCCTTCCACCGGGCGCCGGATGTGCCCGGTCCAAAATCCTGAAACGATGGAGGCATGGCTTCCTCCGAAACTGATGCCCGCACGGTCTTCCGGCCGCGCTCTGCGCCCTGGATCACCGGCGGGGTGTGGCTGGTGGCCTCGGCAGGCCTGGCCGTGTCCGCCGGCGGCGGGGCGGCCGGGCTGCTCCAGGCCGTCCCGCTGGCGGCTCTGGCCTACCTGGCCTGGTGGCTGGCCTGGTACCCCGCCGTCGTCGTGGACGAAACGGGGGTGACGCTGCGCAATCCGCTGTCCACGATCAAGGTTCCGTGGCAGGCCCTGGCGACCGTGGATACCCGCTATGCCCTGACCCTGGTCACGCCGCGGCGCAAATACACGGCCTGGGCGGCACCGGCCCCCGGCATCTTCGGCGTCCACCGGGCGCGGGTCGAGCACGCCAGCGGGCTGCCGGACACTACCTACGGTCCTGCCGGTTCCATCCGGCCCGGCGACCTGACCAGTTCGGATTCCGGAGCGGCCGCCTACCACGTACGCAAGCGCTGGAGCGAACTGCTCGCTGCCGGCACGGTGGAGGCCGGGGATGCCGGGACCGCCGCGGTCCAGGTGCGACCGAACTGGACCTTGATCACGGTGGGCGCGGTCCTGCTGGCGGCGGCCGCGGCAAGCCTGGCCAACTAGAGGTAGGAGCGGGTGCACCCCACTCCCCGCGGCCGGCCCGGACCTCCCCGCGGCCCGGGTCCCAGCGGACCCGCCACGGTCCCTAGGCATCGGTGAGCTGTCCGGGTCCGGACGGCGTCGGCACCGGCGACTGGACCGGTGCGTCCTTGGCCCGTTTGGAGTTGAACTTCTTCTGCCGCGGATCGAAGGCGTCCCGCAGGCCGTCGCCGATGAAGTTCACGCAGAGGCAGATGGCCACGATGAACATGCCCGGCCACCAGAACAGCCAGGGCCGGGTGGAGAATGCCTCCTGGTTCTGGCTGATCAGCAGGCCCAGCGACACATCCGGCGCCTTCACGCCCATGCCGATGTAGGACAGGCTGGTTTCGAGCAGGATGGCCGAGGACATGCTCAGCGTCACGCTGACGATGATCACGCCGACGGCGTTGGGCAGGATGTGTTTGAAGATGATCCGTGTGCTGGAGGCGCCGGCGATGCGCGCTGCATCGACGAATTCGCGCTCGCGCAGGGACAGGAATTCGGCACGTACCAGCCGCGCCAGCCCGGTCCAGACCGCCACGCCGACCAGCAGTCCGAGGACGTACGGCTGGACACCGGCCGGAACCCTGCTGCCCGCCAGCTGGCCGAGGACTGCCGCGAGGATGATCAGCGGGATGATGATGACGACGTCGGTCAGGCGCATCAGCACACTCTCGACGAAGCCGCGGAAATAGCCGGCCGCGGCGCCGATGACCACGCCGACGAATCCGCCCACCAGGCCGATGATGAACATGACGGCCACGGAAATCTGCACCCCGCGCATGGTCTGGGCGAAGGTGTCGCGGCCCAGCCGGTCCTGGCCAAAGGGATGCTCGCCGAGGCTGAACGGGAACAGCTGCAGCGTGGGGGCGCCGCCGTTGACCAGGTCGTTGACCTGGTTGTGGGTGTACTTCCACCAGCCGGGGATGCCGAAGAAGCCGCCCGCGCTGTATGCCAGCAGCAGGATCAGTGCGAGCAGCACCAGGCTGATCACGGCGCCGGTATTGCCCAGGAACCGTTTGCGGACGATCTGGCCCTGGCTCAGGCCCGCCTTTTCCCCGGCCGCCGTCCCGGACTTGCCGGGCTTAGGCGGCTTGGGCTCTTTCTGGAGCTTGGCCAGAGCCTTGTCTGTCTTGGCGGCGGTTGTCATGCCTTTACCCTCACTCGCGGATCCAGCGCGGAGTAGACGAGGTCCGCGATCAGGTTGAATACCAGCGCTACGATGCCGGTGACGAGGAAGACCCCCATGACCGGGTTGGGGTCAACCCGCTGCAGCGATTGAATGAACAGCTGGCCCATCCCGGCGAAGGCGAACACGTTTTCGGTGATCACCGCCCCGCCGATCAGGCCGCCAATGTCAAACGCGACGATGGTGGCGATCGGGATCAGCGCGTTCCGGAACGCGTGGCGCATCACCACCGTGCGCTCGCTCAAGCCCTTCGCCCGGGCGGTGCGGATGTAGTCCATGTTCATGATCTCCAGCATCGACGAGCGCGAATAGCGGCTGTACGAGGCCAGCGAGATGAGCAGCAGCGCGACCGTGGGCAGCAGCAGATGGGTGAAGGTGTCGATGCCCTGGATCCAGAAGTCGCCCCGGAGATTGGGGGTTTCCGAGCCGATGGTGGCGATCGGGCGGCCCTTGATCCGAGAATTGTCCACGTAGGCGGGCCAAGCCTGCATGAACCTGTCCAGCAGGATCAGCGCGCCGGTCAGGAAAGCGGTCAGTGCCGCGGCGTTCATGCTCTGGCGGCGGTCGTAGCCGCCCAGCAGGTAGCCGGCGGCAAGGCCCACCAGGATGGTCGCCACGGCCAGCAGGAAGATCATCAGGCCGGTAGCCTGTGCCAGCAGTGGCTGGATGGGAAAGTACAGGACAATGCCGACGCCGGCGCTGATCAGCGCCGCGTACAGGGCCTTGCGGTTCTTCAGCCCGGCGGTCAGCAGGGTGGTGCCGAAGGCAATGGCGACGCCGGTGAGGGCAATCAGGACCAGGCCCAACCCCGGGGCGGCGAACCAATCAGTGGCGGAGAGGACCCACAGCACCACGGCCGCCAGCACGAAGCCGATGCCGGCGGCCGCCAGCCGGCGCAGCAGCGTACCGGAGGCGCACACGAACCAGACCACGGCGCTCACCAGAGCGATCAGCAGGACGGCCTGCAGTGGTATTTCCGGATCGCGCAGGAAGTTGTTGAATCCGATGGCAGCAAATTCCTTGAGCAGGACCGCCACCCAGAAGACCGGCAGGGAGAAGAACAGGAAGGCCATGAACGTCACGCCGTAGTCCAGCGTGCTGTACTGGCGCAGCGCGGTGGCAATGCCGAGCGACACGCCGATCACGATGGCGAGGATGGCGGCGGCGCTGACCAGCAGGATCGTCATGCCCATGGCCCGGCCGAGCGCTTCGGTGACGGGCTGGCCATTGATGGCATAGCCGAGGTCGCACTGGGCCGGAATGATGCAGCGGGCCGCGCCGCCAAGCCACTGGAAGTAGCGGACCGGTGCGGGAACATCCAGGTTCAGCAGTTCGATGCGCTGCTGGATCAACTGTTCCTTGTTCGGGGAATTGGACTCCCGCAGGTCATGCAGGGGGTCGCCGGAGAGCGCGGTCAGCTGGTAAACGACGAACGACGCTCCGAGGAGGATGAGCACGGCGGTGAACAGCCGCCGCACGATATAGGTCACCATGGTGTCTGTTGCCTCGATTGGATCTATGCGGGTCCTGTGGATCCGGCATTATCACAGGGAGTTTAATGCACGTGGCATTCGGGCCGGAATATCGCAAGGCGCCGGGACCATGGTGCTCTCGGTCCCGGCGCCTCGCATCCGGTTCAGGGGAACATCGGAACTACCGGTTCAGCCTGCAGGCTGCCTAGCCCTTGACCCCCCACTCCCAGAAGTTCCAGAAGACACCCGTCTGGTTGGGCTGGTACTTCACGCCCTCGATGCGGTCGCTGTTGTAGGCATCCAGGCCCACCGACTGGAAGAGCGGCACGCCGTAGTAGGAGGCCCAGACCAGCTTGTCGATCTGGGTGACGAGCTGGTCCTGCTTGGCCTTGTCCGTGGTGACGATCAGCTCGTTCATCAGCTTGTCGGCTTCCTTGTTGGAGAAACCGTTGAAGTTGGAGCCGGCATTGGTCTTGAAGATCTGCGGCACACCCGAGACACCGACCCCGGGGTTGGTCCAGCCGAAAATCGTGGCGTCGTAGGTGCCGCCGCCGAGCGCGGCGCTCCAGTCGGAGGCACCCAGGCCGGCGTCGACGATCTTGAAGCCGGCCTTCGCGGCCGATTCCTGGATCAGCGAGTAGGCATCCGCCCGGTTCGGGTTGTCCTTGTTGTACATGATGCGCACTTCGGGAGTCTTGCCATCGAGCAGCTTCTTGGCACCTTCGATGTCCACGTCCGCGTAGGCGGAGGAGCCGTTGTCCGCCGCTGACGGCTTGTAGGCCTCCTGGGCGGGGACGAAGAACTGCGAATCCAGCGGGGACGCGTCCTGCTTCAGCGGCTTGACGATGCGGTCCACGATCGCCTGGCGCGGCACCACCTTCATGAAGGCCTCGCGGACAGCCGGGTCGGCAAACACCCCGGAGTAGTTCAGGTCGATGTGGTCATAGGCGAGCTGGTCCTGGACGTCGACGGTGACCCCGTCGATGGCCTTGAGCAGTTCGACGGTATCGGCGGACGGCTGCGGGGCGATGATGTCCACCTCGCCGTTCTTGAGCGCCTGGACCTGGTCCGGGGCGGCCCCGATGAACCGGACGGTGATTTCGCTGGCCTTCGGTTCCGGACCCCAGGTGTAGGAGTCGTTGCGGACCAGGGTGACGGACTGGTCCGGGGTGATGCTGTCCACGATGAAGGGACCGCTGGAGAGGTAGAGCGAGGAGTCGCTCGGCAGGGACTTCGTGTCGAACGCCGTGTTCCAGACGTCCGCCACCTTCTTCAGCTGGGCGTTCTCCTTGGCCGGCTTCTCCGGGTCCCCCTTCTTCAGGCCCTGGATCAGGTCCACCAGAGCCTGCTCGTCCGCCAGGCCGGCCTTCTTGGCCACCACATGGGCGGGCAGGCCGATGCCGCCGTCGTTGAGGCCGCCGAACGCAGTTTCCCAGTCGGCATACGGCTTGGAGTAGGTGAGCGTGATCGAACGGCCGCCGTCGCCGATTTCGGGCTGCTTGGTCAGGTTCAGGCCGCTGGTATCGCCGGCGAAGTCGAAGTAGTTCGTCCCGCTGGTGACCTTGCCGTCCGCGTTGGTCTTGGCATCGTTCGCGAAGGCGGATTCGACGACCCAGTTCAGCAGCAGGTCGCCGGCATCAATGGGGTTGCCATCGGACCACTTGACGCCGTCCTTGACCGTGTACTTCACCACGAGCGGGTCGTCGGAAACCTTTTCATAGGTACCGAATTCTTCATTCCGCACGACTTTGAGCTCGTTGTCGATGTAGTAGAAGCCGCCCCGCGTCATGTAGGCGATCTTGCCGTTGATGTCGGAATTGCCTTTGGCGGAATCCGAGTTAAACGAACTGAACGCGTTGGTTTCAGCGACGCTGATCGACCCACCGGCCTGGGAACCACCGGCGCTTTCCGTGGCGCTGGAGCCGCCCCCGGCCGAAGCACAGGCGCTTAGCGCCAGGGCCGCGACCGCCGCGACGCCGATAGCTTTGGAAGTACGTCCGAAACGCATTCCGCCTCCTTGAGTATGAGTGTAGAAATTGCCCTCAGCGCTGACGCGGAAGGACTGGCACGCGCCTTCATAGTAGCCGCCGCAAGGCGGTTCCTTTCAGTGGCGCGCTGACGTGTCTACGAGGGTAGTCCGCGGCGTCCTGGAGCGGTATAAAAGAGACGTTTCAAAGTTGGATCGTTATGGAGCTGCAACGAAAAACCACCGGCGGCCCCGCACCGCTACTGCCCGGCCCGCCCAGCCCGTTCGGTCCCCCACGCACCCGCTCCGCCCGCAGGTCCGCCGGACCCCGGGCTCCAGCCAGGTAGTACCTGCGGGGAAACCGCTGAGTAAAACAAGTAGTCCTACCCGTAAGTACTACTCAATCGCTTGGCTGCCGGTCCAAATAAGGTTTAACCGGATGCGGTCAGGGACGAACGCATCCATTTCATCTGACTGGGGGTCTTAATGCTCAACACCGCTGCGGCATCTGCTTTCACGCGCCGGGTCACCTGTGCCCTGGTGCTGCCCGGCATGTTCACCGGCATGCTGGTCTTCGCCACGCAGGCGCAGGCAGCTCCCGGTCCGGCCACCGGCATGTGCAATGGCGTGGTGAACCAACTGGCCCACCGCGGGAGTGTACAGGAAAACCTGCTTAAGGCTGCTGCCCGCAAGAACGCCGGGCTCATCACCCGCCTGACCTCCGAACGCGCCGGACTGGAGCAGACCGCGGATTCGTTGGCACGGCAAATCACCGCCACCAGCCAGGACATTGCCGCTCTCGACGCGGAAGGCCGGAAGCTCGATACGGCCCTCGAGGCCGCAGCCAAGGATCTCGCCCGGGTCACGGACGAGCAGGCAGGCACTGCCCAGGCCGCAGCCGAGGCGCAGCAGAAGATTGCGGACCTCAAGGACCGGAAGCAGGCCCTGGAGGACCAGCTCGCACCGCTGCAGGCCCAGCTCGCTGCGGCAGAGGCCGAGGCCGCGCAGCTGCAGTCGCAGGCCCGGGACGTCCAGGCCCAGCTCGCGGCCAAGCAGCAGCAGCTCAACGCGGCCGAAGGCGAGCTGGCCCGCCTCCAGGACGCCGCGCAGGCCGCCGGCAACGCCCTCGCGGCCAGGCAGTCCGAGCTCGCGGCAGCCGAAACGGACCTGGGAGCGCTGAACGACGCGGCCAGGGCAGCCGCCAATGCCGTCGACGCTGCCGCCCTCGAGGTGGACGCGGCCGCGGCCGAGCTCGGGCGGCTCGAAGCCAGCGGCGCCGCGGCCCAGGCCGAACTCGATGCCCAGCGCCAGACGGTGGACGCGGCCCAGACGAAACTGGCAGCGCTGCGGGCCGATGCCGCCGCGGCATCGGACGCCGTCGACGCGAAGAACGCGCAGATCGCCGCCGCCCACGACGAGCTGGCGGGGCTGCAGGCGAAGGCCCAGTCGGCGTCGGACGCCCTCGCGGCGAAGAACGCACAGATCGCCGCGGCGCAGGATGAGCTGGCGGGCCTGCAGGACACGGCCCGCAAGGCAGCGGACGCCGTGGACGCCAATGCGGCGGACGCCGCGGCTGCGGACCGCCAGATCGCCGCGCTCCAGAACCAGCTCGCCACCACAAATTCGGCCATTACTGCCAAACAGGCGGTGCTGAAGACCGCCCAGGACGAGCTCGCGGCGCTGACCGCGCGCCGGTCCGGACTCGAGGCCACGATCGCCTCGCTGACGGCGCAGATCGATGCCATCAAGGGCAATTCCAAGGCCAAGCGCGACCTGATCGACCAGCGGACGGCGCAGCAGGCCGAGCTGGATACGGTCAAGGCCCAGATCGCCGACAAGACCGCGCTGATCTCCGGGCTCCAGGGCGATCTGGCCGCGCTGGAAAGCCAGATCGGATCCCTGAATACCCAGCTCACGGCCAAGCAGCAGGAACGGACCGAGCTGCAGCAGCAGGGCGTGAAGCTGCAGGCGTCGCTGACCGACGCGGAATCCTCTGCGGCCGCCAAGAAAACGGAGATCAAGGCGCTGCAGGACCAGCTGCCGTCGCTGCAGTCGGCCTTGGACGCGGCGCTGGAAGCCGCCGGAGCCAAGCAGTCCGAGCTCACCGCACTGCAGGCTGAGCTTCCGGGCCTGCAGGCCACGGCCGACTCCACCGCCGCCGCCGTCACCGAGCAGGAGAAGGTGGTCGCGGGACTAGAAGCGGAATTGCCCGGGCTCACGCAGCAGGTTGCCGAGGCCGAAGCGGCCATCGCCGCGCAGAAGTCGGTACTCGCGGACCGGACGGACCAGTACACCCAGTCCGTCCACGCCCTGCAGGCCGCCAACGACGCCGTCGACGCCAAGAAAGCGGAGATCACCCGCCTGACGGACGCGCTGCCGGCCCTGCAGACCACGGTGGACGACGCCAACCGGGCGGTGTCCACCAAGCAGGCCGAACTCTCGGCACTGACCAACGACGCGGGAGCACTGCAGGCGGCCCTGGTGCAGCTGGCTTCCCAGAGCGACGCCAAGGACGGCGAGGTCCAGGCGCTGCAGGCGCGGATCGCCCCGCTGGCGGACCAGCTCAACGGCGTCAATGGGCAGCTCGGCGCCGCGGAGGCCGAGCTGCAGGCCCTGCAGAAGCAGTTGACCGCGCTGGATGCCCAGCTCGCCGATGCTCAGGCGGTCCTCCGCGGGCTGGAAGCCCAGAAGAAGGCCAATAAGGACACGGTGGCGGCGCAGCGTGCCACGGTCAAGGACCTGGAGGCCAAGCTCGCCGCCGTCCAGACGCAGATCAACACGGTCGCCGGCCAGGCCGCGCTCGGCGGCTGCACCGTCTGAGGGCAGCCAGCCCCGGGTATCGATGCCGAACGCGGGTACCGGAATCCTCCGGTGCCCGCGTTCGGCGTGAAACGAAACTTTCGTGCGGCAGCGCGAGGCTGGACGTTGAAGCGGAACTCCACCACATTCCGTAGCGGAAACACCCTGGCGATCCCACCAGCTCAGGCGATGGTGCGCCGGGTCGCGTCGAGCCGCCGGGTCCAGCCGCGGCTGTCGAGGTACTCCAGCAGCGGGATCGCGACCCGCCGGGTGGTGCCCAACGCCTGGCGCGCCTCACTGGTCGTGAAGGGCTGTGGCAAAGCGGCGAGCTCGCGCATGGCCAAGGCAGGTGCCCGCGGCAGCAGCACGACGCCGTCGCCGAGCCTCAGCAGGCGGCCGCTGCGCTCAGCTGCCGCCAGTTCGCGGGAGCCCAGGCCGAGGGCAGTCAGGTCGTGGGCTTCGGGGGCCGCGAACGGCGCACTCTTCAGCCGGTGCTCCAGCACGCCGATGCCGGCCTCGGCAGCGCCGAGATCCTGGCGCTGTCCCGGGAGATTGATGAAGCCCGCCCGGTGCTCCAGTCCCGCTTCCCGGACCACCGCTTCCAGCAGCGCGCCGCCGGCCGGTCCGATCAGGTCCCGGGCGGCTCCGCGGGAGAGCCCGGCCGCCAATGGGTCCTGCTCGCCGAGTTGCTCCACGGCGCTGCGCAGCCGCCGCCGCCACGCGTCGAAGACCGGTTCGTGCACCCACCACTCGCCGAAGGCCCTCACCCCGTCGGGTACCTGGCCCAGATCGGAAACCCCCATTCGGCGCAATTGTTCGACACGGACCGCGCCCCGGCGGGCCACTTCCGTCAGCGCATCCCCGCCGGGTGACATCGCTGCGAGGGCCGCGGCCCGCCGGCGGCTGTCGCCGCGGCGGTCGAGCGCGGGCGGGTCGACGTCGAGAATCTGCGCCCCGGCCAAGACCGATCGGTTACCGGTCGCCCGCAGCACCAGACGGTCGCCCAGTTCGAGGGGAATCCGACGGTCGAGGGTCAGGCGGGCGTGGTCCGCACCGAACGGGCGCATCCGGCCCGGCACCGTGGCGGTGCCGACGTGCACGAGCAGTTGCCCTGGCGCGTCGGCGAACGAGGCCCCCATCGTGCGCCGGACGTCGACGGTGTCCACCAGCGGCCAGCTGTCCTCGGCGAGGAGAACGTCGCCGCGATGGATGGTGTCAGCGGACAGTCCGGACCGGAGATTGACCGCGACGCGGCTGGTGGGGCCGATGGAGCCGGCGCCCAGGTTACAGCTGTGCAGGGCCCGCACCGACACTGGTCTGGCGCCGTCGTGGCCGACGAGCAGCAAATGGTCGCCCTGGGTGAGCGTGCCAGCCGTCAAGGTTCCGGTCACGACCGTTCCGGCGCCGCTGATGGTGAACGACCGATCAATCCACAACCGGACGCGGGCGTCCGGCTTTGGTTCGGGCAGGGACGCCAGCATGTCATCCAGTGCGCTGCGCAGCTCGTCGAGTCCGGACCCGTCGACCGCGGACACGGTGACGGCCGGCGCGTCGCGCAGCCCGGTGCCCTCGAGTTCGGCCCGCACCCGCGCGAGCACCTCGTCCGCACTGCCGGGTGCGCGGTCGCTGCGGGTCAGCACCACGATCCCGTGGCTGATCCCCAGCGCTGCGATGGCGTCGCGATGGTCGCTGGACTGGGCCTGCCAGCCCTCATCGGCGGCGACGACGAAACACACGGCGGGCGCCGGCCCCAGCCCGGCCAGCATGTTGCCGAGGAATCGCTCGTGCCCGGGGACGTCCACGAACGCCACATCCCTGCCCGATGCCAGCCTGGTCCACGCGAACCCCAGGTCAATGGTCAGTCCGCGGCGGCGCTCCTCGGCCCACCGGTCGGGCTCCATCCCGGTCAGCGCGCGCACCAGGGTGCTCTTGCCGTGATCGACATGCCCGGCGGTGGCCACCACGAACATCGTCAGCTGCCTTCGGTTCCGAGCGGTTCGCCGGCGTGCGCCAGGGCTGCCCGCACCGCACCGACCAGCCGTTCATCGTCATCCTCCGGGATGCACCGAAGATCCACCAGGCAGGCGCCGCCGTGGACCCGGGGCAGCACCGCCGGGCTGCCCGTGCGCAGCAACCGGGCCACGCTCTCGGGGAGCCGGACGGCCCAGCCGGGCAGCGGCACGCCCGGCGCTCCCCCGCCGCCAACCCTGCCGTCGTGCTCGACGACGGCGCAGCCCACAGCTTCCGCGAGCGCCTCGGTGCGCTTGCGGAGCCGCACCGGGTCGGCGTGCAGGGCGGTGGTCACCGGCGGCGCCTCCCCCGAGATGGTCGCTTCCAGCGCGGCCAGCGCCAGTTTGTCCGCCCGCAGTGCCCGAGCCAGCGGATGGCGCGCCAGCCTGGCAATGACTTCGGCGCGGCCCAGCAGGAGTCCCGCCTGCGGGCCGCCCAGAAGTTTGTCGCCGCTGGCGATGACGACGTCGGCACCGGATACCAGCGCACTTGCGACATCGGGCTCCTCAGGCAGCACGGGGTCCGGGGCGAGCAGGCCACTGCCGAGATCCACCACCAAGGGGATATGGTGTTCATCGGCCAGAGACCGGAGTTGGCTGACGCCGACGCCGGAGGTGAAGCCGCTGATCCGGAAATTGCTCGGGTGGACCTTGAGCAGGCAGCCGGTCTGCTCCCCCATGGCGGACTCGTAGTCGCGCAGGTGCGTCCGGTTGGTGGTGCCCACTTCCCGCAATCGGGCACCGGCCGATTCGATCAGTTCGGGAAGCCTGAAGCCCGCGCCGATTTCGATGAGCTCCCCACGGCTGACGACCACCTCGCCGGTGCCGGCCAGGACGGTGGTGGCCAGCAGCAGGGCGGCCGCCCCGTTGTTCACTACCAGCGCGTCCTCGGCTACGGGGCAGGCTCGCATCAGTGCCTGACGCGCTCCGGCCCCGCGCCGGGAGCGCGTCCCGGACGGCAGGTCCATTTCGACGTCGACATAACCGGCCGCCGTGAGCAAAGCCCCCCGGGCGGACTCCGACAGCGGGGCGCGTCCCAGGTTCGTGTGCACGATGACGCCGGTGGCGTTGAGCACCGGGTGCAATGAGGTGGCCGCGCGGGATGATACTGCGGCCAGGATCTCCGGTTCGACGTCCCCGGGCGCAAGCTCGCCGGAGCGCGCCTGGTCTTGGATCTCCTGGACGATGGACCGGATCACATCATCGCCGAGGCGTCCCCGGGCGCGTCGAAGGTCCGGGTGCGCGAGCAGCCGATCGGTGCGCGGAATAAACCTGCGCGGGTCGTCTTTGCCCACGGCCCTCCTTCAGCTGCGGCAGTTGGCGGAGGCGGACGGGAATCGAACCCGCCAGACCGAGCTACTCGGTCTCACCGGTTTTGAAGACCGGGGAACCCACCAGGACCCAGACGCCTCCAAAAGGATGCTAACACTGCCCGGCGCTCCTAGCGTCGTCGTCGCCTCCCGCTGCTCGCTTCGCTTCGCAGCGGGGCCCTCGGCTCCTAGACTGAGGGCCATGGACGGGATCATGGCCCTCGATCAGGAACAGTCCGGAGCGGTCCGGCTCACCGGCTATGCGCATGGCGGAGGATGCGCCTGCAAGATTCCCCCCGGGGAACTCGAGAATGTCGTCCGTGGCCTGGTCGGCCAGACCCACCCCGACGTTCTGGTGGGGCTCGACGGCGGCGATGATGCCTCCGCCGTGCTCGTCGGCGACGACCTCGCGGTGCTCTCGACCGCGGATTTCTTCACTCCAGTGGTCGATGACGCCTACGACTGGGGCCGGATCGCGGCAGCGAACGCTATTTCCGACATCTATGCCATGGGCGGGCGTCCTATCAGCGCCATCAATCTTGTCGGTTGGCCGCGGGACGTGCTGCCGATGGAGTTGCTGGCCGAGGTTCTGCGCGGCGGGCTGGCGGTCGCCTCCGAAGCTGGCTGTCCGGTGACGGGAGGGCACTCAGTCGATGACCCGGAACCCAAATACGGAATGGCGGTGACCGGTGTCGCCGACCCCGGTAAGCTGCTTCGCAACGATGCCGCCCGGTCCGGGCTGCCGCTCACGCTGACCAAGCCGCTCGGCCTGGGTCTGTTGAACAATCGGCACAAGCAAACCGGCGAGGTATTTGCCGAGGCCATCGCGACGATGGTGCAGTTGAACCGAGAGGCCGCCGAGGCAGCCGTGCAGCGCGGTCTCCGAGCCGCGACGGATGTCACCGGTTTCGGCCTGCTGGGCCATCTCTACAAGATGTGCCGGGCCTCCGGCGTGGGTGCGGTCATCGACCGAAACGCGGTGCCGCTGGTCTCCGGCGCCCGGGAAGCGCTGCGCGACGGCTTCATCTCCGGCGGAACGCGGCGCAATCTGGAGTGGGTCCGTCCCCATCTGCGGCCGGGGCCGGGGATCTCCGAGGATGACCTGCTGATGCTCGCCGACGCCCAGACCTCCGGCGGCCTGCTTGTGGTGGGCGAACTGCCCGGGCACCCCGTCGTGGGACACACGACCGAGGGCCCGGGAATCGAGGTGCGCTAGCTGCGCGCCGTGCCTTCCTACCGCCCGCTTCGCTCGCGGCGGCTCATTCGCTGGTCGTGATCGAATCGTGGATGACGCCTGCACGGCGGCGTGCAGCGAGCCGGCTCTTCTGCGGTTCGATCGTGTACCGGGGATTTTCAGTGGAGCGAATGCCGGCACGCAGGATCCCGAACCGGGTGAGGGCCGAGGCGCCGAGCAGCACCACCCCCGATATTGCCGCGGTGAGCCTGTGCCGGCCGCCGATGAGCGCGCCGGCGCCGCCGGCGACGGCCAGCCGCTCACTCCAGGCGAGCATCCGCCCCGGCCCGTCCAAGTGCAGGGGCTCCGCCGCGACCGGATCCATGTTCTTCTCCATGAACCGGATGGCGGTCAACTCGCCGGCGACTCCGAGCACCGCGAGTGCCCGGGCCGGCCCGGCCTCCTCGGCCGGGGTGGTGATCATGGCCAGGCCCGCCGCGGCGAGGCTGGCAGAACTGACAAAGACGAAGGGTAAATCCTCCCGCGCGGCGTTCCAGGTCGGATTCGCGGTATCCGACAGCAGGACCGCGGTGTAGACGGACAACGGGGCTGCGAACACGGCGGCTTCCACCCCCGCCGGCCCCTCAAGCACCCGCAGCAGCCGGCGCAGCGGCCCAAGCGGCAGTCGCGAGCCGGTCATCCGGTCGATCTCGGAAACGGCTGAGACTCCGGCACCGGCGCTGAACGCCGTCAGGATCCACGAGCCCAGGCTCATCGGCGATGTGGGCTTGATCGTGCGGAGCATATTGAGGAACCGCTCGGGGCGGCCCAGGTCCGCCACCAGCGCCACGGCTCCCACCCCGACGGCGGCGAGCGCGGCCAGCCGGCTGTTGCGGCACAGTATCGGCCTGCCGGTCAGCTGTCCGCCGACTCCGAGCAGCGCCGAGCCGCCGGCCACTCCCCCCAGAAAGAGATAGACGGCAATCGGGTCTCCCCACGGCGGCGGCTTGACGACTGGCCGGCCGTAATAGGAAGTAAACTCGGCCTCGGGAACCACCGGCACTTCGCCACGGCCCTCACCCGTCCCAGCGCGACGGAGTTTGCCGCCGAGCTTGCGCCGGCGCGGCGGTTCGGGCGGGCGGTAGTCGTCGAAGCCGGAGACGGTCAAGCCCGGCCTCCCACCAGAAAGGCCGCGGTGGCGGCGGCCAGCATACCGGCAGCTGCGATGCCCGCCCGCTTGAACATGCGCGGCAGGTCCGCCGTGGGCACCCTGGGATCCGGCGGAAGCCCGTACACCTCCGGTTCGTCCAGCAGCAGGAAGACGGACCCGGTGCCGCCGACGCCGTCGGAATCATTGGCCCCGTAGAGCCGCGCCTCCGTCAGACCCTGCGCATGCAGTTGGGCCACCCGTTCCTTCGCGGCGGCCACCATGTCCTCGCGCTCGCCGTACTTGATCGACGTCGTGGGGCAGGCCTGGGCGCACGCGGGCGTCTGACCGTCCACGATCCGGTCGTGGCACAAGGTGCACTTCTGGGCGACGCCGACGTTGCGGGTCGGGGCCTGTTCCCCCGGCGTGAAGTCACGCTTGGCCTTCGGCCCTGCCGTGCCGTCGCTGCGCCGCTCGATCACCCCGAATGGGCACCCTGCCACGCAGGTTCCACAGCCGTTGCACACATCGTCCTGCACGACCACGGTGCCGTGCTCCGTGCGGAACAAGGCACCGGTGGGACAGACGTCGAGGCACCCGGCGTTGGTGCAGTGCTTGCACACATCGGAGGACATCAGCCACCGGAAGTCGGAAGTGTCCGGCGGCGTTGTGTCCGCGCCGGCCAGGTTCGACGCCTGATCCTGCCCCGGTGGACCGAAGCTGGGCATGCCAAGGCTGACAAGAGCCCGACCGGATTCGCGGGCCCGGCCGATCTGCTCCCGGTCTTGCTCAATGAACGCGACGTGGCGCCAGGTGTCCGCTCCGAGAGACCCGGTGTTGTCATAGGACGACTTGAGCAGTTCGTATTCCGAGTCGTGGGGATTGCGGTTCCATTCCTTGCAAGCGACCTCGCAGGCCTTGCACCCGATACAAATCGAGGTGTCGGTGAAGAAGCCCTTGCGAGGATGCCCGGTGTGCCTGACATGGTCCGGAGATTCGGTCAGCTGGTTCATTCAGTTCTCCTCCTTCGACTCGTGGCCCGATGCTCGGCCGGGGCCGGTGAGCTTCTGGTTTCCGGTCTCCGGTGTCACCCCTGCGCGGGTCTGGTATTCAGCGACCAGCGCGAGGAGCGCGGCGCCACGCGGCCGCCGCCCGGGGACGATGTCGCACGATCCGGCCTTGGACTCCTGGATCTGCACGTTCGGATCGAGTGTCACGCCCAGCAGGTCGTTGGCCGCGTCGCCGGAAACCACGGCGTCCTGTCCGACGCCCCAGTGGTAGGGCAACCCGATCTGGTGGAAGGTCCGCCCGCTCACGACCAGGGGCTTCACCCGTTCGGTCACCAACACTCTGGCCTCGATCGCCGAACGGGGCGAGATGATGGTGGCCCAGCCGTAGGGTTCCAGTCCTCGTTCGGCTGCCAGTTCCGGGGACACTTCACAGAACATTTCCGGTTGGAGTTCGGAGAGGTAGGGCAGCCATCGGCTCATCCCTCCGGCCGTGTGATGCTCGGTCAGGCGGTACGTGGTGAATACGTACGGGTAGACCTCGGCACCGCGCTCGCCTGCGCTGGGGGCGCTGAGGTTGTCCGGGCGCGGATAGGTCAGCCGGGCAGGGTTCTGCTGCTGCCGGTAGAGCGGGTTCGCGATCGGGGACTCCTGGGGCTCGTAGTGCGTGGGCAGGGGTCCGTCCACCATGCCCTTGGGCGCGAACAGCCATCCCTTGCCGTCCGATTGCATGATGAACGGATCGTCGCCGGCGAGCGCCGCGGCCCCGCCGGCGTCGAGATCCGGAGGAGTTCCCGGTGCGCGGTCCACGGGGAAGTCCGGCACGTCCTCTCCGGTCCACCGGTTCTGCTCAGGGTCCCACCAAATGTATTTCTTGCGTTCGCTCCACGGTTTGCCGTCGGGGTCCGCCGATGCCCGGTTGTAGAGAATCCTCCGGTTCGCGGGCCACGCCCAGCCCCATTCGGGGGCGACCGGGCCTTGCTCCTGCCCCGGTTTCCGATCGGCGGCATGGTTGACACCGTCCGCGTAGACTCCGGTGTAGATCCAGCATCCGCCCGACGTCGACCCGTCGGCGCGCATCTGGGTGTAGGACGAGAGGGGCCTGCCGGCCTGCGGCCCGGTCAGATGCATGCCGTTGATTTCCGCAAGCACCGCCTCGGCGTCGGGCTCGCCGTGTTCATCGATGGGATAGTCCCACGTCAGGTCCAGCAGCGGCCGGTCCCGCTCATCGGTCGAATCCGTCAGCTTCGCCCGGATGCGCTTGCCCAGTTCATAGAAGAATTGCAGTTCGCTCTGACAATCGCCCGGCGGCCGGACAGCCTGGTGGCGCCATTGGAGCATGCGCTGCGTCTGCGTGAAGGAACCGGCTTTCTCCACATGGGTGGCTGCCGGCATGAAGAAGACTTCTGTGGCTATGTCTTCGGTCTTGAGTTCGCCCGAGGCGATCTCCGGACCGTCCTTCCACCACGTTGCCGATTCGATCAGGCTCAAGTCCCGCACGACCAGCCATTTCAAGTGGGACATGCCCAGCCGCTGCATGCGCCCATGGGCCGATCCGACGGCAGGGTTCTGGCCGAAAAGGAAGTAGCCCTCGACGTCGTCATCGAGCATGCTCATGACCGTCTCGTACGTGCCGTGAGGGCCGTTGATCCGGGGCAGGTACTGGTAGGCCCATTCCGAGTCCTCGTTGGCCGCGTCGCCCCACCAGGCCTTGAGCAGACTGATGGTGTAGGCGTCGGCGGCCGCCCAGTATCCCTTCTGCTGCGGCGAGGCGATGCCCGCCAGGTATTGCTGCAGGGTCTCCATCTCGGCCTTGGGCATTGGGAGGTAGCCCGGCAGCAAGTTGAACAGGGTCGGGATGTCGGTGGAACCTTGGATGCTGGCATGACCGCGCAGCGCCATGATCCCCCCGCCGGGCCGTCCCACATTGCCCAGCAGCAATTGCAGGATCGCCGAGGTCCGAATGAATTGGGCGCCCAGGGTGTGCTGCGTCCACCCGACGGCGTACGCGAAGCACGTGGTCCGGTCCCTCCCGGAGTTCTCCGTGACGGCCCGGGCCAGATAGTCGAAATCCTCGAGGGAAATGCCGCAGGCCTCGCGGACCATCTCGGGGGTGTAGCGCGAAAAGTGCCGCTTGAGGATCTGGAACACGGTCCGCGGGTGCTCCAGCGTGTGGTCCTGTTCGAATCGAGGGCTTCCCAGCGGCGGGCCGCCACTGCCGTATTGGTCGCCGGCCGCCCGCGCCGCGGAATCGGCGCCGTGCTCGTGCCCGACAGGTTCTGCCGCCCCGTCCTTCCGCTCATAGGCCCAGGAAGACAGGTCGTAGTGCCCGGTCTCGGGGTCGAATCCGGAAAACAGTCCGTCCAGGTCCTCGGTGTCACGGAAGTCTTCGCCGACCAACGTCGCCGCGTTGGTGTAGGCGAGCACATACTCCTTGAACCACAGGTCGTTGCTGATCACATAGTTGATCAGGGCGCCAAGCAGCACAACGTCCGATCCGGCGCGGATGGGCACATGCTTGTCGGCCACCGCGCTGGTGCGGGTGAACCGCGGGTCCACATGGATGACCTTCGCACCCCGCGCCTTGGCCTCCGCCACCCACTGGTAGCCCACGGGATGGCATTCGGCCATGTTCGAGCCCTGGATGACAATGCAGTCGGCATTGGCCATGTCCTGGAGCGATTGTGTGGCGCCGCCCCGCCCAAACGAGGTTCCCAAACTGGGAACCGTGGCGGAGTGTCAAATGCGAGCCTGGTTCTCCAGCTGGATGGCTCCTGCAGCAGTGAAGAGCTTCTTGATCAGGTAGTTCTCTTCATTGTCCAGCGTTGCCCCGCCCAGGCCGGCAATGCCCATGGTGCGGCGCAGCGGCCGGCCTTGCCCATCGTTCTGCTGCCAGTTGTTCCGACGTGCCTCGAGGAATCTGTCGGCAACCATCTCGATGGCGGTGTTCAGGTCCAGCTGCTGCCAGTCCTTGGAGTGGGGTGCCCGATAGAGCACCTTAGTCTGCCTGCCGGGCGCGTTGACCAGTTGCTCGCTGGCCGCTCCTTTGGGACAGAGTCTCCCCCGGGAAATCGGTGAATCCGGATCCCCTTCGATTTGGACGACTTTTTCATCCTTGACGAAGACACGCTGGCCGCATCCGACGGCGCAGTAGGGGCACACGCTCTGAACCACCCGGTCCGCAGTTGACGTACGCGGCGTAATCCCGCGGGTCTTCGGCGATGTCACAGCTTCGCCGCGGCCAAGTGGATCGCCCGACCGGAATTGCCGTACCACCGGCCATCCTAAGAAGCTGAACCGCGACATGCGCCCACCATAGCCCACCGCGCCTCCCCGGCAACAGGGGTGCACGGCAACTGCAGCCGGAGCGTCAGTAACGCTGGACGTTAGCCTAATTCAATAGCGGGATGCCCGGCCCGCACACGATCGGCGAGCCTTATCGAGGCAGGTATCGCAGATAGGTAATGCCGTTGTCGAAGATTCTGTGTTCGGCCAGGCTCAGGTCGAGGTGCACGTCGTCAGGCAGGGCGCGCAAACCTCCGCCCACCATCTTGGGAACCACGAAGAACCGGAAGTCCTCGACCAGGCCCGCACGGATCGCGTCTGCCGCAACCGTGGGCCCGAAGATCTCGACCAGACCCTGGGCACGCTCCACGACTCGCTGCAGCTCGACCAGGCTCAGGTCCGGCACGATGCGGGCCCGGTCCGAAGTGAGCTCGTCGCCCGTCATGGTCGACGACACCACGATCTTGTCTATGCCCCGCCAGCGCCGGGCGAACTCCCGCTCAGCCGCAGGACGGCCCTCGGCGTCCGGATAGGTGTCCCAGTACCCCATCAACTTATAGGTCTTTCGCCCGAGCACCTCGGTCGACACCTCGGCCATGCGATCGAGGTGGACAGCAAACACCGCATCGGTCGGGGCCGTCCACTGGAAGTCGCCGTCGGCATCGGCGGCGTAGCCGTCGATGGACACGGTAGCGACATAGGCGAGGGTTCCCACGACCGTTCAGACCTCCTCAAGCTGGGTGGTTACCGGTGTCGGCAGCGAGATTAGCACCCGTGACGAGCCAGCCGTGAGCAAAAGCACTCAAGCCCTCAGCTCTTCTTCAGTTCCTCAGCGAGCATCACGATGATGCCGCTGGGACCGCGGACGTACGTGAGCCGATAGACGTCCTCATAGTTCGCCACACCCCGAAGCGGACGGCAGCCGTGTTTCGCGGCTATCTCAAGGGCCTTGTCCAAATCGTCGACCGAGAAGGCGACGCGGTGCATGCCAATCTCGTTGGGGCGGGTGGGCGCCGACTCGATCGCTTCGGGGTGGATGTATTCGAAGAGCTCGAGCCGACCGTGACCGTCCGGGGTCTGGAGCATGGCGATGTTGGCGTGGTTTCCATCGAGTCCGACGGCAGTGTCGGTCCACTCGCCGCTGACCGTGTCACGGCCGACGACTGTGAGCCCGAGGTCGGTGAAAAAGGCGATCGCTGCTTCGAGGTCGCGAACGGCGATACCGACGTTCTCAAGTTTGATGGCCATGCGCGACATGCTAACGAGCCGGGAGCGCAGAAAGAAGCCCCCTACCAGCCACGCGCCGCGCCAATATCGCTAGACGTTGAACCTGAATTCCACCCACGTTCCGGGACCATGCAACATTTACCGCCGGACCAGGTCCCGCCCAGCCACAGCCCCAGCGCGTACTACACACGCCCCCGGCCTCATACCAGCCCTCAACGCGCGGCAGCACTGTCATGCAACCTGGAGCGGCGTGATGGTGGCGATCTGATCTGAGACGCGGTCCTCAGCAAGGTCAAGATCGTACTGCGTCTGGAGGTTAAGCCAGAACTGCGGCGATGGGCCGAAATACTTCGCGAGCCGCAGCGCAGTATCGGCCGGAACAGCGCGCTTGCCGTGCACGATCTCATTGATTCTGCGCGGAGGTACGCCGATCGACACAGCAAGCTTGTTCTGCGTGATACCAAGACCTTCAATGAAGTCCTCCATGAGGACTTCTCCCGGATGAATGGGGGCGAGCTTGTCACTCATATCAGTGGTAGCCAACGATCTCCACCTCCTCTGGCCCAGTGTCCGTCCACGTGAAGCAGATCCACCACTGGTCGTTGATCCTGATGCTGTGCTGACCAGGTCGATCGCCCCTCAACCGTTCAAGCCTGTTGCCGGGTGGTACTCGAAGATCCTCCAAGGACTCGGCCGCACCGATCTGGCGGAGCTTCCTCAGAGCGACCCGCTGAATCCTTGGATCCAGCGCCGGGACCCGCTCACGACGCCAGGGCCGTTCGGCGGATGAGTGGCCGAACGATCTGATCACGCCGCCATCACATAACGCGCTGCGTCAATAACGCTAGACGTCAAACCGAAACTCCCCCACGTTCCGCCACATAGAAACCCTATACGCATCACGACGGATCATAGGATCACGGCCGCAGTCAGGTTTCCCGCGACCGCTCCGGGAACCAGGTGGCCGCTCGATGACCGGGCGGCTCGAAAACGCCGGGGAAGCAACCGACGGCACCCTTCAATGAGCCTACGCGCCGTCTTGGCGCCAGTCCGGCGCCGTGAGATTTGAAGGAATCGTCTTTTCCTGACAAGCTGTCGGAAAGATGCCGACGACATGTCGGCAACTTCATCCTCCTCCTCTGAACCTAGGACTGCCAATGTTCCTTGCTCTCCGCGAACTGGTGTTCGCGCGTGGCCGCTTCAGCCTGATGGGCGGTGTCATTGCACTCATCGCCGTGCTGATGGTGATGCTCTCCGGCCTTTCCTCGGGCCTCGTCAACGACGGCGTGTCAGGCCTGAAGGCGATGCCGGTGACCGCATTCGCCTTCGACCAGGGCACCAAGACCGACAACGCCTTCTCCCGCTCCGTGATCGATGACCAGCAGCTCAGCGCCTGGCGCGGCGTCGAGGGCGTGGCCGCCGCCGAGAAGATGGGCGTCGGTATGGCCAATGCCACCACCGATTCCGGCAAGCAGGTTGACCTCACGCTTTTCGGCGTAGAGCCCGGCTCCTTCCTGGAACCTTCCCGCTCCGCAGGCACGGGCCTCGGAGATACCGACGGCATCGTCGTCTCCTCTACCGCTAAGGCCGAGGGTGTCGACCTCGGCACGGTCGTAACGCTGGACCGGATCGGCACGAAGCTCAAAGTTGTCGGCTTCACCGAAGGCCAGGCAACCTTCGGCCACGTCGACGTCGCCTACCTGCCGCTGAAGACCTGGCAGCTGATCGCCTCCGGCCGGGCCGCAGCCGGAATCCCGAGCGCCGCGCAGCTGTCCGCACTTAGTTTTGATACCGCCAGCGTCGTTGCCGTCCAGGCCAAGCCCGGCGCGAAGCTGGACCTTGCCGCCGGTGATACTGCCGCCGGAACGTCCAGCAAGTCATTGTCCGCCGCCTTCGACGCATCTCCCGGCTATGAGGCCGAGACCATGACCCTGAGCATGATCCAGGTCTTTCTCTACGCGATCTGCGCCCTGGTGGTTGGCGCGTTCTTCACCGTGTGGACGATCCAGCGCAAGCACGAGATCGCTGTTTTGAGGGCCATCGGTGCTTCGACCGGCTACCTGCTCCGGGATGGACTGGCGCAGGCCGCCATCCTGCTGGTGGGCTTTACCGCGCTGGGGGTCGCCGCCGGCCTCGGACTCGGCGCCGCCATGCCTGACGCCATGCCGTTCGCGCTGGAGGCCGCCCCGATCGCCGTCGCCACGACTCTCACCATTGGTCTGGGGTTGATCGGCGCCGCCGTGGCCGTGGTGCGCATTTCCCGGATAGACCCGCTCAATGCCCTTGGAGGACAGCGATGACCAACCCAACGTTCCCTGTGGCCGGCACGGGCCTTGCTGGCACGCCCCAAAGCACCGGCCTGTCCATCCGCCACGCTGTGATGGAACTCGGCGACGGCGGCACCCGGGTGACAGCCCTAGATGACGTCAGCCTCGACGCTGCCCCGGGCGAGTTCCTCGCCATTGTCGGGCCGTCCGGTTCCGGCAAATCCTCACTGCTCGCCGTCGCCGGGGCGCTGGCCACCCCGGATTCCGGAACAGTCACGGTCCACGGCCAAGACCTTTCCCAGCTGAACCAGGGCCGACGTGCTGCCTTCCGACTCTCCAACATCGGCTTCGTGTTCCAGTCCGGAAACCTCATCCCGGCCCTGACCGCCGCAGACCAGCTCCGGCTAGTCAACCGGCTCGCGGGCGGCCCGAAGACCTTCGATCCCATTGCGCTGCTGGAATCCGTCGGCATGGCCCACCGCGCCGGGAACCGGCCCGGCCAACTCTCCGGCGGCGAAAGGCAGCGCGTCGGCATCGCCCGCGCACTCGTCACCGGGGCGAAACTCCTGCTCGTCGACGAACCGACCGCGGCCCTGGACCGCACCCGCAGCCGCGAAGTAGTGGAACTGCTCGCCCGGCAAAGCCACGAGCACGGCGTCGCAACCGTCATGGTCACCCACGACCACGACGTCCTCGGCTACTGCGACCGCGTCGTCGAAATGGTGGACGGCCGCTTAGTCGCCGCCGCCCCGGTCGCCTAGGACGCCCCGTGCACGGGCGCGGCGGCCTGCCCGACCGGCCGCCGCGCCCGTCGTAGGCTTGCTATGTAAGCAAGCCGGCACCAAAGGACCCCGCAATGCCCAGAATCAGCGCCGCAACCGTCGCGGAACACCGCGCCGCACAGGAGCGCGCATTGCTGGACGCTGCGCACGAACTGCTGCAGGAAACATCCGAAGCGCCGACCATGGCCGCCGTGGCCTTGAGGGCCGGGCTCTCAAGGACCAGCGTCTACCAGTACTTCGACTCCCGCCAGGACCTGCTCCAGGCCCTGGTGCGTGATATCTTCCCCCGCTGGACCGAGCGCGTCACCGGGGCTATGGCGGACGCCGCCACCACAGCGGACCGCATCCTGGCCTACGCCCTGGCCAACGTGGACCTTGTCGCCGAAGGCGCCCACGCCGTAGGTTCGGCGTTGGCCGCGCTGGCCCCGGGCGCCGAACTGGACGAACAGGCCACCAGGATGCACCGCCAACTGCAGGAACCGCTGATCGAAACGCTCACGGATCTCGGGGTTGAGGACCCCGAGTCACTGGCCGAGATGATCAACTCCGTCGTCCACGCCGGCACCCGCATGCTCGAATCCGGGCAAACGCTGAAACAGGTCCACTCCCACCTCAGGACGCTGCTCGGCCCCTTCGTGGCAGAACGCCAAACCGCAGAAGCCACGAGGAATTAATTCCCTTCCAACCGCACTCCAGCCACGTTGGTTTCCCCACGCCGGAGGCTAATGCGGCCTAGGAAAGCAACCTGGCCGGAGTGCTACTCGACCAAAAGCTTGAGCCTCCGATGAGGGTCCGTCGTGGAGACATCAAACACGGTCTCGCTGATGTCCTTGCTCTCCCGAGGTTTTCGATTCTCGTAAGGACGACGTGGCGATTGACACCGTATTCGAGTCGATCAGCTCTCCAGCCCCCGATTTCTCGAAACCGGTATTAAGTTGACCCCCGCTGCCAACAGCTTTCTGCCGGAAGAGGGGTCCTGAAATCATGCGATCCTAGACATTGAATCTGAATTCCACCACGGTCCGGCACGGAAAAACCTCAGCTGTCACCCACCGGCCACGGGTATCGCCCACACGCAGCAGCGATACCTGCAGCCACATCGATCGCCGCTCTTCGAAGACATCATGGCGAAGGCGCGATGTACTCGTGCTGCAATTCGGTCACCCTGGCGATGTGGTCAAAGTCGCGGTCCGCCGCCAGCACGGTCGCGTCATTCGCAATGGCGTAGCCCGCGATGAGGATGTCCAGCGAACCAGCGGCGCGCACGAGACCCGAGTTCCACAGGGCGCTTTGGATGTCGAGTACCAGCGATTCGTCGGGCGCATGTTCGAGCGGAAATCCGAGGGAGATCTGCTCCCGGTAGTGCGTATGCTCCTCCGGCGTCCGGGCGCTATGGCAAAACTCAAGCACCTGCGGCGGGCAGGTCACGAAGAGGTCGGCCGATGCTCGCTCGATCCGCCTCAGCCGTGCGGTGATGCCCGGGTCGCCGGAGGCCAGCCGGGCCCAAACAGAGTTGTCTACCAGGTAGTCGGTCACGAGGGCTGTGACGCGCCCGGAGGGACCACCGGCGCGCCGAGTTCGGTCTCAAGGCCGGTCAGCTCCGCAATGCCGTCGATCATCGCACCCTTCTGCTTCGAGGCGATCAGCCGGCGCAGAGCAAGGTCGAGAACGGCTCGGATCGACCGCTCGCCCGTGAGCGCCTTGGCGCGCTCAATCAGCTGCGGATCCAGGTCGACGCTGGTGACTGCCACGATAAACTCCTTCCGTACTTTATATATCCGACTATATAATGAACGGCTTGTCGTAGAAACTCGTCGACGAGACTCATCTAAAGTCTTGGCGAAACGGGGTGCGTGCCTCATTCTGCCGTCCGTGGATAACTCGAGTCGACGGACCGGCAGTTGTCAGACGTTAAACCGGAACTCCACCGCGTTCCGTCACGGAGCAACCTCACCGGCGGCCGGTCATGGAGGTCTCAATCTGCTTCGAGCGATTGAATGTGCCTGCTGATTGTTGGCAGATCGACGACCATCGTGTCCCAGACCGCCTCATAGTCGGTGCCTTCGTAGTGATGCGCCAAGCGGTCCCGCATCCGCTTGATCAGCGTCCACGGCATCTCGCGATGCCGGTCGGTCGTGTCGGCGCTCAGACGAGCGACGTTCCCGCCGATCTTCATGCTCAGCGATTCCGCGGCCAGACCCGGCACGTTGTCGGGATCACCGAGGTACCACTCACGGCCGCGCGCCACGAGATTCGCACCAACGCCACAGGCGAACGATCTCCCTCAGCACCGCAGCGTCCCGCTCGTTCATACCGCGACGGCCGTTGCCAAGATCTCGTGATCGGCGCGCAGACCGCCGTCGGTCACCACGTCGACCTCGACACCGAGCAGCTCCCCCGCTTCTGCAGCGAATGCCGCAACCGTGAGCAGGCCGGTGCCCGGCGAACGGGTAACAAGGATGTCCAGATCGCTGCCGGGGCGGTCGGTGCCGCGTGCCGCGGAGCCGAAGACGCGGACGTTGCTGAGGCCATAGCGCCCGGCGAGACTCACCAGGTCGGCACGGCGCGCAGCGAGCGCATCGTGAGGCAGTGGCCGCGCGGCCGCGCGAAGGCGCTCCAGCATCTCGGCCGAGACCCTGCGCCGCCCAGCCTCGTAGGCGGCAACGTTCGGCTGAGCGACCCCGGACCGTCGGGCTAGCTCTGCCTGACTGAGGCCAGCAGCCTCACGAAGCTCCCGGACAGGGTTCGCCATGACCTGATCGTATCGCGTGAGATGCCCAGATTGACAGCAGATGCCGCGGACTCAGCCACGCCATGAGCCCCACTTCTTGCGGACAGGACGGAACCGCTTGAGAGGAGGCGGCAGAAGGGATGTTTGCGGAAGGTGCCAGGATCGGACATGGCAATGCTGGGAGAACCGGCGGTTACCGGGCGTTGAAGACGTCCGGGCCGAAACTGTTCAGGCCGGGTGCTCCCGCGTATCCGAGTCGGGGTACCGAAAAGATGTCCTCGATGCTGGCGAGCAGGCTGTAGTGGTTGTACATCCTGTCCGACGTGGTTCCCCCCTTGGTGAATTGCGAGATCACCAGCGCGCCGACCCGGCCGCCCGCCGTGCCTCCGGGGACCCCAGACGGGCCGGAGGTGTTGCTTTCGGATTCGTCGAAGGTAATGACCAGCACCCCGTCCTGCCTGAAGGCCGGTGAGTCCAGGATGGCCGGGATCTGCTGCTGCAGCCAACTGTCGGTACTTTCGAGACCGCCGGGCCTTCCGTCGACGCAGGGGCTGTCGTGTCCGTCATTGCACAAATTGGGGGTGATGTAGGAAAGATTCGGTGTCGTGTCCGAGGACTTCAGGTCATCAGCGAAATGGGTGTAGTCCACCACGTTGTTCTGGCAGTCCGGGGACGAGGTGATTTCCTCGAAGTATACGAACGGGTTGTGGCGTGTTGCATACTGGTCGCCGACCTGGGCGCGCTGGTGGTCGTCCCTGGAGCCGGGCTCGGGGTGCTTGCAGGGAGTGCCCATGTCCTCCATGTAGCCTTTCCAGGTCTTGCCGGCGGAGGTGGGTTGGCTTGCGAGTGTGGGAACCGAGGCCGGGTACACGCAGCCGATACCCTGCACCTGGCCCGGCTTGGACGTTCCGGTTTGTTTGAACCTGGCATATATCGGGCAATCGATGCGCGTCATGGCGTTCGAGCCTTGCCCGGAGATCTGGGCCAGGTAGTCGGGATTGGAGTTGTGTGCGGTCCCGTAATACTGGGAGAGCAGCACGCCTTGCGCGCGCAGGGTCTTCGACAAATAGGTGGCCGCCGAGTTGGCGCCCCAGACCTCGTCGTAGTCCTTGTTCTCCAGGTTGATCACGAAGACGTGACCGGGCTTCCCCGAAGCCTGTGGGGATTGGGACTTGCTCTGACCCGGCGACGGTCCGCCTCCTGGCGAAGTGGGCTCGCACCCCGTGGCAGCCACGGCGAGAACGGCAGCAAGAAGCAGCACCGCGGGTCGTGCCGCGCGGTTCAGTCCCTGGAAATTTCCGGCATTCCGGCTCATCGGCTTCGGCTTTCTCCGTGTCCTCCGGCTTGCCCCGAGAATCGCCGGACTAAGAGAGAAGAGCGAGATCCTCTTGGCCACGCGGAAAACACGAAGGTGACTGGTCTGGTAATCGGTGTGATCACGGCGCAACCCGGTCTTCCATGGGGAGACGTTCAGGATACTCCGCGAGGCATCGAGTGCGCGTCCCATCAAGCTTAGGGACGGCGGCCAGCGTGCAGGACCTGACCAGCGCCGGTCAGGTTCGCGGCACTGCACTGGCATCAGGACCAAGGCAGTTTCCAGAAAGATGACGAGGGGCCGCGGATCACGCGGTGGGCGGCTATTTTCGTGCGTGGCCGCCCGTCCGACCCCGGATGTTGCCTCCACTGATCAACTTCCCCGGATGAGGACCACGCTCCGGTGCGGGCAGAGAACGATCGTACTTGCCAGTGGCGGCGCTGGCCGCCGCAACCATTTCGGAATGGAGCCTCCAATGTCGAGAACACACCCGATCCTTGCAGGATCGATCGCGCCGCGGCAGCCGTGGCACTGCTCACCGGCTGCGGATCTTCCCCCCGTTACCTTCTTTGTAGCCCTCCTTGAGAGAGGACGTGGGTGTGCTGGCCTGAGGGCCCCGGCATGATTCCTGCCCCAGTCGACCATGATCCGGGGGGGGTGATGTCACCGGGGCCCGAAGGTGCCGGGGACATCGCTGATGGGGGCCGGGCAGAATCAGGAGTGTGCCTCTCCTGAAAATGGGTTAGGTAAATGGCATTGATGGATTCATTGATCAATTTGCCGGCTGTCGGCACCGAGGCATTCGCGGCTGACTCCCGCCGCGGGAGGGTGTTGGCCGCCCGCTGCGAGGTGTCCCGCTGGAACCGGGAAGAAATCCCTGCCTGCCTCCTGGTCTCAGGTAGGCCAATCTATACCCGATTCCTGCTGCAGTTAAGAATTTGTCAAGAATTTCCGAGGGGATGGACTTCCAGCCGTGGTACATCCAGAATGGGTCGCAGACGCGGTCCGGAGGAATTCAGAACCCAAGACCAGGCAGCAAGCGTGGCACCGGTCCGTATGTGCGTCGTGGGGATGATGGCACCTCGGGGGAGGTTTCATCATTCCGGCGAAGGTGCCCTGGGGCGGGCCGGCTCGACAAATCTTGACTTCATGCGACAGGCGGCACGTGCCTTCCCCGGAGCGATTTGCATCCCTGCCTACCGGTGCCCAAGGCCGGCATCGAATCAAGAACCGCAAGAAGAAGACAGCCGGTTTCCCAACCTGACGATTGCCTTTCATGGTTAATGGCGGCACTGCCCCGCGGCAGGCAAAGTGTGCCCGGTCCCGTCATGCCCGGGCTGCGTGGTCATGGTACTGAAGGGGACGGCTGCCTTGAAGGAGACCCGTGACGCATACCCTCAGCTCATTTGACGTTGCCGCCGGCCGGCCCGGTCCGGTGGCCGGTGACCCGATCCGGATCGAGCCGGTGCCACCGCTGCGCCTCCTGCGGGCCAAGAAAGCCTATACAACGCGCTTCCTGGCCGACCGGCTGGACCGTTCACCCGACGGGTTTTCCCTTCGGGAAGGACCCGGAGTGGCACCTCAAGCGGGTGATATTGTGCTCGCGAAAGTTGCGGGGATCGGACAACATCCCAAACTGGAAAGCCCGGTATCCCGCCGCCAGGCCCTGTTTATTGGTGACGAGATCCTGGTGCCCTACGGCAACCGGTACGCCGCGGATCAGTTCCTAGCCCAGGTGCCGCCCAGCCTGGATCCGTGCCACCTGGTCGCCGCCGGCGGAGTAGCGGGTCTGGTGATCGCCCAGCATGCCGCGATGGGCACGGCCACCCGGATTACCCCGGTCGGGCTGCTCGCCGACGATTCGGGGGTGGTCAACCTCAGGCAGCTGGCCCCGCAGCAGTTGGATCCGACAGCTACGACGACCCCGCGGGACGCGGCTCCCGTGCAGCGGCCGCCGGTCATTGCCGTCCTGGGAACGTCCATGAACTCCGGCAAATCTACGGCACTGAGCTGCCTGGCCAGGGGGTTGACCGAGGCCGGTCTGGCGGTCGCGGCGGGCAAGGCCACCGGAACAGGCTCCGGCAACGATCCCGGCATGTATGTGGACGCCGGTGCCGCCAAGGTCATGGACTTTACCGACTTCGGCTTTCCCACCACGTTCGGACTGGACTACGCCAGCATCCAGGCCGTGTTCTCCGGCCTGGTTGCCGAGCTCAGCGATCCGGCCACCGATGTGGTCCTGATCGAGATCGCCGACGGAGTGTACCAGGGCGAAACGCACCGGCTGTTGTCCGACCCTCTCTTCCGGGATGCCGTCGATGCGGTGGTCTTCACCGCCGCCGATGCCCTCGGTGCCACCGCCGGACTGCAGGTCCTGCGGGCCGCCGGCATCCCGATCGCCGCGGTGTCCGGCGTCCTGACGTCCTCTCCGATCGCGGCGCAAGAGGCGTCGGCGGCCGTCAACGTCCCGGTTGTGCAAACCGTCTCGCTGTGCGAGCCTTCGGTGGCAGTGACTTTACTGCCGCAGGCGGCAGACGGTTAACCCTGTTGCGGAACGGACATGAACCAGGCTGACACCGGCACGCCGAAACTGCCCAGACTGCTGGTTGGACCGCGGCGGAAACTGATGGCCCTGCTGGTCGCGACGGGGCTGGGCATGGCGGTCCTGTCCGGGGCCAGCGCGTTCATGATGGCCCACCTGCTCAGGGCCGCTGATGCCCGGACCCGCACCGTCGCGGTGGCGGGCCTGCTCGCCGCGGCCGGCGGCATCGCTGCCGGGCGCATCGCCGAGCGGGTGCTGGCCGAGCGGCTCGGCCAGCACTACGTCCAGGAACTGCGCACCGGCCTGATGGCCGCCGTCCTGGCGGACGGGAAGGGACCGTCGGTGGGCATCACCATAGCCCGGATCACCAACGATCTGACCAGCGTACGGAACTGGATCACCCAAGGCATCGCCCCGCTGGCAGTCGGCATTCCAGTCCTCGTCGGGACGACGGCCGCGCTCTGGTTCCTGTCACCGCCGCTGGCCCTGGCCATGGCGCTGCCGCTGGGCTTTCTCGGCGCCATCCTGGCGGTGCTGACGCAGCCGGCCTTCGCCAAGGCCCGGGCACTGCGCAAAAAGCGCGGCCGGCTGGCAGCACAGGTCTCCGATACCGTCGCTGCCGCCGTGATGATCAGGGCCGCCGGCGGCGAACACCGCGAGGTCCAGCAGGTCGGCAGGCTCGGCGGCGAAGTGGCAGAGGCCGCCGTCGCCCGCGCCAGAGTGGGCGGATACATCCGCGCCGCCGCGGGTGCCAGTGGAACGGTCACCGTGGTCATCGTCGCCGCCACCGGTTCCTGGTTGTCGATCCACACGGCAACAACGGCCGCCGCCCTGACCCTGGTCGGCCTGCTCGCGCACCACGTGAACGACCTGGGCCGTGTGGCAGAATTCCGCCAGACCTACAACGCGGCCAAACGCATGATTGCTCCCGCCCTGGCCCCGGCAGCCGGGCTGCCGGCAGACCACGATCTGTCCCTTCCCGGGGATGCCGTCCGGACGGCGATCACCGGGCCGCCAGAGTCCGGCGGCGCCACCGTCCGGATCTCCGGCCTGCGCCTGGACGCGGACCGGCCGGTGCCGGAGCTCGCCGCCCGGCCGGGCGACCGGATCGTGCTGAAGACGAACGAACCGGGGGAAGCGACGGAAGTTTTTGAAAAACTGCTCGCGCTGCGCCCGAACCCGCAGCTGAACATCCGCGTGGCAGGCAACGACCTGCGCGCGGCCCCCGGGCCGGAACGGCGCCTCCTGGCCGGCTACGCCGCCAGGGGAGCTTTCACCGAGCGCGGCACCATTGCCCGGGCGGTCCGCTACCGTCGCCCCGACCTGCCACGCGGCGGAACCGGCGAGATCCTGGCCCGTGTTGAGCTGGCTACCCGGGTGGCCCAGCTGCCTAAGGGCGAACACACCACCCTGCGGCGCGGCGGCGAGCCCCTGACAGTCTCGGACCGGGCCAGGCTGCAGCTGGCCCGGGCCACGCTCGGCGACCCGCCGTTGCTGCTGCTGAACCACATCGACTCCGACCTCGGACCGGAAGGCTGCCGGATGCTGGCGGAAGTCCTCAGGTCCTACCCCGGCGTCGCGATTATCGCCTCGGACCATCCCGGCCGGTTCGTGTCCGCCTATACGGTCTGGGACCTGCACTGATCAGCCAACCGGCGGCGCCGCCCTTCCCCGCAGAGGCCAGGCGGCGACGCAGGGTGTAAGTATTGGGCCAGGCGGCAAGCGGAATGACGCCGCGGCGGACCGGAGGGACGGTCCCGGAGCCGGGCCGGCTCCTGATCCGCGGCCCGTCCGGGGACCGGGACTCCCCCGGTGGACGAAGGGGGAGCACGCATGACCCACCTGTCGCTCGTGGACGGCCCGGTGCCGCTGCTGTTCAACCTGCTGGCCGCACTCGGGGCGCTGTGGCTGCTGGCCGGCAACCTGCCGGTACTGGTCATGATCCACGGCCGGCCGGGCGGACCCGGCGCCTGGATTTCCTCCGGCAACCTCGCTGCGGCCATGGATAACTACGCCGCCCACCACGGGCTGGCCCGCTGGTGGTGATGCCGGACCTGTCCATGGGCGGGGCGTCCCGGTGGCCGCTGTGCCTGGACTCGCAGGTGGCCCGATCCGCCACCTACCTGAGCGTGGACGTGCCGGCCTGGGTGCACAGCACACTCGGGGCCGGCACCGCCGGCAGCCGGCAGTGGGCCATCGGCGGACTCTCCTCCGGTGGGACCTGCGCCCTGCAGTTGGCGGTGAACTTCCCGCAGGCCTATCCCACCTTTCTGGATCTCTCCGGCGAGACCCAGCCCTCCGTCCGCGGCGGCCGTGCCCGGCTGGTCGACGAATACTTCGACGGCGACGAGGACGCGTTCATCGCCCAGAACGCTCTGGACGTGCTGGCCCGGCACAGATTCCCGCACACGGCCGGCCGGTTCGTTGCCGGCACCGCGGACAGCAAATACGGAACCGAACTAGACCCGCTCTACGGGTTTTCGACGGCTGCTGGCCGACGCCATGGTCCGCCGGCTGCTTGAGGACTGATCTTCCCTAGCGTCCCAGCGAGCGGCCGATCTGCCCGATGGCGGCATCATAGGCCGCATCCCAGGTCCAGCCAGCAGCCGGTGCACCGGCCAGCTCCAGTGACACCAGCCCGTGGACTTGGCCCCACACAACGCCGACCATCGAGGCGATCTCGTCATCCGCTGCTCCGGGCAGCGCTGCGGCAACCGCGGCGAACAGCGGCGCGATCGATGGCCCGGCGGCTCCCGGCGTCGGCCGGCACGGGACCTGGCTGGCCAGTGAGCCGCCGAACATCAGGCCGTAGAGGACCGGATGCTCCAGCGCCCAGGTTCGGTAGGCCCGGCCCAATGCTTCGAGGCCGGCAGCGGCGGCTTCTTGTTGGGAGGCGGCAAAGGAAGCGAAGCCGTCGTCGAGCACGGCAGTCAGCAGTTCCGCCTTGCCCCCGAAGAGTGAGTACACCGCGGTCGTCGACGTCCCGGCGGTAGCGGCAATACTGCGCAGCGAGACGGAGGCGGCGCCGTCGCGGGCGATTAGGGAGGCTGCGGTGTCGAGCAGCCTGCGACGCAGGGTCTCATCGTGGACTATGGGTCTTGCCATGGGACCAGTATTGCATAACACTGTTCTGTAACACTGTTATGGACAGGAGAGGCACATGTCGGAACAAGTGCACGCAGGACGTTTCACTGCCGATCCCGGGGGCGGCCCGGTGACAGTCTTCCTGATCGGGATGCGAGCCAACCGGTGGTGGAAGTTCGGGAAGGTGGCACGGGTGGGGGCGGCCATGCCCAGGATGCTTGCCTATTTGGCCAAGACGCCGGAGGCCGGGTTGCTGGGCTACCAGCAATGGTTCGGGCGGACCACCATCATGGTCAGCTACTGGAAGAGCCCGGAGCATCTGCAGCGGTTCGCGGCCGACCGGTCGGCGCCGCACCTTGAGCCCTGGCGCCGGTTCATGCGCGAATCCGCCGGCACTGGCGACGTCGGCGTATGGCACGAAACCTACGAGACGATGCCGGGTGGCAGGGAAAGCGTGTATAGCGACATGCCGGTCTTCGGGCTGGCAGCTGCTACCGGCCACGTACCGGTGGGAGTGGGACTGAACACCGCACGCCAGCGTTTGGAAGCAGACGCGGTCAGCCGGCGTCTGTCCGAATGAGCCGGCTCAGCCAAGGCTCCCGGACCAACACCTGCACCGCACAGCAAACATCCGGTAACCAGGCATTACAGGCAAAGCTGCTATACCACTGCCGGTTCGCGCCGGCGGGGCAGCTTTTTTGCACTGCAAGAACAGGATCTACCGGCGCAGTTGCATATTCAAAAGTAACGACCGGCCAGCATTACGTCCGGTGGTCAGCGGTTGCGCTCGGGTTCGACCAGCACCAGGATCGTGTCGGGGCGTACGCCGTCGAATTTCATGGCGTCGGCCGCGGCTTCGGACTGCATCATTCGCTGGAACGTGTCTGTGTCCGGGACTTCGACGATCAGCCCGACGCGGTTGGTTTTCTCCGGGTCCACAAAGGTCCGAACAGTCATGCCCAACGGTCCGAAGAGTTCCTGGCGCCGCGGCGAGCTGAGCCAGTGGTCAACGTCGTCGACCTCGTGAAAGATTAATAGGGTTGCCATCGTTGCCTCTGCTTTCGAATGGCGGCATTAGGAGCCGGATCGGTAGGCAATCGCGTGAGGAACTCCTAACCCACGCAGAAATTACCACAGCCGCCTAATCTTCGATAGGCAGCCAGAAAACCGCCAAGATCGCTCACGGTGGTCTTCGCATCTTCAGCCTTTGTTGCACCGCCGGCGACCGCATTGGGAGGCGCCACCCTCCGGCGCCGACGAACCGGCCAAACTTCCGAGCTTCCCGTCGAACATTTTCGTCGACGACAGCGCATACGTTTCGTCACCGACCCATATCGGTCCAGGGCATCGATTCCCCGACAACCCTCTCGTAGCCCACCGCGAAGCCTCCGGCCCCTGCCGGGTGTTGGGGTGAAACGAGGAGATCACCGTACACTGCCGGGAGAGCCGCAGGGTAGCGGACGGCCTGGGCCGGTGATAGGGGTTCCGGATGAAGGACACACGGTACGACACCGGTGAAGCCGCCGGAACGGCCTTGGAGGAAATGCCCGTCCTGGTGAAATGGCTGTGCCAGGTCCTGACGCCGGAACTGGTGGTGCATCTGGCCGGGGCACGGGAGCCTGGAGTGGTCCGCGGGTGGGCCAGCGGCCGGCTGGTGCCGTCGGCGCCCGAAGAGCACAGACTGTGGTTCGCCTACGACCTCCTGCGCAGAATCGAGGATCTCCAGGGCAGGGAGGCGACCCAGGCCTGGTTCATGGCGGTCAATTCACGGCTTGGCCAGCGGTCCCCGCTCAGGGCGATCCGGGAAGGCCGGTTCCATGAAACGGCCGCTGCCGCCGGTACGCTCCTGGAAGGTGCCCGCGAGAGGTGAGTCACGGCTTGACCCGTTCCCGGCGGCCCCTCACCGCTGCCGAGGGGCCGATCTGGTCATCGGGCCATACGTACCATCGGGCACCGTCGGCCCCTCCACCGTGAGCGCCCGGGGCCCGCCGCCCACCCGGGGAGCGTGACCCGGTTGTGTCCTCTGCTGTCCATCCCGGCCCGCAGGTAGGCTCAGGGCCAGGTCAGCGGACAGGAGGCACCGATGGGCATCCCGGAGATCCCGGCAGAACCCGACATCCGCACGGTGGCCGCGCAGCTGATAGGCCACCTCGGGCCGGACCTGGTCGCCGCGCTGGCCGGCAGCGGTGAGTACAGCATCGCTACCCGGTGGCGCACGGAGGACGGCCGGGAGCCGGATGCGACAGAGGCGCGGCGGCTGCGCTTCGCCTGGGCGGAGTGGTATCTCCTAGCCGGAGCGGAGGGGCCGGATACCGCCCGCGCCTGGTTGGCCAAAGCCAACCCGTGGCTCGGGGACGACTCCCCCGTCACTGCTATCGGGCAAGACCGGTTCCGGGAGGTCGCCAGCGCCGCGGCCCTCAAGATCAACTACGACTTCGAGGCCTGAGCGGCCTGCCGCGTTCACGCCGGCGCCGTCCCGACATCCCTGACTCGTTCAGCCTTCGGCTTCGGCTTCAGCCTTCGGCTTCGGCTTCAGTGGCGGCTGCGGCTTCGATCCCGATGGCAAAGCCCAGTGCCATGGTGAGGTTGCTGGCTGCAGCCACGACCCGGGGGGTGCCCACAATGGGCGCAACGGCGATGAGGAGGCCCTGGACATCCTCCAAGGTGATTCCCACGTCCGCTGCGGGGCCGGCGTTGAGCAGGTAGGAGGCGGGCGGGGCATCCACTGCCGCGAGTGCTGCGATCCGTGCCAGCATCATCTCGCGAGGTTCGAGGTTGCAGCGTTCGAGCGATGCGCTGGTAATCTCCAGGAGGGCGTCGCTGACTGGGTTCTCTTCTTCGGCCATGGTCATCTCTCCATCTGGTTGCGGGGCCGCGGGTCGGGAGACGCGATGAGATCGGATCTCCACAACTGTCCTGCCAACCTATTCCGCTCAAGCGGAGGACGACATCACCCGCAGAGGATGACCGCGCCTGTGGCCATGGTAGTCACTGCGATTTATCTGCTGGCAATAGCCGCATGCGTCATATTTTCTGCTTTCTTAGTCGCCGCTTCTCTCACCATGCGCCACGCAGAATTGCTGAAATCTCATTCTCGCTGACCGGACGCTGCAACTCGCACCACACCTTCCTTAAGGAAATGTTGAGTCGAAGGATCCCTCAAAGAATGCTTTCTCGGGCGGACCAACCGCGCATGGAAGAATCACGGCATGAATATGGAAGAGCGGTGGCAGGCCGAGGACTGCCGGAAAATCCTGGTGAAGCTGCAAGTATTAGCTCGCGCTGCGCGGCCTCAGATAAAAACGCCTGCCGCAGGCATGAGAAGGCTGTCAGGCGGGCACAGTGCTGGCTTCCGAACTACGACGCCGAATCTCGGCCGGCCACCGAGATCGTCCTCGCGGCCAGGCACGTCTTCGATTCCGACGTCGTAAGCACTCCCAACCAGCTGGCCAGATGATGCAAAAAAACGCCGCCCGGCACTCGAAAGTACCGGGCGGCGTTTTGCCAGGATAAGCATCGAGGCTACACATTAAACCTAATTCAACCACGTTCCGTAACCGAATAACGTCTTGAAAAGAGCTGGTGCTAACGCCTTCGATGGGTCCTCGAAGATGGTCCGGTGGCAGTCCCCGGTGGGGGCGGGCGATGTCCTCGGCGGGCAGCTGGGAGCTGGCCACCTGGTACAACAACGGCTGGAATTGGTTGTAGTCGTTGCGGTCGAACAGCATGACCTCGATCCCGCTGTCCCCGAGCTCCCGCGCATAGGCCACCCCGGCCGGCCCGCCACCGAGCACCAGAACTCGCTCAGCTGTTTTCCGATCTGCCATCGTCCACCCTCCAGTCGACACCCCGCGTCAACGGCTCGCTTGCTTGCCACCTCGTCAGTGAAGTCAGGCACGGCTGGCCCCTGGGCCCCGGCCGGGCTCGTCGTCGACGCCTTCTTCGGGAAGCAGTCCGCGCTGGTCGAGCACGTACAACAAGATGAAGGCCGGCACGATCAACAGCACGGCGAGACCGGCCGCGACCAGCACGGCCGTGATCGTGCCCGACGGCGCAGCGGCCGCCGAGACCGTAAGCGTTTCGGGCAGCAGGTAGTTCCACTGCGCGACGCCCCAGGCCAGCACGAGGGCGCCGGCCGCGGCGATCGCAGCCAGCCGCCCTCCGCGGTGGGGTCGGCCTCGGAGCAGGAAAAGCGCGCCGAGCCCGGCGACCGCCGAGATGATCACCAGCGGCAGGGCGCGTGAAGTGAGTCCTCCGAAGACGTAGCTGGCTTCGCTGCGTACGACGAAGAGACCGACCAGCGCGACGGCTCCAGCCACGGCCCCAGCCGCCACGGCGCGGACGCGGAAGTAGCCGACCATCGCCTCGTCGGAGAGGCGATGGGCATCCCAGGTGAGCAGTACCGCGGCGACGTAGGCCGTCACGGATACGGCGAGCAGACCCATGACGACCGACGTCGGGTTGACCCAACTGCGCAGCGGATCGCCCGCCCGACCGCCGGCCGGAACCTGGCCGGATGCGATACCTCCCGCGATGGCGCCGAAGCAGTAGGGCACCAGCACCGAGGAGACGGCGAAGATGGCGCCGAAGCTGCGGCGGGCTCGCTGCCGAAACACCGCCTTCCCGAAGGCGAAGCTGGCACCGCGCAGGACGATGCCGAGGGCCGCCAGGGTGAGGGGCACGAACATGGTCAAGGTGATCGACGCGTAGGCCTCGGAGAAACACGTCCAGAGCACGACGAAGATGAAGATCAGCCACACGTGGTTCGCTTCCCACACGGGCCCGATCGAGTGGTCGATTACCTCGCGCGGCCGCTCCCCACGCTGCGCGCCACCAGCGGTCAGGTCCCAGAAGCCGGCACCGAAGTCAGCGCCGCCGAAGATCGCGTAGATGGTGATGGCAGCGAACAAGAGCAGGGCTGCGGCGGTATCCATGGGTGACCCTAGGTCTCTTTCACCGGCTCGCGCGGCCCGTACGGGGAGTCTGTCTCCTCGAATCGTCGTGCCTCACGGTAGCGACGACTCATCCCGCGCAGGACGAGGACTGTGGTGACGCCCAGCCCGATATAGAGGATCGTGACCGCGATGAGGGTGATCCAAACTCCGGTGTTGGTGGTCGCGGCGTCCTCCACCCGCATCTTGTTGTAGACGATCCACGGCTGACGGCCGACCTCGCTCACGGTCCAGCCCGCCTCCATCGTCAGGACGGCGAGGGGTCCGGCGGCGACGGCGCAGCGCAGGAACCACTTGCTGCGAGGCATATCTCGTCGGAAGATCCACGATGTCCAGTACCACAGCGTCAGCAGGAAAAGGGCAGTGCCGACGCCGACCATGATGTCCCAAGCGAGATGGACGACGTTCACCTGGCGGTTCGTCGGCCGCTCGTCGGCGGGTACAGTGTCGAGCCCCTGCACGACGGTCGCCCGGCCAGTGCTGGGGTCCGACAACCACGAGGCGAGCCCGGGGATGGGGACACCGCCCACCACTTGTCCTTCTGAGTTGAGATGGCCGAGCAGCGTCTCGGGCACGTCACTGCTGGTCGTCGGCACCATCTCGATGGCGGCGAACTTGACCGGCTGGTTGCTATAGACCCAGCGAGCTAGACCGTCACCGACCCCCATCTGCACCGGAACGGCGATGGCGGCCACAGTGAAGGCGATGAGAAAGCCGAGCCTGTGGTAGCGGTCCCGCCGCCCGCGCAGCATCGCCGTCGCGTAGACCATGGCCACCAGGAAGCCGCCGACCAAGTAGGCCGCAACCACCATGTGCGCCGCCATCAGCGGCATCGCCCTGTTGAAGATCACCCCGAGCGGGTCCACCGCCACGACGTTCCCGGCGGTGTCCAGAGTGACCCCTTCGGGGGAGTTCATCCACGCGTTGGCGGCCACCACCGAAACGCTGCCGAAGATGCCGGCGACGGCGATTGGGACACCGGTCCAAAAGTGGGTCCAGGGCTTGAGTCGCCGCCAGCCGAAGATGTAGATCGAGATGAAAACGGCCTCGAGAAAGAAGAAGAGACCCTCGAACGCGAAGGGCACCCCGAACGCCTCGCCCCAGTGACCCATGAACTGAGGCCACAGCAGGCCGAACTCGAAGGAGAGAACCGTTCCGGTGACGGCGCCGACTGCGAAGGTGACCGCCATGTACTTCGACCAGCGCTGCGCGAGCCGGATGGCGTCAGCCTCGGCCCGCCTGATGCCTCGATAGTTGGCGATCAGCGCCATCACCGACCAGGACACGCCGAGTGGCACCAAGATGATGTGGAAGGCCAGCGTGAACGCCATCTGTGCTCGAGCCCACGGAACCGGGTTCACCTCCATCATGGGAATGAGGACGTCGGCGAACAGCGTCATGTCGCACCCCTTCCAGCGAGATTGACAGCTGCCATGGCGACCCGGGGACTAGCCAAGGCGTTCGGTGAGATGGTCGCCGACCCGCAGGGCGTTGGCAATTGCGGTCAGGGACGGGTTCACGGCGCCGATGCTGGGGAAGAAGCTGGTGTCGACGACGTAGAGGTTGTCCAGGTCGTGGGCTTTGCAGTTCACGTCAAGAGCGCTGGTTGCGCGATCTCGGCCGAAACGGACGGTGCCTGCTTGGTGCGCGGTGGCGCCGATCGGCATGCTCCTGTACAGGTAGAGGCTCCGGTCCAGCAGATGGTGCTCGTGCATGCCCAGCTTGCCGAGCAAGCCGTCGAGTTTGTGGCGCAGCCGCTTTACTCCTTCGACGTTGTTCTTCTCATCGATGCTGAGGTGGATGGCGTCGTCCGCGTCGAGCGTGACGCGATTGTCGGGCTGCGGTAGGTCTTCGCCGCAGAGCCAGAAGTCGACGGCGTGGTGCGCCAGCACCTCGAAGGGCAGGTCCGGAGAGATCTTGCCGGCCCATCGCGGCGACTGCGCGCGGATCTCCTCGTCGTCGGACTTGCCGAGCATCTGGATACCGCCGAGCGGATAGTCCCAGTCGTCGGATCCCAGATACCAGTCGTTCATCGCCAGCGTCTTCTGGAACAGCGTGGGGTTGGGCTCCCGGGAAACGGTCATCAGCGCGATGTTGTTGTGCCGCATGTAGTGCCGGCCGACCACTCCGGAGCTGTTGGCCAGCCCGTCGGGGTGGCGGTCTTGGCGAGATCTGAGCAGCAGGGCGGCGGAGTTCACCGCGCCGCAGGCGACGACCACGATGTCGCCGGTGAATCTGGTCTCGGTGCCGTCGTCCAAGGTTGTGACGACCTCGGTGACGCTGTGTCCTGAGGCGTCGGTTTCCAGGCGCTGCACTTGGGCGCCAGTGACCAGTGTGACGTTGTCCTGGGAGAGCACCGGATCCACGCAGATGACTTGCGAGTCCGATTTTGCGTTTAGCAGGCACGGGAAGCCATCGACCCGGTCGCAGCGGATGCATGCGCTTGCCCGTGCCACCCGTCCAGGTTCGACCTCCCGGAGGTTGACGCCGATCGGGAGGTGGAAGGGGTGCAGCCCGAGCTTCTCCAGGTCGTCGTTCAACTGCTGGATGCGGGGTTCGTGGGATACCGGAGGGTGGGCGTACTGCGCGCTGGCATGGCCTTCGCTCGGGTCCTCGCCGTGCTGACCGTGCACCAGGTAGAGATGTTCGGCTTGGGTGTAGTAGGGCTCCAGGTCGTCGTAGGAGATCGGCCACGCCGGTGAGATTCCGCCATGATGGCGTAGCTCGCCAAAGTCCTCCGGACGGAGGCGGAACAGTGCCGCGCCGTAGAACTTGGTGTTCCCGCCGACGTAGTAGTTGACCTCGGGCTGGAACTCGCGGCCGTGCCGGTCATACCACAGCTCTTTGGCAAGGTACTTTCCGCGGACGAACACCGCCTCGGTCTGCCAGTTGTCGCGCTCGCGCGGCAGGAACGGACCTCGCTCCAGCCAGAGCACCTTCGCCCCGTTCGTAGCAAGCCGGTGGCCGAGCGTCCCGCCCCCGGCTCCCGTCCCGATGATGACAACGTCATAGTGCTGGTCGTCTGTCATGCCGGAGCCTCCTGGGCCGGGTTCTCAGATCTACCGATGCTTCCTCTAGACATTGATCCTTGCCCCCGAAGCGGACGGCGTCATCACCCAAGATAGGTGATGACGGGGACCGGGAGGCGGTGGTTGGCTCTGATAGAAGCCGGTCTGCGTCAGCTCCGGCACGGAGGCCACGAGCAGATTCATTTTGCCGGTAGAGGGTCGATCACGTCGAGGAGATGCCATGACAGCAACGATGGATAGCCGAAGCGCGGCTGGACGTGGCCAGCCGGCTAGCGCTGGTCAGGGTTCCGCCGATGTGTTCGTGGTGTTCGGGATCACCGGCGACCTGGCCAGGGTGATGACGTTCAGATCGTTGTACCGGCTGGAGCGGCGGGGTTTGTTGCAGTGCCCGATCGTCGGGGTGGCTGTCGATGATTGGACGGTTGACCAGTTGGTGGAACGGGCCCGGGTGTCGATCGAGGGCACCGGGGAGGTGATCGACGCCGCCGTCTTCGGCCGTTTCGCGGCCCGGCTGTCCTATGTGCAGGGCGATTTCGGCGATGCAGCGACCTATGGGCGGGTCGCCGAGGCGATCAAGGGCGCCGACAGCCCTGTGTTCTACCTCGAAGTCCCACCCTTCCTGTTCGGCACAGTCGTCAAGGGCCTCGCCGGGGCCGGCCTGACCGCGACGGGGCGGGTGGTGGTGGAGAAGCCGTTCGGGAGTGACCGAGCCTCGGCTCGCGCCCTGGCCGAGGAGTTGCACCAGTACCTCGACGAGTCGCAGTTGTACCGGATCGACCACTACCTGGGGAAGATGGGCCTGGAGGAGATCCTTTACCTGCGGTTCGCCAACACGATGCTTGAGCCGATCTGGAACCGGAACTATATCGAATGCGTGCAGATCACGATGGCCGAGGACTTCGGTGTCGAGGACCGTGGCCACTTCTACGATCCCGTCGGTGCGCTGCGCGACGTGGTGGTCAATCACCTCATGCAGGTCGTGTCGGCGGCCGCAATGGAGCCACCGTCTGGGGGTGATCCGCAAACGCTCAAGGACTCGCAGGTCGCTTTGTTCCGCGCGGTCTCCGAGGCCGATCCTGTCCACTACGTCCGCGGCCAGTACGAGGGTTATCGGAGCATCAACGGCGTGGCCGCGGATTCGACGACGGAGACGTACGCCGCGTTGCGGCTCGATATCGACAATTGGCGCTGGTCGGGGGTGCCGTTCTTCATTCGGACCGGCAAGAAGCTTCCGGTCACTCAGACCGAGCTTCGGCTGGTGTTCAAGCACCCGCCCCGGCTCGGCTTCAACTTCGGATCCGATCGCCGACCGGAGCCCAACCAGATCGTCATCAAGCTTGATCCGTCGACCGGCGTCAGGCTCAAGGTCGAGGCTCTACGTGCGGACACGGTCGGCCCCGCCGCCATTGATCTCGACATGGAGTTCGCCGATGAAGGGGGCGAGGGGCCGACTCCGTATGAGGTGTTGCTCCAGGCGGCGATGGTCGGGAAGAGTACGCGATTCACCCGCCAGGACGGGGTCGAGGAGACGTGGCGGATCATGCAGCCACTCCTGGACGCGCCGCCACCGGTGCACAGCTACGCGCCCGGGTCTTGGGGTCCGGCAGCTGCAGATGAACTGACCGCCGACTACGTCGGCTGGCACCGGCCCTGGGTGCCGGCATGAGTCCCAACGCTCCGCGGCAGGCCACCGAGCAGAGCGCTGCCGCGCCCTCCCCGTTCCCGCCGATCGCGGACTATGCCTTCCTGTCGAACTGCCACACGGGCGCCCTCATCGCGCCCGACGGAAGCGTCGGCTGGCTGCGTCCCGCGTTTCGATTCACCCAGCGTGTTCGGCACCTTGCTCGATCGCGGAGCCGGCTTCTTCGGGCTCGGCCCGTTCGGAATCAACCACCCGAGAGCCCAGGTGTATGAGCCCGGGCCCAACGTCCTCTGCACGACCTGGAAGACCCCGGCGGGTTGGGTTGAGGTCGGCGACGCCTTGACCATGGGCCCGCGGGAGAGCGAGGACGAGGTCACCCCGCATACCCGACCGCCCGCCGACGACGACGCCGATCACCTGCTGGTGCGTACCGTCCGCTGCCTGGACCTTCACCGTCGTTCCTGCGCCCTCAAGGCCCGCAATTTTCCCAAGTAGGCGTTCTCCGCCCGCAACCGCTCCAGCTCGGACTCCTGGCGCTTCTGCCCGCCGGGGAGTCCCTGACGGGCGTCCCTTGGGCTTGGGCCAAAGACCTTCCTCGCCCTCCGCGCGGTACGGGCTCACCCATTTCCCGATGAGCTTAGGCGAGGACAGGTCGAACTCGCGGACCAAGTCGATGTTGGTCTCGCCCGCCAGGAACCGCCGCACCACGTCAAGCTTGAACTCGAACGAGAAAGTTCTCTTGGTCGGCTTGGTCACCAGCGCCCCACTTCCACGAATCCGCCACCGAAGATGCACA
>NZ_JAKLTQ010000027.1 GCF_022012395.1 Arthrobacter hankyongi
TTCAAGCAATGCTCTGACCTGCAGGTTTACAGAAGTTGAAGCCTAAACATGGGCGGCGGGGCCCGGAGACCGGAGGGCGGCGGGGCCCGGCGGGCGGACGGCAGGCGAGGTCCGGCGGACGGAGTGGACCGGGCGGGGCCGGCCTCCAGCAAGTTCCCGGCCGGCCGCAATGCAGCGCAATACTCAGCCCGGGTCCTTGAACCGGCCGCCGCGGCTTTGCGACAATGTTGGGGACCATCCCGAGCGGCCGAGAGATCTGGCTCAGCGACGCCGCAGCAACCCCCCGGCCTTCCGGAAGGGTGCTACCGCCAGAAGCGATGGAGAGAGCGCAAGCAATCTTTGATCCGGAGCAGCCGTGCCCCCGGCCTGCAGGATCGTCATTGCCCGGGATTCCCTGCCACCCCACCAAGGAATTCATGATGAGCACCAGCACCCCCGTCAGCCCCGCCGCCGACCTGCGGACCCCGCTGAAGTTCGCCTACTGGGTCCCGAACGTTTCCGGCGGCCTCGTGGTCTCCACCATCGAGCAGCGCACCAGCTGGGACTTCGACTACAACAAGAAGCTGGCCCGGATCGCCGAGGACGCCGGCTTCGAATACGCCCTGTCGCAGACCCGCTACGCGGCCAGCTACGGCGCGGACAAGCAGCACGAGGCCACCAGCTTCTCGCTGGGCCTGCTCGGCGCCACGGAGAAGCTCAAGGTCATCGCCGCCGTCCATCCGGGCATGTGGCACCCCGGCGTGCTGGCCAAGTGGCTGATCACCGCCGACCACATCTCCAACGGCCGGGCCGCCGTGAACATCGTCTCCGGCTGGCTCAAGGACGAGTTCGTGAACTTCGGCCTGCCCTGGCTGGAGCATGACGAGCGCTACGTGCGCACCGAGGAGTTCATCACCGTCCTGCGCGGGCTGCTCACGCAGAAGGATTTCTCCTTCGCGGGCAAGTACTACAACATCAAGGACTTCACCCTCAGCCCCGGCCCGCTGGACATTCCTGGCCGGGCGCACCCCGAGATCTTCTTCGGCGGCAACTCCACCGCGGCCCAGGCCACCGCCGGCCGGCAGGCTGACTGGTATTTCTCCAACGGCAAGGACCTGGACGGCTTCAAGGAGAACATCGCCGGCGTGCAGGCCTCCGCCGCCGCCGCGGGCCGGAAGCCCCGCTTCGGCCTCAACGGCTTCGTGATCGCCCGCGGGACCGAGAAGGAAGCGCGCGAGACCCTGCGCGAGATCGTCGCCAAGGCCCATGTTCCCGCCGTCGAAGGCTTCCGGGACGCGGTCCAGGAGGCCGGCCCGTCCACCAAGGACGGCAAGGGCATGTGGGCGGATTCGAGCTTCGAGGACCTCATCCAGTACAACGACGGCTTCAAAACAGGACTCATTGGTACGCCCGAGCAGATTGCCGAACGTATTGTGGAGTACAAGAAGATCGGCGTGAACCTGCTGCTGACCTGCTACCTGCACTTCCAGGAGGAGGTCGAGGCCTTCGGCCGCGATGTGCTGCCGATCGTCCGCGAGCTGGAGGCAGATCTGGCCCGCAAGAACGATACTGAATTGGTTGGAGTTAAGTGAGCGAACGTAAATTCGGTTTCCGCACCCGTGCCCTGCACGCCGGCGGCACCCCCGATGCCGAGCACGGCGCCCGTGCCGTGCCGATCTACCAGAGCACCTCGTTTGTCTTCAAGGACACCGACGACGCCGCCAACCTGTTTGCGCTGCAGAAGTACGGCAACATCTACTCCCGCATCGGCAATCCGACGGTGGCTGCCTTCGAGGAGCGCATCGCCTCGCTCGAGGGCGGCATCGGCGCGGTGGCCACGTCCTCGGGCATGGCCGCCGAGTTCGTCACCTTCGCGGCGCTGACCGCGGCCGGGGACCACATCGTGGCCTCGTCCAAGCTCTACGGCGGCACGATCACCCAGCTGGACGTTACGCTGCGCCGCTTCGGGGTGGAAACCACCTTCATCGACTCCACCGACCCGGCGGAGTTCGCCGCGGCCATCCGGGAGAACACCAAGGCCGTCTACACCGAGGTCGTGGCCAACCCTTCCGGCGACATCGCGGACCTGAAGGGCCTGGCCAGGGTGGCGCACGGCGCCGGCATCCCGCTGATCGTCGACTCCACCCTGACCCCGCCCTACCTGCTGCGCCCGATCGAGCACGGCGCGGACATCGTGATCCACTCCGCCACCAAGTTCCTCGGCGGGCACGGCACCACCCTGGGCGGCGTCGTCGTCGAATCCGGCCGCTTCAACTGGGGCAACGGCAAGTTCCCGCAGATGACCGAGCCGGTCCCGTCGTACGGGAACGTCTCCTGGTGGGGCAACTTCGGCGAGTACGGCTTCCTGACCAAGCTGCGCTCCGAGCAGCTGCGCGACATCGGCCCGTCCCTGCCGGCGCAGTCCGCCTTCCAGCTGCTGATCGGCGTGGAGACCCTGCCCCAGCGCATGGACAACCATCTGGCCAACGCGCAGAAGGTGGCCGAGTGGCTGGCCGCGGACGAGCGCGTGGTCTACGTGAACTACGCCGGGCTGCCGGGCCACCCGCACCACGAACGGGCCAAGGAACTGCTGCCGCTGGGCGTGGGCTCGGTCTTCTCCTTCGGGGTCAAGGGCGGCCGCGCGGCCGGGCAGACGTTCATCGAGGCCCTGCAGCTGGCGTCCCACCTGGCCAACATCGGCGACGCCCGCACGCTGATCCTGCACCCGGGATCCACCACGCACCAGCAGCTCTCCGCCGACCAGCTGGAGGCAGCCGGCGTGCCGGAGGACCTGATCCGCATCTCGGTGGGCCTGGAGGACGTCGAGGACATCATCTGGGACCTCGACCAGGCCCTGGCCGCCTCGCAGCAGGCCGGCGCCGAACACGGCCCGGACCGTACGCACGAGGATCATGTCTTCAATCCGGGCGAGTTTGCCTCCCCCACGTACGACGGCGAGGCGTGCGTCCTGCCGTCCGCACGGGCCGCGGCAACCGAGCCGGGCACCCGGGTGGTCGAAGCCGTCGAAGAAGCCGTCGAAGCCGAGGAAGGGGCCGCCAAGTGAGCACCGCTGCCGCCGAACGCACCTGGGAAGGTCCCTCCGCCCCGGAGCGGCTGAACATCCTGCGCAGGACGAAGAGCATCGCCATCGTCGGCGCCTCGGACAAGCCCAGCCGCGCGTCCTACTTCGTGGCCACGTACCTGCTGTCCTCGTCCCCGTACAAGGTGTACTTCGTCAATCCGGTGGCCAAGGAGATCCTGGGCCAGCCGGTCTACGCCTCGCTGGCGGACCTGCCCGAGACCCCGGACCTGGTGGACGTCTTCCGCAAGCATGACGACCTGCCGGGCGTGCTGGACGAGGCGATCGCCGTCGGCGCGAAGACCATCTGGCTGCAGCTGGGCTCCTGGCACGAGGAGGTCGCCGCGAAGGCCGAGGAGTCCGGACTGAACGTGGTTATGGACCGCTGCGTGAAGATCGAGCACGCCCGCTTCCACGGCGGCCTGCATCTGGCCGGTTTCGACACCGGCGTCATTTCCTCGAAGCGCCAGCTCACCGCGTAGGGGCCCCCACATCAGGCCGCCGCACTCTCCGGAGTGCGGCGGCCTTGCGCGTTAACCGCCCTGCCAGGAATAGTTAGTTGACTTACCAAACTAATCAACGTATAGTTGCTGGAGGCAACCAACAAGTAGAGGCATCATGAGCGTTACCCCGAACACCGCATCCGCCCTAGTGCACTGCATCTTCGACCTGCAGCGCTCCGTCCGCTGCGCCGCCGGCGCCGCACCCCGCCACTCGGACCTCGGCGCGGCCGTTGAAGGCGTCCTGCGCATGATCAGTATCGCGGGCGAGACACGCGCCTCCGACATTGCTGCCCGGTTGGGCATCGGAAACTCGGCGATGAGCCGCCAGGTGGCCGACCTTGAGGAGCACGGCCTGGTGGTGCGGCGGCCGGACCCCGCAGACGGGCGGGCGCACCTGCTCTCGCTCTCGCCCGAAGGCCGGGAGCGGCTCGCGGAGGCGGAACAACGCCGGACCGAAACGATCCAGGCACTGCTCTCGGGCTGGGAAGAAGACCGGGCCCATGAGGCGGCCCGCATCATCGCGGACCTCAACGCGGCCCTGCGGGCCGCCCTGCAGAATTCACCCCGGGCAACGAAGGCCGGAACCACCCAGGACCACAAGTCCGCAACGCTCGCAGGAGTGAACTGATGACAACCCCCACCACTGCACCACCCCACAGTGACGGGCAGATGACGCACCGCCAGATCCTGGAGGCCCTGACCGGGCTGCTGGCCGCCCTGTTTACCGCCATCCTCAGCAGCACCATCGTCGCCAATGCCCTGCCGACCATCATGTCGGAGCTGAAGGGAACCCAGACCGACTTCGCCTGGGTCATCACCGCCGCGCTGCTGGCGAACGCCGTCACCACCCCGATCTGGGGCAAGCTGGCGGACCTGTTCAACAAAAAGGTGCTGGTCCAGCTCTCCATCGTCATCTTCGTCGCCGGCTCCGTGGCCGCGGGCCTGGCGCAGAACATCCCGGTGCTGCTGGGCGCCCGCGTGGTCCAGGGCATTGCGATGGGCGGCCTGACCGCCCTGGCCATGGCCATCATCGGCACGATGATCCCGCCGCGCGAGCGCGGCCGCTACTCCGGCTACCTGGGTGCCGTGATGGCCGTGGCCACCGCCGGCGGCCCGCTGCTGGGCGGCTTCATCGTGGACAGTTCGCTGGGCTGGCGCTGGACCTTCTTTGTCTGCGTTCCGCTGGCCGTGATCGCGTTGGTGCTGCTGCAGAAGACCCTGAAGATCAAGCACGTGAAGCGTCCTGCCACGATCGACTGGGCCGGCGCCGTCCTGCTCACCGCGGGCGTCAGCCTGCTGCTGATCTGGGTCAGCTTCGCCGGCCAGGAAGGCTACTACGACTGGGCCTCCGGAACCTCCGCGCTGATGGTCGGCGGCGCCGTCGTACTGCTGTCCGCGCTGGTCGTGGTCGAAGCCAAGGTGTCCCAGCCGATCATTCCGCTGAAAATCATCGCCGAGCGCACCACGGCGCTGTCCATCATCGCCTCCATCGCCGTCGGCGTGGCCATGTTCGCCAGCTCCACCTACCTGGGCCAGTACTACCAGGTGGCCCGCGGCGCCACCCCCACCGAAGCGGGCCTGCTGACCCTGCCCATGATTGCCGGCAACCTGATCGGCTCGATCCTCTCCGGACAGCTGATCAGCCGCTACGGCCGGTGGAAGCGCTTCCTGGTCGCCGGGTCCGTGCTGTTGATTGCCGGCCTCGGACTGGCCGGGACCATCGACCACGAGACCGACATGGCACTCGTGGGCGGCTACACCTTCATCTTCGGCCTCGGCCTCGGCCTGCTCCTGCAGAACCTGGTCCTGGCCGTCCAGAACACCGTGGCGGCCAAAAACATCGGCGCGGCCAGCGCGTCTGTGGCGTTCTTCCGCACCGTCGGCGGCGCGGCGGGCGTCTCGGTCCTGGGCGCAGTGATGGGCACCCATGTCACCGACCTGGTCACCAAGGGCCTGCGCCGTGCCGGCATCCACACCGCCGGCTCCGGCGGCGCGTCGCTGGACCTGGTGGACCTGCCGCCGCGGGTCGCCCGCATCGTCCGCGCCGCCTACGGCGACGGGACAGCCCTGATCTTCACGGTTGCGGCCGTCATGTCCGTCGTGGCCCTGCTCTGCATCCTGTTCATCAAGGAAGCACCGCTGCGGCGCACCGTGGACATCGTGCCGGCCAAGCCGGCCGGCACCGGCCAGCATGCGGCAGTGCCGGCCGGCGACGCCGACCTGGACCGCGAGTTCGCCAAGGTCCTCGCCATGACCGGCAGCCTGCCCAAGGCCGGCCGGGACGGGGCCCAGCGCCAGGCCGAACCGCACCACCGCGCGCCGCTGGCAGCCGGTGAGCCGGACGGCAGCCGGGCCGCAGCCGATGCGCAGCTGGAACTCATTGCCCAGCTGCAGGTCACCCAGCGGCTGCTGGCCGAACAGCAGCTGCAGCTCAGCGCGGCCCTGAACAGCGTGGGCCAGGAGGCCGCCCGGCAGCGGGAGACCGCCGAGCAGCAGGCCCGGACCGCGGCGCAGCAGGCCGAAACCGCGCAGCAGCTGGCGGCCTTGGAACAGAGCCTGGGCGCCGAGCGGGAACTGCAGAAGAGCGCGGCGCACTACCTGGCCGCGCAGGCGGCCGCCACAACAGGCACAGCGCACCGGGACTGAGTCACCGGCGGAGGCTGCCCGCCGGGCCGCACGAACTTTCCATCGGAAAGGTTCACGGCCCGGCGGGCTTTTTGCTGCATCCCAAGAATTCCCCAAGGTCGGATGGCGATGCTGAGGCCAGCCGAATCGCTCGACCCAGGGGGAACTACGATGCTGCGCTCTGCCCGCCGGACGAAACCTTACGACAACCTGCCACCGGACAGAGGCCGCCGGCCTGCCGCCCGCCGGTTCACCGCCGGACTGGCGGCACTGGTCCTGGGCGCCGGCTTCCTGCCCGCGGCGCTCGCCCCGGCGGCGGTAGCCGCACCCGTGGGGCAGGGACTGACCCTGAACGCCGGCGATATGCGGTTCATCCTCAAGCAGATCAAGATCGCCGAGAACCACGCGACCAAGGAAGACGCCGACGGAAAGCCGGTTCCCGGCCAGCCGCTGCTGGGCAGCGGGCCCAACCAGATCGCCAACGCCCTGCTGCCCTACGGGCTGCGCACGGTGGACGGCTCGGAGAACAACCTGGTCAAGGACCAGGGCCACTACGGGGCGGGCAGCCTGCCCTTCCCGCGGATGGCCGATCCGCAGTGGCGCACCACTGCGGACGGGAAGAGCTACGGGACGGTCAACGCCAACCTGACCGACGCCGAGCCGCGGTTCATCTCCAACGTGATCGTGGACCAGACCGCCGCCAACCCGGCAGCCATCGCGGCCGCCGGCAAGGCCCACCGCACCGTCAATGACGGCCCCACCGCGGTGCCCTGCGCGGAGGGCCAGGACCCGGCGACCGAGCATTGCGTACCCGAAGGCGGGACCCTGGACATCCCGAACGTCACCACCGACTTCGGACTCTCCCCGCCCTACAACGGCTTCTTCGCGCTGTTCGGCCAGTTCTTCGACCACGGCGTGGACTTCACCAAGAAGACCAGCAACTACGTGATGATGCCGCTGGCGGCGGACGATCCGCTGGTGCTGGAGGGCAAGGTCCCGGCCAGCCAGCGCTTTATGATCCTGAACCGGGCCGAGAACCAGCCCGGTCCCGACGGCAAGCTGGGCACCGAGGACGACGTCCCGGACGGCACCAACACGGACTCGCCGTGGGTGGACCAGAGCCAGACGTACTCCTCCCATCCCTCGCACCAGGTCTTCCTGCGCGAATACGAACTGAGCGACGACGGCAAGCCGGTCGCCACCGGCCGGATGGCCGAAGGAACGCCCAACGGTACCAAGGGCGGCATGTCCACCTGGAAGGACCTCAAGGGCCAGGCCGCGGCCAAGCTCGGCCTGCTGCTGTCCGACGCCGACGTGGCGAATATCCCGCTGCTGGCCACCGACCAGTACGGCCGCTTCCTGCGCGGGCCCCACGGGCTGCCGCAGTACATCACCCAGGACAACCAGCTCATCGAGGGCAACCTGGACAGCCCGGTGGCTCCGCCGGCGGACGTCCAGCGCACCGGCATCGCCTTCCTGGACGACATTTCCCACAACGCGGTGCCCTTCGACTCCCGCACCGGCGCCCCGCTGGCCAAGGACGACGACGGCGCCATCACCGGCGCCGCCGCGCGGCAGCCGGCGGGCACCTACGACGACGAAATGCTCAACGCGCACTTCGTCGCCGGCGACGGCCGGGTCAACGAGAACATCGGACTGACCGCGATCCACCAGATCTTCCACTCCGAGCACAACCGGCTGGTCGGCTACATGCAGGACCTGCTGACCTTCCTGAACCTCGACCTGGACGAGTGGAAGCTGGCCAGCGGGGCCTGGAACGGCGAGCGTCTCTTCCAGGCCGCCCGCTTTGTCACCGAGATGGAGTACCAGCACATCGTCTTCGAGGACTTTGCGCGCAAGATCCAGCCGGGGATCAACCCGTTCAACGTCTTCACCCAGTCCGATACGGGGATCAATCCGGCGATCAAGGCCGAGTTCGCCCACGCCACCTATCGCTTCGGGCACTCCATGCTCACCGACCGGGTGGACCGGAAGACCAACAACGGCACCGACATCGGCATGCCGCTGCTGGAGGCCTTCCTGAACCCGCCGGCCTACTACGCCAACGGCGGCAGCCAGCTGAGTCCGGAAGCCGCCGCCGGCGCCATCGCGATGGGCATGACCGACCAGGTCGGCGCCGAGCTGGACGAGTTCGTCACCGACACGCTGCGCAACAACGTGCTCGGGCTGCCGCTGGACCTGGCGGCGCTGAACCTCGCCCGCGGCCGGGACACCGGCGTTCCGTCGCTGAACAACTTCCGCACGGACCTGTACCGCAAGACCAACGACTCCTCGCTGAAGCCGTACGAGAGCTGGGTGGACTTCGGCCAGGCGCTGAAGCACCCGGACTCGGTGGTCAACTTCATGGCCGCCTACGGCACCCACCCGAGCATCACGAATGCCACCACCATCAAGGCCAAGCGCGCGGCGGCGCAGCTGCTGTTCGACATGGACGTGACCAATCCGGATACCCCGGCGGACGCCTATGCCTTCGTCAACAGCGCCCCGGAGACCCAGTGGGCCACGGACAACGGCAGCTCCGCCACCGGCGTGGACGCGGTGGACCTCTGGGTCGGCGGCCTGGCCGAGGCCCAGAACCTCTTCGGCGGGCTGCTGGGCAGCACCTTCAACTACATCTTCGAGCGCCAGCTGACCGACCTGCAGGACGGGGACCGGCTGTACTACCTCTCCCGCACCTCGGGCCTGAACCTGCGCACCCAGCTCGAAGGCAACTCGATGGCGGAACTGGTCATGCGCAACACCGACGCCGCCGCGCTCAAGGCCGACGTCTTTGGCGTCGCGGACTGCGAATTCGAACTGGGCAGCATCACCCCGGGTACCGGCAACAACGTGCTGGACGATCCGGCGTCGGCCTGTGACGAATCCAAGCTGCTGCTGCGGATGGCGGACGGAACCATCCGCTACCGCGTCTCCAACGCCGTGGACCGGCCGGGCCTGAACGCCCAGGCCACCTACAACGGCACCTCCGGCCGGGACCGGGTCTGGGGCGGCGTCGACAACGACACCTTCTGGGGCAACGAGGGCGACGACGTCATCGAAGGCAACGACGGCGCGGATACCGTGCTCGGCGGCGAGGGCGATGACCGGATCACCGATTCCGCCGGCGACGACGTGCTCAAGGGCGGGCCGGGCAACGACGCCATCGACGCCGGCCCGGGGCTGGACATCATCATGTCCGGCGACGGCGACGACTTCGCCAACGGCGGGCTGAATGCCAACGAGACCTTCGCCGGCGAAGGCAACGACCTGGTCATGGCCGGCGACGGCCCGGACACCGTGTTCGGCGGCGGCGGCGACGACTGGCAGGAAGGCGGCAACTCGAACGACCTGCTCCAGGGCGACAGCGGGGCGCCGTTCTTCGACGACCTGAACAAGCCCGGCCACGACGTGCTGATCGGCGACAGCGGCGAGGACGACTACGACGCCGAGGGCGGGGACGACATCATGGTCGCCGGCCCGGGCATCGAGCGCAACCACGGCGTCTACGGCTTCGACTGGGTGACCCACGCCCGGTCCGTGGAACCGGGCGACTCGGACATGCGCATGCTGATCGTGGACGGCCCGAACGCCCTGCGGGACAGGTTCCTGCTGGTCGAAGGCCTCTCCGGCTGGGACAAGGACGACGTGCTGCGCGGCGAGGACACGGTTCCGTCCGATCCGGCCGGAGACGAGGTCGGCGTCCCCGGCCTGACCAACGTGCTCGACGCCGACGGCATCAAGCGGATCGACGGCCTGGCCGGCCTGCTGCCGAAGGGCGCCACCGAGTTCGGCGCCGGCGACATCATCATCGGCGGCTCCGGTTCGGACCAGATCTGGGGCAACGGCGCGGACGACATTATCGACGGCGACAAGTGGCTCAACGTCCGGCTGAGCGTGCGCACCGACCCGGCCGATCCGGCCACCGAGACCCGCAGCGCCAACTCGCTGAAGGAGCTCCAGGCGGACCTGCAGGCCGGCAGGATCAACCCCGGCAACGTCGTCATCGTCCGGGAAATCCTGGACACCGCGGCGGAGACCGACGTCGACACCGCGAATTACTCCGGCGCACGGAACGAATACGACATCACCACCACCGACGGCGTCACCACTGTGACCCATGTGGGGGCTACCGGCAATGTCGATGACGGCACGGACCGGCTCACCAACATCGAACGCCTCCAGTTCGCGGACGGAGCCTTCGACATCAACGGAGCGGAAATCGGGACTCCGACGGTGACGGCCCAGGATCCGCAGGACGGCGCCACCGAGGTTCCGGTCACGGCCAACGTCACGGCCACGTTCAGCGAGCCGGTCACCGGCCTCGACGAAAACTCGTTCCGGATGTTCAGGGCCTTCGACGGGGAATTCGTGCCCGCCACAGTGTCCTGGGACGAGGCCACTCGAACGGTAACCCTGAATCCGGACCAGGACCTGGACCAGGACACGGTGTACATCGTGGAACTGGGCGACACCATCCAGGACGCCGACGGTCTGGCGCTGGCCCAGGCCAGCTGGAGCTTCACCACCGAGGGGCCGGCCCCCACCGTGGCGGTGCGGACTCCGGCGAACGATGCGACGGAGGTCGCGGCCAACAGCACCGTGAGCGCCACGTTTAGCGAAGCGGTGACCGGCGTCGACGGAAGCACCATGACGCTCACTCCGGGCACCGGAGCAGGCACCCCCGTGGCGGCTACCGTGAACTACGACGAGGCCACGCACACGGCGACACTGGATCCCAACGCCGACCTGGCCGCGGACACCGTCTACACGGTGCGCCTGACGGAGGGCATCAAGGACGGCAGCGGCAAGCCGCTGGCAGCGACCAGCTGGACGTTCACCACCACCGGACCCGCCCCCGCGGTGGCCGGGCGGACCCCGGCGTCGAACGCAACCAACGTGGCCACCAACGCCAACGTAACCGCGACCTTCAGCGAGGCCGTACCCGGCATCAGCGCCGGCACGATGACGCTGACGGCGTCCAACGGTGCCGCGGTGCCTGCCGCGTTCAGCTACGACCCGATCAGCTGGACGGCCACGCTGGACCCGAACGCCAACCTGGCCGTCAACACCCGGTACACGGTGAAGCTGGCCGATGGCATTACGGACCGGCAGGGCAAGGCGCTGGCGGCAACCTCGTGGTCCTTCACCACCGAAGCCGGACCGGCCATCACCGGACGGACCCCGGCGGTGAACGCCACCAATGTGGCCGCCAACGGCAACATCACCGTGACGTTCAGCAAGCCGGTCACCGGTGCCGGCACCGGCACGGTCACGCTGCGGGGGCCGAACAACGCTGCGGTTGCCGCGGCGGTCGGCTACAACGCAGCCAACCGGACCGTGACGCTGAATCCGAATGCGAACCTGGCCGCCGGCACCCGCTACACGGTGGCCCTGGCCGCCGGCATCCGCGACGCCAGCGGCAACCCGCTGGCGGCCGCCAGCTGGAGCTTCACCACCGAAGCCGGTCCGGCCATCACCGGACGGACCCCGGCGGTGAACGCCACCAACGTGGCCACCGGCGGCAACATCACCGTGACGTTCAGCAAGCCGGTCACCGGGATCAACGGCACCAGCCTCCGGGTCACCAACCCGGCCGGCACTACCGTAGCGGCGGCAGTAAGCTGGAACGCCGCCACCCGGACCGCCACGTTGAACCCGAACGCCAGCCTGGCCGCCGGCACCCGCTACACCGTCCGGCTCAGCAACGCGATCAAGGACGGCACCGGCAACCCGTTGGCAGCCACCAGCTGGAGCTTCACCACCGCGCCCGGACCGTCGCTGAGCAGCCGGACCCCGGCACCCGGGGCCACCGGTGTGAGCCGGGCGACCAACGTCACGGTCAGGTTCAGTGAACCGGTCACCGGCGTGGGGCGGTCCAGCTTCCGGCTGTTCAACAGCCGCGGGCAGGAGGCGACGGGCACCGTCAGCTACAACGCGGCCACCCGCACGGCCACGCTGAACCCCAGCGGCACCCGGCAGGCCAACACCCGCTACACGGTGAGGCTGAGCAACACCATCCGGGACGCCGACGGCAACCGGCTGGCGGCCACCAGCTGGACGTTCACCACCGGCCGGTAAGTCCAGGCCAGTAGCCGCAAGGGCCGGCTCCCGGGAAAACCCGGGGGCCGGCCCTTGCGCTACTGCCGGTCCGAATCCTCGCCGCGCAGCCGCGTCAGGGCCTCCCGGACACTGTCCACGAGCCCGTGCCCGGCCTTGTCCAGTCCGCGCCCGGCTTTGCCGCGCCGGTCATGGGCATCTTCGCGCACCTTCTGCCATCCGCGCCCGGCCCTGTCCAAGGCACGCTGGTTTGCCTTCGGCGCGGGCGTCCGGGCCTGTTTCGGTCCGGCTTCGGCCTGGGGACGCTTCGCCGGGGCCTTCGTTTGCTCCGGTACGGTCTGCTGCCGGCGGTGGCCGGCAGGCGGTGCCGGCGGCACTGACGCCGGGGCCGCCGTCGGAGCCGGGGCCGCAACCGAGGCGGGAGCCGTAGCCGCCGGGGACGCAGCCGCGGCCGCCGTCGTTTCCGGAGACGGCGTGGCCGTGACCGTCGGGAGGGCAGTCGAACTGATCCCAGGCCGGCCGAAGTCGGCGGTGCCGTCCGCTCCGGCCTGGACGCTGAAGTGGAAACCCCCGCTGGCCGCGGCGACAGCCCCGGCTCCCAGCCCCATGGAGGCGGCAACGAGGACACCGGCCAGGAAATTGCGCTGGCGGCGCCGGCGCGGTGCCCGGGACACCGGCCGGTCTACGAAAAAGGCGGCCACGGCGGCCGAGGCTTCCGGCACCGGCCCGCGTCCCAGGTCGCGGATCGCGGCCAGCGCCCCGCGCAGCTGGGGGCTGTCCGGTTCCTCCCGGTCCCGCCCGCCGAACAGCTCGTCAGGTTCAGGCATAGGATTCCTCCTCCCGCTGGCTCTCGACCAGTTTGCGCAGCGCGCCCAGCCCCCGGCGCTGCAACTGCTTGACCGACCCTTCGGAGCGGCCCATGATCCGGGCGACCTGTTCCACCGGAAGGTCGGCAATGATGCGCAGCGACAGGACTTCCCGCTGGTCGGGCTTCAGGGCCGCCAGCAGCCCGACGGCGTCCCCGCCGGCGCGCTCCAGCACCAGTTCCTCCGCCGAGGCACTGGTGCGCAGGTCGGTATCCGGATCATAAACCGCCGGCACCGGCCGCCGGGCACGGCGGCGTGCGGCGTCGACGGCCCGGGCGTGGGCAATGGAAAAGGCGAAGGTGCGCAGGCCCTCCGCGCCGCCGGTGACGGTGGCCAGTTTTTCGAACAGCGTCAGGAACACCTCCTGGGTGGCCGCCTCGGGATCCTCGAGGCCGCGGGCGGTCAGATAGCCGAACACCTGCGGGGAGAGGCTCCGGTAGATTTTGTTCGCTGCCGGGCCACTGCCTGAAGCTGCCGCGGACACATCGCCGTCGGTCAGCAATGATTCCACGTCAGGTCCTTCGGTCACTTCGAATACGGCGACCTCAGTTTAGCCACAGCATCCCCAATCCGGCGGCAAGGGCAGAAACCGCGCCGGAGCTCGTTGGGGGGGAAGCTCCGGCGCGGTGCCTACATAAACGTAATCGCCGCCGGTGCCGGAAAAGTTACGGGGCCGGCAAATTTTTTTCCGATGCGGGGAAAATCTCCCGCACCAGGGCGGTTTCGGCCGCCGGCGTGCCTGCCGGCCAGGACACCACCACCCACTCGGACCGGTAGGCCGTCCGGCCGGCGGCGGCCTCTCGCGGCACCGCTTCGGCGGCCAGCTCGCGCGTGGCGTACCGGACGAAGCGCACGTCCGTGCCGGCCTGCACCGCCTGCTGGCAGCGTCCGGACCGGCATGCGGTGCCGGTCACGTCCTCGACCGGGTCCAGCTGCCCGCTGCGGTCGTGGCCGGCCACTACGGCCTGGATGTCCCGGTACTTGTCCGGGTAGAGCCAGTGCTCGGCTGCGGCCAGCCCCGCGGTGGCCAGGACCATCCCCGCCGCGATCAGCGCCAGCGTCCCCCAGCGCCGGCCCGGCGCCCACATGGCGGGGCCGGTATGCCCGGGGGCGTCCGGGTCAGAGCTGCGGTTCGACAACGTTCATGCTGCCGGCCAGCCGGCGGTTCTTGAGCACCGGCAGGAATTCGCGGACCTCGTCGATGCGCCGCCGGGTGACGTCCACGGTGACGATGCCGCGGTCCTCGTCATTGAGGTAGTCGTGCGGCACACCCATAGGGTCCAGCACCACGGAGTGGCCTACGGTGTGCTCGCTGGAGGTGCCGGCGGCCGCCACCCAGCAGGTGTTCTCGATGGCCCGGGCCTTCAGCAGCGTTTCCCAGTGGTCCACCTTGTGGTCGCCCTTGAACCAGGCCGCGGCCACGCAGATCAGGTCCGCGCCTTCGACCGCCAGCGCCCGCGCCATCTCCGGGAAGCGCAGGTCGTAGCAGGTCATCATGCCGACCTTCAGGCCGCCGATTTCCACCAGCACCGGCTCGCCGTCGCCGGGCTTGATATGCGCCGATTCCCGGTAGGAGAAGGCGTCGTAGAGGTGCAGCTTGCGGTAGGTCGCCAGGATCCGCCCGGTTTCGTCCACCGCCACCAGGGTGTTGTACGGCCGGGACTCGCCGCTGAATTCGTAGCCGCCGGCGATCACGGCGATACCGGTCTGCGCGGCGATGAAGGACACCTGCTGGACGAAGATGGACCAGCCGGTCTGCACGGCGTCGGCCAGCTTCCCCTCGACCTTGCCGACGGTGAACATGGATTCCTCCGGGAAGAGGACCAGTTCCGCACCGCCGGCCTTGGCTTCCTCGGCCAGCGAGCGCATCACGCGCAGGTTCTCGCTGACGTCCCCGGTGGGGTTGAACTGCCCAACGCTTACCTTCATGGCGCGCTCCCGTCTTGCCGGCGTGCTGTACCCTCCCAGCCTACCTGCCGGCACACCGCAGGATAGCCTCGGCCGAGCGGTCGGCGTCGGCGGCGGTGGTGGACCAGTTGCTGACGCTGATGCGCATCGCGGACCTGCCCTGCCAGCTGGTGCCGGAGAGCCAGAGTGTGCCGTCGGCCTGCACCCGCCGGACCACCTCGCGGGTGAACTCGTCCGGATCCCCGCCGCCGGCGGGATGGAAGCGGACCAGCACCTGGTTGAGCACGACGTCGTTGAGCACCTCGGCGCCGTTGGCAACCAGCCGCTCGGCCATCCGTCCGGCCAGGCTGCAGCAGCGCTCGACCAGGCCGCTGACGCCCGCGCGGCCCAGCGTGCGCAGGGCGGCATAGAGGGTGAAGCCGCGCGCCCGGCGGGACGCCTCCGGCACCCAGGAAATGGGGTCCCGCTCGGGTGCCTGGCCCTGGCCGGGCGCGTACTGCAGGTAGGCGGCGTGCGGCGGGGCCATGGCGCGGGCGTGCGCCGCGGCGTCGGCGACGAAGGCCAGCCCGGAGTCGTAGGGCACGTTGAGCCATTTGTGTCCGTCCGTGGCCCAGGAATCGGCCCGTTCGACGCCGTCGGTCAGGTGGCGCAGCCGGGTGCTGGCCTGCGCCCACAGGCCGAAGGCGCCGTCCACGTGCACCCAGCTGTTCTCGCGCCGGCGCACCAGGTCGATGGCCGGCCGGAGCGGATCGAAGGATCCGGTGTTCACGTTCCCGGCCTGGAGGTTGACGATCAGCGGGGTTCCGTCCTCGATCCCGCCGAGCACCCGTTCCAGCTCGTCCAGCCGCAGCCGGCCCTGCGCGTCGGTGCCGGCCGTGAGCACCCGGTCCCGGCCGAGCCCGAGGTACTGCAGCGCGGTGAAGAGCGTGCTGTGCGCCTCGGCGCCGGCGACGACGGCGATTTCCGGGGCGCCGAACAGGCCCTGCGCGGTCGCGTCCCAGCCGGCCCGCTGCAGCACCGCCCCGCGTGCCGCGGCCAGGCAGGTGAAGTGGGCCATCTGGCAGCCGGTCACCAGCCCGTAGCCGCTGCCGGGCGGCAGGCCGAAGAGCTCCAGCAGCCAGCGGCCCACCGCCTCCTCGGCCACTGCCGCCGCCGGACCGGCCGCATACAGCACGGCGTTCTGGTCCCAGGCCGAGGTCAGCCAGTCGGCAGCCAGGGCCGCCGGCAGCGAGCCGCCGATGACAAAGCCGAAGTAGCGCGGCCCGGCCATCGCCACCGCTGCCCGCCCGCCCACCTCGGCCAGCAGTTCGATCACCGCTCCGGGGTCCTCGCCGCTCTCGGGCAGGTCGGTGAGCAGCGCCGCGCGGAGCGCGCCGACGTCGTCGTAGCCGCCCCGGACCGGACGCTCGGGCAGGCTGCGCAGGTACTGGACTGCGAGCTCGGCGGTGCGGCGGAGCAGGTCGTCCCCATCGCTCATGCGAGCAGATGGTACGCCAAGGCCCCGGCGGCGACAATGCGCCGGCCGGGGCCTTGGCTGGTGGTGTCAGTCCTCGATCAGGTCCCGGACCACGATGGTCTGGTCCCGGTCCGGTCCGACGCCGATGGCGGAGAAGCGCGTGCCGGACATCTTTTCCAGTGCCGTCACGTAGTTGCGTGCGTTCTCCGGCAGGTCCTCGATGCTCCTGGCACCGGTGATGTCCTCGGTCCAGCCGTCGAAGTACTCGAAGATCGGCTTGGCGTGGTGGAATTCGGTCTGGGTCATCGGCATCTCGTCGTGCCGGACGCCGTCCACGTCGTAGGCCACGCAGACCGGGATGCGCTCGATCCCGGTAAGCACGTCCAGCTTGGTCACGAAGTAGTCGGTGAAGCCGTTGACCCGGGCGGCATGCCGGGCCAGCACCGCGTCATACCAGCCGCAGCGGCGCGGCCGGCCGGTATTGACGCCGAACTCGCCGCCGGTCTTCTGCAGGTACTCGCCCATCTCGTCGAACAGCTCGGTGGGGAACGGGCCGGCACCCACGCGGGTGGTGTAGGCCTTGATGATGCCCACGCTGCGGGTGATCCGGGTCGGGCCGATACCCGAGCCCACGGAGGCGCCGCCGGCGGTGGGGTTGGAGGAGGTGACGAACGGGTAGGTGCCGTGGTCCACGTCCAGGAAGGTGGCCTGGCCGCCCTCCATCAGCACCACCTTGCCCTCGTCCAGGGCCTTGTTCAGCAGGTAGGTGGAATCGACCACCAGCGGGCGCAGCCGCTCCGCGAAGGAGAGGAAGTACTGCACGGTCTCCTCGATGTCCACATCGCGGCGGTTGTAGACCTTGACCAGCAGTTCGTTCTTCTGCCGCAGCGAACCTTCGACCTTCTGCCGCAGGATCGATTCGTCGAAGACGTCCTGGACGCGGATGCCCAGCCGGGCCACCTTGTCCATGTAGGCCGGGCCGATGCCGCGGCCGGTGGTGCCGATGGCACGCTTGCCCAGGTAGCGTTCGGTGACCCGGTCCATGGTCTGGTGGAAGGGCGCCACCAGGTGGGCGTTGGCGGACACGCGCAGCCGGGAGGTGTCCGCGCCGCGGGCCTCGAGCCCGTCGATCTCCTCGAACAGGGCCTCGAGGTTGACCACGCAGCCGTTGCCGATCACGGGGGTGGCGTTGGGGCTGAGGATACCGGCCGGCAGCAGCTTCAGCTCGTACTTCTCGCCCCCGACGACGACGGTATGGCCGGCGTTGTTGCCGCCGTTCGGCTTGACCACGTAGTCCACGCGGCCGCCGAGCAGGTCGGTTGCCTTGCCTTTGCCTTCATCGCCCCACTGGGCTCCGACGATCACGATTGCTGGCATGGGATCCTTCCCCATTTTTGTTGTGGCAGGGTCCCCTCCGGCGCGGACGGTGCCGCTGACCCGAGGTGGTCCGCCGTGCATGGGACAGCCCCGCACTCCGTGCAGCAAGTACAGTGCAGGAGGTTTTGGGGCTCTTACGCCCTAAGTTTAGCCGAAACGGGCCCGGCGCCGCTGGCCGCCGGCGGCACCGGGCGGTAGCCTGCCGGGTGTGGCCGCAGGAAACGCAGCGGGAAACACCGCAGGGTCAGGCACCGTGTTGGTCGGCATTTCCGGCTGGCGCTATCCGGAGTGGCGCCGCGTCTTCTACCCCGCCGGGCTGCCGCAGCGGCTGGAGCTGGAGTACGCCGCCGGGCAGGTCGCCTCGCTGGAGATCAACAGCTCCTTCTACGGCCTGCAGCGCCCGTCCAGCTACCTGAAGTGGCACGACACCGTGCCGGAGGACTTTGTCTTCGCGGTCAAGGGCAGCCGGCTGATCACCCACGTGGACGAACTGCACCAGGTCCGCGTCCCGCTGGCCAACTTCTTCGCCTCCGGCGTGCTGGCGCTTGGCACCAAGCTCGGGCCGGTGCTCTGGCAGCTTCCGCCGCGGCTGCGCTACCACGCCGCGGTGCTGGAGGAGTTCCTGGCGCTGCTGCCGCAAAGCACCGCCGCGGCGGCCGGGCTGGCCGCCGCGCACGCGGACCTGCCGGCGGATCGGACCTGGCCGGCGGACGGCGGCGGTGCCGGGGTGGATCGGCCGCTGCGCCACGCGCTGGAGGTGCGGCACCGCAGCTTCGCCACCGAGGAGTGCTACCGGCTGATGCGCCGCTACAACACCGCCCTGGTGGTGGCGGACACGGCGGGCAAGTGGCCGCTGCTGCACGAGGTGACCGCGGATTTCCTCTACCTGCGGCTGCACGGCAGCACCGAACTCTACGTCAGCGGCTACAGCGGTGCCGAACTGGACGCCTGGGCGGCCAGGATCCGCGGCTGGCTTTCCGGGTCCGGCTGTCCGGACGGGGCCGGACGCGACGTGTACGTGTATTTCGACAACACCGCTGCCGCGCACGCGCCCTTCGATGCGCAGGCCCTGGCCGGCCGGCTCAGGGGGCCTTCTCCGCATAGCGCTTGAAGTTCTCCAGCTGCCCGGCTTCCGCCGCCGCCAGCTCCTGCCCGATCTGTCCGGCCATCCCGGCCAGCTCCTCGCTGACCGCGACGTCGACGGTCAGCGTCAGGCGGGTGTCCCCGGCGTCGTCGGCCAGTTCATAGCGGTAGTCCGCATGCACGTCCCCCTGGCCCGAGCTGATGGTGATGCTGCGGCCCGGATCGACGGCGGAGACCGTGGCCGTGCGGTCATGGCCCTGGGCATGGAAATCCAGCGCGAGTCCGGGTTCCAGCGGGCCTTCGGCGTGCATCTCGCTCACTCCGGGCATCCACTCAGGCGCGGCGGTCCAGTCCGTCAGCAGCGCCCAGACCCGCGACGGCGGCAGGTACACCAGCTCGGTGGTGGTGAAGGCCGTGATGGTTGACATGGCTGATTCCTCCCGGTCCGCGGCTTCTTGCAGGCTACGCCTGAGCCGCTGGAGCCGCCAGAGGACGGTCCACCTCGGCCCGGACCCGTCAGCCCAGGCTGCCGCCGGAGGCGTGCAGGTAGCAGGTGCCGCACAGCGACTCATAGCCGACGTCCTGGCCGTCGATGGCGACCTGCTCACCGTCGAACACGATCTGCCCGCCGATCCGGCGGGTGTTGAACACCGCCTTGCGGCCGCAGCGGCAGATGGTCTTGAGCTCCTCGAGGGTGTGGGCGATCTCCAGCAGGCGCCGGGCGCCCGGGAAGGCCTCGGTGCGGAAGTCCGTGCGGATGCCGTAGGCCAGCACCGGCACGTTGTCCAGCACGGCGATCCGGAACAGGTCATCCACCTGCCCGGGTTCCAGGAATTGGGCCTCGTCCACGAGCAGGCAGGCCACCGGCTGGACCTCGACATGCTCGAGCAGCGCCTCCGGGTCTTCGCCCGCGGCGACCTTGCCGAAATGGTCCCGCGCCGATTCGCCCGGACGGATCAGGAAGTCCGCCTCCCGGGTCACGCCCAGCCGGGAGACGATCGCGCTGTCCCCCTTGGTATCCAGCACGGGTTTGGCCAGCAGCACCCGTTGTCCGCGTTCTTCATAATTAAAGGCCACCTGCAGCAGCCCCGTAGACTTACCCGAGTTCATCGCCCCATAGCGGAAATACAGCTTGGCCAATCCAGTCCTTTCGCGCGGTCCCAGCAGACGATTCTACTGACCGGGCCCGGGGGGCGTTCGAGCCTGCAAGGGCACAACAAATCCAAAAGATGTAGTTGAGGTGGCCGCCACAGCGCCGACGGCGTGCGGGGCCACTCTGAAAGGATTCCAATGCGCGCCTTTGCGCTGGCCGCTGCAGCGGCCCTGCTGCTCTCCGGCCTCTTTTCCGGAGTTGCGGCACCCGCCGCGGTGGCCGCCGCCACCGGCACCATCGTGGCCAAATACCAAACCAATGCCGCCACCAGCCTGTACTCCTCCGCGGCCGGGACCACGAAGCTCGCCACCGTGCCGGCGGATTACACGGTCGGCACCCGCACCGGCCGGACGAGCCCGGACGACCGGCGCGTCCAGGTCGACTATGGCTCGCGAACCGGCTGGGTCCTGCTCTCGAAGGTCAGCAAGGTCAAGCTGTCCACCCCGGTGGGCAAGCTGTCCTGGGCCCAGTCCGCCGCCAAGAACATTGCCAAGTGGTGCAGCGGAGTGCCGATCTCCACCAACACCAGCAATGTGAACCAGGCGAGCTTCTCCACCGTCACATCGGGATCCACCGTGAAGGCCAAGCTGCAGATCCAGCTGTCCACGGTGACCGGCTGGGGAGACAAGCTGCATCCGAACCATCAGCTGGCGGTGGCCATCCAGTACCACGAATGCGGCCACATCCTGCAGTACCGCGCCTACGACTACAATGCGGCGGCCCTTCGGACGGCCATGAACCGGGTCTACGGCAAGGCCAACGGCACCGAACACATGGCGGACTGCATCTCCGATGTGATGGGCGCCCAGCGCAAGGGGACGTTCAGCACGTCCGGGAACACCACGAAGTCCTACGTCGCCGGCTACGGCGGCACCTGCACCGCAAAGCACTACGCCGCGGCCAAGCGGATCATCGCCGGCTCGAAGGCCTGACCGGCGCCGCTTAGACGGTTCCGGCAGCCGCCTCGATGGCTGCCCGGGCGTCCGGATCCGAGTCGTTGAGGAACTTGCCGATCCGCTCGACTTCCTCGGTCTCACCGATCGCGGCGGCCGCCCGGCCGAGCGCGTAGAGCGCCCGCAGGAAGCCGCGGTTCGGCGCATGTTCCCACGGGATCGGGCCCGCCCCGCGCCAGCCGGAGCGGCGCAGGGCGTCCAGCCCGCGGTGGTAGCCGACCCGGGCAAAGGCGTAGGACTCGATGGTCCGCCCTTCGTCGTGGGCCTCGTCCGCCAGCAGCGCCCAGATCAAAGAGGACGTGGGGAACCGGGCGGCCAGGTCCAGCGGCTCGTCGCCGGCGTCCAGGCGCGCCAGCACCTCGGTCTCCTCCGGCAGGTAGGTCGGCTCGGGGCCGAGCAGGTTCCGTCCCAGGTCCGCCATCAGAAGGTGTTCCCGGCCGAGCCCAGCTGCTTGGCAGCCTCCACCACGCGGGCGGCCATGGACTTCTCCGCCGCGGCGCCCCAGACGCGCGGGTCGTAGGTCTTCTTGTTGCCGACCTCGCCGTCCACCTTCAGCACGCCGTCGTAGTTGGTGAACATGTGGCCGGCCACCGGGCGGGTGAAGGCATACTGGGTGTCGGTGTCGATGTTCATCTTGATCACGCCGTAGGAGACCGCGTCCGCGATTTCCTGCTCGGAGGAGCCGGAGCCGCCGTGGAAGACCAGGTCGAACGGCTTGGCCTTGCCGATCCGGGCACCCACCTCATCCTGGATCTGCTTGAGCAGCTCCGGACGCAGCTTGACGCCGCCGGGCTTGTAGACGCCGTGGACGTTGCCGAAGGTCAGGGCCGTGATGTAGCGGCCCTTCTCGCCGGCACCGAGGGCCTCGATGGTCTTCAGCCCGTCGTCGACGGTGGTGTAGAGCTTTTCGTTGATCTCGTTTTCGACGCCGTCCTCCTCGCCGCCGACGGCGCCGATCTCCACCTCGAGGATGATCTTGGCCGCGGCGGTGCGGGCCAGCAGGTCCTCGGCGATGCGCAGGTTCTCATCCAGCGATTCGGCCGAGCCGTCCCACATGTGCGAGTTGAAGAGCGGGTCGCGGCCGGCCTTGACCTCGGCCTCGGAAGCCTGAAGCAGCGGCAGCACGAACCCGTCCAGCTTGTCCTTGGGGCAGTGGTCGGTGTGCAGTGCGACGTTGACCGGGTACTTCTTGGCCACCTCGCGCGCGAATGCGGCGAAGGCCAGCGAACCGGCGACCATGTCCTTGACCCCGGCGCCGGACCAGTAGGCGGAACCGCCGGTGGAGACCTGGACGATGCCGTCCGAGCCGGCGTCCGCAAAGCCCTGCAGGGCCGCATTCAAGGTCTGCGAGGACGTGACGTTGATGGCCGGGTACGCGAAGCCGCCGCTTTTGGCGCGGTCGATCATCTCGGCATAGATATCGGGGGTTGCAACGGGCATGGTTTCTCCTCGATCGCCAGGTGAATACAGGAGGGCGTGACCTCTGTTACCCATCCTAGCCAGAGCGGCCCGGCGCAGGGCCAACAGGTAGTTGTATGAAGCGCCGGCAGCCGCGCGGCGCCGGCAGGCACCGCACTACCGCGGAGTCAGAAGGGCGCAGGCCCCTCCCGGTCAGGATCCGCCCCGGGCGGGCCGCCGGACTCCTGCGTCCCGCAGCGTTCCGGGCGGGGCTCCAGCAGGGGTTGCATGAGTGGATCCAGCAGGGCGGGGAACCGGGCCGGCGGGGTCGCGGCCAAGGGTTCGGGATGGTCCGTGTAGGTGCGCCCGGCGGGCGAGGTCCAGCAGACCGTGCCTGCCTCCGGCTGCCGGGCGGTCCACAGCCCGGCCGTCTTCAAGGCGTGGTGCCGCGGGCACAGATAGGCCAGGTTGTCCGCATCCGTGCGGCCTCCCCGGGACCAGGCCAGCGTGTGGTCCAGGTCGCAGGAGCGCACGGAGCGGCGGCAGCCGGGGAATCTGCAGGTCCGGTCCCGGCCGCGCAGGAACCGGCGCTGCGCCTTGGTCGGCCGGTACTGCCGGCGGTCCATGGCCAGCACGGCCCCGCTGACCGGGTCCGTCAGCAGCCGGGTGAACGAGGGTGCGTCGCCGGCCAGCCGGCGGGCCACTTCGGCCGGGAGCGGACCGTAGCCTTCCAGCTCCGCCGGCGTATCATCCGCCCCCAGCAGGGTCAGGGCCGGGACCGTGATCATCACCTGCGCGGTGATGCCGGAGTCCGACCCGCCCGCAGGGCCGGCAGCGCAGGGAGCGGAGAGCAGCAGGTCCGCGGCCACATCGACCTGCAGCTGCGTCAGTGTCCGGGATTCGCCCGGTCCCTGCAGTGCCACGGCCGTGCCCTGGATCCGGTTGAAGGCTGCGACCGCTTTTTCGGCCGTTGTGTACAGCCCGAGCCAGGCCATCCCGTCTTCGAGCGGCCGCAGCTCCACGCAGCGGTCCGCTTCGGCCTTGGTACGGCGAGCCGCGATGGTCTCCGGGTGCAGCTGTTCACGGAGCTTCCGCGCCCGGCAGATCAGCGCAGGACGTGTCATCGTGTGGGCGTCCGTCAGCAGTTCGGCTTCGAACGCCGGACGGGCGGATGCCGGCAGGAAGCGGGATTCGGCCAGAATCACCTGCGCCTGGGCACCGGTCAACTGTCCGCCGGCCAGGGCCCGAAGGGTGGGGGTGAGTTCCGATGTCAGCCGGCGGGCATCCTCCAGCAGCGTGGACGCCTGGCCGCCCGGAATCCGCAGCAGGCGCGCCGCCTCCTCGGCGACCGACGCCGAGGCAAGCCGTTCGGTCCGGGCCCCGGCCGCCAGCGTGCAGTCCTCCGGCTCCCCGGCGCACGGCTGCTCCTGCTCGGCCGCCGCCTGCATCCGCCCCAGCAGCCGCGCCTCCCAGGCATCCAGGAAGGAGCGCGACCGCCGCACCATCACCAGGGCGTCCGCGGCCTCTTCGTACACCAGGCCGGCCGGTTCCAGTCCGGCAAGCAGGGCCAGCAGTTGCTGCGGAGCGGCATTCAGCGGCGCGCGGGCCGGTGCACGGTCAACGGGGATCCGGAACGGGTCCGGGTCCTCGTCATCGTCGCCGTCCACCCAGTCCTCGTCCGGGTCCGGGAGCATGGGCACGATATTGACCCAAACCCCTGCGGACGAGGGCCGGTCCGGGCCGGGGTCCGGCGGCAGGCCGCCGTCAGGCAGCCCCGGATCCTCGAGCGGGTCCTCCCACTCGTCCGGATCGGGCTCCCAGACTTCTGCTGCCATGGAAGAATCCTATTAGGATACTTGTTCGAGTAGAAGTGAATCGAGATGGTTATATTAGGTTAAATTTACGAAGCAGCCGGGGGCCGGCGCTGCCGCCTGCCTTCACCGCGGTCGCAGAACCGTGAGGGCCAGCCGCGGGCACAGCGCCACGGCATCGGCCACGTCCCGCTCCGAGGCTCGGCCGAACGGGATCCGGGACTTTTCTGCCAACTCCGGGTCCGCGGCCAGCGGGTAGCCCCAGTCGTCGCGGATGAGCAGGGACGGCAGTAGTTCGGTACAGATTCCGCGCCCATCGCATCTGGTCCAGTTAATGTGCAGGTGGCCGGCAGGTTCCGGACCGGTTGCGGCGCTCACGACAGCAACTCCTTCCGGTTGCAGTATCCGGCCAGGTGCCGGTCGACGTCGTCGGCAAACACTGCCAGCGCGCTGGCAGTCAGCTGCACCGTTCCGTCCGGATGGTGGCAGGAACCGCGGCCGGCCACCATCGACTGAAGCCGACGCAGCTCCGGCAGCAAAGCCGGATCGGCACCTCCGTAGGCCAGCCGGTCCAGGGTCGCCGACAACGCCGGCAGCCCGAACCTGCACGGTCCGCACTTCCCGGCGGACTGAGTGGCCAGATAAGCCGCGATCCTTGCGGTCTCGGCCAACCCACAGCGGTGCGATCCCAAGGCGAAGACGACGCCGGCGCCGGGCCTGACGATTTCCTGCGCCGGTCCCGCGGCGGAGAGCAGCAGGTTCCCGGGATCCACCCAGCGTCCATGGAAACCGCCGACCAGTACGCCCGACAACGCGGACGGATCGGCACCGGCGGCGCGCAGGACGTCCACCAGCGGGGTCTCTCCGGCGACTTCCAGCACCTGTTCGGCGGGAACGTCACCGGAGACCGAGACCAGCCTGGTACCCGGGTCCCGCTCGGTGCCGGCGCTGCGGAACCAGTCGGGGCCGAAACGGGCAATCAGTCCCAGATGGGCCAAGGTTTCGACATTCTGCACCAGGGTGGGCCTGCCCTTGAACCCGTGCTCGGTGAGCCGGCCAATCCTGTCCACTGGCGTGGCCGAACCGCTTTCGATTGCATTGACCACCGCACTGGCTTCCCCGGAGATGAACGTATCAGGGGCCTCCACCAGCCGGATCCTTCCAGCCTCGGGCCGTTCCCCGATTGCCTGGCGTACCGGCGGCAGGTTCGACGCCGCGGTGTACAGGTAGACCCGGGAGGCCGCCAGCGCGTCCGCGGCGGCCAGCAGGCCGTCCAGGACCAGGTGCGGCGCATGGTGCAGCAGCGTCCTGTCCTTGAAGCTGAGCGGCTCGCCCTCCGCCCCGTTGGCGATCACCACGGGACCGCCACCGAACCGGCCGCGGGCGGCAGCCGTGGCGGCCGCTTTCCGCCATGCGGCAAAACCTGCCCCGCCACGTCCGGTCAGGCCCGAGGCCTCCAGCAGTTCCAGCAATCCGGCGGTGGCATATCCGGTGCCGGCCGGCCCGTAGGTCAGCAGGTGGCTCCGGTAGTTGGCATAGGCGCCGGCTGCGAAGAGGCGGTTGTTGCCTTCGGGTGCTGCTGCGTTGGTGCCCCGGAAGGCTGCCGAAGCTGGTGAGATCGTCACGACGCCTCCTCTTGGCGCAGCCGCGCCGATTCCAAGAACCTCGGGGACAACCGCCAGAGGCCCGCCCCACCCACTGCTGCCGCGGCGGCAAGGGCAAGCAGCAGGAACCACTTGCTGGTGCCATCGGTGCCGTTGCCCACAGCGTGCAGCAGCGCCACCGGCCACAGCACGTAGGTGAGCCAGTGCACGGCGCGGAAGATGCCCGGGCCCAGCCGGCGGCGCAGCAGACTGGTGGCCACCACCGCGGCGGCCAGGTCCAGGGCCACCGTTCCCAGCCCCTGCCAGAACGGTTTGACGGCGCCCAGGAACGGCACCACCACATCGACCAGGCGCAGCTGCGCATAGGGATCCAGCATCAGCGTGCCCACATGGAGTCCCAGGAAGATGAGTGCGAACAGGGCGACGTTCCGGTGGACCAGGGTCACGGCGAAGCGCGGCAGGACCAGCAGCGGCCGACCGGAGCGCACGAGGATCCCCAAAACCACCGACAGCGTGAACAGGGCCAGCGAGACGGCGCCGCTGGCGCGGCCAAACGCCCAGAGCGCCTCATCCATGTGCGCTCTCCCCGGCAGGCTGATAGGCCGGCTGCGGCCAGCCGCCGGTGACCACCACGTTCCCGTTCCGGTCCACCAGCCGTGCCGCCAGTTTCCGGGACTCGAGCCAGCCGACGGCGGCATAACCGCGGACGATGGCCGCGGTGCTGAACGCGTTGGCCCGCAGGCAGGACCGGGAAGCAACGGTGGCGCTGCGCCAGACGGCTTCGGCAGGCTGCCCGAAACGCGGGTCCAGGATGTGGTGCATCTCCCGGCCCGCATACTGCCAGCGCCGCTTCCGGGTACTCGAGGTCGCCATGGCGCAGCCCGGGGCCAGGGATACCTGCTGGGCAGGATCGGCACCGGTGTCCTGCACCAGCACCTGCCAGCCGCCGTCGGGGCACGGCCCTGCACTGGCCAGGTCGCCGCCCAGGGAAACCAGCACACCGCAGTCCAGCGCCTCGAAGACCTTGGCCGCCGCCAGGTCTGCGGCCACAGCCTTGGCGGTGGCCCCCAGATCCAGCAGCAGATCCGCCGGGACCTGAAGCCAGGTTCCGTCCAGGCGCAGCCGCTTCCATCCGGGCAGGTGCGGTGCCGCACCGGCCGCCGCAGGTTCCGCTGGCGAACGGCGGGCAATGGGATCGATGCTGCGCAGATCCCGGTCATAGCCGAGGGCCAGCAGGTTATTGCCCAACGTGGGGTCCACATCCCCGCCGGTCCATTTGGCCGCACGCACAGCCTGCCGGACCAGCAGGGCCAGCGTCTGGCTGACCTCGGTGCCGCGGGCCAGCGGAGCCCGCAGGCGCATCAATTCGGAGTCACTACGGAAGCGGCTGCAGGCCTCGTCGACGGACTGCAATACCTGCCGCACCAGGGCCGACGCTGCGGTGAGCGCCGCCGGCTCGGTGACGACGACGGATGCCTCAGTCCCCCAGACCTCCCACGTTTCGCAGGCCATCTCAGGATCCTTGCGAGCGCACGTCCGGGGCGCGGCCCGTTCCGGGCTGCACGGGAACCGTATGGTAACCGGCGCTGCCGCCGCCGTCGTCGTCATCCTGCGCCCCGGACGGGACGCCATCCTCGGATTGTTCATCCGATTTGGACGACGACTCCTGCTTTGCAGCTTTGTCCGAAGTCCCCGGATCCGCGGCAGCAGATTTGGCGGCGGTTTCCGCATAGACCGCACCGGTAGCGATGGCCAGCGCGCCAACGCTGCCCAGACCCAGGGCAGCCGTGACCGCAAGCGCGAGCCGCCTGCCCGATGTTCCTGCGCTCATCACCCCTCCAATCAATCCGGCGGAAGATCCGCTGGTTACTATCCTCCGCGCGGATTCTTTGAGGATTCTTGGACGCAGGTACCAGCCGGCTATGAAGACGGCTGAACCAACGGCAGGGTCACGACCACGGTTGCGCCCTGCCCCGGCCGGGCCGGCTCGATCCGGACCGTCCCGTGGTGGCGGGCCGCTATCTCGGCCACCAGCGCCAGCCCAAGCCCATAGTGGCGCTGGCTTCCGCTGTCCGAACGGGAGCTGGCAAAACGTTCGAAGGCACGGGAGGCAGCCATCGGGGCGAAGCCTTCACCGTCGTCGGACACCCGGATGACGGCGTCCCGGCCCCGGGCCGTGACCTCGACCTGGACCTTGCTGCGTGCGTGGTCCAGCGCATTGGCGATCAGCGCAGTAAACACCCGCTGCAGCGAGACCTTGGACCCCGCCACGGTCACGGCGGCCTGGTCCCCGGTCCGGACCAGTTCGAGGCCGCGGCGGGCAGCCAGCGGGCCCTGGGCAGCAACCGCCGAATCCGCTTCCGCCTGTAGCTGGACGGGTTCCGGGCTGGCGGCCTCACGGGGATCGGCGGAGATCAGCAGGTCCTCGAGGATGCCGGTCAGTTGCCGGGAGTCCTCGAGGATCTCGTCGACGCCGCCGGCAATCTCCTGCCAGTTCCCGCCGGCGGCGTCCCGGCCCAGCCTGCGGCGCAGCAGCTGTGCCCGGGTGCTCAGCAAGGTCAGGGGCGTGCGCAGTTCATGGCTCGCATCGGCCACGAAGCGCCGCTGCATGGCCAGCGCCTCCGCCATCGGCTGCATCGCACGCCGCGCCATCCATACGGCAATGAATACCGCAACGCCCACAGCCAGCAGTCCAGCCATCCCGAGGGCCAGGAGCAGCCGCCGCAGTTCCTCACGGCTTTCGTGCAAATCCACGGCCGCCTGGACCGTCATCCCCTCATGCCGGACCGTACGCACGGTGAACAGGCGCCCGCCCACATCCACCTGTTCCTCCACGGTTCCGGCTCCTGCTGACACCCTTGACATCGCCTCCCGGACCGGCAGGCCCTCGGGCATGCCGCGGGAGACCTCCAGGCGGCCCGCGTCCAGGACGGCGACAAAGACACCCGGCGGCACTTCCTTGGGCTCAGCGGCCTGGGTTGCTTCGCGGAGCGCCTGCTGCACCGATTGGGACGCAGCAGAGGCGACGATCGTGTAGACCAGGGCGCCGACCAGCGCCAGCAGCACCAGCATCAGTGCCGTGAACCGCACGGCCAGGCGTTTGACTGCCTGCCGCAGTTCGGCCTGTTCCCGTCCGTTCACCCGGTTGCGCCAAGCCGGTAGCCGATGCCGCGGACCGTGAGGACGACGTCGCGCCCCAACTTCCTGCGCAGGTAGTGGACGTAGGTGTCCACCACGCCTTCGTCGGTGGCATCGGGGAAAACGCTCAGAAGCAGGTCGTCCCGCGGGAATATCTGCGTGGGGCGGCGGGCGAAGTGTTCCAGCAGATCGCCTTCACGTTCGGACAACACCAGCACAGCCCCACTGTCCAGCGTCACGGAGCGGCCGGAAACGTCCAGCCGCCCCCCGGGGATACGCAGCACCGAAACAGTAGCCGTGCTGCGGCGGAGCACCGCCCTGAGCCGGGCGAGAAGTTCGTCGATATCGAACGGCTTGGCCAGATAGTCCTCCGCACCCCGGTCCAGCCCTTCCACCTTGTCCATGGGGTTGGCCAGGGCCGAGAGGACCAGTGCGGGTGCCAGCACACCCTTGCGGCGCAGCCGGGTCAGCACTTCCAGCCCTTCCATCACCGGCAGCCCCCGGTCAATCAGCAGGACATCGAATTCCCGGGTCAGGCCGAAATGCAGTGCCTGCTGCCCATTGTGCGCCAGGGCGACATCGTAACCCTCCTCCCGAAGCAGGCCGTCGAGCATGGCGGCCAGCCGGAGGTCGTCCTCGACCACGAGGATCCGCGGGCGATGGTCCATCACTGCAGGCTAGGATCCGGGCCGGCGGCCGGCGGAGTCAACAGACGTCATGGGAATAGATCCTAGGCATTCGGGAGCCACTTACGCAGCAGCTTCAGCCAAGCCGGTGCCCGACAGCCTGCCCGAAGACATGCCGCCGGATCCACGCATGCATGGCGATAGCCGCCGCGGCGGAGGCATTGATGGAGCGCGTCGAGCCGAACTGCGCAATGGACAGCGTGGCATCGGCCGCCTGGTGGACCTCCGGTGTCAGCCCCGGCCCCTCCTGGCCAAAGACCAGTACGCAGTTTTCCGGCAGGTCGTACGTCTCCAGCGGCACCGAATCCGGGAAGTTGTCGATCCCGATGATCCGCAGCCCCTCGCCCTGGGCCCAGGCCACGAAGTCCTCCACCGTGGGATGGTGGCGCACGTGCTGGTACCGGTCGGTGACCATCGCGCCGCGCCGGTTCCACCGCCGTCGTCCGACGATGTGCACCTCCTTGGCGAGGAAGGCATTGGCGCAGCGCACCACCGAGCCGATATTCAGGTCATGCTGCCAGTTCTCGATCGCGACGTGGAAGTTGTGCCGCCGCGCGTCCAGGTCCGCCACGATCGCTTCGTGCTTCCAGTAGCGGTACTGGTCCGTGACGTTGCGCCGGTCCCCCTTCGCCAGCAGCTCCGGATCCCAGTGGTCGCCCGCCGGGGCCGCGCCTTCCCACGGCCCGACGCCGACCTGGTGGCCGTGGTGTTCGCGGTGTTCGTCGTCTTGGACAGGTTCGACGGCGGCCTCGGTGAGTGCCCCGGTTGCGTTCGTTTCCACTCCCCAAGGCTAGCCAACGCACGGCGGCCGGAACGCCACCGGCCAACCGGGGCCGCGGGCTGTGCCAGAATTTCGGGAAAGGTCTGGAATCCCGGACCCGCCTGCTTTTTGCCCGGAGGTGCGGCATGCCCGGCTCGAAGGTCCCCGCGGCCGAACACACGCTGCGGATCCTGCGCTACATGTCCTCGCGGCGCGGCCCGGTGTCCGCCGCGGCGATTGCCACTGCCCTCGGGCTGCCGCGCTCAAGCGTGTACCACCTGCTCACAGTGATGCAGGAGAACGGTTTTGTGCTGCACCTGCCGCGGGAGCGGGTCTACGGCCTGGGCATCGCCGCCTTCGAACTGAGCTCGGCCTACGCCCGGCAGGAACCGCTGGCCCGGCTGGGCCGGCCGCTGCTGGCGGGACTGGTGGACCGGGTGGGTGAAAGCGCCCACCTGGCCGTGCTGCACGGACGGGACGTCCTCTATCTGGTGGAGGAACGGGCCAAGAACCGCCCGTCCCTGGTGACCGATGTCGGGGTCCGGCTGCCGGCGCACCTGACCGCCAGCGGGCGGGCCATCCTGGCCGCGCTGCCGGCCTCGCAGCTGCGCGCCCTCTTCCCGGACAAGGACTCCTTCACCGTCCGCCAGCCGGAGCCGGCCATCACCGGCTACGCGCAGCTGAAGTCCCATCTGGAGCAGGTGCGGCATCGTGGCTACGCCACCGAAGAGGGGGATGTGACCCCCGGCTTCGCCTCGCTGGCGGTGGCTGCGCTGGACCATGTGGGCTGGCCGGCCGCCGCCGTGGCGGTCACGTTCCTGAGCCACCGGATCGGCGCCGAACAGCGCGAGACGCTGCTGGCCGAACTGCGGTCCGCGGCGGCGGAACTCTCGCACCGCCTCTACGGCACCTGAACGCTCCGGCAAAGCCATGTTGTCTGGAATACCGGACACAACCGCGGCGAACCCCGGTGCGCCGGGGCTGCGCGGACTGTTTGATGGAGGCAGAAGTCCCACGACGCGAAAGAAGGAACGCCAAATGGCTGAGAACTTCACCCGGCATGACCTCTCCCGCAGCATCCGGGCACCGCGCGGCACCCAGCTGCGTGCCCGGAGCTGGCAGACGGAGGCCCCGCTGCGGATGCTGATGAACAACCTGGACCCGGAGGTCGCCGAGCGGCCGGAGGACCTGGTGGTCTACGGGGGCACCGGCCGCGCCGCCCGGTCCTGGGAAGCATACGACGCGATCGTGCGCACGCTGGAGACGCTGGCGGAGGACGAAACGCTGCTGGTGCAGTCCGGCAAGCCGGTGGGCGTGTTCCGGACCAACCAGTGGGCCCCGCGGGTGCTGATCGCCAACTCGAACCTGGTCGGCGACTGGGCCACCTGGCCGGAGTTCCGCCGGCTCGAGGCCGAGGGGCTGATGATGTACGGGCAGATGACTGCCGGCTCCTGGATCTACATCGGCACCCAGGGCATCCTGCAGGGCACCTTCGAGACCTTCGCCGCCGTCGCCGCCAAACGGTCCGCGGCACCAGGAGCGACACTGGCCGGCACGCTGACCCTGACCGGCGGCTGCGGCGGCATGGGCGGGGCCCAGCCGCTGGCCGTGACCCTGAACGGCGGAACCTGCCTGATCGTGGACGTGGACGAATCCCGGCTGCGCCGGCGCGAATCCAAGCGCTACCTGGACCAGGTCGAGACCGACCTGGACGCCGCGCTCGCCCAGGTGCTCGCCGCCAAGGCCGCCGGCCGGCCCCTGTCGGTGGGCTACGTGGGCAATGCCGCCGAGGTCTTCCCCGAAATCCTCCGCCGCCACCAGGCCGGCGAGCTGACCGTGGACATCGTCACGGACCAGACCAGCGCCCATGACCCGCTGAGCTACCTGCCCGAGGGCATCTCCGTCGAGGACTGGCACGCCGAGGCCGAGGCGGATCCGGTCGGCTTCACCAAAAAGGCCCAGGCCTCGATGGCCCGGCACGTGCAGGCGATGGTCGAATTCCAGGATGCCGGCGCCGAGGTCTTCGACTACGGCAACTCGATCCGCGACGAGGCCCGCAAGGGCGGCTGCGAGCGGGCCTTCGAGTTCCCCGGCTTCGTCCCGGCCTACATCCGTCCGCTGTTCTGCGAGGGCCTGGGCCCGTTCCGCTGGGTCGCCCTGTCCGGGGATCCGGAGGATATCCGGGTCACCGACGAGGCGATCAAGGACCTCTTCCCGGACAACGAGCACCTGCACCGCTGGATCGACGCCGCCGCCGAGCACGTGGAGTTCGAGGGCCTGCCGGCCCGGATCTGCTGGCTCGGCTACGGCGAGCGCCACCAGGCCGGCCTGCTGTTCAACCGGCTGGTGGCCGAGGGCAAGGTCTCGGCCCCGATCGTGATCGGCCGGGACCATCTGGACTCCGGCTCGGTCGCCTCCCCGTACCGGGAGACCGAGGCCATGGCGGACGGGTCCGACGCCATCGCCGACTGGCCGCTGCTGAACGCGCTGACCGCCGCGAGCTCCGGGGCCACCTGGGTCTCGATCCACCACGGCGGCGGCGTGGGCATCGGCCGCTCGATCCACGCCGGCCAGGTCTCCGTGGCCGACGGCACCGAGCTGGCCGCGGCGAAGCTGACCGCGCTGCTGACCAACGACCCGGGCATGGGCGTGATCCGCCATGCCGACGCCGGCTACCCCCGTGCCATCGAGGTCGCCGCCGAACGCGGCGTCCGCATCCCCATGAACGAAGGAAAGTAATCATGACGACGGCGCAACTCGCCACCGTGGTACTGGACACCGCCGGCACCACCGCCGACGACGTCATTGCCGTGGCCCGCCACGGCGCCCGGGTGGAACTCTCCCCCGGGGCCCGCGAAGAGGTGGCCCGGGTCCGGGCGCACGTGGACGCGCTGGCCCGGTCAGACACCCCGGTCTACGGCATTTCCACCGGCTTCGGCGCCCTGGCCACCCGGCACATCCCGGCGGACCACCGCACCCAGCTGCAGAAGTCCCTGATCCGCTCGCACGCCGCCGGGATGGGCCCGGCGGTGGAGCGCGAGGTGGTCCGCGCCCTGATGTTCCTGCGCGCCAAGACCCTGGCCTCGGGCCGCACCGGCATCCGGCCGGAGGTGCTCGAGACCCTGATCGCCCTGCTCAACGCGGGCATCACCCCGGTGGTGCACGAGTACGGTTCGCTCGGCTGCTCCGGGGACCTGGCCCCGCTCTCGCACTGTGCCCTGGTGCTGATGGGCGAGGGCCGGGCCACCGGGCCCGACGGCGCCGAGCGCCCGGTGCCCGAACTGCTGGCCGAGGCCGGCATCGAGCCGGTGGTGCTGGCCGAGAAGGAAGGCCTGGCCCTGGTCAACGGCACCGACGGGATGCTCGGCCAGCTGGTCATGGCGATCGCGGACCTGCGCGGCCTGCTCACCGTCGCGGACATCACCGCTGCGATGAGCGTGGAGGCGCTGCTGGGCACGGACCAGGTCTTCCGGCCCGAACTGCACGCTCCGCTGCGCCCGCACCCGGGCCAGGCCGCCAGCGCGGACACCATGCTGCGCGTGCTGGCCCACTCCCCGATCGTCGCCTCGCACCGGGAAGGGGACACCCGGGTCCAGGACGCCTACTCGCTGCGCTGCGCCCCGCAGGTGGCCGGCGCCGCCCGGGACACCGTGGAGTACGCCGCCACCGTGGCCGCGCGCGAACTGGCCGCGGCGATCGACAATCCGGTGGTGCTGCCCGACGGCACGGTCACCTCCAACGGCAACTTCCACGGCGCCCCGGTGGCCTACGTGCTGGACTTCCTGGCCATCGTGGCCGCCGACGTCGCCTCGATCGCCGAACGCCGCACCGACCGGCTGCTGGATCCGGCCCGCTCGCACGGCCTGCCGCCGTTCCTGGCCGACGACCCGGGCGTGGACTCGGGCCTGATGATCGCCCAGTACACCCAGGCCGGACTGGTTTCGGAGAACAAGCGGCTGGCCGTACCGGCCAGCGTGGACTCGATCCCGAGCTCGGCGATGCAGGAGGACCACGTGTCCATGGGCTGGCACGCGGCCCGCAAGCTGCGCACCGCCGTCGCCAACCTGCGCCGGGTGCTGGCGATCGAGCTGGTGGCCGCCGCCCGTGGCATCGAACTGCGCGCCCCGCTGCAGCCGGGTCCGGCCACCGCCGCCGCGCTGGCCGCACTGCGCGGACGGGTCGGCGGCCCGGGGCCGGACCGCTTCCTGGCGCCGGATCTGGCCGCAGCGGAGGAGCTGATTGCCGACGGCGCGCTGCGCACCGCCGTCGAACACGTCACCGGGCCGCTGGGCTGACGCCGGCCTCCGCCGGCCTTAAACCGGCCGGCGCAGGCCGCCGATGGACGGCAGCGGGAAGTGGGTGTCCTCCAAGGTCTCGATCAGCGGCTGGTAGACGGCGGGGTTCCACTGCGGGCTCGCATGCGCCGGCAGTGCCCCGGCCGTCACCAGCTCATTGGTCAGGAAATGCTCCTTGAAATTGACCAGCCAGCTGCGCCGGGCGGTGTTGTAATTCACCGTCTTGTCCGCCGGATTGCCCATCCAGGCAAGCTTGGTCCGGCCCAGCTGCGAGGCGAAGCCGCGGCCCTCGAAATGGTAGATGTAGGCGGACTCGGACTGGATCAGCGCGCTGGACACCGCCAGCGGGGACAGCTGTTCCATGCTCTGCTCGATGACCGTCCGCCAGCTGCGCTCGTGCTTGTTGACGATCCGTTCACCCAGCTCGTAGCCCCCGCGCAGCACGCTGGGCACCTGGTAGCCGGCCTCGTAGCTGAGCACCACGCCCTCGAACATGGTCCGGTCCAGCACGTCAAAGCGGCTGTACGGGGTGGAATCCATCAGGATCAGCTCCACGCCGATGCCCTTGGCCCGCAGCCGGGCCGCCATTTCCACCGCCACCATGCCGCCGAAGCTGTGCCCGTAGAAGTAGAGCCGTTCCAGGCCCTGCTCCTCGACATGGCGCTGGAGCACCCGGGCCAGCTGCGCCAGGTCCAGTCCGCGGTTGGAATAGCCCGCCACCGCCAGCTGGCCGCGCCGGGTCAGCGCAGGGCGCAGCGAATTCAGGATCCACAGCCCCTCTTCCCAGCTGGTCTTGTAGCCGGGGAAGAGCACCCAGCTGCTGAGCGGGAACCGTTGGCGCGCCGCCTCGTCCTCCAGCACCAGGATGCGCGGGTCCGAGCGCTCCGCCTGCAGCCTGCGGGTGGCCAGCAGGTCCGCGCTGGTGGCCAGGGCGAAAGCGGACGCGATCAGGAAACTGCGCCGGGACACCTGGTGCAGCCCGCTGGCCATGCGCAGCTGGCGGACGGCCTCATGATCCGGAAAATCCATACCGATACGGCCTCAGGCAGCGGCCGGCGCGGCCGGCCGGAATCCGGAGCCTAGTCCAGGCCCAGTTCGTCCTTGCCAAAGGCGAACAGGTAGGGCACGCCGGCCTCCTGCTCGATGCGTTCCTTGGCCCCGGTGTTCCGGTCCACGATGACCGCCACGGCCTGGACGTTGCCGCCGGCCTTGCGCACGCCGTCGACGGCGGCCAGCGCCGACCCGCCGGTGGTCGAGGTGTCCTCCAGGACGACGACGGGCCGGCCGCTGACGTCCGGACCTTCCACCTGGCGGCCCATGCCGTAGGACTTCTGCGCCTTGCGCACCACGAACGCGTCGACGGCGCGGCCGGCGTCGCCGGCGGCGTGCATCAGCGCGGTGCCCACCGGATCGGCACCCATGGTCAGGCCGCCGGCCGCCTCGCAGCCGATGCCTGCCTCGTCGAGCATGGCCAGCATGACCTGCCCGACCAGGCGGGAGGCCTCGTGGTGCAGCGTGATGCGGCGCAGGTCGATGTAGTAGTCCGCTTCGGCGCCGCTGGAGAGGATCACCCTGCCCCGCACGACGGCGAGTTCCTTGATCAGTTCCAGCAGGCGGGCACGGGCGGAGGCGGTGTCGAGGACGGTCATGGTCTCGATTCTAGTTGGCCGGTGGCGTCCGGGGAGCTTTGCCCAGCGCTCGTCCCGCAAAATCCGGTCCGGCGGCCTGCCCGTGGAACCCATTTGAAACCAGCCGGTAGTAGGCTGATGCGCATGCGCGAACTCCAGGCCACCATCATTGAAGAAATGGGTGTGAAGCCCGCCATCGATCCGGCCCAGGAAGTGGCCAAGCGGGTCGCGTTCCTCAAGGCCTACCTCAAGGCCACCGGCACCCAGGGATTCGTGCTGGGCATCAGCGGCGGCATCGATTCGACGCTGGCCGGCAAGCTGGCGCAGCTGGCCGTGGAGGAGCTCGCCGCCGAAGGCATCGACGCCGGCTTCGTCGCCGTGCGCCTGCCCTACAAGGTCCAGCACGACGAGGCGGACGCCCAGGCCGCGCTGGAGTTCATCCGGCCCAAGACGGTCCAGACCTTCAACATCGGCCCGGCCGTGGACGGCTTCGAGTCCGAATTCGCCGGCACCACCGGCCGGGAGCTCTCCGACTTCGGCAAGGGCAACGTCAAGGCCCGGTCCCGGATGATCGCCCAGTATGCGCTGGCCGGGGAGCACAACTACCTGGTCATCGGCACCGACCACGGGGCCGAGTCCGTCACCGGCTTCTTCACCAAGTACGGCGACGGCGGGGTGGACGTCCTGCCGCTGTTCGGCCTGAACAAGCGGCAGAACCGGCAGCTGCTGGCCTACCTCGGCGCGCACGACGCACTGCATGCCAAGGTGCCCACCGCGGACCTGCTGGATCACCGGCCCGGGCGCACGGACGAGGACGAGCTGGGGCTGAAGTACGACCAGATCGACGACTACCTCGAAGGCCGGCAGGTGCCGGACGAGGTGGCCGCGGCAATCGAGCAGAAGTATTTGCGCACCCGGCACAAGCGCACCGTGCCGGTGAGCATCTTCGACAAATGGTGGCAGTAGCTATTCGGTAACCTAGGCACTGTGAAGATTGCTACCTGGAATGTGAACTCCATCCGTGCCCGTGCCGACCGGGTCGAAGCCTGGCTGCAGCGCTCCGACGTCGATGTGCTGGCCATCCAGGAAACCAAGGCCAAGGATGAGAACTTTCCCTGGGAGCTCTTCGAGAAGAACGACTACGAGGTGGCCCACTTCGGCCTGAGCCAGTGGAACGGCGTCGCGATCGCCTCGCGGGTGGGGCTCGACGACGTCGAACGCACCTTCGTGGGCCAGCCGCCGTTCGGCAAGAGCGGGCTGAACCCGGTCGCGGAGGCGCGCGCCATCGGCGCCACCTGCGGCGGGATGCGCGTCTGGAGCCTGTACGTACCCAATGGCCGGGCCCTGGACGATGAGCACATGCCCTACAAGCTGGCGTGGCTGGACGGACTGCGGAGCCAGGCCCGGAGCTGGCTGGACGCGAACCCGCAGGCGCAGATCGCGCTGATGGGCGACTGGAACATCGCCCCGCAGGACGACGACGTCTGGGACATCGAGTTCTTCCGGCGCGAGGGGCTCACCCACGTGAGCGAACCCGAGCGGGCCGCCTTCCGGGCGATCGAGGAGGCGGGCTTCGCCGACGTCGTCCGGCTCCACAACCCCGGCCCCGGCGTGTACACCTACTGGGACTACACCCAGCTGCGCTTCCCCAAGAAGGAAGGCATGCGGATCGACTTCGTGCTGGCCTCCCCCGCCCTGGCGGCCCGGGTCACCGGGGCCGTGATCGACCGGGACGAACGCAAGGGAAAGGGCGCCTCGGACCACGCACCCGTGATCGTGGAACTGGACTAGCCACCATGACTGGGAGATTCCCGTACGTCTCCTTCCTGCGGATCTACGAGCCGCTGGACGCCTTCGACGACCAGCAGCAGCTGCTCATCCTGGCCCAGCGCGGCAGGGACCGGGAAGCCACCGAACAGCTGGACCGCAGCGAGTCGCTGCGGCGGATCACCCGCCCGGTCTCGGATCCGTTCCCGCATGACGGCCAGGACATCGTGCGGGTGCTGCGCTACCCGTCCGCCGAGGGACTGAGCACCCCGTACTACTGCCCCAACCAGCTCGCGGTGCGCAGCACGCTGGCCGCCGAATCCCTGACCCAGAACCTGCGCAACCCGCTGCTGGGACTGCTGGTGCCCGATGCCGCGCGGGTGGCCCAGCAGGAGCGGCTGGACCCGGACAGCTTCGCCGAGTCGCTGTCCAAGCTGCATACCCGCAGCGCCACCTGGGGCATCCCGTTCGGCTGGTTCGTGCTGTTCCGGGAGGATGACCGGATCGAGGTGGTCGAGGACGACGGCGGCATCGAAACCGTGCGGCTGGCCGCGCCGATCTCCCAGTGCATCGACCGGGCCCGCTACGCCGCGGCCTCGCTGGCGATCGCCGCCCCCGGACTGGACCTGCTCGAGGAGCTCACCGAAATCACCGAGTGGCTCGAGACCTTCTCGCTCGCCGGCATCGTGGAACTGGACTACGGGGAGCTGGCCCACCTGGTCTTCCCGGACGATTCCCCCGGCGATGTGCGCGCCGGCATCGAATGCCTGGTCGAAGGCGACATGACCGGCGCGGCGGCGGCCTACCGCCGGCTGGCCGCACGCTGGATCAAGATCCGGCAACTGGCCCGGGCCTCCTGACCTTGCCAGAATGAAGGCATGTCCACTGCACAGACAGGATTTGGCAACGTGGCCGGCCGGACTTCGCGTCAGCCCTGGTGGCGGGACGCGGTGGTCTACCAGATCTACCCGCGCTCCTTCGCGGACGCCAACGGGGACGGCATGGGGGACCTGGCCGGCATCAGCGCGAAACTGCCCTACCTGAAGAACCTGGGCGTGGACGCCCTCTGGCTCAGCCCGTTCTATGCCTCCCCGCAGGCCGACGCCGGCTACGACGTCGCGGACTACCGCGCGGTGGATCCGCTCTTCGGCAGCCTGGCGGACTTCGACGGCCTGCTGGCAAGGGCCCACGAACTGGGACTGAAACTGATCGTGGACCTGGTCCCGAACCATACCTCGGACGAGCACGTGTGGTTCCGGCAGGCGCGCACCGCCGCCCCGGGCTCGCCCGAACGGGCCCGCTACATCTTCCGCGACGGCAGGGGCCGGGGCGGGGCGCAGCCGCCAAACAACTGGCAGTCGGTGTTCGGCGGCAGCGCCTGGACCCGGCTCGCCGGGCCGGACGGCCGCCCCGGCCAGTGGTACCTGCACCTGTTCGACACCCGCCAGCCGGACCTGAACTGGGACAACCCCGAGGTCCGCGCGGAGATAGTCTCCGTGCTGCGGTTCTGGCTGGACCGCGGCGTGGACGGCTTCCGGGTGGATGTGGCCCACGGGCTGGTCAAGGCCGCGGGGCTGCCGGACTGGTCCGCCCGCTCCGCCATGGTGGCCGGCAGCGCGCTGGACAACCGGGAAAACCCCGTGCCCGCCGCGCCGCCGTACTTCGACCAGGACGGCGTGCACGAGATCTTCCGGCAATGGCACCGCGTGCTGGCCGAATACCCCGGGGACCGGATGATGGTGGCCGAGGCGTGGGTGGAGCCGGCCGAGAGGCTCTTTGCCTATGTGCGCCCGGACGAAATGCAGCAGGCCTTCAACTTCGGCTACCTGCTGGCCGGCTGGGACGCGGTGCGGATGAGCCGGAGCATCGACGAGTCCCTGCTGGCCGCCGCCACGGTTGGCGCGCCCGGCACCTGGGTGCTCTCCAACCACGACACCGTGCGGCACACCTCCCGGTTCGGGCTGTCGGATCCCACCAGCTACCCGAAGGGCATCGGCGCCGAGGACGAACAGCCCGACGAAGAGCTCGGCCTGGCCCGGGCCCGCACCGCCGCGCTGGTCATGCTCGCACTGCCCGGCTCCGCGTACATCTACCAGGGCGAGGAACTCGGCCTGCCCGAGCACACCACGCTGCCGGCCGAGGCCCGGCAGGATCCCAGCTTTTTCCGCACCGGCGGCGCCGAACGCGGCCGGGACGGTTCCCGGGTGCCGCTGCCGTGGCGGGCCGCGGACCGCGGCTACGGCTGGGGCTCGTCCCGGCACGCACCCTGGCTGCCGCAGCCGGCCAGCTTTGCGCGCTACGCCGCGGACCGGCAGGTGGGAGTAGACGGTTCCACCTACGAGTTCTACCGCCACGCCCTGCGGCTGCGCGCCGGCCACGGCCTGGGCCACGGCAGCCTGGTCTGGAGCGACGCACACAACCCGGCGGCCGGAATCCTGTCCTACCACAACCACTCGCTGCTGGTGCTGGCCAACATGGGCAAGGGGCCGGTGCCGCTGCCGGCCGGCTACCGGGTGGTGCTGGCCTCCGGCCCCGGCACGGCAGACGGCGGCGTGCTGGCCGCGGACGCGGCGGTCTGGCTGCTGCCCAACGGCAGTTAGGTTGGTTATCCGGCGCGCTCAGTGCACGCGGTGGTCGGCGCGGACCAGCCGGGAGCGGGCGCCGGCGCCGATGCTGAGCACCACCGGCGGGTCGAAACCCACCACCTGGTCCAGTGCCTCGACCAGCTCCATGATGTCCGCAGCCACCGCCTGCGGGGCCACGCCCGGCCGCGGCAGCACCCGCAGCCGCAGTCCCGGCACGCGGCGGTATTCGTAGGCTGCGACCGACGCATGCAGGATGTTGGGGCGTTCATGCAGCGCCGCCTTGAGCGCCTGCTCGGCCACCTCGCTGCCCAGCGACACGATGCCGGGCGCGCCGTCGCCGTCGTAATCCACCACCACGGTACCCAGGCGGCCGCTGCCCTGCTGGACGGTCCAGCCCAGCAGCAGCAGGAGGACCACCACCAGCCCGCCGGCGGCCGCCAGCCACACCCAGCTGCCGGGTTGGCCGGGCAGCGTGGTGTCCGCCAGCAGTTGGTCCAGCCGATTCCCCGCCTCCGCCGTGGCCGACCGCCACCAGCGGGCTACCGGTTCGAAGACCGCGAGCGCCACCACCAGCGCGCCGGCGGCCATCAGCGCCAGCCCGCAGACGGCCAGCACCACCCGGTTGAGCGCGCGCGGGGTCTGGTTCACTGCCCCACCACCCCGGAGGCGGAGACCCGCACGGTCACCAGCGGCACCGGCTCGATCCCGGTGCGTGCCAGTTCGTCCTCGACCGCGGCCTGGATGGCCACCTCGCTGACCGGCCTGCCCGAAGTGGGCCGCAACTGGACCTCGACCGTGCTGCGGGTGACGGTCACCAGCACCTGTTCACGGGTCACATTCGCGGCCAGCCGGGCCCGCCGGGCCAGGGCGGCGGCGATGACCTCGTCATCGACCACCACGATCCCGCGCCGGCTGGGGAGCAGGTGGCGGTGCAGCCGGCCGGGCAACACGCCCTGCAGGAAAAAGACCAGTCCGGCCAGCAGGATCAGGGTTCCGGACGCGCCCAGAACCAGCGGGCTGGCATTGTCCGGCAGCTGGTTTAGCCAGGCGGCGAAGCCCCGCGGGTCCAGCAGCCAGGGCGGCTGGCCGATGGCTTCGAGCAGCACTTCCAGCAGCACGTACAGGCACAGCGCCGCCAGCAGGAAGGCCAGAATGAGGGAGGCCGGCGCCCGGGAGCTGTGCATTTCGCGCCGCACCAGGCCGGCCCGCAGGCTGTCCCGCGCCGTGTCGTCCCTGAGCTGGGTCACCGCACCCGGCCCCCTTCCCGGATCCGCACGCCCGTGACCCGGATGTCCACGCGGCTCAGCGCCGAACCGCTCAGCTGCGCGATCCGGTCCAGGATCCGGCCCTTGGCGGCCTGCAGCCGCTCCCGAACGGTCCCGTCGAAGCCGGCCACAAGGCGCGGATCCGCCACCACCCGGTCCAGGGCCGGAATGCCCAGCGGCAGCGACAGGGCCAGGGCCAGCGAGCCATTGTCATCCCGCCAGGCGGCACGGACCAGTTCCGGCGCGACGCCCAGCACCTCGCCGGCCACCCCCTGCGCGGTGCTGGTCAGGGCCTGGGTGCTCACGCGGGTGTGGCCGGTTAGGCTCCGGCCCGCGTCCGTGCCGCCGCTCATGAAGAGGAACGCCGCCCGGTCAGAGCGTCGCGGATGCCGCGCAGGTCCAGCTTGCCCTCGGCCGCCCGGCCGCACAGGGCCCCGGCGGCCAGGAAGACGAGCATGATCAGGAACCCCCAGAACCGGTAGCTGAGCGTGGCCCAGGCCAGGACCGCTCCGGCTGCCATTCCCACCACTGTGTAGCTCATCCAAGCCTCGCTTCCCCGCCCTGTGGAGCGTTCCTGCGGCCAGCCACCGGCGCGTCTCACGGCGCGGGCGTCCGGGCCGGCTTCTCCACCGCCCGGGCCTCGCTGAGCCCGGGCAGATGGACATCGTTGATCTCCACGTTGACCTCGATGACTTCCAGGCCTACCAGGTCCTCGACGGCCTGGTAGACGGCGGCGCGGACCCGGGCGGCCAGGTCCTGCAGCGGCTCGCCGTACAACGCCACCAGGCTCACGTCCACGGCCACCTGGGTCTGGCCGACCTCCACGCGCACACCCTGGTTCTGCTCGCCGCCGCCGACCGCATCCCGCAGGGCGCTCAGGGCCCGGGCACTGCCGGCACCCAGCGCGAAAACCCCGGGTACGGCGCGCGCCGCGATCGCGGCCACCTTGGCCACGGCGGTCTCGGCAATAACGGTGCGGCCGGGGGCCGGCAGCGCACCCGGTCCAGCTGGTTCTTCCATCTCGGTCCCCCGTGTCGGCCGGTCGCAGTGGTTCCTTGTGTTCTCCTGCTGCCAGCCTACTTCAGCTTGCGCAATTAGCCGCCAGCCAGTCCTGGATCGGTTCCACGGCATCGAGGAAGGCCTCGTCGTCGAACTCCTCGTTGGCGTTGTTCTTGGCGAGCACCTTTTCGAGGTGGGCGAAATCCTTCTCCAGCGCCCGCGGAACCCGGTTGCGCGTCTTGGCTACCTGGGCCTCGAGATCGGCCAGCTCTTCTTGATCCACTTCGGTCAGGAAACTCAGCGGCACCAGCAGCAGCACGGCCACGTTGGCGGCCACGGCCACGCAGGCCTCCTGCCGGCCCGAATAGCTGCCCCATTGCGCGCTGCGGCTCATGGATTTGCCCGGCTGCGGCGTCTGGCTGCCGGGCTCCTGCGGCCGCGCGGCCGGGCCGGTTCCGCCCGCGGTAGCCGGCGGGACAGCTGCCGGCGGGGGTGTGGCGGCCGTCGCCGAGGCGCCGGACGTGGCGTCCGGGCCGGGAACTGCCGGCGGGCTGCAGGAGGTAAGTGCCAGGACCGCCGCTGCGGCCACCGTGGCAACCTGGAAACAGACGTGCACCGGACTCCCTTCGACTACCCCGCCTATCCTCGGCTGAAAGCTCCATTCCAGCGTATACCGGCCCCTCGTGCCGCAGACAGGCAAAAACGGCCCAACGGCAACAAGCACAGGGTAATAGCAGCAAAGTCCCAGCCTGCTCCCAGCCTCAGGCAAGTCCTCCCCCTACCCCTGAAACTTGGGCGGGATAGATGCTGTTATCAGGCTCGATAACAGCATCTATCCCGCCCAAGTTTCAACGGGGGGTGCGGGGTCAGCCGGCCAGTTCCTCGATCAGCGCCTGGACGCGCTTCTTGATGTCGTCCCGGACACCGCGGACCATGTCCAGGTCCCGGCCGGCCGGGTCCTCGAGGGCCCAGTCTTCGTACCGCTTGCCGGGGAAGACCGGGCAGGTGTCGCCGCAGCCCATGGTGATGACGACGTCGGATTCCTGCACGGCCCCGGTGGTGAGGATCTGCGGCACCGCCTGGCTGATGTCGATACCCTCCTCGGCCATGGCCTGCACGGCCACCGGGTTGACCTTGTCGCCCGGTTCGGAACCGGCGGACAGCACAGTGATGCGGTCCCCGGCCAGCTGCCGCAGGTAGCCGGCGGCCATCTGGGAGCGCCCGGCGTTGTGCACGCAGACAAAAAGGACGGTGGGCTGGCTGGTCATCGGGATCATCCTTCGGTGCTGTTTTCGGTGGTCATTTCGGCCGCCGCCTGGGCGGCCCGGGGGTAGAGCAGGCGGATGAGCACGGCCGCGAGGATCCCGCCGGCCAGCTGCATGGCCACAAAGGGCAGGACCGAGGCCGGGGCGATGCCGGCGAAGGTGTCGGAGAACATCCGCGCCACGGTGACCGCGGGGTTGGCGAAGCTGGTGGAACTGGTGAACCAGTAGGCCGCGGCGATATACCCGCCGACCGCGAAGGCGATCATGTCCTTGCGCCCGGCGCGGGCGGCCCCGAAGATCATCAGCAGCAGCCCGGCCGTGGCCACGGCCTCGGCCAGCCACAGCCCGGGCCCGGTGCGCTGGTTGGCCGAGATGGTGACGGCGGGCAGGTCGAACATCAGGTTCGCCAGCACGGTGCCCAGGATTCCCCCGGCGACCTGGGCGGCGATCAGCGCCCCGGCTTCCCGCCAGCCGATGACCCCGAGCCAGCGCTCGGCGAGAGTGACCACCGGGTTGAAGGCGGCCGAGACAGGCTGCAGGGCGATGATCAGCGCCACCAGGACGGCGCCGGTGGCCAGGCTGTTTTCCAACAACTGCAGTCCCGTGTCCTCCGGGGAGAGCCGGGAGGCGGCAATGCCCGAGCCCACCACGGTGGCCACCAGCAGGGCGGTTCCGATCAGTTCGGCCAGGGAGCGCCGTGCCAGGCCGCTCATGCGCCGGCGCTGGAGATCAGCTTGCCCAGCGAGTCCAGCACGTTCGCCTCCACCTTGTAGTAGACCCAGACACCGCGCTTGCTGCGCTCCAGCAGTCCGCTCTGGTGCAGCACCTTCAGGTGGTGGCTGATCGTGGGCTGGGACAGGTCAAAGGCCTCATTCAGGTCGCACACGCAGGCCTCCCCACCCTCGTGCGAGGCCACGAGCGAGAGCAGCCGCAGCCGGACCGGATCGGCCAGGGCTTTCAGCAGCGGGGCTACCCGCTCGGCCTGGGCCGCAGCCATCGGTTCCCGCGTCAGCGGGGCGCAGCAGGCCACCGTTTCGACCGGGGTCAGTTCAAGTAGGGATTTCGACACACATGAATATTGACATACATCAATATTCGGTGGCAATCTCGAGACATAGACAACCATCTATTTATAGGAGGTCCCATGTCCCGCCTGCAGCTTGCCCTCAACGTCGACGACCTTGAGCAGTCGGTCGCGTTCTACAGCCGGCTCTTCGGCACCGAGCCGGCCAAGCGCCGTCCCGGCTACGCCAACTTCGCCGTGGCCGAACCGCCACTCAAGCTCGTCCTCATCGAGAACCCCGGCAAGGGTGGATCGCTCAATCACCTGGGTGTGGAGGTCCAGGACACCGATACCGTCGATACCGAGCAGGCCCGGCTCGCAGAACACGGGTTCGCCACCGTGGACGAGCGGCGGACCACCTGCTGCTACGCGAAGCAGGACAAGTTCTGGGTACAGAACACCCCCAACGGCGAACAGTGGGAGATCTACACCGTCCTGGCCGACAGCCCCACGTTCTCCGCAGCCCAAGGCGAAGCCCAGGGCTGCTGCACCACCTAGGCACCCCGGCAACCGCCTGCTGCTGACCCCGACCACGACCTACGAGGCCACCATGGCTCGTTGACGGCCAAAAATTGGGGTTAGGCCGCAGGTAAGGCGGAGACGACGACGTTCTTTCCCCAAGGGTCTTCTGTGTAACAACTGATCAGTACGACCTTGTTTGGCACGACCCGCCAGATATCGCTATTCACAAGAGTGTTTTTGTCATGCGTGGCGACCGATACAACTTCGTATTTGATTTTCCCGGAACCTGTTGTCAGGACGAAGGTGTCGCCAACCTTTACCAAGGTGCTGAGTCTGTTGAACGGAGCATCCTGGTTGATCCCACTGTGGCCAATGATGTAGGTGGTATTGACCGAGCCTTTCCCGGGAATGCCATAAGAGGTTAGCCAGTAGGCGTCGAATGTCATGGGGGGCACAATCGAATGGCCAGCCACATCGCTTCCCGTCGGGGTCAGCGGCAGCACCGGCATGTCAATCCCGGCAGAAGCGACGGTAAGGTGAAGCGGGGCCGAGGCCGGGGGCTGGCTAGGCCTTTTCGCGGTCGAGCTGGTCTGGGTGCTTGGCGCAGGGGGTTGTGACCGAGCGGTAACCAGTGCCGCAGCCTTCGGCACAGAAGCGGCCGGCACATGGGTGGCTGCCGCTGGGCTGGAGGACGGGCCCGGCGGAACGAGGTAGAGGCCCGAGCTTCCCCCGAGGAAAAGCGCCGCCAGAAGTGCCGTCAGAAGTGAGGCTAGGACGAACAGACGAGGATGGAATCGCCATCCGGTTTTTTGCGTACCGGCCGTATTTTTCGGAGAACGTCCTGCGGCTTCTGTCGGTTCTTCAAGATCGTCCATGCTGCTTCACCTGGTCCGGATTTGCTTTGTAGGGAGTGAGACCCGGTCTGGGCCACCGGTACGTGGGTTTGGGGGCTGAAACGTCGGCGCTTCCCCTGACGAGTGGCCAGGGGAAGCGCCGACTGGAGGAACTAGTTGCTGCCGCTGGTACGACGCAGGCGTGCAACTGCACCGAGAGCAAGCATGAGCCCGCTCAAAGCCAAAGCGATGGGTCCCGCCGGCGTCTGCGCGGTGTCAGCTCTTGCGACCGCCGTCTGCACATTCATCCCTTGGTTCATCACCGCGCCCACCTCGGCGACAGCTACGGTACGTTCAGCGCCGCCAGAACCGGACTCGGCATGCGAACCGTGGTCCTTGTCGCCGTGGTCGTGATCCTTGCCGTGGTCCTTATCGCCGTGGTCGTGATCCTTCCCATGGTCCTTATCGCCGTGGTCGTGGCCCTTGCCGTGGTCGTCACAATCGTCCCGGTCGTGGCCCCAGCCGTGGCCCTTGTCACCGCGGTCATGGCCCTTGCCATGGTCCTTGTCACCGCGGTCATGGCCCTTGCCATGGTCCTTGTCACCGCGGTCATGGCCCCAGCCGTGGCCCTTGTCACCGCGGTCATGGCCCTTGCCATGGTCGTGGCCCTTGCCGCCATCGGCCGGAGTGCCGGTATCGCCGCCGTTGCCGCCATCGGCCGGAGTGCCGGTATCGCCGCCGTTGCCGCCGTCGGCCGGAGTGCCGGTATCGCCGCCGTTGCCGCCGTCGGCCGGAGTGCCGGTATCGCCGCCGTTGCCGTTGCCGCCATTGCCGTAACCGTTACCGCCGCCGTTGCCGTTGCCGTTGCCGCCATTGCCGTAACCGTTACCGCCGCCGTTGCCGTTGCCGTTGCCGTTACCGCCGCCGTTGCCCCCATTTCCAGCAGGCGGAACATGGCGGGCTGATGAATTTATCTGGGTCGCGTCGGCTGTTTTCCCTGTCTGGCTCTGGTCCGTGGCAGCAGAAGCTGCACTTACTCCGCTGGCTAACAACCCGGACAGCAAAACGGCGCTGCAAGCGCCTCGAACTACGTATTTGCTCAAAATCGCCTCCTGGGGGTGTTCCTTGGGATGTCGATACGTTTCACGCTAGGGAGCGGAGCAGGAGGGAACATGCGTATCGGCTACGCGAAATAACTACGGTCTACTCGAATGACCCGACTTTTCGAACGGCGCATACTCTATGTGACCGGCTCGTCCGGCCGGCCTGCGTCCTGTGCCGGTGATGTCCCTTTTCGTTCCCCGTGGCGGTACGGGGAGAGCCCCTTCCTTCCGCGTGGAACAGCGATGCCAATCGCCGTATTCACGCGTATTTGAAAGAAGGGGCTCGTCTTGAAGTCTTCAGGGAGTTCATGGAAATTCTAGCGACCTATGGTTTGGCTTTGTCCTACCTGGCCACCGCGGAGGTCTGCGGTGTCTCGCATCACACCATCCGGGCGCAGGTGAAGGCCAGTGACGAGGGCCGCGGAGCCCCAGCGCCGCGGCGGGTCGGGGACCGATGCATCATTCTTGGGTGGATCGGTTCCGGATCCGTCGAGCAAAGTGCCTTCACCGATCCCTCCACGCCTGCATGATACGTCGAGCACACAACGCGAAGTCAGGGATCGACGCGGGCCGCCGAGGTCACGGGGCAGCGGCTCGAACGGCTGATCTGAATGTGCGGGGTTTATGCGGGGTGGCGGACTGTTAAAAACAGAAACCCCCGGCGGACCGGGGGTTCTAGGTGGTGGCTCCGACCGGCGTCGATCCGGTGACCTTTCGATTTTCAGTCGAACGCTCTACCAACTGAGCTACAGAGCCGTGGGAACATCTGGCGATGATCACCGTTGGCTTCCCGGATGCTCCAGGAAGCTACAGCGACCCTGACGGGACTTGAACCCGCGACCTCCGCCGTGACAGGGCGGCGCGCTAACCAACTGCGCTACAGGGCCTTGCTTTGCACGAGAATCCATCTTAGCAGGCTTTTCAGGAGCTTTTGACCACTCCATCCCGGCCTGGGAATAAATTCCCCTGCGTACCCCCAACGGGATTCGAACCCGTGCCGCCGCCGTGAAAGGGCGGTGTCCTAGGCCGCTAGACGATGGGGGCCTTGTTCGCTTCGGGTTGTCTCCGCTGCGGACTCATAAAACTATAGGGCCTCGGCTGGAAAATTCCAAAATCAGCCGGCGGCCGCCTCCGCAGGACGCAGGACGTGCCGCCGGGGCTGCCGGCGGCACGTCCTGCCCATGGTGTTACTTGGTGGAAACGGTGAAGGGGCCGGCTACCCCGCCGTTGCTGGATTTGACGAAGATCCGGCCGGGATTGGTGGCCGGGACGGACCCGTTGCGCAGCCGGATGTCGTAGTCGCCGATGCCCGGAGGCGCGGCGGCCACCACCGCGGCGTTGGCGCCGGTGATCGCCGTCCCGATGGTGCCGGTGCTGGTTGCCCGGTACACGGTGACGGTGGCGCCGACCACCGATCCGGTGCCGGTGATCCGGAACTCCGAACCGGCCTTCCACCTGGCCGTGCCGATCGTTACCCGGTCGGTGACCACTTGGGCGGCCGCGGTGACTTTGGCCGACTCGGCGCCGTACCCGGCCGCGGCGTTCTTGGCCTTGACCGTGAACTGGTAGCCGGTGCCGCCGGTCAGGCCGGTGACGGTCTGGGTCCTGGCCGTGGTTTCCGCCGGCTGGACATTGGCCACCTGGGCGGTGCCCGCCGCGTTGTAGACGGTGACCTGGTAACCGGTGACCGAGGCGGCGCCGGCATCCCAGCGCAGCGTGACCGATCCCTGGCCCGGTGTGGCGTTCAGGCCGGTCGGCGCGGCCGGCGGTTCCAGCTGCGCTGCCGGGGGCGCGAAGTCGCCTTCGAAGATCCGGCTGTTGCCGGCCTGGTCGAAGGCGGCCGCCCGCAGCGTGACCGGCCCGGTGATGGCGATCGGCTTGGTGTACAGCTGCGCGGTGTCGGAGGGAAGGTTCCCGCTGACCACCGGGCTGCCGTCGGTGGTGAAGAAGATCTGCCCGTCGCTGGACAGGGTGACGGACTCCGCCGTCGTCGGCCCGCCGGCTGCGGCCGGCGCCGGGGAGATCTCAAGCGTGGGCTGGACGGTGTCGCCCGGGGTGCCCGGATCCGTGGCGGGTGCCGGTGCCATGGTCAGCGCCTCGCTCATCCTTGCTCCGGCCAGGGAGCGCACCTCCACCGTGTACTTCTCTGCCGGGTCCAGCCCGGAAATGGTGGTCTGGGTGGCATTGGCTTCCGTGCGCATGCCGAGCTGGACCTGCTGGCCGCCGGTGACGGTCTGCGCGATCGCCGCGATGCTGTAGCCGGTGACGACAGCCGCGCCCGCCTGGGGCACCGCCGGCGTCCACTTCACCTGCATCGAGGTCTTGTCCGCCGAGTAGACCACCGAGGCGGCGCCGGCTTGCGGCGCGGCCTGGTCGCCCGGGCCCGCCGGGCAGCCGCCCATGCCGGGGCCGCCGAGTTCGCCGTATTCGGCGATGGTCAGGCCCTGCCGGTTGCCGTCCGCATCCTCCACCTGCCAGGACATCGCCCGCTCGCCCAGGTCGGCCGCCGCAGCGATCCCGGCGGTGGCCGCGTCGTCGAACACGTAGGTGGCCCGGAAGGTATCCGCGGACGGGAATTCCAGGCTCGACGAGTAGCCGCCCTTGGCCGCCGGCACCAGCGGGCCGGGGACGGCCCGGATGTCGCGTTTGGCCACCGCGGTGTCCACCAGGTCGGGGTTGATGATCCGCTGCTCCATCTGGGCCTTGTTCACCGTCGGACCCACGTGGCCGCTGACGGTGATCGTGTTCCCGTTCCGGGTCATGTCCCCGGTGACGGCAGCGTCGGCCGTGGTGGTCTCCTGCGAGGTGCCATCGCTGAACTTAATCGCCACGACGTCGCCGGGCCGGATGTCCGGGGTGACCTTGTGGGTGGTGCCGTTGCCCCAGCAGACCCCGCCGGGGTGGTTGACCTCGAACGCGACGTCGGTGCCCGAGATGGTCGACTCGGCCGAGCCGATGACGCCCTGGCCCGGCCTGGTCACCTCGATGACGGCCTTTTCCCCGGCATGTTCGGCAAAGCCCTCGATCGAGACGAAGTCCCGGTCGGGGAAGACCACAACGTTGTCGGGAAATGACGGGACGGCGGCGCTGGCGCTCTGGGCCGCGAACAGCGAGGTGGCGGCCAGGCTGGCGGCCGAGACCGCGATGAGCGCGGTCCGTGTCCGGCGCGGCCCCTGGCCTGCTTTCAAATGTTCCATCTTGCCTTGTCCTTTCGGGGGGGGGGTGGAGTGATGCGGTCGGAACGGGTTTCGGAGTCAGGGCCTGAGCACCAGCCCCTCGATGGCCTCGAGCGGGATGGGTCCGTAGTCGCGCGAGTCGATGGACCGCTCGCGGTTGTCGCCCATGACGAAGACGGTCCCGGGCGGCACTTCGGTGACCGGATAGTAGGTGCCGTCGATGGTGGCCGGATCCACGAACGGCTCATGCATGCGGACCGAGTTCACGTACAGCACCGCATCCTGGACCTCCAGCTGCTGGCCGCCGACGGCGACCACCCGCTTGATCACCGGAGTGCCGTCCGCCGGGGACCTGAAGACCACAAGGTCGCCGGCGTGCACCCCGGATACCACCGGGCCGGGCTTGAAGACGAACACCAGGCTGCCGTTTTCCAGCGTCGGGGCCATGCTGTCCGAGGCCACGGCCACCGGCTCCAGGATCCAGAGCCGGACGGCCAGCAGCCCCAGGAGCACCGCGGCCGCGGCAGCCAGGACGGCCCGGTCCCGCCGCGTCCTGCCCGTGGCGGCGGGGCGGTCGATGATGAGGGCACGCACGGCTAGTCCGTCTCGGTGTCGAGCTCGCACGGGGCGGCGTGGATCGGATCGTTCGGGTCCGGATCGTCCGCGGCCAGGCCGACCCGGAACTGGATCATCATGGAATGGTCCTCGTGCGGCAGGTTGTGGCAGTGGACCATGTAGCGGCCCTTGTGCGGGCCGAACTTCATGATGACTTTGACCTTCTCGCCCTCGCCGACGTAGACGACGTCCTTCGGGCCCTTCTCGTAGCCGAAGGGCGCCTTGCCGTTGCGGCTGAGGATCTGGAAGTCGATCAGGTGGATGTGCACCGGATGGAACCAGCCGCCGGACTTGTTCTCGATCTCCCAGACCTCGACGGCGTCCAGCCTCGGATCGGCGCTGACCAGCTTGAAGTTGCTGGCGATCACGTCCTCCCAGGTCACGTCGCTGATGGTCCAGGGCTCGCCGGTGCCCTCATGTTCGACCCGGAAATACCGTTTCTTCTCGGCGTCCTTCTCGGTCAGCGCCATCACGTGGCTGTCCGCCAGCTTGGTGGGGATGACGTTCCACTTCGGGTCCAGCTTCATCGCGCTCTCACTCGGCGGCGCGACCACGTCGAAGGCCATGATCTTGTTCGTATGGTCGTAGTCGCGGTTGTTCGGATTGGAGAGGTTGCGCAGTTCGATCCGCTGGCCCGGCTTGTACTTGCTGAAGTCGATCAGCACCTCGTAGCGTTCGGCCATGCCGTGGCGCCAGTTGCTCACGGCCTGGGTCGAGGGCATCAGGCCGCCGTCGGTGGCGACAATGTAGAGCGGGTCCCCGGTGCTCAGCGACGGCCGGTAGGAGCGCGAGACGGAGGCATTGAGCATCCGGAAGCGGTAGACCCGCGGCTGGACCTTCATCACCGGCCAGGGCCGGCCGTTGACCAGGACCACGTCGCCCCAGAGGCCGGAATGGTCGCGGTCGTCGTAGCCGAGGCTGCCGTCCGCGGCGAACATCGCGTCGCTGAGCACCAGCGGGACATCGTAGGCCCCCTGCGGCAGCAGTGCCCGCTCCAGCTTGTCGTGCATGATGTACAGGCCCGCGAGGCCGGAATACACGTTCTGGGCGGTGAAGTGGACGCCGTGGTCGTGGTACCAGAGCGTGCGCGCCGGCTGGAAGTTGGGGTAGTGGTAGTCCTTGCAGAACCCGCGGGGCGTCACGTCGCTGGCGTAGCCGTCGTATTGCGGCAGGGACGCCGAGCCGTGCAGGTGGGTCGAGGTGGCCATCAGGTGGCCGAACTTGGGGTGGAACTGCGGCAGCTGGTTGCGCATGTGCACCACCGCCCGGGTGCCCTGCTCGAGTTCGATGCTCGGGCCCGGGAAAATGCCTTCATAGCCCAGGATGCCGGTTTTCTTCCGCGGCAGGATCTGCGCATCCGCCTGGCGCATGGTGATCCGGTAATGGTTGACCTTGGCGCCGTCCGGGTCCACCGAGGTGGACTGCGGTTTCAGCACCGGCGGCCGGTAGAAGGCTGCCGCGTACGGCTTGGGCATGTCCGCGGAACCGAGCTGGCTGGCGGACTTCGCGGACACCGTGGAAATCGGAACGGTGACCAGGCCGGCCCCCACGAGCCCCAGCCCGCCCACCCCGCCCAGCTTGAACAGGTCACGTCGGGTTACTGACATTTTCGAGCCACCCTCCCAGTAGATGACTAGTAATTCGATGTTTCGGGCTGCGGCTCAGCTGCCGGAATGGTGCGACTTGCCCAGCGACAGCCGGCCTCCCCCGGGGCCTTCGAGGACCAGCGCCACCGCCTTGTCCGGCAGTTCGAACACCATCGTGGCTTCCGCGGTCTCGCCCCGCGCCAGGACACGGGACTGCGGCGAGGTCCACAGCGGATGCGGCCGGCCGGAGCCGAGCCCGTCCACCACGAAGGCCGCCGGATCCAGCCGCAGGCCCTGCGGGTCCATGGCCATGAACTGGACCTGGACCCGCACCCGGTGCGCCCCCTCGGGCACCGGGCGCTGGAGGGAATCCACCGGAGCAGGCGGTTCCCAGCCATCCGATTCCACCGGCACGATGCCCGTGATCAGCGCTATCCCGCCGGGCACCTGGGCCGGAGCGCCCAACTGGGTGCTGGGCTTGGTTTCGGCGGTCGTAAACAGGTAGCCGAGCCCGGCCGCGAGCAGGCCCACGAGGATCAACGGAACGATGATCAGCCGGCGGCGCCGAACGGGGCGGATTTCCAGCTCAAGTGCAGCTACCATGCCGACAAATTTCGCAGCAGCAGGTTGGGGAAACCTTGTTGGGCTTGACACACCGGCCCCACCGGCCACCTGCCGGTAGAGTCGGATACGTGCCGATGCAAATGTCCCTGCAGGACTTCGAGGAGGCGGTCGACGAGGCAATCGACGCCATCCCGGACGAGCTGGCGCGCGAAATGGCCGCGATGGCCAACGTCGCCGTCGTCATCGAAGACGAATACGTGCCCCGGCCCGGCGACGAACCGGGCGTGGAACTGCTGGGGCTGTACGAGGGGGTTCCGCTGACCGAGCGCGGTGCCTGGTGGGATGCCGGATCCTTGCCGGACCGGATCTCGATCTTCCGCGGCCCGATCCTGCGCTGCTGCGGCAGCCGGGAGGAGGTGGTCCACGAGATCAAGGTGACGGTGATCCACGAGGTGGCCCACTACTTCGGCATCGATGACCACCGGCTGCACGAACTGGGATGGGACTGAGGATGGGGCACAGCCACAGCCACGGCCTGCCCGCCGGCACCACCGCCACCGGCCGGCACCGCCACCGGCTCCTGCTGGTGGTCTGCATCACGCTGGCCGTGGTGGTGGTCCAGGTGGCGGGCGCGTTCCTGTCCGGTTCGCTGGCGCTGCTGGCCGACGCCGGGCACATGCTGTCCGACGCCGCGGGCGTCGGCATCGCGCTGCTGGCGGCGTGGATCGCCACCCGGCCGGCCTCGGCCCGGCGCACCTACGGCTACCAGCGGGCCGAGGTGCTGGCCGCGCTCGCCAACGCGGTGCTGCTGGCGGTGATCGCCGTCGTCGTGTTCCTCGAAGCCCTGCGGCGCTTCAACCACGTCCCCGAAATCCAGACCGGGACCATGCTGCTGGCCGCGGTGCTCGGGGCGGTCGCCAACCTGGCCTGCCTGCTGATCCTGCGCAAGGGCCAGGCCGAGAGCCTGAATGTGCGCGGCGCCTACCTGGAAGTGCTCGGGGACCTGCTCGGGTCCCTGGCCGTCATCGCCGCGGCCGTGGTCATTGCCGTAACCGGCTTCCGGCAGGCGGACGCGATCGCCTCGGTCCTGATCGCGCTGATGATCCTGCCGCGGGTCTGGGGCCTGCTGCGCGAGGTGGTGAACGTGCTGCTGGAAGCCACGCCGCGGGACGTGGAGGTCCAGTCGGTGCGCGAGCACATCCTGGCCGCCGAGGGCGTGCTGGATGTGCATGATATCCACATCTGGACCATCACCTCGGGCGTGCCGGTATTCTCGGCGCACGTGGTGCTGGCCGACGATGTGCTCAGCGCCGTCGGGCTGGACGAGGTCCTGGACCGGCTGACCCACTGCCTCGGCGACCATTTCGACACCGAGCACTGCACCTTCCAGCTGGAGCCGGCCTCACACGCGGTGCACGAAACCCGCCACCACGACTGACGGCCCTAGGTTGCGTCCTCCGGCATCGAGCCGAATTTCCGGCGGTCTTCCAGCCGCGGGTCCTTGGTGTCCGGAACCACCATCACCGGGCCCTTGGCATGGTGCAGGACGCCCTGGCTGGTGGAGCCCAGCAGCATGCCGGCGAAGCCGCCGCGGCCCCTTGTCCCGAGGACCAGCAGGGCCGCGGTCCGGGTCGCCTCGATCAGCAGTTCGATGGGCGATCCTTCCAGCACTTCGCCGCTGATGGGCAGGCCCGGGAAATGGCTGCGCAGCCAGGCCGTGCCGGCATCCAGCTGTTCCATCAGCTCCGCGTACAGGGCCTCCCGGTCCAGCGGTGCCGGCACCCAGGCCAGCGATCCGGTGAACGGCGGCAGCGCGCAGACCACCCGCAGCGGGTAGCCCCAGCGCTGGGCCTGTTCGGCTGCGACCAGCATGGCCGTCCGGGCCTGCTCGGAGCCGTCCGCGCCGACCAAAACAACCCGTTCCTCGCCTTCGGGGCCCACCGGGGGCTGCTTGCCGCGCGGGACCTCCAGGTCCGTCTGGCCCAGCCGGGGCGCGCACGCCAGCGGCACGGTCACGCTGGGGCACTTGGCATGGGCCGGCACGGCGCCGCTGACCGAACCGAGCAGCCGGCCCACGAAGCCGCCCCGGCCGCGGCTGCCGACCACCAGCAGCTCGGCTTCCTCGGACAGGTCCAGCAGCACCCCGGCGGCGTCGCCGGTTTCCACCGACGGATGGATTTCGACGTCGTAATCCGCCAGCCGCGCCACGGCCTGTTCCAGGACCGCTTCGGCACCTTCGCGGATGACCTGGTCATCCAGGGTGGCATAGCCGGCGTCCATGCTCGAGGCGGCGAAGACCGGGATCGTGTAGGCGGTGATCACATGCAGCGGCGTGCGGCGCAGCTGGGCTTCCCGGGCCGCCCAGCTCAGGGCACACAGGCTCTGGTCCGACCCGTCCACGCCGACGACGATGCCGTGCCGGGCGGCGCCGTGGCGGACACCGCCGGCTGATGCTTCTGTCATTGCTGCTGCCTCCCTGTAGCTGCCCCGTGTCCGCGGCGGGCCGCGCCGTCGGAAACTCGCCGGTAACCACAGAATACTCCGCTGATAAGCCCTTTTGTGCATCGTCGGCTTGCCGCGTCAACATCTTCAATAGGGGCTGAAAGTTCTGTAGGCTTCGAAGATGCGCTGGCCGGGAGCCGCCCGGCTGGTCTGCCATGTCCGGCGGCTGCCGCCGGTTCCCTGCGCTGTGTCCGAGGAGGCGTTGGTGTCCGGATCCGAACTTCCGGCCGAATCCACCACCACGGTGGTGATCGGCGCCGGGCTGCCCGGCCTGGCCGTGGCCAGCGAACTGTCCCGGCACGGGATCGCCTCGATCGTGGTCGAGGGACTGGCCGGCGGCTGCGCTGCGGGGACCCCGCGGCGCGGCATGATGTCGGACTCGGTTTCGCTCACCGAGCAGAGCGAACTGCTGCGCCTGCTGCAGGGCTATGCCGCCAGCCGCTGTTTGGATGTCCGCCGGAGCACCTTCGCCCGCCAGGTCAGCCTGGTGCCCGGCATCGGGCTGCCGGTTCCTGAAGCCGGCCCGGCGGGCATCGCGCGCCGGTGGATGATCCGGACCGAACGCGGCCTGCTGCTGGCGGACACCGTAGTGCTGACCGGCTGCCCGCAGAACCAGATGCGCCGCTTCCTGCGCGGCCTGGGGGTGCGCCTGGGCGCCGACTTCCAGGCCACGCTGAAGTCCATCGGGCTCTACCTGGTGGGGATGGCGGGGCTGCTGGCCCCGACCACGCGGGAGATCGTGCGCCAGGCCAAAGCGGTCGGGGACGCGATTGCCGGCGGGCGCCCCGCGCCGGCCTGAGCCTACTCCCGGCTGCCGCCTCCCAGCCGCCGCTTGGCGGTGACGCCGATAATGACGGCGAGGACCACCAGGATCACACCCATCCCGATGACGCTCCAGGGCACTTCCGGCTGTTCCGGGGCCGCGGCGACCGGCGACGGGGTGCTGGTGTTGATCGGTTCGGGCCGTCCCGCGGAGGGTGCCGCGGACGCGCTGGCCGCTGCCCCGCCGGCGACGGTGAAGCTAAAGGTACCTTCGATCGGATGCGAATCCGAGGACACCACGCGCCACTGGACGCGGTAGGTGCCGGCCGGGGCATCGGGCTTCAGGCGCTGGGTGGCCGTCCGGTCGACGATCTGCACGCTGCCGTCCGCCCAGTCCGCGCCACTGCCGTCCTCGACCTTGACCACCGAGCCCAGCGCCATCGGAACGCTGCTGAACGTGAGCACCACGTCGGCGGGCATCGCCTGCAGCGCCGCGCCGTCGGCCGGAGCACTGGAGACCAGTTCGTCGTGGGCCTGGGCGGCGGCGGACGGGACCAAAACGGCGGCGACGGCGAGCAGTACCGCCGCGGCGAACCGGACGACGGCGAGGCCGGAGAGAGGCTGGGTCATGCCTAAAGGGTACGTCGAGGCGCTAGGATTCTTTCGACTCCCCCTCCCCGACTTCCGCCAAAGGATGACCCCCATGCCCCCAAAGGGAGCCACACTGAGCCGGCGCGGTGCAGTGCTTGGCAAGCTGGACAACTACTTCGAAATCAGCAAGCGCGGTTCCAACTATTCCCGCGAGATCCGCGGCGGACTGGCCACGTTCTTCGCCATGAGCTACATCGTGGTGCTCAATCCGCTGATCCTCAGCGGCGCCGACTCGACCGGTGCCGAACTGGGCGGCGCCCGCGTCGCGGCGGCGACCGCCCTGGTCGCCGGGGTGCTCACCATCCTGATGGGCACCTGGGCCCGCTATCCGTTCGCGCTGGCCACCGGGCTGGGCGTGAACGCCTTCGCCGCCGTCACGGTGGCCAGCAACCCGGGCCTGACCTGGCCGGACATGATGGGACTGATCGTCCTCTCCGGCCTCACCATGCTGATCCTGGTCCTCACCGGTTTCCGCACCGCCGTCTTCCGGGCGGTGCCGGCCAGCCTCAAGACCGCCATCGTGGTGGGCATCGGCATGTTCATTGCCCTGATCGGCCTGGTCAATGCAGGGTTTGTCCGGCGCATTCCCGACGTGGCGGGCACCACCGTGCCGGTGGGGCTGGGCTTCGAAGGCAAGCTCGTGGGCTGGCCGACGCTGGTGTTCCTCTTCGGGCTGATCCTGACCATCGCCCTGCTGGTGCGCAAGGTCAAGGGCGCCATCTTGATCAGCATCCTGGCCTCCACCGCGCTGGCCCTGGTCATCGAGGTGGTGGCCAAGCCTGGCTCCCAGGGCGCCGGCCAGCCCGGCGGCTGGTCGCTGGTCACCCCCAGCCTCCCGGCGTGGGGCGCACCCGACCTGAGCCTGGTCGGCCAGGTCAACCTCTTCGGAGCCTTCAGCCACCTGGGCATCATGGGCGCCTCCCTGCTGGCCTTCGCCATCCTGCTGAGCATCTTCTTCGACGCCATGGGCACCATGGTGGGGCTGGCCAACGAGGCCGGCCTGACGGACGAGGACGGCAACATTCCGCAGGTGAACCGGGTGCTGCTGGTCGATGCCTTCGGCGCCATCGCCGGCGGCAGCGCCTCGGTGTCCTCGAACCAGATCTTCGTGGAGTCCGGCGCCGGAATCGGCGAGGGCGCCCGGACCGGCCTGGCCAGCATCGTGACCGGCCTGCTGTTCGTGGTGGCGATGTTCTTCACGCCGCTGATCTACCTGGTGCCCTTCGAGGCGGTGGCCCCCGCCCTTGTGGTGGTGGGCTTCATGATGGTGTCGCAGGTCGGGCGGATCGATTGGACGGACTGGGGCGTCGCCATCCCGTCCTTCCTGACCTTCACGCTCATGCCGTTCACCTACTCCATCGCCAACGGCCTGGGGGCCGGCTTCATCGCCTACGTGCTGATCCGCACCTTCCAGGGCCGGGCCCGGGACGTGCACCCGCTGATGTGGGCGGTGGCTGCGGCCTTCGTCCTTTTCTTTGGCATCGGTCCGCTCGAACAGGCGC
>NZ_JAKLTQ010000028.1 GCF_022012395.1 Arthrobacter hankyongi
GTTCGGCTGCTCCTCAGCAACACGGCGCCAAGGCGCCTTGTTGCTGAGCCTCTGCAGCCTCTCTTGAGGCACAAGGCCCGGAACCGCGCTGACAGCGGTTCCGGGTCTGCTGCTGTTAACGCTGTTGACTCCCGTGCGGGTGCTGGCCGGCCGGTGCCGGCGGGATGTTCCGGTTGCTGCGGAACAGGTTGCCGGGATCGTAGGCCCGTTTGAGGGCGGCCAGGCGGGCGAAATTGGCTCCGAAGGTGGCCCGGATTCGTCCATCGTCCTCGTCGGCGGTCTGGAAATTGATGTAGGTGCGGCCGGCGGTGAAGGGCCGCAGCCGCTGCCCGGCGCCGTGGATCCAGCTCCGGTATTGTGCGCCGTTGGCATCGTCCGGGTCCCACATGCCATTGCAGCCCATCACGTACTTCACGTCCCGGTTGCCGACGGCACCGTCGTCGTCATCGTGGTCGTTGAGGTCGCCGGCGAGGTGGAGGAATCCGATTTCCGCGTCCGCAATCGGACAGGTGGCGAAGGACCTACACGCCTCGGCCAGCAGATCGTCGCTGAGCTCGGTGACGTATTCGGTCTTCCAGTAGTAGTGCATGCCCTTGGGCTCGGTGTCATCCAGATAGGACTGCACCTGCGCATAGGGCTGTTCCGCCAGCAGGTCCACCAGCGGAGTGCCCAGGGCCCGGACCGGTGCCATGACCTCGTCGGTGCGCGCCAGATCCCCGCTGTAGCAGACGGCCATGGCGCAGATTCTCCGGCCATGCCATTGCGCCGGGACGAACGGCGCGGGCGGTGCGGTCAGGAGCAGCATCCACACCGCCTGCTCCCGCGGGGCCCGGCTGGTGAAGTCACGGTAGGCCCGCAGGATTTCATCCGCACGCTCAAAGGGCCAGGCAATCAGGCCACCGTACACGGTGGGGCCGACCTCGTGCAGCCGGAAGGCGAACCGGGTAACCACACCGAAATTGGCGCCCGCACCGCGGACGGCCCAGAACAGGTCGGCGTTCTCCTGCCGGCTGGCGGTGCAGATGCGGCCGTCGGCGGTGACGATCTCCACCGCCTCCAGATTGTCCACGGTCCAACCGAACCGCCGGCTCAGGTAGCCCAGGCCGCCACCGAGGGTCAGGCCGGCCACGCCCACCTCGGAGATGAACCCGAGGACGGTGGCCAGCCCGTACCGCTGCGTGGCCCGGTCCAGATCGTGCAGGCGGCAGCCCGGCCCCGCCGTCGCCAGCCGGGCCGCAGGATCAACGTCCACGCCGGCCATCAGCGACATGTCGAGCAGCAGGCCACCGGCGGCGACGGCGGTGCCGGCGATATTGTGCCCACCACCCCTGACGCCCAGCAGCAGGCCGTGCCCGGCCGCGAACCTGACGGCGAACGCAGCCTCCCGGGCCGAGGACGGCTGCACCACCAGGGCCGGCAACCTGGCCGCCAGTCCATTCCAGAGCCGCACGGCATCATCCCAGCCGACGTCGCCGGGAACCAGCAGCGGCGCAGCGATCCCGGCCGCCAAGGACTCCAGCTGCGCCGTGCTCAGCTGCACGCTGCCGCCGTCGAGCCCGGCGACATCCAATCCGCGGTCAAAGGCGGACCGCCGGTCCGCCGGGCTAATGGCTCGGTACATGAGCCGCCTCCGTCATCCTGCCTGCGTTTCTGCTTCCGATGCTACGGAGCCGGCCCCGCGGGCGCGTCGGCAGAACTGCCCGGACCCGGGAATGGGCAATTCTGCCCGGGTATCGTTCAGCTGCCGCGGATCATCCCGTGTTCGTAGGCATAGGCGGTGGCGGCAGCCCTCGAGGAGAGGTCCAGCTTCGTCAGGATGCTGCCGACGTGGTGGGCCACCGTCTTTTCGCTCAGGAACAACTCCGCGGCAATCTCCCGGTTCGTCTTACCGGCCGCGACCAGCAGCAGCACCTCCGTCTCACGGGCTGACAGGGGAGGGGCACTCCGGTGCCGCCCCAGCAGCACATCGACCCTGGCCGCATCGGGGGCGGCGCCAAGCTGCAGGAACACCCACCGTGCGGCGTCGAACTCCATCTGAGCCGCCTGCCCGTCACCCAGCGCACGGTAGGCCAGGCCCAGCAGGACCCGGACGCGGGCCGATTCGTACGGTGCGTCCAGCTCCTGCCACCCGGTCCATGCTTGGTGCAGCCGCTCGACAGCTTCCGGCAGCCGGTGTTCGGCGATGAGCACTGCGCCTGCGCCTTGAGCCGCTTCGGCCTTCAGCCAGGTGCTACCGAATGCCGAGGCAAGCTGCCCGAGTTCATCCGCGGCGGCCTGGGCGCCGGGCCGGTCACCGGCCGCGAGCAGGATTTCGACGGCGGCGCCCAGCAGCCCGGCCCGCTCCACGCGTACGCTCCCACCGGACAGCGCCCGGCGGATTCCGGCAGCGGCTGCCCCGGCCTTGCCGCGCATCAATTGCAGCAGGGCCAAACCAGGCTGTGGATCCCTGACCCACCGGCTGGCCCCGAGATAGGCTTCCTCGGCGGCTGCAAACCGTCCAGCCAGGCGGTGCAGTTCGGCCTGCTGGTACAGCGCGGCCCCGGCGGCCGGCTGCGCCACCGGTTCGGACAGCCGGGCCCCCGCATCCTGCGCGGCCGCCAGGGCCTCCGGCCAGGAGCCGTGCAGCTGCATGAGCCGGGCGCGGTGCACCAGGCACTGGCCCCGGTAGGAGACCAGCTCGGGCTGGGCATCGCACCACTGGGTCAGCGCCGCTGTGCACTCCCCGGCCCGCGGCAGGTCGAATGCTTCCAGGCAGGCTTCGACGACGGCGCACAGCACAATTCCGGCAGCCACGGCGGAGACCTCCCCGGCCGTGACCTCGACCAACACCTCATCCAGGTGGGCCATGGCCGCCTCCGGATTGTCCGCGGCAATGAACGACTGCGCGAGTCCGGTCCGCGCCAGCGCCAGCAGGTCCCTGTCGGCAAAGCGCTCTGCCACGGCAGCGGCAGCCGCGAAGGCCGAGGCGGCAGCGGCTGTATCCCCATGCTCCAGTGCGGACAGCCCCTCCGGCACCAGCGGGTAGCCTTGTTCGGCACAGTCGGGGCAGTCTGCCAGCAGGCGCCGTGCCCGGGCGAGCCAGCCGCCGGCCAGGTTGGCCTCGCCCTGGAGCAGGTACTGCAGGCACAGCCAGACGGCGCACCGGGCGGCGCCCGGACGGTCCGAACGTTCCAGCCGGCCGTGGTAGGCCCGGGCCAGATACGCGCCGCCTTCCCGGTGACCGGTCAGGTAGGCTGCGTCGGCCAAGCGCTCCAAGTCTTCAGGATCCAGTGCGGCTGCACGGTCGGCGGCCTCCAGTTGGGCGAACGCCGCCGCCCACTGGCGGCGCCCGAAGGCCTGGCGGCCGTGGAGGAGGGCGTTTGCCGGCGTCCAGGCCACGGGATCCTACTGCCTCAGGTGCGTCGGCAGCTGGTTGCCCGGAATACGGCTGCGGATGTCGATGATCTCCCGGGCATGCCGGTAGAGCCGCTTGTCCTCGTCGGAGACCGGTTCCCAGCGAGGGATAGGAACGGAGGTTCCTGTTTCGTCCCGGGCGACCATGACCGTCAGGGCGTGGGTGGTCAGGTTCATTTCGCCGGTGCGGGGATCCCCGGAGCGCACGTGCACGGACACGTGCATGCCCTTGTTGCCGGTATAGATCAGCCGGGCCTCCACTTCGACGACGTCGCCGATCAGCAGCGGCCGGTAGAACCGGATGCCGCCGGAGAAGACCGCCACCACATGCCGGCCGCACCAGCGCGAGGCGCAGACGTAGGCGGCCTCATCCATCCACTTCATCACGATGCCGCCGTGGACCTTGCCGCCCCAGTTGACGTCCGTCGGGGCCGCCAGGAAGCGCAGCACCGTCCGCTGCGCGGTGCCGGCGTCGGTGTACTCCTGGCCGGCCATGGCTTTCTCGATGTCTGCGCGGATGTCCAGGCGGGCCACCGCCAGCTGCTCCTGTTCCTTTTCCCAGTCGGTCACCGGCTGCCAGGCCGGGACTGGAATTGATTTGCCGTCCGCGCCGACGGCCACGAAGATGACCAGGCACCGGCTGCGCATCGTGCCGCCGCTGCCCTTCGGATCCCCCGAGGTGACGGTGGTCTGAATGTGCATGCTGCTGCGGCCGGTGTAGACGATGACGGCTTCGACCTCCACCAGGTCGCCGACCCGGACGGGGTCGGCGAAGTGGATGTTGCCCACGTAGGCGGTGACGCAGTAGGACTTGCTCCAGCCGACGGCGCAGGCGTAGGCGGCCTTGTCGATCCATTCAAGCACGGTGCCGGCGTCCACTGTGCCGCTGAAGCCGGCGTCGGTGGGAGCGGCGAGGAAGCGCAGGGTCGCGGTATTGCTGGTTCCGGCAGGGGCATCCGGCATGGTTCCTCCTCGGCTTCGGGTCCATTCCGTGTTGACAGGCTAGCAGCGCGGCCGCCGGTGAGTGTCCAACCCAGCTGCGACGGTTATGCTGGCCGCATGCCACGACGGACTGGGATAGCGGCCGTACTCGCCTGCCTGCTGCTGGCCGGCTGCGCACCGGCGGTGCCGGCTCCAGTGCCGGACACGGCCGCGGGCCCCGCCACGCCCAGTCCCGGCACGACGGCGCCAACCGGCGCCGCCGCGCCGTCCCCGGCCGGGCCCACACCGGATGCGGTCGGCCGGGAGGCCGGATGCCCCGGCGTCCGCTGCGCCAGCCTGTTGCTTACCGGAGACCTGTTGCTGCATGAAAAGCTCTGGGACCAGGCCGCCGCCGATGCGGCCAAGACGGGCAACGCCCCGCTGGATTTTGGTCCCATGCTGGCCGCACAGCGGAAGTACGTGGCAGCCAGCGACCTGGCGGTCTGCCACTTGGAAACTCCCGTCGGCCAGCCCAGGGGACCGTTCTCGGCCTACCCCTCCTTCAACGTCCCGCCGCAAATCCTTACCGCGGTCAAGGACACCGGCTACGACGCCTGCACGACCGCCAGCAACCACAGCCTCGATGCCGGAACCGCCGGGGTCAAGCGGACCCTGGACACCCTGGACAAGGTGGGTCTGGCCCATACCGGCTCCTACCGGTCCGCCAAGGAGGCCGCGGAGGTGCACTTGCTGCAGGCCGGGGCGGTGCGGATCGCCATCGTGGCCGGCACCTACGCGCTCAACGGTGCGGTGCCCGAGCATCCCTGGCAGGTTGACGCCCTGGATACCGCGGCGATGACGGCCAAGGCGCGCCGGGCCCGCGCTGCCGGGGCGGACCTGGTGGTCGCGGCGATGCACGCCGGGGACGAATATTCCAACCGGCCAAATTCCCAGCAGCGGCAGGTGGCGCACGCCTTGGCGGAGAGCGGCGAGTTCGACCTGGTCTACGGCCATCACAGCCATTCGGTGCAGCCGATCGAGAAATACCATCGGACCTGGATCGTGTACGGCCTGGGCAATACGCTTGCCGCACACGCCACGCCGAACGTGCTCAACACCGAGGGACTGATGGTCCGGGCCCGGTTCAGCCAGGCTGGCGACGGCGCCTGGTCCGTGTCCCGGCTGGCCTGGGTCCCGGCCACCTGGGACGGGCCCAAACACCGCTGGTGCCCGCTGGCGCTGGATGCTCCGGCGATCAAGGACCCGGCACGCCGGGCGTGCGTCTCCGCCGGGGCGGATGCGGCCAGCCGGGCCCGGACCAAGGCCACGGTGGAATCCCTGGGTGCTGCCAAAGCCGGCGCCGCCGAATGGCTGATCAGCCAGGAACCCTGACCGGGCCGAAGGGTCAGCGGGGCCGGGCGGCTGCGTCGAGGCGGGCCTGGACCTCGAACGGGACCTGCAGCGGGGCGTCGTCGAAACTGCCGTAGCGCCGCAGTGCCGCCTGGCGCACCAGGAAGTCCGCCACCGCCGGATTCTTTGGCAGCAGCGAACCGTGCAGGTAGCTGGCCACCACGTTCCGGTAGCGTGCACCTTCGGTGCCGTCCTGGCCATTGTTGCCCTCGCCCTTGGTCACCGTGCCGAACGGCTGGGTGCCTTCCTTGAGGAACGTCTGGCCGCTGTGGTTCTCGTAGCCGATGACGGTGCCGAATTCGCTGCTTTCGATCACGGTATTGCCGATCAGGCGGGTCGGCCCGGCCACCGTGTCCACGTTGAGCAGCCCGATGCCCTTGATCATCTCGCCGGTGCCGGTGCGGAAGAAATTGCCGAAAAGCTGGTACAGCCCGCAGATCGCGAGCATGGGCACGCCATCGTCGGCCAGTTCCTTTAGGCGGCCGCCGAGGGCCAGCAGGTCCGCCTGGATCTTGTTCTGGCCCGAATCCTGGCCGCCGCCGCCGACGATCAGGTCCACCGTCGGGGGGAAGGCGTCGCCGGGATTGTATTCGTGCAGCCGCACGTCGTAGCCGCGCAGCTGCAGGCGCTTGCGCAGGACCAGGACGTTGCCCCAGTCCCCGTAGATGTTCATGTCCCGCGGGTAGAGCTGGAGCAGGTCGATGACCGGGCGGTCGGTTCCCTGCGCCGCCGTCGTGCCGGTGGTTTCCATTTAGCTGATCACCTCGACATTGGTCAGTTTGCCCAGCTCCCGCCGCAGCGCGAGCATGGCCGTGTAGGTGCAGTAGATCCGCTTGGGCGTGTCCGGGGCCGAGTCGATGAAGCGTTCCAGCGAGTCGGTCAGGTCGGTGTCCACCCGGCCTACCGGCACGTCCTCGTAGAACAGCCGCAGCGCCATGTCATTGGCCCGCACGCCGCTGACCTCGTCCACTCCGGTGGCTGCCAGCGATTCGAAGTCCACGTCCCAGAGCCAGGACATGTCCCGGCCGTCCGCGTAGTTGTCGTTGATGGCGATCATGGTCCGATAGCCGGCCGCCGGGAAGGATCGCAGCGCCAGCCGGAAGCCGGCGGGGTTCTTGACCAGCACCAGGTCCAGCGGCTGGCCGTTGACGGTCAGGGATTCGCCGCGGCCGAAGGCTGGGGTGACGTCCTCCAGGGACGACAGCAGGGCCGCCTCGTCGGCGTCCGGTCCCAGCACCGTGCGCGCCAGCGCCAGTGCGGCCGCGGCGTTGTAGACGTTGTAGACGCCGGTGAGCTTCAGTTCGGCGTCGATCCGGCGCCCGCCGACGTCGAAACTGGCGGCGGAGCCGTCGCAGGCGGTCAGCACGACGTCGGCTTCGCGCAGCGTTGCCGCCGCAGCGGCGGCGTCGTCCGGCGCCGGCCCGCCGACCACCGCGGCGCTCGAGCGCATGTCGTCGTCGCTGGGGAACATCGGGCGCAGCCCGGGCGCGAGGCCGAAGTAGCGGACCTGCACGGCCGCGGCCCGGCTGGCCGAATTCGGGCCGGCAGCGTCGGCCAGCGCCGCGATGCGCGGATCCTCCCGGTTGAGCACCAGCGTGCCGGTGGTGGCCTCGGCGATCCGGCGCAGGAAGCCGGCGGTGGTTTCGATCTCGCCGAAACGGTCCAGCTGGTCCCGCATGACGTTCAGCAGCAGGCAGTAGCGCGGGGCGACGAGCTTGACGAAGTGCACTGCGTGGGCTTCGTCCAGCTCCAGCACGGCGATGTCCGCGTCGAGCCGGCCGGCCAGGTTGGATTCGCCCAGGGCGGAGGCGACGACACCGCGGGTGAAGTTGCTGCCTGTGCGGTTGGTGAAGACCTTCAGGCCCTGGCCCTGGAGCAGTTCCACCACCATCTTGGTGGTGGTCGTCTTGCCGTTGGTGCCGCTGATGACGACGACGCCGCGCGGCAGGCTTCCCAGCGAACGGGGCAGGAACCCGGGGTCGATTTTCTCGGCGACCAGGCCGGGCAGGGCGGATCCGCCACCGCGGAGCTTCGCCACCTCCCGGATGGTCTTCCCGGCAAGGGTGGCAAGCAGGTGGCGCATGCCCTTCACTTTACACAACGCGTCCGCCCGCTTTGGGCGGACGCCGCCGCGCCCGCCGTATGTATTAACCGTGTATTAACAGTGCGCGGGGCGGAAGGTCTATCGTTTTTGCAGAGGTTTTCTGCGGGCGCCGTCAAGGGCTGCCCATGAACTATGAAGGAATGATCTTGGTCAAAGTAGGTGTCCTTGCCCTGCAGGGTGACGTCCGCGAGCATGCCGCGGCGCTGGAAGCCAGCGGCGCGCAGGCGGTCACGGTGCGCCGGCCGGCCGAGCTGGCCGGCGTCGACGGGCTGGTGATTCCAGGCGGTGAGTCCACCACGATCGATAAGCTGACCCGGATTTTCGAACTCGATGTACCGCTGAAGGAGCGCATCGCGGAGGGTATGCCGGTCTACGGCTCGTGCGCCGGCATGATCATGCTGGCCGATGAGATCGCCGACCCTTCCAAGGACCTTGGCGGCAACCCGCAGCAGACCTTGGGCGGGCTGGACATCACCGTCCGGCGCAACGCCTTCGGCCGCCAGCGCGAATCCTTCGAAACGGACCTGCGCTTCCGCGGGCTGGAGTTCAGTGCGGCCGCGCCCGGGGCCGAGGCCGCGCCGGTCCATGCCGTGTTCATCCGGGCGCCGTGGGTTGAGCGCGTGGGACCGTCGGTGGAGGTGCTCGCGAAGGTCGAGCCCGCCGAGGCCTCCCACACGCAGACCTTGCATGGGGCCGCTAGAATTGTTGCAGTCCGTTCGCGGCATTTGCTGGCAACATCCTTCCATCCCGAGGTGACGGGGGAGCGCCGGATCCACGAACTTTTCATCCGCATGATCAGAGGAGACGCATAAAGCATGTCCGGCCACTCCAAATGGGCAACGACCAAACACAAAAAGGCCGTGATTGATGCCCGCCGTGCGAAGTCCTTTGCCAAGCTGATCAAGAACATCGAGGTTGCTGCCCGTGCCGGCGGTGCCGATATGTCCGGCAACCCTGGCCTGGAACTGGCAGTCCAGAAGGCCAAGAAGACCTCGGTGCCCAATGACAACATCGACCGCGCGATCAAGCGCGGCGCCGGCCTGACCGGCGAATCCGTCGACTACCAGGAGATCATCTACGAAGCCCGCGGCCCGCAGGGCTCTGCGCTGCTGATCGAGTGCCTGACCGACAACAAGAACCGCGCCGCCTCCGAGGTGCGTGTGGCGGTCACGCGCAACGGCGGCACGATTGCCGATCCGGGTTCGGTGGCCTACCTGTTCAACCGCAAGGGCGTAGTGTCGCTGCCGAAGAAGGACCTCGCCGAAGACGACGTGCTGATGGCGGTGCTCGAGGCCGGGGCCGAGGAAGTCAAGGAAAACGGCGATAACTTTGTGATCACCGCGGAGCCGACCGACCTGCGCGCGGTGGTTGGCGGCCTTGAAGCGGCCGGCATCGAGTACGAGACGGACGAAGTGGAGTTCGTCCCGTCCATGAGCGTGGACGTGGACCTGGATGCTGCACGCAAGTTCACCCGTCTGGTGGACGCCCTGGAAGAACTCGACGACGTGCAGAACGTCTACGCGAACGTGGACTTCTCCGACGAAGTGCTTGCCGCGCTGGAGGAAGAAGACTAACTGCGTGGCACTGCGTGTATTGGGCATCGACCCTGGGCTGACGCGGTGCGGTTTCGGCGTGGTCGACGTCGAAGCCAACCGCCGGGCCAGCCTGGTCGGTGTCGGCGTCGTCGGAACGCACAGTGAGGAGCCGCTGGATCAGCGGCTCCTCGCCATTTCCCTGGCCATCGACGAATGGCTGGACCGCCATACCCCGGATGTCCTCGCCGTCGAACGCGTGTTCAGCCAGTTGAATGTCAGTACCGTCATGGGTACCGCGCAGGCCTCCGGCATCGTGATCGCCGCCGCCGCGCGCCGGGGGATCGCCGTGGCCCTGCACACGCCGACGGAGGTCAAGGCTGCGGTCACCGGCAACGGCCAGGCGGACAAGGCAGCGGTGACGAAAATGGTCACCCGCATCCTGCGCCTGGACACACCGCCGCGGCCGGCGGACGCCGCGGACGCCCTGGCGCTGGCCATTACTCATGCCTGGCGCGGCAACGGGCTGACCTCGGCCGCCCCGCGCGCGGGAACAGCCATGGGCCGGGGGAGCGCCGGGCTGACACCGGCCCAGCGCGCCTGGGCCGAAGCGGCGGCCCGCGCCAAGCGCGGCGGCCGTTGAGCGTTCAGCGGCTGTGTCTCCGGTGGCAGGCCGAAGCTGCCCCGCAACTGCGTGGCAATCCGCGCCTGGCCAGTTCCGCGGTGTGGCGGCTGGGTTTATCCCCGCCGCCGGGCTTAGGCTATTCGTAAGTATGTTCGGTATTTCTTTCTATTCCATCGGTGGGTTCGGTACATGATCAGTTCGTTGCGCGGGGTCGTCACCCATGTCGGCCTGAATTCCGCGGTGGTGGACGTCAACGGCTTCGGCATGCTGGTCCAGGCCACTCCGCAGACCCTCGGGGGCCTGCACGTCGGCCGCGAGGCCGAACTGGCCACCACGATGGTGGTGCGCGAGGACTCGATGACGCTGTACGGCTTCGTGGACGCCTCCCAGCGCGAAGTCTTCGAGACGCTGACCTCGGTCAGCGGCGTCGGTCCTCGGCTCGGGCTGGCGGCGCTGGCGGTGCACAGCCCGGAGGCCATCCGGGTTGCCGCCTCGACCGGCGACAGCAAGGCCTTCAGCAAGGTCCCGGGCATCGGGCCCAAGCTGGCCGGCCGGATCGTGCTGGAACTGGCCGGCAAGCTGGTTCCGCTGGGCGAGGGGACCGCCCCGGCCGCGGCCGGCTGGAAGGACCAGGTGGTCGAGGCGCTGGTCGGCCTGGGCTGGTCCGAGAAGGACGCCGGCGCCGCCGTCGATGCGACTGCCGAGGAGAATCCGGAGGCGGCGGCCGCCGGCGACATCGGCGAACTGCTGCGGCTGGCTTTGCGGCGGATGGGCCGCGACGGCACGCGCGCGGCCCGCCGGCCCGCGGCAGGAGTGAAGTAGCATGGCTGAGCGGGACCGGGAATCGCTGGTTTCGGCTGCCGGCGAAGCGGAGGAGCGGGCGCTCGAGTCGGCGCTGCGGCCGAAGAACCTGGATGACTTTGTCGGCCAGCAGCGCGTGCGCCGGCAGCTGTCGCTGGTGTTGGAGGCCTCCCGGATCCGCGAACGCACTGCCGACCACGTCCTGCTGTCCGGCCCGCCCGGCCTGGGCAAGACCACCTTGGCCATGATCATTGCCGCGGAAATGAACGCACCGCTGCGGATCAGCTCCGGACCCGCCATCCAGCACGCCGGGGACCTGGCCGCGATCCTGTCTTCGCTGACCGAGGGTGAGATCCTCTTCCTGGACGAGATCCACCGGATGTCCCGGCCCGCAGAGGAAATGCTCTACATGGCGATGGAGGATTTCCGGGTGGATATCGTGGTGGGCAAGGGGCCCGGTGCGACGGCGATTCCGCTGGAACTGCCGCCCTTCACGCTGGTTGGCGCCACCACCCGCGCCGGACTGCTGCCGGGACCGCTGCGGGACCGCTTCGGCTTCACCGGGCACCTGGAGTTCTATTCGACCGATGAACTGGAACTGGTGCTGCGCCGCTCGGCCATGCTGCTGGACCTGAAGGTCAATTCTGCCGGTTTTGCCGAGATTGCCGGCCGCTCCCGGGGGACGCCGCGTATTGCCAACCGCCTGCTGCGCCGGGTCAGGGACTGGGCCCTGGTGCACAAGCTGGAGCAGATCGACCTGCGGGCCGCGTCCGCTGCGCTGGATATGTACGAGGTGGACGCCCGCGGTCTGGACCGGCTGGACCGCTCGGTCCTGACGGCACTGATCACCAAGTTCAACGGTGGTCCGGTGGGATTGTCCACCTTGGCCATCGCCGTCGGGGAGGAAGTCGAGACGGTGGAGACCGTGGCCGAGCCCTACCTGGTCCGCGAGGGTCTGCTGGGCCGGACGCCGCGCGGCCGGGTGGCCACGGCAGCGGCCTGGGAACACCTGGGGATGGTGCCGCCGGCCGGGGCCATGTTCGGGGAGAGCCTGTTCTCGCTCACCGAGGCCGGCGACGCGGAACTTTTCGAGGACTAGGGCCTCCGGTCCGGAGGTGGGGCAGGGGACACTCGCCGGTTTGCGGGTTCCGGCGGCGTGTCCGCGTAGAATGGAAAAGACTACCCAGACTCCGAGGAACGGAACAACTCTGTGTTCGCAAACGTCTTGACTGCCAACAACGCCCAGCCGCAGTCCGGTGGGATCGACTTTATGACGATCGCGCTGTTCGTGATCTTCGGCCTGCTCATCTTCACCATGTTCCGCAAGCAGCGCAAGACCCAGGCGCAGATGCGGGAGAAAACCGAGCAGATGAAGGAACGGCTCGTCCCCGGCACGCCGGTCATGACGCAGTTCGGCCTCTACGGCACCGTGGTATCCGTGGACCGCGACGCGAACAAGGTCGTGATGGAACTTTCGCCGGGCAGCACCGCCACCGTGCACCTGCAGGCGGTCACCGAAGTGATCGAGCCCGCCGCCCCGGACGTGGTGCCCGACGACGCCTCCAGCCTCACCGACCCGGAGGCCGGCACCGCCCGGACCGAGACTCCGGAGGAAACCCTCAAGCGCCTGAACGATGAGAAGGACAACGGGAAGTAGCACCAACCGGCCCGGACTGCGTTCGAGCAGGCCGGAGCCGCATCCCGAATTGCTTCCGGCTGCGCAGCCACCGGGCGGGCACCTGTGTCCCGCCCCGTTCCATGCCGCAGCGACCGTCCGGGTCCGTCCCGGACCCAGCCGATAACAGAAAGACCATCCATGGCACGATCGCGTTCCACTTCCGCAGCCAGGCGGACACTCATCTGGCTTGGCGTCCTGTTTGCCGTCCTGACGGCCGCGCTGGCCGGTGGCGTTGTATCCAGCCAGGCCGGCTGGGCACCCAAGCTTGCGCTGGACCTCGAGGGCGGCACCCAGATGATCCTCGCCCCGAAAGTCCAAGGGGCCGGCGACCAGATTTCCGCCGAACAGCTGAACCAGGCGGTGGAAATCATCCGGCAGCGGGTGGACGGATCGGGCGTGGCCGAGGCTGAAATCAGCACGCAGTCCGGGCGCAACGTCGTCGTGAGCCTGCCCGGCGTACCGGACACGAAGACCCGCAACCTGATCCAGGCCTCGGCCAACATGGAGTTTCGTCCGGTGCTGGTGTCCGCCGCCGGTTCGGCAGTGCCGAAGGAAAGCCGCACCCCCAAGGACCAGCTGCCGAATCCGACCGCGAAGCCGAAGAATGCCAGCGACGAGAACTGGGTCACTGCCGCGCTCTACCAGGAGTTCGAGGCCAAGGAATGCCTGGATCCGGCCGCTGCCACCGAGACCAAGACGGACGACCCGGCCAAGCCGCTGGTTGCCTGTGAGCCGGACACCGGCACCAAGTACATCCTGGGTCCCGTGGAGGTGCCCGGCACCGATATCTCGTCTGCCAGCTTCGGCCAGGTCCGCGGTAACCAGGGCCAGAGCCTGAACCAGTGGGCCGTGAACATCGAGTTCAACTCCGAGGGCACCGCTGCCTTCAAGTCCGTCACCGAGCGGCTGTTCGGCATGACCGGGGCGCAGAACCAGTTCGCCATCGTGCTCGACGGCCAGGTCATCTCGGCCCCGACCACCAATGCGGTGATTCCGGACGGCAAGCCGCAGATCACCGGCAGCTTCACCGAGGACTCCGCGCGCGTGCTGTCCGAGCAGCTGAAGTACGGCGCCCTGCCGATCAGCTTCCAGATCCAGAGCGAGCAGCAGATTTCCGCGACCCTGGGCGCCGAGCAGCTGAAGATGGGTCTGCTGGCCGGCGTGATCGGCCTGGTGCTGGTGGCCGCGTACTCGTTCTTCCAGTACCGCCTGCTGGCCCTGGTGACCATCGGTTCGTTGGTCGTGGCCGGCGTGCTGACCTACCTGGCCATCGCACTGCTGGGCTGGACCGAGAACTACCGCCTGTCGCTGGCCGGTGTGGCCGGCCTGATTGTGGCCATCGGCCAGACGGCAGACTCCTTCATCGTCTACTTCGAACGCATCCGCGACGAACTGCGCGAAGGCCGGGGCCTGATCTCCGCCGTCGACAATGGCTGGAAGCGCGCCAAGCGCACCGTGCTGGCCTCCAAGGCCGTCAACCTGCTGGCCGCCGTCGTGCTGTACTTCGTCTCGGTGGGCAACGTGCGCGGCTTCGCCTTCACCCTGGGCCTGACCGCCGTAGCCGACCTGATCGTGGTCTTCCTCTTCACCCACCCGGTGATGGTGCTGCTGGCCCGGACCAAGTTCTTCGGCCAAGGCCACCGGTTCTCCGGCCTGGACCCCCGGCTGTTGGGCGCGGTGCCGCTGTACCGCGGTGCCGGACGGATCCGCCAGCCGTCCGAGGCGCAGCCGAAGGCACGCAGCAAGAACGCCGGGGCTGCCGCGGAGGCGGTCAGGCGCCAGACCATCGCCGAGCGCAAGGCCGAACAGCAGCGTGAGGCCAGTGCCGTGGGCCGCGGCGCGGACAAGGAGAGCAATTAATGCCCAGTTTGGCAACCTTCGGTAACGAGCTCTATACGGGCAAGCGATCCTACGACTTCGTCGGCAAGTACCGCCTGTGGTTCCTGATTGCCGCAGCCATCGTGCTGGTCTCGATCATCGTTCCGCTGGTCAAGGGCGGCTTCAACCTTGGCATCGAGTTCCGTGGCGGCTCCGAATTCACCGTCTCGCAGACGACGAACACCGAAGTCTCCAAGGGCGAGAAGGCGGTGGCCTCGGTGGTACCGTCAGCCGAGGCGCGCGTGACGAACATCGCCCCGAATACGATGAGGATCCAGACCGACCGGCTTAGCGACGACCAGACACTGGCCGTCCGGGACGCCCTGGTTGGCACCTACGGGGTCAAGGCGGACCAGGTGACCTCCACCTTCGTGGGGCCGACCTGGGGAGCCGACGTGACCCGGCAGGCGATCTGGGGCCTGGTGGTCTTCGTGCTGCTGGCCGCGGTGCTGATGGCAGTTTACTTCCGGACCTGGAAGATGTCCGCGGCCGCGCTGATCGGCCTCGTGGTGGTCATGCTGGTGACGGCGGGACTGTACTCGCTCAGTGACTTCGAGGTGACCCCGTCCGCGATCATCGGGTTCCTGACCATCCTCAGCTACTCGCTCTATGACACGGTGGTGGTCTTCGACAAGGTCCGCGAGAACACCGAGAACATCCAGACGCAGACCCGTCGCACCTTTGCCGAGCAGGTCAACCTGGCCGTGAACCAGACCCTGGTGCGTTCGATCAACACCTCGGTGGTCGCGGTGCTGCCGGTGGCCGCGATCCTGTTCATCGGCTCCTACCTGCTGGGAGCCGGCACGCTGCGGGACCTGTCCCTGTCCCTGTTTATCGGCATCATTGTCGGCACGGCGGCCACGCTGTTCATCGCCGCGCCGATGTATGCGTGGCTGCGGGCCCGCGAGCCCGAACTGGTGGCGCAGGCGAAGAAGGTGGCCGAGCGCCGCGCCCAGCCGCAGGCCGAACCGGCCGCCGGCTGACCGGCGCGGACCTGGTACGGCCGCTTTCAAGGCACCGCAGATGGCCGGCGGCATCATGCCGCCGGCCATCTGCGGTGCCAGCAGGGCGCGTGTGGGCATAGACTAGGACGATCGGATGTCGCAGCAGTGGTTGGGGCGCTGCTCCGGGATGAGCCGCATCCCGGAGTTGTGTCCGGAAAGCGGGGCTCTACTTGACCGAAAAAACCGGATCCCAGGATCAGGTTGCCGGAACCGGTTCCAAACCGGCAGCCGGTGTTGCCCCTGCGCCGTCCGGCCCCGCCACTGCGGCCGCGACGGTGCCTGCCGTGCCCCAGGCTCCGGTCAAGCATTCGTTCCCGGGCCGCCGCGAGCGGACCATGTCCCGTCTCGCGCGCCTGACCGGGCGGGCCCCGGCAGGTTATTCGCCCATCCTGGAACCATTGCTGCGCACCGTCCGCGCCAATAATCCGCGGGAAGACTTCGACCTGATCCAGCGCGCCTTCGTGGTGGCCGAGCGCAGCCACCGCGGGCAGAAACGCAAGAGCGGTGATCCGTACATCACCCATCCGGTGGCGGTGGCGACGATCCTGGCCGAGCTCGGCATGACCGGCACGACGCTGGCGGCGGCACTGCTGCACGACACGGTGGAGGACACCGACTACACGCTGGAGCAACTGCGCGCCGAATTCGGCCCCGAAGTGGCCATGCTCGTGGACGGTGTGACCAAGCTGGACAAGGTCCAGTTCGGCGACGCCGCCCAGTCCGAGACGGTGCGGAAGATGGTGGTGGCCATGGCCAAGGACATCCGTGTCCTGGTCATCAAGCTCGCGGACCGGCTGCACAACGCGCGCACCTGGCGCTTCGTTTCGCCCGAGTCCTCGGCCCGCAAGGCGCGTGAAACGCTGGAAATCTTCGCTCCGCTGGCCCACCGGCTGGGCATGAACACGATCAAGTGGGAACTCGAGGACCTGTCCTTCGCGGCGCTGCACCCCAAGGTGTACGACGAGATCGTGCGGATGGTCGGTGAACGCACCCCCGAGCGCGAAAAGTACCTGACCATGCTGCGGACCAGGATCGGCGAGGACCTGCGCGCGGTCAAGATCAAGGCCACTATCACCGGCCGGCCGAAGCACTACTACTCGATCTACCAGAAGATGATCGTCCGCGGTAAGGACTTCGACGACATCCATGACCTGATGGGGATCCGCGTGCTCGTGGATACCGTCCGGGACTGCTATGCGGCCCTGGGCGCCCTGCACGCGCGGTGGAACCCGCTGCCCGGGCGGTTCAAGGATTACATCGCGATGCCGAAGTTCAACATGTACCAGTCGCTGCACACGACGGTCATCGGCCCCGGCGGCAAGCCGGTGGAGATCCAGATCCGCACGCACGAGATGCACCGGCGGGCCGAGTACGGCGTGGCGGCGCACTGGAAGTACAAGGATGCTGCCCGCGGCGGTACCGCTGACGGCGGCGACATGGGCTGGCTGCGCAGCCTGGTGGACTGGCAGCAGGAGACCAGCGACCCGGCCGAGTTCCTGGATTCGCTGCGGTTCGAGATCAACGCCCGCGAGGTGTTCGTCTTCACGCCCAAGGGCGAGGTGATGGCCCTGCCGGCCGGTTCCACGCCGGTGGACTTCGCCTATGCCGTCCACACCGAGGTCGGGCACCGGACCATCGGTGCCCGAGTCAACGGCAAGCTGGTGCCGCTGAACAGCGAACTGAACCACGGCGACTGGGTGGAGATCTTCACCTCCAAGGCCGAGGGTGCCGGGCCGAGCCAGGACTGGCAGGGCTTCGTCAAGAGCCCGCGGGCACGCAACAAGATCCGCCAGTGGTTTACCAAGGAACGCCGCGAAGAGGCCATCGAAAAGGGCAAGGACCTGCTCACCCGCGCCATGCGGAAGCAGAACCTGCCGCTGCAGAAGATGATGACCCACGATGCCTTGACCGCGGTGGCCCAGGAACTGCACCACGCAGACATTTCGGCGCTGTACGCCGCGGTTGGGGACGGGCACACCTCGGCGCAGAACGTCATCGAGCACCTGGTGACGCTGCTCGGCGGTGCCCCGGAACCGGAGGCCCTGCCCGACCAGGTGTCCGCACCGAAGCGGCCGAAGACCGCCGATGCCGGTGTCACCGTGGTGGGTGCCGGGGACGTTTGGGTCAAGCTGGCCCGCTGCTGCACCCCGGTGCCGCCGGATCCGATCGTCGGCTTCGTCACCCGTGGTGCGGGTGTCTCGGTGCACCGCGAGGACTGCCGCAACGTCGTCCATCTGCGCGACGAGCCGGAGCGGATGGTCGACGTGGCGTGGGCACCCACCCAGTCCAGTGTGTTCCTGGTGGAAATCCAGGTCGAGGCGCTGGACCGCAAGAGCCTGCTTTCGGATGTGACCCGGGTGCTGGCCGAGAACCAGGTGAACATCCTCTCGGCTACCGTGCACACCTCCCGGGACCGGCTGGCGATCTCCCGTTTCGCCTTCGAGATGGGCGATCCAAAGTACCTGAACTACGTGCTCAGCGCCGTGCGGCGGATCGACGGTGTGTTCGACGTCTACCGCACCACCGGGTCCCAGCGCCGCTGACACCGGCGCCTACCGTTGAGGCAGGTGCCCGAGGACACGCTCGATCCGCTCCAGCGCCTGCCGCTTGCCCGGCAGCCGGCTCCGGGCCTGCAGGGCCTGCCGGATATAGTCCAGCGGGCAGTGGAGCCGGTGGTCCGCAGCAAGCGAGAGCAGGGCCGGGACGGCCGATTCTTCGGGCACATACAGGGCGATGTCCAGTGCGGTGCGCAGGGCGGTGGTCACCGCGACGCCGGCGACGCTGGTGGCATCCAGCGGACCCAGCGTGACTTCATGGACGGCTGCGGACCGGCAGCGTCCCTGCGAGGTGGTGCGGAAACGGTGGTCCAGCAGCACGGTGACCTTGTCCGGCGGCGGAGCACAGCCGTAGATCCAGGCCGCGCTCAGCCGGCCGATGACCACTTTGCCGCGGATCGGTTCCGGCAGGGCCGCCCGTGCCGCCAGGGCCCGGTGGGCTGCGGCCACTCTCCGGCCGGCGGGAAGATAGGCCGGTCCGTAGACACTCTCGACCAGCCCGTCCAGCCGCATGGCGCGCAGTTCATTGTGCGTGTGCAGCCGTCCGGGCAGCAGGACCGGGGATGCTCCGGCAGCGGCGGAGCGGGCAGGCACGAGGTTCGCGGCCATGCCTGCCAGCTTGCCAAAGGCCGCCGGGCAAAGCGAGGGGCGGAGCCGTTTTGTGGAAAACCCCCCACTCACGGCTCCGCCCCTCGCGATGTGTAGGACGGGACGGGTCCGGCTAATAGAGTGGGGCGCGAGGGCCCCGCCGTGGCGCGTCAGCGACACCGCGGGAGTGCCCCACTCGCTAGGCGAAGTCCTCCGCGGACTTCTGCAGCGTCGCCAGCCACTGCTGCCGCGCCTCCAGGGCCTCGCGTGCCTCGTCGATCCTGCGCTGGTCGCCGGCCTGCTCTGCCTTGGCCAGATCCGCCTGCAGCGAGTCGATCGCCGCTTCGAGCTGGCTCAGTGCGCTGCTGGTACGGGCCTGGGTTTCGGGGTTGGTGCGCCGCCAGTGCTCGTCCTCGGCCGCCTTCACCGCGTCCTCGACCTTGCGCAGACCGGCTTCGATCCGCTGCATGTCCGCCCGCGGAACCTTGCCGGCCTCTTCCCACCGCTCCCGGATGGACTGCAGCGCCTTCTTCGCGGCGGCCAGGTCCGTGATCGGCAGCAGGGCCTGGGCCTCGGCGACGAGGGCTTCCTTGACCGTTAGGTTCGCGGCGAACTCCTGGTCCACGGCCTGGTTCGCCGCCTGCCGGGCAGTGAAGAACTTGTCCTGGGCGGCCCGGAAACGGGCCCAGAGCGCGTCGTCATCCTTGCGGCTGGCCCGCTTGGACGCCTTCCACTCATCCATCAGCCGGCGGTATTCGCCCGCTGTCTGCCCCCAGTCGGTGGAGGTGGACAGTTCCTCGGCCCGGGCGATCAGCGCTTCCTTGGCCGCCTTGGCGGCCGCGTTGTCGCTGTCCAGCTGGCTGAAGTAGGCGCGGCGGTGCCGGTCGAAGACGGTCCGGGCGGAGCGGAAGCGCTTCCAGAGCGAGTCCTCGGTGCTCCGGCCCAGCCGGATGCCGTTCTTCTGCGCGGCCTTCCAGGCGTCGAACAGTTCGTTCATCCGGGCGCTGCTGGACTTCCACTGCACAGTGGCCGGGTCCTTGGCGGCAATTTCCTCGGCCTCGGCAACGATGGCCTCCCGGGCGGCCAGTTCGGCCGCGCGGGTGGCTTCCTGCTCGGCCTTCTCGTTCTGCTGCAGCTGGGCAATGGAGCCGGACAGCGCGTCGAGCCGGGCCTGGAGCGCCGGCACGTCACCAACCAGGTGCCGCTCGGCGAGCTGTTCCTGCAGGTGCGAGAGGGTCTTGTTCATGTCCGCCGACGGAGCCTTGGCCTCCACCCGCTGCTCGAGCAGCGCCACCTGGGCCGCGACGTCGTCGTACTTGCGCACGAAGTAGGAGAGTGCCTCTTCGGGCGACGTGTCCGGATAGTGGCCCACCGGGTGCTCCTCGCCATCGAGGAGCAGGAAGACGTGGCCGTCCTCGGAGACCCGGCCCCACTTGGAGGCCTCGGACAGCGGAGTGGACTGCACCGCCGGCGCCGGCACCACCGGCAGGGCCGCGGCAGGCTTGGGAGCCATGGCTGCGGGCGTGGGCCGCGGGCCCGGCACAGGCTTGGCGGCGCCGCTGCCACCGGTGGACTGTGCCACTGCGTCGGAGGTGTATTCAGTTGTTTCGTCGGATTGCTGACTGTGGGTCACCGCTAAAACTCTTTCATTTGTCGGTCGGCCCCGCAGATTTGCCGCGGGACCATGAGTAGCCTGTGGGTCCGGTTTCCGGCCGCCTACTTCGGGCTCTCTTCCAAAGTAAACGACTTAATCGATACCGGTATCTTAGGCGCTCCGTCCTTGCTGCCGGATTCCTTTACGCCACCTTCCGCAATCCTGCGCAGGACGTCCAGCCCTCCGGTTACCTTACCCATGATGGTGTAGCCGCCGGTATCCTGCGGAATTGTGCTGTCCCTCCAGGTGATGAAGAACTGCGTGCCGTTGCTGGAAGTGCTCTGTCCGCGGGCTACCGCGATGGTGCCGGCAGGGTAGGAGCCGTCCGCAGGGGTGTTCTCCACCGGACCCCACTGGTAGCCGGGGTCCCCGGCGCCGGTGCCGTCAACCGAGCCGCACTGGAGCACCCCCATGCTGGCTGCCGTGGTCAGCCGGTGGCAGTTCTTGCCGGTGAAGAATCCCTCGGCGGCCAGCGTGCTGAAGACGGAGACGGCCTGCGGTGCCTTGGCGCCGTCGAGGCTGACGTCGATGTTGCCGGCGCTGGTGGACAACGTGCCGGTAAAGCTCCGTCCCCGGGCAATATCCGCCGACGGAATGCCGGCCCCGTTTGCCGTGGCGGCCGGGGAAGCAGAGGACTGAGGCACCTGCAGGGCTTCCTCGGCCCGCTGCAGCTGCGCCGCAGTGGGGTCCGTGCCGAAGCCCAGCAGCTGCACGGCGAGGCCGGCAGCCACGGCGGCGGCCATGACGATGCCGCCGGCGAGGTTGTCGCGCCGGCGCCGTCTGGCCTGGTCGTTGCGCAGGGCCCGCCGGGCCTCCATCTGCGCGATGCGGCGGCGCATCTGCCTGTCCGGGCGGTTTGCTGCCACTGACCCTCCTCGCCTTGACATCCTCCCCGCCCCACAGTGAACGGAGATTCCCCGGCGCCAGCCGGGGCGGTTCCTACTTCTCCAAAGAGCGCACGTCCGTCGCCGTGGCGAGGACGCGTCTTAGTTCTTTTCCGTAGGCCGCGTGTCCCCCGGCGACAAGTTCGTTCACGGCCGCATTGTAGTCGCGGTCGAGTACCACTTCGGGACTGCATGCACAGGTCCACGTTCTGACGGATAGTTCTTTCTTCGTGCCCACAGTACCGCAGAGGCAGCACCGCCTCGTGGAAGGGCAGAACTTGTCCGTGGTGATGTGCTCCCGGCCGCGCTCGGTTGCCCTTCGGAAAAGCAGGGAGAGGAAGATGCCCCCTCCTGCATCGTGAATGGAACGCCGCATCCCGCGTCCGCGCCTGCCCCTGGCGCCCGAGCGCGCGAGGCCCCGCACGGTGAACCCCTCGGTAACGGTCACTTGGTTCTCGTTGACCAGTTGGGTTGATTGCTTGTGCAGGAAATCCATTCTCTGCCTTTTGACTTTGGCATGGGGCCGGGCGACGCACTGCTTGGCCTTCTTCCGGTTGTTCGATCCTTTCATTTTGCGTGACAGGTCCTTTTGGGCCTGGCGAAGCCGAGCTTGCACCCTGCCCATGTGACGCGGCTTCTGAATCTTCTCCCGTGTTCCGTCCGAATACACGACCGCGGCAAAATCATGCAGGCCCAGATCTACACCGGCCTCGCGCTCGGACGGGGCGCGGCTGGCGCCTGAACATTCACGACAAAGGAAACGTGGTACGCACTGTCCGATTCGAGGATCACGGTGACCGATGTGGGATTGCCCGCAAGCGCACGCGAGAGGCGGAATTTCAATTCGCCGATCTTGGGTAGTTTCACCACGGCCCACCGTTTGCTGATCTTTCGTGCTTTGAACGAGGCCGCGCCCACGATCCGGAAGGACTGGCGTCCGTCCTTCTTTATGAACCTGGGTTAGCCGACCTGTTTCTGGGCCGTGATCCCGTCGAAGAAGTTCCGGAATGCCTTTCCGAGATCGGTCAGTGACTGCTGGAGGATGATCGAGGAGACTTCGGAGAGCCAGGCCGTTTCCGGTGGCTTCTTGAGCCTGGGGAGAAGTTTGGACAGCTCGCTGTCCGGGTAACTCTGCCAAGTCTCCCGGTAGTGTCTTTCCTTGAAATCGATCCCATGTTGTAGACCCGCCGGGCGCAGCCGAAGGCACGGGCCAGAGGCTCCACCTGCCCCTTGCCCGGGTAGGCACGGTAGCTGTACCGCCCCAACATGGGCATATCCTACGGGCGCTCGGGGACATTATCCGGACTCTCCGGCAGGCGTGCGTCGCGACGTCCATGGGGCAGGGCCACTTGGAAAACTACTGGACGGAACGTAGGGATCCAGCGGCAGCCGAAAGTACAGCGGAACGGGCCTGCCGCCGGTTCGTCCCAGCCCAGATGGCGGGGCTTTCCCGGCTGCCCGCCGGGTAAACTAAACCAGCAGCCAGTCAATTCACTGCCGCCGCCTGAGTTTTTTGAGTTCGTTCAAGTTCATGTTCTTTAAGGAGATACGTCCGCATGGCACGCAAGGCCTCCCTGTCAGGTTTCCCTGAATGGCTCCCGCAGGAAAGGCTCGTGGAACTGCATGTGCTGGACACTTTGCGGCGCACCTTTGAACTGCACGGCTTTTCCTCGATTGAGACCCGCGCGGTGGAGACCATCGGCCAGCTGCTGCGCAAGGGGGAGATCGACAAGGAGGTCTACGGCCTGCACCGGCTGCAGGCCGAAGAGGATCCGGGTGCCCCGGACCAGGACAAGCTGGCGCTGCACTTTGACCTGACCGTACCCTTCGCCCGCTACGTCGTGGAGAATGCCGGCTACCTCGCCTTTCCCTTCCGTCGCTACCAGATCCAGAAGGTCTGGCGGGGCGAGCGGCCGCAGGAGGGCCGGGCGCGCGAATTCACCCAGGCGGATATCGACGTCGTCGGCGACGGCGAGCTGCCCTTCCGCTACGACGTCGAACTAGCCCTGGTGATCGCGGAGGCGCTGTCCGCGCTGCCGATCCCCGATTTCCGGATCCGGGTCAACAACCGCAAGCTGGCCGAAGGGTTCTACCGCGGCATTGGCCTGACGGACACCGCCGGGGTGCTGCGCAGCATCGACAAGCTGGAAAAGGTGGGGCCGGACAAGGTTGCCGAACTGCTCCAGGAGGAGCTCGGCGCCACCCCTGAGCAGGCCAAGGCGGCCCTGCAGCTGGCCGGCATCCGCACCGAGGACACGTCGTTCGTGGCACAGGTGCGCGCCCTTGGTGTCGAGGATGAACTGCTCGAGGCGGGCCTGGCCGAGCTCGAGCAGGTGATCGGCGAGGCGGCCCGCCGCGTTCCGGGCAAGGTCATTGCCGATCTGAGCATCGCCCGCGGCCTGGACTACTACACCGGCACCGTCTACGAGACCGTGCTGGTGGGGCACGAACACCTCGGCTCGATCTGCTCGGGCGGCCGCTATGACGCGCTGGCCGCCAAGGGCAACCGCAAGTTCCCCGGCGTCGGGCTGTCCATCGGCGTGACCCGGCTGGTCATGCGGATCCTGGGCCAGGAGCTGGCCACCGCCTCGCGCCAGGTGCCCACCGCCGTGCTGGTCACCCTGGCTAATGATGAGAGCTGGTCCGAGGCGCAGGACGTGGCCACCGAACTGCGCAGCCGCGGCATCAGCGCCGAAGTGGCCGCCAAGGCGGAGAAGTTCGGCAAGCAGATCAAGTATGCGGACCGCCGCGGCATCCCGTTTGTCTGGTTCACCACCGAGGGCGCCGACGGTTCCCTGGCGCACGAGGTCAAGGACATCCGCTCCGGCGAACAGGTGCCGGCCGACCCCCGGGCCTGGACCCCGCCGGCGGAGGACCTGCTGCCGCAGGTCACCGCAACCGGGAGGATTTGACCACCGCCCGGCCGATCACGCCCACGGCCAGCACCCCGGCCATCGTGAGCACCGAGGACAGCGGCAGGGTGAAGGCCAGGACCAGGCAGCCGGCCAGGCCCAGCCAGTTCAGGGCCTTCGGCGCGTGCCACGGCCGCTCGGTGAGCGTGAGCGCGGCGGCATTGGTCACCGCGTAGTAGATCAGCACGCCGAAGCTGGAGAAACCGACCACCGCGAGCACGTTCTGGGTCAGCAGCAGGCAGATCACCGCCGCCGCCACGACCAGCTCCGCCAGCCAGGGCACCTTGAAGCGGTGCCCGACGGTGGCCAGCGTGCCGGGCAGGTCGTGTTCGCGTGCCATGGCCAGGATGGTCCGTGAGATTCCGGCGATCAGCGCCAGCAGTGCACCCAGGCAGGCCAGTGCCGCCGCGATCGTCACCGCGGTGGTGCCGATTCCGCCTCGGACCCGCTCCATGACGGTGTGCAGCGGCGTGGGTGTGGTGGCCAGCAGTTCCGGGCCCATGAACCGCAGCAGCCCGGCCCCCAGCACGAAGTACAGGACGAACGTCACGGCCAGGGCGGACAGGATGGCCACCGGGATCAGCCGCTGGGGGTCGCGGATCTCCTCGCCCATCGTCGCGATGCGGGCGTAGCCGGCGAAGGCGAAGAAGAACAGCGCCGCCGCCTGCAGCACGCCGTAGGGGGTGGTTGGCAGGCCGGCGCCGGTGCCCAGCGGTGGTTCGCTGAAGGCGACGACGGTCACGAAGACCAGCACCGCGGCCACCACGGAAATGAACCACCGGGTCATCCACGCGGTCCGGGTGATGCCCAGCAGGTTGACGCCGGTGAGCAGGACGACCGCGGCCACGGCCAGCGCCGTCGCCAGACCGGGGGCGGCATAGAGCCCAAACGCCAGGGCCATGGCTGCGCAGGACGCCGTCTTGCCGGTAATGAACGCCCAGCCGGCCAGGAAGCCCGGCCATTCGCCAAGCTGGCGGCGGCCGTAGATGTAGGTGCCTCCGCTGGTGGGATGGACGGTGGCCAGCTGCGCCGACGCGGTGGCGTTGCAGTACGCCACCAGGCCGGCCAGGGCCAGGGAGAGCAGGAGCCAGTTTCCGGCCGCGGCCGCGGCGGGGGAGTAGACCACGAAGACGCCGGCGCCCACCATCGAGCCAACGCCGATGGTGGTCGCGTCCACGCCGCCGAGCCTGCGTTCCAGGGACGATTCACTGCTCACTAAGGGCCATCCGCTTCGCTAATCCGGCCGGATCGGGCCGCTGCCGCGTGGTCCGGCCGCAGCCGGACGCTCCGCGTGCCGCCGCTGCTGCCGGAAGGCACCAGGTGGGGCGGCGGCGCGATCAACGGTAAACTCGTTCAGGACTTGTCTATACCCACTCTAACCACCTCCCGCGGTTACCCGGCGCCCCGGCCGGATCCGCCGGGGTGGGATCTCTTCAAGGGTTCTACTGGAAGGAATGCTGTGCTGCGCACACATGAACTCGGCTCGCTGCGGGCTGAGCACATCGGACAAACCGTCACACTCGCCGGGTGGGTGTCCCGCCGGCGCGACCATGGCGGCGTTGCCTTCCTGGACCTGCGCGATTCCTCGGGTATCGCCCAGGTGGTTGTGCGTGAGGAGGAGGTCTTCCACGGCCTGCGCAACGAGTACGTGCTGCAGATCAAGGGCACGGTGGAAAAGCGGCCGGAGGGCAACGAGAACCCGGCCCTGGCCACCGGCGACATCGAGGTCATCGCCGAAGACGTCATCATCCTGAACACCTGCGACCCGCTGCCGTTCCAGGTGGACGAGCATGTCGAGGTGGGCGAGGAAGCGCGGCTGAAGCACCGGTACCTGGACCTGCGCCGCCCGGCGCCGGCCCGGAACCTGCGGCTGCGCTCGGAGGTCAACCGGGTGGCCCGCGAGCTGCTGCACGCGGACGGCTTCGTAGAGATCGAAACCCCCACGCTGACCCGCTCGACGCCGGAAGGCGCCCGCGACTTCGTGGTGCCGGCACGGCTGGCTCCGGGGTCCTGGTATGCGCTGCCGCAGTCCCCGCAGCTCTTCAAGCAGTTGCTGCAGGTGGGCGGCTTCGAGAAGTACTACCAAATCGCCCGCTGCTACCGGGACGAGGACTTCCGGGCCGACCGCCAGCCCGAATTCACCCAGCTGGACATCGAAGCCAGCTTTGTGGACCAGGACGACATCATCTCCCTGGGCGAGCGGATCGTGCAGGCGCTGTGGCGGCTGATCGACGTCGAAATCCCGACGCCGATCCGGCGGATGACCTATGCCGAGGCGATGGACAAGTACGGCTCGGACAAGCCGGACCTGCGCTTCGGGCTCGAGCTGACCGAGCTGACCGGGTTCTTCAAGGACACCACCTTCCGGGTCTTCCAAGCCCCCTATGTGGGCGCCGTCGTCATGCCCGGCGGTGCCTCGCAGGCCCGCCGCACGCTGGACGCCTGGCAGGAATGGGCCAAGCAGCGCGGCGCCAAGGGCCTGGCCTACGTGCTGGTCCAGGAATCCGGCGAGCTCTCCGGCCCCGTGGCCAAGAACCTCACCGACTTCGAACGCGAGAACCTGGCGGCGACTGTGGGCGCGAAGCCGGGGGACTGCATTTTCTTCGCCGCCGGTGACCGCGCGTCCTCGCGCGCCCTGCTCGGCGCCGCCCGCGTGGAGATCGGGCACCGCACCGGCCTGATCAACGACGGCGACTGGGCGTTCGTCTGGGTCGTGGATGCGCCCATGTTCGAACCCGCCGCCCAGGCGGAGGCTGCCGGCGACGTGGCCGTGGGGTCCGGCAAGTGGACTGCCGTGCACCACGCCTTCACCTCGCCCAAGCCCGAGTTCCTCGACACGTTCGACCAGGATCCGGGCAGCGCGCTCTCCTACGCCTACGACATCGTCTGCAACGGCAACGAGATCGGCGGCGGCTCCATCCGTATCCACCAGCGCGACGTGCAGGAGCGGGTGTTCGAGCTGATGGGCCTGGACAAGCAGGATGCCGAGACAAAATTCGGCTTCCTGCTCGAGGGCTTCAAGTACGGCGCTCCGCCGCACGGCGGTATCGCCTTCGGCTGGGACCGGGTGGTTGCCCTGCTGGCCGGGGTGGACTCGATCCGCGAGGTCATCGCGTTCCCGAAGACCGGCAACGGCTACGATCCGCTCACCGAGGCGCCGGCACCGATCACCGCGCAGCAGCGCAAGGAAGCCGGCGTGGACTTCAAGCCCCAGCCCAAGGAGAAGAAGGCCGAAGGCGCCGAGGCGGCCGCAGCTCCCGCCCAGTAGGACTGCCAGCTGGCAGCGGCCTGCTGCTGACGAACGGTGGCCAGTAAATGCCCGGCTGCGGCATTTGCTGGCCACCGGCATCTCCGGCGGCCTGCGAAACTTCCCTACAGCCGGACGCGGGCCACTGCTGCCCCCAGGTAGGCAGCTGCCGGTCGGATTTCCCGTCCGACGGGCAGGATAGCCTTGGCGGGTGAGTGATTTGTTCAGTGCCGCCGACGACGAGTCCCCCGCGGACGGGCCCACCCCTTCGGAATCCGGCGGCTGGCAGCCGGCGGACCGGCCGCGCAGCCCGCTGGCCGTGCGCATGCGTCCGCGTACGCTGGACGAGGTAGTTGGCCAGCAGCATCTGCTCGAGCCGGGGTCGCCGTTGCGGCTGCTAGCCGCCGAGGGCAGCCGCAGCGGTCCGGCCGGCCCCTCCTCGCTGATCCTGTGGGGCCCGCCGGGCACCGGCAAGACCACACTGGCGCACGTGATCGCCCGCGGTGCGGGCCGGAAGTTCGTCGAACTGTCCGCGATTACCGCCGGGGTCAAGGACGTGCGCCGGGTGATGGACGAGGCGCTGACCGCGCGCGACCTGCACCGTACGACCACGGTGTTGTTCCTGGACGAAATCCACCGCTTCAACAAGGCCCAGCAGGACGCGCTGCTGCCGGGCGTGGAGAACCGCTGGGTGGTGCTGGTGGCCGCCACCACGGAGAATCCGTCCTTTTCGGTGGTTTCACCGCTGCTGTCGCGCTCCCTGCTGCTCACGCTCAGACCGCTGACCGCTGCCGACATCGAGGCGCTCCTGCTGCGCGCCGTCGAGGACGAACGCGGCCTCGCCGGCCGGGTCCGGCTCTCGGACGAAGCCCTGGAACATCTGGTCCGGCTGGCCGCCGGGGACGCCCGGCGCGGGCTGACGGCGCTGGAGGCCGCCGCCGGCGTCGCCTGGGGCGAGGAGACGGGGGACGGGGACGGCGAGGCCGTCGTCGTCGAACTCCGGCATGCCGAACGCGCCCTGGACGTGGCCGCACTGCGCTATGACCGGGCCGGGGACCAGCACTACGACGTGGCCAGCGCCTTCATCAAATCCCTGCGCGGTTCGGACGTGGACGCCGCCCTGCATTACCTGGCCCGGATGCTGGAGGCGGGGGAGGACCCGCGGTTTGTGGCCCGGCGGCTGGTGATTTCCGCCGCCGAGGACGTTGGCATGGCAGACCCCAGCGCGCTGCAGACCGCCGTCGCCGCCGCCCAGGCGGTCCAGCTGATCGGCATGCCCGAAGGCAGGATCGTGCTGGCCGAAGCCGTGGTCCATATCGCCACGGCGCCGAAGTCCAACGCCGCCTACAACGGCATCAACGCGGCCATCGCGGACGTCCGGGCCGGACGGGGGCAGGGAATTCCGGCGCACCTGCGCGACGCGCACTATCCGGGGGCGAAGCAGTTGGGCCACGGCAAGGGCTACGTCTATTCGCACGACGAGCCGCACGGCATTGCCCGGCAGCAGTATCCGCCGGATGACCTCGTGGGACGCGACTACTATGAGCCCACGGCGAACGGGACCGAACGCGAGATCGGTGCACGGCTGGCGCGGCTGCGGCAAATCGTCCGCGGCGACTGAACCGGCGGCCGGGGATCAGCTGCGGCGCGGGGCCGCGAAGTCGGCGGTGTCGAGGCTGATGGTGAACGGACCGTCGTTGACCAGGGACACCTGCATCATGGCACCGAAGAGTCCGGTGTGAACCGTGGCGCCCAGTTCGCGCAGCGCCGCCACGAAGCAGTCGAGCAGCGGCCCGCCCAGCTCGGCCGGCGCGGCGGCGGACCAGGAAGGCCGCCTTCCGCGCCGTGTGTCGGCGTAGAGGGTGAACTGGCTGACTACCAGCAGCGGGGCATCCTCGTCCGCGCAGGAGCGTTCGCTGGCCAGGATCCGCAAGGTCCAGATCTTGGCCGCCAGGGCCCGCGCATCCGCCTCGGTATCGGTATGGGTGGCGCCGGCCAGGACCACCAGTCCGGGGCGGTCGATGGCGCCGACCACCTCGCCGTCGACGCTGACGCTGGCACGGGTGGCCCGCTGCAGGATTGCTCGCATGCCCCCAGCGTAGCGTTCGCCGCCTGCCCCGTACGCTTCGCGTACGGGGACCCCGGGCAGGCTCTCTTGCCGAGGGTCCCGCCGCGAGCGGAGCGAGCGAAGAGAGCAGCAGGGCCCCGCATGCGGAGCATGTGGGGTGGCTGCGAACGGGGAGGCGGCTGCGCGGTAGATGACCGGCCGGAAAGGGGCAGGAGCGGCGGTCCGGGGATGCTAGAATTGTTCGCTGACTGGCAAGCCGTCCGGCTGTGCGTCCGCATCCACTTGGATTTTTCCAATTCCGGGGTGATGCCGTGCGCCCGTGGGCGGACTGTAGCTCAAGGTAGCGGTTGACCCATGCTCTCCAGCACGGAGGCCAGCGACACAACATCACCGCATGAATTGGAAGGACATCGTGGCTAATAACACACGAGCCCGCCGCAAGGTGCGCATTTCGCGCGCACTTGGCATTGCCCTGACCCCCAAGGCCGAGAAGTACATGGAGCGCCGCCCGTACGCTCCCGGCCAGCACGGCCGTGCCCGCCGCAAGCAGGACAGCGACTACGCCGTCCGCCTGCGCGAGAAGCAGCGTCTGCGCGCCCAGTACGGCATCCGCGAGGCACAGATGACCCGTGCCTTCGAGGAAGCCAAGCGCACCAAGGGCCTGACCGGCGAGAACCTGGTCGAGCTGCTGGAAATGCGCCTTGACGCCCTGGTGCTGCGTGCCGGCTTCGCCCGCACCATCGCCCAGGCCCGCCAGCTGGTTGTGCACCGCCACATCATGGTCGACGGCGCACGCGTGGACCGCCCGTCCTTCCGCGTGTCCGAGGGCCAGCTGATCCACGTGCACAGCCGCAGCGAGGTCATGGCGCCGTTCCAGGTGGCCGCTGCCGGCGCGCACCGCGACGTGCTGCCGCAGGTCCCGCCGTACCTGGACGTGCAGCTGGAGAAGCTCCAGGCCCGCCTGGTCCGCCGTCCGAAGCGCTCTGAGGTCCCGGTGACCTGCGAAGAGCAGCTCGTGGTGGAATACTACGCCCGCTAAGCATTCGCGGCAGGCAGCCTCAAGCTGCCCGGCGCGCTAGCCTCAGCAGCACTGGACAGCCCGCGGCACGCGCCGCGGGCTGTCCAGTAGGTAAGGTACTGAGGTAGATGCTTACGCGGATGCACCGCACGGCTGCGTCCAGGACTATTCGAAGGAGAGACCACCCATGTCAGGTGGCGACATCGCCGGTCTCATTGCCGCGGCCGTTTTCGCGGTGCTGGTGGCCTTGCTGGCCATCCCGATCTGGAAGCTCGGCAGGGTTTTTGATGAGCTCCGCGGGGCCATCCGCTCGCTCAGCGACGGCACCACCCCGTTGATCGACGAGGTCACCACCACGGTGAGCACCACCAACGAGCAGCTGCGCAAGGTGGACGGGATCACCGCCAACGTCTCGGATGCCAGCGCCAACGTCTCGGCGCTCTCGTCCCTGGTGGCCGCGACCGTGGGCTCCCCGCTGATTAAGATCGCCGCCTTCTCCTACGGCGTCCGGACCGCGTTCGCCTCGGGTGCCGCCAAGGGTGCGCCCGAGGGCAAGCGCCGCCGCAGCCGCTGACGGCCGGAAGGAAAACGCAATGAAGAGAATTATTTGGCTGGCAGCCGGCGTGGCCCTTGGGGTCCTGGCGGTCCGGAAGGTCACCGAGGCCCAGCAGACCTTCGGTCCGCAGGGGCTCAACCGCGCCGTCGGCTCGCTGGCCGACAACGTGGCCAACTTCGCCGACGCCGTCCGCGACGGCATGCACCAGCGCGAGACGGATCTGCGGGCAGCGCTCGGCGTGGACCGGTAGCAGCAGCCCGGCGGCGGGCCGCCCGGCCCTGCCGCGACCGTCAGATATCCGCGAGAATTCCCCGGCCCCGCCGTTTCCGGCCCGGCCGGATCCACCAGAAGGGTTTTTAGGCACCATGAAGTCCCATGAGATCGTCCGCCGCTGGCTCGACTTCTTCGAGAAGAAGGGCCATCACGTGGTGCCGTCGGCGTCCTTGGTTTCGCCCGATCCGTCCCTGCTGTTCACGGTGGCGGGCATGGTGCCGTTCATTCCCTACCTGACCGCGCGCGAGGTCCCGCCGTTCCCCCGGGCCACCAGCGTGCAGAAGTGCATCCGCACCGCCGACATCGAGGAAGTGGGCAAGACCGTGCGGCACGGCACGTTCTTCCAGATGTGCGGCAACTTCTCCTTCGGCGACTACTTCAAGGAACGGGCCATCGCCATGGCCTGGGAGCTGCTGACCACCCCGGTGGAGGAGGGCGGCTACGGCCTGCCCGTGGACCGGCTTTGGGTCACCGTCTACAAGGACGACGAAGAGGCCCTGTCCATCTGGCGGGACCAGGTGGGCGTGCCCGCCGAACGGATCCAGAAGTTCGGCAAGAAGGACAACTACTGGTCCACCGGGCAGCCCGGCCCGGCCGGACCCTGCTCCGAAATCTTCTACGATCGCGGCCCGGCCTACGGCATCGAGGGCGGTCCGCAGGCGGATGACACCCGCTATGTGGAGATCTGGAACCTGGTCTTTATGCAGTTCCAGCGCGGCGAGGGCACCGGCAAGGAGGACTTCGAGATCCTCGGCGAGCTGCCGAAGAAGAACATCGACACCGGCCTGGGCATGGAACGCCTGGCGATGATCCTGCAGGGCGTCGAGAACATGTATGAAACGGACCAGGTGCGTCCGGTGCTGGACAAGGCCGCCGAGCTTTCCGGCAAGGAGTACACCAGCGCCGAGTCCGACGACGATCCACACCATGGCGACGACGTGCGCATGCGCGTGGTCGCCGACCACGTCCGATCGGCGTTGATGCTGATTGCCGACGGCGTGACCCCCTCCAACGAAGGCCGCGGCTACGTGCTGCGCCGGCTGATCCGCCGTGCGGTGCGCGCCATGCGCCTGCTCGGCGTCGAGGAAGCCTGCCTGCCGCAGCTGCTGCCGGCGTCGCGCGATGCGATGAAGGGCACCTACCCGGAGGTGGAGAAGGACTTCGAGCGGATCAGCCGGATCGCCTACGCCGAGGAACGCGCCTTCCTGCGCACCATCGCCTCCGGTACCGCCCGGCTGGAAGAGGCCGTGAAGGAATCCAAGGCCGCCAACAAGCCGCTGTCCGGCGAGGACGCCTTCACCCTGCACGACACCTACGGCTTCCCGATCGACCTGACCCTGGAGATGGCCGAGGAAGCGGGCCTGCGGGTGGACGAACAGGGCTTTAGGACCCTGATGGCCGAGCAGCGCGACCGGGCCCGCCAGGATGCCCGGGAGAAGAAGCTGGGCCACGCGGACACCACCGTCTTCAAACACATGCTGGCGGCAGGCGAGACCACCTTCACCGGCTATGACGAACTGACCACCGAATCCACCGTGCGCGGCATCGTCAGCAACGGTGCCGTGGTCGACTTTGCCGGCCAGGGCGACGAGATCGAGCTGGTGCTCGACGCGACTCCGTTCTACGCCGAGGCCGGCGGCCAGGCCGCCGACGTCGGGCTGATCACCGGCGACGGCTTCGTCGTCGAGGTGCTGGACGTGCAGAAGCCGGTCAAGGGCCTGAGCGTGCACAAGGCAGTGGTCCGCGAGGGCGAAATCCCCGGCGACGCCCGCGTGGTGGCGGCCGTGGACCAGCAGCGCCGCGCCGCCGGCGAGCAGGCGCACTCCGGCACGCACATCATCCATGCGGCCCTGCACCAGATCCTCGGCCCGGAGGCCCTGCAGCGCGGTTCCTTCAACAAGGCTGGCTACCTGCGCTTCGACTTCGCCTGGGGCGAGGGTGTCAGCGACGCGGCGAAGTCCGAGATCGAAGACGTGGCCAACATCGCCATCCGCAACAACTTCCAGGTCCAGACCAAGGTCATGAAACTGGCCGAGGCCCGGGCCCTGGGCGCCATGGCGCTGTTCGGCGAGGCCTATGGGGACACCGTCCGCGTAGTGGAAATCGACGGCGCCTGGTCGCGCGAGCTGTGCGGCGGCACCCATGTGGGCAGCACCAGCCAGGTCGGCAGCCTGACCCTGCTGGGCGAGGCCTCGGTCGGCTCCGGCAACCGCCGGGTCGAGGCGCTGGTGGGGCTGGACGCCTTCCGCCACCTGGCCGCCGAGCGGGCCCTGGTCAGCGAGCTGTCCGAGATGCTCAAAGTCCCCTCCAGCCAGCTGCCCGAACGCATCGCCGCGACGCTGGCCAAACTGAAGTCGGCCGAGAAGGAACTTGACCGCCTGCGCAAGGAACAGTTGGCTGCTTCGGCCGCGTCGCTGGCCGGCTCGGCCCGCGACGTCGCCGGGGTCCGCTTGCTGGCCCACGACGCCGGCCAGGTTGGTTCCGCGGACGACCTGCGCTCCCTGGCCCTGGACCTGCGCAACCGGCTCGGCAGCGAGGCGGCAGTGGTCGCCATTGCCGGTGTAGCCAATGCGCGTCCGCTGGTCCTGGTGGCCACCAACGAGGCCGCCCGCAGCACCGGCGTGAAGGCCGGTGCGCTGGTCAAGCAGGCCGCCGGGGTACTCGGCGGCGGCGGGGGCGGCAAGGACGACGTGGCCCAGGGCGGCGGCACCGATCCGGCCAAGGTCCAGGACGCCCTGGCGGCGATCGCCGGCGCGGTTGCCAACCGGGGTTAGTCCCATGACGACGCACAGCGTGCCCTCCGGCCTCCAGCCCGGTGTCCGGCTGGGCGTGGACGTGGGGATGGCCAGGGTCGGAGTCGCCGGCAGCGACCCCGACTGCATCCTGGCCACCCCGATCCGCACCCTGAAGCGCGATGCCCGCCGGAACAGTGACATCGCGGTGCTGGTCCGGGAGGCCAGGGAACGCAGTGCGGTCCAGATTTTCGTGGGTTTGCCCCGCACCCTCAAGGGCGGCGAGTCCGAGTCCACCAGGATGGCCCGGGACTATGCCGGACGGCTGGTGCAGGCCTTGGCTGCCGCGGATCTGCAGGTATCGGTTAATCTGGTAGACGAACGGCTCACCACTGTGGCGGCGCACCGTTCCCTGCATTCGGCCGGAGTGGGCAGCAGGGATCACCGCAAGGTTGTGGACCAGGTGGCCGCAGTGGAGATCCTGCAGCAGGCCATCGATATGCAGCGGTCGCTCGGGCGCGACGTCGGCACGGTGGTGCCCGCCGGCCATGCAGCGGGGCAGACGGGGCACGGAAGCACGCAGGACGAACATTACGGCGCAGGGGAGGCACAGTGACATCCCAGCAAAAGCACCGCACCAGCCGGCGGGCGGACGCACCTAACGGGGACGAGGGCCTGGACCTGCTGTACCGTGACCGGCGTGCGGCCAGGATGCGCCGGCACTCCAGCGCCGGCAGCAGGGTGCGTCCCGCGGCCCGTTCCCGCAGGCCGCTGACGGCCAGGCAGCGCCGGCGTCGGCGCGGCAACATCATCCTGCTCTCTGTGCTGGGTGTCTTCGCCGCCGGCCTGGTCGCCCTGGTGCTGGTCCTGCAGAACCTGCTCGGAATGCATGCGCCCAAGGACTTCGCCGGTCCCGGCGGCCAGAACGTGACCTTCACCGTCGAACAGGGGGCCGGCCCTATTGCCATCGCGGCCAACCTGACCGAGAAGGACATCGTCGCCTCCGACAAACTCTTCCTGGACGAACTGGCCAACCAGGCCAAGGGCAGGGAAATCCAGCCCGGCAACTACACGCTCAAGCTGGAGATGCCGGCCAAGGACGCCGTCAAGGTGCTGCTGGCCGACGCCGGAGCCAAGGTCGCCTATGCGGCGATCAACCGCACGCTGCGCCAGAACGAAGTCTTCCAGGCCCTCTCCGAAGGCACCCGCATTCCGGTCTCCGACTTCGAGGCGCTGGCCGCAGACCCGCAGAAGTTCGGGTTGCCGAAGCAGGCACACAACCTCGAGGGCTATCTCTTCCCGGGCGAATACCGCTTCCCCCTGGACGCCACTGCCGAAGAGATCCTGAAGGAAATGGTTGGCAACACCTTCGCGCGGCTTGAGGAAGACGGCATTACGGACGCGGATGAGCAGTTCCGGGTGCTGACCATCGCCAGCATCGTGGAGGCCGAGGCGGGGGAGGCCGACTACCCGACCGTGGCCGGGGCGATCATGAACCGGCTCGCCCCGGACAACAAGGAGACCTTCGGCCTGATCCAGTCGGACGCGACGGTCACGTACGGGCTGAACCGCAAGAGCTACGACATCACGCCAGAGGAGAAGGCGGACAAGGCCAACAAGTACAACACGTACGCGCATCCGGGCCTGCCCGCCGGCCCGATCAACTCGCCGGGCGGACCGGCCATCGACGCCGCTGCGCACCCCAAGAAGGTGCCCTACTACTACTGGGTGACCGTCAACCTGGACAGCGGTGAAACGAAGTTCGCCCGGACGCTGGCCGAGCACGAGTCCTATACCAAGGAGTACCAGAAGTGGTGCGCCGGGCAGGAAGCCGGACGATGCAGTTGACCGACGCCAGGGCCGGGGACGTGGCCGGCAGCCCGGACCGTCCGGCGAGGCGCGCCGCGGTGCTGGGCCATCCGATCGGACATTCGAAGTCGCCGGCGCTGCACCGGGCGGCGTATGCCAGCCTGGGCTTCGACTGCAGCTACGAAGCCATCGACCTGACCGAGCCTGAGGTGGCCGGACTGATCGCCGAAATCCGCGCCGCCGGGGCCGGAACACCGGACTGGGCGGGGCTGTCGGTGACCATGCCGCTGAAGACCGCCCTGGTGTCGCAGATGGATGAGGTCAGTGCCCTGGTCCGGCGGCTGGGCGTGCTCAACACCGTGGTCGTTTCGCGCGGCGGCGACGGTGCGGTCCGGCTGACCGGGCACAATACCGACGTCGCGGGAATCGTGGGCGCACTGCGCCATGCCGGGGCCCCGGCCCATGCCGGCGCCGTCATCCTCGGGGCCGGCGGTACCGCCGCCGCCGCCGTGGCGGCGCTGGCCGAACTGGGTGCCGCCTCGGCCATCCTCTGCCTGCGCCAGCCGGACAAGGCGGCTGGACTGGTGGAGCTGGCGGCCGGGTTCGGACTGCCCTGCCAGGTGCTTCCGCTGCAGCAGGCTGCCGGCTGCCTCGAGGCTGCCGATGTGGTGGTTTCCACGCTGCCGCCGCGGGCCGCCGATCCGCTCGCCGAGGAACTGGCACAGCACGACGCCGGAACCGGGCAGGCTGGGGCCGGCCGGGTGCTGCTGGACGTGGCCTATGATCCGTGGCCGAGCCGGATTGCTTCTGTCTGGCAGGACCGGGGCGGCACCATCGTGGCCGGCATCGAGATGCTCATCTACCAGGCCGTGGAACAGGTGCGGCTGTTCAGCGGTCCGGTCTTCCGGGATGCTGCCGCCGTCACGAATGTGATGTGTGACGCCGTGGGAGTACCCCGGCGCTGAGGTCAGCGCAGAACATGGCAGTATTGAACACATGTTGCGTTGGTTGACAGCCGGTGAATCCCATGGGCCGGCTCTGGTTGGAATTATCGAAGGCGTCCCCGCAGGTGTGGAACTCACCGGTACGGATATCCAGGATGCGCTGGCCCGGCGGCGCCTGGGCTATGGCCGCGGGGCCCGGATGAAGTTCGAACAGGACGTCGTGACGATCCTCGGCGGTGTCCGGCACGGTCTGACCCAGGGCGGACCGGTGGCCATCCAGGTCGGGAACACCGAGTGGCCCAAGTGGGAACAGATCATGTCGGCGGACCCGGTGGACCCGCAGGAACTGGCCGGCCTGGCCCGCAGCGCCCCGCTGACCCGGCCGCGCCCGGGGCATGCTGATTTCACCGGCATGCAGAAGTACGGCTTCGACGAGGCCCGCCCGGTGCTGGAGCGCGCCAGCGCCCGCGAGACCGCCACCCGCGTGGCCCTGGGCACCGTGGCCGGCAATTTCCTCAGGGCCCTGGGCATTGAGCTGGTCAGCCACACCGTGGCCGTCGGCCGGGTCGCCGTGCCCGAGGGCAGCCCGGTCCCGGGTCCCGGCGACGTGATCGCCCTCGACGAGGATCCGCTGCGCTGTTTCGAAGCCGAAACCTCGCTTGCCATGGTCCAGGAGGTGGACGCGGCGCACAAGGAGGGTGAAACCCTCGGCGGCGTCGTCGAGGTCCTGGCCTACGGACTGCCGCCGGGACTGGGCAGCTACGTGCACTGGGACCGCCGCCTCGACGCCCGGCTGGCCGCGGCACTGATGGGCATCCAGGCGATCAAGGGCGTGGAGGTCGGGGACGGCTTCGCGACCGCGGCCCGGCGCGGGTCCGAGGCCCACGACGAAATCCTGCGCGACGAGGCGGGCACCATCATCCGCGCCAGCAACCGTGCCGGTGGCATCGAGGGCGGGATGAGCATTGGGGACACTCTGCGGGTGAAGGCCGCGATGAAGCCCATTGCCACCGTGCCCCGGGCCCTGCAGACCATCGATGTCAGCACCGGGGAAGCCGCCAAGGCACACCACCAGCGCTCGGATGTGTGCGCCGTCCCGGCCGCCGGCGTCGTGGCCGAGGCCATGGTTGCCCTCGTGCTGGCCGAGGCCGTGGTCGAGAAGTTCGGCGGCGACTCCGTGGCGGAGACGCAGCGCAACCTCAGAAGCTACCTGTCCGCGATTCCCCAGTCGCTGGATACGATCGGCAGCTAGTGGGGGCGGCGACACCCCTGCGGCTGGACCGCCCGCTGGTGCTGATCGGGCCGATGGCCTCGGGCAAGTCGACCATCGGCCACGCGTTCGCCGCGGAGCACGGGCTGGATTTCGCCGATTCGGACAAGCGGATCGTGGACCGGCACGGACCCATCCCGGCCATCTTCACCGCTCTTGGCGAGCATGCCTTCCGCGAGCTGGAGGCCCGCGAGGTGGCCGGTCTGGTTGCGGACGGGACACCGAGGGTGGTCTCGCTCGGCGGCGGGGCGATCCTGGACACCGGTACCCAGCAGCTGCTGGCCCGCTGCACCGTGGTGTTCCTGGACGTGGACCTGGACACGGTCCGGCCGCGGATCGAGCGCGAAACCGGCCGGCCGCTGCTGGCCGGGGACCCGGTGGCACGCTGGAACGAATTGGCCATGCGGCGCCGGCCCACCTACCAGCGCCTGGCCGACATCGTCCTGGACACGCGCGGCAAGAGCGCCGCGGACGTGGTGCGGGAACTGACCGAACACATCTTTGAAAGGCAATCGCGTTGACCAACGGGATCCAGGATCCGGCGGCTTCGACCGTCATCAAGGTGACGGGCGCCTCGCCCGCCGAGAACTACGACGTCGTCGTCGGCCGCGGCCTGCTGCCCCGGCTGCCCGGCATCCTGGGCGAACGCGTCCGCAAGGTGCTGGTGATCCATCCGCGTGCGCTGCGGGCCACCGGCGACGCGGTCCGCGAGGACCTGGCCGCGGCCGGCCTGACCGCCCTGACGGCCGAAATCCCGGACGCCGAGGAAGGCAAGCACATCCAGGTGGCCGCGTTCTGCTGGCAGGTGCTCGGGCAGAACGATTTCACCCGCTCGGATGCCGTCGTCGCCGTGGGCGGCGGTGCGGTCACCGACCTGGCCGGCTTCGTGGCCGCGACCTGGCTGCGCGGGGTGAAGGTGGTGCACATCCCCACCAGCCTGCTGGGCATGGTGGATGCGGCCGTGGGCGGCAAGACCGGCATCAATACCGCCGAGGGCAAGAACCTGGTCGGTGCCTTCCATCCGCCGGCGGCGGTGCTGGCGGACCTGGATGCGCTGGCGACCCTGCCGGAGAACGAACTGCTCACCGGCATGGCCGAGGTGGTCAAGTGCGGGTTCATCAAGGACGGCGCCATCCTGGACCTGATCGAGGCCAATCCGGAGGCGGTCCGGGATCCGGGCTCCGCGGTGGTGCGCGAACTGGTGGAGCGCTCGATTGCCGTCAAGGCCGAAGTGGTTTCGGCAGACCTGAAGGAATCCGGCCGGCGCGAATTCCTCAACTATGGCCATACGCTGGGACACGCGATTGAGCTGGCCGAGCGCTACCAGTGGCGGCATGGCGCGGCAGTGTCCGTGGGCCTGGTCTTTGCCGCGGAGCTGTCCCGCATGGTCGGCCGGCTCGACGACGCGACGGCAGACCGGCACCAGGCCATCCTGGCCTCGCTCGGGCTGCCGGTGAGCTACCGCCGGGACCGGTGGGCCGCCCTGCTGGACGGGATGAAGCGGGACAAGAAAGCCCGCGGGGACCTGCTGCGCTTCGTGGTCCTGGACGGACCGGGCCGGCCGGGCATACTCGAAGTGCCCGACACCTCGCTGCTGTTTGCCGCCTACCAGGAGATCGCCGAGTGAGCCCTGCGGGTAGAATTACTGCTGGACTTTACTGACCGACGCACGAAAGAGCCGAAAGAGAAAACGTGGCGACTACTAACGACATCAAGAACGGCACCGTCCTGAAGCTGGACGGCCAGCTGTGGAACGTGATCGAATTCCAGCACGTCAAGCCGGGCAAGGGCGGCGCCTTCGTGCGCACCAAGATGCGCAACGTGCTCTCCGGCAAGGTTGTGGACAAGACCTTCAACGCTGGCCTGAAGATCGAAACCGCCACCGTGGACCGCCGCGATTACCAGTACCTGTACAAGGACGGCGAAGACTTCGTCTTCATGGACACCCAGGACTTCGACCAGGTCACGGTCCCGGCCTCCACCGTGGGCGACGCGGAGAACTTCCTGCTGGAAAACATCAACGTCAACATCGCCATGCACGAGGGCACCCCGCTGTACATCGAGATGCCGGCCTCGGTCGTCATGGAGATCACCTACACCGAGCCCGGCCTGCAGGGCGACCGCTCCACCGGCGGCACCAAGCCGGCCACCGTGGAGACCGGCTACCAGATCCAGGTCCCGCTGTTCCTGGAGACCGGCACCAAGGTCAAGGTCGACACCCGCACGGGCGACTACCTGGGACGAGTCAACGACTAGTGAGCGCTCCCACCTCCGCACGCGGCAAGGCGCGCCGGCGCGCCGTCGACATCCTCTTTGAGGCGGAACAGCGCTCCGTGTCCGCCTTCGACGCGCTCCGCGACCGCCGCGAAAAGACGGACCAGATCATCAACCCCTACACCGCGGAAATCGTGCAGGGTGTGGCGGCCATGCAGGAGCAGATCGACGAGTTCCTCTCCACCTACTCGCAGGGCTGGTCGCTGGAGCGGATGCCCGCGGTGGACCGCATCATCCTGCGCGTGGGTACCTGGGAACTGCTCTACAACGACGATGTTCCGGACGCGGTCGCCGTCAGCGAAGCCGTGGAGCTGGCCAAGGTCCTCTCCACCGACGAGTCCCCGGCGTTCGTCAACGGGCTGCTCGGCCGGCTGCAGCAGCTGAAGCCGACCCTGCTGGCCTGAGCCTGCGGGAACGCACTTCGCACGTACCGCGTGCACGTGCCCAAGTTACGGTGCCCAAAGGTGCGCAGAACCACATTCTGCCCACCTTTGGGCGCCGTTGTTTGGGCAGCTGGGTCCGCCCCTGCCGGGGCGGCCGGCCCCGGGGCTGTGTGCCACGGCCCGGTACCGGCCGGCGGCGGACGCTATGGTACGTTTGAAGGCGCAGCCACCAAAGAAATCCTTTAAATTCCGTCCTGTGAGGCGGGGAAGGAGGGGGCATCCATGAGCATGCCCAGCCCGGCGCAATCGCCGTCATCATCACGTGTCGTTCTTTCCGAAGCGGACATCGACCGCGCCCTGACACGCATCGCGCATGAAATCCTCGAGGCCAACAAGGGCTCCCGGGACCTGGTCCTGATGGGCATTCCTCGCCGCGGCTACCCGCTGGCCTGCCGCCTCGCCGCCAAGATCGCCGCCGCGGACCCGTCCGTCTCCGCCGCCGCCATTGCCGGGCAGCTGGATGTGACGATGTTCCGCGACGACCTGCAGCGCCAGCCGACCCGCCCGCCCTATCCCACGGCGCTGCCGGCCGAAGGCCTCGACGACAAGGTCGTGGTGCTGGTGGACGACGTGCTCTATTCGGGCCGCACCATCCGCGCCGCCCTGGACGCCCTGGTGGACCTGGGCAGGCCCCGGATCGTGCGCTTGGCGGTCCTGGTGGACCGCGGCCACCGCGAACTGCCCATCCGTGCCGACCATGTGGGGAAGAACCTGCCCACCTCCTCGGTGGAAAAGGTCCGAGTACGGCTGGCCGAAATCGACCAGGTGGCCGACGAAGTAGTAATCGAGGACTGGAGCGAATGAAACACCTGCTCTCCACCCAGGACCTGTCCAAGGCAGACGCGGTGCGGATCCTGGACACGGCCGAGGAAATGGCGGCGGTCTCCGACCGCGAAGTCAAGAAACTGCCGGCGCTGCGCGGCCGGACCGTGGTGAACCTGTTCTTCGAGGATTCGACCCGGACCCGGATCTCCTTCGAGGCCGCAGCCAAACGGCTCTCCGCGGACGTGATCAACTTTGCCGCCAAGGGATCCTCGGTCTCCAAGGGCGAATCGCTCAAGGACACCGCCCAGACGCTCGAGGCGATGGGCGCCGACGCCGTCGTGATCAGGCACTGGGCCTCGGGCGCACCGGTGCGCCTGGCCACCTCCGGCTGGATCGACGCCGCCGTCGTCAACGCCGGCGACGGCACCCACGAACATCCCACCCAGGCCCTGCTGGACGCCTTCACCCTGCGCCGGACCTGGGCCCGGACCAACGGCACGGCCTCGGCCGGAACGGATTTGTCCGGGATGAAGATCGCCATCGTGGGGGACATCCTGCACTCCCGGGTGGCCCGCTCGGATCTGTGGCTGCTGCGCACCCTGGGCGCCGAGGTGACCATGGTCGCCCCGCCCACGCTGCTGCCGGTGGGCATCGACGGCTGGCCCTGCACGATCAGCTACGACCTGGATGAGGCGCTGGCCAAACGCCCGGACGCGGTGATGATGCTGCGGGTCCAGGCCGAGCGGATGAACGCTGCCTTCTTCCCATCGGCCCGGGAATACTCGCGGCTGTGGGGGTTCGACGACCGCCGGCTGGCGGCACTGGACGACCACGGGCTGTCCGACACCGTCATCCTGCATCCGGGCCCGATGAACCGGGGCCTGGAGATTTCTTCCGCGGCCGCCGACTCGCCCCGCTCGATGGTGCTGCAGCAGGTGCGCAACGGCGTCTCTGTGCGGATGGCCGCCCTCTACCTGCTGCTCTCCGGCGAGTCCCGCAGCACCGCCCGCAGCCAGGCCGATACCCCTGACACCGTTCCCGCCGCGGCGGGAACCGCCCCGACCGAGGAGAACGCTTCATGAGCACCACCGGCAGCTATCTGATCAAGGGCGCCCGGGTCGTCGGCGCGGACGCCGCCGACCTGCTGGTGGAAAACGGCCGCATTACCGGCGTGGGCAGCTCGCTGCAGGCCTCCGGAGCGACCGTGCTGGACGCGGACGGACTGATTGCCCTGCCCGGCATGGTGGACCTGCACACCCACCTGCGCGAGCCCGGCAGGGAGGACGCCGAAACGGTGGAGACCGGCACCCGGGCCGCCGCCCTGGGCGGTTTCACCGCCGTGCACGCCATGGCCAACAGCTCGCCGGTGGCGGACACCGCCGGCGTCGTCGAGCAGGTTTTCGCGCTCGGCCAGCAGGCGGGCTGGGCCGAAGTGCGCCCGGTGGGTGCGGTCACCGTGGGCCTGGCCGGCGAACGGCTGGCCGAGCTCGGCGCCATGGCGGACTCGCGGGCCCGGGTCCGGGTGTTTTCCGACGACGGCATGTGCGTCTCCGATCCGGTGCTGATGCGCCGGGCGCTGGAGTATGTCAAGGCGTTCGACGGCGTCATCGCCCAGCACGCCCAGGAGCCCCGCCTGACCGAGGGCGCCCAGATGAACGAGGGCGCCGTTTCAGCCGTACTCGGGATGGCCGGCTGGCCGGCAGTGGCGGAGGAGAGCATCATCGCCCGCGACGTGCTGCTGGCCCAGCATGTGGATTCGCGGCTGCACGTCTGCCATGTCTCGACCGCCGGATCGGTGGAGATCATCCGCTGGGCCAAGCATCGCGGCATCAAGGTCACCGCCGAGGTCACCCCGCACCATCTGTGGCTCACGGACGAGCTGGTCCGCAGCTATGATCCGGTGTTCAAGGTCAATCCGCCGCTGCGCACAGACGAGGATGTGCTGGCGCTGCGCGCCGGCCTCGCGGACGGCACCATCGACGTCATCGGCACCGACCACGCTCCGCATCCCAGCGAGGCCAAGGAATGCGAATGGGCCCAGGCGGCCATGGGCATGACGGGCCTGGAGACGGCGCTGTCGGTGGTGCAGCACACCATGATCGAGTCCGGTTTGATCGGCTGGGCGGACTTTGCCCGGATCACCTCGGCCATGCCGGCGAGGATCGGCCGGCTGGCCCACCAGGGACAGCCGCTCGAGGCCGGCTCGGCGGCGAACATCACTTTGGTGGATCCGGCCGCCCGCTGGACGGTCGACCCCGCGGCCATGGCCACCAAGGGACGGAATTCTCCGTTCGCCGGGCGCGAGCTGCCCGGCCGCGTGGTGGCCACCTTCCTCAATGGCCATCCGACCGTGCTGGACGGCAAGCTGAACACGCCGTTCGCGGACGGCAGCGCGGGCCAGGCTGCCGGCCAGCCGCAGGCGCAGTCACGGGAAGGCTGAGCGATGGATAAGACCGGTGCCGGTCTGCTCACCCTGAGCCTGATTGTGGTCCTGGCCGGGCTGATGCTGCTCGGCTGGCGCGGCCGGCTGCGGCGCCAGCAGAGCCTGGCCCCGCTGCCCGAGTTCCCGGCGGAGGCTGGCCAGCCGCTGGAGGCGTATCCGGGCCAGTACGTAGTCACGACCTCGGCCGGGGACTGGCTGGACCGGGTCGGCGTGCACGGCCTGGGCATCCGCGGCAACGCCCTGCTGCGGGTCTACCCCCACGGACTGCTCTTCGAGCGCAGCGGCGCCCCGGACCTTTACATCCCGCAGCCCCAGGTCAAAGCGGTGCGCACCGAAAGCGGCATGATCGGCAAGTTCGTCGAAAAGGACGGCCTGGCTGTGGTGACCTGGCAGCTGGGGGACCGAGACGTCGATACGGCCTTCCGAACCCGCAATGCCGCCGACAAGGCCCCGCTGCTGGCCCAACTGACTTCCCTAGTACCCACCTCCTCACAGGACGAAGAGTAGGAACCACTGTGACCCAGAATCAAACATCAACCCCCAGCGAGACTTCCGGCGGGACTTCCAGCCAGACGTCAAGCACCGCACTGCTGGTGCTCGAGGACGGCCGGATCTTCCGCGGCCGCAGCTACGGTGCCGTGGGCACCGCCTTGGGCGAAGCGGTCTTCGCCACCGGCATGACCGGCTACCAGGAGACCATCACGGATCCGTCCTACGCCCGGCAGCTGGTTGTCCAGACCGCGCCGCACATCGGCAATACCGGCGTCAATGACGAGGACGCCGAGTCCCGCCGCATCTGGGTGGCTGGGTACGTCGTCCGCGACGCCGCCCGCCGGCCCTCCAACTGGCGTTCGGAGCGCAGCCTGGACGAGGAACTGGTGGCCCAGGGGATCGTCGGCATCCAGGGCGTGGACACCCGCGCCATCACGCGGCACCTGCGCGAGCGCGGTGCGATGAAGTCCGGCATCTTCTCCGGGGACGCGGCAGCCCGGCCCGAGTCCGAACTGCTCAACGAGGTCAAGGCCCAGGCGCCGATGGAAGGTTCCCGGCTGGCCGAGGAAGTCAGCATCGATGCGGCCTATGTCATCGAGCCCGCGGACCACGGCTGGGACGGTGAGCCGCGCTTCACCATTGCCGCCCTGGACCTGGGGATCAAGTCCATGACCCCGCAGCGCTTCGCCGAGCGCGGCGTGCGCGTGCATGTGCTGCCGGCCACCGCCAGCCTCCAGGACGTGCAGGCGGTACAGCCGGACGGCGTCTTTATGTCCAATGGCCCCGGGGACCCGGCTACCGCGGATGCCCAGGTGGGTCTGCTGCGCCAGGTGCTGGATACGAAGGTGCCGTTCTTCGGCATCTGCTTCGGCAACCAGATCCTCGGCCGTGCCCTGGGCTTCGGCACCTACAAGCTGCGCTACGGCCACCGCGGCATCAACCAGCCGGTGCTGGACCGGCGTACCGGCAAGGTCGAAATCACCTCGCAGAACCACGGCTTCGCCGTGGACGCGCCGACCGACGGCCCGACGACGGCGCCGGAGCAGCGCTTCGGCCGGGTGGAGGTCAGCCACGTGAGCCTGAACGACGACGTCGTGGAGGGCCTGTCCTGCCTGGACATTCCGGCCTTCTCCGTCCAGTACCATCCGGAGGCCGCCGCCGGACCGCACGATTCGGCCTACCTCTTCGACCGGTTCATCGATCTGATGGAATCCACCAAGAACGCGTCCGCCGTGACTAAGGAAGCCAAGTAATGCCCAAGAGAGAAGATCTGAAGTCCGTCCTGGTCATCGGTTCCGGACCGATCGTCATCGGCCAGGCGGCCGAGTTCGACTACTCCGGCACCCAGGCGCTGCGCGTGCTCAAGGAAGAGGGCCTGCGCGTCATCCTGGTCAACTCCAACCCCGCCACCATCATGACGGACCCGGAGTTCGCCGACGCCACCTACGTGGAGCCGATCACCCCGGAAATCGTCGAGAAGATCATCGCCAAGGAACGCCCTGACGCGGTGCTGCCGACGCTGGGCGGCCAGACGGCGCTGAACACGGCGATCGCGCTGGACAAGAACGGCGTGCTGGAGAAGTACAACGTCGAACTGATCGGCGCCAACATCGAGGCGATCGAACTCGGCGAGGACCGCGAGAAGTTCAAGGGCGTCGTCGAGCGCTGCGGCGCCGAATCCGCCCGCAGCATCATCGTCCACTCCATGGACGAGGCCTTGGCGGCCGCCGGCGAACTGGGCTACCCGATGGTGGTCCGCCCCTCCTTCACCATGGGCGGACTGGGCTCGGGCATGGCCTACAACGAGGCGGACCTGCGCCGCATCGCCGGCGCCGGCATCCAGTACAGCCCCACCAGCGAGGTCCTGCTCGAAGAGAGCATCCTCGGCTGGAAGGAATACGAGCTCGAGATGATGCGGGACAAGAACGACAACGTCGTGGTGGTCTGCTCGATCGAGAACTTCGATCCGGTGGGCGTGCACACCGGCGACTCGATCACCGTCGCCCCCGCCCTGACCCTGACCGACCGCGAGTACCAGCGGCTGCGCGACATCGCCATTGCGGTCATCCGCGAGGTCGGCGTGGACACCGGCGGCTGCAACATCCAGTTCGCCATCGAACCGGACACCGGCCGCGTCGTCGTCATCGAAATGAACCCCCGGGTGTCGCGCTCGTCCGCGCTGGCCTCGAAGGCCACCGGGTTCGCCATCGCCAAGATCGCCACCAAGCTTTCGCTGGGCTACACGCTGGACGAGATCCCCAACGACATCACGCAGAAGACGCCGGCCTCTTTCGAGCCGACGCTGGACTATGTCGTGGTCAAGGTGCCGCGCTTCGCCTTCGAGAAGTTCCCGGCGGCCGACCCGACGCTGACCACCACCATGAAGTCGGTGGGCGAGGCGATGGCGCTGGGCCGCAACTTCACCGAGGCCCTGCAGAAGGCGCTGCGGTCGCTGGAGCAGCGCGGGGCCGAGCTGGGCTTCGAGCCGGTCAACGACTTCGAGGTCGCCGAGCTGCTGGAGAAGTCCCGCGTGGGCAGCACCGAGCGGCTTGCCTATGTGCAGCGGGCGCTGCTGGGCGGGGCCACCGTGGAGCAGGTCTACGAGGCTACCGGCATCGACCCGTGGTTCGTGGATCAGCTGCAGCTGATCAACGAGGTCGCCGAGCAGATCCGCAAGGCCCCGGCGCTGACTCCGGACATCCTGCGCCTGGCCAAGCGCCACGGCTTCTCGGATGCGCAGATCGGCAAGCTGACCAACACGCCCGAGGCAGTGGTACGCGGCGTCCGGCATGCGCTGGGCATCCGGCCGGTCTTCAAGACCGTGGACACCTGCGCCGCGGAGTTCGCCGCCTACACCCCGTACCACTACTCCTCGTACGACGAGGAGGACGAGGTGGAGCTGCACGCCAAGCCGTCGGTGATCATCCTCGGCTCCGGACCGAACCGGATCGGCCAGGGCATCGAGTTCGACTACAGCTGCGTGCACGCCACGATGGCCCTGCGCAAGGCCGGCTACGAGACCGTGATGGTCAACTGCAACCCGGAGACGGTCTCCACCGACTACGACATCTCCAACCGTCTCTACTTCGAGCCGCTGACCCTCGAGGACGTCCTCGAGGTCATCGCCGCCGAAGAGCGCACCGGCGGCGTGCTGGGTGTCTTCGTCCAGTTGGGCGGGCAGACCCCGCTGAAGCTGGCGCAGGACCTGGCCGATGCCGGCATCCCGATCCTGGGCACCTCCCCGGAGGCCATCGACCTGGCCGAGCACCGCGGCGCCTTCCAGCGCGTGCTGGACTCCGCTGGCCTGATTGCGCCGAAGAACGGCACCGCGGTCAGCTTCGAGCAGGCCAAACGGATCGCCGACGAGATCGGCTACCCGGTGCTGGTCCGTCCCTCCTACGTGCTGGGCGGGCGCGGCATGGAGATCGTCTACGACGAGGCCAACCTCTCGCGCTACATCGCCAACGCCACCGAGATCACCGACGACCACCCGGTGCTGGTGGACCGGTTCCTCGAGGACGCGATCGAGATCGACGTCGACGCGCTCTACGACGGCAAGGACCTGTACGTCGGCGGCATCATGGAGCACATCGAGGAGGCCGGCATCCACTCGGGCGACTCCGCCTGCGTGCTGCCGCCGATCACCCTCGGCGCCGACGTGATCGACCGGGTCCGCGAGGCCACCCGCGCCATCGCCGAAGGCGTGGGCGTGCGTGGCCTGATCAACATCCAGTTCGCGCTGGCCTCGGATGTGCTCTACGTGATCGAGGCCAACCCGCGCGCCTCCCGCACGGTGCCCTTCGTCTCCAAGGCCACCGGCGTCCAGCTGGCCAAGGCAGCGGCGATGATCGGCGTGGGAGTCACCATCCACCAGCTGCGCACTGCCTACAAGATGCTGCCGGAGACCGGGGACGGGTCCAAGCTGCCGCTGGACGCACCCGTGGCGGTGAAGGAAGCGGTACTGCCGTTCGCGCGCTTCCGAACCCCCGAAGGTACCGTCGTCGACTCCCTGCTCGGCCCGGAAATGCGTTCCACCGGCGAGGTGATGGGCATCGACAAGTACTTCGACACGGCCTTCGCCAAGAGCCAGGCCGCCGCCAACAACCCGCTGCCCACCTCGGGCAAGGTGTTCGTTTCCGTGGCGAACAGGGACAAGCGCTCGATCGTGATGCCGGTCAAGCACCTGGCGGACCTGGGCTTCGAGATCCTCTCCACCGGCGGCACTGCCGACGTGCTGCGCCGCAACGGGATCCAGACCACCACCGTCCGCAAGGTCGCCGAAGGCGCGGCCGACGGCGAGGGGACCATCGTGGACCTGGTCACCGAGGGCAGCGTGGACATGATCCTGAACACCCCCTCCGGCGGCCAGGCCCGCGGCGACGGGTACGAGATCCGTGCCGCCGCGACGTCGGTGGGCACGCCGGTGATCACCACGGTGGCCGAATTCGGTGCCGCCGTGCAGGCAATCGAGGCGATGCGCCAGTACGAGTGGAACGTGACCAGCCTGCAGGAGCACGAGCAGAACCTCCGGAACGTCATCCATGGCTGACGGCGTCAACGGCCGGGGGGCGGGCTTCCCGCCCATAGATGCCCACCGAACCCCGGAAGCCGCCCCTCTGCCCGCCGCTGACCGGCCTATCACCTTCGGGCAGCGGCTGCGGGCGGCGATGGACCGGTGCGGTCAGCTCTGCGTGGGCATCGATCCGCACCCGGGCCTGCTGTCCGCCTGGGGCCTGAACGACGACGCCGCGGGCCTGGAGCGCTTTTCCCTCACGGTCCTGGAGGCCGTGGGGGAGCAGGCGGCGGCCCTGAAGCCGCAGGTGGCGCTCTTCGAGCGCCACGGTTCCCGCGGCCTGGCCGTGCTCGAACGCATCCTTGCCGAGGCCGCCGCCGCATCGGTGCTCACGATCGCGGATGCCAAGCGCGGCGATATCGGGTCCACCATGGCCGCCTACGCCGATGCCTGGCTGCGCGACGGCTCGGCGCTGGCAGCGGACGCGGTGACGCTCAGCCCCTACCTGGGCTATGAGTCGCTGCGCCCGGCGCTGGAACTGGCGCTGGCCACCGGCCGCGGCGTCTTCGTGCTCGCGCTGACGTCCAATCCCGAAGGCGCCTCCGTGCAGCACGCCGGCGGCGCGGACTCCGTTGCCCGGCGGATCACCGTCGCGGCCGCCGCGGACAACAGAGCCGCTGCCGGGCTCGGCTCCGTGGGCCTGGTCGTGGGTGCGACCGTCGGTCAAGCGATCGCCGGGCTCGGCCTCGACCTGGCCGCGGTCAACGGCCCGCTGCTGGCCCCCGGGCTGGGCGCCCAGGGTGCCACCGGCGCGGACCTGGCCGCGACCTTCGGTGCGGCCTACCCGAACGTGCTGGCCACGTCGAGCCGGGACATCCTGAAGGCCGGACCGGAGCCGGCAGCGCTGCGCGCCGCCACCGCCCGGACCCTGGCAGGCCTCGCCGGCTGACCACCACCCACCCCGCCCCACCCCATCGGCTTGGCACTTGACGACCTTTTCCGGCCTGAAAAGGTCGTCAAGTGTCAGGTCGATCAGGGGTGGGGCGGGTTGTGGGTGGTCCATCGTTGCTGGTCAAGCATTGATTTTGTGCCTGGCTAGCGGATAGGTTCAGTTCAACCCGGTGTGATTCGTGCCACATAGGCCCGGACGCCGCGAGCACTGTGGAGGTTCGATGTGAGTCTGCGACCATTGACGGACGACGAACGCACGGCGGCCCGGCTCAAGGCCACCGCGGCCCGGGCGGAGCGGGCGGATGTAAAGGCGAAACTGAAATCGGGCCAGGCGACGGTTGCCCAGGTCATCGACTCCGGCCGGACGGTCGAAGCGATCGGCCGGCTGCGGGTGGCCGAGCTGCTCGAGTCGCTGCCCGGCGTCGGCAAGGTGCGAGCGGCTAAGATCATGGATACGGTGGGCATCGCGCGCACCCGGCGGGTCCGCGGCCTGGGTGTCCACCAGCGCAAGGCCCTGCTGGAACTGCTCGAGCCCCACGCATCCCCCTGATCCCTTCCCCGCAACCCCCAGATGGACAGCATGCCTACCACCTCCCGCCTTACCGTCCTTGCCGGCCCGACAGCCGTTGGCAAGGGAACCGTTTCCACCTATATCCGCGACAACTACCCCGAGGTGTGGCTTTCGGTGTCGGCGACCACCCGGCCGCCGCGTCCGGGCGAGGTGGACGGCATCCACTATTTCTTTGTCTCCGCCGAGCGGTTCGACGAGTTGGTGGCGGCGGGCGAGATGCTCGAGTGGGCGGTGGTCCACGGCGTCAACCGCTACGGCACCATCCGTTCCACCGTCGAGCAGGCGATGGCCGAGGGCAAGTCCGTGCTGCTGGAGATCGATCTGCAGGGCGCCCGGCAGGTCAAGGAGTCCATGCCGGAGGCGAATTTCGTCTTCCTGGCCCCGCCGAGCTGGGACGAAATGGTCCGCCGGCTCGTCGGGCGCGGCACCGAAACGCCTGATGAACAGCGCCGCCGGCTGGAAACCGCTAAACTGGAACTTGCTGCCGAACCGGAATTCGACTTCACCGTCGTCAACGACGATGTGAAGCGGGCGGCAGACGAGCTCGTTTCATTGATGGGACTGGTCCCGCACCAGCGCTGACGCGCGTCCCACAGAACTTTGGAGAATTTGTGTCGACCAACCTCGAAGGCATCATCAACCCGCCGATCGATGATCTGCTCAAGGCAGCGGACTCGAAGTACGCCCTGGTGATCTTCGGTGCCAAGCGCGCCCGCCAGATCAACGCCTACTACTCCCAGCTGCACGAGGGGCTGTTCGAGTATGTCGGCCCGCTCGTGGACACCCGGCTGAACGAGAAGCCGCTGTCGATCGCGCTGCGCGAGATCAACGAGGGCCTGCTCGTCAGCACCCCTGCCGAGCCGGCAGCGGAATAGGCAGAGCCGGACGAATAACCGACGAGGACTTCCCGGGGCAGGCATGCGGATCATACTTGGCGTAGGCGGTGGAATCGCCGCCTACAAGGCCGCATTCCTGCTCCGGCTCTTTAAGGAAGCCGGCCACGATGTAACGGTCATTCCCACCGAGGCCTCGGATAAGTTCGTCGGCCGGGCCACCTGGGAGGCGCTCTCCGGTAACCCGGTCAGCAACAGCGTCTTCGACGCCGTGGAGACGGTCAACCACGTCCGCCTCGGGCACGAGGCGGACCTCGTCGTCGTCGCGCCCGCCACCGCGGACCTGCTGGCGCGTGCCGCCGCCGGGCTGGCATCGGACCTGCTGACCAATACGTTGCTGATGGCCCGCGGGCCGGTGGTGATGGTGCCGGCCATGCATACCGAGATGTGGCAGCACCCGGCCACCGTGGCCAACGTGGCTACCCTGCGCGGCCGCGGCACCATTGTGATGGAGCCCGCGGTGGGCCGGCTCACCGGCGCGGATTCCGGCCCCGGACGCCTGCCCGAACCGGCGGAGATCTTCGACTTCGTCGCGCCCTACCTCAGTCCTGCGGGCGCCGGCCAGGCCCGGGACCTGCCGCTGGCCGGCCGGTACGTGGTCATTACAGCCGGCGGGACACGCGAACCGCTGGACCCGGTCCGTTTCCTCGGCAACCGTTCCTCCGGCAAGCAGGGTGTCGCGCTGGCCCGCGCCGCCGCGGCCGCCGGCGCCCGGGTGCACCTGGTCGCCGCCCACATGGACGTCCCGGCGCCCGGAAACGTCGAAGTGACCCGGGTCGAAACCGCCCTGGAACTGCGCGAGGCGGCGTTGGCCGCCGCGGAGGGAGCCGACGTCGTCATCATGGCGGCGGCCGTGGCCGATTTCCGTCCCGCCCAGCCCGCCGACGCCAAGATCAAGAAGCGCGACGATGTGGCCGATCCCGTGGTCGTCCTGGTGCGCAATCCGGACATCCTGCGCGAACTGGTCACCCGGCGCGCGGAGCACGACGGCGGCCCGGAACTGATCGTCGGCTTCGCCGCCGAAACCGGCGACGCCGAGACCGGCGTATTTGAGTATGCCCGGCAGAAGCTCGAGCGCAAGGGCTGCGACTTGCTGGTGCTGAACCAGGTAGGCAAGGACCTGGTCTTCGGCCAGGACTCGACGGCCATTACCATCCTGGACCGGGACGGCAGCGCCCCGGCCAGCTTCAGCGGCAGCAAGGATGCCACCGCCGCTGCGATCATCGAACGGGTTGGCAGCGCGCTCAAACCCCGGTAGTACTGCCGGGGGTCCACGCCGCCGGCGCCGCCCTCAGTCCGTGCCGCGGTCGGCCGCGGCAGCAAGTAAGGTATGTCTGTGACTTCAACTGATAGCAATCTGCGGCTTTTCACGTCCGAATCCGTGACCGAGGGCCACCCGGACAAGATCTGCGACCAGATTTCGGACGCGGTCCTGGACGCGCTCCTGACAGTGGATCCGGAATCCCGGGTGGCCGTGGAGACCCTGGTGACCACCGGCCTGGTCCATGTCGTCGGCGAGGTAACGACCGACGGGTACGTGGAAATTCCACAGATTGTGCGCGAGACGATCCTGGATATCGGCTACAACTCCTCGGACAAGGGGTTCGACGGCGAACGCTGCGGCGTCTCCGTGTCCATCGGCCAGCAGTCACCGGAAATCTACGACGGCGTCTTTGGCGCCTCCGTTGAGCAGCGCGAGGGCAAGCAGCAGGACCCCTACGACCTGCAGGGCGCCGGCGACCAGGGCATCATGTTCGGCTACGCCAGCGACGAGACCGACGTGTACATGCCCACCCCCATCTGGCTGGCGCACCGGCTGTCCGAGCGGCTGACCCAGGTGCGCAAGGACGGAACGGTGCCCTACCTGCGTCCGGACGGCAAGACCCAGGTCACCGTCGGCTACGACGGCAGTACGCCGGTCTCGGTGGAGACGGTGGTCATCTCCAGCCAGCATGAGTCCGGCATCGACCTGGACCACCTGCGCGCGGACCTGGCCCGGCACGTGATCGAACCGGTCCTGGCCGGCTCCAGCCTCGACACCGCGAACGTGCGCCATATCCTCAATCCGGGCGGCCCCTTCGTCATCGGCGGGCCGGTGGGCGATGCCGGGCTGACCGGCCGCAAGATCATTGTGGACACCTACGGCGGGATGGCCCGCCACGGCGGCGGCGCGTTCAGCGGCAAGGACCCGTCGAAGGTGGACCGCTCGGCGGCCTACGCGATGCGCTGGGTGGCCAAGAACGTGGTGGCGGCCGGGCTGGCCCGGCGCGCCGAGATCCAGATTGCCTATGCCATTGGCATGGCGCATCCGGTGGGCATCTACGTGGAGACGTTCGGCACCGAGACCGTGGACCCGCTGAAGATCTCCGCCGCCATCAATGAGGTTTTCGACCTGCGGCCGCTGGGCATCATCAACGACCTGCAGCTCAAGCGCCCGATCTATAAGCAGACCGCTGCGCACGGCCATTTCGGCCGCGAGCTCGACACGTTCACCTGGGAGCGGACGGACCGGGTCGAGGCGCTGCGCAGCTTCTTCAACGCCTGAGCCGATGGGCGGCAACTCCGGCGACGCCGGGGACAACGTCCAGCTTTCGCTGCTGCAGGGCTTTGGCCAGCCGGCTCGTCCTCAGGGCACCTCCCCGGCAGCGGCCGTGGACCCGGTGGCACAGGTGCTGATCGAATCTCCGCTGCCGCACCTGGACCGTGAGTTCGACTATCTGGTGCCCGAGGAACTCTCCGCCGCCGCCGTTCCCGGGGCACGGATCAAGGCCAGGTTCGGCGGCCAGGAACTGGCCGGCTACATCACCGCACGCAAGGCCGAGGCCCCGGAGGGCGTGCGCCTGGTGGCGCTGTCCAAGGTCGTCTCGCCCCAGCCCGTGCTGACCCCGGGGCTGCTGCGGCTGGCCACCGCGGTGGCCGAGCGCTACGCCGGAAACGTCAGCGATGTGGTGCGTGCCGCCGTGCCGCCGCGGGTGGCCAAGGTGGACCAGGAATTCGCCGGCCGCGGGCCCGGCCCGGTGGAGGCTGCTGCCGCCGCCCCGGCCGTGGACGCCTCCTGCTTTGCCGGCTACCGCAGCGGGCCGGCCTTCCTGTCCCATCTGGCGGCGGGCGAGTCCCCGCGCGCGGTGCTCACCAGCCACCGCTCCTACGGCCCTGCCGCCTGGCCAGCGCAGGTGGCGGCCGCCGTCGCCGCCGCGGTGCAGAGCGGGCGCGGCGCCCTGGCGGTGGTTCCGGATGCCCGCGATTTGGCCCGGCTGGAGGCCGCGCTGGCCGCGGTGCTGGGCACCGACGGCTACCTGCGGCTCAGCGCCGAGGACGGCCCGACACCGCGCTACCGCAACTACCTGCGGCTGCTGCACGGGGACGTCCGGGTAGCTGTCGGCACCCGCTCCGCCGCCTACGCGCCGGTGCCGGAGCTGGGCCTGATCGTCCTGTGCGACGACGGCGACGACCTGTACGTGGAGCAGCGTGCACCGTACCAGCACACCCGCGAGGTGCTGCTGCTGCGTGCCGGCCTGGAAGACTGTGCCATGCTGCTGGCCTCGGTGGCCCGGAGCACCGAGGCCGAGCGCCTGGTCCAGCACGGCTGGGCGCAGCCCATCCAGTGTGAGCGGCCGGTGCTGCGGACCCAAACGCCGCGGGTGGTCAACACCGCCGACTCCTTCCAGCAGGAACGCGACCCGCTGCTGTCCCATGCCAGGCTGCCGCAGGCGGCATGGCGCGCGGCCCAGGACGGTCTGGCCCGCGGCCCGGTGCTGGTGCAGGTCGCCCGGACCGGGTTCTCGCCGTCGCTGGCCTGCCAGGACTGCCGGACTCCGGCCCGCTGTCCGGAGTGCAGCGGACCACTGGGCCAGACCGGCCGCGGCGCCGTCCCGGCCTGCCGCTGGTGCGGCCGCCTGGCCGGGGACTACCGCTGTCCTGAGTGCGGCTCGGCCCGGCTGCGGGCCTCGGTGGCCGGTGCCGCGCGGACGGCGGAGGAACTCGGGCGGGCCTTTCCGGGCGTGCCGGTGATCTCGTCGGCCGGGGAGCACATCAAAGACGCAGTCGGCCCGGACCCGGCACTGGTGGTGGCCACTCCCGGCGCCGAGCCGGTGGCCGAAGCCGGCTACGCGGCGGCGCTGTTGCTGGACGGCAACGCGATGCTCAGCCGGGAATCGCTACGCGCCTCGGAGGAGACGCTGCGGCGCTGGTTCGGGGCCGCCTCACTGGTCCGCCCGGCCGCCGAAGGCGGGCTCGTCGTCGTGACGGCGGACAGCGACGCCGTCGTCGGCCAGCTGGTGCGCTGGGACCCGGCCGGCGCAGCGGCCCGGGAACTGGGGCTGCGCCGCGAACTGCAGCTGCCCCCGGCCGTGCGGATCGCCGCCTTGACCGGCAGCCAGGCGGGCATCGAGTTGTTCGTGCAGGACCTGCAGTTGCCGCCGGCCCGGCTGGTGGGACCGGTCCCGTTGCCGGGAGCGGACGGCACACACCGGCTGCTGGTCTTCTTCGGTTACCGCGAGGCGGCGGTCGTGACCGCAGCGCTGCGCACACGCAAGGCCGCGCTGTCGGCCAAACGGACCCCGGACCCGGTTCAGGTGCGCCTCGACGGCCTGGACTTCCTCTAATCGCCTAATCGCCGGCCAACCCGCATCCACACCCCATCGACGCGACGGATAATGCCCTTCTCAGCCC
>NZ_JAKLTQ010000029.1 GCF_022012395.1 Arthrobacter hankyongi
TGCGGTTTTGCAAAGCTTGAAGGGTAAACATGGGCGCGAACGACGGCGGGCAGGCTGGGACGGCGAGACGGCCCGGACGGCGACGGCGGGCAGCGGGACGGTCCGGACAGGGGCGGGCGACGACGCCGGGACGGGGCGGGCGGGTTACCGCCCGTGCCGCAGGCCGCCGCGCAGCAGGGCCCCGACTGCCGGGACGCGCAGCAGCCTGCGCACGGCAGGCAGTCTGCCCAGCCGGCCGGTCAGGCTGGCCGGCCCAGTGTGCTTCACCGACAGGTTGCCGTTTTCGGTCGCGTAGATCCGCAGCGGCGGCCGCTGGACGACGTCCAACTGCCCGAAAGCGAGGCGCTGCTCCTTCCCGTGTCCGGGCTCAGCAATGAAAAAGTCGAAGATGTCCTGCGGCCCGCTGCGGGCAAACAGAACATGCCAGGTGCGCCCAGTCATGGGAATACGCAGGCCGTCCTGCTCGCTGCGTTTGCGGACCAGCAGTTCCGTGCCCTCGGGCACTTGGTCCGCTGCGGGCAGGATGAGCGTGTCGCCCGCCCAATGGGCGCTGCCGCCGAACGGATCGGTACCGCGGACCGCCGCCCGGCCCGGCCGGCCCGGCCGGCTGAGCACCTCGGTCCACCGGGCCACGAAGCGGGCCTCGTTGAAGCCGGCCAGCGTGGCCCGGCTGCCCTCAGCGAGCCGTTCGCGCAGTCCGGGGTCCCCCATGAGCTGCAGGATGCGGGCCGCGAGCGCGTCGTGGTCGCCGAACGGAGCCAGATAGCCATTCACGCCGTCGGCAATCACCTCCCGTGGCCCATAATTGCTGTCGTAGGCCATTACCGGCACGCCGCACGCCATGCTTTCGAGCAGCACCAGCCCGAAGCCTTCGGACGCGGAGGTGAATACGGTGGCGCAGGCGCCGGGGTAGATGGTGGCCGGGTCCTCGGCAAAGGGCATGAAGCGCACGCTGTCCCCGACGCCTAGTTCGGCGATAAGCGCATGGATCTTGGCTTCCTCATCGCTCTTGGAACCGAGCCCGTAGACTTCCAGCACTGCCGCAGGGTTGCCGTCCAGCACTTTGTGCAGGACCCGTATTGCTTCATCCACCCGCTTCTTCGGATGGGTCCGGGCCACCAGGACAAGCCGGTTCGGGTCAGTGCGGGACGCCGTGGGGCGGGGCTCCGGGGCCGCCGGCCGAACCACCTCCAGCAGCTCGCCGTGGCCGAAGTCCTCGCTGAAGTCCCGCCGCTGGGCCTCGGTCCAGACAACCAGGCTGTCCCAGGCATCCAGTTGGAGGATGAGCCGCTTCCAGTTAGGGCTGACTCCGGAGCCGGCCACGTATGGTGCTTCCAGGTGGTTGCTGTGCGCCACCGCAATCCTGAGCAGGTTCGGGTGGCGCAGCGACCCGACGATGTCGTCCAGGTTTCGGCCCGGGATGTTGTCGAGACTGTCCCTGAACTCGGAACAGATGGCCGGCGCGTCCTCCACAGCCAGCAGGTGTTCGAGGGCGTATTGGTACAGATCACCCATGTCTGCGAAGGAACGCGGGCTGGCTCCGAACAGGCAGCTGTCCGCCCAGACCTCGGACCCCGGCTTCTGCCGCACCATCAGGAAGCAGTGGCCGTCGCGGCCGATGTACCGCTGGATGCTGGGCGTTCCGGCTCCCGGACTGTAGTGGAGGATCCTGACCAGCCGGCCGTCGCCGTCCATTTCCTCCCGCCGGGTCCGCAGGCCCGCCGCATCGAAGCGGTCGATGGCCGCCGCCAAGCCGGTCCCGCCGAACCTGATGTCCATTTCGGGCAGCCCGTCCCGGTAGTACCGGATACTACGGCCCGAGGCATCAACCGCTACCGCCACCAGATCCGGATCGGCGGGAGCACGCACGGGCTTCCGGCGCTCGGTCCGGGGGCTGCCGTCGAGCGAGTAGAGCACGCTGCGCACCTTCACCTTGGGATGAAGGTGGCCGCCCCGGCGCAGCGCTACGACGTCGGTGTCGAGCCTCGCTTGGAAGCCGAGCACCTCCAGCCAGACTTCCTCCAGCGCACCGGCCGCGGCCAGCGCATTGGCGCGCGTACGTACAGCCTTGACGAGGCCGCCGCGCCTGAGGGCCAAGGTATTGACGGTGAAGTGAGCCGTCCGCCGCATTCGGCAAATGTACCCCGGTGGCCGTCGCCGCGGGAAGGGCCGTTCGTTACTGCTTGAGGCCGGGCCAGCCGCGTAAACTCTGGCTGGGGGAACCGAAGGCCGGGGCCCCCGCGCCGGTGGGAACGGGGAAGGCTGCATGGAGTGGTTCAGGCCCCGCGACTGGTGGGACAGGCTCTTCGCCGTCGGCGTCATCATCAAGGGACTGGACGGACTGGTGGAGCTGGCCGGCGGCGTAATGCTGCTCCTGCTGGACCCCGCGAAGATCCACCGCTTCGTCATCAGAATGACGCAGCCCGAACTTTCCGAAGACCCGCGGGACTTCATCGCCACCCACCTGCTGCACGCCGCCGGCACCCTCACCGGGAGCGCCGTCATCTATGCCGCCGTCTACCTGCTGGCCCACGGTGCGGTGAAGGTGGTGTTGGTGGCCGCAGTGCTGATGAACAGGCTCTGGGCCTACCTGTGGATGATCGCAGTGCTGTTGGCCTTCATTGCCTACCAGCTCTACCAGCTCGCGGTCTCCCCTACGGCGGGCTTGGTCGCGCTGACCGTTTTCGATGCCGCCGTTGTATTCCTGACCTGGCATGAATACGGCAGACAGCGCCAGCGCCAACGGGCCTAATGCCTTATCCCGGCCGGAGGTACGGACGGCTTGGCCGCTCCGCGGTCCGGACTGCCCGGGGCCGGCGCCTGCCCTCCGGTGCCGGCCTTGCCGGCTACCGCGTTCCTGGCCTGCTTGGCAACGGCCGAGACGGCGGCCTCCAGCGGCCCGCGTCCGACCAGGTTCCGCCAGAGGACGCCGAAGAGCAGCGCGGCGCTGACCTGCAGCCCGAAGGACTCGGAGGGCCGGGCGCCCAACAGTCCGCTGGCCAGGAACAGCAGGTGCGCCGAGTACAGGGTCAGCGTCATGCTGCCTGCCGGGGCCAGCACATCGATGATCTGGTGGATGTACTTGGCGGTCAGGATCAGGGTCCCGAGGACAACCATGCCGGTACCGATGGTGTGCAGCAGTTCCAGCGGCATGGAGGAGTATGGCGAGGCGGCCACCAGCCAGGACCAGGACGCCTCCGGCACGGGCGGATCCTCGCCGGCCGCCAGCAGGCCGGCCGCTGTTCCCGGCGACAGCCTGAGGCTGGCCACCATCAGCAGGCCGGAGACCGCCCATGCCACCGCGGCCAGGCAGGCCCCGCCCGCCAGCAGCCAGGCAGCCGTCCGGCGCGAGCTCAGGTCCAGCTTTCCGATGGCCAGCCCGGCGCACATGTAGGCCATCCAGGGCACGGCAGGATAGACACCGGTGAACAGCAGCTGTCCGGCCGTCGACAGCGGATGGGTGAAGAGGATGCCGAAAGTGAGGTTGTCCTCGGCCGGGGCGGGCACCACCCCGCGTACCGACTGGAGCAGCAGCGGGCCGGCGATCGCGAAGACCACGGACAGGACGGCCAGCATGCGCGGGGTCAGCCCCAGCAGCGGCACCGCGAGCAGGAACATGACGCCGTAGTAGGCCAGGATGATCTCGGCGTCCGGGCCAAAATAGGCCAGTGTCATTCCGATGGCCATGATCACGACGGCGCGCGCGGCGACCCCTGCCATTGCGGCCTTGAGGGGCCTCCCGCGCAGCCGCCGGCTCGCGCCGGCGCTGAACGCCAGCGAGACGCCGGCCAGCAGGGCGAACAGGGCCGAGGCGCGGCCGGCGAACAGGACCCAGGTCAGCGAAGCCGCGCCGCCCACGTGGGTCTCGGGCAGCACGTGGATGCCCACCATGCCGATCAGGGCCAGGCATCGGGCCGCGTCCACGGCCGTGACCCGTTTCCTGGGTGGGGCCGCGGCCGGCTCGCGGCTCGGAATCGGAACGGAGGATGCGGTCGGGTGGTGCATGGTGGTCCCCTTTGCCCCGCAGCCGGCCGCCTGCCGAAGTGCACCGCCAGCCGGAACTGCTCGGGCCATCCTGCCACCGCGCCGGGACGGCGGCAAGCACTGCGTTCGCGGCACCCGAACCATCGCTGCGGCCACGGCCTTTCTTAGAGCTTCCTCAGAGGCGGTGGCCGATCCTTGAGGTACATCGGACTACACCGGTCCCGGCCGGCATACACCCGGGGAAATGGAGAATGCAGATGATTGCCCACACCGTCCCGCTGCTGGCAGGCGGGCTCAGCCTGTCCTCGATCACGGATCCGGCGGCCCTGCTCCCGGCCCTGGGTGGCTGGGTACTGGCCGCGGTGGGCGCCATGGTGTTTATCGAATCCGGCGTGCTGTTCCCGTTCCTGCCCGGTGATTCGCTGGTGTTCACCGCAGGCCTGCTGCATGTCCGGCTGGGTTTGAGCCTGCCGGTGCTCATCGCGGTGGTGGTTGCGGCGGCGACATTGGGCGATCAGGCGGGTTACTGGCTCGGCCGGCGGTTTGGACGCCGGCTGTTCAGCCCCGGGGCCCGGGTCCTGAAGACCGAGTACCTCGGACAGGCCGAGGCCTTTTTCGACCACCACGGTGGCAAGGCACTGGTGCTGGCCCGGTTCGTGCCCACTGTGCGGACCTTCGTGCCCCTGGCCGCGGGCGCGGCAACATACAACTACCGGAAGTTCCTGGCCTGGAACGTCCTTGGTGCGCTGCTCTGGGGTGCCGGGCTGGCCGCCATCGGGTCGCTGCTGGGCGGCGTCCGGTTCATTGCCGACAACGTGGATCTGCTCGCCGTGGTGATCGTTGCCGCGTCGCTGGTTCCGGTAGCCGCAGGCCTGCTGCGCCGGCACCTGCAGGCAAGGCGCAGCCACGCCCGGCAGCAGGCAGCCGATCCGGACACTGCGGGCCCGGCACGGCACCGCCAGGCCGCCGGGGTGCTGCCGGACGCCGGGGAGGACTCATGACCTCGGTGGGCCAGCGGCGGGACCTGCCGGCCCAGGCGAGGATGGCGGTCCTGCCCCAGCCGCGGCACTGGGTGCTCTGGCCGGCTGTCACCGCTCTCCTGACCTTGGTGGCCGGCCTGGTGCTGGTCCGGCAGCGGGGGTTCACGACGGCGGAGCTGGGAATCGACCAGGCGTTCAGCCGGGAGCATTCGTCCGTGGCGACCTTCCTGGCCCTGACGGCCGCCGCAGTGTTCAGTCCCGCCGGCGGTGTGGTGATGATCGCGCTGCTGTGCCTGTTCCTGCTGCTGGTGCGCAGGAGCCCGGTGAACGCCGTGGCCGCCGGGGCTATCGCTTCGACTGGCTGGCTGAGCGCCATCGTCTTCAAAGACCTGGTGGACAGGCACCGCCCGGACGCAACCCTGCTGGCGGATCCGCTGCTGGCGGAACCAGGAACGGGCAGTTTCCCCAGCGGACACACCGCGCTGGCGGTATCGCTGGCCATAACGGTGTTCCTGCTGGCACGGGGTACCCGGTGGCAGTGGCCGGCACTGGCCGGCGGAGCAGCGGTGGCCGTCGGGGTGGCCGCGTCCCGGGTCTATCTGGGGGTCCACTACCCCACTGATGTGGCTGCCTCCTTCCTTGCCGCGGGATCCGCGATTGCGTTCTTTACCGGGCTGTGGAACCGGTTCGGCATCCAGGTGCTCGCCCGGATCCCGCTGCTGGACCGTTTCGGTCCGGTGCCCGGCCGGTGCTGAGCCGCCGGGAGGGACAGGTGCCGGGACGCCCGTGTTGGCAGAATAGGCAGCTATGAGTACTACGCTCCGACCGCACGTGCTGCTGGTCGAAGACGACAACCAGCTCGGCCCGCTGATCGTCGAATTGCTCGCCGGGGACTTCGACGTCACGCTCGCCCGGGACGGGCAGCAGGGCCTGCATCTGGGCCTGACCCGCGGATGGGACGCCTTGGTCATCGACCGCGGACTGCCGCTGCTCGATGGCATCGGCCTGATCACGGCGCTGCGGCGGAAAGGAATTGCCGCCCCGATCCTGGTCCTGACCGCGCTCGGCTCGGTGCCGGACAAGGTGGACGGTCTGGATGCCGGGGCCAATGACTATCTGGTCAAACCGTTTGACGCCGCCGAACTGGCCGCCCGGCTGCGGGCGATGACCCGGTCCTACGGCGCAGCCGCCCGGACACTCGACGTCGGGCAGTGGTCCTTCGATCCCGAGGCACGGATCCTGGCCTCCCCCTACGGCGACTCGCTGGTGCTGTCCCCCCGGGAGGCGGGGCTGCTGGCCCTGCTGGCCCGGGAACCGGACCGGACCTTCAGCCGGGAGGAGATCCTCGGCGCCGTGTTCGACCGGGCCGACCAGGCCGGTTCCGTGGATACGTACGTGTACTATTTGCGCCGGAAACTCGGCCACGACGTCGTCCGAACGGTCCGCGGGGCCGGTTACCGGCTGGGGGAACCCTCGTGACCGCATCCGGCCTCTCGGAGGCGGACCGGCGGATCGTCCGTGCCGCCGCCCGCAAGGTCAGTCTCCAGATCGCGGCGGTGTGCGCCGCCGTCGTCGTCGTGGTGGTCGCCGCCGCCGTCGCCTTCGTCGTCTACCGGACGATGCCCGCCGAAGCCATTGAACATGGTGCCGCTCCCGGGCGAATCTACCTCGACGCACGCGAAGGCCTGCTGGCCCTGGTCCTTGCCGGCACGGCCGGCATCCTCCTGGCCGCCGCGGTCGGGCTGTACAGCGCCCGCAACGCCGTCAAGCCACTGGGCGAAGCGCTGGCCCGGCAGCGCCGGTTCGTCCAGGACGCCAGCCATGAACTCCGCACACCGCTGACCATCCTCGACGCGCGGCTGCAGCTGGCCCAGCGCAAGGCCGGCCAGGATTCGCCGGCCGCCGACGACCTGGCCCGGCTGCGCCAGGACAGCGCGGCACTGGCCAGGCTGATCGACGACCTGCTGCTGATGAGCACCGGAGGCGGCGGTCCGGCCGCCGAACCCGTCGACGCCGCTGCCACCGTGGCCGCGGCCGTGGCGGACCTGCAGCTGGTGGCGGACCAGACCAGCATCGCGCTGGCCAGCCCGGGCAGCGCACCGGTGATGGTCCCGCCGCAACTGCTGCGCCGCATGGTCACCGCGCTGGTCGAGAACGCCCTGTCCCATACCCCGGCAGGCGGCCGGATCCGGGTCAGCGTCCGGGCCGAGGCGGGCCAGGTCCTGATCAGTGTGGCGGACACGGGCCAAGGAATCACCGGCATTGATCCGGGCGAGATCTTCGACCGCTTTGCCCGGGGTACCGGCCAAGGGCAGGCCACCGGCAGTTACGGCATTGGCCTGGCCCTGGTCAGGGAAGCTGCCCTGCGCCACGGCGGCGATGTCCGGGTCGCGCACACCGGTCCGGACGGCACCACGATCGAACTGAAGCTGCCCGGCGCCCGGCGCTGAGTCTCAGACACGCAGGCCGGGCCGCACGAACGGGAAGCTGAGCACGTCCCGGATGGTCCTGCCGGTCAGCAGCATGGCCAGCCGGTCCAGGCCCAGTCCGAGCCCGCCGGCGGGCGGCATGCCGGTTTCCATCGCGTACAGGAAGTCCTCGTCGATCTCCATCGCCTCCATATCCCCGGCAGCGGCCTTCAGGGACTGTTCGGTGAGGCGGCGGCGCTGCTCGAGCGGGTCCGTGAGCTCCGAATACCCCGTGCCGAGCTCCATCCCGTTGACCACCAGGTCCCAGCGTTCGGCCACACCGGGGCGGCTGCGGTGGGCGGCGGCCAGCGGCGTGGTCTCCACCGGGAAGTCGCAGTAGAAGGTGGGGTAAATCGTGGCCGGTTCCACCAGCGCGCCGTAGAGACTTTCCAGCACGGCGCCCGGCCCCATCCCGGAGCGGACCGCGACGCCGTGGCGCCGGGCCAGCCGGAGCAGATCCTCGAAGTCGGTTTCGACCGAGACCGGCTGGCCGACGGCGTCGGAAACGGCATCGGCGACCGTCACCATAGGCCATGGCGCGGAAACGTCGGTAAGCTCCAGGCCTGAGGACGGGGCGGTGCCGGAGTTACTGCGCAGCGGCAGCAGGGCGGCCCCGTGCACGGCGGTGGCGGCGGCCTTGACCAGCCGCTCGGCGAGCTCCTTCACATCCGAATAGTCCGCGAACGGCCGGTACGCCTCCAGCGAAGTGAACTCGGGGTTGTGGGTGGCATCGGCCCCCTCGTTGCGGAAATTGCGGCCAATCTCGAAGATCGGCCCGCTCCCGGCCACCAGCAGACGCTTGAGGTACAGCTCCGGGGCGATGCGCAGGGTCAGGTCCAGCCCGTAGGCGTTGCTGTAGGTCCGGAAGGGTCGGGCGGCCGCACCGCCGTGGACGGTATTGAGCATCGGGGTTTCGACCTCGCGGTACCCCTCGCATGCCAGGACGTGGCGGACGGTGCCGACGACCTGCGAGCGCTGGACGAGCAGGGCCAGGCCTTCCGGGTGGGCCAGCAGGTCGGTGGAGCGGCGGCGCAGCCGTGCTCCGCGGTCCTGCAGGCCGGTGAACGGTACCGGGTGCAGGGCCTTCGCGGCCAGTTCCAGCTCCGAGACCAGCAGGGACGGCGTCCCGGAACGGGACGCACCCGGCACGGCAGTGATGGCCACCAGGTCCCCGGTGTCCAGCGCCCGGCTCAACAGGCTGAACCTGTCCGGGCCGAACACTCGGCGTTCCAGCACGGCCTGGAGCGTACATCCGCCGTCGGTCAGGTCGGCGAACAGCACGCCTCCGTGGTGGCGCAGGGCCCGGATCCGGCCGGACACCCGGACCGGACCGGACGCGGCCTCCGGCCCGGCCGGCTTCAGCGCTGCCACCGATACCGCTGGGCGGGCCCCGACCGGATACGGGTCGATGCCGGCTTCCCGCAGCATCCGGGCGTGCCGGACCCGGTCCCGGGTCTGCTGGGTCGGCTGGCGGACGGGACCCCTGAGCTGCGGCGGGGCGGCCTCAAGCTGCCGGACCTGCTGCAACTGTTCGCTGCTCAGCCGCCGTCGGGGTGCGTGGCGGCGCAGCGGGAAAGGCAGGAAGCCCTCCGCCTGCCCGGCCGCCAAGGCGACGCGCGGCAGGTTCAGCATTCCGTCGAAGCACAGATAGCGCGGAAGCCAGTCCGGCCGGTATTTCTCGTTGGAGCGGTAGAGCCGCTCGAGCTGGAAGTAGCGTTCGAAGAAGCGGAGCACGGAGGAGTTCAGGCGGGTGACCGTGCCGGCGCCGAGCCGTTCAGCCTCGGAAAACAGGCCGCGGAACATCGCAAAATTCAACGACACCTCGGCAATTCCGCGGCCGGTGTCCTCTGCCAGCAGGGCGGCGACCATGAGATCGGTGGTGCCGTTGGGCGCCTCGGGTGCGCGGAGCATCACGTCGAGGGACAGGCCGCGGCGCCCCCAGGGGACAAAGGAGAGCAGCCCGACGACGGCGCCGTCCGCACCATGCGCGGTGACCGCGACGCAGCTGCCGTCCGCGGGGTCATCCCAGCGGTTGAGCGCCATGGAAAAGCCGCGGTCCGGGCCGCCGCCCCGCCACTGCTGGGCCAGCTTACCGAGCTCCGCCAATTCGGCAGGCGGGATCTCGGCGTGCCGCCGGATCTTCACGCTCAGCCCGGCCCGGCGGGCGCGGTGCACCGCCCGGCGCACCTCAGCCAGCGAACTGTTCGCCAGCGAGAAGCGGTCCGGATGCAGGACTGCTTCGTCCCCCAGCACCAGCACGTTCAGCCCCAGTGCGGCATAGATCCGCCCGCTGGCCTCGGAAGCACCGACGACGCCGGGAATCCAGCCGTAGTCGCGGGCGTGCTGCAGCCAGGCGCCGGCTGCCGCCGGCCATGCCGCCGGGTCCCCCACTGGATCTCCTGCCGCCAGGCACACCGAGCCGACCACGCGGTACGCCACCGCAGCCCGCTGGTTCGGGGCGAAGACCAATTCCTTGTCGCGGCGGGTGGCGAAGTAGCCGAGGGAATCCCGCGCACCGTACTCGGCCAGCAGGGCACGCAGGGCGACCTCGTGTTCGCCGTTCCAGGCCCCGGGACGCCGCCCGGCGCGCAGGAACACGAAGACCGTGGCGATGATGGTCGCGGACAGCAGGATCGAGGTGGTCAGCGGGATGCCGACCGGGACGTCCCGGTGGAAATGCAGTCCCGGAACCCGCAGTCCCAGCGCCCGCAGCACTGCCGACGCCAGCACGCCCCAATCGTCGACGGCGGTATCAGTGGTTACCAGCAGCAGGATATGGGTGAATCCGACGGACACCACCACGCCCACGGCAAAGGTCAGCAGTGCCGCGCGGGCCGCACCGGGACGGGTCCGGGCGGGAAAGGCCGGCCGCACCCACCAGAGCAGCCAGAGCGTCAACAGTGATGCGGCGATCCCGATGACCTCCAGCCCGATGCCGACGGCCCGGCCGGGGCCGGACGGACCCGCGTCGGGATCGGGGCCCCACCAATCGGCGAGAATCCCGGCCGAGACCAGCAGCCCGAGGATGGCGAAGGCAGCTAGCAGGACCAGTGCCACCCGGCGGCGGCGCAGCAGCGCCCCGGTGACCAGGCCCAGGACCAGCACCGACACCAGCGACGGAGTCAGGGGGACGTTGAGCGCGCCAAAGACCAGCACCGGCAACCGCGTGGTCAGCCCCACCAGCCGTGCGCACCAGAGCACTGCCGCGGTGAGCGTCGCCACGGCATAGAGCCAGGTCAGCACCCGCGCCCAGCGTTCCTGGGCCCGGGAAACAGCCGCATCGGGGCTTCGGCCGCTGCCGGCCTTCCGGCCCGGTGCCGGCGCCGAATGTCCCATGGTTCTACCACCGTCCCGTGCTATGCTGGCGCCCCCGCCGACCATCATGGCCGACACCGAACTGTCCGGTCGAGGAGTCAATTCCGGGTATGCCCTTCTACGAACTTACTGCCTGGCCGGTACTGGCCCTGAGCCTGCTGCTCCTGACGGTGTCGGTGGTGGTCGCCGTGGCCGTACTGCCCCGCCACCGGACTCCGGGGCTGGCGAAATATCTGCTCCAGGCGGTGGCCATCGTGCTGGTCTCCCTGCTCACGCTGTGGACCTTGTTCCTGAAGCTTAACGCCGACAACCAGTGGTACGCCTCCTGGGCGGACCTCTTTGCCGACGGGGCGACCGGTCCTGCCCGGACTGCCGTCGTCGGCGCGCCCTTGCGCCAGGTAAGCCATCCCACACCGCTGGCCAGGGGCCACTTCAGCGCGCTGCAGCGCCACCCGGCATCGAACCCCGCCTTCGGCGCAAGTCTGAAGAAAACGGCCCCGAACGGACAGTGGGTGTCCTTTGCCTTCTCCGGACCAACCACCGGAATTACCCGACAGGTGGAACTGTGGCTGCCGCCCTCCTACCTGGCCCGTCCGGACCAGGCCTATCCGGTAATCACGGCCTTCTCCGGCTATCCCGGCAGCCCGTCCACCTACGCCAAGAGCCTGCACTACGGCAGCACCGTGATGGACCAGGTCCGCCATGGCCTGCTGCGCGAGCCCATCGTGGTGGTTCCCGACATGTATCCGGCCAACCTGGACACCGAATGCGTCAATGGCTCCGAAGGCAAGTACGAATCGTATGTGGCCGACGACCTGGTGCCCTGGATCAGGACGAACCTGCGCACCGTGGACAACCCGCAGGCCTGGGCGACCAGCGGCTACAGCGCCGGAGGCTGGTGCGCCTCCATGTTCTCGGTGCGGCACCCGAAGGTGTGGGCCAACTCGATCAACTTTGCCGGCTACTTCTCGCCGGACTACAGCCCGCGGCAACATTGGGTCCGGGCCGGTGATCCCCGCTACAACCTGGGTCAGGTCGTCGCCCGGCACAAGCCGGACGTGGCGATCTGGTTCTTCAGCGGCGGCGAGGACCGGCGGCCGCTGCGGTCGCTGGCCAGCTTCCGGCCCCATGTCGAGGCCCCTACGACCCTGGTCACCAATATCACCCCCTTCGGCGGCCACCGGCTGGACGTCTGGCGGCAGCAGGTGGGGGCTTCCCTGGCCTGGCTGGGCGGCATTTCCGGCTATTTCGCCGCCCGGTAATCCGGCGGGAATTCCCGGGTCGGTATGCCAGAATGTGCCCATGACGGCGCAACGGTTCGACAGTCGTGCCCACCGCTCCGGGACCCGGCTGGCGGTGATGCTCGCCGTCGGAGCGCTCATCGCGGTGCTGGTCGGCACCGGCTGGTCCTGGACGTATGCCCCCTCGCTGGGCTGGGCTGCGGCGTCGCTGACCTACCTGGCCTCGGTCTGGCCCGTCATCGGCGGCCTCTCCCCCGCCGCTACCGCCAGCCATGCGGGGCGGGAAGACTCGGGACGCACCGCCTCGGACGTGCTGCTGATCGCCGCCACGCTGGCCAGCTTCGGGGGCATCGTCCTGATCCTGCTCGATGCCGGCAAGGAGGAGGGAGCCGCGAAGGTTCTCAGTCTCGCGACAGCGCTGGTCAGCATTGTGCTGTCCTGGTTCCTCGTCCACACGCTCTTCACCCTGCGGTATGCGTTCCTCTACTACCGGGACAAGGCCGGCGTGGACTTCAACGAGGACTCGGCCCCGCGCTACCGGGACTTCGCCTACCTCGCCTTCACCGTGGGCATGACCTTCCAAGTCTCGGATACCGACCTCAGGACCGGCGCAGTACGCTCGACGGTCCTGCGCCATGCCATGATCTCCTACCTGTTGACCACCACCGTGCTGGCCACCGCAATCAACCTGGTTGCCGGACTTGTCCGCTGAAGCCGGGCCCCGGGCGGCAGCTGCGGCCTTGCGGGCAGGGACAGCAAGGATTCGCGCCGCCGTGTGGCAGGTTCCGTGCGGCCCGGCTGTCGCATGAAACAGCCTCTGGTGCGCAGCGGACCGGTACCCAATACTGGTCTCGGGTGAGCCCTATGAACGCAGTGGCGGTTGCAGGACAAATGCTGGTGCTGATCGGCATTTTTTATGTCCCCGGATTCCTCGCCCTGTTTGGCTTGCGGTTGAAGGTTTTTCCCGCCCTGGCCCTGGCCCCCGCAGCATCGGCGGCGATCGCCGGAGCAGCCAGCATGGTCTGCCTGGCCACCGGCTGGCGCTGGAGTCCGGCGAGCGCCGCTGCGCTGGCGGCCGCCGCCGTCGCCCTGTGCTTCGTGGCCGGACGGCGAGCCGTCCGGCTGTCCGTCCGACAGACGGCGCGGCGGAAGGTTCCGGCCGCGCTGCCGGCCGCGGAGGCCGACGGCGGCAAGGCCGGCGGCTCGAACGCCGACGAAGCTGCCAGCGGGGCTGCCGGCCAGGAAGCCATCCCGCTGTACTTGAAGGTGCTGCTGGGCGCCACGCTGGCGGTAGCTGCCGGCCTGATCGGAACGGCGATGGTCCGGGGCATGGTCTCGCTGGACCGGGTCAACCAGAGCTGGGACGCGACCTTCCACGTCAATGCGGTGCGCTGGATCCAGGACGGCGGACAGTCCAGCCCGTGGAGCATCTCGCCCATCTTCGGCAACGGCCCGCCGTCGTTCTATCCGGCAGGCTGGCACGAACTGGTGTCCCTGGTGCCCGGCGACGTCGTGACGGCGGCAAACCTTGCCTGCCTGCTGATCGGCGGCGTCATCTGGCCGGTCTCGCTGGCCTATTTGGCCGCGGCGCTGTTCCCGCGGCTGCCGGTGGTCCTGGTCCTGGCTCCGCTGTTCGGCGCCGCGGTGCTGGCGTTCCCGTTCATCCAGCTTGTCCGCAGTGCGCAGTGGCCCAATGGCTTTGCGACGGCGGTGATCCCGGCGATCCTCGCGCTGGGGATCAACCTGCTCTATGCCAGCCGGCTGAGCTGGCACCGCCGGCCGCAGGACGCCGTCCAAGCCCCCGCTCCCGGCACGGGCGCCCGGTGTGCCGCCCTGCTGCTGGCCGCCGCCGGTGCCGTCTGGATCCACCCGTCGGCCTTCTTTGCGCTGCTGCTGCTCGGGGGCTTCTATCTGGGCCGTTTCCTGATCCTCGGTTTCCTGTACCAATGGCGGCTGAGCAGGATCCGCGCCGCAGTGGTGAGCGTGCTGTCCCTGGCCGTGCTGGCCGCCGCCGCGGCGGGGCTGTCCCGGCTGTCAGTGCTCGTCCGGGTGCTGGACTACCCGCGGCGGCCGTACGCCGGCTGGCGCGGCTCGCTGGTCTGGCTGTACTTCGACCTGCCGACCCGGCCGGCCGGACATTCCGCCACACCCCAGACCTACGCCTATGTGCTGGCCGCCCTCATGCTGGCCGGTGCGGCCATCGCCCTGGCCTATAACCGGTCCCGCCCCGCCGTGGGCGGCATGGCGGCAGCAACCGGCATGTTCATGCTCGCTGCGGGACCGGACAATCCGTTCCGCTGGCTGGCGGGTTTTTGGTACAAGGACCCGACCCGGATCGCGCCGCTGGTGCTGACCTTCGGCTGCGTGTTCGCGGCGCTCGCGGCGGAGCGCGTCTGCCGCCTGCCGGCCCGCGCCCTGCGCCGCGCCGGGGAACGTCAACGGCAGGTGCTGACCGCTGTACTTGGCCTGGCCGCGGTTGCCCTGGTCTTTGCCAGCTCCGGCGGCTTCCGCTATGAGACCAAAGTTGCCTCGGTGGCCACCCCCTACCAGGTCACGCCGATGCCCCGGGGCCGGGCCCTGCTGGGGCACGAGCAGGACTTCATCCGCTCGCTCGGACCGTTGCTGCCCAAGGACGCCGTGGTCATCGGCGATCCGTTCAACGGGCTGCCCTACATCTATGCCCTCACCGGCCACCGGGTGGTCTTCCCGCAAATGATCAACCGGCCCACCACCGCCGACGAGGCCTATCTGCGGCAGCACTTCCGCCACATCCGGACCGACCCGAAGGTCTGCATCGCCTTGATCCGGCTGCGGGCAGGCTACGTGTACGACGACGGGCCCATCCGGGCGCGGCAGACCGACCGGGGCCTGAAATGGCCCGGCTTCACCAAGGTGGACTACACCCACGGGTTCGACCTCGTGGCCAGGCACGGCACAGCTGCGCTCTACCGGATCACGGCCTGCCGTCGGCTTTAATGGGGGCATGGATCTGAGCCAGCACCACTACGCGGTGAGCGTCGCCTGGACCGGCAACCGCGGCACCGGAACGTCAAGCTACCGGGGCTATGGCCGGGACCATGTCGTCCATGCCGCGGGATTGCCCGACCTGGCGGGCACCGCGGACCCGACCTTCCATGGCGACAAGGACCGGTGGAACCCGGAGCAGCTGCTGCTGACGGCGCTGGCGCAGTGCCACATGCTCTCCTACTTCCACATTGCCGTGAAGAACGGCATCGTGGTCACTGCCTACACAGACGACGCCGAGGGGACCATGCGCCTGAACCGGGACGGCAGCGGCGAGTTCACTTCCGTGACGCTGCACCCGAAGGTCACCATCACGGACCCGTCCCAGTCCGGCCTCGCACAGCAGCTGCACGAAGAGGCGCACCGGGTCTGCTTCATCGCCCGCAGCGTGAATTTTCCGGTGCGGAACGAGCCCGAGATCCTCCTCGGCTGAGCCGCGGCGCCTGGTCCGGGACCCGCCCCACCGACGCGGCCGGGGCGCCACGCCGGACACGCCCGACACGCCGATGTGAACAAAATCACCAACCCCACCACCACACCCGGGCGGCCGCGGATCGAGGTAACGGTTGGGTAACGTACGGCGGCTCCGGGACTAGATTGTGTGAATCCGGACCGGTACCGAGCGGCTAGCCTTGTGGGGTCCCGAGAACCAGACAGAAAGCAACACAGGTCGTGACGCAGCAGACGCCATCAGTATCGGATCAAGCCCAACAAGTCACGGGGCAGATCACCCAGCAGGTGACCGAGCAGACCATGACCTTCATCGACCGGATGTCCCCCGGCGGCGACATCTTCCAGGCGGGCGTCATCGTCATGGTCGGCATCACGGCCTGGGTAGCCGCGCACTTCGTGATCAACCGGATCACCGAACGCATCAAGCGGGGCACCTCCATCTTCAAGAAGCCCCACTTCCGCTGGGCACAGCCGATCCTGCGCAACCAGGAGCAGAGCCGGCGGATCCAGCGGGCCGACACCGTTGGCTCGCTGCTCAAGAGCATCGTCAGCATCTTCATTTCCGGCATGGTCATCATCATGGTCATGGACACCTTCAAACTGCCGATCGCCCCGCTGCTGACCAGCGTCGGTATCGCCGGTGTGGCCATCGGTTTCGGTGCCCAGCAGCTGGTGCGGGACTTCCTGTCCGGCATCTTCATCACTATCGAGGACCAGTACGGCATCGGCGACACGATCGTCACCTCCGAGGTGGTCGGCCGCGTGGATGCAGTGGGCCTGCGGGTCACCCGCGTGATCGATGACGAAGGTGTGGTCTGGTATCTGCGCAACGGCGAGATCCTGCGCGTAGGCAACCGGTCACAGGGGAATTACCAGCCCAAGGCAGACGTTGAGCATGGCAGTATGGCCCTCGCAGAACAGGCAGCTGAATAACCATGACTTTGAATCCCCCGGAAGGCACCGGCACGCCGGAGCTGTCCCGCTTCGGACAGCCGTTGGCCACGTTGCGCCCGACGAACACCGGCCCGTTCACGGACCCGGCGCTGACCGACAGCTTCTATGACGCCGTCGGCGGGCACGACACGTTCGTCCGGCTGGTGGACGCCTTCTACGAGGGTGTGGCCGGCGACGAAGTGCTCCGCCCGATGTATCCGGAGGACCTGGGTCCGGCCAACGTGCGGATGCGGATGTTCCTGGAACAGTACTGGGGCGGCCCCGGCACCTACAGCGAGCAGCGTGGCCATCCCCGGCTGCGGATGCGCCACGCACCGTTCCGGGTGGACTTCGATGCCCGGGACCGCTGGCTGGCGCACATGCACAAGGCGGTCAAGTCGCTGCAGCTGCCGCAGCTGTACGAGGACACGCTCTGGGATTACTTCGAGCGCGCCGCGCACTCGATGGTCAATAGCATGTAGCTGCCGGTTGCCGCCGGCTACAGCGAAGCGCCGCTGCGGACCAGTACGTGCCCGCGGCTGGTACTCAGCCGGAGCCAGCGGCCGCTGGCAAAGACCGGCACGTCCTGCCCGTCCAGGAAGCCCAAGGCCAGCGCCGCGAAGGCGGCGCCGGCCGGCACAGCCAACGTCTCGCTCGCTGCCGCCGGCTCTTCCAGCGGCGCACCCCAGACCGCGCTGCGCAGCCCCTCCACCACCGGCCGGCCGGCGTCCGCCGGCACTGCCGCCGCGATCTGCTGGGCACCGTTGCGGGCCGTGCTCTCGAGCACTACCGAGGACAGCTCCCCGTCCCGCGACCAGCCCGAGCGCGGCGGCAGGACGCCGGCCCAGGATTCGGTGACGCGTGTGGGCGGCAGCGGCAGGACGACGTCGTCTTCGGCCATCCGGGCCAGCCGGTCCGCAACCGAACCAAGCGAGACCGTCAGTTCCATCTCGGCCGGAGCAGCCAGGCGCATCGTGCGCATCCCGAGGATGGTTGGCACGGCTTCGCCAAGGAAGCGCGGCCGCATCAGGCAGACGTAGGCCGCCAGGACGGTGCCCGAAGCACTGAAGTGCATCGCGCCGTCGTCGGCCGCCCGGGCACGGCCAACGAAGGTGCGCAGGTCGGCTACCACCTGGGCATCGGCCAGGATCAGGGCGTCAGGGTCCGGCATCCGGCTACGCCTCCTGCTGCCGGTCCGGGATGGGCTGCGTCACGCGCCGGAACGGCACCTCGGGCCCGGCGAAGCGCTGCAGTGCGGCCCGGTACGCATCGGGCAGCGGCACGGGATGCCCGCTGGCCCGGTCCACCAGGACCATGGTGGCGGCACCCAGCGCGTAGACCGGGGACCCGTCCGGCCCGGCCAGGCTGTAGCCGGTCCGGAAGCTGGAGCCTCCCACCCGCGTGACCCAGACGTCGATGTACACCGGCTCCGGACGCAACGTCAGCGGGAGCAGGTACTCAATCTCCTGGCCGGCCACCAAGGTGAAGTTCTCCCGGCCTGCCAAATCGCGGATCGTCGGGCCGTCCGGCCGGGCCGGATCGGCCGGCAGCTGCTGCAGCCGGACCCGGCCGTGTTCGAAGTAGCTGAAGTAGGTCGCGTTGTTCACATGACCGTAAGCATCGATGTCGCCGAAACGAATCTGCAGCGGAAACCGGGCGGAAGCGGGATCTGGCATGCGGCCATCTTCTCAGGTCCGGCACGCGGCGGGCGAACCCGGCGGGCGGGCCGGACCCGGCAGCTTCGCAGGCCCGGGATGGATTTGAGCGGGGCCGGAGCGGGAACTAGTGTTCCAGATAGCCTTGACCGGCAGGTGACTTAAGGAGACAGCATGGACACCCCGCGCACCCAAGCGGACCCGACCCAACAAATGCTCGCCCTGCTGGATCTCTCCGACGCCGGCGGCGCGGCCACTTCGGAGGAAATCTTCGTAGGGCAGTCGCAGCAGCAGTTGCATGGCCGGGTCTTTGGCGGCCAGGTCCTGGCCCAGTCCGTCATGGCGGCCATCCGTACGGTGGATCCAGCCCGGCCGATCCACTCGATGCACGGTTACTTCCTCCGCCCCGGGGACGCAAACGAACCGATCACCTTCGGTGTCCAGCGGCTGCGCGACGGCCGCTCCTTTTCCACCCGGCGGACACAGGCCTACCAGAACGGTGTGCCGATCTTGTCCTTGATCGCTTCGTTCCAGCTTCCGGCCCTCGGTCTTGACCACCAGGAGGAGTTTCCCGAAGACATCCCGGACCCAGAGTCGCTGCCCAGCACTGACGAACTGCTGGCCAAGGTGGACCATCCGGCCCGTTCCCAGGTGCTCGACCGGCCGTACGACATCCGCCATGTCCAGTCCCCGCTGTATGTGGCGGCCAAGGGCGAACGTGTGGCCGCCAACGCCGTCTGGATGAAGACCAAGGGACCGCTGCCCGACGACGAGAACCTGCACCGGGCGGCTCTGGCATTCGGCAGCGACTTCACCCTGCTGGAGTCCGTCCTGCGCCAGCACGGGGTCAGCTGGGTGACTCCGGAGATGAAGGTGGCCAGCCTGGACCATGCCATGTGGTGGCACCGGCCGGTCCGGGTGGATGACTGGCTGCTGTATGTGCAGGACTCCCCCAGTGCCTCCGGTGCCCGGGGCCTGAGCATGGGCAGGATTTTCAACCGCCGGCGCGAACTGGTGGCCACGGTGGCCCAGGAAGGCATGATCCGTATTCCCGACGAGGTCCTCGAACAGCAGCGGTAGGCAGCGTCCGCCGGCCAGCCGTCCCGGCCGGAGCGGCCGCGAAACAGCCCGAAGGCCGGATCCCCATGGGATCCGGCCTTCGGGCTTGTTCGTGCCTGTACGGCTTAGTCGCGCGTCAGGCGCCGGTGGGTGACGCGGTGCGGCTTGGCCGCCTCCGGGCCCAGCCGCTCGATCTTGTTCTGCTCATAGGACTCGAAGTTGCCCTCGAACCAGTACCACTGCGCGTCGTCTTCCTCGGTGCCTTCGTAGGCAAGGATGTGGGTGGCGACGCGGTCCAGGAACCAGCGGTCGTGGGAGACCACGACGGCGCAGCCCGGGAACTCCAGCAGCGCGTTCTCGAGGCTCGAGAGCGTCTCGACGTCGAGGTCGTTGGTGGGTTCGTCGAGCAGCAGCAGGTTACCGCCCTGCTTGAGCGTCAACGCCAGGTTCAGCCGGTTCCGCTCACCGCCGGAAAGCACTCCGGCCTTCTTCTGCTGGTCCGGGCCCTTGAACCCGAAGGCGGAGACGTAGGCGCGGGAAGGCATTTCCACCTGGCCGACCTGGATGAAGTCCAGCCCGTCGGAGACGACCTCCCACAGGGTCTTGTTCGGGTCGATGCCGCCGCGGCTCTGGTCCACGTACGAGATCTTGACCGAGTCCCCGACCTTCAGCTCGCCGCCATCCAACGGCTCGAGGCCAACGATGGTCTTGAACAGCGTGGTCTTGCCTACGCCGTTGGGACCGATCACGCCGACGATGCCGTTGCGCGGCAGCGAGAAGGACAGCCCGTCGATGAGCACGCGGTCCCCGAAGCCCTTGCGCAGGTCGCTGGCCTCGATAACCAGCTGGCCCAGCCGCGGTCCCGGTGGAATCTGGATTTCCTCGAAGTCCAGTTTCCGGGTGCGCTCGGCCTCGGCCGCCATCTCCTCGTAGCGGGCCAGACGGGCCTTGGACTTGGTCTGCCGGCCCTTGGCGTTGGAGCGGACCCAGTCGAGTTCCTCGGACAGGCGCTTGGCCAGCTTGGCATCCTTCTTGCCCTGGACCTCCAGGCGGGCGCGCTTCTTCTCCAGGTAGGTGGAGTAGTTGCCCTCATACGGGTACAGGTGCCCCCGGTCCACTTCGGCGATCCATTCGGCCACATGGTCCAGGAAGTATCGGTCGTGGGTCACGGCCAGGACAGCGCCGGGGTAGTTCTTCAGGTGCTGCTCGAGCCACAGCACGCTTTCGGCGTCCAGGTGGTTGGTGGGCTCGTCCAGCAGCAGCAGATCCGGCTTCTGCAGCAGCAGCTTGCACAAGGCCACCCGGCGCCGCTCACCGCCGGAGAGGACCGTAACGTCCGCATCCCCCGGCGGGCAACGCAGCGCGTCCATGGCCTGTTCCAGCTGGGAGTCGATGTCCCAGGCATCGGCGGCGTCGATAGCCTCCTGCAGCTGGCCCATCTCTTCGAGGAGGGCGTCATAGTCCGCGTCGGGGCTGGCCATTTCTTCGGAGATTTCGTTGAAGCGCTGGATCTTGCCGTAGATCTCGCCCACGCCTTCCTGGACGTTGCCCAGGACCGTCTTTTCCTCGTTCAGCGGCGGCTCCTGCAGCAGGATGCCCACCGTGTAGCCGGGGCTGAGCCGGGCCTCGCCGTTCGACGGGGTGTCCAGACCTGCCATGATCTTGAGAATGGTGGACTTTCCCGCACCGTTGGGGCCCACCACGCCGATCTTGGCCCCGGGGAAGAAGGACATGCTCACGTTATCCAGAATGAGCTTGTCACCAACAGCCTTGCGGGCCTTGGTCATTGTGTAAATAAATTCCGCCATGCCCTCAAGGCTAGTGGCTGCGGGGCAAGAACTCACATTCCGAACGCGGATTTTTGGGGCCGGCGGCGGCCGCCGGCCGACGCCGGCAGGCCGGCCCCGGCGGGGCAGATCACCCGGCCAGCTTGAAACCTTCCGTTGCATCATCACCCGGCTCGGGCTCTTCCCCGGCCAGATCCATCTCGTCGAACACTTCGCCGGTCGCCAGGTCCACGCTATCGAGCTCCTCGTTTCCGGATTCCGGCGCGCCGCCGGCCTGACCACCAGACTCCGCAACGGGGCGGGATTCCGTGCTCCGCGCGAACTTGGCCGTCCCCCACTTCAGGTCGTGGCCGACGGAATCGGCAACGATTTCGGGGTTTGTCCGCGATCGCCCGTCGTCGCCGGTCCACTGGCGGAGCTGGAGCTTGCCGGTGACGACTACCCGGTCCCCCTTGCGCAGGCTGGAGCCGATGTTCTGCGCCAGATGCCGGAAGGCCTTGACCGTGTACCAGTTCGTGGATCGGTCGACCCACTGCTGGGTCTCGTTGTCACGGCGCCGTTCAGTGGAGGCCAGACGGAAATTCGCCGCCGGATGGCCTCCGTTGGTCAGTCCCGCGTCAACCTCGGTCGCCACTACACCACGGACCGTAATGATGTCAGTCATGCCGCACCTTCTGTCACTGTCGGAATCGGGATCCACTCCCGGCCGCCGGGCGGTTGCCGGCCCCTCCAGTGTCCGGCTGCGCGGACACCGCCGGCAGCCTCACCTAGCCCGCTGTGAATAGCCCGGCCTGGACCGCTGCTGTGGAGGGCAGGTCGCGCCTGAGAGCCGAAGGCTTCCAGCAGCTTGCGTGGCCGAGGGTATGTCGCATTTCGTGGACGATGGTGGCCAGGGCGCCGTTGTCCGTTGCGCGGTCCAAGGGCCGCGTATAAAGCGTGATGGTGGCGCTCTCCATTTACTCTCCGGGTCCTGTCCAGTTCATTTCCGCGTCCGTGTTCCGCGAGCGGCGCCTGTCTTCCTCCAGGCCCACGCAATGCGCGCCGGTGGAGCATGCCTGTACCGGGACGGCCTTGAGGCACGGGCTCTTGGACCAGATGGAGGACTTGATAGCATAAACGTGGATTTGGAGCCGGCGGACTGCGATGATTCGACAGCAGACCGGATTCCAAGCCCCAGCCTCGGTAGCTCAGCGGATAGAGCAGGAGCCTTCTAATCTGTCCACTGACAGCGGGCCTCGTTCCTTCGACAGCCCCACTTCCCTTGTAAACAAAGGGATGCAGGGTTGTCTCGATCCCCATGGTTGACATAAATGACTGTCAGTGCATTCCCCTCTTTTCCCTGTGATTCCCAGAGAAATTGACAGTTCGTTGACAGTAATCCCGCCTTGGCCGAGTCACCCACGGCGCAGCGGGATCTCCCCCTCCTCGTCCGGAATGGGCTGCCGCTATGGCAACCCGATCACAGCTCGCGGCAGGAACCTGGGCTCGACGATTCCCTCGACAATGACAGCCAGTTCACGGCTGCCGATGCTGGAGGTAAGACAGTTAAGCAGGGTGGTCTTTCCAACCTGCTTCGCACAGGAGACCAGGAAGTTCAGGCCACCGGCCACAGTCGCAGCAAGAAACGAGACAGCCTCCGGGGACAGCAACCCCAGTTCGACCAGATGCTCCAGCGGAGAGGTACGGGCAATTGACTTGCGGATGTTCACCGCCCTGTGCCGAGAGTGACACCCGGGATGATCACATGGACGTGGGGCCGTCCGACAGCGAAGCGTCAACACAGTACGGAAAAACGCAGCCGGCGGCCTGAGGACGTGAGCATCCGTTCCACCAGGTCCCTGACTTGCTGCTGGGCTAGGGTTATGCAGGTCGGTTCGAAACCGCCGCCGCGGGCGACATAGACCTCCGGCGGCGAGTTGATCCAGAACTCCGGAGACTGTGTTGCCCGCTATTGGGAGGCACTTACTTCCGCTTGATTTCGGGCTTTTGCTGTTGTTCGTTGTTGTCCAGTACATCCGGTTTACGGACCTCTTGCGGACTTTTTGTGGACTGATGTGTGCGGGCGAATCAGGCAGAGCGGAGACGGGGGCGGCGGGTTTCTTGGGGAAGGGGTCAGGTCAAACCCATCCTTAGCCTCAACTCAGCCGCTACTGCAGCTCCCCTCTCACTTACCAACAGCACAGAATCAGCCGATAAAGCTACATGGCTAGTGGTGAATTGCAGAGCCGGGTGGATCCAGTTATCGAAGAGAGCGAGGCAAATTCCCTTGTCTGAGCAAATCGGCGGCAATCAGACTGCGCTGCCACCGGCTGGCTGGTATCTGGACCCGTCGGACCCTGCCCGACAGAAGTGGTGGGACGGGCGGGCTTGGACAGAACACGTGCAGGTGCAAGCCCCCGTGTTGCAGGCAGCCCGTCACGACTCTCCCCAACCGGCAGTGACGCGACCGTCCAACCCGATTGCAACAACTGGCTTCGCCCTAGGGATCGCGTCCTTCTTCCTCTTCGCGATCCCGATTTTCGGTGTTCTACTGTCTATCACTGCAGCACTCTTCTCCTGGGTTGGGCTGGTGCTGCAGGGCCCCGAAATGGCGACACGATACAAAGTATTCGGGATCATCGGCGTTGCCCTTGGTTTGGTTTACACCTTCATGTCACTCATCTTTATGTTTGGAATGTCGGCGTAGAACTTCAACTGTGCGCGTACAGAGCACAAGCCTCAACCGCCTGGCACAGAAACCCCGCCGGCCATAACGGTTGGCGAGGTTCCTGCGCTTACTTCGGACCGGCACAAGGTTAGTGCCGGGTACCGATTCGGTATCCTTCCAGCTTTGCCCGTAGCATCCGGTTCCTGAGCCTGCCGTCGATGATGGGTGCCGGCTGTTTATCGGCGAGCTGGTAGATGGCTTTGATGTGGTCCTCGGTGAAGCGTACCTTCGAACCCATCCTCATATGGGGCCATTCGCCCCGGTTGATCCTGTCCCTACGAACCACTCGGAGACCTGGAGTATGTCGGCGAAATCTTTCAGCGTGTAGACCTGGGGAAGATTCATGTGGGCAATGCTAAACTACGCCCGCGCTCCGAGACGCACGGGATCCCAGCACGCGACTGCGGTCCAGATCCCAGACGTCAGACACGTCCAGAACCCGGACGGGTCTGGTGGCCGTGGGCGAACGCAGCAAAGCGGAGACGGGGGCAGCGGGCTTCTTTGGGGAAGGGGTCAAGCAACGCCAACACCCCATGCACTCTGCTTGGACCAAATAGCAGCGGGCTACTTGCCTCCGACGAAGCGCTCCTGGTCTTCCCCTATAAACTTGTTCAACGCCACAATGACAGGGAAAATGTGACTCGCCCAAGCTTCGGCGTATTCCGAATCGTAGGGCAGCCCAAGCTCTTCGGCGTTTTCTCTCATCCAGAAGTACAATTCAGTGACGCCGAGAGCGACATGCGTCAATGAGATATAGGAATTGTGGCTGTGCTTGGGGAACAGCGACAGGAAGGGTGAGTTTTCGCCCCGGCTCAAAAGGTAGAAGTATGAGTCCGACGCTGAATGTGCGACCTCTGAGTACAGACCGTACAGGGTCCTGAGGTTACTTTTCAGGTGCTTGACGTTAGGCGTCCTTCGCAGGAGCTCTTCAACGCTCTCAGTCTTCGCCACCTCATGTAGGCGAGCGATGGTCTCCATCTGCTTACGCTGGAGAGTAGCGGCCTCTAGGAGATCACCACATTGCACCAACTCTGAAACGACCATGTGCGTTCGCACGAACGTGTAAAGCAAGTAGGTAAGGTACCCGCCGTTTTTCACGCTTGATGCGTTGAATCCCGACAGCTTATAAGCCGTTCGGGTTACGAACTCGTCCAGATTGATTCGCAGATCCTCGGCTTCGGGTAGCTCCTCGTCGAACGCCGCACGCGCTATAGCCCTCCAGCCTTCACGATTTCTGAGGTATCGGACGAAAAACAGTTCTTCATTCACGCCTGGCAGCCTATGCGTGCACGCTATATCGGACCTAATCCAAAACGTCATACGGGTCTTGCCAGGATGATTGTGCCCGGCTGATGCGCTTGACTCATGTGGCGGGAACCCAACGGGTGTGCATCTGAAAGTCCGAGTCCTGCCACTTCAAATGCGCATGCTCCGGATGCAGCCAATCGCCTTGGCATCCACCGGACCGGACTCGAGCTGGGCACGGACGTAGGGTTCCCGCATGTACGGCGCCCGGGTCACCGGGTACTGCTCAAAGTCCGGGTGCCACCGCGGCGCAGCATCGATCAGGCGGGCTGCATTTGCTACGTCAACCTCGTTCACAAAGGAAATTCTTACACTGTAAGGCTAAAATTCAAGGCAGCACCGGCCATCACTGGGGGTGTCCGGTGGCACGGGAAGGGCCCCGACCGTCTGAGGGGAATGGTCGGGGCCCTTCTTCTCTTACCGCCGGCCCGGCATTTGGGGGGATGCAGGGCCGACAACAGGGACAGTTTTCCAGCTACGGTACGGCTCACCTAATCAGTCGGGGGCCGGGCGCCGGAACATTACCCGAGTGTCCAGCAAACAGACGGCTCGGGCTAGGTCAACCATGTCCACGACCCAATTCTGCCACGCTGACTAGGCGAAACGGTGAAAGACACAAACCTTTAAACGTCGTTTCCGCGTGCTTAAATGAGTGCATGGGGAAAAACACAACCAAAGCAACTCAACTTGTAGGCGACTGGCTCATCGGCGCGGGAACAATCATCATCCTGCTAACCGTCCTGATGCTGTTCATGACATTGGCGAACGGAACACCCTCCGCCATCATTTTTGCCGGCGGTCCAATCTTCGGGCTCCTGATGATCTGCGCCGGATACCTCAAGCGCATTGCAGCCGAGCTCGCAGCAGCCAGGACAGACCGCCTTTCGTCTCCGGTGCCCGTCCGATAGATAGCCTGACCATAAACAGGATCCCTGGCCGGCCGTGATGGCTGACGGGGGATTCCTTCGTTCAGGGCAGTCAGTCAGTTCCTGCTGCCGGCCTTGGCAGGCGCGGACACCGTGGCTTGGGGCGAGGGCGATACTGCGGGAAGGTCGGACGCGCTGCTCGCCAGGCTAATTCCGGCGAGTATCACACCAGCTATCGTTGCCAGCAACGTGAGGGCTCCGATGCTGAGCAACCACCAGTTGAACCGCCCTTGACTCAGCGACGAATCGACCAGAGCCTGCAGTGCGTCTGTGCGGAGTCTTTCGCGTTCTTCCCGCTGGCGTGCAGCCTCGGTCACATCCTCCAAAGCAGCTTGCATCTGGGCCTCTGATTCGGCGCGTTCCCGGCGCCTGCGCTCCCACCACGCGTCCTGCTCGAGCTTGGACTGAGCCATATCCGCCTGAATCTTGGCAAGCGGGCCGTTGTTGAGGGCGCCCCATGCGGAGGGCTTAATTTTGGGCCCCTTCACGAGTGCGGCAGCCTGCTTGGCAAGCTGCCGCACCGTTTCGACGTGTTCTTCGTATTCGGCTCGTTCCTCGGGGGTGAGGTCCAACGGGGTGCCGTTTTCCTCCGCGTCCGCGATCTCCTGAAAGCGTTCCAAGCTCATGCCCGGATTGTCCGGATCCGATTCCGGAATGACGTAAGTGCCCATGAGGACCATCATGGCTCATGGGCACTTGTCCGACGGAATTGGTGTCGGTAGCTGACTGCCGGCTCAGTCCAGTTCGTCGTAAGGGTCTCGCTAGGATGATTCGTCCCGGCTGATCCGCTTCACCCAGGACGCCGGCACCCAGCGGGTATGCATCTCGAAGTCGTCATCCTGCCATTTCAAATGCACATGCTGGTGGGCCCAGCAACCGCCTTGGAATCCACGGTCCCGTACTTCAGCAGCGCCCGCACATAGGTTCCCGCCTGCATGGAACGCGGGCCACCGGGCATCTCTCGAAGTCCAGATGCCGGCGCAGCACCAATCAGGCGGCGCACCAGTCCAGGATCAACCTTGTTCACAATCTTGTTCTGACTCTTGGTTCCCTGTCGGCCATGGCAGCGTAAGCACTCACTACTCATATCGAAACGGTGACGTATCCTTTCACCGAAGTAATCACTTCGCACGATATGAGCTTTGGGGGAAGTTTGAAAAGCCTAAACATGGTTCAACGGGTGCTGTCCGCCTTGGCGGTTACCGCATTGGCTGTCGCCACGGCCATCGCAGGGGCGATGCCGGCCCATGCCGCGGATGCATTGATCGAGGGACGCGTCATTGACGCCTCTGGCAAGCCGATACCAAATATCGCATATTTTCTGCACGGAAAAACACCCGCCGACGGGTTTGGGAGGACCGACAGCCAGGGACGGTTTACGATTCCGGCATCGATTCTGAGCTACGGATACATTCTGGAGTTCGAGGACGCGCTGGACGACAATGACGGACGTCCTCGGGGAACATATGCTCCGGCCTGGTACCTGAATGGGTCTACGTCTGCGGATGCGACCCGGATCTTGGTATCCGAACCGGGTGTGGTCCGGCTAAAGGATATGGTCCTGAGCACCAAGGGTGTCAAAGACTTTGAGAAAGCTCCCGTGCCGGTAATCGGCGGCACCGTCGAAGTCGGCAAGACCATCTATGCCCTGTCAGGAAGCTGGTTCCCGGAACTTCGAGAGTGGTCGTCGAAGTATCGGTGGTTCCGGGACGGAAAGCCGATCTGGGGAAACGATGGGATGTCGGCGTACGTTCTTTCTCCAGAGGATGCAGGGCGCAAGATCACCGTAGCCGTTAGCGGCTATGAGAGGGGTTACCGGGAAACGACGCGCACATCGTTTTCTGTCATTGCGCCGCGCCTCAATTACTCGAAGGTGGCGAAACCGACAATCTCCGGCACGACAACGGTAGGCAAAACTCTGAGGGCCCTCCCGAATACCTGGGCGCCAAACTCTGGCCCGTTCACATATCAGTGGTACCGATCCGGCGTGAAGATCGCAGGCGCCACATCGCAGCGTTATCTCCTGACCGCTGCTGACACAGGCAGGACTCTCACCGTAACGGCTACCGGCCGGGCAACTGGCTACAACCCGGTGACCACCACCTCGGGAGCAACGGCCCGCATTGCCAAGGGCACACTGGCATCTAAGACTCCGACGATCAGCGGCACCAAGAAGATCGGCCGGACCCTGACCGCCAAAGTGGGGACCTGGACTTCCGGAACAAAGTTCAAGTACCAGTGGTACCGGTCCGGCAAGGCCATCAAGGGCGCTGACAGCAGGACCTACAGGCTCACCACTGCCGACAGGGCCCGCAGCATCAAGGTCCGGGTCACCGGCTCGAAGACCGGGTACACGACGGCCACGAGGTACTCCTCGTCGACTTCCCGTATCCGATAGGACAGCAGCCGGATATCCGAACCAGCACCAGGACACGGGAGACCCCCACTGCCAGGGACAGGTGGGACGGATGGTGGGTTTCCTTGGGGATGGGGTCCGACAAGCAAACAACCTAGAGATTTCAATGCCGCAGTCCTGCACGTAACCCTCCGACGAATAACGCTTCGTGGTTTAGGGTGAAAACATCACATTTATCTAGGGGGAATTTATTGAACTTCCAAGAATCCGCACAGATTACGGTTTGGGGAATTTTCCTATCGACTGTGGGAACGGCAGTCTGGGTCGTGGCATCCCTTAATTCGCTGACCGCAGACACATATTCAAGCCAAATGCCACACATAATGGGCCAGGTCTTCGGCGGTCTCTTCGCCGTGTTCGGGCTGATCCTGACACTAATGGGCATCTATCGCGCCCTAGTGAAAATCGACGCTCTCGCTGTTCCCAGCTCTGAAGGCCAGGGAGACAAGATCGATTCTGGCCCCGTGCCAGGGTCCGAGGAAGCCACTCACGCAGTCTGAATGGATAACGCTCCCGTGGGGCACGGAGCGAATGAGGGACCCCGCCAGCCATTGAGGCTTGCGGGGTCCCTCTTCTCATTGCCATCGGGCGCCGGCCTTGTCGTGGACGTCGTAGGGATCCTGCCAGGACGACTTCTCCCGGCTGATGCGCTTCACCCACGATGCCGGCACCCACCGCGTATGCACCTGAAAATCCGCATCCGGCCACTTCGTATGCACATGCTCGCGGGTCCAGCCAATTGCCTTGGCATTCACCGGCCCGGCCTCCAACTGTGCCCGTACGTAGGGTTCCCGCATGTACGGGGCACGAGTCACCAGGTACCTCTCGAAGTCCGGATGCCAGCGTGGCGTCGTGTCGATCAGTCGGCGCGCACTGCTGGGGTCAACCTTACTCACGGCTTCATTCTGCATCCTATTAGGACTACCGCCGTTGAACGCTCGGAGCAGGACACGGTTGAATCCAAGCGGGCATGTTCTAACCACTACGCAACGACTATGTATCCTTTCACCGGAGCTGTTGCTCCGCGTAGAAGAAAGTAGTTGGGGGAACAATTGAACAGCCGTAGCCAGGTTCAAAAGATACTGTCCGTATTGGCTATTGCCGTCCTGACGGCAGCGGGAGGGGCCGTAGCTGCTGCGCCTGCCAACGCGGCCGACACGGCCAGCATGGAGGGTCGGGTCGTAGACGTTTCGGGTAAGCCAATCCGAAACATCAATGTCATCTTGAGTTGCTCCGATATCTTCGCTGGCGCCGCTACTAACACAGATGCCCAGGGCCGCTACTCAGTTATTACCAGAAGTGCAGAGGGATGCACTCTGTATTTCGAGGACCGCAACGGCATCACCCGCGAGGACTTGGAAGTGCCCGGCGGTTACACCACCGAGCGCGATCCGGGAACATACGCGCCGCGCTGGTACCTGAACGGGGACAGTAAGGACACCGCCACCGTCTTTACCCTCCCTCCCTACGAGGTTACCCGGCTAAGCGACACGGTCCTGACCTCGGAGGGGCGCAAGGAATTCACTGAAACGCCGACTCCTGCACTAGTCGGATCGCCAATCGTGGGCGGTTCGTTGGCAGTGATGTCCAAGCCCTTCACGCCATATATGGATCGGTGGTTCTACACCTGGTACCGCGACGGGAAGCCAACTCGGCATTGGCGGTCCCACTTCAGTACCTACATGCTGACGCCCGCTGACGCGGGGCACGCCATTACTGTGACGGTCAGCGGTTATGCCGCCGGCTACGTCTTCGCCACGTCAGAGATGTCCCAGCCTGTATCAGTACCCATGCTGGAATTCACGTCATCCCCTGCCCCGACCATCGTTGGCACCGCAACGGTTGGTAAATGGCTGGGTGCCGAAGCCGGAATCTGGGATCCCATGCCCGCGGAACAGTCCTATCAGTGGTACAGGTCCGGGGTGAAAATCTCCAGGGCCACGAGCAGGTCATACAAGTTGACTGGTTCTGATCAAGGGAAAACGATTACCGTTTCCGTGACGGGTTCCGGAACCGGCTACATACCGATCACCAAAACCTCGGCAGCAACAGTTCCTGTTGCCAAGGGCACGTTGGTCACCACGGCTCCGCTGATCGTCGGGACCAAGAAGGTCGGTCACACCCTCAGTAAAGTACGAGGCTCCTGGACCGCTGGAACAGAGTTCAAGTATCAGTGGTACCGGTCCGGCAAGGTCATCAAGAGTGCGACCCGCGACACCTACAAACTAACTGGCTTGGACTCCGACAAAAAAATCACGATCGCGGTTACCGGTACCAAGGCCGGCTACACGACTGCGACCCGGTACTCTGCCGCCGCCCAAATTGCCAAGGGCACACTGGCATCTAAGACTCCGACGATCAGCGGCACCAAGAAGATCGGCCGGACCCTGACCGCCAAAGTGGGGACCTGGACTTCGGGAACAAAGTTCAAGTACCAGTGGTACCGGTCCGGCAAGGCCATCAAGGGCGCTGACAGCAGGACCTACAGGCTCACCACTGCCGACAGGGCCCGCAGCATCAAGGTCCGGGTCACCGGCTCGAAGACCGGGTACTACACCAAGACGAGATACTCGGCGTCGACTTCCCGCATACGCTAGGGAATCCGGCGAAAGCTTGAACTAGCAGCCCAGACACAAGAGACCCCCACTACCAGGGACAGGTGGTGGGGGTCTTTCGTGCGTATCCGAGTTGGGGTATCGGATACGCAGGTGCGTCCGTTGGGGGCCGGACACAGCCACAGACGTTACCAGCCGGGCAGAATCCTTTCAGGATCCTGAAGGCGTGTCGCAATGCGAAACCGTGCCTAGGTGCCACCGTTTACTAGTGACGCGAATCACAGTGGGTGAATTGGAGGGGCACTGCGACTTTTCTGTGTCCTGTAGATTGCAACCCCGGCACCTTGGGGGAAACGCCAGGGCTGCAACTTCCGCCCACAGGCTCGATTGGGGCAAGCCTGATGGCGGGAAATATCTGCGTAGCCGTCAAGGCCTGCCTGACATCTGCGTGGACGACGCCTTTGTTGTGGTTCACTACTAGAAATGCATGCTTAGCATTCATCGGCCAAGCCCCCATGACCTTCCTGCCATCTCAAGGCCAAATAAAGACATTGCAAAGAACCGAACTACGTCGGCGTCAGGGAACTAGCAGTCGGCGGCTTCATTGACTATGTCCAAGGGGTCCTGTCAAGAGGATTCTTCCCGGGTGATGCGCTTGACCCACGATGCTGGCGCCCACCGGGTCTGCGTTCTCCCATTTCAATTGCAAATGCTCACGGGTCCAGCGTATGGCCTTGGCCTCCACCGGCCCGCTTTCCAGCTGTGCCCACACGTAGGGTTCACACGTGTATGGGGCACACGTCACAAGGGTACCTCTTGAGGTCATACCAGCGTGGCGCGACGTCAATGAGGAGGCCATCGCAGATGGGATCAACCTTGCTCGCGGCCCCACTGTGGCAAGTTACTTTGTAACCAAACGGCTATAAGTGTTTTCGGTCTGGTGGACGGGTTGAAGAGAACCGACCCTTGTGTTCCTGATTTCATGTAGGGCTAGGCGATTCTGCATCGTGAGCGGGTTCGCACCTCCGCGGTCATGGATTCAGCTGCCCATGCAGTGCATATCAGTGATCTGGTAGACCTCGCCTTGGCCGACGTAATCCGTGATTTGGAAGGCCTCGCTCTGTTCGGAGTCCAGCGGTGCGGTGATGTGGCTGCCCTTGCCGACGACGACATCGTCGGTCAGGAACTTCACCGCCACGTAGATGCCACGCCGGCAGCCGGACGGATCAAGAGTGACGACCTGGAGGCTGATGCAGCCCGAATAGCCGCATGTTCCGCCCGGGTCAGTGTAGTAGATGCGGCTGCTGCCATATGCTTCCCAGCCCTGGCCTGTCATGCTCTTCCGCTCAGCGGCCAGCTCTTCTTCGGCCGCCTGAACCGCTTGAGCAGCTTCTCGGGCCTGCGACTGCCGGGCTTCTTCCGCAGAACGGGCCTTCGCCTCAGCCAGGCGTTTGTTCCAGGCCTCGACTTTGACTGCGGCTGCCTGGGCCTGCTGCTGCTCCCGTGCGTTTGTGATGAGGGCTGAAATGCCTACACTGAGCACCAGGAGGGCGACCATCCCAGCCAAGACCAGTGGCCAACGGCGTCGCTTCCGCCGGGGACCGGATGGGCCCGGGAGGGGTCCGTGTGACGGGGTGAATCTCCCGTCCACAGCGGGCCGGACGTGGTGGGTCCATTGCGTACCGTTCCACCATCGCAGCATTGAAGGGTCGTCCGGCTGCGGCATCCAGCCAGGTGGCATCGTCATTTGTCCCCCAGGAAAGCATCAAACGTACTGGTCAGCATCATATGCTGCCGGTGAAACCTTTTCTGAGCGGATGCCCCGCCTGCATCCATCCATCGAATTGCTGCCAACGTGGGCTACAGCCGAGCCGGAAGGTCCCCAATGCGGTTTGACGTACCGAATGCCAATGCCGTGCCACGCCATGCTGAAGTATGCGGGTTTATCCTTCGTCGGTGACTAAGCTCTTTAGGTGATCACTGGTGAAATCAAGTCCCAAGTCGACAAAGTGTGGAACGCGTTCTGGACGGGCGGGATCTCCAACCCGTTGGAGGTCATTGAGCAGATCACGTACCTGCTCTTCCTGAAGCGGCTGGACGAGAACCACACCCGTGAGGAGAAGAAGGCCAACCGCACCGGTAAGCCCATCCAGAACCCGGTGTTTCCCGAGGGCCCGGATCTGAAGGGCCGTCCGTACCAGGACATGCGCTGGAGCAGGTTTAAGGACTTCAGCAAAGACGAGATGTTCACCGTCTTCAATGAGCACATCTTCCCGTTCCTGCGCAACGAGCTGACCAAGCAGTCCAACGGCGAGGATTCCACTTACTCGCACCATATGAAGGATGCCCGCTTCACGATCCCGAACGCCGGGCTGCTGGAGAAGGTGGTCGACCTCATCGACGGCATCCCCATGGATGACCGGGACACCAAGGGCGACCTATACGAGTACATGCTCTCCAAGATCGCCAGCGCCGGCACCAACGGCCAGTTCCGCACCCCGCGGCACATCATCGATCTCATGGTGAAGATGCGGGATCCGCAGCCGATGGAAGTCATCTGTGACCCCGCGTCGGGCACCTGCGGCTTCCTGGTCCAGGCCGGCGAGCACCTGCGGGAGAACGCGCCTGACCTGTTCACCGACGCTGTGCAGCGGGATTTCTTCCACCAGGAGCAGTTCCACGGCTTCGACTTCGACTCCACCATGCTGCGTATCGGCTCCATGAACATGCTGCTGCACGGCGTGGAGAACCCGGCCATCGAGTACCGGGACTCGCTGGCGGACCTGCACTCCGTTGAGGAGGAGAAGTACGACCTCATCCTCGCCAACCCGCCCTTCGCCGGCAGTCTGGACTACGAGAACGTCGCCAAGGACCTGCTCAGCCTGGTCAAAACCAAGAAGACCGAACTGCTCTTCCTGGCCCTGTTCGTCCGGCTGCTCAAGCCCGGCGGCCGCGCTGCAGTGATCGTGCCCGACGGCGTGCTCTTCGGCTCCACCAAGGCCCACAAGGAATTGCGCCGCATGCTGGTCGAGGATCACCAGCTCGAAGGTGTGGTCAAGCTGCCCAGCGGGGTGTTCAAGCCCTACGCCGGCGTTTCCACCGCGGTCCTTTTCCTCACCAAGACCAACTCCGGCGGCACGGAGAACGTTTGGTTCTACGAGGTGAAGTCGGACGGCTTCAGCCTGGACGACAAGCGCACCCCGCTCGTCTCCAGCGATTTGCCGGACGTACTCGAGCACTGGCGGGCCTTCAAGGGCGTGCTCGGTGAGGAACGGACGGCGGCTGAGGCCACCCGGGCACGCACCGATCCTTCGTTTGTCGTCCCCAAGGCGGAGATTGCCGCGAACGGCTACGACCTGTCGATCAACCGGTACAAGGAAATCGAGTACGACGAGGTTGAGCACGCGGACCCGATCGAGATTATTGCCGAGGTCGAGAAGCTGGATGAGGAGATCGCCAAGCGCTTGGCCGAACTGAAGGGGCTGCTGGCGTGATACTAGGTGCGCTTAGTGATGTCTGTGAAGTGACAATGGGACAAGCTCCTCCTGGCGACTCCTACAACGACACGGGTGAGGGTGTACCGCTAATTGCCGGGGCAGGAGATTTTGGCAATGGCCGTCTCGCGCCCAAGAAGTTCACCACCGCGGGGACGAAGTTTTCTTCAGCTGGCGACATCGTATTAAGTATCAGGGCGTCTATCGGGGACAAGGTCTGGGCAGACGGTTCGTATTGCCTTGGCCGTGGAGTCGCGGGTTTGCGGGCAGGAAGTCAGCTTGAACCGCGGTACCTTTGGCATTGGTTAGGAGCGGTCGAGCCCGAGTTGCTCTCCAAGGCAAGGGGCGCCACTTTTCTTCAGGTGAATCGGACCGACATAGCTGAGCTTGTAATCGCTCTGCCGGAACTCGACGAGCAGCGCCGCATCGCCTCGATCCTGGACAAGGCCGACACCCTCCGCGCCAAACGCCGCGAAGCCCTTGCCCGCCTCGACACGCTGTCCCAGTCGATCTTCCACGAGATGTTTGGCGATCCACTTGCAAATGCAAGGGGCTGGGAGATCGCATCGTTGCCAGACGTAGCGAAACTCTATAGTGGTGGCACTCCATCCAAGGATGTTAAGGAGTATTGGAACGGTTCACTCCCGTGGTTCAGCCCGAAAGATCTGAAAGCTGATCACCTGACTGATTCAATCGACCACATCAGCAACGAAGTTCTTTCGCAAACTTCCCTTCGGTTGCTGCCAGAGGGAACTGTCGTCTTCGTGGTTAGAGGGATGATACTTGCGCACTCATTTCCTGTCTCTCTGCTGCAAGTTCCGGCCACGATTAATCAGGACCTTAAAGCAGTCCTTCCCAAGGTAGAACTAGATCCGTACTTTTTGTTGGCGAATCTTAAGAGTCAGAAAAGCTCGGTCTTGGCACACGTCGCGACCGCCGCTCACGGCACAAAGCGCCTTGATGCAGAAGCATTGGCCATGATCCGCGTGCTGCTGCCACCTGTTGAACTTCAGCAGCAATTTGCCGGACGGGTCGCGGCCGTCGAGCGTTTGAAAGGGAAGCACCGGGCGCAATTGGCCGACCTGGACATGCTCTTTGCCGCCCTGCAGGACAAGGCATTCAAGGGGGAACTGTCATGACTCAGCAAGCGGAAGAAGCTGTTAAGTCCGAAGTGCCGATCTGGCCGGTGTTCGTGCGTTATGTTCTTGAGGTGCTTTCCGGAGGCGACACCTTGACCTTGCACCGGCGCGATATCTTCAGCCGTGCGATCGATTTGGCGGGGCTTTCAGAAGCCGCGCGGTCCGAGACGCTCAATTCCGGTGCGCTGCGGTCGGAGCATCGGCTGGGCTGGGCCATCACCCATCTGGGCAAGGCCGGATGGGTCGAAAGGCCTGCCAAGGCAAACTACCGAATCACCCAGGCCGGCCGGCAGTGGCTCGCGGAGAACCTCGATGGCATCCATGACTTTTCGACCGCTCACATAGTGTTCGGTCCATATTGGTCGCGCGTGCCTTCCCGCGTAGCGGAGCCCGCTCCAGCGGAAATATCGCCTGAGGAGCTTGATCCTATTGAGCAGATCGAGGACGGCATCAATCGTATCCTTGCCGACGTGGGAGAGTCTCTGCTGGGCCGCCTGCGGGACAGCCATCCCGACTTCTTCGAACAGGCAGTGGTCGACCTGCTGCTGAAGATGGGTTACGGCGGGGCTGAGCAGCGCGGCAAGCGGATTGGTGGATCCGGGGACGGCGGGGTGGATGGCGTCATCGATCAGGACGCGCTGGGGCTCGACCGGGTGTACATCCAGGCCAAGCGCTACGGTGAGGGCAACAATGTAGGGCGGGAAGCGATCCAGGCCTTCGTCGGCGCGATTCACGGGCTGGCGGCCTCCAAAGGCGTCTTCATCACCACGAGCAGCTTCACCCAAGGTGCCCAGGACTACGCAAAGGGCATTTCGACCCGGACAATCCTGATTAACGGCCAGCGCCTGGTGTCGCTGATGATCAAGTACCGGGTGGGCGTGCAGGTGAAGCAGAGCTACGACGTCGTCGAACTGGACGAGGACTTCTTCGACTGAGCCAGGTCCTCGTGGTTACGCCCGCCGTCCGGAAACCGATAGGTTCCTTTAACCAGAGTAGAAGCGTGCGTGGGGAGGGTGCGGCGTTGGACAGCAACTTCGGGTTCCTGGCGGCCGAATGGCCGGAGCTGGCCGGGGAAGCGGTCCGGGCTGAGAGACTGGCGCGAATCGATCCGCGCTCGTCCCTGATGTACTCCCGCCGCACGCTGGAGTTCCTGGTGGACTGGCTGTTCAAGGCCGATGCCACGTTGGTGGAGCCTTACAAGAGCGATCTGTTCGCCAGGCTCTCCGAGCCCACCTTCAAGAATTTGGCCGGCGGCACCATTTGGAACAAGATGGACCTGATCCGCAAGGCCACGAACAAGGCCGTCCACAGCAATGCGCCGGTAAATGCCCAGGGTTCGGAAGTGGTGCTGCGGGAAGTCTTCCACGTCCTCGTCTGGCTGGCCCACCGCTACACCCGCCACATCGAAAACCGACCGTCTCCCGACCTGGCGTTCAACGCAGCGCTGCTGAGCCCGGTCCCGAAGGCCGGGGTCCCGGTGCCGGCCAAGCCGAAGACCGCCGACGAGGTCGCCAAGCTGGCAGAGGAGTTGGCCGAACGCGACCGGAAACTGCGCGAAGCCCAGACCCAGCAGCAAGACCTGGAGACGGAGCTGGAGGAGCTGCGTCGGCAGGTGGCCGAGGCCAAGAAGGCCAACAGCCGTGTCCCGGACCAGCATGACTACGACGAGGCCACCACCCGCCGCTACCTGATCGACGAGGAGCTGCACTGGGCCGGCTGGAAGCTCGACAAGCCCGAAGACCGCGAATTCCCGGTCGACACCATGCCCACGGCAAGCGGAACTCAAACTGGCAAGGGCTTTGTCGACTACGTGCTCTGGGGAGCGGACGGGCTGCCGCTGGCCGTGGTCGAGGCCAAACGCACCACCAAGTCACCGCACGTTGGCCAGCAACAAGCCAAGCTGTACGCGGATAGTCTGGAACGCCGCTTCGGCCGGCGCCCGGTTATGTACTACACCAACGGATACCAGCACTGGGTCTGGGATGACACCGCTTCCACGGAACGGCAGATCCAGGGCTTCCACAGCCGTGACCAGCTCGAACTGATGATCACGCGACGGACCACCCGCAAGCCGCTCGCCGAAGCAGTGATTGACAACGCGATCGTGGAACGGCCCTACCAGCACGCGGCAATCCGCGCCGTCACCGAAACCTTGGAACAGCAGCATCAGCGCAAGGCGCTAGTGGTCATGGCCACCGGCACCGGCAAGACCCGCACCGTCGTGGCCCTGACCAAGCTGCTCCAGGAGAGCAATTGGGTCAAGCGCGTGCTTTTCCTGGCCGACCGCATCGCCCTGGTGAACCAGGCCGCGAAAGCCTTCAAGACCCATCTGCCGGGGTCCTCCCCGGTGGTGCTGGGCCGCGACGCCGAGATTGATACCAGCCGCATCCACGTGGCCACCTACCCGACGATGATGAACCTGATCAACGCCAGCGCCGCCGATAGCCAGATCACCACCCGGCAGTTCGGCATCGGGCACTACGACCTGATCATCGTCGATGAGGCCCACCGCTCGGTCTACCAGAAGTACAGGGCCATCTTCGAGTACTTCGACTCCTATCTCGTCGGCCTGACCGCCACCCCCACGAGCGAGGTCGACCACAACACCTACACCCTCTTCAGCATCGAAAACGACGTGCCTACCTTCGCGTACGAACTGAACGAAGCGATCGAGGCCGGCTACCTGGTCCCGCCTCGCGTCGTCGACGTCCCGTTGAAGTTCCCGCTGCAAGGCATCCGCTACGACGACCTCACGGATGCCGAAAAGGAGGAATGGGACTCGAAGGAATGGGACGAGGACGGCACGATCCCGGACGAGATCGACGCCGGCATGGTCAACAGCTGGCTGTTCAACACCGACACCGTGGACAAAGCCTTGGAAGTGCTCATGACCCACGGCCACAAGGTCGCCGGCGGGGACCGCCTGGGCAAGACCATCATCTTCGCCAAGAACAACGAGCACGCCCACTTCATCACGAAACGGTTCGATCAGAACTATCCCGAATACAAGAGCCACTTCGCCCGGGTCATCACCTACTCCGTTGACTATGCCCAGACCCTGATCGATGACTTCTCCGACAAGGAGAAGAACCCGCACATCGCGGTCTCCGTCGACATGCTGGACACCGGCATCGACGTGCCCGAGGTCGTCAACCTGGTCTTCTTCAAGATGGTCCGGTCCAAGACCAAGTTCTGGCAGATGGTCGGCCGCGGCACCCGCCTGTGCGAGGACCTCTACGGACCGGGAGAGGATAAGCAGGACTTCTTCATCTTCGATTTGTGCAGGAACGCCGAATATTTCAACGCCGAACTCGGCCAAGCCGAGGGACGGGTGGGCAGACCCCTGGCCGAGATGACCTTCGTGACCCGGGTGAAACTCCTGACCGGTGCCGCCGACTTTGGTTTCACCGACAGCGGCTACCTCGACGACGTCCGGCAGCTTCTCCGCACCCACGTGGCAGCCCTGCCCAAGGACAACTTCCTGGTCCGGCCACGGCTGGAAGCGGTGGAACGGTTCTCCGAACGCGACGTGTGGAACGCGTTGAGCCCCAACGACGCCTCCGTCCTCGAGAACGAAGTGGCGAAACTTGCCACCATCAACGCCCCGCAGGACACCGAGGAAGCCAAGCGCTTCGACCTGCTCATGCTCCGGGCCCAGCTGGCCGCCATGACCGAACCCGGGGCGATGACCGCCCTGCAGGCCCGCATCCAGGACATCGCGTCCGCGCTCCAGGACCAACCCAACGTGCCCGCCATCGCCGCCCACATGCCGCTCATCCAATCCATACTGGACCCGCACGAGTGGGAAACGGTGACACCCCAATGGCTGGAAACAGTCCGCCGCCAGCTGCGGGACATCGTCCACCTCATCGAAAAGAAACGCCGGAAAATCGTCTACACCAGCTTCGAGGACGAGCTCGGCGAACTGGCCGAAATCGAGCTGACCGGCACAACCTCGGGGGTTTCGGACTTCGTCCGCTACCGGGAGAAGGTCAAGGCCTACCTGACCGGGTACATGGACCACGTCGTCATCCAGCTCCTGCGCCGGAACAAGCCGCTCACCGAGCTGCACCTGCAGGAACTTGAACGGATGCTCGCCGAAAGCGGGGCCGGCTCCGAAGAGGACCTGCAGCGGGCCGCCGAACTGGGACTGGGCCTGTTCGTTCGCTCCCTGGTCGGACTGGAGCCCGAAGCCGTCCAGGAGGCCTTGGCGGAATTTGTCGGCGGCACCACATTGAACACGGCGCAGCTGCACTTCGTCGACCTGATCGTGGCCCACCTGACCAGCAACGGGGTTATGGACATCAGTGCGCTGTACGAATCGCCCTTCAGCGACATCGCGCCGTCGGGCCCCGAGGCTCTGTTCAGTGACGCCAAGATCGACCTCCTGCAGACGGCGCTGGAAGGGTTTACCGAAGCAACACGAGCAAGCTGAGTCGATATCCGTCTAAGCCATGCCGGAAGACCGTGCCTCGGTCATTTGGCGCCCTGGGGTGTCGCTCCTCACTTCTCTTCCATAGCGAGATATCGGTAGACGGTGGCGCGGCTGGCTCCGATAATCTTGCCAATGTCTGCCGGGGCGAGGCCCTGTCCCCGGAGATGGCGGGCGCGCTTCACGGCGTCGTGGTCCGGAGTGATATCGGGCCGGCCGAATTTCCGGCCATTGGCGGCGGCGACGGACAGGCCTGCTTTGGTCCGTTCGGCGAGCTGGTCCCGTTCGAGCTGGGCGAAGGCGCTCATGATGGTAATCATGGCCCGGCCCATGGGTTCCCTCGGTGATGATGTCCTCAGTCAAAGACTGGAAGCCGACGCCGCGGCTCTCCAAGTCATCAACGAGCAGCAGCAGGTTCCGGGTGTTGCGGACGAGCCGGCCCAGCTTCCACACCACGAGCTCTTCGCCGCGTCAGCGAGACTGACTACCTGCGCTCCCCATGGGCCGTCGGCCGCCACGGTATGGCGTTGAGATGGCCGCCTGGTCTGACCCGATTAGTAGCTCCGCCACCGGCACTTCCAGCACCTCCGCGATATCCCAGAGTCGCTCGTAGGCCACGCTCTTTTTGCCCCATTCGATGCCGATGATCATGTTCCGGCTGAGTCCGGATTCCAGTGCAAGAGCTTCCTGGGAGAGGTTCTGTGACAGCCGCAGCTCGCGGATTCGCGCCCCAACCTGCGTGCGCCGGGCCGCCCATCTGAGGGATTGCTCCTCAGAAGCTTGGTCCGGTCGAGTGGGCATGAAATCATGCCACTATCAATTGACACTGTTGTCTGCTCCACTAGTGATACAGGCATTTACAATTCGGCTGCCTACACGATGGAGGTATTGGAATCGTGGCCGGCAACCAGAACGACTTCTCTCCTCGACATGGAGAACCGCCGCCGGAAACCAACTCCAATGTCCATGGGCGACAGCGCAACGAGACAATTCTGCCGATCGTCGCACAGCCCACCGCTACTCCGTCCTGGACGAACGCTGACCGCGAACGTTACTTTGCAAAGACCCGACCCGGAGTCGGCGGATGCTTGATTTGGACTGCGGGGAGAACTCAAGAGGGCTATGGAAAGTTTGTACTTAGGGGCCGAACCATGCTGGCGCACCGCGTGGCTTGGCTTTTCGAGTTTGGCGTGCTCCCATCCCGCAACGAGTTTCTGCTGCACTCGTGCCACGACCGGGCATGCGTTGCGATCGAGCATCTTCGATTGGGAGACCATTCCGAAAACATGGCGGACCGTGCCGCCCGCGGCAACTACAACACCTCCCGGGGGCTGAACAATCCATTTGCGCGCTTCACAGACGACGAAGTCGCCGACATGCGCCGGATGATCAGCGACGGCATCGACCACTCTTGGATAGCTACGGTCTTCGGTTGCAGCAGGTCCTACCTCCGGCTTATCGCCAACGGAACGCTGCGGGCTCAGCCGACCAGCACCCCGTCTCCTGCCGCACTTGCCCGCCGCGACCAGTTGGCCCAGGCCGAGGCCCACCGGTTGTGGGTGTCGGAGATTACCGATGTTGTGCACCCCGATGATGAAATTGACGGCGAGGAATGGCGCCCCACCGCATTTGATGGATACTTTGTCAGCTCGTTGGGCAGGGTGCGGGGCCGGACCATGCGGATCCTGACGCCTCACGTGACATCTGCCGGTTATGCCGTCGTCCACTGCGGCCGGGGCAATCCCCAAGGCGTCCATGTTCTCGTATGCCAAGCGTGGCACGGGACGCGGCCCGCCCCTGGTATGCACGCCGCCCACGGTGACGGGAATCCCTTGAACAACACCCCCGAGAACCTTCGCTGGGCAACTCCTTTGGAGAACAACGGTCGCGACAGGCTGCGGCACGGCCGCATCCCGCGAGGGACCGCGCACCACGCGGCAAAGCTTACGCCCGAAATCGTGCGGGTCATCCGTTCTCAGTTGCCCGGGCCGCGGGGCACAATCAACCGGCTGGCCCGGGAGTATGGTGTAGCCAATTCGACCATCACGAGCATACGCGACAACATCACGTGGAGAGAATGAGATGCAGCAAAGAGGCACGCCATAGTTAAGAAGCTCCTCTGTGGCGCCGTCTGGCCCGCAGTTAGGCCCTCAGTCACGTACAGGGCGCTGCTAACCGCTGCAGGCGATCATAAGCGGTTAACCCATGCATTTCTCCGCCGACGTTCCGAACGGTTCAAGCAGCGGCATTATCCCGCTGCGCGCATTTCCATTCCTCCCCCAAGCGGTCCAAGATGGCTGAGTCCCGCCAGACACCGGCAGTAGCCGCTTCACCTGAATAGTTGATCGCGTCATGCTTTATCATGAGCGTCGTCAGGAGCAGAGGGGGCGCTTGCGAGTGCGTCGTCCGTGGCCAGGAAGTTCGTTTTCACCTATGCATCGACGGCGCGGGGGCTGGTGAAGTTGATGCCGTCGCCGATTACCCCGCCCCGACGGGGGCGAGCTTGGTTAGGTTTACGACGCCCATGGTGCCGGCCTTGGCGATCAATCGGAAGCCGACCTTCTCGGTGATTTGATGAGGACGCGGCCGGAGACCTGCTAGATGACGCTGATGGGAGACTTCGTGCCGATCTGGACGTTCACCTAAGACAGAGCCTCGGTTGCCTAGGACTCGACCAGCGAGACAAAGATGACAGTGCGCACCTCACCGGAGCGAACATCGTACCCGCACAGATGGGCGATCGCCAAGCGAGCCGCCGGGTGAGCCACAGCGCCGTAAAGTTAGGGGCAGCGTGACAGGTAGGATGGTCAGCCCGCCGAAGCCGGCCAAAAAAGCCGGTGCTGGAGGTGAAGGGAACGTGCATCGCGATAAGTCGCTGTATGGCCTTCTCCACATCGCCGTGCTTCTCTAATGGTCTTGGCTGGCCTGGCGCTGGCTGGCAGGCTGGTGTTCGGAGGCGGCGAAGTACAACGTGTCGCCGTTGCCGTTTCTCGTACGTCCACGGACCATCCGGCTCTCTCTCACCTGTCGTTTCGCTAGAGGTCCCGTCTGCTTGGGACCGATTCCACTCCTGATCCGACTCGGCGTATCAAAACCTCTATGTCTCGAAATGCATCAGTTGTAAGACACTCTCAGTGGCGGAGGAGGTCGGCTGCGTCAATCCACCGAGCAAGCAGGCTGAAGGCGGCGAGCTGCTCAAGGGCAAGTTGTTCGGGGAATTCATCGAGGTGGTCGTGGCTCGCGGGATTTCGTATAGCTGCATAACAACCCTCCGCCAGTGCGACGATCCCGCGGCGCACGCTTCTCGCGGTCTTGCCATCGTCGTCCCCTTGGGGGCGCAGGCGAGGTTTGCCTGGCTGTGGTGCTTCATTGCTGAAGGCCTCTTGAAACAGGGTCTGCTCGCTGACGTCACGTCGACCGAGTTTGTTCTGGAGTTCAGCGTTGACTTTAACCGAGGCAGCGCGGACGGCTTCCCGATAGTGCCCGCTATGCCAAAGTGACCGTGCACCTTCCCAAGCCCATGCGTGGAATGCGGACGTGTTGATCATGGGGGCATTGTCGCCGAGCTTTTCGGCGATCATGGCCTGCTGTTCAATTTGGACAACGGCCCGCTGTGCAGCCTCACGGTGCAGGGTCCAGCGCCTCTTGCCATCGTCCCGGATCTCCGTACGCCACCGGGGGAGGACTCGGTCCAGGATTTGCTCAACGATCTGCGCAGAGGCGATTATGTCGGAACGGTTGCCTACGGGCGTAGCGAAGTCGCCCATGTAGACGACACCGCCGCCGGACTGCGGCTGCTGGAGTTGGGTCAGTTGAATGAATCTACGAAGTTCCGTGAGTGCCCACTCATTGTCCATGGCTCCGATAATAGTGGTTGGTTGTGTAGCTATGGCTTGCGCTGTTCAGGGCAGCGGCCGCGCCCGCCCGTGCATAGCCGCTGCGGACGGGTGCTAATTACTGGCTCCGGCGGGGTCTCGTCCTGTCCTGCCAGTCCGGCCGGCGTCTAATATTTCAGAACTGAATCACATTGGCCTGCTTCCATACGTAGATATGGCAGGATCATGGTCATGGCCAGCCCAACAGTCTTCGTCAGTTCCACGTTTTACGATCTCCGATACCCGCGAGAAAGTCTCAAGAGGTTCATCGAAACACTCGGTTATACTCCTATTCTAAGTGAAGAGGGAACAGTATTTTATGACCCCCGCATTACTGCAGCAGAGTCGTGTTTAAAAGAAGTTTCGAACGCCGACATATTTGTATTGCTAATTGGTGGGCGATACGGCAGCATTCTTCCAAATACCGAATTATCCGTCACAAACGGGGAATTTATGAAGGCGGTCGAGCGGAAGATTCCCGTGTTCGCGATGGTGGAACAGGGTACCTATAGTGACTATTCTTTATATCGCGCAAATGTGGACCGGCCAGAGCTAATCTCACAGCTTTCTTTCCCTAATGCAGATAGTGTGAAAATCTTTGAGTTCATTGACTCAGTGCAGTCTCGGACTCTCAATAATGCGCTGGTCCCTTTCGTTTCCGCACGAGACATAGAGTCTTATCTCCGTAGTCAATGGGCTGGTATGATGCATGGCTTCTTGACGGACGAAACGCGGGAAGCTCAGGTCGTTGACACGTTGTCCGTTCTCACTCAGGTCAATGAACGGGTTGAGTTGATTACTGAACAAATTCTGCGGAGTGTAGGGACTCCAATGGACCGAGTGTATGTGCGGCTCCTCCAAGAAATGGTCCAATCGTCAGTCGCCGCCGACCTAAGGTTTATTGGTACGCCGCCCACTCCTGGTTCGATAGTGGACAATGAAACCGTCAAGGAATGTGTCGAGTCTCTGGGCGGACAAATCGCCATCGATGAAGATGAAGTGGGTGGAAACACGATCAGTGGATCAGGTCGTGTATCACCGATCCGAATGAAGGTCTTGACCGAAGAATACCAGAAACTGCGGATAAAGATGCTGAAAATTCTTGAGGAGGATGAAGTTTCGACGGAAAAAATTCGGGAATACGAATTGGAATCGGTCTAGCACGTCAAAGGATCGTTACTGAATGTCCGATCTTTGCAGACAGATGAGATGATCCTGTGGGTCCATTGCGTTGAAAGCGATGAGCACTGCGCGGTTGCCTGAATATTATCTGGTCTTCCCGGCCCCTCCTCTTCCGCTATGACGACAATCAATGAAGTTCTAGCCATTGATGCCGCCGTCGGCCTCCTGACCGACGCCATCCCAGCCGAGGCATCGGGCTGGCTCCTGGCTTGGAGCCGGGGATGCTACCGGCACTAGCGGGGTGGGAGGTACCCCCCGCGCGGCGGGCGGCCGCGCCCGCCGGTGCATAGCATCCAGGGAAGCGTACGGGTTACGGCAGCCGCAGGAATTATAAAATCTGCCATGATGCCGGATACAAATGGACGGAATACGCAGCGAAGGGAAACCCCGCCGGCGGCGATCACCCATGCCATCATCCGAATCAGCCTTAGTGAAGGATCCATGATGACGACCAAAGGCGGCATCAGCCGCCCCAAAGAACTGTTCATTCAACGCTGAGGAGATCACCAATGATCGTTCCAGAAGGAATCAAGTAAGCAGACGTCCATTGGAAAGGAATCAGGGTAAATCCCACAGGGAAGGGAGCCGCGCCAGCGGCGACCTCCCACAGCCATGACCATCAATGGCAATCATCATAATCAGACTGATGCGGTTAAGGATCCAATGTGGAATCAAGGCGGCGCCAGCCGCCCAAGGATTATTCATTGGATATCGGAGCAATCAATCATCAATTCCAGTGAGAATCGGATAGATTGGTGTTGACTGAATAATACTCACGTTGGTTCCGCAGGGAAGGGAGCCGCGCCAGCGGCGACCATCCACACCCAAGACCATGACTATCTATCACGGTAACTTCATCAATCAATATGAAGAATCGGAGATGGATCCCATGAAATGTTCAGCGCTAAACGGAAGCTTTCAGGCAAAACATCATCAGAAGAATGCGGTCCTCAGTATCTCATCGTATGAGTCCATCAGCATGCGGGTGGTCGCCGCTGGCGCGGCTCCTGCCGCATGCTGGGGAAATTCATGTCCAGACCTGATCATCAATCTGAAGGTACTGCATTCTCCACAAGAACCCTACAGGGTTCTATCAGGATATTATCCTGCAGTCGCGTTCAGGGCTTTGATTACTTCATTCAGATCCTTCATTCATGGAATCTATAGTTTTATTGGGGGGAAGTGGATCTTCGATTCACTGGGGGGTGTACATAGAGTGAGTCAGTGAGTGAGTGAATCCTTGGCCAGTTCCTGTCCCATCCAGCCTTTGGGTGCCAGCCTGTTCTGCCATGTCGATTTCTCACTTCCGAACTGTGCGGCCAGGGCGGCGGCTGCCTCCGTGTTGGTCTTCCCGCCGCAGTTCGCCCGGTACCACGCAAGCTGCTCCCGCTTGGTCGCCTCCGCCTTGCCCGAGCGTTTCTTTGACAGTTCTCCGCTGGAGACGACATCCGAGACGGCCATGTCGGTGGCGCGTTCTCCCACGGCGACGGTGACGCGTTCGCCCTGCAGTTCGTTGCCCCTGGTAGTCACGGTCAGCCGGTCACCTTTCCGCTCCACATGGACGATCCAGCGGGCCTTGCCCTCGATGACCGTCGACCCGAGCGGTTTCTTGGCGGTCGAACCGTTGGCATTGCGCACGGTTGTGGAGTGAGCCAGCAGGACGACGGCAGCCCCGTTGGCCGCCTCCAGGATCAGCTGGATGATGCGGGTGACGTCCTCCTGGGAATTGAGGCTGCCGGCCATGTCGGACAGGTGGTCTATGATCAACAGGTCGCCCTCACCGGGGCCGATCACGTTCGCAATTTCTCCAAGGACTACTTGGTCGAGGGAGTGTGCCTCGACCAGCCTCAGCCGCTCGCCAGCCGTTGCCGCCGTCACCCCCGCTCCGATGACACGGTCTCGGTATTCCGGCACACCGGCGGCGTCCGTCGTCAGGACCACGACACGGCCGACATCGGCTATTGAGCGCCCGAGGAACTTCGCTTCAGTCAGCACCGCAGCAATCAGGTTCTGCACCAGAGAGGACTTACCGCTCTTAGGCTGGCCGGTAACCAAGGTCAGTGCCGAATGGACCATGCCTTCCACAACCCAGGTGGGCTGCTCCAACTGCATGGCCTCCTCAAGAGTAAAGATCCGTACCATCAGCACTCCCCGCCGCTGCACTGGCCACCGACATAGGAGATGTTTTCAAGCGAGACATTCCTGGTCCGGTTGATGGGCAGCCCGCGCTTGCCGCCCGGGAGCATCTCACCCAGGTTCTGGAAGACGTCGTTACGCCGTGCCGGGAGCAGATTCTGATTCAGCTCCCCTGCCACAATCTCCAGGTCACCGGAGCGGCAGCATTCCCGTCCATGTGCCCCGATGGGAGTATGGAGCTTGCCCAGGGTGCCGGGGTGGTTGCGGCTCGGATTGTGGTGCATTCCGCACATCAGGCCGGAGGAAACAGGGCGGCCGCAGTCTGGGATTTCACATGTCATGAGTGCTTCCTTGGTTATTTATATTGGGTGACAAAAATGCGGTAATCAGAACGGAGGTTGGCCGGGTGAGGGGATGAACGCGGCGGCGTACCCGGTCCAGTCGGGTCCTGTCGCGCCGGCGAGGTCCGGCAATGCCAGCCAGTGGTCGCTGGTCCGCCGCTGTGCGACCGGATAGTCATGGCTCCGCAGGAATCCCGCCGCGCGGGCAGCATTCCAGTGGCGAGTCACTGTACGCTCCGACACTCCGAGGGCTTGGGCAATACGGATCTTGGAGATGCGGTTCCAGCCCGAAGGGTCGGCCCATTCAGCCATAAACAGCAGCGTCTTCTGCACCGGCAGCTTCAGTTGCGAGGCGGCGCGGTACCGTTCATGGTCGAAGGCATTAGCAGCTTGCTCTACCTGCCGCCAGCGCTGCCGCTCGTACAGCCTCCGCCATTCGCGGTAGGTGAGCCAGTCCCTGGCTACCTGCCAGGTTTCAGGAATCACGGCCCTCCGGAGTTCCCCGGCGCGCTGGGATCTGCGGGCAAGAGGCACGCAGGGGGCGAGGGCCGGTGTGTTCCGTGCCCGCCCCGCACTGCAGTGGCTGTCGGACCCATCGTTTAGGCCGTCTGACGGAAGATGGTAGTGGCAGCGGTGAACCGCGCGCCGGAGACCCAGATCCCGTCGATCATGACGGGGACGTGGCCGTTGACCTTCATCTGGGCAGGGTCGAGGCACCTGCGGCCGGCGGGACCATCGATGCGGTGGCGGTCGGCGATCTTGTGGTTGCCGAAGGTCTGGTGGCACTGAGTGCAGTGGCTGTTGGTATTGTGATTCGGCCAGCTCGCTCCGCATGCAGGATGCGTAACGGTGCGGGGGGCGTCCGTGGACATGGTGCGGCTCATAAATCCTCTGTTTGATGGACTCCAGGTGCCCGATGGGGCTCCAGGGAATGTGGCCCCGGTACTTGATTACCGGGGCAGGGGTTTAGTCGCTGTTCTGGCAGCTGGGATCCAGGTGCCGGTGAGCCAGCGTTAGTGAGTGGCCGGGGTTGGATTGCCCGGCCATCCAGACAGTGGAGTAGGGCAGACTGACCGGAAACACAGCAGGGCATCCCTATGCGTGAACTGTCTTCGATGCTGCGGCTCGTAGATTTCTGACCAGCGCGACACGTTGAGGGAATACTCAGCCTGCGAACCGTCGGCCCGGCACCCGCGCGTCTTGGATGTCATGCCAGTGCGGCAAGGTCAGCCGCAGATACTTGGACGTATTCCACCGCATCCAGGACTTCATGGGACCGTATCGCTCCGCTCATGCCGGTGGTCGGCGATGATGTCCGGGTCGCGGTAGCCGACTTCCGCTGCGATCATTGCCCGGTCGATGGTGGTGACGCCGGTGCGGTCTGCCGCCTTAGCGGTGGCGATAATGGACCTCTTGACCTTCGGTTTCACGGCCGAAGCATCTACAGCGTCGATGTACTCCTGCTCGTCATAGCTGGTGGCAGGATTCCACGAGGCTGCCCGGTGCACGGCCAACTTTAGCCAGTGCCGGGCGGCTTCTTCGACCTCCCAGTGCGACAGGATTTCTCGCGCACCGCAGGGTACCTGCCGATTTGGTCGCGGCCGGCCCACTCCCCTACCGCATCACCCGCTGCTGGCGTGCCCAGTTATCAAGGTCTGACAGTTTGTACTGGCAGGAACCGCCGAACTTGTAGTGGGGCACCAGGTAACGTCCTGTCTGGGCCAACCACTTTTCAGACATCCCAAGGTACTTGGCCGCGTCTTTCCGGCTGATGTATTGCTGTTCCAATTCTTTCAATTTATTGAACCTCGTTCGCCAATTCATGTTAGCCACATAGCGGTCGCTGCGCGGCATCTATGAATTGCTGAAAACAGATTGCTCATTAAAAAATTACCCTCTTGAAGTTCTATCACTCCCCGCGGATCGGGTTGATCGCTCCGGATTTAAATAGAGCGTACATGTTGTTGATGCCGTCCGAGTAGTCGACAGAAAAAAAATTTTGCCCGACTTCGGTAACGGAAATATCTGCGCCGCGAGGCGCGGGAACGAAGCACAGGACCGAAACCCCGTACGAGGAGCATGAATGTGGACATGGCGCCGGCGCCATGTAATTCCTGCCCGCGGCATCAAGCATCATCAGCACAGGCGATGCAGCAATTCAGGGGAGGATGTCTGACAGCATCAACCCTGTCAACATTTTGCTCCTGCTATGCTGCGGAGGTGACGGTCTACGACTCGCGCAAGAAGCGTACATCCGCAGGAATCGGTTCGGCTCAAAAGCCCTGGGTGGCTGACTTCCAGCTTCCGGGCGGTGGACGCAAGCGCAAGGCGTTTCGGCTCAAGAGCGAAGCCGAAGCCTACGAAGCGGGCGAACGGGCAACGATTAACGCCGGCACCTACATCAATCCCCGCGAAGCCGAGAAGATGACAATTGGCGAGCTGTACGCCAGTTGGATGCAGCTCCTCACAACGCAGGGCCTGCGCGGCAAACCCATTGCGGCCAGCACAGAGGACAACTACCGCAAGAACTGGCACAAGCACATTGAGCCCCATTGGGCATTCACGCCCTTGGCGAAGGTGAACCCGCGCGGCGTAGCCAAATGGGTGACCGAGTTGGAGATAGGAAACGGCAAACAGACCGGCGCCAATACACGCCGCCGCGTCGCCCAGATGTTCGGTCGGCTGATGAATCACGCGGTGTATCTGGAGCTGCTGCCGAAGAATCCGGCCAAGGATGCCACGGGCCGCGCCGGATACATACCCAAGGCCCCGGTCGAGAAGCGACGCGCCTATCTGACGATGCCGGAGTTGCAGGCCCTCGCAGAACGCTGCGCCCCCTGGTCGGACCTCGTCATGCTGGCCGGGACGACCGGACTTCGTTGGGGCGAGGTCACTGCCTTGCGAGCTTCCGACATCCGTAAGATGCCGGACGGCTACCTATTGGACGTAGTGCGCTCCTGGAAGGCAGGTGACACCAACAGTCCTTCACCAAATACCAAGAACGGTGAGAAGCGCACTGTGCCCGTTCCCGCCAAGGTGGCCGACATGGTGTTCCAGGCCAGGCCGCGCAAAGATGGACTGCTGTTCCAGTCTGGCAACTACACACCGGACGGCCATGCACCGGGACGCCTGCACCACTCCAACTTTGCGGCCCGCGTCCTGCGTCCTGCGACCGAGGGAATGGATCCGGCTCCGACCTTCCATGATTTGAGGCATACAGCGGTAAGTCTGATCCTGCACCGGACCAAAGATGTGAAGCTGGCCCAGCGTATTGCCGGCCACGCCTCGGCAACGATGACCCTCGACACGTACGCGGATTTGTTCGAGGAATCGCTATTCGCCGCATCCAGTGCGCTCGATGACTTGATAGAGTAATCGTGGATTTTGAGCCCTGCGGACTGACAGAAAACCGACAGTCCGCAGCCGCTGTCAGAAGCTGTCGGCCGAGAAGTTGACAGTAATCTGACAGTGAATCGGCCTCAAGGCCCATATGCCTCGGTAGCTCAGCGGATAGAGCAGGAGCCTTCTAATCTCTTGGTCGCAGGTTCGATTCCTGTCCGGGGCGCAGAGTAGGCGGCTCTGACTGCGGAACGTCCAGTCAGGGCCGCTCAGCTTTTAAGCGGCATATGTTGATCGACACCGCCACGGTCTATCATCCTTTCCCCTGTCAAACGTCCCGGGTCAGACTGCCGGACCATCAAAGCCGCAGGTCAGACGCCATCTTCGGTGATTTCCCACCCTGTCGCAGCCGATTTCCAAGCACTTCGTTTTAATGGCAGACTCAAGCCCGGCAGCAGGCGCACCATCCCCCAAGTGCCGCGCCTGTATCCCGTCCTCCTTCCCCCTTCATCCGGAGGGCGGCATGCCAAGACAGGGAGGCTCCGGCCCTGAGACAAGCCGGAGCCTCCCGCCCACCTCCGTACCGGTCACGGCAATTGCGCCTGGACCGGGGCTCCCCCGTCGTCGAGCCTGAGGCCGGGTTCGGTTGCCGTGCTGGCCTACGGCAATTTTGCCGGACGCTTCCCGGTTGCCGGAAAGCGGGCGGAGAATGGAAGGAGCAGTTATGCGGCCAGGCTGTGCGCATGGTCGTCCGGGCCGTTTCCCTTACTCTCCGGGTACCTGCCGACGACGGATCAAGCTCCGCCGACAACACTGAAGCGGGGCAGCCATGGATGTGATCTTCATGATCATCACCCTGCTGCTATTGGCAGTCATCGCCGTTGCCGCATGGCTGCTTGTCTACTGGGTTCTTCACGATCCCCTCCCGCGTGCAGACAAGGTCCACCGGCACCGGCCGCCAACGGCCGAAAGAAGCCGTAAGCGCTGGCCCAGGCTGCATCATTGAAATCATGGACGCCGGCCCCCGCTCGCTCCTACCGGCGCTTCAGTCCACCGGCACAGGTTGCAGTGACAGGGCGTGCCCACCCATGCTGGAGGGATGATCCCCGAGCAAGCCATCGACGCGGCCGCTAAGGCGCTGTATGCGTCTGCCGGTCATGCGGCAGACTGGGACAATCTGGACGGGCCGGACGGGATGGCGGTGCGGGGCACTTACCAGGCCCGGGCCCGCGCGGCCCTGGCTGCCGGAGGTCCGTCCATGGCCGCCCAGGTGCTGCGCGACGCCGCCACCGAAATCGCTGATGCGAAGGGCGGCGCGGATGACGGCGGCAAGGACTACTGGGACGGCTATGCGGAAGCCATCCAGGCGGCCGAAAGCATCCTGGAATCGCGGGCGGAGTCCTTCGAAACGACGCCGTGACCGTGGGTCAGGTCAGGATGTCCTTCCGGGCAAACCTGGCGTAGGCCAGTGCTCCGAAAACCGCCAGGTAACCCGCCTGCAACAGCGCATTATCCACGAACGAGCCCCATTCCACCGGTTGGCGCAGCAGGTCAGCGAAACCCAGCCAGTAGTGGCTGAACAGCCACGGATGCAGCCACTCCAGCTGCGGCAGGCTGTCCAGCACCTGGGCGACTATGGACAGCACCACCGTGGCGGCCATCGCACCTACCGGCACCACCGTGAGCGTGGAGATAAACAGTCCGACGGCGCTGAGCCCCAACAGTGACACGCTGACGTAGCCGGCGACGAGCAGCAGCCGCAGCAGCGATTCACCGGGGGTGATCGTATCCCCGGAGAGCAGCGTCACCGGCCCCACCGGAAACAGGGCTGCACCGATCCCGATGCCGGCAGCCACCACGGACACCGTCGCCGCGAGGCAAAACACCGCAGCACCGGCATATTTGACTGCCAACAGCCGCAGCCTCCCGGCCGGAGCCGCCAGCAGATACCTGAGTGTGCCGAGGCCGGCTTCCCCGGCAATGGTGTCCCCGGCGACGACCCCGACGGTCAGCGGCAGGAACAGCGGGATGGATACCACCAGTCCGGTGACTGCGGCGAACAGCCCGTTTTGGGACACCCGGTCCAGAAACGGCGGCCCCTCGCCCGGATCCGGCCCCGAGGAGGCGATTTTCACGACGACGGCAATCAGCACCGGGATCGCGGCCAGCGCCAGCAGCATGGCCCAGGTTCGGCTGCGGCGGAACAGCACCTTCAGTTCCGAACCCAGCAGCGCCCAGCCCGCCGTGCCGCGGCGCACCGCCGTCGTACGCGGTCCGCGCCCCGTGGTGTCTGGATCAATGCGCAACATCAAAGCCCTCCCCGGTCAGCGCCACGAAGCGTTCCTCGAGGCTGGTAGCCTCCACCGAGAATCCGCGCACCCTCACGTCCGCGGCCACCAGCGCGGCGACTATCCGCTCCGGCGCCAGGTGGTAGTCCAGCGGGGCGGTGACCGGAGCGCCATTGCCCGGGCCCGGTTCCGGGGCCAGTCCGAGATCCAGGAGGACCCGGCGGGCCGCGTCGCCGTCCGGCGTTTGGATCCGCACCTGCCGGCGGCCCGCGGCGCGCAGTTCGTCCAGGCTGCCCTGCGCCACGAGCCGTCCGGCGCTCATCACGGCCGCATGCGTGCAGATCTGTTCGACCTCGGCCAGCAGGTGGCTGGAGACGAAAACCGTGGTGCCCCCGGCGGCCAGCGAACGGACCAGGCTGCGGACCTCCCGGGTGCCCTGCGGGTCCAGTCCGTTGGTCGGCTCGTCCAGGACCAACAGTTCGCGGGGCAGCATCAGGGCGCCGGCGATGCCCAGGCGCTGCTTCATGCCCAGCGAGTAGGCCCGGACCTTCTTGCCGGCGGCATGCGTCAGGCCGACGCGTTCGAGCGCCTCGCCCGCCCGTGCGCTCCGGGTGGACGACGGCGCGCGCCCGTCCGCGGCGTCGAGCCGTTGCAGGTTCGCGGTGCCGGAGAGAAAGGGGTAGAAGGCCGGCCCCTCGACCAGGGCGCCGACCCGCGGCAACACGTCCTGCCAGCTGTGCGGCATGTCCTGGCCCAGCACCCGGATACGTCCGCCGGTTGCCCGGGCCAGCCCCAGCAGCATCCGGATGGTGGTGGTCTTGCCGGAACCGTTGGGGCCAAGGAACCCAAACACACTTCCCCGCGGCACCGCCAGGCTGATGCCGTCGACGGCGGTCTGCCGCCCGAAGCGCTTGGTGAGCCCCCGGGTTTCGATCGCCAGTCCGGCAGTCGGGGCGCCGGCTGTCACCGGGCCTCGGCTGCGGCCTGCAGCCGTTCGAGCGGCACCGAGCCAGCGAAGACCCGTCCGTCGTTGGTCAGCAGGACGGACACCAATGCGGTGGTCATGGCGCGGCCGTTGGGAACGGCGTACGTCGCCTGCCGGAGAAGCTCGGATCCGGCCACGTCTGCCGGCACGCTGCCGGCGGGCAGCGCGACGACGGCGTCCCAGCCCTCGCCGGCTACCGTGTAGCCGCTGTCCTGCTGGGATGGCACGGCGCCCGGGGCCTTGCCCTCGCGGGCAGGTGCCTGCAGGGTGCGTTCCTGCACGCTGGCGCCCGGCGGCGGCGTAAAGGTAAACAGTTCGGCCGACGGGGTCTGCAGCTGCAGCTCGGTAAACGCGAGGGTAAAGGCAGGCTTCTGCTGGTTGCGCGCCTGCACCTGGACGCTCAGGGGCATTCCGGTCTGGGCGTCCACGGCGATCGTCACCGAATCCACCAAGGTCGCCGAACTGCGCGGATCGAGCACCAGCTCGTAGGCCGCACGGTCCGCTACCTCGGTCTCCGGACCGACGGTGACCTGGGTGCTCGAATCCACGGCGGACAGCAGGCGCCGCGCCAACTGGTCCGGAGTCTGCACCGCGTCCGGCTGGCCGAATTCCTCCGGGGATCCGGCACCGGGGCCGGTGCGTTCCGGCAGTGACAGGTGGGCCGCGGTATTGTCCCGTGAACTGTAGAACCAGACACTCCGGCCCTGGCGGATCACGTCCCGCTCGGCCAGCCTGTCCATCACCTGCAGGCGGGCCTTGTCCGGACCGTCCACGAAGACGCGGGCCGTGTGCGTTCCGGTGAACAGGTCCAGCGCCGTGGCCACGCCGACATCGGCTGCCGGACCGGTATCCGGCAGTTCGGGCAGGCCCAATTCCGAGGATTGCTCAAGCGCCCCCGAAAACGTCTTGACGTCGCTGCCCAGCGCCATCGACAGAACCTCCTCGGCGGACTTCGCCGGCAGGTCCTGGGCAGCGCTGGCCTGGACGGTCCAAGTGAGGGCACCCGCGCCTACGGCCAACGGAACGACGGCGGCTGCGAGCCAGCGTGAACGTCGACGGATCATGACAATCAGCCTCCAAAGCTGCAGATCATAGCGCAAGGGTACGCCCGCGGCCATAGTTTCGGACAGCCCCTGGCAGCAAGAGGACACGCCGCTGCATTCAGGTGTCATTAGTCACCACCACGGAAGAAATCAAGGCCTGTCAACAGAACGTAGGGGGGCGCTTACCTCCGCTTAACCCAAGTGGCCCCAACCGGCTACCTGCCCTTCCTAGATTCCTTGCATGCCTGCCAGCGGCACGGGTTCGGCCCGGCCGGAAACTATCCGGTGCTGATGCAAGGGCGAAGCGATACGAAC
>NZ_JAKLTQ010000003.1 GCF_022012395.1 Arthrobacter hankyongi
GACCATCGGCTGCCTGCTCGAGGACCGGCCGGAGCTGCCGGCGGCGGCGAACCCGGACGAGGACGCCATCATCGCCCTGCTGCGCGAGCGCGGCGTCGAATACACCACCTGGCAGGGCTGGCTCAGGCTCGATGCCCACGAACTCAGCCTCGGTGCCTCATTCGACGGCGGCGAGGACATGCCGGCTGTGGCACGCGAGCGGATCAAGGTGGTGCCCCGGGCCGAGATGGTGGAGATCTCCCGCGACCAGGCCGCGGCCGCTCAGCGGTTGACGTAGAACGTCAGCACGTCGCCGCCGGGCAGCACCAGGCGCACCTTGTCGGTGCTCGTGGCCTCCGCCCGCGATCCGGGATAGGTCCGCTCCAGGCTCCGGATCAGCCGCCTGGTCTCCGCGGTGCCGCTCCCGGCGGCACCGCTTCCGGTCCGCCTTGCTGCTCCCCGCCGCAGCAGAGGCCAGGTGAATGCCACGATGTCCATCCTTGGATTGATGGTCCCCCGCCCGGCAGCCGGGCGGCGGGACTGCATCCCCGGCAGTCCCGGTTCCAGTATCCCGGCCTCTGTGCTCTACGTCACGGCGGCATGCCGCTGGGGCCCGGAAAAGATATTCTGGGCCCACCAGCAGGCAAGGATCCCAAAGGAGCATATGGCCCGGCCGCAGAACCCGCAGCGCAAGCCGCAGCTGCTCGCCGACATCCTGGACTACCTCAAGGACAAGTCGCTGGCCGAGGTGTCCTTCCGCAGCCTGGCCGAGGGGCTGGGGATCAGCAGCTACATGCTGGTCTACCACTTCGGTACCCGGGACCAGCTCATCGCCGAAATCAGCGACAGGATCTATGCCTCCCTGGGGCCGGACCTCGCGGGGGACCTGTCCGCGCTGGATCCCGCCGGATTCCGGGCGGGCCTGCTGCGGTTCTGGCGCCGCTCGCTGCAGGAGGGCAACCGCCGGCTGCAGCGGCTTGGCTTCGAGGCTGCGGTCCAGGGCGCCGACGGCGGCGGCCAGGGCCGTGCCGCCGCCGCCGTGTACCTGGCCTGGGCTGAGGCGGCGGCGGGCTGGCTGCGCGCCCGGGGTCTGGCCCCGGCAGAAGCCGGCTCCCAAGGGCGGATGCTCGCCGCGGGGGTGCACGGACTGCTCTACGACGTCGTGCTGACCGGGCAGCGGCAGGAGGCCACCGCTGCCTTCGAGGCACTGCTGGACGCCTTCCTGGCCGGGCTGGAGGCGGCCCGGCGATAGCCCCTCCGGCCGCGTCCGCTCGGTCCGGAGGGTATTCTTCCGTGGCCAACGCGAGAATACTTGAGCCATGAGCCTCTTCCGAACCAAGTCGATCGAGCAGTCCATCGCGGACGCGGACGAGCCCGGCCACCAGCTCAAGCGGACGCTGAGCACCTTCGACCTGATGATCCTGGGCGTGGCGGTTGCCGTTGGCGCAGGCATCTTCTCCGTGGGAGCCAAGGCCGCCGCCAACTATGCCGGTCCGGCCGTGACGCTGTCCTTCGTGCTGGCCGCCGTCACCTGTGCGCTGGCCATCATGTGCTACGCCGAGTTCGCCTCCACCATCCCGGTCGCCGGCAGCGCGTACACGTACACCTATGCGACCGCCGGGGAACTGCTGGCCTGGATCATCGGCTGGGACCTGATCCTCGAACTGCTGACCGCCGGTGCCGTCATCGCCAAATACTGGGGCATCTACCTGAGCAATGTCTTTGCCCTGTTCGACCTGGATGTGCCCTCGACGGTCAACTTCCTGGGCCTGCAGCTGACCTGGGGCCCGCTGCTGGTCGTGGCGGTGTTCACCACGCTGCTCGTGCTGGGCACCGAGCTGTCCGCCCGGGTGAACAACGTCTTCACGCTGATCAAGGTCGGCATCGTCCTGTTCGTCATCGTGGTCGGCTTCTCCTACGTGCGGGCGGAAAACTACACGCCCTTCGTCCCCCAATCCGTCCCCACCACCGGCGGCGGCGGAAGCGTCTGGACCCAGTCGCTCTTCTCCTTCCTCAGCGGCGCGGAGCCGGCCCAGTACGGGGTCCTGGGCATTCTTTCCGGGGCCGCGCTGGTCTTCTTCGCCTTCATCGGTTTCGACGTCGTGGCCACCAGTGCCGAGGAAGTGCGCCATCCACAAAAGACGCTGCCGCGAGGCATCTTCGGGGGCCTGATCATCGTGACCGTCCTGTACATCCTGGTGGCTCTGGCACTGACCGGCATGGTTTCCTACCGGGACCTGGCTGCCGCCGAGTCGCCGTCGCTGGCCACCGCGTTCGTCGACGTCGGCGCGGAATGGGCGGCCGAAGTGATTTCGGTGGGCATTTTGATCGGCCTGACCACGGTGATCATGGTCCTGCTGCTGGGGCTGGCCCGGGTCGCCTTCGCGATGAGCCGCGACGGCCTGCTGCCGCGCTGGCTGAGCCACACCACCGAGCACCACCGGACCCCGGCCCGGGTGCAGATCGTCTCGGGCGTGCTGGTGGCGCTGCTGGCCGGGTTCACCAATGTGGACGTGCTGGAGGAAATGATCAACATCGGCACGCTCTCGGCCTTCGTCCTGGTCAGTATCGGCGTGGTGGTGCTGCGGAAGAAACGGCCGGACCTGCCGCGCGCCTTCCGGGTCCCGGGTTCTCCGGTGGTGCCGATCCTGGCGGCGGTGCTGTGCTTCTGGCTGATGCTGAACCTGACCACGCTGACCTGGTTGCGCTTCGCCATCTGGCTCGCGATCGGCCTGATCATCTACTTCGCCTACGGCCGGCAGCATTCGCGGCTGAACCACCCGGAGTTGGTTCCGCTGGAGCACGACCGGGAGGAAAAGCACCGGCTGGCGCACGAGCAGCGGGTGCACGAGCGCGAGGAGCACCGGCGCCACGGGTCCTCGTAACCGGGAAGCGGCGCTGCGGCGGCCGTGGACGCCCGGCCGGCCCGATCGCCTACCGCGTACCGGCCTCCCGCGGTTCGCTTCGCTCGCCGCGGGGCCCTCGGCGGATACGCTGGAGCTGTGACGAACGAAATCCCGCTTGATGACGAACAGACCAAACGCGTTGTAGGCCTCGCCATGGACCTTGCCCGCGAGGGCAGGACCGGCGAGCTGGCTGAGTTCCTCGACCACGGGCTGCCGGTGGATGTCCGTGACCCGGAGGGCAATACGCTGCTGATGCTGGCCGCCTACCACGGACGCGGCGAGACCGTGGGCATGCTGCTCGAACGGGGAGGCGATCCCGACCTGCGCAACAACCGGGACCAGTCCCCGATTGCCGGGGCACTGTTCAAGGGTGAAGACGCGGTGGTGGCCAGCCTCCGCGCAGCAGGCGCGGATCTGGACGCGGGGACGCCCACGGCGCGCGATGCGGCCCGGATGTTCGGACGGGAGCATCTGCTGGCGCAACCGGGGCAATAAACCAGGGAAGCAAACCGGGGAAACAGCACTGCCCGGGACCGGCCATGGTGGCCGGTCCCGGGCAGTGCCTGGAGGTGGCGGTCAGCGTCCGTCCGCCCCCGCCGCTCGCGGCGGGTTCCTCGGCAGGCGGCGAACCCTAGACGGCGTCGGAGTTCACGTCCGCCGCGGCGATCTTGCCGGCCTGCAGGGCCTCGATGGCCTTGCGCACGCCCTCGCCGTAGGCCGGGTCGGCCTTGGTGCAGTTGGCAATGTGCCGCTCGATGGTGGCTTCGGAAGCCCCGTCGATGGCGCGGGCAGTGTTCTCGAAGAGCACCTGCCGCTGCTCGGCGGTCATCTTCTCGCGGAAGAGGATGCCGGGCTGCTCAAAGTAGTTGTCGTCGTCCTCACGGAAGTTGAACCGGTCGGCCACCGCGCCCACGGCCTGGGCCGGATCACGGTACGCCGGCTGTTCCTGCCAGCGGCCGTAGGAGTTCGGCTCGATGCCCGGGACCGCACCCTGGTTGCCATCCACGCGCATGGCGCCGTCGCGGTGGTAGGAGTTGACCAGGCCTGCGCCGCGCGGGTAGTTCACCGGGATCTGGTGGTGGTTGACACCCAGGCGGTAGCGCTGCGCGTCGCCGTACGAGAACAGGCGGCCCTGCAGCATGCGGTCCGGGGAGAAGCTGATGCCCGGCACGACGTTGGCCGGCGAGAAGGCAGCCTGCTCGACGTCGGCGAAGTAGTTCTCCGGATTGCGGTTCAGTTCCCACTCGCCGACCTCGATCAGCGGGTAGTCCTTCTTGGACCAGACCTTGGTCAGGTCGAACGGGTGGTACTTGTAGGTATCCGCGTCGGCCTCGGGCATGATCTGGACCATGAGCTTCCACTTCGGGAAGTCGCCCTGCTCGATCGAATCGAACAGGTCGCGCTGGTGCGACTCGCGGTCATCGCCCACCAGCTTGGCGGCCTCGGCGTCGGTCAGGTTCTTGATGCCCTGCTGCGTGCGGTGGTGGAACTTCACCCAGAAGCGCTCGCCGGCGTCGTTGATGAAGCTGTAGGTGTGCGAACCGAAGCCGTGCATGTGGCGGTACGTGGCCGGGATGCCGCGGTCCGACATGACGATGGTGACCTGGTGCAGGGCCTCGGGCAGGTTGGTCCAGAAGTCCCAGTTGTTCTCGGCGCTGCGCAGGTTGGTGCGCGGGTCACGCTTGACGGCGTGGTTGAGGTCGGGGAACTTCAGCGGGTCGCGGAAGAAGAAGACCGGGGTGTTGTTGCCGACCAGGTCCCAGTTGCCCTCTTCGGTATAAAACTTGACGGCGAAACCGCGGATGTCGCGCTCCGCGTCGGCGGCACCGCGCTCACCGGCGACGGTGGAGAAGCGGGTGAACAGCTCGGTCTTCTTGCCTACCTCGGAGAAGATCTTCGCGTTGGTGTACTTGGTGATGTCATTGGTCACCGTGAAGGTACCGAACGCGCCGGAGCCCTTGGCATGCATGCGGCGCTCCGGGATCACTTCGCGGTCGAAGTGGGCGAGCTTCTCCAGGAACCAGACGTCCTGCAGCAGCATCGGGCCGCGCGCGCCGGCGGTCAGGCTGTTCTGGTTATCCGGTACGGGCGCGCCCGCAACGGTGGTCAACGGCTTGGTGTTCTCAGCCATTTATCTATCGCTCCTTGTTGGATCTTCCAATGTGAAGGTCTTTCTGGTCAGTGCAGTCGGGACAGGTGCCCCAGTAGGTGACCTCGGCTTCGTCGATCGTGAATCCGTGGTCGCCTGCCGCAGTCAGGCACGGCGCGGCGCCCACGGCACAGTCGACGTCGTCGATCCGGCCGCACGACCGGCACACCATGTGGTGGTGGTTGTCGCCAACCCGGGTTTCATAGCGGGCCGGGTTCCGCGGGACCTCGATCCGGCGCAGCAGGCCGGAATCGGTCAGGTCCGAAAGAACCACGTAGACGGACTGCACCGTAATGCCCGGCAATTCCGCCCTGACGGCGCTGACAACATCCTCCGCCACGGCGTGCGGTGCGTGTTCGACGGCGTCCAGCACGGCCAGGCGTTGCCGGGTGACCCGGCGCCCGTGGTCGTGCAGGCGCTCGGCCCAGCGGGCCTCCCGCGCTGCGCGCTCCGTGACAGATTCCTTCGAACTCATGTGGCCCATGTAACCACACAATTATGAATAGCTCGTAATAAGGCGAGGCTTATTTTGTGGCTTCCGCGTTAACATGGAAGCGTGCCTGCCGGCGCTGCGGGCATAGGGAGGTGTTATGCGCGTCAGCAGCATGGAATGGCAGTGCCTGAGCGTGGAAGGCAGGGAGTTCCGGATCGAGACCCGGGGCTCGGGGCCGGATCGCTTCGTGCTGGTACCCGGAATCGGCATGTCCCCGCGGTACTTTGTCCCTCTGGTGCGGGAACTGGCATCGACCGCAACGGTGCATGCCGTGCACCTGCCCGGCTTCGGCGCGGCGCGCCGCCCAGTGCAGGCGCTGCCGATCCCGGAAACCGGCAGACTCGCCGCACAGGCGCTGCAGCAACTCCGGCCTGGCCGCTTCATCGTCGTCGGACACTCCATGGGATGCCAGGTGGGGGTCGAAATGGCGCTGGCCGACCCGGCATCCGTCCGGTCGCTGGTCCTGCTCGGGCCCGCCATCAATAGCCGGGAGCGGACCATCCGGCTGCAGCGGCGGAGGCTGATCCAGGATACCTTCCGGGAGCCGGCCATGGTGACGTGGACAGCGGTTGGCGACTATCTGCGCTGCGGACGCCGCTGGTATTTAGCCAATGCGGAGTACATGATCGGACACCGGCTGGAGGAACGCCTGCCGCTGGTCCGGGTCCCGGTGGTCCTGGTCCGGGGCGAGCACGATCCCATCGTCCCGCGGTCGTGGCTGACCGAGCTGGCGGCTGCCGGCACGACGGCGGTGGCCGTGGAGGTGCCCGGCGAGGCCCATGCCGCGATGTACCGGAACCCGGCGGCCGTGGCCCGGCATTGCCGGGAACTGGCGGCCAGATCATGAGGCGCATCGCGCATACCGCTGCCCGGCTGCCGGCCCGCGGCTGGTGGTGGCTGCTGGACTACTGCTATGCGGCCCTGAGGCAGCTGAGCGGACTGCTGTTCCGCGCCGATCCGGCGCCCTACCGGCATGCGCCGCGCCGCGACCGGCCGGTGCTGCTGATCCCCGGCGTCTACGAGAACTGGCAGTTCATGCACCGGATCGCCCGGCTGCTGCATGCGGCCGGACACCCGGTCCATGTGGTCCGTACCCTGGGCTACAACCGCGGCGAAGTGGGCAGGATGGCCGCACTGGTTGCCGGCTACCTGCGCGAGGCCGACCTGCGCAACGTGACGATCGTGGCGCACAGCAAGGGCGGGCTGGTCGGCAAGCGTGCGATGCTTTCATCCGCAGCATCCGGGCGGATCCGGCACATGGTCGCAGTCAACAGCCCGTTCTCCGGGTCCGTCTACGCCAGGTTGTTCCTGGCTCCGAGCATCCGGGCATTCTCCCCGGGCAACCGCGGCCTGCGTGCGCTGTCCGAAGACCGGTCCGTCAACCACCGGATCACCTCGGTCTTCAGCACCTTCGACCCGCACATCCCCGTCGGCAGCCATCTGCCGGGCGCCGAAAACATCGAACTGGATTCGGCAGGGCACTTCCGCACCTTGGACGATCCCTCGCTGTCGGAGATCCTGCTGCGGGCCCTGGCCGAACCGGACGCCCGGGGCTGACCAGCTGCCCGTGCCGGAGGCTGCGAACGGCGTCCGGGAGTTGCAGCTTGCGTAGAATCTGCTCATGCCCCAACTGCTCGCCGACCTCACGCCGCTGAAGGAAAGCCGGGACTTCCGGAGGATGTGGACCGGCACCTCGCTCTCCGCCGTCGGCGCCCAGCTGACCCTGGTGGCGGTCAGCCTGCAGGTGTACCAGCTGACCGGATCGACGTTGGCCGTGGGCGCCATCGGCGTGGTCGGCCTGGTGCCGCTGGTGCTGGCCGGGCTCTACGGCGGTGCGCTGGTGGACGCGCACGACCGGCGCAAGGTGGCCCTGTACTCCGGCCTGGTGCTGTGGGGCTGCAGCGCCGCCTTCGCCGTCCATGCCTGGCTGGGCCTGCGCGAGGTGTGGCTGCTGTATGTGCTGATCGCCGTGCATTCGGCCGCGGCCGGCGTCAACCAGCCCGCCCGCAGCGCGATCGTGCCGCGGCTGGTCAGCCGGCAGTCGCTGCCGGCGGCCAACGCCTTGACCATGATGACCTTCGGCCTGGGCATGACCCTCGGCCCACTGCTCGCCGGCGTGCTGGTAGCCGGTGCCGGCTTCGGCTGGACCTATACCGTCGATGTGCTGACGTTCACCGCCGCCATGTGGGCGCTGTTCAAGCTCCCGCCGATACCGCCCGAGGGCGAGGTCCGGCGGGCGGGACTGCGCTCGGTGCTGGAAGGGCTGAAGTTCCTGGGCACGCGGCCGAACGTGCGCATGACCTTCCTGGCGGACCTGGCGGCCATGGTGATGGCGCAGCCGCGCGCGCTGATGCCGGCCATCGGGGCGGTCATTATCGGCGGCGGTGAGGCCACCGCCGGTGTCCTGCTGGCCGCGGTGGCGGCCGGGGCGTTCCTTGCCGCGCTCTTCTCCGGGCCGGTCGGGCGGATCCACCGGCAGGGCCTGGCCGTGCTGGTGTGCGTGGCGCTCTGGGGCGCCGCCGTGGCCGGATTCGGCGTCGTCGTCGTGCTGGCCGGCAACGCCGGCGCTGCCGCGCACGGGCAGACACTGCCCTGGCTGGCGGCGGCCGCGCTCTGCCTGGCGGTGGCCGGGGCCGCTGACACGGTCAGCGGCGTCTTCCGGAACACCATCCTGCAGTCCGCCACCCCCGATGCGATGCGCGGCAGGCTGCAGGGCATCTTCATCGTGGTCGTCGCCGGCGGCCCGCGGCTGGGCGACGCCGTCGCCGGCGGCAATGGGCAGTGGCTCGGCGAAGGCCTGGCGGCCGTGCTCGGCGGCATCGCCTGCATCCTGCTCGTCGGGCTGCTGCACCGCCTGCAGCCGGGCTTCGCCCGTTACGACGCCCGCCGCCCCGTACCGTAGCCCGGCAGCCGCCGGAACAGCCGGACGCCGCCGAACGTTGTTACAGATGATCCGGCATGTCGGCCGGAGGCAGAAGGAGACCTGGAACGGTGCACCATCATTTCAACGGCCTGAAGACCACCCTGCTCTTCGGCGTGCTCTTTGCCATCCTGCTGGGCATCGGCGCGCTGCTGGCCGCCGGCACACGGAACAGCAGCTTCATCTGGATCATGGCGCTGATCGGTCTGGCCACGGTCGCCTACAGTTACTGGAACAGCGACAAGATCGCCATCCGCTCGATGCAGGCCTACCCGGTCAGCGAGGCGCAGCAGCCGGAGATGTACCGCATTGTGCGCGAGCTTTCGGCCCGGGCGAACCAGCCGATGCCGCGGCTCTACGTCTCGCCCACGCTGGCGCCCAACGCCTTCGCTACCGGCCGGAACCCGCGCAACGCCGCGGTGTGCTGCACCGAGGGCATCCTGCAGCTGCTCAACGAGCGGGAACTGCGCGGGGTGCTGGGACACGAACTGATGCACGTGTACAACCGCGACATCCTTACCTCATCGGTGGCGGCGGCGGTGGCCGGCGTGATCACCTCGGTGGCGCAGTTCCTGATGTTCTTCGGCGGCAGCAACGAAAACCGCAATGCCAATCCGATCGCGCTGCTGGCGATGTCCCTGCTGGCCCCCTTCGCGGCCATGCTGATCCAAATGTCCATCAGCCGGACCCGCGAGTACGACGCCGACGAGGACGGCGCCAGCCTGACCGATGATCCGCTGGCGCTCGCATCCGCGCTGCGGAAGCTGGAAACAGGCACGGCCCGGGCGCCGCTGCCGGCGGACCAGAAGCTGGTCAACACCAGCCATCTGATGATCGCCAATCCGTTCCGCGGCGGCGGGATGCGGCAGCTGTTCAGCACCCATCCGCCCATGGACGAACGGGTGGCCCGGCTCGAGCGCATGGCCGGACGCTCGCTCGGAGCCTAGCGGCGTCCGCCGCGGGCATAACCGGGTTTAATGGACCCATGCGCCTGCTCCTGATCCGCCACGGACAAACCCCCTCCAACGTCAGGGGACTGCTGGACACCGCCATCCCGGGCCCCGGCCTGACCCGGCTGGGCCAGGAACAGGCCCGGGCCCTGCCTCAGGCGCTCGCGGACGAACCGATCGAGACGCTGCTGGCTTCGACCGCGGTGCGTACCCAGCTGACCGCCTCGCCGCTGGCCGGTACCACCGGGCTGCGGATCGAGGTCCGGGACGGGCTGCGCGAAATCTCCGCCGGGGACCTGGAACTGGCGGCCGATCCGCAGGCGCACCGCGCTTATATGTCGGTAGTCTTCGGCTGGACCGCCGGGGACCTGGGCCGGCGGATGCCCGGCGGCCCGGACGGCCATGAAACCTTCGGCCGCTTCGACGAGGTGATCGCGGAACTGCTCGCTTCCGGCCTGCAGACGGCGGCCATCGTCAGCCACGGCGCGATGATCCGCAGTTGGGCCGGCGCCCGGGCGGTGAACCTGGGTCCGGACTACGTCGCCCGGAACATCCTGGGCAATACCGGTGTGGTCGTGCTCGACGGCGACGGCGACGGCGGAGGCTGGGAGGCGCTGAGCTGGATGGGCGAGGCGATCGGCGGCCGGGCGCTGCAGGGGACGCTGGCGGACGGCCCGGCGGGCGACGCCGTCGGAATGGACGGCCGGCGGCGCCGTGCCACCAGCCAGCCGGACTGATTAAGCCGGCGGCCGCCGCCATCTGGCGACGCATTCCACCTTTCAAGTTGCCACCAATGGCCGGCGCATAGCAAAATTCCATGGAGGCAAGCCTTACCTAACCTAGGCTTGGTCGACCGGAAGAAGATTTGCCGTGATTGCCAACTTTCTCATCGGCCTGCGCGAGGGCCTCGAAGCCACGCTCGTGGTCGTGCTGCTGCTGGCCTACCTGGCCAAGACCGGGCGCCGTCCGCTGGTGCCCAGGGTCTGGGCCGGCGTCGGCTTTGCCGCTGCCGTATCGGTGGGCTTCGGCGCCCTGCTGACCTTCGGGCCCCGCGGGCTGACCTTCGAGGCGCAGGAAGCCATCGGCGGCGGCCTGTCCATTGTCGCCGTCGGCTTCGTGACCTGGATGGTGTTCTGGATGGCCAAGGCCTCCCGGACGCTCGGCAGCGACCTGCGCGGCCAGGTGGACCGGGCCACCCAGGCCCGCGGCTGGGGGCTGGCCTTGGTCGCAGCGCTGGCCGTGGGGCGCGAGGGCCTGGAGACAGCGCTGTTCCTGTGGGCCGCCGCCCGGGCGACAGGGGAGACCTGGGAACCGATCGCGGGGGCCGTCCTGGGCATCGCCGCGGCCGTCCTGCTCGGCTTCCTGCTGCACCGGGGAGTGCTGCGGATCAACCTCTCCCGCTTCTTCACCTGGACCGGCGCGGCCCTGATCGTCGTCGCCGGCGGGGTGCTCGCCTACGGCGTCCACGACCTGCAGGAAGCGGGCCTCCTGCCCGGTCTGCATGCGCTGGCCTTCGACGTTTCCGCGGCGGTCCCGCCGGGCAGCTGGTATGGCACGCTGCTCAAGGGCGTCTTCAATTTCTCGCCCGCCACTACCGTCCTCGAGGCTGCCGCCTGGCTGCTGTACGTAGTGCCGGTGATGGTCCTGTTCTTCCGCAGCCTGCGCGCCGGCCACCGTCAGGCAGCCGCCGGCCGGTCCGTCTCCGCGGCCGCCTGACCGGCCCCGCCGCACCCTACCCACCCAAGGACAAACCCATGATGATGAACACCCATGCCCGCGGCGGCGCAGCCACCGTGGCTGCCACTGCCGCTCTGCTGCTTGCCGGCTGCACCGACAACACGCAGTCGTCCGCCAGCGACGGCGCCGTCCAGGTCAGCAGCACGGCGGACGCGTGCACGCTCTCCAGCACCAGCGCACCGGGCGGAACGCTGAAATTCGCGGTCAGGAACGAGGGAACCGAGGTGACCGAGTTCTATCTGCTGGCCGAGGACGGGCTGCGGATTGTCGGCGAGGTCGAGAACATCGGCCCGGGCCTGAGCCGGGACCTGGTGGTGATGGTCCCCGAGGGCAAGTACTTCACCGCATGCAAGCCGGGCATGGTGGGCGACGGCATCCGTGCCGCCTTCACGGTGGATGCCGCGCCCAAGGGACAGGAAGTCTCCGCCGGCCGGGCCGCACTGCAGCAGACCGCCGTGACCCAGTACGCCGCCTACGTCAAGGACCAGACCGAGCAGTTGCTGGCGGGGACCAAGGAGTTCGCCAAGGCGTTCGCCGCCGGTGATGAGGACACCGCGCGCGGACTGTATGCCCCCGTCCGCATGCACTGGGAGCGCATCGAGCCGGTGGCCGAATCCTTCGGCGACCTGGACCCGGTCCTGGATGCCCGCGAGGCGGACCTCGAGGAAGGCCAGCAATGGACCGGCTGGCACCGCGCCGAGAAGGACCTCTGGCAGCCTGCGTCCGGCTACCAGGCGCTAACCGCGGCGCAGCGCCAGCAGCTGGCCGACAAGCTGGTGGCCGACACCGAGGAGCTGCAGCAGCGTACCCAGGACCTGACGTTCACCCCGGACAAGCTGGCCAACGGCGCCAAGGAGCTGCTGGACGAGGTCGCTACCGGCAAGGTCACCGGCGAGGAAGAAACCTTCTCGCATACCGACCTGTGGGATTTCCAGGCCAACGTCGACGGCGCGCGGATCGCCTACGAAGACCTGAAGCCGTTGCTGGCCGGCAGCGGGACGGAGCTCGATGCCTCGCTGGCGAAGAACTTTGCGGCCCTCCAGCAGCTGCTGGACCAGCATCGGAAGGGTGAGGGCTTCGTTTACTATGACGAACTGACCGAGGCCCAGGTCAAGGAACTCAGCTCCGCCGTCGACGCGCTCAGCGAGCCGCTGTCGCGGCTGACTGCGGCGGTGGTCCGGTAGTGTCCCGCACGTCGCCCCAGCCGGCGGGGAAGGACGCGGAAGCGGCCGCCGGGCGCCGGGGCTTCAGCCGGCGTTCGCTGTTCACCGCGGCCGGTACCGGCGGGCTCGGCCTGGCCGCCGGCGTGCTGGCTGGCTCCTCGCTGGCCGGCGCGCGTGAGGCGCAGGCGGCGTCCGACGCCGTCGCCTTCCACGGCGCGCACCAGGCGGGCATTACGACGCCGGCCCAGGACCGGATGCATATGGCGGCCTTCGACGTCACCACGACGGACCGGGACGAGCTCACCGCGATGCTGCGGGAGTGGACCGCCGCCATCGAGGCCATGGCCGCGGGCCGGGAAATCGGTGCCGGCGGGGCGACCGCGGGGGACTACGAGGCGCCGCCGGAGGACACCGGCGAGGCTTCGGACCTCTCCGCGAGCCATCTGACGGTCACCGTCGGCTTTGGCCGCACGCTGTTCGAGCAGGAGGGCCGGGACCGGTTTGGCCTGGCGGCCCGGCGTCCGGCGGCGCTGATCGAGCTGCCGCATTTCCCCGGCGATGCGCTGGAGGAATCCCGCAGCGGCGGCGACATCATCGTCCAGGCCTGTGCGGACGACCCGCAGGTGGCCGTGCACGCGGTACGGAACCTGGCCCGGATCGCCTTCGGCCGGGCGCGCGTGCGCTGGTCGCAGATCGGCTTTGGACGCACCTCGTCCACCTCCAGCGCACAGACGACGCCCCGGAACCTCTTTGGCTTCAAGGACGGCACGGCCAACCTCAAGAGCGAGGATGCTGAGGCGCTGGCCGGCCACGTGTGGGTCTCCGGAGCGCAGGGCGGCGAAGCATGGATGAACGGCGGCAGCTACCTGGTTGCCCGGCGTATCCGGATGCACATCGAAACCTGGGACCGCACGAGCCTGCGCGAGCAGGAAGCGGTCATCGGACGCACCAAGCGCGAAGGCTCCCCGCTCTCGGGCGGCAAGGAGTTCACCGCGCCGGATTTCGCCCTGCAGGGCAGCGACGGTCCGTTGGTGCCGGCCGACTCCCATGTGGCGCTGGCCCATCCGTCCAGAAACGGCGGCGTGCAGATGCTGCGCCGAGGATTCAACTACACCGACGGATCGGACAGCCTCGGCCGGCTGGATGCGGGACTGTTCTTCATCGCGTTCGTCTCGGACCCGCGCACCCACTACGTGCCGATGCAGGCGACAATGGCCCGCCGGGACGCCCTGGCCGAATACCTCAGGCACACCGGGTCCGGCCTGTTCGCCGTGCCACCCGGTGTGCCCGAGGGCGGTTACCTGGGCCAGGGCCTGTTCGAGGCCTAGACGTCGGATATGAAGCGAGTCACGCCCGGCCCGAGGGGGCCAAGTCTGGCAGCAAGCCTCGGGCTTGCCACTACCCATTAGAAATATGAAGGGGCGGGGGTTACCCGAAGAGTTTCGGGGTTCCGCACCCCGGTCCGTCCGACCGGCCATTATCGCCGGGGCGGTCCCGCCGTGCCGGCTTCACCGGGCAGGTTGCCCGGAGTTGGCCGGCGGCGCGTCGGGGCCTGTTGCCCGGCGGTGATGGCCTCTATCGGACGGGCCGTCAGCGGGGCTGGGGCCTCGGCTTCAAAACAGTCGTGGGTTACCAGGTTCCGCGACACCCGTTCCCCTGCCCGGGGCGGCGGGTGTGGACTGGCAGTGCCACATTTGAAGATCAGGAGGTCCCAGCTATGTTCGAGCGTACCTCTGTGGGATTGGATGTCCATGCCCGCAGCATCGCCGCCTGCGCCCTGGATTCGACGACCGGGGAAATCATCCGACAGACCCTCGCCCCCGACGACGTCACGGCCTGGCTTGAGCGGCTGCCGGGCCCCATTGCCGTCACCTATGAGGCCGGACCGACCGGCTTCTGGCTGGCCCGCACCCTGGCCGGGGCGGGCATCGAGTGCCAGGTCGCTGCGCCCTCGCGGCTGCTGCGGGCACCGGGAGACCGGGTCAAAACCGATAAACGTGATGCAATGTCCCTGGCCCGGATGCTCCGGCTCGGGGAGATCGTGCCGGTCAGGGTGCCCACTGCGGACCAGGAAGCGATGCGGGACCTTTGCCGCGCCCACGCGGCTGCGGTCAAAGACCTCACCCACGCCCGGCAGCGGATCAACGCGATGCTGCTGCGCCAGGGCGCCGTCTATCCGGAAGCCTCGCACTGGACCCGCGCCCATTCGGCGTGGCTGGGCCGGCAACACTTTGATCATCCGGCCGCCCAGGCCGTGTTCGAGTCTTTGCTCGAAGCCGAGTCGCTGGCAGTGCAGCGGCGCAAGCGGCTGGACAAGCTGGTCGCATCCGCTGCCGCGGACTGTGAATACACGCCGGTGATCAACGCCCTGACCTGCCTGCGCGGGATCGACACCGCCGCAGGATTCGGGCTCGCTGCCGAGATCGGAGACTGGACGCGCTTCACCGGCGCCACCATCGGTTCCTACCTGGGCCTGGTCCCGTCCGAAGACTCTTCCGGGCAGACCCGCAGGCAGGGTGCGATTACCAAGGCCGGCAACAGCCACGCCCGCTGGCTCCTGGCCGAAGCGGCCTGGATCCACCGCCGCCCCTACCGCAGACCCGGCGTGCGCCTGCTCAAGCAGTGGGAACTGGTCGACCCGGCCACCCGAATCCGGGCCCAGGAAGGCAACCAGCGCCTGCACCGCCGCTGGGAAGCCTTCGACGCCCGGAACAAGGCCTCCACCAAAGCCAACACGGCCGTCGCCCGCGAACTGGCCGGCTGGTGCTGGTCACTGGCCGTACCCCTCCAGCAAGGAGCCGCGATGAAGGCGGCCTGACCCCGAAACGTGCCGGCCGCCGGCGTGGACCGGCGGCATGGGCAGCATGTGGGACCTAACCCGGGAGAACGCTATGGGCAGCCGGCCCCAACGCCTGCGACGCCCGGTCCTAGACCACGGTAGAGTCCGCCGAACACATCGTCATGCGGAACCAACCCGCGTGTGTCAGCCTGACCATGCCAGTCGACAACAGTCCGCCCAGCCGCCCCCTCCGTGCCCTGGCCGGCACCAAAAGAGCGGCTCCCGACCCAACCAGCCGGGAGCCGCTCACCACTGCCTCTTGACAAACCTCTCTACATATCAGCGGTAGTTGATGAACTGCAGGTCCACGTCCAGGTCCGAGGACTTCAGCAGGGAGATGACCTCCTGCAGGTCGTCGCGGGATTTGGAGGAGACGCGCAGCTCGTCGCCCTGGATCTGGGACTTCACACCCTTGGGGCCTTCATCGCGGATGATCTTGTTGATCTTCTTGGCCTGGTCCTGGGCAATGCCTTCCTTGATCGAGGCCTCGATGCGGTACTCCTTGCCGGATGCGTAGGGTTCGCCGGCGTCGAGGGACTTCAGCGAGATGCCGCGCTTGACCAGCTTGGACTGCAGCACGTCCAGCACCGCCTTGACGCGTTCCTCGGAGTTGGCCTTCATCAGGATCTTCTCGCCGCTGAAATCCGCCTCGGCACCGACGCCCTTGAAGTCGTAGCGCTGGGACAGTTCCTTCTGCGCCTGGTTCAGGGCGTTTGCCACTTCCTGCTTGTCCACCTTGCTGACGATGTCGAACGAAGACTCGCTGGCCATGTTTCCTCCTCGCTGGGGCCGGATATTCTCCTCCCTAGCCTACTGGCTGGCGCCCGGCCTGCAGCTTCCCAGCAAACGCACAGGTTTCCGGCAGTAACCGTTCATATGGATTGGCAAGACTGGTTTCGGTTAATCGATACGAACCAAAGAGTCGAAGGAGCAATTACATGGGGAGCCGCCCGCGCTATGTCGTCCGGTCGATGAAGGTGGCAGCAGGGTCGCTTCTGGCGGCAGCCGCCGTCAGCGTCCTGGGAGTGCTGGGCACGGCCCCGGCACAGGCCGCCGTTCCGCAGACGTTCGGGGCCCATGCCCAGCTGTCGGCAGCTGCTGCCGGAACCTTGGCCCGCCGCGGCATCGACGCGCCGGAAGTGCAGGCCGGCCTGCTGCGGTCCGAGCCGGATGCAGCCCGGGAGCGCGCCGGACGCATCGCCGGAATCCGCCAGGAGATGCAGCAGGCGGTGTCCTTGGGGCTGGTCACGCAGGCCCAGGCCGACCGGTTCACCGCCCAGCTTGCGGCGCGGATCATGCAGGGCCGCTGAGGCGCGGGCGGTCCTGCGGAGGGGCATGGCGGCGGCCGGAAACGCCCGATTCGAAACTCAGGCCAAGTTTGTGTAAGGTTGTCTTGCTTCCACAAACGGAAGCGGTCTTCGATGAAGACGTTCGGCAGATTACCCGAGCGGCCAAAGGGGGCTGACTGTAAATCAGCTGGCACTGCCTACGGGGGTTCGAATCCCTCATCTGCCACCGCCGTCCCGGCCGGGACGCTGCACCCCGGATCCTGATTCAGGATCCGGGGTGTTCTGCATTCCGGGCCTTCTTGCCCCGGCCCGGATTTCGATTAGGCCAAGGCCCTATCCAAGTTGCCGCAGACGCTCTACTGTTCAGAATGATTGCTCCGTCTTCGAGGAAGGAGGAGTGCGGCAGACGATGTGAACCGTGGTCCGGGGGGACCGCCGGCGGCAAGGGGATCCTGCTTTCCATGGGGTAATTCCGCCTGATTCCTTGGCTGCAGGCATGCACCCGGCACGATGAAGTGCCGCCGGCCTCCGCCGGCTCCGGCCGAGCGCAGGCGCGGCACCACAGGATCTTCCGTACGTCGGCATCATGGGGCTTTGGCGACGCAGGAAACCCGACTCTGTCGGACTCGAACAACTGATGGAGACAGCGCCCAGGGGATACGAGGACCGCGGCCGCAATGCGGCTGCCCGCTCTGTATTCTGGATGGCTGCGGTGGCGGCGGTGGCGGTCAGCGTCGGGTCGCTGGTGGCGCCGGCGGCGGTGGCGATCTCGGCTGCCGGACGTTCCGCCGTGGATCTGTGGGACGAACTGCCCTCGGAGCTGCCGCTGGACACTACGCTGCCGCAGCATACCGTCCTGCTGGACAAGAACGGGCACGAATTCGCCCGCTTCTACAGCGAAAACCGGATCGACGTGAAGCTGGACCAGGTTTCCGACGTCTTCCTCCAGACCCTGATCAGCACCGAGGACGTCCGCTTCTATGAGCACCGCGGCGTGGACCCGTACGGGGTGACCCGCGCCCTGGTCAATAACGCCCTCTCAACCCACACCCAGGGTGCCTCCACGATCACCCAGCAGCTGGTGCAGAACATCCTGGTCAACAATGCGCGGGATGCCACCGAGGAATCCGTGGCCGTCGGGGATACCTACAACGCCAAGATCCGCGAAGCCAGGTACGCCATCGAGCTGGAGAGGAGGCTGAGCAAGGACGAAATCCTCACCCGCTACGTCAACGCGGTGTATTTCGGCAACTTGGCCTACGGCGTCGAGGCCGCCGCGCGGATCTATTTCCGCACCACGGCGGCCAAACTCAACCGGGCCCAGTCCGCGCTGCTGGTCGGGATGCTCAAAGGCCCCACGGTCTACGACCCGGTCCGGCACCCGGAGGCGGCCAAGGCACGGCGCAACACCGTGATCTCCACCCTCCAGTTCCGCGGCGTGATCGATGCCGGCGAGGCGCGGGAGCTGAGCCAGGCGCCGCTGGGGCTGCGGCGGGGTTCGGTCCCGTCCGGCTGCGGCGATTCCAAATACCCGTTCTACTGCGCCCTGGTCCGGGACGAGATCCTGACCGACCCGGCCTTCGGCGCCACGCCGGAGGAGCGCCAGGACAGGCTTTCGCGCGGCGGCATGACGCTGAAGACGGCCCTGGATCCGCAGGCTGCCAAGGCGGCCCAGAAAGCAGTGGTGGAGGCGCTGGGATACGGAAACCGGGCCGCACTGGGGACCGCCCTCGTCGAGCCAGGAACCGGCCGCATCACCGCCGTGGCACAGAACCGGAAATGGGGCAACGGCAGGGGCAAGACCGAAGTGGTCTATGCCAAGCAGGCCTTCCAGGTCGGTTCGTCGATGAAACCGATCGTGCTGGCAACGGCGCTGAGCCGGGGCATTCCGGCCACCACCCGGCTGGAGGCCAACGGCCCGTACTACTCTGTGTTGGCCAATCCACCGGGCGGCTACGTCAACTATGCCTACCGCAACTACGGGGTGATCGATGCCTACAAGGCCGTCCGCAGCTCGGTGAATGTGTATTTCGTGCGGCTGATCGAACGCGTCGGCGTCGTCAACGTCGGCAAATTCGCCCGGCGGCTGGGCATCACCTCCCTCCCTGAACTGTTCGGGCGGGAAGCCTATCTGGCCCTGGGCGCCTACGAAATATCCCCGCTGCAGATGGCCAACGCCTATGCCGCCTTCATGAGCGGAGGCATCGTCTGCCGGCCGGTAACGGTGACAAGCGTGGTCCGCAGCGACACCGGGGAGAAGCTTCGGGCCCCGGACCCGGGCTGCCACCAGGAGATCGATCCGGCGGTCGCGGACACCGTGGCGAACATCCTGAAGGAGCCGTTCCAGCCCGACGGGACACTTGGCCTGCTCGGCCGGCTCAAGGACCGCGAGGCCGGCGCCAAGACCGGAACCACCAATGACTTCGCCGCGAACTGGATTGTGGGCGCCACCCCGCAACTCTCCGCCGCCGTCTGGCTGGGGGACCCGCGCGGCGGCGTCCAGTACCCGCTGAACCAGGTCACGGCCTACGGCAAGTCCTTCACCGACCTCACCGGCTCCGAGGTGGCAGGGCCGGTGTGGAAGGCGACGATGGAGGGAGCGCTCAAGGGCAAGCCAGCCCTGGCGCTGCCGGACAACGAACCGTCGTTGGCCAGCCGGATTGCGCGGCAAGCTGTCCCGGACGTGCGGGGCCTGAAGGTGGACGAGGCCATCACGGTCCTGCTGCGCAACGACCTCAGGCCGGTGGTCCGCTCCAAGACCGCGCCGGGCGATGCGCTCTATCCGGTGGACACCGTGGTACAACAGTCCCCGAAACCCGGCGGGCCCCTGCGCTACCGGCAAAAGATCGAGCTGACCCTGAGCCAGGGCAGCCGGACCGGCATTACCGTTCCCGAGGAAAGGTAGGCCCGAGATGTCGGTGCTCGACAAACATCCGGTCCTGGCCCTGGCCGTCGGTGCGCTGACCCTGGCCGCCATCAGCGGCACCGGTCTCACCGCGCTGTCGCTCAGCGGCGCGCCGCTGGCCTACCAGTCGCCGTCGACGGCGGGGGCGCCTGCCGTGGGACGGGCCCAGCCGGAGGCGGTGCTGGCCAAGATCAAGGACTCGCCGGCGGATTCGGTGCTGAACGGGGTGCTGGAGTCCCCGCCCCAGGGCTGGAAGGCGGCCGGCACCCTGCAGCGGGCGGCCGCCCAGCCGATGCCCTTCGACTGCCCGGTGGACGGTACCGCCCCATCGGTATCCGTCTCGCGCCTGTTCAGCACCGGCGGCCACCTGGTCCAGGTGGTTCTGGCCGCCTACCGGGCCGGACTCGGTGCCGAGGTGATGAAACAGCAGTTGGCCCGCTACGACTCCTGCGCCGGCGACGACATCGTCGTCGAGCAAGGCAGCATCAACGGCAAGCAGCCTGGCGTCGAGGCGCACTTGGCCATCGCTTCCAAGGGCCAGGCCGTCTCCCAGGTACTGGCCACCCGCCGGGGTGACGTCCTGGCGTTCTACGTGGCGGATGCGAAGACACCGGTAGTGAAACTGGCCCGCGCATTCGACGTGCGGCTGGGCAGCAAGCTGAACCCGGTTTGCGCCAATCCGCGCTCGCAGCCGGCCGACGCGAGCCGGTCGCCTTGGTCCGCGTCCGGCTACAAGCCCTATACGGTCAGCACCGGCGTGGCCGTGCGCGACATGGCCGTGCCGCAGAATGCCACTGCGGCCAATGTGCTGATGGTCCAACTTCCGGCGCCCACCCTGAAGGTCAAGAAGGTCGATGCGACGGTCCAGCCGTGGTACCCGGTCTGGCCCCCGATGCCCGAACCGATGGCCTACCCCGAGCCGCCGAAAAGTCCGGACCCGGCGGCCACGACCGAGAAGGCCGTCCGGATCCTGACCGAAGACAAGACCGGACCGGGCTGCGGCTGGGCCTTCACCGGTATGCCCGCCGTGCCGTTCGACAGCGCTGCTGCGGACAAGACCAACCGCGAGCTCACCCGGAAGGCCGTGGCGGCCCTGCTGACGGACCAGCGGCAGTGGCAGCAGGAGGTGCTGGACTATTGGAAGGCCTACGGCAAGTACAAGGAGCAGGTCGCCGAATACAAGAAGTACGCGGCGAAGGTCAGCAAGGTCAATGCGACCTGGGCAGGCATCGAGGATGACTGGAACCAGTACTGGGCGCGCTACGCCCGCTACCAGGACGCCTTGGCCACGCACAACGAGTTCCTGGGCGACCAAGCGGACGCCCGGACGAAATACGCCAAGGAACTGGAGCGCTGCACGGACAAGAACAAGGAGATCGTCAAGGAATCGGAGGCTGCCGACGTGGACCCGGAGACCGTGGACTGCCGCAAGGAAGTCGGCTTCCCGGCGATTCTGTCCCAGACCCCGCCGGCGGTGCCGGCCGAACCTGCTCCGCCGGCAGACCCTGCACCGAACCAGGCCAATTGACCGGGCGGGCAGTCATGCGCTGAGCGAACACCGGCGACAGGCCGGGGGAGCGGCCGATAACCTTGGGAATATGGCAACGATCAACGTCACCGAAGCCCAGTTTCCGCAGACCATCGAGGAGAACGACATCGTTTTCGTCGACTTCTGGGCCGACTGGTGCGGCCCGTGCAAGCAGTTCGCCCCCGTTTATGACGCCGTGTCCTCGGAGCATGCGGACGTGGTCTTCGCGAAGGTGGACACCGAGGCGGAACAGCGCCTTGCCGCCGCTGCCGGCATCTCCTCCATTCCCACCCTGATGGCCTTCCGCGAGAAGGTCCTGGTCTTTTCCCAGGCCGGCGCGCTGAACGCCACCCAGTTCTCCGAACTGGTGCAGGCGGTCAAGGGCCTGGACATGAAGGAAGTCCACGCCCAGGTCGCCGCCCAGCAGGCCCAGCAGGCCGGCCAGGAGTAAGCACCCGATCCCTGTTTTGGATCAACGGGGCACCGCCGTCGCCCGACGGCGGTGCCCCGCTGTCTTTGAGGTTCCTGCGGCAGGTTAGTGGAAGCGGTGGTCCTGCGGCGCCAGCCGCGGCCCGAAGGCCGGCTTGCGGACGCCGCTGAGCCCGAGCAGTCGCACCACCCGCTGGCGGTGGCCGCGCCACGGCTGCAGCAGCCGGAGCATGCCGGCGTCGTCGGTCCGGCGTCCGGTCAGGGCGTAGCCGACGAAGGCGGCCAGATGGAAGTCCCCCACGGAAACCGAGTCTGGATCTCCGTGCGTGCGCTGGGCGATCTCCGCGGCGCTCCACGGCCCGATGCCCGGCACCGAGCACAGCTTCGCGGCCAACTCCGGCCCCGGCGGCAGCGCCGCGAGCCGGTCCAGCCCCGCGGCGACGGCGCAGGCGCGCAGGATGGTCGCCGACCGCTTCGGATCCACTCCGGCCCGGTGCCAGTCCCAGGACGGGATGCGCCGCCACTGCGCCGGGGAAGGGGCCAGCATCATGCCGGCCGGCGCCGGTCCCGGAGCGGGCGAGCCATACTTGCCCACAAGGTACTTCCAGGAATAGCGGGCCTCGATCGTGGTGACCTTCTGCTCCAGCACCACCGGCACGAGGGCGTCGAAGACCCGGCCGGTGGCAGGCAGCCGCAGGCCGCGGTGCCGCCGCCGCGGCTCGGTGACCAGGCGGGGGAGGGTGGCCTGGAATCCCGGTTCGTCGAATCCGGACCAGTCGTCCGCGGCGCCCAGCAGCCCGGGCAGGGATTCCAGTGCCGCGTCTGCGCCCGGGCCCCAGCAGTCGGCGGAAACGGCGGTGCGGCCGTCCGCCGGGCGGGCGGTCAGCCGCAGCGTGACCGGGCCGGCGGGCCCCGCGTACACCAGCCACACGCCGTCGGGGCCGATCCGGCAGGTAGGGTCCTGCCGGCCGCGCGGCAGGATGCCCAGCGTGCCGGCGAGGTCGTAGCCGCCGGGCATGTCGACGACGGCGGCGCGGTCCCCGGCGCGCCGTGCCGCCGCCGGCTGTGCCTCTGGCTGCGCCGCTGTCGAGGCACGGGCCGGGGAAACTGCAGGCATGCATCCATGCTCCCACGGCGGCGCCGGGCCGGCGCCCGGCGGCCCGGCCAATGTGACGCGATGACGGGCCGACATGACCCCGGCACGGCCGGCGGGTAGATTTGGGGCCATGAAGTATGCCAATTCTGTTCTGGACCTGATCGGCAACACACCGTTGGTCAAGCTGAACAAAGTGACCGAAGGAATCGCCGCCACAGTCCTGGCGAAGGTGGAGTATTTCAACCCCGGCGGCTCGATCAAGGACCGCATCGCGGTGAAGATGATCGAGCAGGCGGAGCGGGACGGCAAGCTCCGGCCCGGTGGGACGGTGGTGGAGCCGACCAGCGGCAATACCGGCGTCGGCCTGGCCCTGGTGGCCCAGCAGAAGGGTTACAAGTCCATCTTCGTGACCCCGGACAAGGTGGGCCAGGAAAAGCGCGACGTGCTGCGGGCCTACGGTGCCGACGTCGTCGTAACCCCCACGTCCGTGGCCCCGGACAGCCCGGAGTCCTACTACGGTGTCTCGGACCGGCTGGTCACCGAGATCGAAGGCGCGTACAAGCCGGACCAGTTCTCCAACCCCGCGGCCCCGGCCAGCCACTACGAGACCACCGGGCCGGAGATCTGGCGCGATACCGAGGGCAAGGTCACCCACGTGGTGATCGGTGCCGGCACCGGCGGGACCATCACCGGTACCGGCCGGTACCTGAAGGACATTTCGGCGGACCGGCCGGCCGAGCAGGGCGGCCGGGTGAAGATTATCGCCGCGGACCCGGAAGGCTCGGTCTACTCCGGCGGCACCGGGCGCCCGTACTTCGTCGAGGGCGTGGGCGAGGATATGTGGCCGGGCAACTATGACAAGAACGTGCCGGACGAGGTGCTGGCGGTCAACGATGCCGAGTCCTTCGCGATGACCCGGCGGCTGGCCCGCGAGGAGGGCCTGCTCGTGGGCGGTTCCTCCGGCATGGCGGTGGTCGCCGCGCTGCGGGTGGCCCGTGAGCTCACGGCCGACGACGTCGTCGTGGTCATCCTGCCTGATTCCGGCCGCGGTTACCTGGCCAAGATCTTCAACGACGAGTGGATGCGCTCCTACGGATTCATCCCCGGCAGCGAGGAATCCACCGTCGGCCAAGTGCTTCAGGGCAAGGCCGGCACGCTGCCGGACCTGGTCCACACCCATCCGGCCGAATCGGTGCGCGACGTCATCGAGATCATCAACGAATACGGTGTCTCCGTGCTGCCGGTGCTGTCCAAGGAACCCCCGGTGGTGATGGGCGAAGTGGTGGGTGCCGTCGACGAGCGCACCCTGACCGGGCTGCTGTTCCGCGGCGAGGCGAAGCTGACGGACAAGATCGGCGACCACATGGGGGAGAAGATGCCGCTGATCGGCGCCCTGGAATCGATCTCGGCGGCCCGCGAAAAGCTCCAGCACACCGATGCCCTGATGGTGACCCTCGAGGGTGCACCCGTGGGTGTGCTGACCCGCCACGACCTGCTGACCTACCTGACGAACTGAGGGAACCTGCGATGACCACCTTCGAGAACGCTTCCGGCACCGGCTTCAACACCCGCGCCGTGCACGCCGGACAGGCCTTCGAACCGCGCACCGGCGCCGTCGTGCCGCCGGTGCACTTCAGCTCCACCTATGCCCAGGACGGCATCGGCGGGCTGCGCTCCGGCTACGAATACGGCCGCGGCGGCAATCCGACCCGGGATGCGCTGCAGGAGCAGTTGGCCGCCCTCGAAGGCGGCCGGCACGCCTTTTCCTTCGCCTCCGGACTGGCCGCCGAGGACGCGCTGATCCGTGCGCTGCTGACCCCCGGCGAGCACATCGTGCTCGGCAACGATGCCTACGGCGGAACCTACCGGCTGATCAACCGCGTGCTCGGCGGTTGGGGCGTCGGCCACACCGTGGTGGACATGGCGGACCTGGACGCGGTGGCGGCCGCCGTCGCGGCGGCGAAGACCCGCATCGTGTGGGTGGAGACCCCGTCCAACCCGATGATGAAGATCACCGACATCGCCGGGCTGGCCGCCGTGGCGCACGCCGCCGGGGCCCTGCTGGTGGTGGACAACACCTTCGCCTCGCCGTACCTGCAGAACCCGCTGGCGCTGGGCGCGGACATCGTGGTGCACTCCACCACCAAGTACATCGGCGGCCACTCGGACGTGATCGGCGGAGCCGTGGTGCTCAACGACGACGAGCTGGCCGGCAAGGTCGGCTTCGTGCAGTTCGCCGTTGGTGCCGTCTCCTCGCCGATGGACGCGTTCCTGACCACCCGCGGTCTGAAGACCCTGGGCGTGCGGATGGACCGGCACAGCGCCAACGCGCAGGCGGTGGCCGAATGGCTGGCCGGGCGCAGCGAGGTGGAGACCGTGTACTACCCGGGCCTGCCGGACCACCCCGGCCACGAGCTGGCGAAGCGGCAGATGCGCGGCTTCGGCGGCATGGTCTCGGTCTCCTTCACCGGCGGCGAGGCCGCGGCCCGCAAGGTCGCCGAGTCCACCGCGGTGTTCACCCTGGCCGAGTCCCTCGGCGGCATCGAGTCGCTGCTGAACTACCCGTCCGAGATGACCCACGCCTCGGTCAAGGGCACCGAGCTGGCCGTGCCGGAGAACCTGATCCGGCTCTCGGTGGGCATCGAGGACGCCGAGGACCTGATCGCGGACCTGGACCAGGCCTTCGGCCGGCTCTGACGCCTGGCAACGCTGGCGCATCCGGGCACCGAGTGGGAATACTGGGGGCATGGAGAACAGACACTATCCACCGGCCGGCGTCTGGGCCGGCCTGCAGTCGCGCGATGCCAGGGGCCTGATCGGCTTCCTGACCGGAACCGTCGGCTTTACCACCCATGCCCTCTACGAAGCAGGCGGGGACGTGGCGCACGCCGAGCTGCTCTGGCCGGAGGGCGGGCTGGTCATGGTCTCCGCCTGGACCGGATCGGGCCTGTGGGCACGGGAGCCGGGCAGCGCCCAGCTCAATGTCTACACCCACCACCCGGACGACCTGTACCGGACCGTTGCCGCGGCCGGTGCGGACATCATCCAGGAGCCCACCGACACGGACTATGGCGCCCGCAGCTTCGGCCTGCGGGACCCGGACGGCAACCTCTGGGGCTTCAGCGATTACCGCGGCCAGCCCCTGGCCCCGCCCGCCGAGGAGGTCCAGGACGTCAGTTTCGAAGGCCATGCCTGAACCGGGCGCCCTGCTGGCCGTCTGCCGCGTGCATGCCCTGAAACCCGACGCCGGTCCGGCCGGTGTTACCGCCATCGACAAGCGGCCGGCCGGCGGCCCGGTCAAGGTCACGAAGCTGGGCCTGCGGGCGGACGTCCAGGCCGACCGCCGGCACCACGGCGGCGAACTGCAGGCCCTGTACGCCTACGCGGACCAAGACGCCCGCTGGTGGGCGGAGGAACTCGGACGCCAGATTCCGGCCGGCCTGTTCGGCGAGAACCTGCGCACCTCCGGCGTCGACGTCAACGGCGCCGTGATCGGCGAGCGCTGGCGGATCGGGGCCCAGGTGGTAGTGGAGGTGACCTCGGCACGGATTCCCTGCGGTACCTTCGCCCGGCATCTTCACGAACCCCAATGGGTGCGCCGTTTCACCGCCGCCGGCCGGCCCGGAGCCTACCTGCAGGTCCTCGAAACCGGCGAGATCCGCTCCGGGGACGGCATCGAAATCGTCCACCGGCCGCGGCACCCGGTGACCGTGGCCCAGTTCTTTGCGGGCCTGGACAAGGCCGGCGCCGCAGCGCTGCGGGCCGCCGGGGACGCCGGCGAGGTGAGCCTGGCACCCCGGGTGCGGGCCGCCGTCGCGCGGGTGACCCGCGCCGTCAGCCCGCGGGATGCCACCGCCGCGGGCTGACGGCTGCCGGCCGTCCGGCCCTCCGAAGGCCGGTGTGCGCAATCTCACCGGCCCCCGGGCACGGTGCCGGCACCACCGGCTTGCGCCATGCCGTAAGATAGAAGCATCCCCCACTCCGGTATTCCCGCATTTCTACGGGTAAACCACTGGCCGAACCGGCCGGAACCGCCACGGTTTCCGGCCGTCACCATGTTTACCGCGTCTGATTGGTGTGTAGGGTCCGCGTCCAGCGGGCAGTGTCATTTGGGAGCGCCGGCTTTGAAAACGCCGCCAGGAGATCCGCGGAGCAGCTCAGCTGCGCAGAAGCGAACACGTCCAGAGCGCGGCGGGAAGTCCTGCCATGGGATTGCAATAGTGCCGGACTTTGCGTAAGAGGCCTCCCGACCGCTGCCGATGCAGCGCCGGTGGCCCCCGTCCCAAATGAAGATGAGGATTCTCCATGTCCGAATACACCCATGACGACGCCGACCGGAGTGCGGAAGCAGCCGGGAATGAGAACGGCACCGAAGACACCGTGCTGTTCACCGATTTCAACCTCGACGGCCGCGTCCTGGCGGCCCTGACCGACGTCGGCTACGAAAAGCCCTCGCCGATCCAGGCTGCCACCATCCCGGTGCTGCTCGAAGGCCGCGACGTCGTCGGCCTGGCCCAGACCGGCACAGGCAAGACCGCAGCCTTCGCCGTCCCGGCGCTGTCCCGGATGGCCGAACTGGCCGAGGCCAACGGCCCCACCCGAAACACCCAGGTGCTGGTGCTGGCCCCCACCCGCGAGCTGGCGCTGCAGGTCGCCGAGGCCTTCAGCTCCTATGCCAAGCACCTTGAGGACTTCACCGTGCTGCCTGTCTACGGCGGCTCGCCCTACGGTCCGCAGCTGGCCGGCCTGCGCCGCGGCGCCCAGGTCGTGGTCGGCACCCCCGGCCGCGTGATCGACCACATCGAGAAGGGTTCCCTGGATCTTTCCGAGCTGCAGTACGTGGTCCTGGACGAGGCGGACGAGATGCTGCGGATGGGCTTCGCCGAGGAGGTCGACAAGATCCTCGAGGCGACCCCGGAGGAGAAGCAGGTGGCACTGTTCTCCGCGACCATGCCGTCGTCCATCCGGCGCATCGCCAAGCAGTACCTGAACAACCCGGCCGAGATCTCGGTGAAGTCCAAGACCACCACGGGCGCCAACACCCGCCAGCGCTACCTGCAGGTCATGGGCCCGCACAAGCTGGATGCGATGACCCGCATCCTTGAGGCCGAAGACTTCGACGGCATCATCGCGTTCGTGCGTACCAAGATGGCCACCGAGGACCTGGCTGACAAGCTCAAGTCGCGCGGCTACCGGGCCGCCGCCATCAATGGCGACATTCCGCAGCAGCAGCGCGAGCGCACTGTCGAGGCCCTGCGCGACGGCAAGATCGACATCCTGGTGGCCACGGATGTCGCCGCCCGCGGCCTCGACGTCGAACGCATCACCCTGGTCGTGAACTACGACATCCCGCATGACACCGAGTCCTACGTGCACCGCATCGGCCGCACCGGCCGGGCCGGCCGCTCGGGCGACGCGATCCTGTTCATGACCCCGCGCGAGAAGTACCTGCTGCGGGCGATCGAAAAGGCCACCCGCCAGCCGGTGGAGCAGATGCACCTGCCCTCGGCCGAGACCATCAACAACCTGCGCCTGAGCAAGTTCGCGGACAAGATCACCGAGACGCTGGCCTCCGAAGATGTCTCGCTCTTCCGCGACCTGATCGCGAACTACGAGCAGGAGCACGACGTGCCGGCTGCGGAGATCGCGGCGGCCTTGGCCGTCATGGCACAGGGCGGACGCCCGCTGCTGGTCCAGGACCTGCCCCAGGCGCCGAAGGGTCAGCGCGAGCGCGCCGGCGGCGGCCGGGACGCCATGAACTCCCGTGGCCCGTCCCGCGCCCTGACCGAGGGCAACGCGACCTACCGCATCGCCGTCGGCCGCCGCCACCGTGTCATGCCCGGCTCGATCGTCGGCGCGATCGCCAACGAAGGCGGCCTGAGCTCGGCGCAGATCGGCGGCATCGACATCCGTTCGGATCACTCCCTGGTGGAGCTGCCCGCGGATCTCTCGCCGGAGCAGTTGCGGGCGCTGTCCAAGACCCGCATCGGTGGCGAACTGATCCAGCTGGAGCTGGATAGCGGCCGCAAGCCGCGCCGTGACCGCGAGGACGGCGGCTACCGCCAGGACCGCGGCGGCTTCCGTGGCGGTTTCCGCAATGACCGCGGGGACCGCGACCGGGGCTTCCGCAGCGACCGCGGCGACCGTGGCGAGCGCGGTTACCGCGGCGACCGGCCGGAGCGCGGCGACCGCTCGGAGTCCGGCTTCGGCGGCCGCGGCATGGGCGCCCGCAAGCCCCGGCACGGCCGCGGCTAGCAGCCAAAGGTCCTGCGGCGCGCCTGCGCTTGGCCGTACCCCCGGAGGGGCATCCGCATCGGCGGATGCCCCTCCGGCATTTAATCCGCGTCCAGTTCCCCTTGAGCCCTGCAGAGGGGATTTAGCCCTGCGGAGGGGGCGAAAATGTGGGTTCGGACACAATGATCCGTTTCGATTTCACACCGGCGCAAAGTGCTGGTAATGTATTTCTCCGTTGCCCCCCTAGCTCAGTGGTAGAGCGCAGTCTTGGTAAGACTGAGGTCACGGGATCGATTCCCGTGGGGGGCTCTGAATGGCGGAGCCCGCGTCTGTGTCGCAAGGCGCAGTGCGGGCATTCCCATTCGTGGCGGTGTAGCTCAGCTGGTTAGAGCGCACGACTCATAATCGTGAGGTCCCGGGATCGAGTCCCGGCACCGCTACGGCAAGGAAAACCCCTCCCGGACCGGGAGGGGTTTTCTGCGTTTCAGGCCAGCCCCGCGGCAAACAGTCAGCTTGCTTACTGTTTTCGGCTGTGCCTACGGTGGAGATACGCCGCACTCCCGCGGCATCACTGCCTAGCCGTAAGGAGCAATCATGGCTGCTGCCGATATCTCCGGAAAGAAGATCGCCTTCCTGCTGACGGACGGTGTGGAACAGGTGGAGCTGACCAGCCCGTGGCAGGCCGTCAAGGACGCCGGCGGAGAGCCGGTCCTGGTGGCGCCCAAGACCGGACAACTGCAGGGATTCGACGGCGTCGACAAGGCGGACACCTTCGATGTGGACGTCGCCGTTGCCGACGCCGACCCGGCCGACTACGACGCGCTGGTCCTGCCCGGCGGCGTCGTCAACGCCGACCATCTGCGGGTCGAGGCCGCCGCCGTCGACTTCGCCCGGGCCTTCTTCGAGGCGCATAAGCCGGTAGCGTCGATCTGCCACGGGCCGTGGCTGTTGATCGAGGCCGGCGCCGTGGATGGACGGCGGCTGACTTCGTACCACACCCTGGCCACCGACCTGCGCAACGCGGGAGCGGACTGGGTGGACGAGGAAGTCGTTGTGGACCAGGGGCTGGTCACCAGCCGCAGTCCGAAGGACCTGCCGGTCTTCAACGCCAAGCTGCTGGAGGAAGTCGCCGAAGGCCCGCACGCCGGGCAGACGGCCTGACCGGCAGCATCGGCTGCAGCGGCGCGGGACCCCGGTGCGGGGCCGCGCCGTTGCCGTCTCCGGCCCGGCGTGCTGCCGGACCGGGCCGGCCGGGTGCGGCCGGACGCCGGCGAAACGATAGGCTTGAACCATGAATCCTTGGGACCTCGGCTCGCCGCTGTACCGCAAGCTGGTCATCTCGGCGATGGCGCTGATCGGTGCCGGCATCCTGCTTTCGATCATCGCGGCGGCAGCGCGGATGCCGGTCCTGGGCTGGCCCGCGCTGGTCGTGATTGCCGCAGGGTTGCTCACGCACCTGGCCGGACTCGTGGTCCGCGCCCGGGACGCCCGCGCCCGCCAGGCGGCCTCCCAAGGCCCCGCCGGAGGCCGGCCGCCGCAGCGGCCGGGCAACTAGCCACCCCGCCCCTCCAAGGGCCGGAGAAGGACTGATGAGCAAGATTCTGGAAGAGACCCAAACGGGCCGTGTCCTCACCTGCAAGGTGGGCATGCGCTGGGGCGACATGGATGCCTACGGGCACGTGAACAATGTGGAGATCCTGCGCATCCTCGAGGAGGCCCGTATCCACGCCTTCGGTCCTCCCGGCGGGACCGGCGGGCCGGGCCAGGATCCGCAGGTGCCGCTCTTCTCGACCCTGCCCGCCGGCACCCAGGCCCTGGTCGTCGAGCACCGGGTGCGCTACCTGGCCCCGCTGACCTACCGCAACATTCCGCTGGATATCGATGTCTGGGTCAGTGCCCTGAAGGCGGCCAGCGTCACCATCGCATACATCGTCCACGATCCGGTCACCGGCGAGGCTTGCGCCAAGGCCGAGACCACCATCGCGTTCGTCGCCGCGGACACCGGGCGGCTGCTGCGCATCGACCGGGACCAGGCCGCGCTGATCCGCCCGTTCGTGGGCCGGGCTGTCTTCGCATAGGCTGGATAGAGCTTTTGCCCGCTTGTAAGGAGTTGCATGTCTGAGCACGCAGGGGTCAATCCGGACCTCGCCGGCCGGGTCTACCCGGCCGGCGAGACCTACACGGTAGGCCGCGAGACAATCCGCGAATTCGCCCGCGCCGTCAAGGCCACCCACCCGGCGCATTTCGATGTCGAGGCCGCCCGGTCACTGGGTTACCGGGACCTGTTGGCCCCGCCGACTTTCGCGATCATCATTGCCCAGCGCGCGGATGCGCAGCTGGTGCAGGATCCGGCCGCCGGCATCGACTTCTCCCGTGTGGTGCACGCCGAACAACGCTTCGTCCACCACCGCCCGATCGTGGCCGGGGACGAACTGGTGGCCGAACTGCATGTGGACCAGGTCCGTGCCATGGGCGGCGGCGCGATGATCACCACACGTGCCGAAATCAGCACCGTGGACGGGGACAAGGCCGCCACCACAACCTCGTCGATCCTGGTGAGAGGGGAAGGCCAGTGAGCATCGCACTCGACACCCTGTCAGTCGGACAGGAAATCGGCAGCGCAACCATCGAGGTCTCCCGTGCGGACTTGGTGCGGTACGCCGGTGCCTCCGGTGACTTCAACCCGATCCACTGGAACGGCCGCTTCGCCGACCAGGTCGGCCTGCCGGGGGTCATCGCCCACGGCATGTTCACCATGGGTGCGGCGGTCCAGGTCGTCACGGACTGGATCGGGGATCCGGGCGCCATCGTGGACTACCAGACCCGCTTCACCAAGCCGGTCGTCGTTGAGGACGTGGACGGACCCGGCGCCCGGATCGAGGTCACCGGCGCCGTCGGAGCCATCGACGAGGCCAACGGAACCGTCCGTGTGGACCTGACCGTTACCGCTGCCGGGCAGAAGGTACTGGTCAAGGCCCAGGCCGTCGTCCGGACCAGGTAATCCGCTGTGAGTTCAGCCAGCCTGGCCCCGCTGACCACCGTCGGCGTCGGCGGCCCCGCCCGGCACTTTGCCGAGGCCAAGTCCGAAGCAGGCATCATCGAGGCCGTGCAGGGCGCGGACGACGCCGGCGTGCCGTTGCTGATCATCGGCGGCGGTTCAAACCTCGTCATCGCGGACGAGGGGTGGCCGGGCACCGTCGTGCGCATTGCCAGCACCGGCTATTCGCTGGACGAGGATGGACCCGGACCCGTCCTGCTCCACGCCGAAGCCGGACAGCCCTGGGATGAGCTGGTGGACTTTACGGTCCGGCACGGGCTGTCCGGGCTGGAGGCGCTCTCGGGCATCCCCGGCCTGACCGGTGCCACCCCCGTCCAGAACGTCGGTGCCTACGGAGCGGACGTCTCACATACCATCGCCTCCGTGCGCACCTGGGACCGCCAGCAGCGGGAGGTGAGGACCTTCACCGCCGCCGAACTCGGTTTTGGCTACCGGGATTCGGTCCTGAAGCGCAGCACGGACAACGGATCCCCCCGCTACGTTGTCCTCTCCGTCGAGTTCCGGTTGGAACGCAGCAGCCTCAGCGCACCCGTCCGCTATGCCGAGCTGGCCCGCTCGCTGGGCATCGAGGCAGGACAGCGAGCCGGCGCCGGCGATGTCCGCCGCGAAGTCCTCAGGCTGCGCGCATCCAAGGGCATGGTGCTGGACCCGGCGGACCGGGATACCTTCAGTACCGGATCGTTCTTCACCAACCCGATCGTCGATCCCGTCGTGGCGGATACCTTGCCCGGGCAGGCGCCGCGGTGGCCCGCGGGGGAGCGGGTCAAGCTCAGCGCTGCCTGGCTGATCGACCACGCCGGGTTCGGCAAGGGGTTCGGGCTGGCCGGCACCACCAATGGGCCGGCGGACGGGTTCGCAGTAGCCGGTGGACGGGCATCGCTGTCCACCAAGCACACTCTGGCCATCACCAACAGGGGAACCGCATCGGCTGCGGACATTCTGGCCATTGCCCGGACGGTGCGCGACGGCGTGGAGACCGCGTTCGGCATCCGGCTGCACCCGGAGCCGCTGCTGATTAACTGCAGCCTCTAGCACGGCCGACTACGCGGGAGCGCGTCCAAGGCGGCCCTGAACCGCACCAGGTCATGCTGCTGCCGGCGGAAATCGACCACGCGGCCACGGACCAGCCAGTGCACCAGACGGCTGCTCTGGCTGATCTGGACCGTGCAATCGAGCCGCTGCGGCATGAGCCAGTCGATGCCCAGGAAGTCCGGCAGGGCCGCCAGCAGCGCGTCCGCGTACATGATCCGGCAGAAGGCCCCGAAGGGCTGGAACTGGCGTTCGGCTGCAAGGAGGTGCGCATCGTCGGGACAGAGACGGTCCGGGCCCCGGGACTCCAAGTACAGCCGCAGATGCACGTCGATCCGGAGATAACGGTCGATCGTTACCGGCTTCCGGCCCCGGCAACGATGTTCAAGGAAACGCACCAGGAGTTGGTTGATGGTCGGTCCCGGCACGCCGTTGCGGACCGGTTCTCCGGGAGCGTCTTGGGAGCCCATGGCTCGACCTTAGGCGCTGCACGGAACGTTGGTGCGGTCGAAATCCGGGCCTGTGGAGGGCCCGCCCGTCCGCAGCGGTTGTGGAGGAGAAGCCGGCCCGGCAGATGTGCGACGGGTTGGCAAGGCCACTGCCCCTCCACAGGCTGGGTCCCTGCCAGGGAATCCACACGTCGGAGTTCCGCCGCTGGCACGGGAGAGGAATTCCCTATGGTGTTTGCGTGGCACTGGCAAAGACGCAGGTAGCTTTCCAGCTGATAGGCGCCCCGGCGGCGCGGCCGGATCTGGCCCGGGACGAGGTTCCGTGGTGCGCCGGCAACCGTAGATCCGGACTGTGTACCAAGCTGCAGCCCGGCCAGCTTTGGGCAGACCCGTCGGGCTAGCGGCCTGGAATGGCAGCGGGCCGCGCCCACAGCAGTGGACGCGGCCCGCAGCGAATGCAGACGGTCAGAGGTTGCCGGTGGCGATGCGCAGCATGCGGCGCAGCGGTTCGGCAGCACCCCACAGGAGCTGGTCGCCAATGGTGAAGGCACTAATGAATTCCGGTCCCATCTCCAGCTTGCGGATGCGGCCGACAGGAATCTGCAGGGTGCCGCTGACGGCCACGGGGGTCAGCTGCTCCAGGGTGGCTTCCTTGGTGTTCGGTACCACCTTGGCCCATTCATTGTCCGCGTCGATGATCCGCTCGATTTCGGCCACGGAGAGGTCCTCGGTGAGCTTGAGCGTCAGGGCCTGGGAGTGGGAACGCATGGCGCCGATGCGTACGCACAGCCCGTCAAACGGAATGCGTGTGCCGGCATCGCCGCCACGGCCCAGAATCTTGTTGGTTTCGGCCCCGGCCTTCCATTCTTCCTTGGACTGGCCGTTGCCCAGGTCCTTGTCGATCCACGGGATGACCGAGCCGGCCAGCGGTACGCCGAACTGGGTGGCATCCAGATCGGCGCTGCGCTGCGTTGCCAGCACCTTGCGGTCGATTTCCAGGATGGCGGAGGACGGGTCCGCCAACTGGGCCGCCACGGCGCCGTTGAGGGCGCCGAACTGGTTGAGCAGTTCACGCATGTGCCGGGCGCCGCCGCCGGAAGCCGCCTGGTAGGTCATGGAGGTTCCCCATTCGACCAGACCATTCTTGAACAGCCCGCCGAGGCCCATGAGCATGCAGGAGACGGTGCAGTTGCCACCGACGAAGTTCCGGACGCCGCGGCTCAGGCCGGCATCAATGACGTCCCGGTTGACCGGATCCAGCACGATGATCGCGTCGTCGGCCATCCGAAGCGTGGAGGCGGCATCGATCCAGAGCCCGTCCCAGCCGGCATCGCGCAGCTTCGGGTACACCTCGGAGGTGTAGTCCCCGCCCTGCGCCGTAACGATGATCGGCAGCTTGGCCAGGGTGTCGATGTCGTAGGCGTCCTCGAGCCGGCCGGCACCTTCGGCAAAGGCAGGCGCGGCTCCACCGGCGTTGGAGGTGGAGAAGAAAACGGGGTTGATCAGGTCAAAGTCACCCTCGTCCTGCATGCGCTGCATGAGGACGGAGCCGACCATGCCACGCCAACCCACCAGGCCCACGGAAGGGGCGGAATTCCGGGCAGATTCAGTCATGCGCTCCATTTTACGCGAGCGGACGGACCTGCCTGTCCCACAGCTGGGCGGACCGCTATGCGGTGTCCGGATTCTGCAGCCGGCTCCACCGGGCAACCCGGTAGCGTGTGCCGTTGGCGCCGGCGTCCCAACCCGCGGCGGGGGACACCCCGTCGAGCACCCAGCCGGGGCCCAGCGGCGGGGCGAAGGCATCGCCGTCGGACTCCAGGTCGATCACGGTGACCACTGCCGTAGTGGCCTGATCCGCGGCCAGGCGGAAGATTTCCCCGCCGCCGATGATCCACAGTTCTTCCGCCCCCGGATGCCGGCGGGCTTCGGCCAGGGCCAGCGGCAGCGAACCGACGACGATCGCGCCGCCGGCTTCCAGCGCTGCGCGCCGCTGCGGACTGCGGCTGATCACGATATTCGTCCGGTCCGGCAGCGGACGGTACTTGGCCGGGAAGGAGTCCCAGGTCCGGCGTCCCATGATGACAGGGTGGCCGGCGGTGGTGCGTTTGAAGTGCGCCAGGTCCTCGGGCAGGTGCCACGGCATCCCGCCGTCCTTGCCGATGACGCCGTTGGTGGTCTGGGCCCAGATCAGTCCGACCAGCGGGGCGTCCCGGCTGAACGTCGTGCTCCCGGCACTCATACGGCGATCGGTGCCTTGATGGTGGGGTGGTGCTGGTAATTGAGCAACTCGAAATCCTCCAGCCGGTAGTCGAAGATGCTCTCCGGCCGGCGCACGATGCGCAGCTGCGGGTACGGGAACGGCTCGCGGCCGAGCTGCTCGGTGACCTGCTGCACGTGGTCCTCGTAGATGTGGACGTCCCCGCCGGTCCAGATGAACTCGCCCGGCGCCAGGTCCACCTGCTGGGCCACCATCAGGGTGAGCAGGGAGTACGAGGCAATGTTGAACGGCACGCCCAGGAACATGTCCGCGCTGCGCTGGTACAGCTGGCAGGAGAGCCGGTCCGGTCCATCCTCGACGGGCTGGACATAGAACTGGAAGAAGGCATGGCACGGCGGCAGCGCCATCTTGCCGATCTCGGCAACGTTCCAGGCGGAGACGATGTGCCGGCGGGAATCCGGATTCGCCTTCAGCCCTTCGATCAGCTGGGCAACCTGGTCGATGTGCCCGCCGTCGGGGGTGGGCCAGGAACGCCACTGCACACCGTAGACCGGACCGAGTTCGCCTTCCTCGTCGGCCCACTCGTTCCAGATCTTCACCCCGCGTTCCTGCAGCCACTTGACGTTGGAGTCCCCGCGCAGGAACCAGAGCAGCTCCAGAGCCACGGACTTGAAGTGGACGCGCTTGGTGGTGATCAGCGGGAAGGAACCGGCCAGGTCGAAGCGGAGCTGGCGGCCGAAGACGCTGCGGGTGCCGGTGCCGGTGCGGTCCGGTTTGGGCGTGCCGCTGGCCAGGACCTCGCGCAGCAGGTCCTCATATGGAGTGGGGATGGCGTTCACGGGTCCAGTCTAATAGAGGGATCCCTGCCCTCCCGTGGGGCAGCCGCTGGGCGTTCAGTCGTCATACGCGTCGAACTGCTCCACCGAGACAATGCGGCCGCGATGCTTCACGCTGACCTGGCACACGATGACCGCCCCGGGCCGCAGGTAGGGGTCCGCACTGGGCAGCTTGTCCGCCAGTGCCTGGGACATCCGCTTTTCCAGCACCTTGATCACCTGCGGCAGCACCGGCCGGTGGGTGCACACCGCCGCAGGCTGGTGTTTGTCCAGCAGCGCCTCGACGGCCGCGCGCGCCTTCTTCGGGCTGCGGTCCGCGGCGTGCTCGGTCAGCTGGGGCACGTTGCGGATCTTCAGTTGCTGGTCCAAGGCATACGGGGTGACGGTCTGCACGCAGCGCTGCCAGGGGCTGGTGGCAACCAGTCCGGGCCGCCACACCATAAGCATCCTGCAGACGGCCAATGCCTGGCGGCGGCCGGTGGCCGCGAGCGGGCGCTCGCCTTCGGCCTTGCTCCAGTTCGACCGCGGCTTGGCCTTGGCATGGCGGACCACGACGAACGGATAGGTTTCGAGGTCACCGCGGCTGTACGCGGTCACGAGGTGCTCCAGCGGCTCGCGGTCCGAGGGATTGCTCAGCAGCGTCAGGGCCTCGGTCACCTGGCACCAGGTGACCTTGTCCACTTCGGTACCGTCCGGCACCGGTTCTGCGTCCTCCAGGCGGGCGGCCCAGTAGAAGACCTCCTTGATCCCGGAGGGCACCCGGTAGTGCACCGTGGGCAACGGGATGCCCAGCTGCACGTCGACCTGGATTTCCTCCCGGACCTCGCGGACGGCGCATTCGGGCGTCGTCTCGCCGGCGTCCAGCTTGCCTTTGGGCCAGGACCAGTCCTTGTACCGGGGCCGGTGGATCAGCAGGACCTGCAGCTTGTGGTTGCGCACCCGCCAGCAAAGCGCGCCGGCGGCGGTGACGGTGATGGGGCCGGGGACTGTGGGGGCGCCGGCCGATGCCTGCGTCGAATCTTGTTCCATCGCCTGCCTAGCGGCGCAGTGCAGCGCGCTGGCGCGACCGCGAGGCCAGCAGCCAGGACTGGACGTCGCTGAGCGGGTTGCCGTCTTCGTCCTTGTGGCGCCGGTTCCAGACACCCCGGTTGTCCAGGTGCCAGCTGGCCGTGCCCGGATCCATATAGCGGTCCAGCAGGGTGATGAGATCGTTGATGTCATCACGGTTGCTCAGCTGCACGAGCGCCTCGACGCGGCGGTCCAGGTTCCGGTGCATCATATCTGCCGAGCCGATGAAGACCGCCGGTTCTCCGGCATTGGCGAAGGCAAAGACCCGGGAATGCTCCAGGAACCGGCCCAGGACGGACCGCACCCTGATGTTCTCGCTCAGGCCCGGGACCCCGGGGCGCACGGCGCAGATGCCGCGCACAATGACATCGACCTGCACCCCTGCCTGCGAGGCGCGGTAGAGCGAATCGACGATGGCCTCGTCCACCATCGAGTTGACCTTGATGACCACCCGGGCAGCCAGCCCCGCCTTGCGGTTGGAGATTTCCTTTTCGATCCTGTCGATCAAGCCCGAGCGCAGCGAGCGCGGGGCCACGAGCAGGCGCTTGAAGGAGGACTTCGGCGCATATCCGGAGAGCTGGTTGAACAGCTTCGAGAGGTCCTCGCCCACTTGGTCGTCCGCGGTGAGCAGACCCAGATCCTCGTAGTAGCGGGCGGTGCGCGGATGATAGTTGCCGGTGCCAATGTGGCTGTAGCGGCGCAGCCCGTCGCCTTCCTGGCGCACGACCAGGGACAGCTTGCAGTGCGTCTTGAGCCCGACGATCCCGTACACCACGTGCACGCCCGCCTGCTCCAGCTTCCGTGCCCAGTCGATGTTTGCCTGCTCGTCGAAGCGGGCCTTGATCTCCACCAGCGCGAGCACCTGCTTGCCGGCCTCCGCCGCATCGATGAGCGCATCCACGATCGGGGAGTCCCCGGAGGTCCGGTACAGGGTCTGCTTGATGGCCTGGACCTTGGGGTCGGCCGCGGCCTGCTCTAGGAAGGCCTGCACCGAGGTGGAGAACGAGTCATACGGGTGGTGCAGCAGGATGTCGCGCCGGCGCATGGCGGCGAAGACGTTGGCTGCCTTGGAGGTTTCGCTCTCGTTCAGGTACCGGCTGGTATGGGCCAGGTGCTTGGGATAGTGCAGGTCAGCGCGGTCGATGCCGGCAATGACATTGAGTCCGCGCAGATCCAGCGGGGCCGGCAGCGCATAGACCTCGGAGGGCTCGACGCCGAGCTCGCGGACCAGCAGGTCCCGCACGCTCGGGTTGATGTCGGTGGTGACTTCCAGCCGGACGGGCGGTCCGAAGCGGCGCCGGAGCAGTTCCTTCTCCAGCGCCTGCAGCAGGTTCTCGGCGTCGTCCTCCTCGACCTCCAGGTCCTCGTTGCGGGTGACCCGGAAGCTGTGGTGCTCCAGTACTTCCATGCCCTGGAACAAAAGGTCCAGGTGGACGGAGATGACCTCTTCCAGCGGGATGAAGCGGGCGGTGCGGCCCGGCACGGAACCGGCACGCGGACCGTCCACCGAGATCAGCCGCGGCAGTTGGTCCGGCACCTTCAGGCGGGCGAAGAGTTCCTTCTCGCTCACCGGGTTGCGTACGATCACGGCCAGGTTCAGCGACAGGCCGGAAATATAGGGGAACGGGTGGGCCGGATCCACCGCCAGCGGGGTCAGGATCGGGAAGACCTGTTCCTTGAACATCCCGGTCAGGCGCTGCTGGGCGGCGTCGTCGAGTTCGTCCCAGCGCACGATGTGGATGTGTTCGTAGGCCAGTTCGGGGCGGAGCTGTTCGGCGAAGATCCGGGCATGCCGTTCCTGCAGCCGGTGCGCCTGCTCCTTGATCTGTTCCAGCTGCTCGATCGGGCTCAGCCCGGCAGCGGAAGGTACGGCGAGCCCGGTGGCGATCCGGCGTTTCAGGCCGGCGACGCGCACCATGAAGAACTCGTCCAGGTTCGAGGCGAAGATGGACAGGAAGTTGACCCGCTCGAGCAGGAACAGGTCCGGGTCTTCGGCCAGTTCGAGCACCCGGGCATTAAAATCCAGCCAGCTGACTTCACGGTCCAGGAAGCGGTCGAGGCTGAAGTCCCCGTCCGGAACCTGCGACGGGGCGAACTCGGGGATGTCGATGCGGTCCTGGGTGGCGCGGGCCGGGGCGACCTCCGTGGATCCGAACCTCGCAGAAACCGGAGGGGCGGATTCGGGAACCATGGTGTCTCCTTAGGTGCTGGGGGATTGCCGCGGTCCATATGGTGGCGGACCGCCTACCTACAAGATTAGTGATCCGCGCGGCCGGCCGCTGCCGGGTCGGCAGGTGCGTACATCACGTCCGTGTCCCACCGGGTGAAGCCGAGCCTGCGGTACAGTGCCACGGCCGCCTCGTTGTCCGCGTCGACATACAGCATGATGGCGCTCTGGCCGGCCGCCTGCAGGTGCTTGATGCCGGCGACCGTCAGCGCCCGGCCCAGGCCCATGCCCTGCGCCTGCGGCGTCACACCCAGCACGTACACCTCGCCGATGGAGGGGTGGGCTCCGGTGCCCGGATGCACCTTGGTCCAGTGGAAGCCCAGCAGTTCGCCGTCCTCCTCGCGCACCGCCAGCAGGAAGCCGGCCGGGTCGAACCATGGTTCGGCCATCCGCGCCTGCAGGTCCGCCATGGTCATCGACCCCTGTTCCGGATGGTGTGCGAAGGCTGCGGCGTTGGCTTTGAGCCAGGCCTCTTCGTCCTGGCCCGGCACGAAGGCGCGCAGTGCCACACCCGCCGGCAGTTCGCCGCCGGCCACCTGGGGCACATGGGCCAGGCGCATCCGCCACAGCTCGCGCACCGGGACGAAGCCGAAGCCGGCTGCGAGCGCCGCGGCGCCCGCGTGGCCGCCGTGGGACCACGCGCGCAGGTTGGGCAGTTCGGTGTGCCGGCACACTTCGTCGAGCAGGCCGGTGGCCACACCCTGGTTCCGGTAGGCGGGATGGACCACCAGCTCGAGCACGCCGGTGCCGCCGCGCGGCAGTACGACGACGGCGGCACCGGCCAGCGAGGAGGCGGTAGCCGGATCCGAGTGTTCCTCGGCGGCGTAGCTGGCCAGCACCAGCAGGTCGTCCGGGCCCGGGGAACGCAGCTGAACCCAGGTCTGCTCGGATAAAGGCGGATTGCCGTCGGCCTCGGCAGCGGCATCGGCCAGCGCCCGGAGGTCGGCCAGGACCTCGGGATCAGGTGCGCCCTTGATCGTCATCACCGGCCAGACCGGCAGCGTCTGTTCGCTCATGGACCTAGCCTACGGGAGGGACGCTCCCGCCGCGTCGACTTCGTCGCCGCGCCGGGTCCCTCGCGTCCCTCCCTGGCCGGGGGCCCCGCCGCGAACGGGGAGGCGGGTAGGCGCTACGGGAGGGACGCTCCCGCCGCGTCGACTTCGTCGCCGCGCCGGGTCCCTCGCGTCCCTCCCTGGCCGGAGGCTCAGGTGTTCTGCGAGACGTCGGCCGGATCTTCGTCCTGGATGCGGACCAGCGTGAAGCGGTAGCCCACGTTGCGTACGGTGCCGATCAGGCCTTCGTGGTCCGGGCCGAGCTTGGCACGCAGCCGCCGCACATGCACGTCCACGGTGCGGGTGCCGCCGTAGTAGTCGTAGCCCCAGACCTCGTGCAGCAGCTGGTCCCGGGTGAACACGCGCCCGGGGTGCTGGGCCAGGTACTTGAGCAGCTCGAATTCCTTGTAGGTCAGGTTCAGCGGCTCCCCGCCCACCCGGGCGGTGTAGCTGGCCTCGTCGATGACGACGCCGGAGGCGTGGATTTCGCTGCTGGCCTCCTGGTCCGCGCGGTTGGCATGGGCAATGATCAGGCGCAGCCGCGCCTCCACTTCCGCCGGGCCGGCGGTGTCCAGGACGACGTCGTCGGCCAGCCAGTTCGCGGACACGGCGGCCATGCCGCCTTCGGTCAGGATCAGCATCAGCGGGGCACTCAGACCGGTGGCCTTCAGCAGCTGGGTCAGCGAGCGCGCCCCTACCAGGTCCTTGCGCGCGTCCACCATCACGACGTCGGAGGGATCGGTCTCCAGCAGGGCAGTAGGCTCGGCAGGCAGGATGTGGATCTTGTGGTTGAGCAGTTCGAGGGCGGGGAGGACTTCCACCGACGAGCCGGGGCTGTTCGTCAGAAGTAGAATGTGCGGCATTTTTCCTCCAAGGGGTTAGATGGCGCACATCGTTGGGCGGCCCGCCACAGGCCGCACCATGCTACCGGCCGGGCCTGGCGGTTGCGGACAATTATATAGCCGCTTGTGGCTGGCGCCACGTGTTCTCGCACTCACCGGGGTAATAAGGCAGGATGGCTGGGTGAGGAACTGGATCGTCGCGGCGGCTGCAGCCGCCGCTTTGTGTGCCGTCACCGGCGCTTCCTACGTGTCGCCGGAGGCGGTTGTCGTCATCGTCTGCGCCGCGTCCGTGGCGGCCGGTGTCGGCTGGCCGATCCTGCTGGGAGTGCCCGCCAGGAAGACCTTGGCTGCGGTGATCGCGCTGGCCGGCATTGCTGCCGCGGTACTGGCTTGGACCGCGCCGCAGACGATGGCAATGCAATGGACAGTGGTGGTGGTGGCCCTGGCTGTCATGGCGGTCTTCGTGATCCAGTTGCTCCGCGGCACCGGCCAGCCGCACCGCCTGGAGTCGACCTTCGGCGCAAGCACCGGGGCCGTCCTGGCTGCACTGGGTGCCGGCTGGGTGGCCAGCGACAGGCTTGCCCTCAATGCTGCCAACTCCTCGCTCATGCTGGTCGTCGCCATCAGCATGCTTTTTGCCATCGGCGCCTGCGTCCTGCCGTGGCCGGACCGCTTCGTGGCGCCGCTGGGCGTGGCGCTGGCCGCGCTGGCCGGCGGCGTGGGCGGGGTCCTGCTGGCATCGGTGCCGGTGTGGCCGGCCGTCGTGGTCGGGGCAGTGATGGGTGCCGTCGTCGTCTGCTTCCGCAGGCTCCTGCTCGGTGCCGGCAGCCCGGCCCCGGTACCGGCCCTGCTTTCCGCCGGCCTGATGCCGGTGCTGGCCACCGGGTCGCTGGTGTACTCGCTGGAGCGCCTGCTGATCCACTGAGCCGGCCGGCTGTGACGGTGGCCACTAAACCCGCCGGGGCGCTGTCGCGCGGCCTTGGCGGCACGCCGGCCCCGTTACTATGGACCTATGTCGCATCTAGCACTTGAGATTTTCTTCATCAGCTTGCTCGTGGTTGCCGGCCTGTCGATGGCGTGGTTCGCGGGCCTGGTCGTCTGGCGCCTTTTCAAGGGCCAGAAGTAAGCATTCCCTGCAGGCAGGTTTCCGGCCATGGCCATCGAAATCCCTACCGATTTGACACCTGAACTGGTGCCGCTGTCCTGGTTGCTTGGCACCTGGGAGGGGCAGGGGCGCCTGGGCAGCGGCGAGGCGGACTCGGAACATTTCTTCCAGTCCGCGACGTTCAAGCAGAACGGACTGCCCTATCTGCAGTACACCGCAGAGAGCTGGCTGACCGATGAGCACGGCACGAAGCTGCGTCCGCTGACGGTGGAAACCGGTTTCTGGGCGCTGGACCGCAAGCTCAATGAAGCGGACGTCGGACCGGGGCTGGTCCCGGCCGAGATCGTCCCTGCCCTGAAGTCCGCCGACGAGGTCGAGGAGCTGCGCAATGCCGGCGGCGGCTTTGACATCACTGCCACCATCGTGCATCCGGGCGGCATCGCCGAGCTGTACTACGGACAGATCAAGGGCCCGCAGATCCAGCTCGCCACGGACATGGTGATGCGCGGATCGCAGTCCAAGGAGTATGCCGCGGCAACCCGGATGTTCGGCCTGGTCAACGGGGACCTGTTCTGGCGCTGGGATGTTGCCGCCAGCGGCAGCGAACTGGAGGCGCACGCTTCCGCGATCCTGAAGAAGGTCAACTGAATGAGCTACCGTAGCCCCCTGCTTGCCCGTCCCGGCGCGGTGGAAGCCGCCGGCGCCGATGCCGGCGTCGCCGCTCACTATGGTGATCCGCTGCGCGAGCAGCGGCTGCTGGCCCGGGGCGAGGCCATAGTGGATCTGTCCCACCGCGGCATCGTGACGGTCTCCGGTCCGGACCGGCTGTCCTGGCTGAACGCGCTCTCCTCGCAGCTGCTGCTGCAGTTGCAGCCGGGCGAATCCACCGAGGCGCTGCTGCTGACGGTCCAGGGCCGCATCGAATACGACATCGAGCTTGTCGACGACGGCGAAACCGCCTGGCTGATCGTCGAAGCCTTCGAGGCCCCCGGCCTGGCCGAGTGGCTGCAGAAGATGAAATTCATGTTCCGCATCGAGATTGCCGATGTCACGGACCAGTGGGCCGTCATCGGCAGCACCGCGGCGCAGCCCGAACTGGCCGGCCGGACCGTCTGGCAGGATCCGTGGCCGCAGGTGGGAGCCGGCGGGTTCGCCTATACCGGCGTCGAGGAGCCTGCCCACCCGGGCCGGGAACGGACCTGGTTCGAGTACCTGGTGCCGGCGGCCGGACTGGAAGATGCCGTCGAGGGCCGCACGCTGGCCGGCGTCTGGGCGGCCGAAGCCCTGCGCATCGCGGCCTGGCGGCCGCGCTTTGGGGCCGAGACCGACGACAAGACCATCCCGCACGAGCTGGACCTGATCCGCACCGCGGTGCATCTGGCGAAGGGCTGCTACAAGGGCCAGGAAACCATCGCCCGCGTCCACAATCTCGGGCACCCGCCGCGCCGGCTGGTGTTCCTGCAGTTGGACGGTGCCCGGACCTCGCTGCCGGCAGCCGGCAGCGAGGTCCGGCTGGGGGACCGCAAGGTGGGGACGGTGACCTCGGTGGCGCTGCATTACGAAATGGGCCCGGTGGCCCTGGCCGTGATCAAGCGGTCGGTGGATCCGGCTGCGCCGCTGCTGGTCGTCGACGGCGACGAGCAGTACGACGCCGGCCAGGAAGTCATCGTCGCGCCGGACGCCGGCCAGGTGGTGGGCCGGCAGGGCGGTTTCCTGCGCGGACCGCGCTGAGCACGGCCTAAGCGCCCCGTTCGCCGGCCGGCAGGTATACCGAGGTCTGGGTGCCGGCCTCGACGAAACCGAGGCAGCGCGCGGTGGCCCGCGAGGCGGCGTTGTCCTCATGGGCCCGCCACTGCGGAATCAGTCCGGCCCCGAGCGCCTCATGGCCGGCAATGGCCGCCATCACGGTGCCCAGGCCGCGCCGCCGGTAGGCCGGGGCGGTCAGCACCGACAGATGGCCCAGGATGGCTTCCCATTCCTCGTACCCGGAACCGGCCACCGGTTCGGCGCCGTGCAGCAGGACGAAGGTCTTGTCCATGTCGCTCAGGCCCACTTCGTTGTTGTCGTCCGGCGGACAGAGCGCTTCCAGCCGCGCGGCGTCCTCGGGCGCCGTGGAGACGGTGATTTCCTCCGCCGGCTGGGCCAACGGCAGGTCATCGGCGAAGTACAGGTACGCCTTGCCCAGCCCATGACCGCCGCGGCCCCGGCTCAACTGCAGCAGGGTGCGGTACTCGGCCAGTTCGGCGTCCGAGTATGCGGCGGCACTTTCGACCGCCCATTCCGGGCCGACCAGCGCCGACCGGCCGAAGAGCCGGACAAAGGTCAGCACGGCGGCTTCGTCGTCGATCCGGGAGAGCCGGCCGGCCGGGACCGCCAAGGCCTCGTCGCCGAAGCCGAGCAGGCGCGCCCAGGCCAGCAGGACGATGTCCGCGGTGCCCGATTCCAGCTGCATGGTGCAACACTAACCGAGGCGGTTCTCAGCCGAAGAGCACTGCCGCCTCGTCGTAGCGTTCCTGTGGCACTTTCTTGATGTTGCCGACCGCTTCCTCAAGGCCGACGTTGAGGATCTCGGTGCCGCGCAGCGAGACCATGGTGCCCCACAGGCCTTTGGAGGCCGCGTCCACCGATGCCATCCCCAGGCGGGTGGCGAGCACCCGGTCGTAGGCGGTGGGCACGCCGCCTCGCTGGATGTGCCCGAGCGTGGTGGCCCGGGTTTCCAGCCCGGTGAGCTGTTCGAGCTGCGGGGCGATCCGCTCGCCGATGCCGCCGAGCCGGGGCCGGCCGAAGGCATCGGTGCCGCGGACCGAGTGCGGCAGCTCCTCGCCGGCGGGCACCCAGCCTTCGGCCACCACCACCAGCGGGGCACGGCCGCGCCGGTGGGCCTCCATCACCCACTCGACCACCATGTCCATCGACACCTGCTGCTCCGGTATCAGGATCGCGTGGGCGCCGGAGGCCATGCCCGCATGCAGGGCGATCCAGCCGACGTTGCGCCCCATGACCTCGGCGATCATGCACCGGTGGTGCGACTCGCCGGTGGTCCGCAGCCGGTCGATGGCCTCGGTGGCGATCTGCACCGCAGTGTCGAAGCCGAAGGTGTAGTCGGTGGCGTCCAGGTCATTGTCGATCGTCTTGGGCACCCCCACGATCGGCAGCCCGGCGTCCGTGAGGTCGCGGGCCCCGGCCAGGGTGCCCTCGCCGCCGATGGCGATGACGGCGTCGATCCCCAGGTAGGCCAGCGTGTCGCGGATGTTGCGCGCACCCCCGTTCGGACCCTCGCAGGGATTGGTGCGCGAGGTGCCCAGGATGGTGCCGCCCTGCTTGGAAATGCCGCGCACGCTGTGCCGGGGCAGATCCATCACGTCGCCCTCGACCAGACCCCGCCAGCCGTCCCGGAAGCCCACGAACTCGTGGCCGTGGGACTTGATGCCCTTCAGCACGGCGCCGCGGATCACCGCGTTCAGGCCCGGGCAGTCGCCTCCGCTGGTCAGAATGCCGATTCTCATGGAGCTCAACTTTCGTCTTGATGGGGTCAAGGCTGTTGTGGAACGCTCCGTTGGGCCCGTTCCGATTCTATGCGGCGGCGGGAACTGCTGTCTTTACCGGATGCTGCGGCGGCCGGCGGAGACCATCCGCTCCAGGGCGATGCTGCCGTCGTGCCAGGGCAGCAGCAGCCAGACCACCAGATAGGCCCCGAGGCCCAGCCCGGGAAGCAGGAAGAGCAGCAGCGTGCCGATCCGGACGAGGGTGGGATCCCAGCCGAACTTGGCCGCGATGCCGCCGCAGATTCCAGCGACCCACCGGTCGGGGCCGCGCCGGAGCGGAATGGAACGGAGGAACTTGTAGAGGGAATCCATCAGATCCTGCTTTCTGTGTCGTCGTAGCCGATCCGGCCTGCGCCACCGGCCCGGCCGCGGATGAGGCTCACAATACCTGCCCCGACCAGTGCGGCGCCGGACCCGATCAGGAGGGCGATCAGGACGTAACCGAGGTTGAAGCTGATATTCCACCACAGTCCGGCCAGCACCAGCAGCCCCACGGCGATGGCGACCAGGCCCCAGACGATGGTGCCGGCGCGCGGCCGGGCCGGTGCGGCCTGGTCCGCGGCGTCATTGCTGAATTCGTAGCTCATGGTGACTCTCCTATCCCTGCGGCGCCGTCGACGCCGGGCCTTCGATGATGTCCACGTTGCTCATCGCGCCCCGGATCTGCAGGATCATCGCCGGTGCGGAGCCGTGGTTGTCGTTGAGTGTGATGTCCACCGGGCGCCAGAGTCCCGAGCTGCTGCCGCTGTCCTGTGCGGTGGTGTACTCGATGTTGCCCAGGGCCAGCTCGGAGCGGACCTCGACTTCGGTACCGCGGGGGATGATGACCTGCACGGAGGCCGCGGCGGTATTGATCGGCACGACGGCGGGCGCCTGCGGGGTTCCGCGCAGGCCGGTCAGGTCGATGGTGCCCTGCCCTGCGGCAACGCTGTAGCCGTCGGCGGCAGCCTGCCCGCCCGTGGTGTTCCAACTGGTCCTGGTGCCCACCACGAAGCTGGAGGTCTGCCACTGCGCCGCGGCGCTGCTGAGCAGCGTGGCCACCAGCCCGACGGCGGCCAGGAAGCCCAGGACTCCGGAGCTGCGGCCGCGGAGACCGGCGACGACGATGCCGATGCCCAGGCTGACCAGCACGACGGCCGCGACCACCGGGATGAGCGCCCGGCCCAGGTCCAGCACCTGTGCCGCGTTCAGGGCAAGCACGAGCCCGCCCAGCAGCATCGCGGCTCCGAGGGTGACCGCCACTGCCGCGCCCGAGGGGCCGCGGTGCACCGGCTTCACCGGCCGGACTTTGGTGTAGGCGGCCGGCGGCGGCAGGTACGGGCCGTAGCCGGCCGGATCCTCTGGGTAGGCAGGGCCGGCCGTGGCGGGAAACGCCGTGTCGGCGGCGGCTGCCGGAAACGCGGTATCGGCGGCGGCAGACGGCGGGACTTGACCGCCGCCGGTTCCCGGACGGGACCTGCGGGCGCTGGTGGTGAGCCAGAGCACCACGAATATGACGGCCCCTACCCACAGCAGGGTCCAGACCACGCCGCTGAAATCCCAGTCCAGGCCAAACAGGCCGAAGGGGCGGTTGAACACGCCCAGCACGGTGAAGATGACCGCGCCGGTCATCCCCGAACTCCAGTGGCCGCGGCCGGCTTCCTCCGCGTGGATGCGGCCGTCCGGCTCCGGCAGCAGCGCCCAGGCCGCACCGTAGAGCAGCACGCCCACGCCGCCGAAGACGGCCAGCAGGATAAACAGGCCGCGGACCAGGACCGGGTCCAGTCCGATGCGCCCGGCCACGCCGGCCGCCACGCCGCCGAGCCAGCGGTCCTCGCTGCGCACGACGCCGAGGTTCCGCAGCCAGGCGAAGAAGCTGTTGCCGGCCGCCGGTGGGGGCGCGGCGCCCTGCCGGACGCCGTCGTGCGCCGGAGCTGCGGAAGGTTCGCCGGCAGAAGGCCCGGACGAATGCCCGGAAGAATTGTCGGTAGGTTCTGTGGTCATGCTTCGATCCTGCCAAGGCCGGCCGGGCCGCAGTATCAGGACATACCCTGATGCTGCCCTGAGCCTGCCCCTGAATCGGCCCGCCGCGTGCCCCGGCCGGTCCGCGACATGCTTGGATTAACCCATGCGTGAACCTTTGGTCCGGTCCGATGCGCGCGTCATCGCCGGCGTGTGCGGCGGCCTGGCCCGCCATCTGGGCATCTCGACGACGGTCTGCCGGCTGGGCGTGACCGCGCTCACGCTTGTCGGCGGTGCCGGGATCCTGCTCTACGTCTGGCTCTGGCTGCTGGTGCCGACGGCAGAGGAGTACGCGCGCAACGGCGCGCGCAGCTTCGATCCGCGCCGGCTCGGCTCCCTCCCGGCAGCGGTACAGCGGGACTTCGCCCGCGGCTTCGGCCGCGGGCCGGGTCCGGACGCGGCCGACGGTTCCGCCGGAGCGCAGCTGTTCCGCCCCGGTACCCGGGAAATCGCCATCGGCGGGGCGCTGCTGCTGGCCGCCGCCGCCGTCGTCCTGCAGATGGCCGGGGTCAACGTGGCCTGGGGTACCTGGCTGCCGCTGCTGGCCATCGCCGGCGGGGCCGTGATTGCCTGGATGCAGCTGGACGACGCGCGCCGGACCGAGGTGATGGACCGGGCCGGTGCCACCGGCACCCAGGGCGTGGCCCGGCTGGTGGCCGGGCTGGTGCTGGTCGTCGTCGGGATCTTCCCCCTGGTCTCCGGCACGGGCAGCCTCGAGCAGATGTGGCATGCCATGCTGGCGGCCCTGGCCATGCTGGCGGGCGTGCTGCTGGTGCTGGCGCCCTGGGTGCTGAAGTACTGGCGGGACCTGGAAACCGAACGTAGCGGACGCGTCCGCGAGCAGGAGCGGGCCGAAATCGCGGCCCACCTGCATGACTCTGTGCTGCAGACGCTGGCGCTGATCCAGAACCGGGCCTCCTCGGAGCAGGATGTGACCCGGCTGGCCCGCGCACAGGAACGGGAGCTGCGCGAGTGGCTCTACCGCGACCGGCGCCAGGAACAGGGCAACCTGGTGGACCGGATCAAGGCCGTGGCGGCGGACGTCGAGGACACCTACGGGCATCCCGTGCAGGTGGTTGCGGTGGGGGACGCGGCGATGACACCCCGGCACGAGGCGCTGGTGCAGGCCACCCGCGAGGCCGTGCAGAACGCGGCCAAGCATGCCGGTGGCACGGTTTCGGTCTACCTGGAGGCGACGCCCGCGCGCAGCGAGGTCTTCGTCCGCGACCGCGGCCCCGGCTTCGAACTGGCCCAGGTCCCGCCGGACCGCCTCGGGGTGCGCGAGTCGCTGATCGGGCGGATGGAACGCCATGGCGGCTCGGCGCGGATCCGCAATACGGGCAACGGCACCGAGGTGGAACTGCGCCTCGACCATGTGGAGGAAGGAACAACGCAATGACCGAACCCATCAGCATCGTGGTGGTGGATGACCATGCCATCTTCCGGTCCGGCCTCAAGGCGGACCTGGACGGCCGGATGCAGGTGGTGGCCGAGGCGGCCACCGTGGAGGAGGCCATCACGGCCATCCACCGGCACACCCCGGCCGTGGTGCTGCTGGATGTCCACCTGCCCGGCGGCCGCGGCGGCGGCGGAGCGGAGGTGGTGGCAGGCTGCGCTGACCTGCTGGGCAGCACCCGGTTCCTGGCCCTGAGCGTGTCCGATTCGGCCGAGGACGTGGTGTCGGTGATCCGGGCCGGGGCCCGGGGCTACGTCACCAAGACGGTCTCCGGCGCGGAAATTTCCGACGCCGTCGTCCGCGTCGCCGGCGGCGACGCGGCGTTCTCGCCCCGACTGGCAGGCTTTGTGCTCGATGCCTTCGGCACCGCGGCGGTGGCGGCCGTGGACGACGAGCTGGACAAGCTCTCCGCCCGGGAGCTGGAGGTGATGCGGCTGATCGCCCGCGGCTACAGCTACAAGGAGGTGGCCAAGGAACTGTTCATCTCCATCAAGACGGTCGAAACGCACGTCTCGGCGGTGCTGCGCAAGCTCCAGCTCTCGTCCCGGCACGAGCTGACCCGCTGGGCGGTGGACCGCCGGATCCTCTGATGCCCGCGGGCCCGCCCCGGCGGGCCCGCGGACTGTGCACGCTGGGGCGGCAGTGTTACTTGGCCGTGCCGAGGAACTCCTGCAGGCGGCCGACGCCGGTGGCCAGGTCCTCGTCGCCCAGGGCGTAGGACAGCCGGAGGTAGCCGGACGGGCCGAAGGCTTCGCCGGGCACCACGGCCACTTCCACCGTGTCCAGGATCAGGGCGGCCAGCTCCGCCGAGGTGGCCGGCCGCACCGTGCCGTTCGGGGTGCTGAATTCCTTGTTCAGCAGGGCACGGACGTCGGCGTAGGCGTAGAACGCGCCCTTCGGCGTCGGGCAGTCCACCCCTTCGATCGCGTTGAGCGCGCTGACTATGGCCTTGCGCCGGCGGTCGAAGGCCACTTTCATCTCGTCCACCGCGGTCAGCGGTCCGGCCACGGCGGCCAGGGCGGCCATCTGCGAAACATTGGACACGTTGGAGGTGGCGTGCGACTGCAGGTTTGTGGCCGCCTTGATGACATCCTGCGGGCCGATCATCCAGCCCACCCGCCAGCCGGTCATGGCGTAGGTCTTGGCCACGCCGTTGAGGATGACCACCTTGTCGCCCAGTTCCGGCACCGCGGTGGCGATGGAGGTGAACGGCATGCCGTCGTAGGTCAGGTGCTCGTAGATCTCGTCGGTCACCACCCACAGGCCCTTGGCCGCGGCCCACTGGCCGATCTCGCGCACCTGCTCCGGCGAATACACCGCGCCGGTGGGGTTGGACGGGGAGACGAAGAGCAGGATCTTGGTCCGCTCGGTCAGGGCGGCCTCCAACTGGTCCACGGTGACCAGATAACCCTGCTCGGGGCCGGCGAAGACCTCCACCGGGACGCCGCCGGCCAGCCGGATCGCTTCCGGGTAGGTGGTCCAGAACGGGGTCGGCAGCAGCACCTCGTCGCCCGGATCCAGCAGGGTGGCGAAGGACTCGTAGACCGCCTGCTTGCCGCCGTTGGTGACCAGGACCTGCGCCGGCTCAGCCTGGTAGCCCGAATCGCGCAGCGTCTTCGCGGCGATCGCCTGCTTCAGCTCGGGCAGGCCGCCGGCGGGGGAGTAGCGGTGGAACCTCGGCTGACGGGCCGCCTCGATGGCGGCCTCGACGATGTAGCCGGGGGTGGGAAAATCCGGTTCGCCGGCGCCAAAGCCGATCACGGGGCGCCCGGCGGCCTTCAGGGCCTTTGCCTTGGCGTCCACGGCCAGGGTGGCCGATTCGGCGATGGAAGCGATCCGCTGCGAAATGCGCGCTGGGGCAGGCATGGGAGTCCTGTCTGTGAAGTGGAGCGTGGTCAGCAATCAGTCTAGCGAGCGGGACGGCCTAGCCCCCGCTGTTTCCTGCGCTGCTGCCGCGCCGCGGCGCTGCTCAGGCGCGGCGCGGCCGCCGCGGTGGGCAGCATCCGGTGCAGAACTCGTGCATAATGGAGAGTCGCCGCCTCCCGGTCGGGAACCGGAGGCGGCGGAAGCGGACGGAGGTCCGGTTCGACGTCGGGGCCAACCTGAAGTACACTTGATCTCCGGTGCTGAAAACGCCATGCTGGTCCGTGCCCCTGACAGGGCCCACGGATGCCGGCAGGCAGTGCATCCCTAGGGTAGTGGCGCAATTGGTAGCGCAGCGGTCTCCAAAACCGCAGGTTGCAGGTTCGAGTCCTGTCTGCCCTGCGCATCACCGTCGTCAGCGCGGTAGAGCAGCAGAAGCGCGACCGGCATTCGGCGTCAGCCGCCGCCGGTCGGGCAACGAATCGGGCAGAGCCGGAGGTAATCGTCCGGTGGCTGCCCTGGACCAGATGAGTGAGGCATGGGTTGACCGAGACGGCCGCCAGTAGCTCCAAGGGGAGTCCCTCGGGCGGAAAGTCCGGCAAGCGCGGATTCTTCGCCGGCATCGCGCTCTTCGTCCGCCAGGTGATCGCCGAACTCAAGAAGGTTGTCACCCCCACCCGCAAGGAACTGCTCAACTACACGCTGGTCGTGATCGGCTTCGTGATCGTCATGATGCTGATCGTGACGGCACTGGATCTGGTGTTCGGTCAGGCTGCATTCTTCATTTTCGGTGACGGTGTACCTGAACAGTAGCGCCCCTTGCCTGACGCCGTGCCGGCTGGCCGCCAGCGGTACGGCATCCCGCGGGCCACGCGAATCTACAGAGCTGAAGAAGAAAGCAGGAAGCTAAGTGTCCGACCAGGAACTCGAATCCCGGAATCCCGAAGAGAACCCGGATCTGGAAGCCGAGGAGCAGGTTACCGTGACCGGCACCGAAGAGGTGCCGGCTTCCGTCGTTGCAGAGCCTGACGCCGCCCACGACGCCGACACTGCCATCGAGGCCGACGCCGACGAGGCCACCATCGCCGCCGGTTCCGGCGACGAGGCCGGGACGGACGAGGAGCCGGAAGAGGCCTCCGAGCCTGCCGCTGAAGCGGCCGCGGAGCCGGCCGTCGAGGAAGATCCGCTGGAGGCTTTCCGCACCAAGCTGCGCCGCCAGCCCGGCGACTGGTACGTCATCCACTCCTACGCCGGCTACGAAAACCGTGTGAAGGTCAATCTGGAGACCCGCATCCAGACCCTGAACATGGAGGACTACATCTTCGAGATCCAGGTCCCCATGGAAGAGGTCGTGGAGATCAAGAACACCACGCGCAAGATCGTGAACCGGGTGCGCATCCCCGGCTACGTGCTGGTCCGCATGGACCTGACGGACGCCTCCTGGGGCGCCGTCCGGCATACCCCGGGCGTCACCGGGTTCGTCGGCAATGCGCACAACCCGGTGCCGCTGAGCCTGAACGAGGTGTTCTCCATGCTGGAGCACACCGTGGCAGCCCCGGCCGCGGCCGGCAAGCCCGCCAAGGCAGCCGCGGCGGCCCCGGTCTCGGTGGACTTCGAGATCGGCGAGTCCGTCACCGTCAACGACGGCCCGTTCGAGACGCTGCCGGCAACGATCTCCGAGATCAAGCCGGAATCCCAGCAGCTGGTGGTCCTGGTCACCATCTTCGAGCGCGAAACACCGGTGACCCTGTCCTTCAGCCAGGTCACCAAGCTCCAGTAGCCGCAGACTTCGCGCAGACCGGTGTCGCTTTAGCCGGGACTGTGCGGGCGGCCGCCACGCCATGGCGGCCAACCACCGCAGGTACGCTCCTGTGCCCGCGGTACGCATTTGAGAGAAGGACCCGATATGGCCCCCAAGAAAAAGGTCACCGGCCTCATCAAGCTCCAGATCCAGGCAGGCGCCGCCAACCCGGCACCTCCGATCGGCCCGGCGCTTGGTCAGCACGGTGTCAACATCATGGAATTCTGCAAGGCATACAACGCCGCCACGGAATCCCAGCGCGGCAACGTGATCCCGGTGGAGATCACGGTCTACGAAGACCGTTCGTTCACCTTCGTCACCAAGACGCCTCCGGCCGCCGAGCTGATCAAGAAGGCTGCCGGCGTGCAGAAGGGCTCGGCCACTCCGCACACCGTCAAGGTTGCCAAGCTGACCCAGGCGCAGGTCGAGGAAATCGCCAGCACCAAGATGGAAGACCTCAACGCCAACGACATCAAGGCTGCGGCCAAGATCATCGCCGGCACCGCCCGTTCCATGGGCATCACCGTCGAGGGCTAATTACCCCGCCGGCAGGACAAAGCAAGACAAAACCCAATTACGACGGCGAGTTCCGCCACCCAAGGTGGCATCCGGCGTCGTTGTGGCAGGGCCGGGCGCGGTCCGTAGACCACAACTGCACAAGGAGAAAAAGCAGATGGCAAAGCGCAGCAAAGCATATGAGGCGGCCGTAGCCAAGATCGAGGCGGACAAGCTGTACGCCCCGGCCGAGGCAGTGGCGCTGGCGAAGGAGAGCAATCCTTCCAAGTTCGACGCGACCGTCGAGGTGGCCTTCCGCCTGGGCGTCGACCCCCGCAAGGCGGACCAGATGGTCCGCGGCACCGTCAACCTGCCGCACGGCACGGGCAAGACCGCCCGCGTCCTGGTCTTCGCGACCGGTGACCGGGCCGAGGCCGCCATCAACGCCGGCGCCGACTTCGTTGGTTCCGACGACCTGATCGAGCGGATCCAGGGCGGCTGGACCGACTTCGACGCCGCCGTGGCCACCCCGGACCTGATGGGCAAGGTCGGCCGGCTGGGCAAGATCCTGGGCCCGCGCAACCTGATGCCGAACCCGAAGACCGGCACGGTGACCCCCGACGTGGCCAAGGCCGTCACCGATATCAAGGGTGGCAAGATCGACTTCCGCGTCGACAAGCACTCGAACCTCCACTTCATCATCGGCAAGGTTTCCTTCGACGCCAAGAAGCTGGCCGAGAACTACGCCGCCGCACTGGACGAGGTCCTGCGCCTGAAGCCTTCGGTTTCCAAGGGCCGCTACCTCCAGAAGGCCACCGTGTCCACGACCTTCGGCCCGGGTATCCCGGTGGACCCGAACGTGACCAAGGTGCTCACCGAGAGCTAAGGGTCGGTTTTACCGCCGGGGACGGCCGCAGCACTGCGCTGCGGCCGTCCCTTTTGCGTGTGCGCTGCGTTTTTTCCGCGGCCGCGGGAACGCTGGCCAGAACCGGCGTCTTTCCGTATGGTGAACCCATGTCGGCCGGATCTGGCAGTTCCGATGGCACCTACGGCACCGACGGCAGCGCCTCCGATGCGATGCTGGCGGTCGGCCGCTTCTTCACCCGGTGGGACGAAAGCCCCGACGGGCGGGCGGTCTACCGGCAGGGCGGCCGGGCCGGGGATTCCTTCTACCGGGACCGCTGGAGCCATGACAAGGTGGTCCGCTCCACCCACGGGGTGAACTGCACCGGCTCGTGTTCCTGGAAGGTGTACGTCAAGGACGGCATCATCACCTGGGAGGCCCAGCAGACCGACTACCCGTCCGTCGGGCCCGACCGGCCGGAATACGAGCCCCGCGGCTGCCCCCGCGGGGCGGCCTTTTCCTGGTACACCTATTCGCCGACCCGGGTGCGCTATCCCTACGGGCGCGGCGTGCTGGTGGAGCTGTACCGGGAGGCCAAGGCCCGGCTGAAGGACCCGGTCCTGGCCTGGGCCGACGTCGTCTCGGATCCGGCGCGGCGGCGAAGCTACCAGCAGGCGCGCGGCAAGGGCGGGCTGGTACGGATCAGTTGGGCCGAGGCCGTGGAAATCGCCGCGGCCGCCCACGTGCACACGATCAAGACCTACGGGCCGGACCGCTGCGCGGGATTCTCGCCGATCCCGGCCATGTCCATGGTCAGCCATGCGGTGGGGACCCGGTTCATCCAGCTCATCGGCGGCGTGATGACCTCCTTCTACGACTGGTACGCGGACCTGCCGGTGGCCAGCCCGCAGGTGTTCGGGGACCAGACCGACGTGCCCGAGTCGGGGGACTGGTGGGACGCCACCTACCTGATGATGTGGGGGTCGAACGTTCCGGTGACCCGCACCCCGGACGCCCACTGGATGGCAGAGGTGCGCTACCGCGGCACCAAGGTGGTGACGGTGAGCCCGGACTATGCGGACAACACGAAGTTCGCGGACGCCTGGCTGCCGGCCCAGGCCGGCACCGATGCGGCCCTAGCGATGGCGATGGGGCATGTGATCCTGCAGGAGTTCTTCGTGGGCCGGCAGGTGCCCTTCTTCACCGACTACGTCAAGCGGTACACGGACCTGCCCTTCCTGATCACGCTGGTGCCCGCCCCGGACGGCAACGGACTGGTGCCGGGCAAGTTCCTCACCGCCGCGGACCTGCCCGGGCAGGAGGGGACCGAGGACGCGCAGTGGAAGACGGTGCTGCTGGATGCGGCCACGGGCAGCCCGATGGTGCCCAACGGTTCGCTCGGCTTCCGGTACAGCCCGTCCGGGGTCGGCAAATGGAACCTGGACCTGGCCGGCACCGACCCGGTCCTGAGCCTGTACGCGCCGGACGGCTCCGGGGACGTCCGCGAGGTGCGGCTGCCGTGCTTCGAGGCGCCGGACGGCTCCGGCACGGTGCTGCACCGCGGTGTGCCGGTGCGCGAGGTCGGCGGCAGGCTGGTCACCACCGTCTTCGACCTGATGCTGGCCCAGTACGGGGTGGGCCGGCCCGGGCTGCCGGGACAGTGGCCTGTCGGGTACGACGACGGCGGCTCGCCGTACACTCCGGCGTGGCAGGAGGGCATCACCTCCGTTCCGGCGGCCGCCTGCGTCCGGGTGGCCCGCGAATTCGCCCGGAACGCGGAGGAGTCCGGCGGCAGGTCCATGATCATCATGGGAGCCGGCATCTGCCAGTGGTTCCACGGCGATGCCACCTACCGGGCCGTGCTGTCGCTGCTGCTGCTGACCGGCTCGATGGGGCGCAACGGCGGCGGCTGGGCGCACTACGTGGGCCAGGAAAAGACCCGGCCCATCACCGGATGGGTGTCGCTGGCCAACGCCTTGGACTGGTCCCGTCCGCCCCGGACCATGACCGGCACGTCCTACTGGTACATGCATACCGGCCAGTGGCGGAACGACGGCTATTCGGCGCAGTCGCTGAGCTGGCCGCTGGCCGAAGGGCATCTGGACGGACTGCACACCGCCGATGCCATCTCCCGCTCCGCCCGGCTGGGCTGGATGCCGTTCTATCCGCAGTTCGACCGGAACCCGCTGGAGGTGGCGGACGAGGCCGCGGCGGCGGTGGGCGCCGGGGTCGCGGAGGACCCGGCCGGCTACGTGGCCAACCAACTGGTCACCGGCCGCCTGAAGCCGGCCGTCGAGGACGTGGACGCGCCGGGCAACTGGCCGCGGACCTTGGTGCTGTGGCGCTCGAACCTGCTCGGTTCCTCGGCCAAGGGCAACGAATACTTCCTGAAGAACCTGCTCGGCACCCACCATAACGTGATGGGCAACGAGGCCGAGGCGGGGATGGACCGGCCGCGGGACGTGGCCTGGCACGAGCAGACCGCCGAAGGCAAGCTGGACCTGCTGGTTTCGGCAGATTTCCGGATGACCTCGACCACGCTGCTCTCGGACATCGTCTTCCCGGCGGCCACCTGGTACGAAAAGCACGACCTGTCCTCCACCGACATGCACCCCTTTGTGCATGCCTTCAGCCCCGCCATCGATCCGCCCTGGGAGACCAAGACCGACTTCGAACTGTTCCACCTGCTGGCCGAGGAGCTTTCCCGCCAGTCCGCCGTTCACCTGGGCACCCGGCGGGACCTGGTGGCCGTGCCGCTGCAGCACGACACACCGGGCCAGATTGCCCAGCCCGGCGGCGTGGTCCGGGACTGGCGGGACGGCAGCACGCCGGCGGTGCCGGGCAGGACCATGCCGTCCTTCACGCTGGTCGAACGGGACTATACGAAGATTGCGGAGAAACTCTCCGCCGTCGGGCCGCTGGCGGACCGCCTGGGCTTCACAGTCAAGAACATCACCTACAAGCTGGACAACGCCGTGGCCTGGCTGTCCGGACGCAACGGCGTGATGCTCGGCGGGGTGGCCGACGGCCGGCCGGCGCTGGACACCGATGCCAAGCTGGCCGAGGCGATCCTGGCCTTCTCCGGCACCACCAACGGCGAACTGGCGGTGCACGGCTTCCGCGAACTGGAACGCCGGACCGGGCGGAAGCTTGCGGACCTGGCCGAAGGCTCGGAAGAAAAGTACATCACCTTCGCCGACACCCAGGCCGCGCCGGTGCCGGTGATCACATCGCCGGAATGGTCCGGCTCGGAAACCGGCGGCCGCCGCTACGCCCCGTTCACCACCAACGTGGAGCGGCTCAAGCCCTGGCACACCCTCACCGGCCGGATGCATTTCTTCCTGGACCACGACTGGATCCGGGACGTGGGGGAGGCACTGCCCATCTACCGGCCGCCGCTGGATATGCACCGCCTGTTCGGCGAGCCGCGGCTGGGCGCCGGCGGGGCCTTGGAGATCACCGTGCGCTACCTGACCCCGCACAACAAATGGTCCATCCACTCCGAGTACCAGGACAACCTGCTGATGCTCTCGCTCTCCCGCGGCGGGCCCACCTGCTGGATCAGCGCCGAGGACGCGTCAGCGATCTCGGTGGCGGACAACGACTGGATCGAATGCGTCAACGCCAACGGCGTCTTCGTCGGCCGGGCCATCGTCAGCCACCGGATGCCCGCCGGGGTCGTCTACGTGCACCACGCGCAGGAGCGGACCATCGACGTACCCAAGTCCGAGGCCACCGGCCGGCGCGGCGGGATCCACAATTCCGCCACCCGGCTGCTGGTCAAGCCCACGCACCTGATCGGCGGCTACGCCCAGCTCTCCTACGCCTTCAACTACCTGGGCCCCACCGGCAACCAGCGGGACATGGTCGCCACCATCCGCAGGCGTTCGCAGGAGGTGAAGTACTGATGAAAGTCATGGCCCAGGTCGGCATGGTGATGAACCTGGACAAATGCATTGGCTGCCACACGTGCTCGGTGACGTGCAAGCAGGCCTGGACCAACCGGGCCGGGGTGGAATATGTCTGGTTCAACAATGTGGAAACCCGTCCCGGGCAGGGGTATCCGCGCCGCTACGAGGACCAGGCGCGCTGGCGCGGCGGCTGGGAACTGAACCGGCGCGGCCGGCTCCGGCTCAGGGGCGGCGGCCGGCTGAAGAAGCTGCTCGGGCTCTTCGCCAGCCCGGTCCAGCCCGAGCTGAAGGACTACTACGAGCCGTGGACCTACGACTACCAGAACCTGGTCCAGGCCCCGCTCGGGGACGACTTCCCGGTGGCGCGGCCGAAATCCCTGATCACCGGCAAGGACACCAGGATCGAATGGTCCGCCAACTGGGACGACAACCTTGGCGGCACCGCGCAGCTGGGGCACCTGGACCCGGTGGTGGAACAGGTCCGCCGCGAGTCCGAGGACAGGATCAAGTTCGAGTTCGAACAGACCTTCATGTTCTATCTGCCGCGGATCTGCGAGCACTGCCTGAACCCCTCCTGCATGGCCTCCTGCCCGTCCGGCGCCATCTACAAACGCACCGAGGACGGGATCGTGCTGGTGGACCAGGACCGCTGCCGGGGCTGGCGCCAGTGCGTGACCGGCTGCCCCTACAAGAAGATCTATTTCAACCACAAGACCGGCAAGGCCGAGAAGTGCACCTTCTGCTACCCGCGGGTGGAGATCGGACTGCCCACCGTCTGCTCCGAAACCTGCGTCGGCCGGCTGCGCTACATCGGCATTTTCCTCTATGACGCCGACCGGGTGACCCAGGCCGCCTCCGCCGCGGAGAAGGACCTGTACCAGGCGCAGCTGGACCTGATGCTGGACCCGGAGGACCCGGCCGTGGCGGCCGCGGCCCGGGCCGGCGGAATCCCCGAGGACTGGCTGGAGGCGGCCCGGCGCTCGCCGGTGTACCGGCTGGCCAAGGTGTACCAGGTGGCGCTGCCGCTGCACCCGGAGTACCGCACCATGCCGATGGTCTGGTACGTGCCGCCGCTGTCGCCGGTGGTGGACCTGCTCAGCGGGCAAGGGCACGACGCCGAGGAGGCGGGCAACCTCTTCGGGGCGATCGAGGCGCTGCGCATCCCGGTGGAATACCTGGCCGGGCTGTTCACCGCCGGGGACACTCAGATCGTCACCGGCGTGCTGCGCCGGCTGGCCGCGATGCGCTCGTTCATGCGCGGCATCACCCTCGGCCAGGGCGCGGACGAAGCCATCGCCGCCGCCGTCGGCATGGACGCCGCGGCCATGTACGAGATGTACCGGTTGATGGCCATCGCCAAATACCAGGAACGCTACGTCATCCCGAAGGCCCATGTGGAGCAGGCCCACAACCTGGAGGAAATGGGCTGCTCCCTGGACTATGACCAGGGTCCGGGCATGTACCCCTCGGAGGCCTTCGGCGAGGCCAGCGGCAAACCGGTGCCGGTCGCCGTCGAAAACTTCCACGCGCTCAAGCAGCGCCAGACCGGCAGCGGCGAAGTCCAGCCCGGTGAGCTGCACGGACGGGTCAACCTGCTGAACTGGGACGGCCGGGGCACGCCGCCGGGAATGTTCCCCGAGCGGCGTGACACCCCGCACCCGGCCACCGCCTCGCCGGCCGACGGCGCCGGCACCGCCGGGCCCAGTCCCGACGCGGCCGGGCCCAGCGACCACGCCACGGGCGCCAGCGGGAACGACGAGGACAACAGGCCGCGGGAGCAGCGGTGAGGCGGCACCGGGTGCTCTACCAGGCCGCATCATGGCTGCTGGACTACCCGGGCCCGGCCCTGCAGGAACGGCTGCCGCTGATCCAACGGGCCCTGGCCGAGCAGCCAGGACCGGAGGCGGCGCTCGCCGGAAGGACAGCCGAGGGGCTCGCGGGGCGGCCGCCGGGGCAGCTGCAGCGGCAGTACGTGGAAACCTTCGACCTCAGCCGCAAGCACGCGCTGTACCTGTCCTACTGGACCGACGGGGACACGCGCCGCCGCGGCGAGGTGCTGGCCGGGTTCAAGCGCACGTACCGGCAGAGCGGCTTCCTGGCCGATACCCGCCGCGAACTGCCCGACTACCTGCCCATGGTGCTGGAATTCGCGGCGCTGGCCGACTACGCCGCGGGCAGGGAGCTGCTGCGCCGGTACCGGCCGGGCGTGGAGCTGCTGCGGCTGGCGCTGGAGGAGGCGGAGTCGGTGTACCGCTTCGTGCTGCAGGCGGTGTGCGCCTCGCTGCCCGGTCCGTCCCCGGCGGACCGGCAGGCGGTGATGGCCCTGGCCGGCTACGGTCCGCCGGCCGAGCAGGTCGGGCTGGAACCGTACGATCCGCGGCTGCTGCCGCTGCACGGGCCCGGCAGCGGGGATGAGGGAAGGCGCGAGGGAGGGTGACGATGGGTTTCCTGCTCTGGGGCGTGCTGCCCTACGTCATGGTGGCCATCCTGGTCGGCGGCAGCATCTGGCGCTACCGCTACGACCAATTCGGCTGGACCACCCGCTCTTCGCAGCTGTATGAGTCCCGGCTGCTGCGCATCGCCTCGCCGGTTTTCCACTTCGGCCTGCTGGCCGTGATCGCGGGCCATTTCTTCGGCCTGGTCATTCCCAAGTCGTGGACCGAGGCGGTGGGCATGAGCCAGGAGTTCTACCATTTCAACGCGCTGTTCGTCGGCGGCGTCGCCGGGGTCTGCACGCTCGGCGGCATCATCCTGCTCATTTACCGCCGGCGCCGGACCGGCCCGGTGTTCATGGCCACCACCAGGAACGACAAGACCATGTACGTGGTCCTGGTGGCCGCCATCGCCTTCGGACTGTGGACCACCCTCGCCAGCGTCTTCCTCGGCGGCCACGGGCACAATTACCGCGAAACGGTGGCCCCGTGGTTCCGCTCCCTGTTCATCTTCCGGCCGGACGTTGCGGCGATGGCCGCGGCGCCGTTCGCCTTCCACCTGCACACGCTGGTCGGCATGCTGCTGTTCGCCATCTGGCCGTTCACCCGGCTGGTCCACGCGTTCACCGCGCCGCTGCACTACCTCTTCCGGCCCTACATCGTCTATCGCAGCCGGGACCGGCAGCCCGTGCCAGGCAGCCGCGGCCGGCACCCGGGCTGGCAGCCGATCGGCACCAAGGACCGCGAACGGCGGCAGCCGTGACCACTACGTCCCGGGCGGCCGGCGGCAGGACGCGGAACCTGGTCCTGGCCACCACGGCGTCGGTGACGGCGTTCTGGGGCTGGACCATCATCGCCCCGCTGGGTGTGAGCTACACCCAGCAGCTGGGGCTGAACTCCACCCAGACGGCGGTGCTGGTCGCCATGCCGGTGTTTGTCGGCTCGCTGGGCCGGATTGTCGCCGGGACGCTGACGGACCGCTACGGCGGGCGGATCATGTTCACCGTCGTACTGCTGGCCACAGCACCCGCGGTGCTGCTGGTGGCCGTCGCCGGACTGCTGGGTTCCTACCCGCTGCTGGTGGCCATGGCATTCCTGCTCGGGGTGGCCGGAACGGTATTCGCCGTCGGCATCCCCTTCGTCAGCAGCTGGTACGAGCCGTCCCGGCGGGGCTTCGCCACCGGGGTGTTCGGCGCCGGCATGGGCGGCACCGCGCTCTCGGCCTTCCTGACGCCGCGGCTGGTCGGCAGCGTCGGGTATTTCACCACGCACCTGATCGTGGCCGTGCTGCTGCTGTCGGTGGCGGCCGCGGTCTGGTTCCTGATGCGCGAAGCCCCGGACTGGACGCCCAGCCGGACCCCCGCGCTGCCCAAGCTCAAGGCCGCGGCCCGGTTGAGGGTGACCTGGGAAATGTGCATCCTCTATGCCATCCTCTTCGGCGGCTTTGTCTCCTTCAGCAACTACCTGCCCACCTACCTGCGCGACATCTACGGCATGGACCTGACCGGCGCAGGCTCGCGCACCGCGGGCTTCGCCCTCGCGGCGGTGCTGGCCCGGCCGGTCGGCGGGATCCTCGCCGACCGGATCGGACCTAAGCCGGTGGTGCTGCTGTCGCTGTCGGCGGTCGCGGTGCTGGCCTTCGTGGTCAACCTGCAGCCGGAAGGGGAGATCCCCACCGGCCTGACCTTCCTGGCCATGGCGGCAGCGCTCGGGCTGGGTGCCGGCGGAGTGTTCGCCTGGGTCGGCACCAGCTCACCGGCAGGCCAGGTCGGACCGGTGACCGGCATCGTCAGTGCGGCCGGCGGACTGGGCGGGTACTTCCCGCCGCTGGTCATGGGCGCCACCTACAACGCGGCGGAGAAGAGCTACGCCATCGGCCTGCTGCTCCTGGCGGGGACCGCGCTGGCTGCGCTGCTGTACACCGCGTTCCTGCTGCACGCCAGCGGCAGCCGGATGAAGGGCAGTTCCGCACGGCGCCCCCGGGCCGCCGGCGGCCCGGCGTCGTAAGGTGCCCGGCGCCGCAGGGTGCCCGGCCCGGGACCGCAGGGGCCCGATTTGGTCCGGCGCGCACTGTCCCGTAAGCTTGGACTACCAAAGACCGTCGGTCGTTGAGGTTCCCGCCCAAAACAACTGGGAAAATCAACCGAAGAGTCCCGTGCCCGGGACGGCCTGCGCAGGTGAACGAAGCAGCTTCCGTGCGGCGCGCATGCGCCCGGAATGGATACCGCCCCGTGCATCTGCCCGGGGCGTTTTTTATGGCACGCGAACCTTCAGGCCGGCACTATTCCCCGGAAGGAGGGTTATGGCAACGCCAAACAAGGTGGCAGCGGTCGCTGAAATCACCAACGATTTCAAGGAATCCAACGCTGCAGTCCTAACCGAATACCGCGGGCTTACCGTTGCACAGCTCAAGGAGCTGCGTGTATCTCTCGGCCTGGACACCAAGTTCTCCGTCGTGAAGAACACCCTGACTGGCATTGCAGCCAAGGAAGCCGGCGTCGACGCGTTCGACGGCCAGCTCGCCGGTCCGACTGCAATCGCCTTCATCAAGGGTGACGCTGTTGCAGCAGCAAAGTCCCTGACGGATTTCGCAAAGGCCAACCCGCAGCTGATCATCAAGACCGGTTTCTTCGAGGGCAAGGCCCTGGACGCTTCCGGTGTGGCTGCCCTGGCCGCCCTTGAGTCCCGCGAGTTCCAGCTGGCCCGCGTGGCCGGCGTGCTCAAGGCTCCGATGTCTGCACTGGCCCGCACGGTCGACGCGCTGCGCATCAAGCTCGAGGAGAACGGCGGCGAGGCTCCGGCCGCCGCAGCCGAGGAAGCTCCGGCTGCAGAGGCGACCGAAGCAGCTCCCGCTGCAGAAGCAGCCGAGGCTGCTGCCGAAGAGAACTGATTCTCTTCCCCCACCCCAAACTCCCGGTGCGTGGCCGGCAGCCCTGACGGGCGCGGACCCGCACCACCTTAAAAGGAAGGACGCCACATCATGGCGAAGCTCAGCAACGAAGAGCTCATTGAAGCTTTCAAGGAACTGACCATCATCGAGCTCTCCGACTTCGTGAAGCTCTTCGAAGAGACCTTCGACGTCACCGCTGCTGCTGTCGCGGTTGCCGGCCCGGCTGCCGGCGGCGCTGCAGAGGCCGTTGAGGAGAAGAGCGACTTCGACGTCATCCTCGAAGCTGCCGGCGACAAGAAGATCGCAGTGATCAAGGAAGTCCGCGCCCTGACTTCCCTGGGCCTGAAGGAAGCCAAGGACCTGGTCGACGGTGCTCCGAAGGCTGTCCTCGAAGGCGCCACCAAGGAAGCTGCCGAGAAGGCCAAGGAAGTTCTCGAGGCTGCCGGCGCCACCGTCACCCTCAAGTAAGCTTCGCGCTTCACTGCAAAGAGCCCCGCACCGATTGGTGCGGGGCTCTTTCGCTGTCTGGGGGAGCGCAGTGGCTACTCCGGCTGGCTGATATCGGCCACGGTGGCCCCGAGGGCGGCGAGGAGTTCGTCGGCGGCCACGAAGGCGGAGTACCCGTGTTCCCCGGCGCCGAGCGAAATCCGCCGGCCGGCGATGGCGGCGTCGGCGTACACCGGCCAGGCCGTGCTGCTGCCCACCGGGGTGATGGTGCCGCGCCGGTACCCGGTGGCCTCGAAGGCGGTATCGGCCGGCGGCAGCGACAGCTTGTTCACCTGCAGCAGGGCCCGCAGCTTCGGCCAGGAAATCTGCCGGCCGCCGGGAACGAGCGCGAACAGGAACGATCCATCCTTGTGCTTGACCACCAGGGACTTCACGATGTCCTCCGGGTCGATGCCGAGCAGCCGGGCTGCCTCGTGCAGGCTGTGCGCGCGGGGCCGCTCGGCCACCTGCACCGCCAGTCCGAGGCTGCGGGCGCCGGCCAGGAACCGCACCAGCCCCGGGGCAGCGGCCGGATCTGTTGTCTGGACTGTTGGCTCTGTCTGCATACCGGGTACAAGGCCCGGCGGCCCGCTGGTATTCCGGCGGGCCGCCGGCTTTGGCTTAGTCGCGGTAGAGCAGCAGCGCCTCGCCCTGGCCGCCGCCGCCGCACAGCGACACCGCCGCCTTGCCCGCGCCGCGGCGCCTGAGTTCGTAGGCCGCATGCAGGGCCAGCCGGGCCCCGGAGGCGCCGATCGGGTGGCCCAGGGCGATCGCCCCGCCGTGGATGTTGCACTTCTCCAGCGGGTAGTCCAGGTCCTTCAGCGACTGCACGGCCACGGCCCCGAAAGCCTCGTTGATCTCGATGAAGTCCAGCTCCGCCACCGTCCAGCCGGCACGCGCGAGCGCCTGGTTGATGGCGTTCGAAGGCTGGGACTGCAGGGAGGTGTCCGGCCCGGCCACCTGTCCGGGCTTGCCGACGACGGCGAGCCAGTCCAGCCCGTGGTCCTCGGCGAATCCGCGGGTGGCCAGGACCACGGCGGCCGCGCCGTCGGACAGCGGGGAAGAGTTGCCGGCGGTGATGGTGCCGTCCTGGGCGAAGGCCGGGCGCAGCGGTGCCAGCGTCTCCACGGTGGTCTGCGGCCGGATGCCTTCGTCGTCGGCCACCTCCAGGACGGCGCCCTTGCGCTGCGGGACCTTGACGGGGACGATCTCCTCCGCCAGGATGCCGGCCGCCTGGGCGGCCGCGGCGCGCTGGTGCGAGGCCGCCGCGACCTCGTCCTGGGCGGTGCGCCCAATGTTCAGTTCGGTGTTCCGCCGTTCCGTCGAGGCGCCCATGGATTCGTGGTCGAAGGCGTCGGTCAGCCCGTCGTGGGCCACGGAATCGAGAGCGGTAATGTTCCCGTAGGTCCAGCCCTGCCGGGAGCCGGGCAGCAGGTGCGGTCCGTTGGTCATGGATTCCTGCCCGCCGGCGACGACCACTTCGGCCTCGCCGGCCCGGATCAGCCGGGCCGCATCGGTGACGGCGGCCAGGCCGGAAAGGCAGACCTTGTTGATCGTGACGGTGGGGACGTTCCAGCCCAGGCCGGCGCCGACCGAACTCTGCCGGGCCGGGTTCTGCCCGGTTCCCGCCTGCACCACATGGCCCATGATGACGGCGTCCACCTGCTCCGGGGCGACCCCGGCGCGTTCGATCGCCGCGGCGATGGCCTTGGCTCCCAACTGGACCGCGGTGAACCCCGCCAGCTGTCCGTTCAGCCGGCCGGTGGGGGTCCGGGCGCCGCCCAGGATGACCACATCGCCGCGGCCGGCCGTGCCGGTCCGGTCCCCGCGGTTCTCCGGGGCCGTGGCCAGGTTCTCAGTCATTTCGAATCCCGCTCGCTTTCATCGTTCCGTCGTGCCGGGGACCGTCCCCGTCAACAGGCTACCGGCCCGTACGGACCGTGTGCACCGGTGGACCGGCTGGCGGCCTATAGGCATAACGCCGCACGCCGGACAAATGATCCCGCCGCTGCGGCCGTGGCAGCCGTCGCCGCAGCCGGGCCAGGGCCGTACCGGAGCGGTGTAGGATGAGGGTTGTTGCGGCCAGGCAGGTCCGGGGGAGGCCACGGGGAGGCAGCGCAGGCCGGGCCGAAGGAAAATCCTGCCGGTAAAACTCTTGCCGGAACGGGGATCGAGCGCTATCCTGCCCACTGTTGGACAAATTTGGTGGGACGGGATAATCTTGTTGTTTGCGTCTTCCCTCTTAACCTTCGGCCTTCATATAGCGGTGGGCTTTGCCACGCCTTCCTGTATTTAACAGGACACCGGCGGGTGCGGATCATATAGCGGATCCACCAGGTTGGCTGGTGCCGGTTACCCGGCTCCGGCGGTGCGGAAGCGCAGGACAAGCCTGAAGGTCTGTGGAAGGATCCCTCTTGGTCGCCTCGAGCACCTCTAATACTGATACCGCTAACAGCCTGCTTGACGCGTCGTCGAACGACGGCGCAACCCGCAGGCTCTCATTCGCCAAGATTCACGAACCGCTGGATGTTCCGAATCTCCTCGCCCTTCAGACCCACAGCTTCGACTGGCTGGTCGGCAACGAGCGTTGGAAGGCGCGCGTCGCCCAGGCACAGGAAGAGGGCCGCCAGGGTGTGGCCACCACCTCCGGGCTGGCCGACATCTTCGAAGAGATTTCCCCGATCGAGGACTTCCAGGGCACCATGTCCCTGAGCTTCTCGGACCCGGAGTTCGCGGATCCGAAGTACACCATGGCCGAGTGCAAGGACCGCGACGCCACGTACGCCGCCCCGCTGTACGTCAAGGCCGAGTTCATGAACAACAACACGGGCGAAATCAAGCAGCAGACCGTGTTCATGGGCGACTTCCCGCTGATGACCGACAAGGGCACCTTCGTCATCAACGGCACCGAGCGCGTGGTCGTCTCCCAGCTGGTCCGCTCCCCGGGCGCCTACTTCGAGCGCACCGCGGACAAGACCAGCGACAAGGACATCTTCACCGCCAAGATCATTCCTTCCCGCGGCGCCTGGTTCGAGCTTGAGATCGACAAGCGGGACCAGGTCGGCGTGCGCCTCGACCGCAAGCGCAAGCAGTCGGTCACCGTGCTGCTGAAGGCCCTGGGCTGGACCGAGGGCCAGATCCTGGAGACCTTCGGCGAGTATGACTCCATCCGGGCCACCCTGGAGAAGGACACCACGGAGACCCAGGAAGACGCACTCCTGGACATCTACCGCAAGCTGCGCCCGGGCGAGCCGCCGACGGTCGAAGCCGCGCAGACCCTGCTGGACAACCTGTACTTCAACGCCAAGCGCTACGACCTGGCCAAGGTCGGCCGGTACAAGATCAACCGCAAGCTGGGCATCGACAAGTCCCTGGACGACGCCGACGCCTCGGTGCTGCACATCGACGACATCGTCGCCATGATCAAGTTCCTGGTCGCCCTGCACGCCGGCGAGAAGGCCATCACGGGCAAGCGCGACGGCGCGGACCATGAGATCCGCGTCGAGATCGACGACATCGACCACTTCGGCAACCGGCGCATCCGCGCGGTCGGCGAACTGATCGAGAACCAGGTCCGCACCGGCCTGTCCCGCATGGAGCGCGTGGTCCGCGAGCGGATGACCACCCAGGACGTCGAGGCGATCACGCCGCAGACCCTGATCAACATCCGCCCGGTCGTGGCAGCGATCAAGGAGTTCTTCGGAACCTCGCAGCTGTCCCAGTTCATGGACCAGAACAACCCGCTGGCCGGCCTGACCCACAAGCGCCGCCTCTCCGCGCTCGGCCCGGGCGGCCTGTCCCGCGACCGTGCCGGCATGGAAGTCCGTGACGTGCACCCGTCGCACTACGGCCGCATGTGCCCGATCGAAACCCCTGAAGGCCCGAACATCGGCCTGATCGGCTCGCTCGCCTCCTACGGCCGGATCAACGCCTTCGGGTTCATCGAGACGCCGTACCGGAAGGTTGTCAACGGCGTCGTCACGGACCAGATCGACTACCTGACCGCCGACGACGAGATCGAGTGCGTGATCGCCCAGGCCAACGCGCCGCTGGACGAGGGCAACCGCTTCGTTGAGGACCTCGTGCTCAGCCGCGAGCGCGGCGGCGGCGGCGAGCCGGTGCTGACCCCGGCGGACGAGGTCGACTACATGGACGTGTCCCCGCGCCAGATGGTGTCGGTGGCCACCGCCCTGATCCCGTTCCTGGAGCACGACGACGCCAACCGCGCGCTCATGGGTGCCAACATGCAGCGCCAGGCCGTGCCGCTGCTGCGTTCGGAGGCCCCGCTGGTCGGTACCGGCATGGAGCGCTACGCCGCGGTCGACGCCGGGGACTCGGTGGTCGCCGCCAAGGCCGGCGTGGTCAACGAGGTCTCGGCCGACCTGGTCACGACCCTGAACGACGACGGCACCATGACGCACTACCCGATCATGAAGTTCGCCCGTTCCAACCAGGGCAACGCGTACAACCAGCGGGTGCTGGTTTCCGAGGGCCAGCGGCTCGAGGTCGGCAGCATCATCGCCGACGGCCCGTCCACGGACCAGGGCGAGCTGGCGCTGGGCAAGAACCTGCTGGTCGCGTTCATGTCCTGGGAAGGCCACAACTACGAGGACGCGATCATCCTGTCCCAGCGCGTCGTCTCGGATGACCTGCTGACCTCGATCCACATCGAGGAGCACGAGGTCGATGCCCGCGACACCAAGCTCGGTGCCGAGGAAATCACCCGCGACATCCCCAATGTGAGCGAGGAAGTGCTGGCCCAGCTGGACGAGCGCGGCATCATCCACATCGGTGCCGAGGTCGAGGCTGGGGACATCCTGGTCGGCCGCGTGACCCCGAAGGGCGAAACCGAGCTGACCCCGGAGGAGCGCCTGCTGCGCGCCATCTTCGGCGAGAAGTCCCGCGAAGTCCGCGACACCTCCCTGAAGGTTCCGCACGGCGAGTCCGGAACCGTCATCGGCGTGCGCATCTTCGACCGCGACAACGACGACGAGCTGCCCCCGGGCGTGAACCAGCTGGTCCGCGTCTACGTGGCCCAGAAGCGCAAGATCACCGACGGCGACAAGCTGGCCGGCCGCCACGGCAACAAGGGCGTCATCTCCAAGATCCTGCCGCTGGAGGACATGCCGTTCCTGGAAGACGGCACCCCGGTGGACATCGTGCTGAACCCGCTGGGTGTCCCGGGCCGCATGAACGTGGGCCAGGTGCTCGAAATCCACCTCGGCTGGGCCGCCAAGCAGGGCTGGAACATCGAAGGCAACCCGGAGTGGGTCAGCAACCTGCCCAACCTGCCGCGCCAGACCGGCCCGACGACGGTTGCCACCCCGGTGTTCGACGGCGCCAGCGAGAACGAGATCACCAACCTCCTGGACGCGACCAACCCGACCCGCGACGGCGAGCGCCTGATCGGTTCCTCGGGCAAGGCCCGGCTGTTCGACGGCCGCTCCGGCGACCCGTTCCCGGACCCGATCTCCGTGGGCTACATGTACATCCTGAAGCTGCACCACCTGGTGGACGACAAGATCCACGCCCGCTCCACCGGACCGTACTCGATGATCACCCAGCAGCCGCTGGGCGGTAAGGCACAGTTCGGCGGCCAGCGCTTCGGCGAAATGGAAGTGTGGGCCCTGGAGGCCTACGGTGCCGCGTACACCCTGCAGGAACTGCTGACGATCAAGTCCGACGACATCCACGGCCGTGTGAAGGTCTACGAGGCGATCGTCAAGGGCGAGAACATCCCCGAGCCGGGTGTTCCGGAGTCCTTCAAGGTGCTGATCAAGGAAATGCAGTCGCTGTGCCTGAACGTGGAAGTCCTCTCCACCGACGGCACCACGATCGAGATGCGTGACTCGGATGATGAAGTCTTCCGGGCCGCGGAAGAACTGGGCATCGACCTCTCCCGGGCCGAGCCGAGTTCTGTCGAAGAGGTCTAAAGCGCCGCTCCGGCCGGTGCCCGCCGCGGCACCGGCCGGAGAGCCGACCCCTCTTCCCGCCACCCGCACAGACTTTCAGATTTAGAGAACAAGAGAGAACAGGGACCATATGTCCAGCGAATCCTCCTTCGGCCTCATGCGAATCGGCCTTGCCACCGCGGAAGAAATCCGTGACTGGTCTTACGGCGAGGTCAAGAAGCCGGAAACCATCAACTACCGCACGCTCAAGCCCGAGAAGGACGGCCTCTTCTGCGAGAAGATCTTCGGCCCGTCCCGGGACTGGGAATGCTACTGCGGCAAGTACAAGCGCGTGCGCTTCAAGGGCATCATTTGCGAGCGCTGCGGCGTCGAGGTCACCCGCGCCAAGGTCCGGCGCGAGCGCATGGGCCACATTGAGCTGGCCGCCCCGGTCACGCACATCTGGTACTTCAAGGGTGTCCCGTCCCGTCTGGGCTACCTGCTGGACCTGGCGCCGAAGGACCTGGAGAAGGTCATCTACTTCGCCGCCTACATGATCACCAGCGTGGACGAGCAGCGCCGCCACGAGGAACTGCCGAACCTGCAGGCCCAGCATGACCTGGAGAAGAAGCAGCTGGGCGATACGCGCGATGCCGACATCGCCGCCATCGCCCGCGACCTCGAGGACGAACTGGCCCGGCTCGAGGGCGAGGGCGCCAAGGCCGCCGACAAGAAGAAGGCCCGCGACTCGGCGGACCGCCAGATGGCCAACATCCGCAAGCGCGCCGATGCCGACATCGACCGGCTCGAGCAGGTCTGGGACCGCTTCAAGAACCTCAAGGTCGCCGACCTGGAAGGCGACGAGGGCCTGTACCGCGAGCTGCGCGACCGCTACGGCCTGTTCTTCGAGGGCTCCATGGGCGCCGAGGCGATCAAGAAGCGCCTCGAGAGCTTCGACATGGTGGCCGAGGCCGAGTCGCTGCGCGATGTGATCAAGAACGGCAAGGGCCAGCGCAAGACCCGGGCCCTGAAGCGCCTGAAGGTGGTCAACGCCTTCCTGACCACCACCAACAGCCCGCTGGGCATGGTGCTGGACGCCGTCCCGGTGATCCCGCCGGAACTGCGCCCGATGGTCCAGCTCGACGGCGGCCGCTTCGCCACCTCGGACCTGAACGACCTGTACCGCCGCGTGATCAACCGCAACAACCGGCTCAAGCGCCTGCTTGACCTCGGCGCCCCGGAGATCATCGTCAACAACGAAAAGCGCATGCTGCAGGAAGCTGTGGACTCGCTCTTCGACAACGGCCGCCGCGGCCGTCCGGTCACCGGTCCGGGCAACCGTCCGCTGAAGTCGCTGTCCGACATGCTCAAGGGCAAGCAGGGCCGCTTCCGCCAGAACCTGCTGGGCAAGCGCGTGGACTACTCCGGTCGTTCCGTGATCGTGGTCGGCCCGCAGCTGAAGCTGCACCAGTGCGGCCTGCCCAAGCAGATGGCGCTGGAGCTGTTCAAGCCGTTCGTGATGAAGCGCCTGGTGGACCTGAACCACGCGCAGAACATCAAGAGCGCCAAGCGCATGGTCGAACGCTACCGTCCGCAGGTGTGGGACGTGCTCGAGGAGATCATCACCGAGCACCCGGTGCTGCTCAACCGGGCACCAACCCTGCACCGCCTGGGCATCCAGGCCTTCGAGCCGCAGCTGGTCGAGGGCAAGGCCCTGCAGCTGCACCCGCTGGTCTGTGGTGCGTTCAACGCCGACTTCGACGGCGACCAGATGGCAGTGCACCTGCCGCTGAGCCCCGAAGCCCAGGCTGAGGCGCGCATCCTGATGCTGTCCTCGAACAACATCCTCAAGCCGTCGGACGGCCGTCCGGTGACCCTGCCCTCGCAGGACATGATCATCGGCCTGCACCACCTGACCACCAAGCGCGAGGGTGCTGTGGGCGAGGGCCGCGTGTTCGCGTCCCCGGCCGAGGCCATCATGGCGCACGACGCCGGCGAGCTGCACCTGAACGCCGTGGTGAAGATCCGCGTGCCCGGCTTCGTGCCGAGCGGGGACCAGCCGGCTCCCGAGGGCTGGGAAGAAGGCCAGCCTGCGCTGATCGAAACCTCGCTCGGCCAGGTCGTCTTCAACGAGACCCTGCCGGCGGACTACCCGTGGGTGGAGCGTGTGGCGGACAAGGGCCAGCTCTCGGCGATCGTCAACGACCTCGCCGAGCGCTACCCGAAGGTGGTCACCGCGGCCACGCTGGACAACCTGAAGGACGCCGGTTTCTACTGGGCGACCCGTTCGGGCGTGACCGTGGCCATTTCGGACATTGCCGCCCCGGCCGAGAAGGCCGCCATCATGGAGGTCTACGAAGCCCAGGCCGCCAAGGTCGAGTCCCAGTACGGCAAGGGCCTGATCGCCGACGAGGAACGGCGCCAGGAACTGATCGACATCTGGAACAAGGCGACCAACGAGGTTGCCGACGCGATGCGCAAGAGCCTGACCAAGGGCAACACCATCAACCGCATGGTGTCCTCGGGCGCCCGTGGTAACTGGCTGCAGGTCCGGCAGATCGCCGGTATCCGCGGTCTGGTGGCCAACCCGAAGGGTGAAATCATCCCGCGTCCGATCAAGTCCTCCTACCGCGAGGGCCTGTCGGTGCTGGAGTACTTCATCGCGACCCACGGTGCCCGTAAGGGGCTGGCCGATACCGCCCTGCGTACCGCCAACTCGGGTTACCTGACCCGCCGTCTGGTGGACGTGTCGCAGGACGTCATCGTGCGCGAAGAGGACTGCGGCACCGAGCGCGGCCTGGTCACTCCGATTGCGGTGGTGGACGCCAACGGCGAGCTGCACCTGCATGAAGAGGTGGAGAACTCCGCCTACGCCCGCACGCTGGCCACGGACGTGCTGGACGCCGAGGGCAACGTGCTGGCTCCGGCCGGTTCCGATGTCGGCGACGTGCTGATCGACCAGCTGTTCAACGCCGGCATCACCGAGATCAAGGTGCGCTCCGTGCTCACCTGCGAATCCGCCGTCGGAACCTGTGCGCTGTGCTACGGCCGTTCGCTGGCCACCGGCAAGACGGTGGACATCGGCGAGGCCGTGGGCATCATCGCCGCCCAGTCGATCGGCGAGCCCGGCACCCAGCTGACCATGCGTACCTTCCACACCGGCGGCGTCGCCTCCGCGGAAGATATCACCCAGGGTCTGCCCCGTATCCAGGAGCTCTTCGAGGCGCGTACCCCCAAGGGCGTCGCCCCGCTGGCCGAGGTGGCCGGCCGGATCAGCATCGAGGACGGCGAGCGCCAGATGCGCGTCATCGTCACCCCCGATGACGGTTCCGAGGAGATCGCCTACCCGGTGCTGCGCCGCGCCCGCCTGCTGGTCGCCGACGGCGACCATGTGGATGTCGGCCAGCAGCTGGTGACCGGTGCCAAGGACCCGAAGCAGGTGCTGCGCATCCTCGGCCCGCGCCAGGCCCAGAAGTTCCTGGTGGACGAGGTCCAGGGCGTGTACCGCAGCCAGGGTGTTGGCATCCACGACAAGCACGTGGAGGTCATCGTCCGCCAGATGCTGCGCCGCGTCACGGTCATCGAGTCCGGCGAAACGGACCTGCTGCCGGGCGAACTGGCCGAGCGCAGCCGCTTCCAGGCCGAGAACCGCAAGGCGGTGTCCGAGGGCAAGCAGCCGGCCAACGGCCGTGACGAGCTCATGGGCATCACCAAGGCGTCGCTGGCGACCGAGTCCTGGCTGTCCGCGGCCTCCTTCCAGGAGACCACCCGCGTGCTGACCCAGGCGGCCATGGAGGGCAAGAGCGATCCGCTGCTGGGCCTGAAGGAGAACGTCATCATCGGTAAGCTCATCCCGGCCGGTACCGGCCTGGACCGCTACAACAATGTGGCGGTGGAGCCGACCGAGGAAGCGAAGGCGAACCTCTTCACCGGTCCGAGCGCGTTCAGCGACTTCGACTACCCCGGAGTCGACGGCGGCCTGTCGCCGGAGTTCCACGCCATCCCGCTGGATGACTACGACATCGGCAACGAATACCGCTGACCCCTAAGCGGCAGAAGGCGCCCCCTGCAGACGGCAACGTCCGCAGGGGGCGCCTTGCGTTTCCCCTCCATCCCCCACCCCATCCACTCGACGGATAATGCCCTTTTCACGGCTGGAAATGGCAATAAGTGGCAAGTCGATGGGTGTGGGTGGGGTGGACGGTACGGCGGGGATCTGTGGGATTCTGGTTGGATGGCCAATTCGCGTTCCGGGGACTCGGTGCTGGACCGGCTGGTCCGCGTGCTGGGCGCCTTCGACGGGACGAAGGACTCCCTGAGCATCGCCGCCCTGGCCCGCCGGGCGGACGTGCCGCTGGCCACGGCCTACCGCCTGGTGGCCGACATGGTCCGGCACGGCCTGCTCAGCCGCGACGCCAACGGCCAGGTGCGCCCGGGGCTGCGGCTGTGGGAGCTGGCGAACCGCTCCTCGCCCGCGGTGGACCTGCGCCAGGCGGCCATCCCGTTCATGGACGATGTGCAGTCGGTGGTCCGCCAGCACACCCAGCTGGCGATCCTGCGCGACGACGAGGTGCTGGTCATCGAGCGGCTGTCCAGCCGCGGTTCGGTGGTCAACCAGGCCCAGATCGCCGGCCGCATGCCGGTGCACCGCACCTCGCTGGGCATGGTCCTGCTGGCGTTTTCGCCCAACCATGTCCAGGAGTCCTACCTGAACCGGCATCCGGACGCCGTCGCCTCGGCCGACCCGGTCTCCTTCGACTTCCGCCGGCACCTGGCCCAGATCCGGCTGCGCGGCTACGCCGCCTTCGACGGCAGGGTGGACGCGGACACCACCGGTATCGCCGTCCCGGTCCTTGGCCCGCACGGCAACGCCCAGGCGGCGCTCGGCGTCGTTGTGCCGCTGGGGTTCGAAAGCTTCCAGTCGGTGGTGCCGGCGCTGATGACGGCGGCCCGGGGGATCGCCCGCACCATGGGCAGCCAGCCCGCGTAGCCTTTTCCATTCAATGAGAATCGCGGTGCGGCGGTGATGTAGTGACAGTCACACTGGAACGGAATCCAAGCCACATTCCCGTCCAGTGAAGGGGACTCGTCCATGTCCGCAAACGCACAAATCATCAAGACCCAGGTGGGCATCGTCGGCGGCGGCCCCGCCGGCCTGATGCTCTCCCACCTGCTCGCCAAGTCCGGCATCGAGAACATCGTCGTCGAGAAGCGGGACCACGAGACCATCAAGAACACCCACCGCGCCGGCATCCTCGAGACCGGCTCGGTCAAGATGCTCACCGACACCGGCGTGGACGGCCGCGTGCTGACCGACGGCTACGAGCACGAAGGGATCGACCTGCGCTTCCGCGGCGAGTCCCACCGGATCAACTTCAAGGAACTCGTCGACGCGTCGGTCTACCTGTACCCGCAGAACGAGGTCTTCGTGGACCTGGCCGCGGCCCGCGAGCGCGACGGCGGCGACGTGCGCTACAGCGTCTCTGACACCGAGGTCCTGGACATGGCCACGGACACCCCGAAGATCCGCTTCACCGACGCCGAGGGCAACGCCTTCGAGATCCACTGCGAGATCCTGGTCGGCGCCGACGGTTCGCAGGGCATCTGCAAGTGGGCCATCCCGGCCGAACACCGGACGGACAACTTCATCGAGTACCCGTTCGCCTGGTTCGGCATCCTCACCGAGGCTCCGCCGAGCGCCCCGGAGCTGATCTACTCGAACTCCGAGCACGGCTTCGCCCTGATCTCCCAGCGCAACGAGAAGGTCCAGCGCATGTACTTCCAGGCGGACCCGAACGAGGACGCCTCGAAGTGGAGCGAGGAGCAGATCTGGGACGAACTGCAGAAGCGGGTCGACGGCCCGGACGGGCTCCAGCTCAAGCGCGGGCCGATCTTCGAGCAGATGATCCTGAAGTTCCGCTCCTATGTGTGCGAGCCGATGCGGTACGGCAACATGTTCCTGGCCGGCGACGCCGGGCACACCGTTCCGCCGACCGGTGCCAAGGGCCTGAACCTGGCCTTCGCCGACGTCAAGGTGCTCTTCGAGGCCATCGATTCCTACTTCGCCACCAAGTCCAAGGACCTGCTCGATGGCTACAGCGAGAAGGCCCTGCGCCGGGTCTGGAAGGCGCAGAACTTCTCCTACTGGATGACCAACATGCTGCACACCCGCAAGGACGCCAACCCGTTCGAAACCAAGCGCGCCATCGGCGAGCTGGACACCGTGGTGAACTCCCGCTACGGACAGCAGTACCTGGCCGAGTCCTACACCGGCTGGCCGCACGGCCTGTAGCCGGGCCGGGCCGGACACCGGCCCCTTCCGCAACACCACCAAGTATGACCGCAGCCCTAGAAAGGAGTTCCCGATGACCCCCGAAGCCCCGGAAGAATCGTTCGAGAACAGCCATACGCTGGACCCCGCCGCCACAGCGGATTCGCAGGACACCATCAACCAGGAAATCAGCGACATCCACGCGGCCTACCGCAAGGGCGTCGAAGCCGGCGAGGCGGAGGAAACCCAGCCGCGCATCGACTTCGCCCCCTACCGTTCCTCGCTGCTGCGCCATCCGACCAAGGACCTGCACCACACGGACCCCGAGACCATCGAGCTGTGGAGCCCGGCCTTCGGCCAGCGCGACGTGCACATCCTCGAGTCCGACCTGACCATCCAGCACAACGGCGAGCCGCTGGGCGAGCGCATCGTGGTCCGGGGCCGGGTCCTCGACGGCGACGGCCGGCCGGTCCGGAACCAGCTGGTGGAGATCTGGCAGGCCAATGCGGCCGGCCGCTACATCCACAAGCGGGACCAGCACCCGGCGCCGATCGACCCGAACTTCACCGGCGTGGGCCGTGCCATCACCGGCGACGATGGCTCCTACCAGTTCACCACCATCAAGCCGGCGCCGTACCCGTGGAAGAACCACCACAACGCCTGGCGCCCGGCGCATATCCACTTCTCCCTGTTCGGTACGGACTTCACCCAGCGGATGATCACGCAGATGTACTTCCCGGGCGATCCGCTGTTTTCGCTGGACCCGATCTACCAGTCGATCACCGACCAGAAGGCCCGCGACCGGCTCGTGGCCACCTACGACCACAATGTCACCAGCCATGAATGGGCCACCGGCTACACCTGGGACATTGTGCTCTCCGGCAGCAACCGCACCTGGATGGAAGACGAGGACGCACACTAATGACTGAGTCGACTGCAAAGCTTGTGGCTACCCCGGGCCAGACCATCGGCCCGTTCTACGGCTACGCCCTGCCCTACGAGAAGGACAACCAGCTCGTCCACCGCGCGCATCCGGGCTCCATCCGGCTGCACGGCGTGGTGACCGACGGCAACGGCGACCCGATCCCGGACTCCATGCTGGAGATCTGGCAGGCCGACGAGAACGGCCGCATCGTCCAGGAGACCGGCTCGCTGGTCCGCGACGACCACACCTTCACCGGCTGGGGCCGGGTGGCGGTGGACAACGTGGGCCACTACACCTTCACCACGGTGAATCCGGGGGCCACCGAGGACGGCAAGGCGCCGTTCATTTCGCTGGTGATCTTCGCCCGCGGCCTGCTCAACCGGCTGTTCACGCGCGTCTACCTGCCCGAGGACACCGAGGCCCTGGCCAACGATCCGCTGCTGGCCTCGCTGCCTGAGGAACGCCGCCGGACCCTGGTCGCCGAGCGCGAGCCGAACGGCGACCTGCGCTTCGACATCCGGCTGCAGGGCGGCGACGAGACGGTCTTCCTGAGCTTTCCGGGAGTCTAACCACACATGAATACAGCGGACAACGCTGATTTCGGGCTGCTGTCCCCGGCTACGGCCGGGACAGCAGCGTCCCGTTTAACCAGCGATTCACAGTTCATCCAGGCCATGCTCGACGTCGAACTGGCCTGGGTCCGCGTGCTCGCGGACGCCGGCTACGCCGCCGCCGAGGTGCCCGCCGCCGTCGAAGCCGCGGCCTCGGCGCAGTTGTACGACGCCGCCGGCCTCGCCGCGCGGGCCCAGGGCGGCGGCAACCCGCTGATCCCGCTGCTGGCGGACCTGCGCGCAGCCATCAAGCAGTCGGACGCGCCGGCCGCGGCAGCGGCGGCCGCAGCGGTGCACAAGGGTGCCACCAGCCAGGACATCGTCGACAGCGCCCTGCTGCTGATGGCCCAGCGCACCGTCGCGGCGGTGTCGGCCGACCTGCGCACGGCAGCGGCGGCGCTGGCCCGGCTCGCCGATGCGCACCGCGGCACCGTCACGGTGGCCCGGACGCTGACCCAGCATTCGCTGCCCTCCACCTTCGGGCTCAAGGCCGCCAACTGGCTCGCCGGCATCGGCCAGGCGGGCGTCCGGCTGGACGAGGTGGCCGCGGAACTGCCGCTGCAGTGGGGTGGCGCCGCCGGCACCATGGCTGCACTGACCACGCTGACCGATACCGGCGGCGGCGAGGGCACCCCGCTGGAGCTGGCGGCCCGGCTGGCATCGTTGCTGGGGCTGGACGAGCCGGTGGCGCCCTGGCAGACCAACCGGCTGCCGGTCACCGCGCTGGCTGCGGCGCTGGCCGACGTGCTGGCCGCTGCCGGCAAGGTGGCCAATGACGTGCTGCTGCTCAGCCGGCCGGAAATCGGCGAGCTCTCCGAGCCGCGCGCCGAGGGTCGCGGAGTCTCATCGGCCATGCCGCAGAAGCAGAACCCGGTGCTCTCGGTGCTGATCCGCAGCGCCGCGCTGGCCGCCCCGGGGCAGCTGGCCCAGATCCAGGCCGCGGCCGCCGGTGCCGTCGATGAGCGTCCGGACGGCTCCTGGCATGTGGAGTGGCAGCCGCTGCGCGAACTGCTGCGCCTGGCCGGGGGAGCGGCGGCCAAGTTGGCCGAGCTCGCCGGCGGCCTGGTGGTCCACGAGGACCGGATGGCCGCCAACCTCGCCCTGACCGGGCCGCTGGTGGTCAGCGAGAAGATCATGGCGGTGGCGGCGCCGCTGCTGGACGGGGGAGTGCCCGGCGCCGGCAAGCCCAAGGTCCAGGCGCTGGTCAACGAGTCGCTGGCCACCGGCGCCTCGCTGGCGGACCTGCTGCGCGGCTCGATATCCCGCGGGCAGCTCTCCGACGAGCAGTTGGCCGCACTGCTGGACCCGACCAACTACACCGGCCAAAGCGGCGAGCTGATCACCCGGATTACTTCCCACTACCAGGAATGGAGCCATTCGTGAGCGTCCCCGAGATCACCCCCACCCAGCTGGCCGGCGGCAAGGGCAAGCCCGTACTGATCGCTGCGGCAGGCCTGGGCACCGGTGCCAAGGCCCTGTGGATCGATGCCGCCGCCTACCTGGAGGATTTCCAGGTTATTGGTATCGACCTGCCCGGGCACGGCGCCAGCCCGGCGTCCACCGAGCCCTGGACCATGGCCGAACTGGCCACCGCCGTGGCGGACCTGGCTGTGCGGCTGCGCGAATCCGGCGACATCGATCCGGCGCAGCCGCTGTACTTCGCCGGCGTTTCCCTGGCCGGCGGACTGGCCCTGCAGCTGGGGCTGGACTACCCGCAGCTGTTCTCCGGCCTGGGCGTTCTCTGCTCCGGCGCGAAGATCGGCGAGCCGCAGGCCTGGCTGGACCGCGCCGGGACCGTGCGCAATTCCGGCACGCCCACGATGGTGGTCGGCTCCGCCCAGCGCTGGTTCGCCCCGGGCTTCATCGAGCAGAACGCCGAGGCCACGACCCGGCTGCTGCACACCCTGCAGAATGCGGACCGGTTCGCCTACGCCCATGCCTGCCAGGCCCTGGCCGGCTTCGACGTGCGCGGGCGCCTGGGCGAAATCGCCACCCCGGTGATCGCCATCGCCGGCGGCGCCGACGAAGTCTGCCCACCGGCCTTCGCCGAGGCCGTGGCCGCCGGCGTCCAGCACGGCCAGTCCGCCGTCGTCGACGCCGCCGCGCACCAGGCGCCGGCGGAGGCGCCCGGAGAAACCGCGCGGCTGCTGCGCGGCTTCTTCCTCGGCAACTAAAGCCGCCGGTCCGTCCTAATATCCGAGAACCAATGAAGGAGTTCCACCCCGTGAACCAGAAGCAGTTCACCTTTGACCCGGCCAAGTCCCAGGAGACGGTCTACGACGAGGGCATGACGGTCCGCCGCCAGGTCCTCGGCGATGCGCACGTGGACCGCGCCAACGCATCGATCGATCCGTTCACCCAGGACTTCCAGGAACTGATCACCCGCTACGCCTGGGGCACCATCTGGACCCGGCCGGGCCTGCCCCGCACCACCCGCAGCGCGATCACCCTGACGGCCATGATCGCCAACGGCTACTGGGAAGAACTGGCCATGCACGTGCGGGCCGCACTGACCAACGGGATGACCCGGGACGAGATCAAGGAAGTGATCCTGCAGTCGGCCATCTACTGCAGCGTGCCGGCCGCGAATGTGGCCTTCAAGGTGGCCCAGGGCGTCTTCGCGAAGCTTGACGAAGACAGCGGCGCGGGCCTATAGTTCATATGACGTACAGGCGTTCGTAGAGCGAACATATGGCGCTCCGTGCCTGTGCCGGACCATCAGTAGCAATCCCGGCGGGCCGTACCAGCGGGTGCGGTCTGCCGGACCCGACCCGCGCCCGCTGCCGGGCGCGGACAAAGGAGCCGTAGTGAACCAGGCCTATCTCTACGATGCAATCCGGACCCCGTTCGGGAAGATCGGCGGGGCGCTGGCCTCGCACCGGCCGGACGACCTCGCGACGCTGGTCGTGAAGGCGCTGGTCGGGCGGGCGCCCAAGCTGGATCCGGAAACCATTGACGAGGTCGTCTTCGGCAACGCCAACGGCGCCGGCGAGGAAAACCGCAACGTGGCCCGGATGGCCACCCTGCTGGCCGGGCTGCCCACGTCCCTGCCCGGCACCACCGTCAACCGCCTGTGCGGTTCGAGCCTGGACGCCGCGATGATCGCCTCGCGCCAGATCAACGTCGGCGACGCGGAACTGATGCTGCTCGGCGGCGTCGAGTCGATGTCCCGGGCCCCGTGGGTCCTGCCCAAGACCGAGCGTCCCTTCCCGATGAACAACCTGGAGCTGGCCAACACCACGCTTGGCTGGCGCCTGGTCAACCCCCAGATGCCCGGCGAATGGACCGTCTCCCTCGGCGAGGCCACCGAGCAGCTGCGGGAGAAGTACGGCATCAGCCGTGAACGCCAGGATGAGTTCGCCGCCGCCTCGCACCGGCTGGCCGACGCCGCCTGGAACGAGGGCAAGTACGACAACCTGGTCGTCCCCGTCGCCCCGAACACCAAGAAGGGCGTCGAGCTGGTCCGCGACGAGACCATCCGTCCGGAATCCACCACCGGGACCCTGGCCGGGCTGCGCACCGTCTTCCGTGCCGAAAACGGCACCGTGACCGCCGGCAATGCCTCCCCGATGAACGACGGCGCCTCGGCTGCGTGGCTGGGCAGCGAGAAGGCTGCCGGCCTGCTGGGCCTGGAACCGGTGGCCCGCATCGCCGGCCGCGGCGCCGCCGCGAACGAACCGCAGTACTTCGGCTACGCCCCGGTCGAGGCCGCCAACCGCGCCCTGGCCAAGGCAGGCATCAGCTGGAACGATGTGGCCGCCGTCGAACTGAACGAGGCCTTCGCCGCCCAGTCCCTGGCCTGCCTGGACGCCTGGGAGATCGACCCGGCGGTGGTCAACGCCTGGGGCGGGGCCATCGCCATCGGCCACCCGCTGGGCGCCTCCGGCCTGCGCATCCTGGGCACGCTGGCGCGCCGGCTCCAGGACAGCGGCGAGCGCTGGGGTGTGGCGGCCATCTGCATCGGCGTCGGCCAGGGCCTGGCCGTCGTGCTCGAAAACGTCAACGCTTCCAAGTAACCACCAGATTCAGTAAGGAGGTCCTTCATGCTCAACATTGCAGCCACCGCCGCCGAGGCGGTTGCCGGCATCCACGACGGCGCCACGGTGCTGATCGGCGGGTTCGGCAACGCCGGCCAGCCGATGGAACTGATCGACGCGCTGCTGGCGTGCGGCGCCACGGACCTGACCGTCGTCAACAACAACGCAGGCCAGGCAGATGCCGGCCTGGCGCTGCTGATCAAGGAACGCCGGGTGAAGAAGATCATCTGCTCGTTCCCGCGCCAGTCCGATTCCTGGCACTTCGACGCCGCCTACCGAGCCGGCGAGATCGAGCTCGAACTGGTGCCGCAGGGCAACCTGGCCGAGCGCATCCGCGCCGCCGGCGCCGGGATCGGGGGCTTCTTCACCCCCACCGGCTACGGCACCATGCTCGCCGAGGGCAAGGAAACCCGCGTGATCGACGGCCGCGGCTATGTGCTCGAGTCCCCGATCTACGCGGACTTCGCGCTGATCAAGGCACTGAAGTCGGACAAGACCGGCAACCTGGTCTACCGCAAGACGGCCCGCAACTTCGGCCCGATCATGGCCTCCGCTGCCAAGCAGACCATCGTCCAGGTGTCCGAGATCGTGGAGACCGGCCAGATCGATCCCGAGGTGGTCATCACCCCGGGCATCTACGTGGACACCGTCGTGAAGATCGAACCGCACGCCCAGGCACCGGCGGCACAGGAGGCAAACCAGTGAGCGAGAAACTTAGCCGCGACGAGCTGGCCCAGTTGGTGGCCCGGGACATCAAGCCCGGTGCCTTCGTGAACCTGGGCATCGGCCAGCCGACGCTGGTATCCAACTACCTGACCGCCGAGCAGGACGTGACCCTGCATACCGAAAACGGCATGCTGGGCATGGGCCCGGAGGCGCACGGGGACCAAATCGACGAGGACCTGATCAACGCGGGCAAGATTCCGGTCACGGAGCTGCCCGGTGCGTCCTATTTCCACCACGCGGACTCCTTCGCGATGATGCGCGGCGGCCATCTGGACGTGTGCGTGCTGGGTGCCTTCCAGGTGTCGGCCACCGGCGACCTGGCCAACTGGCACACCGGCGCCCCGGACGCGATCCCGGCCGTCGGCGGGGCCATGGACCTGGCCACCGGTGCCAAGGACGTCTACGTGATGATGTCCCTGTTCACCAAGGACGGCAAGAGCAAGCTGGTGCCCGAATGCACCTACCCGCTCACCGGCGTCGGCTGTGTCACGCGCGTCTACACTAATGATGCTGTGTTCCTCATTTCGTCCGAGGGTGTGCGCGTGCGCGAAACCTTCGGCACCACGGTCGAGGAACTGCAGTCCAAAATGGACGTCAAGCTGCTGCCGCCGCTGGGCGAGTAGCACTACACCACAGGAAACAGCGGGGGACATGACCGAGACGAAACTGCCCGGGGACCAGTTTGTCCAGTCCCTGGCCCGCGGCTTGGCCGTGATCCGCGCCTTCGACGCGGAGCACGTGAGCATGACGCTCAGTGACGTCTCCCGCCGCACGGGACTGACCCGGGCGACGGCGCGCCGTTTCCTGCACACCCTCGTGGAACTCGGGTATGTCCGGACGGATGGGCGGGTCTTCGAGCTGACGGCCCTGGTGCTGCAGCTCGGGTACTCCTATCTGTCCGGACAGACCCTGCCCCAGCTGGTGCAGCCGCTGCTGGAGGAACTCTCCGCCCAGCTGCACGAGTCCACCTCCGCGTCCATCCTCGACGGCGGCGACATCGTCTACATCGCCCGGATCCACACGCGGCGCATCATGACGGTGGGCATCACCGTGGGGACGCGGTTTCCGGCCTATGCCACCTCGATGGGCCGGGTGCTGCTGGCCGGCCTGCCCGAAGCGGAGCTGGAGGACTACCTGGCCCGCACCGAGCTGAAGCCGCTGACGCCCCGCACCATCGCCGGCACCGACGCGCTGCGGGCGGAGCTGGCGAAGGTCCGGCTGCAGGGATTTGCACTGGTGGACCAGGAACTGGAGACCGGCCTGCGTTCGGTGGCGGTGCCGATCTACCGGCCCGACGGCTCGGTGGCCGCGGCACTGAACGTCTCCATGCAGGTCCGCTACGAGGACAGCGGCCGGGACCTGGACACCGCGGCCGCCGAGGTCCTGCCACAGCTGCGGGACGCATCGCAGCAGGTCACCGAGGCGTTGCGCGCCAAGCAAGAGCCGAGGGTCCCGCCGCGCTGACCGTGCCGGCAAGCGGACATCCGGAGTTCACCCGGATGCCGGGGGTCGTTCACCCGGTTCGGGTTGACTCACCTGTTGTGATGCCCAAGAATGACCGCCGCAGCTTCCTGCCCGAAATCCAGGCGCTGCGTGCCCTCGCGGTGCTGCTGGTGGTGGCCTACCACCTCGAGCCGTTCCGGGTGCCCGGCGGCTTCATCGGCGTCGATGTCTTCTTTGTCATCTCCGGCTACCTGATCACCGGCCACATGCTCCGGGAAGTGGCCAGGACCGGCACCTTGTCCCTGCGGGACTTCTGGGCCGGACGGGTTCGGCGTATCCTGCCGGCCGCGCTGGCGGCCATCGCCGCGGTCCTGCTGGCCACGGTCCTGCTTAGCCCCATCACACAGTGGCCGCAGCTGGGCCTGCAGGCCCTGGCCTCGACGTTCTATGTGCAGAACTGGGTGCTCGCGGCCAATTCGGTGGATTACCTGGCCGCCGCGGATACGGCCACGGCCCTGCAGCATTTCTGGTCCCTGGCGGTGGAGGAGCAGTTCTACATCTTCTGGCCGCTGCTGGTGCTGCTGGCCGCGGTGCTGATGCGCCGTTCGAAACGTCCCTTGGCGCGCATCGTCGTCCCGCTGTTCGCCGTGGCCACCGCGGCTTCCCTGGCCTTCGGACTCTGGTTCACGGCGTCGGGAAATCCCGCCGCGTACTTCATCACGCCCACCCGCATCTGGGAGCTGGGGCTGGGCGGCCTGCTCGCCGCGACGCTGACCTACACCGAACGCCACCGGCTGCTCCGCTCCGGCCTGGCCGTGGCCGGGCTGGCCGCCATTGCCGCCTCGGCCTTCCTGTTCACCGGCGACACACCGTTCCCGGGTGCGGCGGCCCTGCTGCCCGTCCTCGGCACCATGGCCGTGATCGCGGCCGGACGCACCGCCGGTACGCTCTCGCTGCACCGGCTGGTGGACCTGAAGCCGGTCCAGTGGACGGGGAACATCTCCTATTCGCTGTACCTGTGGCACTGGCCGCTGATCGTCTTCTACAAGCTCATGGCCGGCCGGGACCCCCGTCCGCTGCAGAGCCTGGCCCTGCTGGCGGCATCCTTTGCGCTGGCGGCCCTGAGCTTCTACTTCATCGAGACCCCAATGCGGCGGGCCGGCTGGCTCCGGGGCCGCGCGTGGCGCCCGCTGGCGGCCGGCGCCGCCGCCACCGTGCTGGTCGGGTCGCTGTCCTTCGTGCCGGCCGGCCTGCACCAGCAGGTAACGGCGGAGCGCACTGCACTGGCCGAAGAGCTTCTGGCCGAGCAACCGGCGAAGTTCGGTGCCGCGGCCATGACCAAGCGGGCGGACCAGACCTACGGCGCGGACAACCATGTCATCATTCCGGACCCCGGGAACGCGGCCAAGGACCGGTCCCCGCTGGGGGACTGCATCGCCGGTATCACCGATGCGGAAACCCCTGAATGCGAGTTCGGCGACAAGGACGGGGCCTACACGGTGGCCCTGATCGGCGATTCCCATGCCGGACATTGGTTTGCCGCGCTGGAACCGGTGGCCAGGAAGCAGGGCTGGCGGCTGCTGACCTACATCCACAACTCCTGTCCGTTCAGCGCGGAAAAGCGGGTGCTGGAGCGGGACAGCGACCTGAAGTGCACCGAGCCGAACCGCGAGACGCTTAAGCGCATCATCGAGCGGGACGACGTGGACGCCGTCGTCACCTCCTACTACGCGAGCGTGAATTTCGTGAATTCGCACACCGGCCACCGGCCGGGGGCTGCCGGATTCGCCAGCAACTGGAACGCCCTCACGGAGGCGGGCATCGACGTCTACCCGATCGTGGACACCCCGCGGCCTAGGGAAGGTGCCATTGCCCCGGACTGCGTGGCGCAGCACTACGAGGATCCGCAGGCATGCGACCAGCCGCGCCGCAAGGGACTCGACGGCCAGGACCTCACCCGGGAGGCGGCCAAACTGGCCCCGGGAGCCAGGGTGGTTGACCTCTCGGACGCGTTTTGCGGGACCAAAGTGTGCCCGATGGTGATCGGCAACGTCCTGCTGTACGCGGACAAGAACCACGTAACCGAGACGTACATGCAGACGCTGGTGCCGCGGCTGGAGCGGAAGCTGCTGGCGGCCATGGGCCGCAACGGGTAGGCGGCCATGGTTCCGGACGGCCGCCGCGGGGCTGGGGGAAAATCTCTGCTAGACTTGATAACGATTGTTTTGTGTGGCAGTGGATGAAGGCCGTTTCCCGGTTCCGGGGAACGGGGCCTGTTTCCGGTCCGCGGGGTACTTGCGCGGCGAATGCCACACTTTTGCACGCCTACGGTCGCTCCACTTCCGCAGGGAGTGCGAAGACGACTGAAAGTGCCCGGCCCCGGGATCCTATCCAAGCGATATGGCGCCAGCGGTGGGCAAAGTCCAACTTAACGGAGAACACGAAAGTGCCTACGATTCAGCAGCTGGTCCGCAAGGGCCGGACTCCTAAGGTCGCCAAGACCAAGGCTCCCGCGCTTAAGGGCAGCCCCATGAAGCGCGGTGTCTGCACCCGCGTCTACACCACCACCCCGAAGAAGCCGAACTCGGCGCTGCGCAAGGTGGCCCGTGTCCGCCTCGCCGGCGGCATCGAAGTGACCGCCTACATCCCCGGCGTCGGCCACAACCTGCAGGAACACTCCATCGTGCTGGTGCGCGGCGGCCGTGTGAAGGACCTGCCGGGCGTCCGCTACAAGATCGTCCGCGGCGCCCTCGATACCCAGGGTGTCAAGAACCGCAAGCAGGCTCGTAGCCGCTACGGCGCGAAGATGGAGAAGAAGTAATATGCCACGCAAGGGTCCGGCCCCCAAGCGGCCGCTCGTTGTAGATCCCGTCTACGGTTCCCCGATGGTGACCCAGCTCATCAACAAGGTTCTGGTCGACGGCAAGAAGTCCACCGCGGAGCGCATCGTCTACGGTGCCCTTGAAGGTGCCCGCGCCAAGTCCGGCGGCGATCCGGTGGCAGCCTTGAAGAAGGCCATGGACAACGTCCGCCCCACCCTCGAGGTCCGCTCCCGCCGCGTCGGCGGTGCGACCTACCAGGTTCCGGTAGAGGTCAAGCCGGGCCGCGCCACGGCCCTGGCCCTGCGCTGGCTGGTTGGCTACTCCAAGGCCCGCCGCGAGAAGACCATGACCGAGCGTCTGATGAACGAAATCCTGGACGCTTCGAACGGTCTGGGCGCCGCTGTGAAGCGCCGCGAAGATACCCACAAGATGGCCGAGTCCAACAAGGCCTTCGCCCACTACCGCTGGTAATAAGAGCGCAGCTGGCGGCGGGGGTCCGCGCCCCGGACCCCGCCGCCGTTGGTGCAGCTCACCGAATTAGGGAGACACTGTGGCACTCGACGTGCTTACCGACCTGAACAAGGTCCGCAATATCGGCATCATGGCCCACATTGATGCCGGCAAGACCACCACTACTGAGCGCATCCTGTTCTACACGGGCGTTAACCACAAGATCGGTGAGACGCACGACGGCGCCTCGACCATGGACTGGATGGCCCAGGAGCAGGAGCGTGGTATCACCATTACCTCGGCTGCCACCACCTGCTACTGGAACAACAACCAGATCAACATCATCGACACCCCGGGCCACGTGGACTTCACCGTTGAGGTGGAGCGTTCGCTGCGCGTGCTCGACGGCGCCGTCGCGGTGTTCGACGGTAAGGAAGGCGTCGAGCCGCAGTCCGAGACCGTATGGCGCCAGGCCGACAAGTACAACGTCCCGCGCATCTGCTTCGTCAACAAGATGGACAAGCTCGGTGCGGACTTCTACTTCACTGTGGACACCATCATCAACCGCCTCGGTGCCAAGCCGCTGGTCATGCAGCTGCCGATCGGTGCGGAGAACGACTTCGAGGGCGTCGTCGACCTGCTCACCATGAAGGCCTTCACCTGGCGTGGCGAGACCAAGATGGGTGCCGAGTACGAGGTCGAGGAGATCCCGGCGGACCTGCAGGCAAAGGCCGAGGAATACCGCGCCCAGCTGATCGAGGCCGTGGCGGAGTCCTCCGAGGAACTGATGGAGAAGTACCTCGAGGGCGAAGAGCCGACCGTTGACGAGCTCAAGGCCGGTATCCGCAAGCTGACCGTCAACTCCGAGATCTACCCGGTGTTCTGCGGCTCCGCGTTCAAGAACAAGGGTGTCCAGCCGATGCTGGATGCCGTGATCGAATACCTGCCGAGCCCGCTGGACGTGCCCAACATCAAGGGCCACGACGTGCGCGACGAGGAAGTCATCATCGAGCGCGCGGCGGATGCGAACGCACCGTTCGCGGCGCTGGCCTTCAAGGTGGTCACCCACCCGTTCTTCGGCAAGCTGACCTACATCCGCGTCTACTCCGGCAAGGCCGCCTCCGGCGCCCAGGTGGTCAACTCCACCAAGGGCAAGAAGGAGCGCATCGGCAAGCTGTTCCAGATGCACGCCAACAAGGAGAATCCGGTGGAAGAAGTCACCACCGGTCACATCTACGCGGCGATCGGCCTGAAGGACACCACCACCGGCGACACGCTGTGCGATCCGAACAGCCCGATCGTGCTCGAGTCCATGAGCTTCCCGGAGCCCGTGATCTCGGTGGCCATCGAGCCGAAGACCAAGGGTGACCAGGAGAAGCTCTCCACCGCCATCCAGAAGCTCTCCGAAGAGGACCCGACCTTCCAGGTCTCCCTCAACGAAGAGACCGGCCAGACCGTGATCGCCGGCATGGGCGAGCTCCATCTGGACATCCTGGTGGACCGCATGCGCCGCGAATTCAAGGTCGAGGCCAACGTCGGCAAGCCGCAGGTGGCCTACCGCGAAACCATCAAGCGCCCGGTCGCCAAGTACGACTACACGCACAAGAAGCAGACCGGTGGTTCCGGGCAGTTCGCCAAGGTGCAGATTGCCATCGAGCCGATGGACACTTCCGAAGGCACGATGTACGAGTTCGAGAACAAGGTCACCGGTGGCCGCGTTCCGCGCGAGTACATCCCCAGCGTCGACGCCGGCATCCAGGATGCCCTCAACGACGGTGTGCTGGCCGGGTACCCGGTGGTCGGCATCAAGGCCACGCTCCTCGACGGTGCGTACCACGATGTTGACTCTTCGGAAATGGCGTTCAAGATCGCCGGCCGGATGGCTTTCAAGGAAGCCGCACGTACGGCCCAGCCGGTGCTGCTCGAACCGATGATGGAAGTTGAAGTCCGCACCCCTGAGGAATACATGGGTGAAGTTATCGGCGACCTCAACTCCCGCCGCGGCCAGATGCAGTCGATGGAGGACGCCAGCGGCGTGAAGGTCATCCGCGCACTCGTGCCGCTGTCCGAAATGTTCGGCTACATCGGCGACCTGCGGTCCAAGACCCAGGGCCGCGCGGTGTACTCGATGCAGTTCGCCAGCTACGCGGAGGTCCCGAAGGCTGTTGCCGACGAGATCATCCAGAAGGTCCGCGGCGAGTAGCAAGTTCCGGTTGGCCGCCCGGCGAGCCGGGGGGCCAACCGCAATGCAGGTGGCCGGAGGTTCCGGTTCCGGGACGGCCGGCCGCCTGCACCAGGCCCAAGGCATCGCAACAGGTGCCGACGATGCCTGTAATTTCACCAAATATAAAAGCCCGACGTAGACTTGTTCAGGTTTCGGCAGCGAAAAGCGTTGCCGAAGAGCAATTCTTCTCAAGACGTTCTAGGAGGAACCAGTGGCGAAGGCAAAGTTCGAGCGGACTAAGCCGCACGTCAACATCGGCACCATCGGTCACGTTGACCATGGCAAGACCACGTTGACCGCTGCCATTTCCAAGGTGCTTGCGGACAAGTACCCCGATCTCAACGAGCAGCGTGACTTCGCAGCTATCGACTCTGCTCCGGAAGAGCGCCAGCGCGGTATCACGATCAACATCTCCCACATCGAATACCAGACCGAGAAGCGCCACTACGCACACGTAGACGCTCCCGGCCACGCTGACTACATCAAGAACATGATCACTGGTGCAGCTCAGATGGACGGCGCGATCCTCGTGGTTGCCGCTACCGATGGTCCGATGGCCCAGACCCGCGAGCACGTGCTGCTGGCCCGCCAGGTTGGCGTTCCCTACCTGCTCGTCGCCCTGAACAAGGCCGACATGGTCGAGGACGAGGAACTGCTCGACCTGGTGGAGATGGAAGTCCGCGAGCTGCTCAGCTCGCAGGGCTTCGACGGCGACAACGCTCCCGTCATCCGCGTTTCCGGCCTGAAGGCCCTCGAGGGCGACCCGCAGTGGGTCAAGTCCATCGAGGACCTGATGGACGCCGTGGACGAGAACGTTCCGGACCCGGTCCGCGACAAGGACAAGCCGTTCCTGATGCCGATCGAGGACGTCTTCACCATCACCGGCCGCGGCACCGTGGTGACCGGCCGCGCCGAGCGCGGTACCCTCGCGATCAACTCCGAAGTTGAGATCGTCGGTATCCGCCCGGTCCAGAAGACCACCGTCACCGGTATCGAGATGTTCCACAAGCAGCTCGACGAGGCATGGGCCGGCGAGAACTGTGGTCTGCTGCTGCGCGGTATCAAGCGCGAAGACGTGGAGCGTGGCCAGGTTGTCGTCAAGCCGGGTTCCATCACCCCGCACACCGACTTCGAGGCCAACGTCTACATCCTCTCCAAGGATGAAGGCGGCCGCCACAACCCGTTCTACTCGAACTACCGCCCGCAGTTCTACTTCCGTACCACGGACGTGACCGGCGTTATCACCCTGCCCGAAGGCACCGAAATGGTTATGCCGGGCGACAACACGGAGATGACCGTCGAGCTCATCCAGCCGATCGCTATGGAAGAGGGCCTGGGCTTCGCCATCCGCGAGGGTGGCCGCACCGTTGGCTCCGGCCGCGTTACCAAGATCATCAAGTAATGATCTTCACGTAACACGGTTCCGCGCCTGGCGCGGAATGCATCGAACCCCGCTGCTGCTGCAGCGGGGTTCGATGTTTAACGGTGGTTCGTGTTGAACGGTGTCTATGTCAGGTTCTGGTGGATGCAGAGGATGTTGCCCTCGGTGTCCGTGAACCAGGCACACTTCTCATGCGCGGAGGTGGCCACATGGCCCTCGGTCTTCAGGCCGGGCAGGTCGTAGTCCTCGAACCTGACCCCGTGGTCCTCCAGCGCCTTCATCTCGATGGCCAGGTCGGCGACTTCGAAGCTGACCGAGGTATGGTCCGAGGTGTCCGAGTCCGGCTTGACCATCAGTTCGATGGCCGAGCCGTCGCCGCTCGAGAGCAGGCAGCCGCCGTCGTCCTGCATTCCCTGGGCCTTGAGCCCGAGGGAATTCTCGTAGAAGTTGCGTGCACGGTCCATGTCCTTCACGGGCAGGATCGTGGTCATCCTGGTAGTGCTCAGCATGGTGTCCGTCTCCTTCACAATGGAATTCCAAGACACTTTCAGGATAGTCTCGCCAGCCCGGACGGGAGCCGCTGCGGGCGGAAAAACCGCGCCGGCTCGGGTAGCATCTGGGCCATGGAATGGGTGCTCTTCTGGGTGGTGGCCGGCGTGGTGGTGGCGGTGTCTTCGGGCGTGCTCTGGGGCCGGAAGTACTTCCGCCACGAGATCGAGCGGGCCCGGCGGATCCGCCGGGCCAACCGCAACGGGCAGTAGGGTACGGACAAGTAGCTACCGCGGCGCGGTGCTGCGGCTGGGCCGGTCCGCGGCGAGTGACTGGAGCCAGCGGTAGGAGGTCTTCGGGATCCGCTGCTGGGTGTCGAAATCCACGTAGACCAGGCCGAAGCGCTGGCTGTAGCCGGCCGCCCACTCGAAGTTGTCCAGCAGCGTCCAGACGTAGTAGCCGCGCAGGTCGATGCCCGCGGCCGGCCCGCCCGGAGCGGTCGCATCCAGGGCCGCGTCCAGATGCGCGCCGAGGTAGGCCACCCGCTGCACGTCGGCCACCACGGGCCCGCCGGTGGGCACATCCTCCACCACGACGTCGGGAAAGCTGGCGCCGCCTTCGGTGATGTGGACCGGGGGCAGGTCCGGATAGCGCCTGGCCAGCTGTGTCAGCGCCTCGGCCAGATAGTCCGGGGCGATCGGCCAGCCGAAGCCGGTGCGGTCGTAGCCGGGCCAGCCGGCCAGATGGAACGGCAGCTGCTGCCCATCCTGGAGGAACGCCTCGGGGACGCCCTCCGGCCGGGCCTGCGGGCCGGTGAGCGGACCCGGTCCGGGAGCGATCCGGGAGGGGAAGTAGTAGTTCAGCCCGTAGAAGTCCAGCGGCAGGTGCATCAGCGCCAGGTCCTCGGCCGGCACCGTGCGGAAATAGGCCAGGAACGGGGACAGCAGCGGATGGGCCCGGGGGTAGCTGCCCAGCAGTACAGGATCCGAGAACATGGCATTGAACACGATGTCGTAGAACTGGACCATCAGCTCGTTGGCCAGACCGTCGGTGGCGGCGACCACGGGGGAGTAGACATTGGCGATGCCCACCTCGCCGGGCACCGTGGCTGCCCGCAGCGCCTGCACACTCAGCCCGTGGCCGAGCAGCAGGTGGTGGGCTGCCGGCAGGCAGTCGAGCAGCTGCGGCACTCCCGGGGCGTGCAGTCCGAGCGCGTAGCCGTTGAGCGTGACCGTGGCCGGCTCGTTGATGGTCACCCAGCGGTGCACCCGGTCGCCGAACGCGTCGGCCGCGATGGCGGCGAAGTCGCCGAGCCGGTAGGCGGTTTCGCGGTTGAGCCAGCCGCCCTGCCGTTCCAGCGGCAGGGGTGTGTCCCAGTGGTAGATGGTGCACATCGGGGAGATGCCGCGTTCGAGCAGCCGGTCCAGCAGCCGGTCGTAGAAGTCCAGCCCCTTCCGGTTCACCGGCCCCTTGCCGGCCGGCTGGATCCGCGGCCAGGAGAGTGAGAACCGGTACGAGTCCACCCCCAGGCCCTGGATCAGTTGAACGTCCTCGTCCATCCGGTAGTAGTGGTCGCAGGCGACGTCGGCATCCGAGCCATCGACGATCCGTCCGGGCATATGCGTGAAGGCATCCCAGCCGGACGGGCCCCGTCCGTCCGCCGACACCGCTCCTTCGATCTGGAAGGCGGCCGTGGCCACGCCGAGGGTGAAATTCCCGGGCAGTTTCCCGGCGAGGGTTTCGGCGTCGATGCGCATGGACTGGTTCCTCTGGTCGGTTGTTTCGGGTGGCCGCGGACCGATGCCTGTAGCATTCCACCGCGGGCGCCGCGCCGAAAGCCCCCTGCCGGCTCAGTCCGGCAGCGCAGCGCCGCCGAGCAGGTCCCGGGCGATGGCGGTGCCGGCGCGCAGGCCCTGGTCGAAGGCACGGACGGCGTTCAGTCCTTCGGTATCCAGCGCGCCCCCGACGACGGTGTGCGCCGTGCCGGCAGCGGCCAGCCCGGCGGCCAGCCCGGTGGCAGGCTCCTGCCCGGCAGCCAGGATCACCGTGTCCGCCGCCACCAGCCCGGCCTCGCCGTCGGTGCGGGTGATTTCCACGCCCTCCGGCGTGATCCGGCGGTAGCTCACGCCGGTGAGCATGCGCACGCCGGCGGCGCGCAGCTGCTGCAGTACCGCCCAGCGCGTGGTGGGCCCAATGCCCTCGCCGACCCGCCCGCCGCGGCGCATGATCGTGATCTGCCGCGGCGCGTCTGCGGCCAGCAGGTGGGCGAGGTCGACGGCGATGCCGCCCGCGCCGATCACGGCCACCCGCGGCCCCACCCCGGCGGGATCGGCAAACGCCTGCCGGTAGTCCAGCACGTGCACCAGCCCGGTCCCGGGCAGCCGCACCCGGCGGGGGAGCACTCCGGTGCCGACCACCACGTGGGCATAGCCGGCCAGGCCGGCGGCATCGGCCGGATGGTCCGTCAGCACCCGGACGCCGAGGTCCACCAGCCTGTGCTCGAAGTAGCGGATGGTCTCCAGGAAGTCTTCCTTTCCCGGCACCCGGCCGGCCAGGCGGAACTGCCCGCCGATGCCGCCGGCCGCCTCGTAGAGGTCAACCGCTAGTCCTGCGGCGGCCAACGTGGCAGCCGCCTGCATGCCGGCCGGCCCGGCACCGGCCACGGCCACCGCCGGCCCCGCCGGTGCCCGTCCGGCAGCCGGTGCGGTGGGAAACTCCAGCTCGTGTCCGGCCCGCGGGTTGACCAGGCAGGAGACCGGCTCCGTGCCCAGGGCCCGGTCCAGGCACGCCTCGTTGCAGCCGATGCAGGTGTTGACCAGCGGCAGCCGGCCGGCCCGGGACGTGGCAATGATCGCAGGGTCGGCCAGGAACGGCCGGGCCATCGACACCAGGTCCAGGTCCCCCGCGGCCAGTGCCGCCTCCGCCTGCGGCAGTGAGTTCAGCCGGTTGGAGCCGATCACCGGGGTGGCCAGGCCCGCTGCCAGCAGCGCGCGCTTGATCCTCCGGGCCATCGGAAGCCAGTGCCCGTGCGGCACCAGGGACTGTACCGTGGGCACGGTGGACTCGTGCCAGCCGATGCCGATGTTCAGCGCATCGGCGCCGCCGCAGGCGAATTCGACGGCGAGTGCGTCCAGCTCGGCATCGGTGCTCGAGCCGTCCACCAGGTCCGTCCCGGAGGTGCGTACGATGATCGGGAAGCCGGCGCCTACGGCCGCGCGGACCGCGCGCAGGACCGCTACCGGGAAGCGGCGGCGCCGCACGGCATCGCCGCCCCACTCGTCCCGGCGCAGGTTGGTCAGCGGGGAGGCGAACTGGTTGAGCAGGTAGCCTTCCGAGCCCATGATTTCGACGGCGTCGAAACCCAGTCCGCGCGCCCGTCCGGCCCCCGCCGCGAAGTCAGCAATGGTCTGCTCGATCTGTGCGGCGGTCAGCGCCGCCGGTTCGCACCGGGACAGGCCGCTGTAGACGGCCGAGGGCGCTACCGGCCGCAGCCCGTAGGTCTGCTCGAAGGCGTAGCGGCCGGCGTGGAACAGCTGCAGGGCCAGATGCCCGCCGGCCGCGTGCACCGCGTCCACGGTCCGGGACAGCGCCGCCGCACATCCGGGTTCGTTGATCAGGGTGTAGCCCGGTCCGCCCGCTCCGGTACGGCTCACTGCCGCGCCGCCGGTGACGATCAGGTCCGCGCCGCCGTCCGCGCGCTCCCGGTAGAACTGCGCCAGGGCCGCGCCGCCGTCGTCGAGCTGTTCCAGGTTCAGGTGCATCGAGCCCATCACGATGCGGTGCCGCAGCTGCAGGGAGCCGATCCGTACGGGGGAGAGGGCACGGCCGGATCCCGGCGGAGAGGTCCTGTCCGCGGCCGGCTTCTGCTCGGTCACTGCAGCTCCTTTGCCGCCGGGGCGCGGATTCGCGTTTCGCGCCGATATCTGGCACACTGGATGACGTTGTTCAAGCGCTTTTGCGTGTCTTCACGCGAGACCGCGTCCCGCCCGGGATAATGCCCGGGGCAGGGTCAGGTCCGAAGAAGGCACTTCAAGCCCAAATATAACCCACCCCAATCATGTTGGGCGGAGTCTGCGGTATCGACGCGACACGCCCGAGCGCGGGGGTCGGAGCCTCGGCAGGGTGAGGAACCCGGATCCATCCGGATTCAGTCTGTTGGAGGGGCGCCAGATCGCGGCAGGCCGGGAAACCGGGCGTGGCCGGGAGGCGGGGCGCATGCCAGAAATTAACAGAGCAGCACTGAGAAAGAGAGCGGAGACGCCATGGCGGGACAGAAAATCCGCATCCGTCTGAAGTCATATGACCATGAGGTCATTGATGTTTCAGCACGGAAGATCGTCGAGACGGTCACGCGCGCAGGCGCAACGGTAGTGGGCCCGGTGCCGCTGCCGACGGAGAAGAACGTGTACTGCGTTATTCGTTCGCCGCACAAGTACAAGGACAGCCGCGAGCACTTCGAAATGCGCACGCACAAGCGTCTGATCGACATCATTGACCCCACGCCGAAGGCCGTTGACTCGCTCATGCGTCTTGACCTGCCTGCAGACGTGAACATCGAAATCAAGCTGTAAGGGGGCGCGGATCCATATGTCTACTTCGCTTACCCGCCAGGTGAAGGGCCTGCTGGGCACCAAGCTCGGCATGACCCAGGTTTGGGACGAGAACAACCGGGTTGTCCCGGTGACCGTTGTCCAGGCCGACTCCAACGTCGTTACCCAGCTGCTCAATGCAGAGCGTGACGGCTACACCGCCGTCCAGATCGGCTTCGGCGCGATCGACCCGCGCAAGGTCAACAAGCCGCTGGCCGGCCACTTCGAGAAGGCCGGCGTGACCCCGCGCCGCCACCTCGTCGAGCTGCGCACCTCCGACGCCGAGTCCTACGAACTGGGCCAGGAACTGTCCGTGGAGGTCTTCGAGGCCGGCCAGAAGGTCGACGTCGTCGGCACCAGCAAGGGCAAGGGCTTCGCCGGTGTCATGAAGCGTCACGGCTTCTCCGGCGTCGGTGCCTCCCACGGTGCCCACAAGAACCACCGCAAGCCCGGTTCCATCGGTGGCGCATCCACCCCGAGCCGCGTTTTCAAGGGCCTGCGTATGGCTGGCCGCATGGGCAACGTGCGCCACACCACCCAGAACCTGACCGTTCATGCCGTGGACGTCGAGAAGTCGCTGCTGCTGATCAAGGGCGCCGTCCCCGGTTCCCGTGGCTCGGTCGTCCTCGTCCGCACCGCAGTGAAGGGAGCCTGATCCAATGGCCAACACTGTCCAGGTAGACCTGCCTGCAGAGATCTTCGACGTCCAGACCAACGTGCCGCTGCTGCACCAGGTCGTCGTCGCACAGCTCGCTGCTGCACGCCAGGGTACCCACAAGACCAAGACCCGCGCCGAGGTTTCCGGTGCCGGCCGCAAGCCGTTCAAGCAGAAGGGCACCGGCCGCGCCCGCCAGGGTTCCATCCGCGCCCCGCACATGACCGGCGGCGGCGTCGTGCACGGCCCGACCCCGCGCGACTACAGCCAGCGCACCCCCAAGAAGATGAAGGCCGCCGCCCTGCGCGGTGCCCTGTCCGACCGGGCGCGCAACGGCCGCATCCACGTCCTGGACGCACTGGTCGAGGGCGAGAAGCCGTCGACCAAGGCAGCCATCCAGACTCTGCGTTCGGTGTCCGACCGCAAGAACCTGCTCGTGGTGATTGAGCGCGAGAACGATGTGGCGGCCCTGAGCCTGCGCAACATCGCTCAGGTCCACACGATCTACGTGGACCAGCTGAACACCTACGACGTGCTGGTCTCCGACGACGTGGTCTTCACCCAGGCCGCGTACGAGGCCTTCATCGCAGCCAAGACCACTGCCAAGGAGGACGCCAAGTGAGCGCGACCACCGCTAAGGACCCCCGCGACGTCGTTATTGCGCCCGTCGTTTCGGAAAAGAGCTACGGCCTGATCGACGAAGGTAAGTACACCTTCCTGGTCGACCCGCGCTCGAACAAGTCCGAGATCAAGTTCGCCGTGGAGAAGATCTTCTCCGTCAAGGTCGACTCGATCAACACCATCAACCGTGCCGGTAAGCGCAAGCGGACCAAGTTCGGATGGGGACAGCGCAAGAGCACCAAGCGTGCGATTGTCACCCTGAAGGAAGGCACTATCGACATCTTCGGCGGTCCGCTTTCCTAAGCGGAGACCACTTTAACGAGGAAATAAATTATGGGAATCCGTAAATACAAGCCGACCACCCCGGGCCGCCGTGGCTCGAGCGTGGCCGACTTCACCGAAATCACGCGGTCGACGCCGGAAAAGTCGCTGGTCCGCCCGCTGACCAAGACCGGCGGCCGCAACAACAGCGGTAAGATCACCACCCGGCACAAGGGCGGCGGCCACAAGCGCCAGTACCGTCTGATCGACTTCCGCCGCCACGACAAGGACGGCGTGCCGGCCAAGGTCGCGCACATCGAGTATGACCCGAACCGCACCGCCCGCATCGCGCTGCTCCACTACGTGGACGGCACCAAGCGCTACATCATCGCGCCGAACAAGCTGGCCCAGGGCGACATGGTCGAGGCCGGTCCGGACGCCGACATCAAGCCGGGTAACAACCTGCCGATGCGCAACATCCCCGTGGGTACCGTGATCCACGCGGTGGAGCTGCGCCCGGGCGGCGGCGCCAAGATGGCCCGCTCCGCCGGTGCCTCCGTGCAGCTGGTTGCCAAGGAAGGCCGCTTCGCGCAGCTGCGCCTGCCTTCCGGCGAAATCCGCAACGTTGACGTGCGCTGCCGCGCCACCGTGGGCGAGGTCGGCAACGCCGAGCAGTCCAACATCAACTGGGGCAAGGCCGGCCGCCTGCGTTGGAAGGGTGTCCGCCCGACCGTCCGCGGTGTCGCCATGAACCCGGTCGACCACCCGCATGGTGGCGGTGAGGGCAAGACCTCCGGTGGCCGCCACCCGGTCAACCCGAACGGCAAGCCCGAGGGCCGCACCCGCCGCCCCAACAAGGAAAGCGACAAGCTCATTGTGCGTCGCCGTCGTACTGGCAAGAACAAGCGATAGGAGCCTGGAAACATGCCACGCAGCCTGAAGAAAGGCCCCTTCGTCGACCAGCACCTCTTCCTGAAGGTCGCTGCCGAGAACGAAAAGGGCACCAAGAACGTCATCAAGACGTGGTCCCGCCGTTCGATGATCGTCCCCGACATGCTCGGGCACACGATCGCCGTACACGACGGACGCAAGCACATTCCGGTGTTTGTCACCGAGTCGATGGTCGGGCACAAGCTCGGCGAATTCGCCCCGACGCGGACTTTCCGCGGCCATGTGAAGGACGACCGTAAGGGCAAGCGCCGCTAGGCGCTGCTTTTACGGCAGAAGACGAGAGAAGGAAAGCAATGGAAGCCAAGGCTATTGCGCGCCATATTCGCGTAACGCCTATGAAGGCCCGGCGCGTCGTCAACCTTGTTCGTGGCAAGCAGGCGAATGAGGCTCTGGCAATTCTGAAGTTTGCCCCGCAGGCAGCTTCGGAGCCGGTATCGAAGGTGCTCGCGTCGGCAGTTGCCAACGCCCGCGTCCTCGCAGACCGCGACGGCGTCGCCTTTGACGAGAGCGACCTCTACATCAGCGAGGCATTTGTTGATGAGGGTCCGACCATGAAGCGGTTCCAGCCGCGTGCCCAGGGCCGCGCGTTCCGCATCAAGAAGCGGACCAGCCACATCACGGTTGTCGTCGCCACCCCGGAGAAAGAGGAGGACCAGTAAGTGGGACAGAAAGTAAACCCGCACGGATTCCGACTCGGTATCACCACCGACCACGTTTCCCACTGGTTCGCCGACAGCAACAAGGCCGGCCAGCGCTACAAGGACTTCGTCCGTGAGGACGTCAAGATCCGCCAGCTCATGTCCACGGGCATGGAGCGCGCCGGTATCGCCAGGGTGGAGATCGAGCGTACCCGTGACCGCGTCCGCGTGGACATCCACACGGCCCGTCCGGGCATCGTGATCGGCCGCCGCGGCGCCGAGGCGGACCGCATCCGCGGCGAGCTGGAGAAGCTGACCGGCAAGCAGGTGCAGCTGAACATCCTCGAGGTCAAGAACCCCGAGATCGAAGCGCAGCTGGTAGCCCAGGGCGTGGCCGAGCAGCTGACCTCGCGCGTGGCCTTCCGCCGCGCCATGAAGAAAGCCATTCAGTCCGCGCAGCGCGCCGGTGCCAAGGGTATCCGCGTGCAGTGCTCGGGCCGTCTGGGCGGCGCCGAAATGAGCCGTTCGGAGTTCTACCGCGAAGGCCGTGTGCCCCTGCACACCCTGCGCGCGAACATCGACTACGGCTTCTTCGAGGCCAAGACCACCTTCGGCCGCATCGGCGTGAAGGTCTGGATCTACAAGGGCGACGTCACCGCCAAGGAACTGGCTGCCCAGCAGGCTGCCGCTCCGTCGTCCCGCGGCCGCGGCGACCGTCCGGGCCGCGGCCCGGCCGACCGTGGCGACCGTGGCGACCGTGGAGATCGCCGCCGTCGTACTGACCGCAACGCTGCTCCGGCAGCCGAGGCCGCACCGGCCGCCGAGGCTGCCGCCGAGGCTCCGGCTGCAGAAGGAGGAGAGGCTTAAATGCTTATCCCACGTCGAGTCAAGCACCGTAAGCAGCACCACCCGGGTCGTTCCGGCGCTGCTACCGGCGGCACCCAGGTCAGCTTCGGCGAGTGGGGTATCCAGGCGCTTACGCCCGCATACGTCACCAACCGCCAGATCGAGGCAGCCCGTATTGCCATGACCCGCCACATCAAGCGTGGCGGCAAGGTCTGGATCAACATCTATCCGGACCGTCCGCTGACCAAGAAGCCTGCCGAAACCCGCATGGGTTCCGGTAAGGGTTCGCCGGAGTGGTGGGTTGCAAACGTCAAGCCGGGCCGGGTTCTGTTCGAACTCTCCGGTGTCAATGAAGAGGTAGCTCGCGAGGCCCTGCGCCTGGCGATCCACAAGCTGCCGTTGAAGGCACGCATTGTGCGTCGCGAGGGTGGTGAATAGACATGGCAGTTGGTTCGAAGGAACTGGCATCCAAGCAGCTCGAGACTTTCGACAGTGAGCGTCTCGTAGAGGAACTGCGCAAGGCCAAGGAGGAGCTGTTCAACCTCCGTTTCCAGTCCGCCACCGGGCAGCTGGAGAACCACGGCCGGCTCAAGGCCGTCAAGCGCGACATCGCCCGCATCTACACGGTGCTGCGCGAACGCGAGCTGGGCATCCGCCCCGAGGTCGAGGCTTCGGCCCAGGAGGCTCCGGCCGACAAGAAGGCAAAGAAGTCCAAGAAGGACGAGGAAGCCGCCGAGGCTCCCGCCGCCGAGGATGATGCCAAATGAGTGAGAAGGAAGCAGCTGTGACCCCAGCACAGGATCGTGGCACCCGGAAGACCCTGCGCGGCTACGTCGTGTCCGACAAGATGGACAAGACGATCGTCGTCGAGGTCGAGGACCGCGTGAAGCACGCCCTGTACGGCAAGGTTCTGCGCCGTAACTCCAAGGTCAAGGCGCACGACGAGCAGAACAGCGCCGGCATCGGCGACCTGGTCGTCATCGCCGAGACCCGCCCGCTGTCCGCGACCAAGCGGTGGCGCCTGGTGGAGATCGTCGAAAAGGCCAAGTAGTCCCCGCGGCTGCCCCTGAATCCGCTTCGCGGATCCGGGGGCCCCGGCCGCGTGGGCCCAGTGCAAGCTGTGCCGGGCCCGTCCGTGAAGGCGGGCGGGCCCGGTCCTCAGGTTTCCCGCCGGGCCGGCGGCGGTTTTCCGCCGCCGGCCACGGAGGGTTTGAAGGGGAGATTGTTCCCCTTGAAAATTACGAGCCCCCGGCCGCGTGCCCGGCTGGAACCAGCCGGATTTCGTGTCCGGGGTGCCTTGGTAATACACTAGTAATCTTGCCTGTGCCGTTTGGGAGGACTATCCACCTTCCCGTCTGGACAGAACAGGCAAATTCCCGCAATCGCCTTCGGGCTTAGCGCTGACGCGCGGCCAGGGGGAGCCCGGTGCGGGGCCAACCCATATCCGTTCCGCAAGGCTCAGAGTTGCTCTGAGAACCGGCGCGACGACAGGAGTAATAAGTGATTCAGCAGGAGTCGCGACTGAAGGTCGCCGACAACACGGGTGCCAAGGAAATCCTCACCATCCGCGTTCTCGGTGGATCCGGCCGTCGCTACGCAGGCATTGGCGACGTCATTGTTGCCACCGTCAAGGATGCTATCCCGGGCGGCAACGTAAAGAAGGGTGACGTCGTCAAGGCGGTCGTCGTCCGTACCAAGAAGGAACGCCGCCGTGCGGACGGTTCCTACATCAAGTTCGACGAGAACGCCGCAGTGATCCTGAAGAACGACGGCGACCCCCGCGGTACCCGTATCTTCGGCCCGGTTGGGCGCGAGCTTCGCGATAAGAAGTTCATGAAGATCATTTCGCTGGCTCCGGAGGTGCTGTAACCATGGGCGCAAAGATCAAGAAGGGCGACCTGGTCCAGGTCATCACCGGTGCCACGCAGGTCCGCGGCGGCGACCGCGGCAAGCAGGGCAAGGTCCTGAAGGTGTTCCCGGAGACCAACCGCGTGCTGGTCGAGGGCATCAACCGCGTCACCAAGCACACCAAGGTCGGCCAGTCCTCCCGCGGTACCAAGACCGGCGGCATCGAGGTTGTTGAAGCCCCGCTGCACGTCTCCAACGTCGCCATCGTCGACCCGGAGACCAAGAAGCCGACCCGCGTCGGCTTCCGGCTGGAGACCGTCGAGAAGGACGGCGTACAGAAGACCGTGCGTGTTCGCTACGCCAAGGCTTCCGGAAAGGCACTCTAATGACTGAAGCAGCTGTGAAGATCCAGCCGCGCCTGAAGGCCAAGTACGCCGGCGAAATCCGCGAATCCCTGCAGCAGGAATTCAAGTACGCCAACGTCATGCAGATCCCGCGCCTGGTCAAGGTCGTGGTGAACATGGGTGTCGGCGATGCCGCCAAGGATTCCAAGCTGATCGACGGCGCCGTGCGCGACCTGACCGAGATCACCGGCCAGAAGCCCATGGTCACCAAGGCCCGCAAGTCCATCGCCCAGTTCAAGCTGCGCGAAGGCATGCCGATCGGTACGCACGCCACGCTGCGCGGCGACCGGATGTGGGAATTCGTGGACCGCCTGGTCACGCTCGCCCTGCCGCGTATCCGCGACTTCCGCGGTCTGAACGGCAAGCAGTTCGACGGCAACGGCAACTACACCTTCGGTCTGACCGAACAGTCCATGTTCCACGAGATCGATCAGGACAAGATCGACCGTGTGCGCGGTATGGACATCACCGTGGTGACCACCGCCAAGACCGACGACGAAGGCCGCGCGCTGCTCAAGGCGCTGGGCTTCCCGTTCAAGACCGAAGATTAATCTAACTACGTAACAGGTCCGGTTCCTAGGAAACCGTTACGAGAAAGGGCAAGAGCCCAATGACTATGACAGATCCTGTCGCAGACATGCTGACGCGTCTGCGCAATGCAAACTCGGCATACCACGACACCGTGTCCATGCCGTACAGCAAGCTGAAGGCACGCGTGGCCGACATCCTGAAGGCAGAAGGCTACATCGCCGGCTGGAAGGAAGAGGAAGCCGAGGGCGGCTTCAAGAAGCTGACCATCGACCTGAAGTTCGGGCCGAACCGCGAGCGTTCCATCGCCGGCATCCGCCGCATCTCCAAGCCCGGTCTGCGTGTTTACGCGAAGTCCACCAACCTGCCGCGTGTGCTCGGTGGCCTGGGTATCGCAATCCTGTCCACCTCTTCCGGGCTGATGACTGATCGTCAGGCCGGCAAGAAGGGCGTGGGCGGCGAAGTCCTCGCGTACGTCTGGTAACGGGAAGGAAAGAGAATAATGTCACGTATTGGACGTCTCCCCATCACCGTTCCCGCCGGCGTCGATGTCAAGATCGACGGCAACGTCGTCTCCGTCAAGGGCGCCAAGGGCGAACTGACCCACGAGGTCGCTTCCCCGATCGCGGTCTCGCTGGACGAGAACACCCTGACGGTTTCCCGCCCGAACGACGAGCGCGCTTCCCGCTCGCTGCACGGCCTGACCCGCACCCTGATCAGCAACATGATCATCGGTGTGACCGAAGGCTACGAAAAGAAGCTTGAGATCGTCGGCACCGGTTACCGTGTGCAGGCCAAGGGTTCGGACCTCGAGTTCGCCCTGGGCTTCAGCCACCCGGTGAACGTGGCGGCTCCCGAGGGCATCAGCTTTGCCGTCGAGGGTCCGACCAAGCTCACCGTCTCTGGCATCAGCAAGCAGCAGGTCGGCGAGGTCGCTGCCAACATCCGCAAGCTGCGCAAGCCGGACCCTTACAAGGGCAAGGGCATCCGTTACGCCGGCGAAGTTATCCGCCGCAAGGTCGGAAAGGCTGGTAAGTAATCATGGCGATCAGCATCAACAAGAAGCGCTCGTCCAAGAGCAAGTCCGCTGCCCGTGGACGCCGCCACCTGCGCGTGCGCAAGCGCGTCTCCGGTACCGCGGTCCGTCCGCGCCTGGTGGTCACCCGCTCGGCACGCCACATGTTCGTCCAGGTAGTCGACGACACCAAGGGTGTGACCGTGGCCTCGGCGTCCACCATGGAAGCCGACCTGCGCGCCTTCGAAGGCGACAAGACGGCCAAGGCCAAGCGCGTGGGCGGCCTCGTCGCCGAGCGTGCCAAGGCTGCCGGCATTGAAGCAGTCGTCTTCGACCGCGGCGGCAACAAGTACCACGGCCGGGTGGCCGCGGTGGCCGACGGCGCACGTGAAGGTGGGCTGGCCCTGTGACCGCTGAGAATAACGAAAAGGATACTCAGGTGACTGAAGCAACTGAGACCACCGCTGCCGCCGGTTCGGCGGAGGGCACCGTCTCTGCGGCGTCTTCCCAGGATGAGCGCCGCGGCGGACGCCGTGGCGAGCGCGGCGACCGTGGCGGCCGCGGCGAGCGTGGCGGCCGTGGCGGCCGCGACGGCGGGCGCGACGCCGAGAAGGACAAGTTCCTCGAGCGCGTCGTGACCATCAACCGCGTGGCCAAGGTCGTCAAGGGCGGCCGGCGCTTCAGCTTCACTGCCCTGGTGGTTGTCGGCGACGGCAACGGCCTGGTCGGCGTGGGTTACGGCAAGGCCAAGGAAGTTCCCGCGGCCATCGCCAAGGGCGTCGAGGAAGCCAAGAAGTCCTTCTTCCGCGTCCCGATCATCGCCGGCACGGTGCCCCACCGTGTCCAGGGCGAGGCTGCCGCAGGCGTGGTCATGCTGCGTCCGGCGGCAGCCGGTACCGGTGTTATCGCCGGTGGTCCGGTCCGCGCCGTGCTCGAGTGCGCCGGGGTGCACGATGTGCTCTCCAAGTCGCTGGGTTCCTCCAACGCGATCAACATCGTGCACGCCACCGTCGACGCGCTGCGCCGGCTGGAAGAGCCGCAGGCAGTGGCTGCCCGCCGCGGCCTGCCGCTGGATGAGGTTGTTCCGGCGAATCTGCTCCGCAATCTCCAGCAGAAGGCAGGTGCGTAATGACTACGCGTAAGAATCTGGCTCCGTCCGACGCGAAGCTGGAAATCACCCAGATCAAGTCCGTCATTGGCGGCAAGCAGAACCACCGCGACACCCTGCGGTCACTGGGTCTGAAGCGCATCGGCCACACCGTGGTCCGCAGCGCCGACGCCGTGACCGTGGGCATGGTGAACACTGTTTCCCACCTGGTGAAGGTCGAGGAGGCGAAGTAGAGATGGCACAAGAGAACAACACTCTGAAGGTCCACCACCTGCGTCCTGCCCCCGGTGCCAAGACCTCCAAGACCCGCGTTGGTCGTGGTGAAGGCTCCAAGGGTAAGACCGCCGGCCGTGGTACCAAGGGCACCAAGGCCCGTTACCAGGTCAAGGCCGGCTTCGCGGGCGGGCAGCTGCCGCTGCACATGCGCCTGCCGAAGCTGCGCGGGTTCAAGAACCCGTTCCGGGTCGAGTACCAGGTGGTCAACCTGGACAAGCTCAGCGAGCTGTTCCCGGAAGGCGGCGACGTGACCGTCGAGGCCCTGGTGGCCAAGGGCGCGGTCCGCAAGAACCAGCCCGTGAAGGTCCTGGGCACCGGCGACATCACCGTCAAGGTCGATGTGAAGGTCGACGCCTTCTCCGCCAGCGCTGCTGAGAAGATCGCCGCCGCCGGCGGTTCGGCGACGGAGCTCTAAGCTCCCGGTCCCGGATCTTCCACCGCACCCATGAGGCTCCCGCGAGCCGGCTGACGCCGGTTCGCGGGAGCCTCCGGTGCTTAACGCACGGCCCCGGCGGGGCCACCGGTTTAATCAGGATGCGGCGGAACCGATAGACTCGGTAGTTGTGACTTGCCGCCATCGGGCATCAAAGAAATTCAGGAGGACGCTTGCTTAGCGCAATTGGCCGGGTATTCCGGACGCCGGACTTGCGACGCAAGTTGTTGTTCACACTCGGAATCATCACCATCTACCGCCTGGGTGCCTTCATCCCGGCCCCGGGCGTCGATTACGGGAACGTGCAGCAATGCTTGGCGTTGGGCAACACCAGCGGCGGACTCTACCAGTTCGTCAATCTCTTCAGCGGCGGTGCGCTGCTGCAGGTGTCCATCTTCGCCCTGGGCATCATGCCCTACATCACCGCGAGCATCATCGTCCAGCTGCTGCGGGTGGTCATTCCCCGTTTCCAGGAGCTGCACGAAGAAGGCGCCCAGGGCCAGTCCAAGCTCACCCAGTACACCCGCTACCTGACCATCGCGCTGGGCCTGCTCAACGCCACCACGCTGGTCTCGCTGGCCCGCAGCGGGGCGCTGCTGGGCAACTGCCCGGTGCCGCTGATCCCGGACGACAACCTGGTCACCATCATCCTGCTGATCATCACCCTCACCGCCGGCACCGGCATGATCATGTGGATGGGCGAGCTGGTCACCGAAAAGGGCGTCGGCAACGGCATGTCCATCCTGATCTTCGTTTCCATCGCCGCCGGCTTCCCCAATGCGATCGGCGAGATCCTCACCGCCCAGGGCGTCAATGTCTTCCTCGGCGTGCTGGTGGTGGGCCTGTTCGTGATCGCCGCGGTGATCTTCGTCGAGCAGTCCCAGCGCCGCATCCCGGTGCAGTACGCCAAGCGCATGGTTGGCCGCCGCACGCTGGGCGGAACCAGCACCTACATCCCGATCAAGGTGAACATGGCCGGCGTCATTCCGGTCATCTTCGCCTCGTCGATGCTCTACCTGCCGTCCCTGATCGCCCAGTTCAACACGCCCACGGACGGCACGACGCCGCCGCCGGAATGGGTGAACTGGATCAACACCTACCTGGTCCGGGGCGACCACCCGCTGTACATGGCGCTCTACTTCGCCATGATCGTTTTCTTCACCTACTTCTACGTGGCGATCACCTTCAACCCGACCGAGGTCGCGGAAAACATGAAGAAGTACGGCGGCTTCATCCCGGGAATCCGGGCCGGCCGTCCGACCGCCGACTACCTCGAGTATGTGCTCTCACGGATCACGTTGCCCGGAGCGCTCTACCTGGGGTTGATTGCCCTGATTCCGCTGATGGCCCTGGTGCTGATCAACGCGAACCAGAGCTTCCCGTTCGGCGGCACCTCTATCCTCATCATGGTTGGCGTGGGGCTGGAGACGGTGAAGCAGATTAATGCCCAGCTACAGCAACGGCACTACGAAGGACTACTGCGATGACACGAATGCTCATTATTGGCCCGCCCGGATCCGGCAAGGGGACCCAGGCATCACGTATTTCCGAGCGCCTGGCCATCGTTGCCATCTCCACCGGGGATATCTTCCGCGCCAACGTCAAGGAAGAGACCCCGCTGGGACTGGAGGCGAAGAAGTACATCGATAATGGCGACTTTGTGCCCGACAGCGTCACGAACAACATGGTGCGCGACCGGCTGGCCCAGCCCGATGTCCAGGACGGCTTCCTGCTGGACGGCTACCCCCGCACCGGCGCCCAGGTGGACGAACTGGACTCGATCCTGGCCGGGAACGGCGAGAAGCTCGATGTCGTGCTCCAGCTGACCGCCGACGACGAGGAACTGGTGCGCCGGCTGCTCTCCCGGGCGGAGCTGGAAGGCCGCGCGGACGACACCGAGAACGTCATCCGCCACCGCCTGGACCTGTACCACGAGCAGACCGAGGCAGTGGTTTCCCGCTACGTGGACCGGGGCATCGTGGCCAAGGTCGACGGCATCGGGGCCATCGACGAGGTCACCGACCGCATCATGGAAGCGCTCAAGAGCGTCACCGCCTGAACACCGCACCAGCAGGCCCCGTTGTTCCGGACAGCCCCGCTCGCTGCCGCGTGGAGATCAAGCCGCGTAGCGACGCAGCGGGAAACCGGACACGGGGCCTGCGGCATTTAACAGAAGAGAAGGACCCCATGGCATTCCGCCAGCCCAGCATCGAATACAAGACCACGGACCAGATCCGCAAAATGCGCACCGCCGGCCTGGTGGTCAGCCGCGCCCTCGACGCTGCGGTGGCTGCCGCCGTCGTCGGCGCCACCACCCGCGACATCGACGCCGCCTTCGAAGCGGTGCTGGACGAGGCCGGGGCGAAGAGCAACTTCAAGGGCTACCACGGTTTCCCGGCCACGGTCTGCGTCTCGGTAAACGAGGAAGTTGTCCACGGCATCCCGGGGGACCGGGTGCTGCAGGACGGGGATGTCCTGTCCGTCGACGGCGGCTGCAGCGTGGACGGCTGGCACGGGGACTCGGCCCGCGGCGTGATCGTAGGTACCGCGGATCCGGAGGACCAGCGGCTCTCGGATGTGACCGAAGCGGCGATGTGGCGGGGGATCGCGGCACTGGCCGGCGGACAGCGCGTGGGGGACATCGGCAACGCGATCGACGACTACGTCAGCTCCGTGCCGGGCAAGCCGCTGGGGATCCTCGAAGACTACGTCGGCCACGGCATCGGAACCGCGATGCACCAGGCCCCGGACGTGCTCAACTACCGCACCAACCACCGCGGCCCCAAGATCCGGCCCGGCCTGTGCCTGGCCATCGAGCCGATGCTGGTGCGCGGGAACATCGAGACCCGGGTGCTGGAGGACGACTGGACCGTGGTCACCACCGACGGCTCCCGCTCCTGCCAGTGGGAGCACACCGTCGCGGTGCACAGCGGCGGCATCTGGGTGCTCACCGCAGAGGACGGGGGAGCGGCGAAGCTGGCCCCGCTCGGCGTCACCCCGGTCCCGCTGGACTGACCCGCCCTCCGGTCCGCCGGAGGGCGCCGGGGGTCCTGCGTGATCGTCGCCGTTGCGCCGTGTCCGGGCAACCGCGTCCGATTGTCGGTAGCACCGGCTTTACTGGTGGCGACTGACATTTGCGATGAAAGGACCCCGAAAACACCATGATGGGAGCACACCACGCCCTCTCCGGCGCGGCGGCCTGGGTGGCGCTGACCACCCAGTACAGGATTCCGCTGGACTGGATCACGGTGCCGGCCGGCTGGGGCGAGCAGACCCTGACCGTGGGTGCCGGACTGATGGACGTGGGGCCGGTCGGCGTGCTGACCGGCGCCCTAGTCAGCGCCGGCGCAGCGCTGGTGCCGGACGCGGACCACCACAACGCCACCATTGCCCATTCGCTGCCGCCGGTTTCCAAGGCCGTCTGCTCCGGCATCGGCGCCGTCTCCGGCGGCCACCGCAAGGGCACGCACTCGGTCCTGGGCATCTTCGCGTTCATCGCCGTCGCGTTCATCGCCGGGCTGTGGACCATGGAGGTTCCCACCTTCGGCACCATCTACCCGGGCGCCGGCATCCTGTGCGTGCTGCTGGTGGCCTTCGCGGCCAAGGCACTGAAGTTCATCCCCGACCGGCTGCAGAAGATCCCCTGGGTGGTCGGACTGTCCGTGGCGGCCTTCATCGCTGCCTTTGCGCCGGAGCAACAGAACTGGTTCCCGATCGCGATGGGCGTGGGGGTGATCATGCACATCGTGGGGGACATGCTCACCACCGGCGGCGTCAACCTGATCTGGCCGCTGCGGTTCAAACCGCCGCGGGTCCTGCGCAAGGTCCCGGTGGTCAGCTGGATCTGGCGGCCCAACGGATACTTCGCCATGCCCGTGCTGGGCGATGCCGGATCGGTGCGGGAATGGCTGCTGCTGGTTCCGGTCAGCGCCTACGTGATCCTCGGCATGGGTGCGGCCACCTTCAGCATCGGCAAGGTGGCGGTGCTGGCCCTGGCCGCACTGTGAGCGGTACGCCCGGACCGGCGCTCCTCCCGTAGCGCCTATCCGCCTCCTACCGCTCGCTTCGCTCGCAGCGGGGCCCTCGGCAAGAGAGCCGCCAAGGGTCCCCGTGCGCGAAGCGCGCGGGGCAGGCGGCGAACGCTAGGCTGGCGCCATGGCATCCTCGATAACCGATGTCCCGGGGATCCGGGTGGGACAGGTAGACCGCGCCGGCGACGGCTGGCTGACCGGCGTGACGGTGGTGCTGCCGCCGCCGGGTACCGTCGGGGCCGTGGACGTCCGCGGCGGAGGCCCGGCCACGCATGAGACGGACGCACTGGACCCCACGGCCCTGGTGCGCACGGTGGATGCCGTGGTCCTGGCCGGCGGCAGCTCCTTCGGCCTGGCCGCGGCCATCGGAGCCCAGCGCTGGTGCGAGGAGCAGGGGCGAGGCTTCCGGACCCGGAATGCGCTGGTGCCGATTGTCCCGGCCGCGGCGATCTACGACCTGGGCCGCGGCGGGGAGCTTCGGGCCCGTCCGGACGCCCAGATGGGGTACGACGCCACAGCCGCGGCTGGCGCATGCCCCGAGTTTGCTCCGGTGCGGCGCGGGAATGCCGGCGCCGGGATGGGCGCTGCGGTGGACTTCGGCCGGTACAAGGGCGGCGTGGGCACTGCCTCGCTGCGGATGGCCGGGGCCAACGGGCCGGTCGTGGTGGGGGCGCTGGCGGTGGTCAACGCCGCCGGGGCCCCCGTGCTGCCCGGCCGCTCCGCCGCCGGCCGGCAGGCCGGGGACCGGACGCCCGGAGGGCATGGCCCGCTGAACACCACGTTGTGCGTGGTGGCCACCAATGCCGTGCTGGACCCGGCCGAAGCCAAGCGGACGGCGTCGGCCGCGCACGCCGGCCTGGCCCGCGCGCTGGACCCGTCGCACACCTTGGTGGACGGCGACGTCGTCTTCTGCCTGGCCACCGGCGCCCGGCCGCTGGCCGCGGAGGGCGAGGTGGACCCGCGGATGCAGCTGCAGATCCTGGCCGCGGATGCGGTGCGGCTGGCGATCCTTGACGCGGTGGCCAGCGCCGAAGCGGTAGAAACCTCCGCCGTCGGACTTGCAAAGCATCCCGATTTAACTTAAGGGCGGTGCAGGAGTACAGTTGTCTGTTGGTTGTGTCTGCCTCCGTGCGCTTTTTTATGGGCGCGGAAGCCGGAACTTCCCGGATGCCGCGCTGGTGCCAGCGTGCGGAGCCAGGCAATCAGAGCCCAAAACCAGCCCCCGCCCCTGCGGCGGTGGTTACTAACGTTAGCGGAGGATATGGCTAAAAAAGACGGTGTCATTGAGATTGAAGGCACTGTGCAGGAAGCGCTGCCCAATGCGATGTTCCGAGTTGAACTGACCAACGGGCACGTTGTGCTTGCCCACATCTCAGGCAAAATGCGCCAGCACTACATCCGGATCCTCCCCGAGGACCGTGTTGTGGTGGAACTTAGCCCGTACGACCTCTCCCGGGGCCGTATCGTCTACCGCTACAAGTAAAGACTTTCTGCGTCCCCTCCGGGGGTCGCATTAAGTAGTTACGCAATTTTAAAAAACTGCTAGCAACGCAAAGGATAACCATGAAGGTCCAGCCGAGCGTCAAGCAGATCTGCGATAAGTGCAAGGTGATCCGCCGTAATGGCCGGGTCATGGTGATCTGCGAAAACCCGCGCCACAAGCAGCGCCAGGGCTAGTCCCCCTGCTCGTATGAGCAGGGGCGCCCGCGCGTCGTAATTCCATAAAAGGCAGTGCAGCAGGAGCCTTTCCTGCATACCCCCGGGCTCGGAGGCCGGGGACCTGGCAACAGGGCCGCATTGCTTCAGACCTCCGGATACCACAAGGAGAACCGCCAATATGGCTCGTCTCGCTGGCGTAGACATTCCCCGCGAAAAGCGGGTAATCATCGCGCTCACTTACATCTACGGCGTGGGCAAGACCCGTGCAGAGCAGACCATCGCAGAGACCGGCATCAGCCCGGACACGCGCGTCAAGGACCTCACCGATGCGGAGCTCGTGCAGCTGCGTGACTACATCGAAGGCAACTTCAAGGTCGAGGGTGACCTCCGCCGCGAAGTGGCCGCTGACATCCGCCGCAAGGTTGAGATCGGCAGCTACGAAGGCCTCCGCCACCGCCGCGGCCTGCCCGTTCGCGGACAGCGCACCAAGACCAACGCTCGTACCCGCAAGGGCCCGAAGCGCACCGTCGCCGGTAAGAAGAAGGCCGGCCGCTAAACAGCGGTTGGTAGCTACCCCTGAACCTTTGTAGTAGGAGATCAAATGCCCCCGAAGACTCGTGGAGCGGTCCGCAAGCCGCGTCGCAAGGATAAGAAGAATATTGCGCTGGGACAGGCGCATATCAAGAGCACCTTTAACAACACCATCGTGTCCATCACGGATCCGAACGGTGCTGTGATTTCCTGGGCGTCCGCCGGCGAAGTCGGCTTCAAGGGCTCCCGCAAGTCCACCCCGTTCGCCGCGCAGATGGCTGCCGAGGCCGCTGCCAAGCGCGCCCAGGAGCACGGCCTGAAGAAGGTCGACGTCTTCGTGAAGGGCCCGGGGTCCGGACGCGAAACCGCCATCCGTTCGCTGCAGGCCGCTGGCCTCGAGGTCGGCTCCATCCAGGACGTCACCCCCAGCGCCCACAACGGTTGCCGTCCCCCGAAGCGCCGCCGCGTCTAGTCGGTCCTCAGGCAACTTTCGGCCGCCGTACGGAATTCCCCCAGCTTGCTGCGGGATCCTTGCGGCGGCTGAAAGGCCATTGCCGTGCCTAGGCGGCGGCATTGGCGTGCCTGGCAGACCGGCCAGCCGTCCCTTTCCACCAATCGTGTTGCGTCATATAGCGGATGCTCGCTGAAAGGAAAACTAAGTGCTTATTGCACAGCGCCCCACTCTTACTGAAGAAGTAGTGGCCGATAACCGCTCCCGGTTCGTCATCGAACCGCTGGAGCCGGGCTTCGGCTACACCCTCGGCAACTCGCTGCGCCGCACGCTGCTGTCCTCGATCCCCGGTGCTGCCGTTACGAGCATCCGGATCGACGGTGTGCTGCACGAGTTCACCACGGTTCCGGGTGTGAAGGAAGATGTCACCGAGATCATCCTGAACATCAAGAACCTGGCCGTCTCCTCCGAGCATGACGAGCCCGTGGTCGCCTACCTGCGCAAGCAGGGACCCGGCGTCGTCACCGCCGCGGACATCGCACCGCCGGCCGGTGTGGAGTTCCACAACCCGGACCTGCACATCGCCACGCTGAACGAGAAGGGCAAGTTCGAGCTCGAGCTGACCATCGAGCGCGGCCGCGGCTACGTTTCCGCCGCCCAGAACAAGTCCGGCGACGCGGAGATCGGCCGTATTCCGGTGGACTCGATCTACTCGCCGGTGCTGAAGGTCACCTTCAAGGTTGAGGCGACCCGTGTTGAGCAGCGTACCGACTTCGACCGCCTGATCGTCGACGTCGAGACCAAGGATTCCATTGCCCCGCGCGACGCCGTCGCCTCGGCCGGAACCACCCTGGTTGAGCTGTTCGGCCTGGCCCGCGAACTGAACACCGCCGCCGAAGGCATCGAGATTGGCCCGAGCCCGACGGATGCCGCCCTGGCAGCCGACATGGCCCTGCCGATCGAGGACCTGGAGCTCACCGTACGCTCCTACAACTGCCTCAAGCGCGAGGGCATCCACACCGTGGGTGAGCTCGTGGCCCGCTCCGAAGCCGACCTGATGGACATCCGGAACTTCGGTGCCAAGTCCATCGACGAGGTCAAGGCCAAGCTGGTGGAACTGGGTCTGTCCCTGAAGGATTCCCCTCCAGGGTTCGACCTGGCCGCGCGTGCCGCAGCCATCGAAGAGGACGAAGCCGGCTACACCGAGGACGAACTCTAAAACGCAGGAATTTTGCCGTACCGACGCCCGGAGCGTTCTGCGGCACCATTTGAGGAGAATACATAATGCCTACGCCCACCAAGGGTCCGCGCCTCGGCGGCGGTCCGGCCCACGAGCGCCTGATGCTCGCGAACCTGGCCGCGTCGCTCTTCGAGCACAAGCGCATCACCACCACCGTCACCAAGGCTAAGCGGCTGCGCCCGTACGCCGAGCGCCTGATCACCTTCGCCAAGCGCGGTGACCTGGCCTCCCGCCGCCGGGTGCAGGGTGCCATTTCGGCCCGCAACAACACCAACAAGGGCATCGTGCACGAGCTCTTCACCGAGATCGCGCCGCAGCTGTCCAACCGCGACGGCGGCTACACCCGCATCACCAAGATCGGCAACCGCAAGGGCGACAACGCCCCCATGGCCGTCATCGAACTGGTGCTGGAGCCCGTTTCCCCGAAGCAGGCTGTGGTGAAGGAAGCCGAGAAGGCCGCTGAGAAGGCCGCCCCGGCTGCTCCGGTTGCCGAGGAGACCCCGGCCACCGAGGCTGTGGAAACCGAGGCTGCCGAAGCTCCGGCCGCCGAGGAAGCTGCCGCAACCGAGGCCGAGGCCGCCGAGGCCCCCGCCGCTGAAGAAGCCCCGGAAGCCGAAGAGAAGAAGTAGTTTCTTCCGGCTAGACTCGGAGTATGTCTGAACAGCAGCCCGCCGTCCCCGAACCGGACGGCGGGCTGCTGCGTGTGCGGATGGATCTTTCGTACGACGGCGCGCCGTTCCGCGGCTGGGCCGTGCAGCCCGGGCACCTGACCGTCCAGGGCGCGCTGGAGGAGGCGCTCGAGGTCCTGATCCGCCGCCCGGTGCGGCTGACTGTGGCGGGCCGGACCGACGCCGGGGTGCACGCACGCGGCCAGGTGGTCCACTTCGACCTTGACCCGGGGGAGTGGCAGGCGCTGTCCCGCGGCCGGGACATCGATCCCGGCGCGGCTCTGGTGCGCCGGCTGCGCGGCGTGCTGTCGAAGGTGCTCGGCGGCCGGGCCGGTGCGCCGTCGCCGCTGCGCACTTTGGCCGGGGCCATCGAGATCCACTCGGCGGTGCCGGCCCCGCCCGGGTTCGACGCGCGGTTCTCGGCGCTGTCGCGCCGCTACAGCTACCGGATCGCGGACCGGCCCGAACTGTGGGACCCGCTGACCCGCAACACCACCCTCTGGCATGACCGCGAGCTGGATCCCAAGATGATGAACAATGCCGCCGGGCGCCTGATCGGGATCCACGACTTCCTGTCCTTCTGCAAGCCCCGCGAGGGCGCCACCACCATCCGCGAACTGCAGCACTTCTCCTTTGTCCGCGGCCACGATGGCGTGATCACGGCTACCGTGCAGGCGGACGCCTTCTGCCACAACATGGTGCGCGCCCTGATCGGTGCATCGCTGATCGTGGGGACCGAACACGATCCGTACTGGCTGCACCAGCGGCTGCTGGCCCAGGTCCGGGATTCGCAGACCAAGCTGGCGGCGCCGCATCCGCTGGTGCTGGAGCACGTAGCGTACCCGGAGGACCACGAGATGATGGTGCTGCGGGCCGCGCAGACCCGGGCCAAGCGTGAGGACCTGTCGGAAACCTAAAGAAGCGGCTCCGGCCGGGTTGATAGGGCAACCCGGCCGGAGCCGCCTGCGTGCACCCGTGCCTTCCCCCACAAAAACACAGGTAGTCTGCGGGGTGTCCGAGCCGCCGGGGCTGTTTGACGGCCCGGACCTCCCTGAATCAAACATTTCACCTTTGGGCTGGCTGCTCAAGATGCGGGACTACTCGAATTGTGCCTGGAACTTACGGGTCTTGGTACACGGAAATGTGGGTAGCGCGGACGGCAGGACGATCCGGCGACGCCGGCCGCGCGGCCAGTAGGCCGCCGGGGCTCGGCCTGCGGATCAGTCGGACACGCAAAGAGGCGGTCCCGGCCGGGATTTCTCCAGGGGCATCAGCCGGGACCGCCGTTCGGCGCCTGTGCCTTCCCCCACCAAGGCACAGGCAGTCTATTCAAGCTTTGATCGCCGTCTAGATCCTCATGAAAGTGTTCATGATGTTGATCGCGGCCGGCCCGAGCAGCACGATGAACAGCACCGGGAAAATGCAGAACAGCAGCGGGAAGAGCACCTTGACCGGCAGCTTCATGGCCTTTTCCTCGGCGCGCTGGCGCCGCTTGATCCGGGCCTGTTTGGCCTGGATCCGCAGCACCTTGGCGATACCGATACCGTACTTGTCGGCCTGGACGACGGCACGGACGAAACTCTTCAGATCCTGGACGGTGCTGCGCTCTGCCATCGCTTGGTAGGCTTCCAAGCGGCTGCGTCCCACCTGGATATCGTGCAGGGTGCGGACCAGTTCTTCGGCCAGCGGACCTTTTCCGCTCTGCCCGGCCCGCGCCATAGCTGTTTCGAAGCCTAGCCCGGCCTCCACCGAGATCAGCATCTGGTCCAAGGTGTTCGGCAGCTCCTGCTCAATCAGCTGCTGGCGCTTGATGCCGTTGTTGTAGACCAGCAGATCGGGGAGGAAATAACCGAGCACCATGATGACGACGGCCAGCAGGATTGTCCCGGTGCTGAGGTTGCGGGCTACCAGGAGGATGCCCAGGACGGCCCCGGCCAAGGCCAGCGCCGGTTTGGCAATGAGAATCCGTTCCAGCGGCATGGATATCGGCCGGCCGGCCATGGCCAGCAGCCTGTCCAACTTACCTACGTAGCTGCGCGGCGTAATTTTGTGAGCCATGCCCAGGAAGATCGGGGGACGGCTCGAGGTCCTGTCCGATGCCGCCGTCGTGTCCCGGCCAAGATTGGACTGGATCAGCAGTGCGGAGCGCCGGTCCACGGAGACAAAGGACCAAAGCAGGTAGGTGGTGGGCAGGATGATAAGGGCCGTCAGCGACCACGCGGTGAGAGTCATGGAGTTTCCGCCTTAGAACTTGATCTTGATGACACGGCTCATCCACACGGAGCCTGCGACCAGCAGCAGTCCGCCGAAGCCCACCATCACCCAACCGAGGAGGCTTTGGGTCAAGGTTCCGACGTAGCCGGGATTGATGACGCTGATGGCGAGTGCGACGCAGATCGGCAGCGCCACCAAGACATAGGCGGAGATTTTGCCTTCCGCACTCAGTGCCCGGATTTGTCCCCTGATCTGGCTTCGTTCCCGGATGGTTTCGCCAACTTGGTCCAGCACCTCTGCCAGGTCTCCGCCGACCTCGCGGTTGATGTCTACCGCCTGGCCGATCCAGCCGAAATCCTCGCTGCGCATGCGGCCCGCAGATTCCATAATTGCTGCGGTAAAGTCACGGCCAAGCCTGGACTCATTGACGATCCGACTCAGTTCCTCGGACATCGGTGCCTCGGATTCCTGCGCGGCAGCGTCGAAGGAACTGAGGATGCTGTGGCCGGCACGCAGGCCACCGGTGAGCATCAGCAGGGTGTCCAGAAGCTGCGCATCAAACTTTGCCCGCCGCTTGTCCGCGAGTATTCCGAGCGCCAGTTTGGCCAGCAGCGGTGCCAGTACGGCCAGCAGGATGCCGGCGAACGCATGCACCAGCAGCCCGCCGGCGAGACCGAGCACCAAACTTCCGGCCAGGACCAGGACGGTGAAGTCTGCGGGTGCGAGACGTACACCGGCGTTGTACAGGACGTTTCGATTGAACCATCCGCCCGAGTGTCCCATCATGCCGTCCACGGTGCTGACAGTGGTGTCCGCGAAACGCGAAAGGGCTGAACCTTTCTTGAATCCATCCGGCCGACGCCTTGACAGCGGAACGTCGGCGGTTCGTGGCCTCAGCACCACCGCGAACAACAACACGATCGCCATGACGACCATCAGGATGGCAGCCGCGAAGATCCACGGGGCCATCATCACCACCTCCCTGCCGGTGCCGTACCGGCGAAGACCGCGGGCGAGACAGTGATGCCCAGATCCGCGAAGCGGTCGATAAACCGCGGCCTGACACCAGTGGCGACGGGCCGGCCCAGGAACCTGCCATGCTGGTCTACACCGGCGGAATAGTCGAAGACAAACGCATCCTGGAGCGTCACAACGTCTCCTTCCATGCCCTGGACCTCGGTCACATGGGTGACTCTGCGGGTGCCGTCCCGCAGGCGGGTCAGCTGGACGATCACGTCCACGGCGGAGGAGAGCTGCTCGCGGATGGCCCGCAGCGGCAGGTCCATGCCGGCCATCAGCACCAAAGTCTCCAAACGGGCCACCGCATCCCGCGGTGAGTTGGCGTGCACCGTCGAGAGGGAGCCGTCATGGCCGGTGTTCATGGCCTGGAGCATGTCCAGGGATTCTCCGCCGCGGACCTCGCCGACCACAATCCGGTCCGGCCGCATGCGCAGCGAGTTGCGTACCAGTTCGCGAATGGCAATGGCACCCTTGCCCTCGATGTTCGGTGGGCGGCTTTCCAAACGCACCACATGCCGCTGCTGCAGCTGCAGTTCCACGGCGTCCTCGATGGTGACAATCCGGTCCTCTTCGGGAATGAAGGAGGAAAGCACGTTCAGCAGCGTTGTCTTGCCGGTACCGGTACCACCGGAAACGATCACGTTCAGCCGGGCACGGACGCAGGCGCTGAGCAGCTCGGCCATTTCCGGAGTCAAGGACCCGAACTCGATCAGGTTCTGAACGGTCAGCGGGACCTTGCTGAACTTCCGAATGGTCAGCGCCGGGCCATCGACAGCCAGCGGCGGGATGATGGCGTTGACACGTGAGCCATCGGCCAACCGCGCGTCTACCAGCGGGGAGGATTCGTCGATCCTTCGACCGACCCGGGTGACGATGCGCTCGATCACCTTGCGCAGATGTTCCTCGGAACTGAACCTGTAGTCGGTCGACTGCAACCGCCCCTGGCGTTCGATATAGATCCGGTCGTGCCGGTTGACCATGATTTCGGTGACAGCGGGGTCATCCAGCAGGCGCTGCAGCGGCCCGTATCCCAGGACCTCGTCGGCCACCTCGCGGATGAGCCGCCGGCGTTCCTGCGGGCTCAGCGGCACCTGTTCGGCGTCGATGACCGATGAGAGCTCCTCCCGCGCGAGGACACGCAGCTCCCCCTCGCCTATGGAGGAATCGCTGATCCGGCCACCGAGCCGCTCGAAGAGCGCCTGCCCGGCACGCTGCTTGAGCCCTGCCAGTGCGTCTGTCGCCGGGTCGGCAGGCGCGCTGGTCGGCAGCGTTGGTGAATCCGGTTCCGGTGATGCCAGCGTCGACGACGCAGGCCGCGTCATTGCTCCCGGGAGTGCCTCCGGCACAGAATCCTGTACCGGCGCAGCGGTCAGTTCATCGGCTTCGGCCAGCCTGGTTTCACGTGCCCGGATGGCACCGAGTCGGTCTGAGAGTTTCATGAAACGACCACCCTTCGGTGAAGTTGCTTCTGGGCTTCGGCAACCTTGGCCGGATCGAAGCGCTGGACGAGCCTGCGCAGTCCCTTGGTGGCCGAGTCGCGGGTGTTGTCCTGCAGCAGCGGCACGCCGCGGTTGGTGGAGAACGGTACGGTGCGCGAGCGGGGAACGACCACATCTACCGGTACCCCGATAGTGGCCTCGATGTCCTGGACGCTCAGCCCGGACTTGCGGTCCGCGAAGTTCAAGACCACATGGCGGCCATCAGGCATCAGTCCCAGCTCCTGCAGGACACCGAATCCGGTGCGCAGGCCCCGGATACTCGGGACGTCCATGCCGCACACCCACACGCCGTCGGTAGCCTGCTCGAGCGTTGCGAGGCAGTGCTCGCCCAAACCCGGGGCGGTATCTACCACGATGTACTTGAATTCCAAGGCCAGCTGCCGGATGAGCCTGCTGACATGCTCCGGAGTGATGAGGTCCGCATCGCCAGGCAGCCGGGGCGCGCAGAGGGCGTAAATTCCGGAGGAGTGTGCGGTGAGGAAGGTCTTGAGGACCATCGCGTCCCGGGCTGCCGAGCCTTGGACTGCATCGGTGATGGTTCGTTCCGGTTCCAGCAGCAACCCTGAACCGACGTCTCCGAACTGCAGGTCCAGGTCCACAATCACCACACGTTGCGGGGCGACCTTGCCCAGCCCGATGGCCAGGTTGGTGGCCACGGTGGTCTTGCCCACTCCACCCTTCGGAGACATGACAGCGATGACCCGTGCCGGGGCATCCATCGGTTCGCTGGCCATGGACAGCCCACGGCGCCTGCTGGCCGCAGCCAAACAGGCTCGCTCCAGCAGTTGACGCAGCTCGGCGTCGTCGGCAGCCGGCGCCAGGACGTCCCGGACGCCGGCCTGCATCGCTGCCAGCGCCAGTTCGTGGCTGGAATCGGCCACCAGGACCAAGCTGATTTCCGGATGCTTGAGGTCAAGCGTGCGGGCCAATTCCAGCGCCTGGGGCAGGTCCAGTCCCGGTCCCAGAAACAGGACCTCGGGCCCCTGCGAGCTGTCACGAGGGACAATGGCCTCCGTGCCGCCGCGCATGACTTCGGGCGGCAGGACCTGCAGGGTGCCGGCGAGGCTGCCGGACATGGCTTGGCGCAGACGCCCCTCGAAGTCGGGGGCCGCTGTGATCAGGATGAAGCGGCTCATCAGAACACCTCCGCCAGGGTGCTGACCGGAGGATTGCTGTTGGTGGCCGATTCCGGATCCTTGGACAGCCAGATCTTGCCGAATTCCGCTGCGAAGACCAATTTGGAAGCTTCGGCATCAGTGACCGCCAAGGTAACGAAGGCGGAACCGGACGGCATCGGCACGCTCTGCTGCTCTGAGTTCTTCGCACCGGAGTCGCTGGGCGCCTGCTGCACCGAGGTGACCAGGACCTTGCGGAACTTCAGGTCGGTGAATTCCTTGAAGCCGCGCATTTCCGGCTGCAGAGCGTTCGCCGGAACCTCCTTCTCAGTCTCCACCGAGATGAAGACGCCGACGGTGTCTCCCGCGGCCAGCCGTCCGCCGACCAGCCGCTCGGGCTCCAGCAGGAGAGTGATCTCCTGCTTGCCTTCCGGTGCGGCGACCGTCCCCGGTACCGTCACTTCGTTCGGAGAGACCAGCCGGGAGGCCAGCACCTGTTCGCCGGGCTGGAGCTCGACGGAGGTAACCTTGCCCTTCTGGTCGGACAATTTGGACACCGCTCCGGCCGGCACGGCGGCCGAAGGGACGGATTCGAGCTTCACGGCCGAGCCGAGTTTGTCGACCGGCGTGCCGGCAGCGATTCGGTCCTGGACTATCAGTACATCGACGGGTTGCATTCCTGCTGCTGCCCGGCGGTCGGCGTTCTGCACGTAGACCACGAGCAGAACCGTTCCGATAATCGCCAGCAGCGCCGCTGCTATGCCCCCCAGCAGGCGAGTTTTCACGTCAGATTCCCCAATCTGTCTTTTTTATTCGGTCAGGCGGACGATCGTCGCGCCCAGATCCGGTCCGCCGCCGCCGAAATCGCCGTCGGACGTGGATTCATCGATATAGCGTCCAATGAATCCTTGACAGCTGCCGGTACAACTGCCGTTGTTGTAGTTCCGGCCACCGGTGAAACGCCAGCCGTTGATCTCGAACGTTACGTAGCCCGAGACGTGGTATTCGACGTTCCCGCCGGTGCCGCGGCCGTTGTCGTAGATCGGCAGCACGATGTAGACCTGTTTGCCGGCCTGGAGATCCGCCTTCCACTGGGCAATGACCGCGTCGCAGCCGCCCGGAAAAGCGACGCCGGTGTCGCCGCCGGCCCAGTTTCCGATACTCATGTTCAGGGACTTGCACTGGCCGCTCTGCTGGTCCAGCCAGCCGAAGGCCCCCGGAAAGTTCTGGCCGGACGGATTATGGTTGTCGCAGCCCGCGCTGCCATGGAAATCCAGCACCTGCCACGTCCCGTTGATGATCGACTCTTCGAATTCACAGCGTTTGAAGATGATCGGGAACACCGCCGGCCCGCTGCCGATGCCTTCCCAGACCGCGGTGGCGGAGGCCTCGATGTCCACGGAATTCACGCCAAAGATACGTGCGAAGTATGTAGAGAACGTATCCGAACCGCCGGCGTCCCGGGCATTGGTCACCACACGCACCGTTTTGGCAGCCGGAAAGGTGATTGACCGTACCCCGCTGACGTTATCCCGGGCATTGCCGTTACTCAGTGCTTGGGCCGTGCCAAAGGTGTCTCCGCAACTTCCGTTGGCACAGTCCTCGGCGATGGCCAGGGCCGCAGCATCGGCCCCGTTCTGCAACTGCGCCTTTTCCCAATACATGGCACCGACGTCCACGGCGAGAGCCGCGAAGCCCAGTAACACGGTCATCAGCAGGGCGACCAGGATAGCGGAGGAACCGCGCTCGGTGTCCTCGGACTGCTTTAGCCGCCGCATCGCATAGCCCCCTGGCTCTGCAAGTCGAACGGGCCGATGAAACCTGTCAGGGCGGTCAGGCTGTAGCTGACAGTCACCGTCACCTGGCTACCTTCCGTACAGGTGCTGGGCATCGTGATGTTACCGCTGCCCAGCACTGGGTTTAGGCCGGGAGCTGCCGTGATGGCTGCGGCCGTAGCCTGCCCCGAATCCTGGGTCAGGGCCATCACCCGGGCGCCCTCTCGAGCCGCTTGGGCGAGTGAGATTTCGGTGAAAAACGCCCGGCCGAACTCCGCGATGCCGATCACAACCAGGAGGAGGATGGGCAGCACGAGTGCGAACTCGACCGCCGCAGCGCCGTGCTCCCGCCGAAGAGCTTTCATTGTTCCCCCAAGGAATTGAAGACGCGAGTGGCGGTCCCAGCAGATGGAACCGCCACTCGGCTGCCTATCGGTGTGCTTCGGGTCGAGGACTAGCCGCCCAGAGTGTCGAGCACGTCACCAAAAAGGACATCCAGCTGGCCGCCGATGAGGAAGACGGTTCCCATGACCAGAACGGCGATGCCGGCGACCATGATGCCGTACTCGACCGCGGTGGCGCCCTTCTCCTCGCCCTTCAGGCGGTCGGTGGCGGTGGCGAAGAAGGACTGGACGGTGGCGTAGAAAGCGAGCATTTGTATACCCCTAACAAATGTGTGAGTGAAAGAGAGACCTCCCGGACCGTGTGTCCGGGACCCCAACTTGGTCCCTGTGGACCTCGTTGAGATCAAACTATTCACTGGCCGCCGGCCGCTCAATACTTCCGACTACTCGATTGCTACTCAGGGATTACCGGTTGTTCTACGGGTCGTACCACTGAGTACTACTGGTTAAGCGCTAAATGGACACGGTGGATACGTGCCGAAGCCACGGAACGACACGTGGAGGCTGCCTCGGACCCGCGTAAATCCGAGGAATAGCCTCGTGGCTGGGTACCACCAGTAGTACTTATGAGTAAGGCAGCGCCGGAGCCAGCAGCGAGGCCAGGATCATGGCCGGCCCAAAGGGGATTTCCGAGTTGCGGGTGGCACGGCGGGCCAGCAAAAGTGTGACGCCCGCCACTGCGCTGAGCAGGAATGCGGCCATGAGCACGAACAGCCAGCTGCTGAAACCGAGGTAGCCGGCGTAGAGGCCGACGACGGCGGCCAGTTTGACGTCGCCCATGCCGATCCCACCGGGCCTGATCAGCGCCAGCGCCAGGTAGACGGCGAACAGTCCGGCCCCGCCCAGGATCCCGCCGAGCAGCCGGTCCCAGTCACCCGTGATCAGGCACGCGGCGGCCAGCAGCAGCAGGGCACCGAGCAGGAACGGTGCCACCAGCCGGTTGGGCAGCAGCTTGTGCCGGGCGTCGATGGCGGCCAGCAGCACGCCCAGGACCGCGAGCAGCAGGAACGCCGGTATGGCCCAGCTCGGACCGGCAACCCAGGCCAGCAGGCCGCCGGCGGCACCGGTGAGCGCCGCCGTCGTGATCCGCCAGCCGGGCGGCAGGGCGGTGCGCTCCTCGCGCTGGGCGAGCGGAAAGACGTACCAGCCGGCGATCAGGCCGGCCAGCGTGCAGGAGGCGAACAGGGGGATGAACATGCCGGCCGGATCCGCCTGCTACCCGGCCAGCGGGGCGAGGTCGGCCCGCAGCGGCCAGTCCTGGCCCTCGAGGATCACCTGCGCGGACGCGCCGGTGGCGGTGTTGACCACGACCGGTGCCATCAGGTTGACCGTGGTACCGGCCTGGCCGGGGTTGGCCACCACCAGCACCATGGCTTCCTCGGGCCCGCGCAGGCCCAGCACGGCCACGTCCTCGTCCGAGATCACCGGCTGGTAGTGCGGCAGGTAGACCGAGGCGTCCAGCACGAACAGCCGCCGGCCCGCGTCCGCGGCGGCTTCCAAGGCGAACAGGCCTGCCGCGCCGTCCAGCGGCCGCAGCACGAAGTCCACCAGCGGAGCCAGACCCGGGGGAGGAGCCACGAAGGTCAGCGCGACGCTCACCGCAGGAAGTCCATCAGAGTCGGCTGCAGCACCCGGGCGGTGACGGCCAGGGCGGACTGGTAGGAGACCTCCTGCAGCTTCAGATCCAGGATGACCTTGGAAAGGTCCACGTCCTCCACGCCCGAGCGCTGGGCTTCGAGCGCAATTTTCTGGTCCAGATTGGCCTCCTCGGCTTGCTGCAGCAGCGCGTGCCGGACGCCGACGCCGGCGTGCGCACTGATGATGGCATCCAGCCGCTGGTCGATGGCGGCGAGGTTGGTACCGACATTGGCGGCGGGATCGCGCAGGTCGGCGGCGATCTTGTCCAGCAGGGCAAAGACCGAATCACCGTCCGCAGCCGTACCGAACACCTCGGCCCCGTCCGCGTCCACCCGGACGGTGGAGTTCGGGCCGATCCGGCGGTCCACCGCCGTCCCGTTGCCGTTGAACGTGCCGTCTGGCTGGAAGGCAGCACCGGCGTCGGAGGTGCCGGCGAACACGGTCCGGCCCAGGTAGGTGGTGTTCGCCTGGGCGGCCAGATCCTTCTTCAGCCCTTCGATTTCGACGGCGATCGCCTCCTTGGCCGTGGCGTTGAGGCTGCCGTTGGCCCCGCGCGCGGCCAGATCGCGCACCCGCTGCATCAGGTCGGTGGCGGTAGCCAGTGCGCCGTCCAAGGTGGTGAGCCAGCCGGTGCCGTTGTCGATATTGCGCCCGTACTGGTCGGCGGCGCGCTGCTCGGCGCGGATGCGCAGCGCATCGGCGGCTGCCGCCGGATCGTCGGAAGGTTTGGTGATCGCCTTCTGCGTGGAAGCCTGGTCCTGCAGCTTGGCCAGTTTGGCCATGCCGGACTGCAGGTTCCGCTGCGCCGACTGGGCCAGGGTCTGGTTGGTGACGCGGGAAATCATGGACTACCTTCCTACCAGGCCGGTGCGGTTGATCAGGGTGTCCAGCATTTCGTCCACCGCGGTCATCACCCGGGCGGCGCCCTGGTAGGCGTGCTGGAAGCTGAGCAGGTTCACGTTCTCCTCATCCAGGTCCACCGAGGCGCTGGCCAGCTGCTGGTTTGCCGCGGAGGTGTTCGCCAGGTCGGCCAGGTTCGCGCTCTGCTGGGCAGCCTTGGCTGCCACACCGAATTCGGTCACGACGGCGGTCCAGACGGTATTGGGCGAAGTGGGCCCGGTGCCGAGCTGGGAAATCCGGTCCGCAATCGAGCCGTCCAGCCCGCCGGTGCCGGTGGCAATGTCGCCGACACCCTGCGGCACCACCGCCAGCGTTTGCGCTGCGCGGCCGGGGACATAGCTGAAGAAGTTTCCGCCGGGCGCTCCGGTAGGTGTCACCCCGGTGCTGTGGACGGCGTTGACCTGGGCAGCGAAATCCTCGGCGAAGGCGTTGAACCGGGCGGCTGCCTCGGCGATGGCACCGCCGGTCTTGGAAGCATTGGCCGGGGCGAGCACGGACAGCGCCCCGGCGAGCTCGCCGCCGTCGAGCGCGATCGGACTGCCCGGCCGGTGCGCCCATTCCAGCTGCAGGGTGCCGCCATCCAGCTGGGTGGCGCCGGTGAGCTTGACCGGGCGGAACGAATCGCCGGAAACCAGGGCATTGCCGCCGATCAGCACGTCCACGGTGCCGTCCGTGTTCTGCCGCACCGTCCCGCCGGCCAGCGAAGCGATGTCCGCGGTGAGGGTGCTGCGCTTGTCCAGCAGTTCGTTGACGGAGCCGCCCGCCGCCAGGGTGGTCCGGATCCGGGCATTGAGGTCGGCGACCTGCGCCGCGGCACTGTTCAGTTCGGCCGCCATGGTGTCCGCCTTGCCGCGCACTTCGGTCCACTGGGCTTCGATTTCGCCGTAGCCGTGCGCCAGTTGCTGGGTGAAGACGGTGGTCTGTTCCAGCAGCACCCCGGCCGGAGCCGGCTCCCCGGGCTGGTTGGCGATGTCCTGCCAGCCCGCCCAGAACTGCTGCAGCCGCGCGGAGATGCCGTTGTCACCCGGCTCCCGTAGGACGTCCTCCAGTGCAGACAGCGTGTCCGAGCGTACCGAGGCATAGCCAGCGGCGGCCGCAGCGGAGCGGACCCGGGCGTCCAGGTGCAGGTCCCCGAGCCGGGCGATCGCGTCCACCGAGACGCCCTGGCCGGCGCGCACCCCGCCGGCGAACAAGCCGGTCTGCGCCACGGGGCCGACAGACGAGGTGCTGGCCCGCTGCCGGGTGTAGCCCTCGGTGTTGACGTTGGCGATGTTCTGCCCCACCACGTTCAGGCCCTGCCGGGCGGCCACCAGGCCGGTGTAGGCGGTATTCAGTCCGCTGAAGGTGCTCACTGGAAAGTCCTCACAACCCTTATAACGTCGTGTCGAAGAGCCGGGCGGCGGCGGGCGAGAGGCCTGCGACGCCGTGGGCATCGTACGTGCCGGCTTCCGGGGCCAGATTGGCCATGGTCTCCTGCGTGGAGCGGGCCGCCGAGCGCAGGAACTGCTCGTTGGTGTCCCGCAGGTCCTTGATCTGGGTGGCCAGTTCGGTCAGGGCCCGCAGATGCCCGGTGAAAATTTCCCCCCACGGTCCCGCCGGAGCTTTTTCGACGACGTCGCGCAGGGTGGCGTTTTCCGCCGAGCCCCATTCGGCGGCCAGTGCCGCCACTTCCACCGTCCGGGCCAGCCCGGCGTCCCGGACCCGTTCAAGTACCTGCTCCACTTCGCGGGTAGCGTGCTGGAGCCAGCGCGATTTGCCCGCGGTGAGCAGCAGCTGCTCCTCTTCGAGCTTGAAAACCAGCAGTTCCAGCAGCTCGCGCTCGCGCCAGAGCATTGCCGAAAGGTCGTGTGCGCCCATAATCTCCACCTCCCCGGATTATCTGGGCGGGCCGCGATTCCCCAAGCGCGGACCCTCTTCTATTGCCGCCATATGAAATCGAGATAACGACATGGCTACGGAGCTCTCTATCGGCATGGTTTTGCATAGCGTTAGCACCCTCTGGTGATAGGTTTCATCCGTAGGTTTCTGTGACTGCCGGGCAGCTGTCCGGCAGCCATATTTTTGCGGAAGAGCCATACGTTCCGTGCGCGATGCTCATAGGGGGGCAAGCAGTTGGACCGTGCTGTGCGTAATGACCTGGTGGTGGAAAATTTGCCGCTTGTCGGCTACCTGGTGGCGGAAGTGTGCGCGAAGGCCACACATCTGTCCCGGGACGACCTGGCTTCTGCCGGATCGGTGGCGCTGATCACCGCGGCGGACGCCTTTGATCCTTCGCTCGGGGTTCCGTTCGGTGCCTTCGCCCGCCGGCGCATCGTTGGGGCTTTCGCGGACGAGATGCGCGCCATCGACTGGGCTCCGCGTTCGGTGCGCAAGCGGATCAAGGAGACCTTGGCCGTGCGCGAAACCCTCACCGCCGCACTTGGCAGGTATCCGACCGTGGACGAGATCGCCTCGGCGCTCGGCGTGGACCGCGAGACGGCCGGGGCCGCGCTGGCGGATGCCTCGCGGACCGTCTCCGCGCTGGATGATATGACCGCCGATTTCCTGATGGACGAGACACCCTCCCCGGAAGGGTCACTGCTGGACGAGGAGCGGCTGGTCTTCCTGCGCTCGGCGGTGGAGATCCTGCCGGAGAAGATGCGCTACATCATCGAGCAGATCTATTTCGAAGACCGTTCGGTCAAGGACCTGGCCGAAGAGCTCGGCGCCACGCACTCGGCCATCTCGCAGCAGCGCTCCGAGGCGATCCGGCTGCTGCGCGACGGCTTGGCCACGCACTACCACGACGACGCCGAGGCGGAGCACGTGCCCGAATCCCGGATTTCCCCGGCGCGCCGGAACAGCTACCTGTCGACCCTGGGCCAGCGCACTGCCGGCGGCATCACCCGCATCGGCCGCCAGTCCGAACCGATGGTGTCCTGACCGCTCAGTTCGCCACCAAGAAATTTCCCGAATTCCTCCTAACGCCCCTGCGACCTGCGCCGATAGCGCTAGGTGAAGGCCCACGGACGGGCCGGAAGCACCAACCCACTCACGGAGGAATACATCATGGGTATGCAGATCAACACCAACATCTCGGCGAACAACGCCTACCGCAGCCTGAGCAGCATCCAGAACAACCTGTCCAAGTCGATGGAGAAGCTCTCCAGCGGCCTGCGCATCAACCGTGCGGCCGACGACGCCGCCGGCCTGTCCATTGCCGAGGGTCTGCGTTCGCAGGTCAACGGCAACGGGGTTGCCGCCCGCAACGCCCAGGACGGCATCTCGGTTATCCAGACCGCGGAAGGCGCCCTGACCGAGGTCCACTCCATCCTGCAGCGCATGCGTGACCTGGCTGTTCAGGCAGCGAATGATGCGAACAACGCTGACTCCCGCACCGCAATCAAGAACGAAGGCGACCAGCTCGGCGCGGAGCTCTCCCGCATCATCGAGTCCACCAACTTCAACGGCATCAACCTGTTCCAGGGCGGTGCTACCGCCGGTCCTGCCACGCTGAACTTCCAGGTTGGTGCCGAGGGCGACGCCGCTTCCACCATTTCGGTGGGCATGGCGGATCTGGCCACCGACCTGACCGACGTCATCACCCACACGGGCGGCACCGTCGGGACGGCCGCGGCCGGCTTCATCGTGACCGACAAGACCACCGCGCAGGCCACCATCGAGGATATCGATACTGCGATCAAGAACGTGTCCGTGTCCCGTTCGGAGCTGGGCGCGAACCAGAACCGTCTCGAGTCCACCATCAACTCGCTGAACATCGCCAAGGAAAACCTGACCGCCGCCGAGTCCCGCATCCGCGATACGGACATGGCTGCGGAGATGGTCAACTACACCCGCTCCAACATCCTGTCCCAGGCCGGCACCGCGATGCTGGCGCAGGCCAACCAGTCCGGCCAGGGTGTGCTGCAGCTGCTGCGCTAATCCCTGACACACTGATGAAGTAACCGCCGGTGGCGGCCGGGAAGGACGCCCTTCCCTGCTGCCGCCGGCGCTCTGCATTGGTCGCTCATCCCGGCTGACAAGGAACTGAGGAAGGAAAGATTGTGGGAATCTCGCTCGATGGGCTCGCCAGCGGCCTGGACACCACCTCGCTGATCAACTCGCTGATGCAGGTGGAGGCGATCCCGCAGTCCATCCTGAAGAACAAGGTCACCTCCTCCAACAGCTTCGTCTCCGCACTGCAGGGTCTCAATGCCAAGATTGCCTCCCTGGCCGAACTGGCCAAAGCGGCGGCGAAACCTGCAGCGCTCAATATTCTTAGTGCCTCCAGCAGTTCCGACGACGTGACTGCGACCGCGGGCAGTGCCGCAGCGGCCGGCGAAGTCAGCTTCGAAGTGAGCAAGCTGGCGCAGAAGCACATCGGCGTTTCCGGAGCCGTGGCCGCCTGGCCTGACGCTCCGCCGTTCTTCAACATCGTGGGCGCCGACAACACCATTACGCCGGTCACGGCAGCGTCCGGTTCCATGGATGACATCGTCGCGGCGATCAACGGTGCCAATGTGGGTATCAACGCAGTCAAGATCGCCGCCGGGACAGGCGCCGGCGGCGAGCAGCTCTACCGGATCCAGTTCACTGCCTCTGCCACCGGCGCGGCGGGCAAATTCGACATCAAGGATGCCGGCGGCACCAGCATCTTCAGCCGGGCCGGCGCCGCCGTCATCCAGCAGGGCCAGGACGCCGAGGTCAAGCTCTGGGCGGGAACCGCCGCCGAACAGTCGGTCACCTCCGCCACCAACACCTTCACCAACCTGGTCCCCGGCGTCGACGTCACGGTCAAGGCGACGTCGGCAACGCCGGTGACCGTGTCCGTGACCCGCGACGACGCGGCTGTCACTGCCAAAGCGAAGGAACTCGTTACCTCGCTGAACGATGTATTTGCCTACATCAAGACCCGCAGCTCCGTCAGTTCGGGCACCAGCTCGACCGGTGCGGCGACCACCACTGCCGGGATCTTTACCGGTGACAGCACCGTCCGGGACGCCGGCCAGCGGATCATGCTGGCTGTTTCGACGCCGGTCGATGACAAGTCGCCGATGGAAATCGGGATTGAGATCACCAAGGTCGGCGATCTTAAGTTCGATGAGAAGAAGTTCGCCGAGGCGCTGGCCAAGGATCCGGCCCTGGTCGACGCCACGCTGCAGACCATTTCATCCCGGGTGGCCGATGCGGCCAAGGTGGCCTCGGATAAGTACGACGGCACGCTGACGGCGGTGATCAAGGGGCAGGAGTCGCTGGTCCGGAACCTGAACGACCAGATCACCGGTTGGGACGACCGCCTCGCAACACGCCGCAGCACGCTGCAGCGGATCTACTCCCAGCTGGAGGTCCAGTTGAGTAACATGCAGTCCCAGCAGAGCTGGCTGACCTCGCAGCTGGCCGGATTGACCACAGGAAGCTCCACCTCATGAACATGATGGGCAATGCACAGGCCAAGCTCAACCAGTACCAGCGGGATGCGATCCTCTCCGCCTCGCCGGCGCGGCTGCTGACCATGCTCTACGACCGGCTGATGCTGGATCTGGCCCGCGCCGAGGAGGCGCAGGAGGCGCAGCAGTGGTCGGTGGCCTCGGACAACCTGCTGCATGCGCAGGCGATCGTCACCGAGCTGACCATCACCCTGGACACCACGGCCTGGGACGGCGCCGACGGCCTGCTGGCACTGTACAACTACGTATCCCAGACCCTGATCAGCGCCAATATCCACCGGAATGTGGAGCGCACCCGCGAGTGCATCAGGCTGCTGGAACCGCTTCGCCAGGCCTGGCACGAGGCCGCCGGGGATGTTCCGGCTTTAGCCGCCCAGCAAGCCTTCGCCCAGCCGGTGGGGGAGCTGGGCATTGCCTGAGGACGCAGCGACGCCGGCCGGGGCGCACGGCGGCCAGGAGGCCACCGGCCAACCGGACGGCGGCGCACGCTGGGAAGCGGTGCTCGACGAGTTGGAGGCGGAACTGACGGTGGCCGCGGCGCCGCAGGCGGGCGACGCCGGCCGGCAGGCCGTTGCCGCGTGGACCGCGCCGCGGGACCTCGGGCCGATCCCGCCCGGCCTGGTGCGCCGGGCCACCCGGCTGGCCGCGGCCCAGCAGGAAGCCATCACCGCGCTGCGCGCGCAGGTCCGGGCGAACCGGAAGCAGTCCAGCTACCTCGAAGCAGTGCCCCAGGCGGCCGGCCGGGACATCTCCGTCTACCTTGATGTGAACGGGTAAGCCACGCCCTTCGCAGTTCCTCACGAAAAACTTCGTGTTTCCTAACATGGCACCCCCGGCTGCCGATAGGGCGGAGTGAGCATGGATCGCTCACACCTCAGGCCACGGATCGGCCGCCGCACCGCGAGTGAAGTTGGTTTTGCCGTGTTCGATTCCGTGAGCTCCGTGGCGCTGGAAAGCGCCCTGGATGGCCTGGCCCTGCGCCAGCGTGCCATCGCGAACAACATCGCCAATGTGAACACCCCGGGCTACCATGCCAAGCGGGTGGCCTTCGAGGACGCGCTCTCCCGCTCCATCCAGCTGGGCGACGGACACGCCGACGCCACCACGGCCCGGTCCCTGGAGCCCACCCGGACCGACGGCAACAACGTGAACCTGGACACCGAAACCCTCTCCAACGTTGAAACAGTGCTGCGCTACCAGTTCGCGGCCCGGGCCGTGGAAGGCCAGTTCACCAGCGTCCGCACGGCGATGAGGACCAGCTGATGACTTTCGACGCGATCGGCATCGCCGGTACCGGCCTGACCCTGCACCGCAAGTGGCTGGACGCCGTCTCGGACAACCTCGCCAACGCCAACAACGCCTCGAGCACCAACGGTCCGGCCTTCCAGGCCCGCTACGTGCTGGCACAGGAGGGGCAGGGCAACAGCGGCGCGTACGTCGCCGGCGCGGCCTGGGGCGACGCCGCGGGCCGGATGGTCTACGAACCTGACCACCCGCTGGCCGACGCCGAGGGCTATGTGCGCTATCCGGACATCGACCTTGCCGAGCAGATGGGCCAGCTCATCCTGGCCCAGCGCGGCTACCAGGCCAATGCCGCCGTCGTCGACCGAGCCAAGGCCACTTACGAGGCCGCCCTGCAGATTGGACGTTCCTGATGCCCGTACCCGCCGTTTCCGGCCTTGCTTCCGCCATCGCCCCGGTCCAGGGTGTGGCCGGCACCGGCTACCTGCCCGCAGCCAGCGAAACCACTGCCACGGAGGGCGCCGGCTTCGCCACCGCCCTGGCCGGTGCCGTGGACAATGTCCAGCAGCTGCAGTCCACCTCCAAGCAGCTTTCGCTCCAGGCCGTCACCGGGAACCTGGAGGACATCCACACCGCCACGCTGGCCTCCACCCGTGCGCAGGTGACCCTGGAACTGGTCGCGGCGGTGCGCAACAAGGGCGTTGACGCCTTCAACGAGATCATGAGGATGCAGGCCTGATGCAGACCAAGGTCGCCGCCTGGTTCGGCCGCCTGGGTGAGGTGGTCCGCGGGTTCAGCATCGCCCAGCGCACGATCGCGCTGATCGGGATCGCCGCCGTCGTGCTCGGCACGGTGGCGCTGGTGTCCTGGCTGTCCAAACCCGCCTACAGCCCGCTCTTTTCCGGCCTGCAGGCCGCGGACGCGAACAGCATCGTCGAGCAGCTGCGCGCCGACGGCGTGCCGTACGAGCTGGCCGACGGCGGCGGCACCGTGATGGTGCCGCAGGACAAGGTCTATGACGAGCGGCTCAAGGCTGCCGCCAATGGCCTGCCCACCTCGAAGACCCAGGGCTATTCGCTGCTCGATGACATGGGCGTGACCTCCTCCGAGTTCCAGCAGTCGGTGACCTTCAAACGGGCACTCGAGGGCGAACTGGCGGCCACCATCTCCGCGATGGACGGCGTGCAGACCGCCTCGGTCCAGCTGGCCATCCCGAAGGAAACGGTCTTCGCCAAGCAGAAGGCGGACCCCACGGCGTCGGTGTTCATCCAGACAGACAATGGGGTGACGTTGTCCTCGGACCAGGTCCAGGCCATCGTGCACCTGACCTCGGCGTCGATCGAGGGGATGGATGCCAAGAACGTCTCGGTGGTCGATGCCAGCGGCAAGGTGCTGTCCGCGGCGGGGGTGGGCGTCACCGGCTCCACCGACCAACAGGCCTCGGACTACGAGGAGAAGGTCCGCAATTCCGTGCAGGCCATGCTGGACCGGGTCGTCGGGCCGGGCAACGCCAGCGTGGTGGTCGCCGCGGACATGAGCAGCGAGTCCGCGCAGCGGGTGGAGGAATCCTTTACCACCCCGGACAACGCCCCGGCGCTAAACGAATCGACCACCACTGAAAAGTACACCGGCACTGGCGCCGGCTCCTCGGGTGTGCTGGGCCCGGACAATATTGCCGTCCCGGACGGCGCCAACGGCAACGGCACCTTCGATTCCGAGTCCAGCACCCGGAACAACGCGGTCAACAAGGTCACCGAGAACCGGACGATCCCGGCCGGGGTGCTCAACCGGCAGACCGTCTCCGTGGCCGTGGACCAGGCGGCGGCCGCCGGCGTGAGCATGGCCAACCTCTCCACGCTCGTCTCCACCGCGGCCGGGATCGATACGAAGCGCGGGGACCAGGTCACCGTGGAAGTCATGCCGTTCAACGCAGCCGGCGCGCAGGCCGCGGCCCAGGCCCTCGCCGACGCGCAGGCCCAGGAAGCGGCCCAGCGCCAGTTCGAGCTGATCCGCACCCTGATCATCGTCGGCGGCATCGCGCTGCTGGCCATCATCGGGCTGCTGGCCTATGCCCGCTGGTCCCGCCGGCAGAACCGCGAGCCGGTGGACCTGGAGGAACTGCAGCAGGTCACGCCCGAGCTCGAGGCGCCGCTGACCGTGGACATCAAGGAACCGGCACCGGAGCCCGTCCCGGTGGCGGCCGCCCCGGTGCGCCGCCAGGTGGCCCCGGCCCCGGTGACGACGGCGATCCCGCTGCCCGCGGCACCGCCGGAACTGGACCCGCATGCGGCCGCCGTCGAGCGCAAGCGTGCGGAGATCGACGCGCTGGCCGGCAGCGATCCCGAGCGTACGGCGGAGTTCCTGCGCAGCCTCATGGATGAACGGACGCCGGCATGAGCGATGTGCTAGGTGGGGTGACCGGGACCCAGAAGGTGGCCATCGTGCTGATGCAGATGGACCCGGAGCGGGCAGCCCAGGTGATGAAGCAGTTCAGTGAGGCCGAGGCGGAGCGGATCATCGCCGAGATCGTGGCCCTGGACCGGATCGAACCGGAGCTGGCAGAAAAGGCGCTGGCGGAGTTCCACGACATGACAGTCAAGGGCCGGCCGCGTCCACGCGGCGGCCGCACCTTCGCATCCGGCCTGCTCGCGGCCTCCTTCGGGGCGGAAAAGGCCGCCGGGGTGCTGGACCGGCTGGCGTCGACGCTGGCGGGAAAGCCGTTCGAGTTCCTCGAGGATGCCGAATCCGGGCAGGTCGTCACCCTGCTCACCGGCGAACTGCCGCAGACCATTGCCCTGGTGCTGGCGCATCTGCGCCCGGACCAGGCCTCCGCCGTGCTGGCCGGATTCCACGACGAACTGCGCGCCGAGGTGGCCCGCTGCATCGCGACGATGGGCACCGCCACGCCGGAGGCGGTCAGCATCGTCGCCGATACGATGCGGGCCCGCGCCGGCGCGCTGGTGGCGCCCAAGCAGGCCGTGGAGGTGGTCGGCGGCATCCAGCCGCTGGTGGACATCATCAACCGCGCCGATATCGCCACCGAACGTGCGGTGCTGGAGGGGCTGGCACTGCGGGATCCGCATTTGGCGGACGAGGTCCGCTCCCGGATGCTCACCTTTGCCGACATCATCAAGCTTGAGCCGCGGGACATCCAGCAGGTGCTGCGCGGCATCGACACCGCCGTGCTGGCCGTGGCGATGAAGGGCGCGGACGAACAGGTGACCGAACTGATCCGCCGGAACGTCTCCGAGCGCAACCGGGAGATCCTCGACGACGAGATCCGCGATGCCGGCCCGGTCCGCCTGTCCCAGGTGGAAGAGGCGCGCGCGGACATTGTGCGGGCCATCCGCAGCCTCGAGGCGGACGGCCTGATCACCGTCCAGCGGGCGGACGAGGACGAGTATGTCTACTGAGGCAGTGTTCTCGCCGATGAGTTTCCCGCCGCTGCGCGATGGCCGGCACGAGCAGGCGGAGGAGCGGGCCCGGGCCCGCGGCCACGCCGCCGGCTATGCCGCCGGTCTGCGCGCGGCCGCCGCCGAGATCACGGCACAGAAGGCCCGGCTGCAGGCCGAGCACGAGGCCGTGGTGCAGCACGGGAAGGCGCGCGTGGAGCGGACGGTGCAGGCCCTGAACACCGCCGTCCAGACCCTGCAGCAGCGCACCGCGCCGGTGCTGGCGGATGCGCAGGACACGCTGGCCGCGGCCGCGCTGGAACTGGCCGAGGCGGTGCTGGGCTGCGAACTGGCCGACGGCGAGCGCGGTGCCCGGGCCGCGCTGGCCCGGGCGCTGGCCGGGGTGGATGCCGCCACCGTGCAGACGGTGCGGATGAATCCGGTGGACCTGACCGTGCTCGATCCCGAGGTACGCCGGCAGGCCGGGGTGCAGTTCGTCCCCGATTCCAGCCTGGCGCGCGGGGACGCGGTCACCGAGTTCGCGGACGGCTTCCTGGACGCGAAGATCGGCAGTGCCTTGGCCCGGGCCCGGGCCGCGCTGCAGGGAGCCGGAGCATGACGACGACAGCGGCGGCGCGGCCGGGGTTCCCGGCCGGTTGGCGTCCGCGGGCAGACCGCTTCGCCGCCGCCTGTGCCGCGGCCCGGCCCGAACGGGTCGGCGTCGTGTCCTCGGTGCTGGGCCTCGCCGTCGAAATCACCGGCCTGGACTGCGCCATCGGCGAGCTCGTGCGGATCGGCGGCCAGCCGGGCATCGAGGCCGAGGTGGTGGCCGCGGACCGGACCGGCGTGCGCTGCATGCCGCTCGGTGCGCTGCGCGGCATCAGCCCCGGCGCCCCGGCCCGGGCAAAGGGTACGCCGATGCTGGTCCCGACCGGCGCCGGGCTGTTCGGGCGGGTACTGGACGGGCTCGGCCGGCCGATCGACGGCAAGGGGCCGCTGCACCCGGACGCCTGGGTGCCGCTGGACAGCGATTCGCCCTCGGCCATGCACCGGGCACGCATCGACACGCCGCTGCAGCTGGGGGTGCGCGTGATGGACACGCTGACCACGGTGGGCAAGGGCCAGCGGATGGGGCTGTTCGCGGGCTCCGGCGTCGGCAAATCCTCGCTGCTGTCGATGATCGCCCGCGGCACCAACGCCCAGATCTCCGTGATCGCGCTGGTGGGCGAGCGCGGCCGCGAAGTGCGCGAATTCCTCGAGGACGACCTTGGGCCCGAGGGCCTGGCCCGCTCCATCGTGGTGGTCTCCACCTCGGACGAACCGGCCCTGATGCGGCTGCGCGCGGCATTCACCGCCACCCGGATCGCCGAGTCCTTCCGCGAGCAGGGGGCGGACGTGATGCTGATGATGGACTCGCTGACCCGCGTGGCCATGGCGCAGCGCGAAATCGGGCTGTCCGTCGGCGAGCCGCCGGCCACCCGGGGCTACCCGCCGTCCACCTTCTCCGTGCTGGCCCGGCTGCTCGAGCGCGCCGGCACCGCCGAGACCGGATCGGTGACCGGGATGTACACCGTGCTGGTGGACGGGGACGACCACAACGAGCCGGTCGCCGACGCCGCGCGCTCGATCCTGGACGGACACGTGGTGCTGGACCGCAAGCTGGCCGTCGCTGGGCATTTCCCGTCCATCGACGCCCTGGCCTCGATTTCCCGGGTGGCCTCCAAGGTCAACCCGGCCGAGCGCACCCGGCTGGCGGCCGGCCTGCGCAAGGTCCTGGCCGCGCGCAAGGCGGCGCAGGACCTGCTCGACGTCGGCGCCTACCAGCGCGGGTCCAACCGCCTGGTGGACGCCGCGGTGGACCACGAGGACGAGATCAACCTGTTCCTGCAGCAGCGCATGGACGACCAGACCCTGGCCGATGCGGCCTGGGAGCACCTGCGCCGGCTGGCGGCAACCCTTGGAGGTATCTGATGGCCCGTTCCTTCCCGTTGGCCGGCCTGCTCAGGCTGCGCCACCTGCAGCAGGACCAGGCGGCCAGCCAGCTCGCCGCTGCCAACGCGCGGCTGCGCGACAGCGGCAAAAGCCTGGTCCAGGCACGCACCCTGCTGGGTGAATCCACCGCCGAGGTCTCGGATCCGGCCACCCTGCAGGCGGTGTCCGCGGCCCGCGCCTCCTCGCGCAGCATGCTGGCCGAACTGCAGGCGGCCGAGACGCTGTGCCGGACCGAGGCGGAGGAGGCGCAGCTGGCCTTCCAGCAGGCGCGCGCCCAGGCCATCGGGCTGGAGAAGCTGCAGGGCCAGCATGCCCTGTCGATGGCGGCCGAGGAACTGCGCGGCGAGCAGGTGGTCCTGGACGAGATCGCCTCCGGGACCTGGCACCGCGGGGAGGCCGGCCGGTGAGCCTGACCGAGATGCTCGGCCGAGTCCAGCAGATCCAGTCCACGCTGAACCAGCTCGAGGGCAACACCCTGATCTCCGGGACGGCCGGCACCGCCGGGTCTGCGGCGTCGTCCCAAGGCTCCACGGCCTCGGCGGCGGCCTTCGCCCAGGCGCTCGCCGCTGCCGGCGGCACCGCGGGTGCGGCCGGCAGCGCGCCGTCGTCGTCCGTGGCCGCGGGGACGGATGCTGCCGGGACGGGCACGAACGCCGATGCGCTGATCGCGGCGGCCAAAAACTACATCGGGCTACCCTATGTCTGGGGCGGTACGGACCCGGCGGTGGGGCTGGACTGCTCCAGCTTCGTCCAGCTGGCGTTCCGGGACATCGGCATCGAGCTGCCGCGGGTGACCTGGGACCAGATGAAGGAAGGCACCCAGGTCAATTCGCTGGCCGAGGCGCGGCCCGGGGACCTGATTTTCAGCCACGACGGCGGCCACGTGTCCATCTACCTGGGCAATGGCAAGGCGATCGACGCGCCGCAGCCGGGGGCTACGATCCAGATCCGCGACGCTTGGGAGAATGACGGCAACATCACCACCATCCGCCGGGTGCTGCCCGCCGACGGCGGCAATTCCGGCACCGCGGGTACCTCCGGCGCGGCGGTGGCGCTGGCCGGGAGCCAGGGTGCCGCCTCCGGTTTCGCTGACGCGGGGCTGTCCGACCTGGTGGCCGCCGCACAGGCAGCCCTGGTGACGGGGGGAGCGGCATGAGCATCCCGGCAGCAGGATTTTCCGCCCCGGCGGCTCCGGCGGCAGCCCGCGCCACCGGTGGCCGGCCGGCGGCCGGCCAGTTCGGCGCGGCGATGCAGGACGCGCTGGGCAGCCTCGCGGCGGACGCCGCACCTGCCGACACGCCGGACCGCGCCGGTGCCGGCGCCCTAGGCCAGGGTGCGCCGGCTGCGCCGGCTGCCGGGACCGACGGCCTTCCCGCAGCGGCGGGCTGGTTGGCCGGTTTTGCCCTCGCCGTGCCCGTGACCGGTGTGCCGTCCGGCGGCAGCCCCGCGATGGCTGCGGCCGCCGACAGCCCGGACACCGCCGCGACAGGCGGCCCGGGCGGCGGTGCAGGGTTGTCCGGCGCGGCAGCCGCTGCAGGCGACCTGCCACAAGCCGCCGCGGCGGGCCTTTCCGTACCGGCCGGCGCCGCCGGCGGACCGCAGCCAGCGGCTGCTGCCGTGCTGCCGGCCGCTGCAGAATTGGGCGCTGCAGGGACCCCGGCTGCCGGAATTTCCGGGGGAGCGGCCAGCCTGGCCAACGCTGCGGCCATCCCGGCGTCCCCGGCAGCCGTGGCCGCTGTGGACCCCCTGGCCGGAACCGGCGTGGCCGGGCAGGTTGACGCCGCTGCCGCTGCGTCTGCCAGCGGCGATGCTGCCGTGGCCGGGCCGGCTGCCGCTGCACCGCCGGCAACTGCCGCACCGCAGGCAACCGGCTTGGCGGGTGCGGTGCCGGCCGGCTCCCGGTCCGAGGCGTCCGGCAGCCGGCCGGTGCCCGATACCGGAACCGGCGTCGTCGAATCCGGTACCGCGGTCTTTGGCACCGTGACCGGCGCCGCCGACTCAGCCGCGGCTGCCGCGGCCGGCCGCGCCGCCCCGGCGCCCGCGGCAGATTCCGTTGCCCCCGCCGCTGCCGGTCAGAAAGCCCCGGACCAGGCCCCCGCCGTCGTACCCCTGCCGGCCGCGCCGGCGGCAGCTGCGGCCGGTGGGGCCGCGGCTCCGGCCCCAGCGGCCCACCCCAACGCCGCTCTCCCGTTCGGCGCCCAGATTGCCCGGCCGCTGTTTTCGCTGGCCAACGCCGCCTTGGGCGAGCATGTGCTGACCATCAACGTCGCCCCCGACAACCTGGGACCGGTCACGGTCCGCGCCCACGTCTCCGGCGAGCACATCCGGGTGGAGCTGTTCGCGCCCAGCGACGCCGGCCGCGAGGCGCTGCGCGGCATCCTGCCGGAGCTGCGCCGCGACCTGGCCGGGCAGGGCATGAACACCAGCCTGGACCTGTCCTCGCAGAACCGGCCGGGGGACCAGCGCGGCGGCGTCGCGCCGGACGGCGGACAGCCGGGCTCCGGGAACGGCTCCGGGTCCGCCGGACAGCGGCCCGACGGACGCCTGGCCGCCTCCGGCCCCGGCACCGCCACTGTCCCGGCGGCAGCCCCGGTCCCGGCCCGGCCCGTATCAAGCACTTCCATCATCGACGTATTGGCCTAGCGAAGAGGAGACCAGCTGTGCCCGTTGAAGGCGTAGTCAGCACCACACCCGCGGCGGTGTCCACCGGCGTGTATGCCGGCGCGGCAGCGCGCACGCCGAAGCAGGCCATGGACAGCGAGGTGTTTATGTCCCTGCTGGTCACCCAGCTGCGCAACCAGGACCCGAGCTCACCGATGGACACGAACCAGATGATCTCGCAGACCACGCAGCTGGCCATGATGGAGCAGATGACGGACCTGACCAAGACCAACCAGGAGAACTTCTCGCTGCAGATGCGTTCGGCGGCCGCGGCCCTGCTCGGACAGACCGCCAGCTATGCGGACACACAAGGCAAAGCCGTCACCGGCGTCATCAGCGCCGTCTCCTATGCCGGAGCAGTGCCGACGGTGACCATCGGCGGCGTCGAGGTTCCCCTGGACGCGCTGTCCGGGGTGAGCGCTGCGGCCACCTCCTGATTTTCCCAGCACGAGCAAACCACCCGAACTACCTGAAAGGCGCCACCCATGCTGCGTTCGCTGTACTCCGGGATCTCCGGCCTGCGGTCCCACCAGACCATGCTGGACGTGACCGGCAACAACATCGCCAACGTCAACACCACCGGTTTCAAGGCCTCGGCCACCCAGTTCCAGGACACCCTGTCACAGATGACCAAGGGCGCCGGCGGGGCCCAGGCCGAGGCCGGCGGCACCAACCCGGCGCAGATCGGCCTGGGCGTGCAGGTCGCCGGGATCTCGACCAACTTTGCGCAGGGGTCGGCCCAGGCCACCGGCCGCGGCACGGACATGATGATTTCCGGTGACGGCTTCTTCGTGACCAGCAAGGGCGGCGAGCAGCTGTACACCCGCGCCGGTGCCTTCGAGCTCGACGCCAACGGCAACCTGGTCAGCCCGGACGGCGCCATCCTGCAGGGCTGGATGGCAGTCAACGGGCAGGTGCCGGTCGGCGGTGCCGTGCAGAACATCAGCCTCTCGTCGAAGGCCGTCTCGCCGGCCAGCGCCACCAACGCGGCGACGGTCGACGGCAACCTGCCGGCAGACGCCGCAGTGGGAACCCAGCTGGTCCGGGACGTCGAGGTCTACGACGGACTGGGCCAGACCCGGACCCTGTCGCTGACCTTTGCAATGACCGGCGCCGGCTGGACCGTCAGCGGCGATGACGGCACCGGGGCCACCGCGGCCCAGGCGATGACCTTCGCCGGCGGGAACCTGACCGGACCGGCGACGCTGGCGGTCAACGGCGTGAACGTCGACCTGCAGGCCATCACCGGCTTTGCCGGCATGACCACCGTGGCCTTCGCGGACCAGAACGGCCGGGCCGCCGGCACGCTTGAGTCCTTCACGATGTCTCCGGACGGCACGCTGATCGGCTCCTTCAGCAACGGTGACTCCGACGTCGTCGGCCGCGTGGCGCTGGCCAACTTCACCAACCCGGGAGGCCTGGAGAAGGCCGGCTCGTCCTCCTACCGCGGCACCGCCAACTCCGGTGCCGCCACCGTGGGCACGGCCGGCACCGCCGGCATGGGTTCGCTGAGCGGCGGCTACCTGGAGATGTCCAACGTGGACCTGTCGCAGGAGTTCACCAACCTGATCGTGGCCCAGCGCGGCTTCCAGGCCAACGCGCGGATCATCACCACCTCCGACGAGGTGCTGCAGGAACTGACCAACCTGAAGCGGTAATTTGGCGGAAAACATAGCTGTCTCTTAGCTGCTTCCATGAGACAGCCCCGAACCGACCAAAAATCGGATCGGGGCTGTCTCCTCCCGGAGCGCGACATGCAACGCATCGACCTGCTCCTGGCCCTGATGGCGCAGGACTGGAAACGCACCGGACCCGACCAACGCTTCTTCCAGTACACGGCCACCTTGGCCGACGGCCTCGGGGCCGGCAAGGATCTTTTCATGGTCGAGGATGACGCCGTGATCGAGGCCCTGCTGGCCCGGCGCGGAGGCACTCGGTGCCCTGGACGTGGCCCGGCGACTGTACGCCTACCGGCGGGACGGAGACCTGCTGTTTCCCGAACGGCAGTTCACCGCACCCGGGAACACCTTGGTCCCGTACCTTCATGCCGTCCTGGCCGCCCTGCCGGCCGGTGCCCACCCGGGCTCGATAGCCGGGTTCTTCCTCACCGTGCAGCCGGACCCGGTCCTGAACGGACGGGCCGTGACCGTGAAGGAGTGGCTCGAAGCCGGCGGTCCGTCAGAGTTTGTGATCGAGATGGCTCAGGACCTGACCGCCGGTTATTGAAGCGGCCTGACCATCAGTCCGTTAGCAGGTATGCAGGGCGGCCTGCGCCGCAGATGCCGCGCAAAATAAGGGGAGCAACCGCAGAAAGGGCCGGGCTATCGCCTGAACTGGTCCCCAAAAGCTGGACTGCCTATTGTGTCTCCGCTTTAGTGGACAGCGGCTGGCTCTACTCTGATGGCTCCGCCCCAAATGGGACGGAGCCTTTTCTGAGAAGTGCCCAGCGCTAGCCACTAAAGTGGGGATCTCACAGCTGGGAGCGTCCAAACTTTCAGGGACCAGTTCATAGCCGGCCCTTCTTGTGTCACCGACACCGCTGCGCGATGCCGTGAACTGCCGGATCAGCCCGGGACATTCCGGGGATCATTGCCGTAGCTGTCCTTGGCGCGATCTTCCCGTTCTGGTACTTGATGACGTGCTCCACCTTGTCGGCCTGGGCAGCGTCCCGACCTGCAGCTTCTGCCTCATCCTTGGGGCCGTAGTCAGCGCCGAAAGCACGGCCAGTGCCCGCATTATCCAACGGAGACTGCCTGTACCGCGTGAACACTACGGCCAAAAGGGAGTTGATACTGGTGAGGCCAACCCCACCCCGGTCGGGAATCGAGTACTACAGTGGTTGCATGGCTGCCAGCCGCAATCCGCTCGACGAGCTGCGCGAAACCATCGGCCATCTGGCCGATCAGCTCAAGCTGCACAGTTCGGAGCGCGTCGACGATCTGTTCGGCGATCTCATCGGTGCGAGGCCCGGGCCGGCCCGGCCGCTGTCCGAGGTGCAGGCCGAGCTCGACGCGCTGGTCGGACTGGAGACCGTGAAGGAACAGGTGCGGGCCCTCGTCGCACTGCTCCAGGTCCAGGCCCGCCGTAAGGCGCACGGCCTGCCGGAGGTGGCCACATCACAGCATCTGGTGTTCCTCGGAAACCCGGGCACGGGCAAGACCACCGTGGCGCGGCTGCTGGCCGAGATGTACCGCGCGGTCGGTCTGCTGCAGAAAGGCCACCTGGTCGAGGTCGACCGTTCGGGCCTGGTGGGGCAGTACGTCGGCGCGACCGCCATCAAGACGGACCGGGTGATCCGGCGTGCGCTGGACGGCGTCCTGTTCATCGACGAGGCCTACGCGCTGGCCCCGGAGGACGGCCGGATGGACTTCGGCCCCGAGGCGATCGAGGTCCTGCTCAAGCGGATGGAGGACCACCGCCACCGCCTGGTCGTGATCGTGGCCGGGTACCCGCGGCTGATGGAGTCCTTCCTGCTCTCGAACCCCGGACTGCGCTCCCGATTTGCCCGCGAGATCACGTTCCCCGACTACTCCGTCGACGAACTCCAAACGATCTTCCACCAGATGCTGGCCCAGCACGAGTACACGCTGGAGCCGGGTGCGGACCAGATGCTGCGCCGCATCCTCACCGGGCTCCACGCGGGCGAGGACTCCGGCAACGCACGGTTCGCCCGCACGCTGTTCGAGCAGGCGCTCAACCGCCAGGCGCTGCGGCTGTCGCTCGACGAGGAACAAAGTCTCGACGCGCTCGATCGTGAGGCCGTCATGACGCTCACCGCGGACGACATCGTCGAGGCCGCGCTGGCCTTGGGCGAGGAGCCGGAGCCGGAACCGACGCCGGAACCGGAGCAGTCACGCTGGTGGCGCAGGCTGGGCTGACCGGATCTGCGGCGGCTGTCAGGCGAATGCTGGGTTCGCTGCGGCTGGTCTGCAAGGCCCGGCGGAAGAAGCGCTACAACTCTTACCAGGGCGAGCAGGGCATCGTTGCCCCGAACCTGCTGAACCGGCAGTTTGATGCCGGCGCCCCGAATGAAAAGTGGGTGACTGACATGACCGAATTCAGCGTCGCCGACAGGCCCGCGGGTTCCGGGTTGGTCCGGTGCCGGGTGTCTACGCCGGGCGGGCGAAGGATCGGCTGAACCTCTGGCCTGACAGGACGAGGTTCTGCCCCGCACTGACGGCTGACGCCTCATCCCACCACGGGGCAATGACCGCCGCCAGCCCAAGGCATTATGAAATGGCCATGCAGGCGGTCGGCCCAAAACCCCGATAACCGCGAATATGTCGCCCGGGGGCCAATGCTCAGGCCACCGCCCAGGACCTCGGGCTTCGGTGCGGGGCTACAGGGCGAAGACCGCGCAGACGAATAGCAACGGCCATCGCGACCCGTTATGTGGCCTGGAGCGCGTCAAGTAGGAACCAGACCGGCAGAGGTCTGCCGGGCTTTCCCAAGTCAGCCGGACAATACTGGATGCATCGTGGTGCCGGGCGCGCTGACGCCCCAGGAGAGGGCCAAGACGATGGAGCCTGGCGGTTTCCCCATATCCGCCAGGCTCCAGTCTCCCCGTCCGCTAGTCGGGGCGGGAGGCATCCAGGCCGGCAAGCCGTTCGATGATTGCAAGACCGGAGGGGCTGCCGGGCCAGTGGCGGCGCAGCGGCTCGGGGCCGGCGGATCGGATCGCGGAGCGGAGGACGAGCGCGACGATGATCACGTCGTCGGCGTGCCCGATCACGGGCAGGAAGTCCGGCACGAGGTCCAGCGGCAGGAGCAGGTAGGCCACCAGCAGGCCCAGTTTGACCCGCACGCCGGCCGGCACGGTCCGGTCCACCGCCATCCGCCGGAGCACGTGCAGCAGGTCCGGCAGCAGCCGCAGGGCGTCCTTCAGCCCCACCGTTTCCGGGTGGCGCCGGGCCTAGATCCAGATGGTCAGCAGCAGGATCATATAGACCCCGATCAGTCCGGCCAAGATGCCCAGCAGTATTTCCCACCAGTTCACGGTCTGGTGTTCTCCGTTCTTTCGTGGTCGGTGACCGTCAGGCAAACGGGATGCCCCGTTGTGGCGGCGGCTGATGGGCCGGAGGTAGCCGGCCCCGTTCTACTTCGAGACCGCGGCGTCGATGAGCTGTTCGAACTCTTGGAGCGTGGAGGGTGAGATCTGTTCTCCGTCCAGGAAGAACGTGGGGGTGCCGCTGACACCCAGCCCCAAGCCGTCGTTCTTGTCCGTTTCCACCCGGGCGGTGGTGGCAGGGTCTGCCACGGCGGCGTCGTAGGCTGCCATGTCCAGTCCCAGGTCTTTGGCGTAGCCGCGGAAGGTGCCGGCCCGGGATTCCGGGGTGTGTGACCATTCGGTCTGCGTCTCGTACATGCGGTGGTACATGTCCTCGAACTTCCCCTGTTGTGCTGCCGCCTCGACGGCCACCGCCGCAGTGAGCGCGTTGGAGTGTCCCGGGAGGGGGAAGTAGCGGCTGACCACCGTCAGGTTGTCGGCGTGTTTGGCCCGAAGTTCCTCGATGAACGGATAGGCGGCGAGGCAGGATTCGCATTCGAAGTCCAGGAACTCCACGAGAACGGCCTTCTCATCCTTGGCGGTAGACAGGCGGTGGCTGTCTTCGCGCACCACCTCCGCCGCTTCGGCGGCGGTGGCCTGCGATGCCGCGTTGGTCCTGTTGATGAAGACAGTGGCGGCCAGGGCGGCCAGCGTTGCGGCCACGACCAGGGCAATGGCGATCTTGTTGGGCGTGCTGAGAGAAGTCTTCGCCGTCAAGGTCACTTGCTCCCTTCTGCCGGGTCCGGGCAGCAGGAGCAGGCGCCGGGGTTCGGCTTGGCAGTGAGGTTGGGCGCCTGTGCCTGCGGTGCCGACGTCGGAGCCACCGTGCCGGCGGCAGCCGTGGCAGGGGCTTCGTCCTCGACGTGCAGGTGCATTCCGGGGGCGCAGCAGCTGTCCCCGCGCCAGGCTTCCAGGCCTTCCTTGACGGCCACCGCCGCGATGACCAGCGCGGCGATCGGATCAGCCCAGGACCAGCCCAGGGTACTGTTCAGGACCAGGCCCATGAGCAGCACCGCGGACAGGTACGAACACAGCAGGGTCTGCTTGGAATCGGCCACGGCGGAGCGGGATCCCAGTTCACGGCCTGCCCGGCGCTGGGCCCAGGACAGGGCCGGCATGATGGCCAGGCTGGCTGCGGCCAGCACGATGCCCACGGTCGAGTGCTCTGCTTCCCGTCCTCCCAACAGGGAGCGGAGCGCATCGAAGGCCACGAAGGCGGCCAGCGCGAAGAAGGAGAAGGCGATGAACCGCAGCGCCTTCCTCTCCCTCTTCTCCGGGTCGCGGCCGGCGAACTGCCAGGCCACGGCCGCGGCTGAGGAAACTTCGATGACAGAATCCAGGCCGAACCCGATCAGGGCGCTGGAATCGGCCACGGTCCCGGCGGCAAGGGCCACCACCGCCTCAACGACGTTGTATGTGATGGTGGCCGCGACGAACAGCCGGATGCGGCGGGCCAGCACCGCCCTGCGCTGTGGGGAAGCCGCCACAGCGGCATGGGTATGGACCGCCATCAGCAGCACCCCTTCTGCCCGCTGTCCGCGCAGGCCTCCGGATCAACGGCCAGCACCACCCCGAGCAGATCCCCCAAGGCATGGCCCAGGCGCGCGTCCGCCAGTTCGTACCGTGAGCGCCGGCCCTCGGGCACCGAGGCGACCAGGCCGCACCCGCGCAGGCAGGCCAGATGGTTGGACAGGCTTTGCCGGCTGACCCCGATCAGGTCCGCCAGGTCGCTCGGATAAGCCGGGGCCTCCCGCAATGCCAGCAGGATCCTCGCCCGCGTCGGATCCGACAGGGCATACCCGAAGCGGGAGAGTACCGAGGTGTGGGCGGCAGTGTCTGTTTCCATAATCCCAGATTAGTACATCGAATTATGTATTCACAAAATAATGTACTATCTTCTGGATTTCGGCCTGCTGGTCCTTCATGATCTTCTTTGCCAGGGCGATCGCTTCGGGAGATCGCTTCGGGATTGGAGCCAATGGCGGTTTCCTGCTCGGCCATCTTGAAGGCGGTCGGCGGCTGCCGTGACGGAGCCGGTTTGTATGCCCGGTCCCGTCCCATGGTGGGTGCCGTTGAGGATGTGCATCCCGAGGATGCCCGCGATGATGGCGGCCAGACCCAGCAACGCCACCAGGGGATGGCGGAAGGGCAGGGGAACCGCGGCGGTGTGCCGTGCACCGTCGCTCCCACCCTCCAACTTGGTGGCCTGGCCGGGGTCATTTCAGAATATCGGCACTACCTGCAGCGGCCGAATCCCGCTGCAGCCCCAGGAGCGTCGGCCCGACTCGTGCTGCGGCTACCGGGCACCGCTTGGTTCCGGAGCTGGCTCGGTTTTCCTTGTGATTCCGGTGGCTTCTCCGGGTCCGGGCAGGCGCAGGCGCTTGAGCATCAGCGCATTGACGGCGACGATGACACTGGAGCCGGACATGGAGATGGCGGCGATTTCGGGGCTGAGCATGAGGCCGAAGGCCGGGTAGAAGACACCGGCGGCGATGGGCAGGGCGATGACGTTGTAGCCGATGGCCCAGCCCAGGTTCTGGCGCATTTTGCGCAGGGTGCCCTTGCCGATGCGCAGCGCGGTCGGCACATCGAGGGGATCCGAGCGCATCAGGACCACGTCGGCGGTTTCGATGGCCACGTCGGTGCCGGCGCCGATGGCGATGCCCAGATCGGCCCGGGCCAGCGCGGGGGCGTCGTTGACGCCGTCGCCGACCATGGCGACCCGTTTGCCCATCGCCTGCAGTTCGGCAACCTTGGCGGACTTGGCCTCAGGCAGCACCTCGGCGATGACGGTGTCGATGCCCAGCTGGCCGGCGATGCGCCGGGCGGTGGCCTCGTTGTCGCCGGTGAGCATGACGACCTCGATGCCTGCCCCGTGCAGGGCGGCCACGGCGGAGGCGGCCGTGTCGCGGGCGGCGTCGGCCAGGGCGATGACGCCCGCGGCGCGCCCGTCGACGGAGACCAGGACCGCGGTGCGGCCGGTGGATGCCAGCGCCTCGCGCTGCCCTGCCACCGGGGCGATGTCGATGCCCTGGTCCGCCAGCAGCTTGCGGTTGCCGACGAGGACCTGCCGCCCGTTCACGGTGGCCCCGGCGCCGTGTCCGGGCACGTTCCGGAAAGCCGCGGCAACGGCTGCCGGGACGCCGCGGGCGGCGGCGTAGCTGACGACGGCGGCGGCGAGGGGATGCTCGGATTCGCGTTCGACGGCGGCAACAAGTGCCAGCAGTTCGTCCTCGTCGATGCCGAGGGCGATGAAGTCGGTGACCTCGGGTTCACCTCTGGTCAGGGTGCCGGTCTTGTCCATCACGACGGTGTCGATGCGGGCAGAGGTCTCCAGGGCCGTGGCGTTCTTGAACAGCACTCCGCGCCGGGCACCCAGCCCGGTGCCGACCATGATCGCCGTCGGGGTGGCCAGGCCCAGGGCGTCGGGGCAGATGATGACCACGACGGTGATGGCGAACAGAATCGCCTGGGCCACGCCCGCCCCGGCCAGCCACCAGGCCAGGAACGTCGCGGTTCCGCCGACCAGGGCCACCAGCACCAGCCAGAACGCGGCCCGGTCGGCCAGGCGCTGGCCCGGGGCCTTGGAGTTCTGGGCCTCCTGGACCAGTGCGACGATCCGGGCCAAGGCCGTGTCCGCACCGACCCGGGTGGCCCGCACTCGCAGGGTGCCGGTGGTGTTCACCGACGCGCCGATCACCTCCGAGCCGACGGATTTGGATACGGGCAGGCTTTCGCCGGTGACCATGGACTCGTCAATCTCTGACTCTCCGTCCTCCACCACGCCGTCGGTGGGTACCTTCGAGCCCGGGCGCACCAGCATCAGGTCCCCGGGCATCACCTCGGCGGTAGGAACCTCCACGGTCTCCCTGTCGCGGATAACCAGGGCCATGAACGGAGCGAGCTCGAGCAGGGTCCGGACCGCGTCATTGGCCCCGCCCCTGGCCCGCATCTCGAACCAGTGGCCCAGCAGCACGAAGGTGGCCAGCACGGTGGCGGCCTCGTAGAAGACTTCGCCGCCTCCGGTCAGAGTGACGATGAGGCTGTAGAGCCAGCCGGCGCCGACGCCGACGGCGACCAGGACCATCATGTCCAGCGTGCGGGCCTTCAGCGCCCGCCAGGCGCCGTCGAAGAAGATCCAGGCCGAATAGAAGATCACCGGCAGGGACAGGATCAGCGCGAAGACATCGTCGCGCAGGCCGAACGGCGCCGGGACCGTGAAGCCGAGAACCTCCCGGCCGATCGGGGACCACAGGATGATCGGCACCGAAAGGATGGCGGCGACCAGGAACCGGTTCCGCATGTCCCGAACCATGGACTCCATCGACATGCCGTGGCCGTGCCCTCCGTGGCCCATGAGGTCCTGCGCGTCATGAACCGCCGGCATCCCGTGCCCGGCGTGACCGACAGGGGCCTCGTGTCCCGCATGGGTCCTCGTGCCGTGGGTCGGCTCTTGGTGTGCAGGGCCCGCCTCGTGCATCGGGTCGCAGATGTGCTCCGGGACGGACTGGCCGGCACAGTGGTAGCCGCATTCGCGAACCCAGCGGGTGAGGTCGGCCACCGAGGTCTGGTCGGGGTCGAAGGTGACGTTGGCGGTCTGCGCCACCGGGTTCGCCTCGACGCTGAGCACGCCCGGGCGGCGGGACAACACCGACTCGGCGACGGCCTTGGACGAGGCCCAGTAGACGCCCTTTACTTCCATGACCGCGGTTTGAGTTTGCGGATTCATGCGGATTGTTCCTTTCGGACCGGATACTTCCGGTCCTGCCCGCATCCCACCGGATGAGTGGGCCGGGCCATGTGCGTGGCTGGAGGATTTTTGCTGCGCCGTCCTTGGTGCTCCGTCGGGGCCGGGACCTGTTGGAGCGGGAGTAGTTGCGGTGAGGGCGGCAGCGGTGCGGGTTGGCGTGGTGGCGGCCCGCATGCAGCGGACCGCCACCTGGGAGCCGCTAGTTGTTTCCTGCTAGTTTGTAGCCGGCCTCGGCCACCGCTGAGCGGACGGCCTCAGCAGGTACCGGCCCCGTGCTGTGCACCGTGACCGTTGAGGTGCCCCGCGGCACGAGCGAGACCTGGACGTCCCTGACGCCGTCGACTCGGCCGATCGCCCGGGAGACACTGGAGGCGCAGCCCCCGCATGTCATGCCATCTACCAGGTACTCCCTGATGGTGGTGACCGGGGCGGCCGTTTGGATCTGCAGCCCGGCCTGCTGCATCGGCCCGCAGCAGGAACAGCCTGCCGCGCCGGCGGTGTTCAGGGAAGTTTCCGGGGCCGTTGAGCCGCACATGATGATCTCCTCAAAGATGGTTTGTCGATGAAGCGGTGCGGAGGAGCCCTGACGTTCGGAGTCGGGCCTTGTCCGCGTTGCGGGGACCTTCATGGCGTAGGGCCCCATGTGGCCCGAGACGGCACGTTCCGGTAAGAATGAACTTATACCCCTAGGGGGTATAAGTCAAGGGTCGGGCGATGCCTAGGGCGCCAATTTCGTGACGGCCCGGCCGGGAGCCTTCCACGGCGGATATGCTCTGGGCGGGGCGTTTCCTCATTGGTAGGCTGGATGCGATGGCTGATTCGGGCAGGTCCGGCGCCCGTCGCGCAGGGCATTCCAGGATGCTTCGGAGGCTGAAACCTTGGCAAAGCGTCCTGCTGTCCCTTGCGCTGGTCCTGCTGGTGGCCGGCGGCGCTTCCAACTGCCTGACCGGCCATGCCGATGTCGGGCACGCCGAGGGAGCCGGCACTGTGTCAAACCCGCAATCAGCCCAGGCAGGGCCTGAGCCTGCCGCCATCGGTGACCTGCGGGGGATCCCGCCGACGAGTAGCCAGGGGGCGCCGCTGCGGAGCCCGGAGACACCTGGTGATACCCCCAGTTGCTGCCCCATTGCTATTCCCCCGGCGATAAACGAATCGATTCCCGGCCGCCCAGCGGCCCAGAAGGCGGATGCCCCGCGCATCAATCCGGTGTCCACTGGCGTCTGTGGACACTCTTCAGCCCCGCCGGGCCTGCTGATGGATTCGACGGCAGCCGCGGCCCCATCCCTCATCCAACTCTCGATCAGCCGCACGTAGGCGCGGAATCGCAGCGGCGGGAGAACTCCGCCGTCATCCATCAGTCGTGCCGTGGTCGGCGGGCGACATAGCCCGCCCGATTACCTGGGCTTGCTGCCTGGTCTTGCTGCGGATCTGTGCATTCCGGCTCACCTTGTCCTGCAAGCCGAGTTTAAGTTGACGGGTTCATTCCAGGCTGCTGGGCGCCACCCGTCGCATGGTCCCCGTCCTCGGCACTAATCCGCCGGACGAGGGACTGCCTGCACTAAAGGAACTGAGAGGAAAACCTGGTCATGATGTATGGATGGGACGGAGGCTGGGGCGTCGGCGGCTGGATCGCCATGGCCCTGATGATGCTGCTGTTCTGGGGAGGCGTGGTCACGGTGGCGATCCTGCTGATTCGCGGCCCGCGCCACGCCGGCTGGGGCGCTCATGAACAGTCCTGGGACGATGCCGAACGTATTCTCAACGAGCGATTCGCCCGCGGCGAAATCGACGAGCAGGAGCTGAACGCCCGCCGGGCTGCGTTGAGGCGCAGGCCGTGAACAGGATCTCCGGCCGGGCCCAAATCCTGCTGGGCATTGTCGCAACCCTGCTGCTGACCGGCTTGTCGCTGGCCGCGGTTGCCCTGTTTCACGGGGCATCTGGTCCGGGATGGCGCGGGTTTCCGGCGGCTGGTGGGTGCAGCATCCCGAACCTTCCGGGCACGGTCGTCAACGTGGCCACCATGGACATGGCGGGCCGCATGATGGGAGGCGGGATAATGGGCGGCGGCATGCGTCTGGCGGCTGACCGCGCCACCGTGGCGCACGGTGAGGTGACCTTCCTGGTCACCAACGTCGGCCAAATCAGTCACGAGATGGTGATCCTGCCGCTGTCCGGCACCCGGGCTGCCGGTACGCGGCCGATCGGCGGAGACGGGCAGGTCGATGAGGCCGGCAGCCTTGGCGAGGCATCGGCCACCTGTGCCGAAGGCGAAGGCCAGGGGATCCTGCCCCGGACCGCGGCATGGGTGACGGTCAACCTGCCGGCCGGCCGCTACGAACTCGTATGCAACCTTCCCGGCCATTACCAGGCTGGAATGTACACGCAGCTCACCGTCACCTGACGTCATCTGGAGGGCGGTCGGAAGCTCAGTCGCAAGGGCGCGCCCGGCGGACCAAGAGCGGGGCCGAGTGGCAGACGTGGCATGTCTATCCGCAGACCCCGCGAAGCGTCACAACCCGCAGCGTAGTCCGGGCGGCACGGTGAAGGCCCTGCAAATCCGGCCCGCCGCCCGGAGTGGCTTGATGACGAGGAACTCGAGCTAGGTAACCTCGCGTCGGGCCCGCAGGCTTCTGAATGTAGTCTGACGCCGTCCCGGCTTTCGGATCGGGCACAACGTTCCTGAAGCGGACGGCCAAAGGTCCCACCCTCTTGTCCACGGTGGGGCCTCTGGCCGTCCCCAAGGCCGGGTGCTGTTGTATGGTGCCGGCCCGCAATACAAATCATATGGATGTGGCGTTATTGCCTGCGGCACCTTTGCGCCACCTGTGAAGACTCTCCCATATCCCTGAAAAGCCTTGCCGCCCGGCCGTCCGCCCGGGAACACTGGAGGCACCTGTTAGGGCCACGCCTTCCGGTGTCCGGCAGACGTCGGAGGGGTCCGGGCTGAACCTGACCCCTGGGCCGGCTTCCCTCCGCACCGTGGTGGCCGTTGCTTTGGTCGGATTCGGCGCCACGCTGAACACTTGTAACAAAGCCCCCAGTCCTGAAGTTCCCCAGCCAAAGCAAGGTCGGGGTCCCAACGAGCGATCCAGTGGACCAGACCCTTGTGCGTTTTGGGCCAGGCCTGCTAATCCGGGGTCGCATGAAAGAAGGTGCCGGTGCGTATCGTCTCCCTTTGCCTCGTCCTCCTGGCCGCACTAACCGGTTGCTCGAGTCCGGGAGGGGGCAACCCCGCCACCTCTCCGCCGGCATCTCCATCGGTCGTCCAGTCGGCCGACCCGCCGACCGCTCCGTCAGCCTCTGCGTCGGCGAACACCTCCGTGCAAACCGTCGATCCGAACACTGCGACGACCGAGGAGCTGACCGCAGCACTGCAGTCGGCCGGGGTGGATAACCCCGAGAAGTGGGCCGACGAGGTCCAGGAGTACGGCCCCTACACGGCCGAGAACCTCGAGCCCACGCTTACCCAGGAGCTCGGCAAGTATGGCATCTCCCAGGATCAGCTGAGCAGGGTGCTCAGTGCCCTCAAGGTGGAGTGAGCGTTGTGGTGAGCACCGTGGGAACCCGCTCCGACGCGGTGAAGCTGGTCAACCTCTATCGCCGTCTCCTGACGTGGCTGGGCGTTAGCACCGCCCTCGGGGCCTGCGCCGAGCTAGCGATGCTGCGCCACTGGCAGGGCCCGGGCCAGCTCGTGCCGTGGGCGGTCCTGGCCGTGCTGCTTCTCGCCGCGGCGGCATGGCTGGTGCGGCGCTCCGCGGCAACCGCGCGGGTCCTGCAAGGGACCGCGGTGTTAGCCGCACTGGGCAGTGCGTTTGGTGTCTACGAACATGTCGGCGCGAACCTGGACGCCGGTCCGCTCAGCGGTCACTATGCCGGCAAGTGGGAGTCGATGTCGGCGGTGTCGCAGCTGTGGGCGGCCGCCACCGGGTCCGTTGGCGCCTCCCCGGTGCTCGCGCCGGGCATGGTCGGACTGGCGGGCGTGCTGCTATGGCTCGCCGCTTTCCGCTGGGTTCCCGGGAATCGACAGCCCTAGAGCTGGCAGTGTACTGACCATCGGGGCGAGTCCGCGGCCGCATGGGCGGCATCCCGGACGGCCAGTGATGATCCAAAGACCGACGTGACAGTCTACCGTGCCCCTGCCGGGTGCGATGCCGACTGGAGCGAAGCTGTAGAATCACCGGCAGGGCTGGCTCTGGCCATCCGCGCGGTGTACACCGCAGTCCAGCACGCCGAGAAGGAGCAGCTGGAGGCGCTGCTCATCAGTGAGGTAATGGTACTCATCGTACGCATGGTCGCAGCACGCAATATCGACATCGAAGGCGACCTTCTCCGTGCCGTCGGCCGCGGCTGGGGCTCAGGAAAGAGCTCCGAACCTACCAAGAATCGAACCTCAGCATTGATTCCAGCGGTCGGTTCATCCCGCGGCAGAAATCCCGAATCGCGGGCTTTGGGCTTGAGGCAAGCCGGGGCAAGGCTTGTCTGCACGCGGTCCGCCACCTCGTCAGATCCAACAATTACGAGCGGCTAGCCCCGATGCGACGCCGTAGGCAGCATCCCTGACAATGACCTAACAGAGCTGGTACCGGCGAGGCTCCCCGAGGGAACGAAGGACGGGAAGGCTGACAGGTCTAGGGCCGGGGACGCGCCGGAGCCACGGGCCTAACGTGCGCTTGCGGGAACCCAGCTGTACAGGGTCGGGACGGACCCAGGTTGGCTGCGACCTCTTTCGCCGACATGCCCTGGGCCCAGGAGCTTTCTGGCGGCGGCCATCTTGCTGGCGGTCATCAGCCTCTTGCGGGCGCCTACACGCCCTTGTTCCCTGGCTGCCGCCAGCCCCGCCTGGGTACGTTCGATCATGAGTTCGCGTTCCAGTTGGGCCAGGGACGCCATGACGTGGAAGAAGAACCGCCCGGACGCAGCGGCGGTATCGATGGATTCGGTCAGGCTAACGAATCCGATGCCCCTGCGGCCGAGCTCGCACACGAAATGGATAAGATCTTTGACGTTGCGTCCGAGGCCGTCGAGTTTCCACACCACGAGAGTGTCACCCTCACGCAGACTGCTGCAGGCCCGGCCTTTGGTCACGGCCTGAACTACAACCCATGCCTATCATCGGCAGCGGGATTGGGGCCTCATGCCACGTGCACGGATCGAATGCGGCGGCGGATGGGCCCCGGTTTGATCGCCCGTGCCCACCGTGGATGGCCAGGTTGAAGCGGACGAGACTGCTGGCTCGCTAAAGTCCTGGCGGGAATCGGTAGCACGACAGGGGCCAGGACCGCGGCATTCCGGCAGCCAGCGGGGTCGTGGAGGATACGCTCGGATTGAAGTATCGGAAGCTCCAGCCGTGAGCGGCGAACGGCCTCAGCTGATTCTGCGGCGGTAGATAGCGGTCGCGATCGCATAGGCGGCGACGAGGATGCCGACCAGCCAGGCGAGGGCGATCCAGATGTCATCGCCGACGGGTTGCCGGGTGAAGAGGGCACGGATGGCGTTCACGATGGAGGTCACGGGTTGGTTCTCGGCAAACCATGCGACTGGTGCGGGCATCGAACTGGTGGGCACGAACGCTGAGCTGATGAAGGGCAGGAAGATCAGCGGATAGCTGAACGCGCTTGCGCCGTCGACGGTCTTCGCCGAGAGCCCGGCGATCACGGCGATCCAAGTCAGTGCGAGGGTAAACAGGACCAGGATGCCGGCGACGGCGAGCCAGCCGGCCACGGATGCTCCGGTGCGGAACCCCATGATCAGGGCGACGCCGGTGACGATCGCGACCGAAGCCAGGTTTGCGGCCAGGGAGGTGAGCACGTGCGCCCAGAGCACGCTCGACCTTGCGATCGGCATGGACTGGAAGCGTTCGAAGATACCGCCCTGCAGGTCGAGGAACAGCCGGTACGCCGTGTAAGCGATGCCGGATGCGATCGTGATGAGCAGGATGCCGGGCAGTAGGTAGTTGACGTACGACTGGTTGGATCCGGTGTTGATCGCGCCGCCGAGCACATACACGAACAACAGCATCAGCGCGACCGGGGTGACCGCAGTGGTGATGATCGTGTCGGGGCTGCGGAGGATGTGGCGCAGCGAGCGGCTAGTGAGGACGCCGGTGTCGCCGAGCAGGAGGGAAGTCATCGGAGTTCCTTTCGTGCCGCGACCTTGTCGTCGACGCGGTCAGCGTCGGCGGTGCCGGCCTCACCGGCTTCAGAGACGAGGGCGATGAAGACCTCCTCCAGGGAGGGCTGCTTCTCGACGTAGTCGACCTTGGCGGGCGGAAGGAGTTGCTTGAGTTCGGCAAGGGTGCCGTCCTGGATGATCTTGCCCCGGTGCAGGATCGCGATCCTGTCGGCGAGCTGCTCGGCCTCGTCAAGGTACTGCGTCGTGAGCAGCACGGTCGTGCCGCCATCGGCGAGTTGCTTGATGGTCTGCCACACCTCGACCCGTGCCTGGGGGTCGAGCCCCGTTGTCGGTTCGTCAAGGAAGACGACCGGTGGGTTCCCGATCAGGCTCATCGCGATGTCGAGCCGGCGTCGCATGCCACCCGAGTACGTCGATGCCTTGCGGTTGCCAGCTTCAGTGAGCGAGAAGCGGATGAGGAGGTCATCGGCGATCGCAGCCGGGCTCTTCAGGTGACGAAGCCTGGCGACCAACATCAGGTTCTCTCGACCCGTGAGCACTTCATCGACCGCGGCGAACTGGCCGGTGAGGCTGATCGACTCGCGCACCTTGCCGGGCTCGGTTCCGACGTCGAAGCCGCGCACTGTGGCGGTGCCCGAATCGGCCTTCAGCAGCGTCGACAAGATCCGCACCAACGTCGTCTTGCCCGCACCATTCGAGCCAAGCAGCGCAAAGATACTTCCCGCTTCCACCTCAAGGTCAACGCCCCGCAGCACGTGCAGGTCCTTGAAGGACTTCCCGATGCCCTGCACTCGGATGGCGGGTTCGAGGGCCTGGCCGGTGGTCATTTCTGCTCCTTCCGCTCCGCATCCTCGATCGCTTTGGTCAGGCGGGCACGCTCCTTGTCGATCCACTGCTTGCCGGTGTAGGCCTGCGCAAACGTCTCGGCGAACTCGACCGGATCATCGCCCACGATCTCGCGCACCGGCGTGCCGTCGGCGGCGGCGCGCTCCCACAGGTCGGCCAAGTCGCCGAACATTGTGATGAGGGTCTCTCCGTCGGTGATGCCTCCGTAGTACATGAAGTACCGGTGCAGCGCTTTCGCAGCACTTCCGTACGGCTCCGGGAGGGAATCGATGCGGGTCTTGTCCTGCTTGTATTGCTTCTTCTGCTCGAGCGATCCGGTGAGGGTCTCGATCCACTTTGCTGCCATGATTACTCTCTTTCATCATGCGGGTGTTCGACATGGTGGTGGAGCTGTTCGATCCGTTCCGCGAGGAAGTTCCAGGCCCTCCAGAACTCTTCGAGGTACTCGTGGCCCAGCGCGTTGATCGAGTAGACCTTGCGCGGGGGCCCTTTCTCGGAGGGGACCTTCGCCACGTCCACAAATCCGCGCTGCTCGATCCTGATCAGCAGCGCATAGACGGTGCCTTCGACGATGTCGGAGAAGCCCTGCTCCCGCAGCCGCGCCGTGATCTCGTACCCGTATGCCGGCTGCACGGCCAGGATCGCGAGAACGATGCCCTCGAGCGTGCCCTTGAGCATCTCGGTCATCTGCTTAGCCATGGAACCCTTCCCGAACCTACCTAGCCTTACTAAGTACCACTAGATAGTAGCACTGAATAGCTGTGGGACAAGGGGTCAATCGGGTTCGGTCTGGATTCAGTCGCGCCGGCTCACACCCCACGTCAATTGGTTTCCATAAGACCGGGCCCGCGAACGAGCACGGCGCGAGTGACGGCTCGGCCGGAGGAAAGTGGCTCACCTATGTGGTGATGAGCGGATTCGTTAGGAATGCATTTCGGTCCTGCTCGATCACAACACCAGTCTGCGCGTCGTTCAGAGGTAACACACTGCGTCGCGGGCAAGGACAGTGCCTGCTGCAACGTCCTGGCTATGACGGGTCAGAGGAAGTATTTCATCCAGTCCAATTTCCAGGTCCTGAGGGACGCGGCGGGCGGACCGGTTGGCGACTCGATGAGCCCCGGGTCATCCGGTTTGGGTGAAGCACCGGCCGGCGACGCGGCCTAGGGTCGGGGCATGGGACTATTACGGCACAGGCATGACGAACCCACCGGCGCGCGGTTTCAGATGCGCGAGAAACTGCTGTCGATCGGGGATGACTTCTGGATTGAGGACGACCAGGGCCAACGCGCCTTCAAGGTCAATGGCAAGGCGGTTCGGGTCCGGGACACATTCGTTCTGGAAGACGCCTCGGGAAACGAGGTGGCGAGCATCCAGGAGCGCAAGTTCTCGGTCCGGGACAAGTTTGCCATCGAGCGCGGGGGTGACACCGCAGCGACTGTCCACAAGGCGCTGATCGGGCTCCGGGATCGCTTCTCCATCGATGTGAAGGACGGCGATGATATGAAGGCGCACGGGAACATCGTCGACCACGAGTACGAGATCGAGCGCAATGGCCACACCGTCGCCACGATCTCCAAGAAATGGTTCCGCGTGCGTGAATCCTACGGCGTCGAAGTCGTGCAAGGCGAGGACGTCCCGCTCATCCTTGCGATCACCGTCGCCATCGACTCGTTGGCCTAGCCTGTTCAGGCAACCCCACCCAGGAACCGACCCCGATTCCGGCTGGCCGCGACCTGCGATCCTCGATTCGATCCCTCCTCGGAATCCCTTCGATTTCGCGAAGGGGCAGCAGAGTCCGGCAGGATCGTTAAGTCTGCGGGAAGCTGCGCCTGTCGCCCAGACACCCGCCCGCACCCGGATCCCGGCATCATGTTGGGTCCGGGGTATCGCTTTCCCTTGGTGCCTGGCCCGTCACTCAGGTACCGGTGCCCACGGCTGTCTGGAGTCCGGTCGGGCGCGGCAGGCGCCGCCGCCCTTAAATGTCGGAGGCCGCCGCTACACTCACGCCCAACAGGTTCCGTAGCGCAACCGGGGCGGAGGGACGGATGCCAAGGGTTCGGATCGAGTACGGCGGCAGTTGGGACGCCGCCGCCGTCGAGCAGGTGCTCGGCGTGCCGCCGCTGGCGGTCCCGGTGGTCCGTTCGCCGGTGCTCAGCGTGGACGGGTTGGTCGAACCGGATGCGACGGCGTGGCTGGCCGAGGTTTATGCCCGCACCGACGGCACCAAGACGGCCAAGTCCCACGCCGAAAGCCTGCAGCGCTTCGCCTCGTTCCTGCTCGAACACGGCACCACCCTGCGCGGGGCACGCCACGGCCACATCGTGGAGTACGTGCGGCACCGCACCGAGGACGCCGCCACCCGGGTCGCGGGCGCGACCTGGCAGCGGGACCGGACCGCGATCAAGCAGTTCTACGAATGGCTTCGTGACGCGCACGGCACGGCCCTGCCGTTCACCCTCGATCTGGTGCCCACGCCGGGCGGTCCGGTGGAGTCGATGCGCGAGGGCCGCGGCATTCCGGCCGCCGGCGCGCCCGGCACCCCGCTGGAACCACCGCAGATCCCTCAGCTGCTGGCCGCGGCGCAGCGCGCCACTGCCTCCTGGGCGCCTGGCGTACCCAGTCCAGCCGGTGCCCGGGACGCCGCGTTCATCGCGCTCGGCCTGGCCTGCGGTGCCCGGGCGGACACCCTGGCGCACCTGACCATCTACGAGCTGCCGGACCCGTCCTTGCCAGGGGAGTTGGTCGAGATGTACCTGCCCGGAGCCGTCAGCAAGGGCCGCCGCGAGGTCCGGCTCCGGGCCTTCCGGCGACATCTGGACCTGGTCTACGATTACCTGCACCCGGAGCGCGGAGCCCGCCGGCTGCTGCTGAAGGACTGGCTGCCGCCGGACCCGATCCAAGCGGCGAAACCGCCTGTGCCCGGCTCCCGGGAAATCTTCGACACGGCCGGCACCAGGTACCGGTTCAACAGCATGACCGCCGCAGAGCGCCGGCGCCTGCTCACCCCCGACGGCGAGCCGGCCATGCTGTTCCTGTCCGCGCGCGACGGCGCGCCGCTGTCCTACAGTGCCGCCGAAGAGCTGACCGCCGACGTGTCCCGGGCGGCCGAAGCCGCCGCCCGGGCCCGCGGCGCCTACTTCCCCCACGTCCATACGCACGACCTGCGGCACACCTACGCCACCCACCTGGCCGCGCTCTACCTGATCGGCGCGGCGGACCAGGACATGCCCGGCGGGCATCCGGTGGACGCGCGCGGCGCCGTCGGTCTGGCCGCCACCGGGCTGGGCCACCTGGACGCCCAGACCACGGCGGTCTACATCCGGCAGGTTGGCAGCATGGCCCGCCGGTACGGCGCCGCCGACTTCCTCGGACGGACCAGAACCGACCCGGCCCCGGAGAGCCGGGCTGCACAGCAGGAGGACCCTTGAACAGCAACCGGGAACTTGCCGAAGCCATCACGGACGCCCTGGCCGGCGGTGCGCTGCCGGTGCCGCTCCAAGCGCTGGTCGCCGGCACACTGATGTGCGCCCGCGGCGGTGCCCCGACCCGGCTGGGCATGGCCAAGGTGGGCGGCTACTCCAACGGCAGTTCTCAGACGCACTATGCGGACCTGCTCGCGGCCATCATCGACCGGCTGCCCGCCGCGGTGGCAGCCATGGCCGATGACGTCGACCCGGTCCCGGCCGCACGGCTCGCCGCGGAAGTCCGACGGCGCGACGAGACCATCGCGGCGCTGCGCCGCCAAGTGAGGGCGCTCGCCAGGAGCCGGGAACAGGTACGGCGGTATGCCCTGGCACTGCATGAACGCCTCCGTGCCGTGGAGGCTCAGGCGGGGGAGGAAGCCATCGGTTAGGGGGATCCGCTGCGGGTCGCGTCGTCCCGGAGCGGTGGGACAGGGATGCTTTCCGACAGATGGGTGATGGGGTGGGGGAGGTAGCGCTAGGCGACTTGGTGGCGAGGGCCTTGGGATCGGTTGCTGGTCATGGCGGCCAGGGCGGCCCCGGCGGCCAGGACCCCGTCGACCACGGGAAGGCCGAGCCGGCGGCTCAGTTCGCCGGCCACACCCATGCTGCTCAGGCCGGTACAGGCCAGCAGGATGACATCGGCAGCTGCCGCTGCCAGCCGCTCGCCCGCGGCCAGTGTTTCGAATACGCCGGTGGGCGTGAGCAGCTCCGGCGAGACGCTGACACTTGGCGGTGATTCGACGGCAGCAAGGTGGTCCCCGAGAACTGCCGCCACCGCGGCCGGAGCATCGTGCCTGATGCCCAGAACCCCAACCCTTGAGCCGATGGCCAGCGCGGCGGCCGCGCCGGCACTGCCGGCTCCCGCCACCGGAATGCTGGCGGCTTCCCGGGCCTCGGCAAGTCCGGGATCTTCGGCGCAGCTGATGATGATGCCGTCGACGTGCGGTGCCAGTTGGCTGGCAGCGGTGCGGACCCGGGGGACCGCACGGGACAAAGATTCGACGTCGTGGACCCCGTCAGGCTGGCCTGGAATCGGGACCGACTGGACGCTGAACCCATAGGCAGCCTGCAGCGCATGCCCGTGGGTATGGAGCAGGGAACGGTTGGAAGTGGTCAAGGTGCGGATCAGCCCAATGCGTTTCATCTGGAAATCCTTAGCGGTGCAGGAGTCGGGGCAGATTCGTTGGGTTTGGCTGGTGGGGAACATCCCTACCGCGATCCATCCTGCCCGGTGGTCGTTGCAGGCAGGTTTCCCCGAGGTTATTTCCCCGCGGCCGGCCCGGACCCGCACCGCTATGCCCGGCAGCAGGTGCTACGTGCATGCCTTACTTATCCGGCGCGGCAGCCGACAGTAGGGGACAGCGGCTCATTGGAAGAGCCTTATTTATCACCAGGACGGGCGCAATGATCGTTGTCACACGGCTGAACGAGAGCCGGTTTGCGGTCAACCCTGACCTGATCGAACGCATCCACGCCAGCCCTGACACCACTTTGGTCATGGTGGACGGCGCCAAGTACATCGTCACCGAGACGATGGAAGAGGTCATCGAGATGATCGCCGGCTACCGCGCCTATGTGCTGAACCTCGCCCGCGAGATGCCCGCCTATCAGCACGGCCATCCGCAGCTCGGCCTCGTGCCGCCGGCCGACGGGCAGGCAGGCGAGCCCGGAACCGCCGGCAATACCGTGCCCCTGCGCCCAAGGAACAAGTAATGGATTTAGCCATCATCGTCGGAGTGGTCCTGGCATTCGGGGCCCTGTTCGCCATGCTCACCCTCGAAGGTTCCCACCTGACGGCCATCCTGCTGCCGGCGCCGATGATCCTGGTCTTTGGCGCCACCATCGCCGTCGGTCTGGCCGGTGGCACGATGAAGGACTTCATCCAGGCCTTCAAAGCCGTCCCGAAGGCGATCAAGGGCAAGGTAGTCCCGCCGCAGGAAGTGATCGACAAGGTCGTGTCAATGGCTGAAAAGGCCCGCAGCGAAGGCCTGCTGGCCCTTGACCAGGAGGCCACCGAGACAGAAGACCCGTTCCTGCGCCGTGCCCTGCAGAACATTGCCGACGGTACGGACGGGGACGAGCTGCGGATGATGCTGGAGGATGAAATCGCCACCAAGTCGCAGGAGGACCGCATCGCCTCCAAGTTCTTCCAGAGTCTGGGCGGCTACGCACCGACCGTGGGCATTATCGGCACCGTGGTGTCGCTGACCCACGTGCTGGAAAACCTTTCGACGCCCGAGCATCTGGGGCCGATGATCGCCGCAGCGTTTGTGGCCACCTTGTGGGGCCTGCTTAGTGCGAACTTCCTCTGGCTGCCGCTGGCCGCCCGGTTGCGCCGGATCTCGGAACTCGAAGTGGACCGGATGACGCTGCTGATGGAGGGCATGCTGGCGGTCCAGGCCGGCAGCCAGCCTCGCCTGCTGGGCGAGCGCCTGCGTGCCATGGTGCCGGCACGGGACCTGCCGCCGGTTGATTCCGCCCCCGCTGCCGCGGCATGAGCAGGAGTCGCCGCCGTCGTTCCGGGTATGAGGAGGAGGAACACCCGGACGAACGCTGGATGGCCTCCTACATGGACATGGTCACGGTGCTGATGTGCATGTTCATTGTGCTCTTCGCCATGTCCACGGTGGACGCGAACAAGTTCGCGAAGCTGGCCAACTCCCTGGCCACCGGGTTCGGCTCGGTTCAGAGCCAGAAAGTGGATACCGCCGAAGGTGTGGTGGTGCCGCCGGAGCTGGCCAACGCCCAGGGTGAGGGTTTTGCCGACATGGAGGTCGCCCTGTGGGAGGTGGAGGACCTGACCGCACTGCAGGACAAGATCGCCACCGGGCTGCACGCGCAGGGGCTGGAGGATGCGGCCCGCTTCGAGCTGGACGAGCGCGGTCTGACCATCAGGCTGGTCGGCAGCGAGTCCTTTTTCCGGCCCGACGACGCGGCCCTGACCGCCCGGACCACCCGGGTGCTCAACGTGGTGGGGCCGGTCCTGAAGCCGGTGCATTATGAGCTGAAGGTCGAGGGGCATACCGCCCAGGTGCGGGACTTCGATCCGCGTGCCACGGACTGGGAGCTGTCCTCGGACCGGGCCGTCAACGTGCTGCGCCATCTCGTGGAAAACTCCGGGGTCGCCATGTCGCACATTTCCGCGGTGGGCTTCGGCGAGTCCCGGCCGTTGAAGACCTCCGGCTCGAAGGCGGACCTGGCGGCGAACCGGCGGGTGGACATCGTGGTGCTCTCCGGGCAGCCGGAGACGGTGCGTGCCCTGATCCCCGAAGTGGCGAAGGACCCGGCGGCCGCGCTGCGCAAGATCCAGCAGACCCGGGCCAAGCAGGCCGCTTCGGCGGAAACCGGCAGCGCCCAACCTGCCGGGGAGGGCAGTCAAGAGGAGTCCGCCGGCCACTGAGCTCCGCTGGGACAGGGCATTGACTCTGCAGCAGCCGAGGTGTCGGGGGATTGAGTGTGCGCCACAGCCATGTTTGGCGGCCCATACATGGCTGTGGCGCACACTGGGTGGAGGGCCGGGTCCGGTGCGCCCTGAATGAAGTTTGGCCGGAAGGTCCTAACATCGCCGAACCGGCTGCCGATAGTGCAGGCTGTGACGGTCCAGGATCATGTGCAATCCAGCGTGCCCGCGAAGCCTGCCCCGACAGTCGAGGTGTATGACTTCCGCCGGCCCACGACGCTGGCGCGCGAGCATTCGCGTGTGCTGGAGCTGGCTTTCGAGACGTTCGCCCGCCAGTGGGGTACCCAGTTGACCGCCAAGGTCCGGGTGATTTCCCAGGTCACCTCCGAACAGGTCCTGATGCAGACCTACGACGACTACGCCGCCTCCCTGCCGCCCACCACGGCCATGGTGCTGTGTGCGCTGGAGGACATCACCGGCAAGGCTGTCATCCAGTTTCCCGCCTCCGCCGCCCTGACCTGGGTCGCCCACATGCTGGGCGGCAACGGCAGTGACACGATCCCCGAGCGCAAGTTCACCCAGGTGGAGCAGGCCCTGATCAAGCGCCTGATGGAAGACGCGCTGGAGGACCTGCGCTACTCGCTCGGTTCGCTGCTGACCACCCCGATCGGCCTGGACTCGATCCACTACAACTCCCAGTTCGCCCAGGCCGCCGCCACCAACGACCTGATGATCGTGGCCACGTTCGAAATCCGCGTGGGGGACAATGTCGCCCCGGCCACCGTGGCCTTCCCCGCGGAGGTGCTGCTCGCCCAGCTGCGGGACGCCTTCCCGATGAGCAACACCGCCAATGCGCGCAGCCTGATCGAGGCCCACCTGGCCCAGCTGCCGGTGGATGTGTCCCTGCAGTTCGCGCCCATCCAGGTCACGCCCCGGGATGTCCTGGGCCTGGCCGTCGGTGATGTGCTGCCGCTGCCTCATCCGCAGCACCGCCCGCTCGATGTGGCCATCGGCGGGCAGCCGCTGGCCCATGCGGCAGTGGGCGCCAACGGTTCCCGCCTGGCCGGCGTCATTGTCACTACCGAGGAGAACGCCCGATGAATTCCACCCAGACTCTGCAGGCCGCCGCGGCGGACGCGCTCCTGGGCTTGCTGCCCAGCACCAGCCCGCTGTACGCCATGGCCTATCCCGACGGCGCGACACTGACCGCGCGGGTGACCCGCGCCGTCGTCTCCTCCTTCGTCGGCGAGGTCTCCGCCGACGTCGCCGTGATGCTCGAGGACACCTCGGCGCTGGCCCTGGCCGCCGGCAGCGAGTCGGCGCTGGTCTCCACCTCGGACCTGCTGCGTCCGGCGCTGGAGGCAGCTACCGCGGTGCTCGGCACCGGAGTGCTCGGCGAAACCCGGGTGGACAACGCCGCCCAGCTGTTCGCCGATCCTGCTGCGGGTGTCTTCAAGCTGGCCAGCGACGACGGCCAGGCCGCCGGCTGGTTCGCGATCCGGGTGCGGGAAAACCGTGCCGGCCGCTTCGGCGCCGGCGGCGACGTGGTGGGCAAGCTCGGGCGCATCAACAATGTGGAAATGGCCCTGACCGTGGAGATCGGACGCACCCGGATGTCGGTGCGGGACGTGCTCGGCCTCGAGCCCGGCGCGGTGATCGAACTGGACCGCTCCGCCGGCGCGCCCGCGGACGTGCTGCTCAACGGCCGGCTGATCGCCCATGGTGAGGTGGTGGTGGTGGACCAGGACTACGCGGTGCGTATTACCAAGATCCTCGACGTGGCCGAAGGCCTTAACTAAGTGGACACCTTTGTCCTGGCACTGCGGGTCCTGCTCTCGCTGGCCGTGGTGCTCGGACTGCTGTGGGTTTTGCAGCGGCGGTTTTCCCGCGGGGCTGCCGGCAGCTCCGGTGACGTTGAGCTGACCGTGCTCTCCCGGCGCAACGTCAGCCCCAAGGCTTCCGTCGTCGTGGTCGAAACGGACGGCAAGCGTTTCCTGCTCGGGGTGACCGAGCAGTCGGTGAATGTCCTGCACACTTCCGATGCGCCCGAGCCCGCCCCCGCCGAGGAGCCCGCCGGCGCAGCCGCCTTCGCCCGGTCGCTGGAAGCGGCGGATACCCACGACGGCGCTGCGCCGGATACGGTCCCGGCACCTGCGCTGTATCCGGTGCCGGGCGACCGCCGGGCCCGGCACCGGCCCCCGTCGCCGCTGGCCGGATCCATTCTGTCGCCGGACACCTGGAAGCAGACCGCGGCCGCGTTGCGCCAGGTCAGCCAGAAATGACAGTACCCAACACCCCGGCCCGGGCTGTGTCCGGCCGGGCCGCACGGCTGGGACTGGCCGTGCTGTTCGCCATCTTCCTGGCCGCCGTCCTGCTACTGGCCGGCAGCGCCGCGGCGCACGCATCGCCGATCGCTCCGGTGGACCCGGCCAATCCCACGGACCCCACAGCACCGGGGAGCGGCGGGCTCTCGGTGGAGATCAACGGCCCGGACGGCACGCCCTCCAGCGCCGTCGTCACCCTGCTGGGCATCACGCTGCTCGCGGTGGCACCGGCGCTGCTGCTGATGATGACCTCGTTCACCAAGATCTTCGTGGTGCTGGCGATGACCCGGAACGCGCTCTCGCTGCCATCGATCCCGCCGAACCAGGTGCTCGCCGGCCTGGCGCTGTTCCTGTCCCTGTTCATCATGTGGCCGGTGGTCACCGAGGTGAACAACCTGGGGGTGCAGCCGTATCTCGAGGGCAAGATAGATTTCGGCGCAGCACTGGAGGCCGCCTCGGGGCCGCTGCAGCACTTCATGCTCGCGCACACCCGCGAGGAGGATCTGGCCCTGATGACCCGGGCCGCCGGCCTGGACAATCCTGCCGACCCGCAGGACGTGCCGCTGCAGACGCTGATTCCGGCCTTTATGATCTCCGAGCTCCGGGCAGCCTTCATCATCGGTTTCGTCATCTTTGTCCCGTTCCTGGTCATCGACCTGGTGGTCTCGGCGGCGTTGATGTCCATGGGCATGATGATGCTGCCGCCGGTCATGATCTCGCTGCCGTTCAAGATCCTGCTGTTCGTGCTGGTGGACGGCTGGGGCCTGATCATCACCGCACTGATCTCCAGCTACCAGGGCGGCGGCTGATGGATACCAGTGCCGTCCTGGACATCGGACTGCAGGGGCTATTCGTCGCCGCCAAACTGTCAGCGCCCATATTGCTGACGGCGCTGGTGGTGGGCTTTGCCGTATCCCTGGTCCAGTCCATGACCCAGATCCAGGAAGTCACGCTCTCCTTCGTGCCCAAGGCGATCGCCGTAGCGGTGGCCCTGCTGATCTGCGGGCACTGGATGATCACCGAGATGGTCGGGTTCACGCACGACCTATTCGACAAGCTGCCCGCGCTGCTGGGCGGCGGCTGAGGTGTCCATCCCGCTGGACCAGCACTGGATCGAGGCCGTCATGCTCGCCGGCGTGCGCATGGTGGCCTTCCTGGTCATCGCCCCGCCGTTCTCCTACCGGGCGATTCCGGCACGGGTCAAGGCCATGCTCGGCGTGGGACTGGCACTCGCGGTCTCGCCGCAGGTGGCCGGGAACTACACCTCCCTGGACACCGCCGGATATTTCGGCGCACTGGTCCTGGAGCTGCTCACCGGCGCGCTGCTGGGGTTCCTGGTGCTGGTGGTGTTCTCCGCGGTGCAGTCCGCCGGCAACCTGATCGACTTGTTCGGCGGCTTCTCGCTGGCACAGGCCTTCGACCCGCAGTCCCAGGTCAACGGCGCCCAGTTCACCCGGCTGTTCCAGATGACCGCGCTGGCCCTGCTGTTCTCCTCGGACGGCTACCAGTTGATCATCGGCGGCCTGGTCCGTACCTTCACCGCGCTGCCGCTGGGCGGCGGCATCGATCTGGCCGAGCCGGTGCAGGCGATGACCACCGCCGTGACGCAGATGTTCCTGGCCGCGGTGCAGATTGCCGGGCCGCTGCTGGTGGTGCTGTTCCTGGCCGACGCCGGCCTGGGCCTGCTCACCCGGGTGGCCCCGGCGCTGAATGCTTTCGCTTTGGGGTTTCCGCTGAAGATCCTGCTGACCCTGACCTTCGGATCGGTGGTGTTCGTGGTGCTGCCCCGGGTGGTCTCCTCGCTGGTGCAGCAGGCCGTCGGCATGGTGCTGGGGGTGGGCTAGGTGTCGGACTCCGAGGAACGCACAGAACAGGCCACCCAGAAGCGGATGAAGGAGGTCCGCTCCAAGGGCCAGCTTTCCCGGTCCCAGGACCTGACCGCCTGGGTGGCTGTCGCCGCCGTCGCCCTGATGCTGCCCGCCACCGTCGCGCGCGCTTCGGAAGCCGCCGTCGAACAGCTCTTCGCCGTCCGCGCGGCGGCAGCCAATCCGGATCCGGCGGTGGTCCTGCAGGCGCTGGGGGACGGGCTCGGGTCCATCGGGCACGTCCTCGGCCCGCTGCTGGCCGTCGCCGTGCTGGCGGTGGTCATCAGCGCCGCCCTGCAGGGCGGGATCCGCTTCAAGAAGTTCAAGCTGGATACCGAGCCGCTGAACCTCATCAACGGGTTCAAGCGCACCTTCGGCCCGCAGGCGCTGTGGCAGGGCACCAAGGCACTGCTGAAGACCGCCGCCGTCGGCCTCGTGCTGTATTTGGTGGTCGTGGACCTGGTCCCGGTGCTGATGACCGCCGGCGGGCTTTCCGTCTCCGCGCTGCTGGACACGGCCGGGGCCGGTACCGCCACGCTGGTGCGGACGGCCGTGATTGCCGGGCTGGTGCTGGCCGCGGCCGATATCTTTGTGGTGATGCGCCGGAACCGGAAGAAGACCCGGATGACCAAGAAGGAGGTCCGGGACGAGAACAAGAACTCGGACGGCGACCCGCTGATCAAGTCCCAGCGCCGTTCCCGGCAGCTGGCCATGAGCCGCAACCGCATGATCGCCGCGGTGGGAGGAGCCGACGTCGTGATGGTCAACCCGACCCACTACGCCGTGGCACTGAAATACGAACCAGGCAAATCCGCCCCGCGCGTGGTGGCCAAGGGTGCCGGGACGATCGCAGCACGGATCCGCGAGGAAGCCGAGGCCAAGCGGGTGCCGATGGTCCGGGACGTGCCGCTGACCCGCGCGCTGCATGCCGCCTGCGAGATCGGCCAGGAGATCCCCGTGGAGTTGTACAACGCCGTCGCCCGGGTGCTGGCCTTCGTGATGGCGCTCAAGACCCGCGGCGCGGCCCAGGGCGTGCATACGCTGGAGCGGCCGGCACTGACCGAACCTGCCTTGACCGAAACTGCCACATCCCCATCCGGACTTAGGGATTGAAGATGAAACGCAACCTGCCCAAGCTCGCCGTACCCCTCGGGGTGGTCGGCATCATCATGCTGCTGGTCGTCCCCATTCCGGTGGGGCTGCTGGACTTCCTGATTGCGGTGAACATCCTGTTCGCCCTGGTGATCCTGCTGACCACCATGTTCGTGAAGAAGCCGCTGGACTTCTCCGTGTTCCCGTCCCTGCTGCTGGTGGCCACACTGTTCCGGCTGGGCCTGAACGTGGCTTCCACCCGGCTGGTCCTGGGCGAGGGTTACGCCGGCAAGGTGATCGAGGCCTTCGGACATGTGGCCGTGGGCGGTTCGATGATCATCGGCGCCGTGGTGTTCCTGATCCTGGTGGTAATCCAGTTCGTGGTGGTCACCAAGGGTGCCGAACGTGTGGCCGAGGTGGGCGCGCGCTTCACCCTCGATGCCATGCCAGGCAAGCAGATGGCCATCGACGCGGACCTGAACGCGGGCCTGATCACGGACAGCCAGGCGCGCGAGCGGCGCGCCGCGGTTTCCGCCGAGGCGGACTTCTACGGTGCGATGGACGGTGCCTCCAAGTTCGTCAAGGGCGACGCGATCGCGGGCCTGATCATCATCATCATCAACATCGTCGGCGGCATCGCCATCGGCATGCTCCAGCGCGGCCAGGACATGATGGACGCGGTCAATACCTACACGCTGCTGACCATCGGCGACGGGCTGGTCACCCAGATCCCCGCCCTGCTGATGGCCGTGTCCACCGGCATGATCGTGACCCGCTCCAACGCCGAAGAGGACATGGGCTCCACCGCCTCGTCCCAGCTGTCCCAGTCGCGTAACGCGCTGATGATCGCCGGCGGTGCGGCGATCGTGCTGGCGCTGATCCCCGGCATGCCCAAGATTCCGTTCATCCTGGTGGGAGCCGTGCTGCTGTTCGCGGCCCAGCGGATCAAGGCGGCCGAGGTGACCAAGGCCGACGACGACGCCGCGGCGGCTGCCGCTGCCGCCGCGGCCCCGGCGGCGGACAGCACCGAGGACCTGATCGAGCAGATGCGCGTGCACGCACTGGAGATCCAGCTCGCACCGGACCTGGTGGATCTGGTCTCCGGCGGGCCGGACGACCTGCTCGCCCGGGTGCGCGCGCTGCGCCGGAAGATCGCCATGGACCTGGGGATCGTGGTGCCGCCGGTGCGCACCCGGGACAGCATCGACCTGCCGTCTGCGACCTACGTGATCAGGATTGCCGGCGTCGAGGCCGGCCGCGGGCAGGCGCCGGCCGGGAAGGTACTGGCGCTGGGCGAGAACCTGGAATCGCTGCCGGGAACGGCCACCGTGGAACCGGTCTTCGGCCTGGCCGGCAAGTGGGTGCCGGCCGAGATGCGGCACAGCGCGGAAATGGCCGGGGCCACCGTGATCGACCGGGTCTCGGTGCTGGTGACCCACCTGTCCGCGATGATCACCAACAACGCAGCCCGCCTGCTGACCCGCGAAGATGTGCGCGTGCTGACCGAGGGGGTCAAGGCGGTCAATCCCGCCGCGGTGGAGGAGTTGGTGCCGGGCCTGTTGACCCTGGCCGAGGTCCAGCGCGTGCTCCAGGGCCTGCTGGCCGAGCAGATCCCGATCAACGACCTGCCGCGCATCTACGAGGCGCTGGCCCTGCGCGCACGGGTCTCCACCGAACCTGAGGGACTGATCGAGGCGGCCCGGCAGGCACTGGGCCCGGCACTGACGGCCCAGTACCAGGACGGCCCGCTGCTGCGCGTGATCATGATCGACCCGCTGCTGGAGCAGGGCATGCTCGAAGGCCTGCGTCCGTCCGAGCACGGCACCCAGATCCTGCTCTCCGCGGACCGCACCGAGGCAGTGGTGCAGTCGCTGCGGGAGTCGGTGGGCAATGTGGAGGCCAACGGACTGACGGCGGTGCTGGTCTGCGCGCCGGCACTGCGCCCGGCCATCCGGCGCCTGGTCTCCGCCCAGGCCGGAGGCCTGCCGGTGCTCTCCTACCAGGAGGTCACCGCTGCCAATGTGAACATCGAGACCGTAGGGGTGGTCCGTGTCGCCGACACGGTTGCAGCTTAAGGGCGCCTCGCTGGAGGAACTGCGCACGCAGGTGCTCGCCGAGTATGGTCCGGCGGCACGGATCGTGGCGGCCGAGAAGGTCACGGTGGGCGGCATCCGCGGCTACCTGGCCCGGCACCACTACGAAGTCACGGTGGAAATCCCGGACCCGCCGGCCCCGGGCACGGTGATCGAAGGCAGGCCGGATTCCGCGGCGGGACCCGGCCGCCGTGCCGCGCATGCGCTGGACGAACCGCGGCGGGCGGGCATCGCCGCGCTGCTGGCCGAGGCGGAGGCGCTCGAAGCCCAGCTGCACGGCCGGCCGCCCGAACTGAACGTCTCCACCAGCTCCGGCGGCTTCGCCGAACTGATGGATGACCTGACCTTCAACGCGGGCCGGACTTCCATCGCGCTGCCGGGCACCGGGTCCGGTGCGGCTGGGTCCGGCGTTGCCGTGCCTGATACCGCCGGCCCCGGTACTGTCGTGTCCGCCGTGTCCAGACAGCCAGCCCCGGCCGGGCCCGGCACGGACGCGGCCGGCGTTGCGCCCGTGCCGCTGGCCGGGGCCGGGGATTTGGTGGTGGTGGCAGGCTTGGGCGAGGACCCGCTGCACGTAGCCCGGTCCATGGCCGCCGTCGTCCGCGGACAGGGCCAGGCAGGGGAGCAGGGCGCCATCCTGGTGCCGCCGGAAGTCAAGGCCGGCGGTGCGCTCGCCGGCACCGTCCGCCGGCCGGTCCAGGACCGCAAGAGCGCGCTGGCCGCCCGGGCCCGGGGCGTCGAACACGGCCACAGCGTCTTTGTGGCGTTCGGCCTGGGCCGGGGTGGACCGGACCTGGACAGCTGGCTGCCGGTGCTGGCCGGACTCGAGGCGGACCAGCTGTGGGTGGCCGTGGACGCCGGCCGCAAGCCGGGGGATACCGCACGCTGGGTGCATCGGATCATGAGGGTGGCGGAGGTGGACGCCGTGGCGGTGGAGGGATCAGCGGCCACCGACACGCCGCAGACCGTCCTCGAGCTGGGTCTGCCCATCGGCTGGATCGACGGCGACCGCCCCTGAGGCGCAGGCTTCCGGTCCCTGGGGTTGCGATAGAGTGGGCAGGTGCTGGTACTGACACGCAAGCCTGGCGAGCGGATCCTGATCGGTGACGACATCGTCATCACCGTCCTTGACGCGCGCCGGGACGGCGTCCGGCTGGGCATTGAGGCGCCGAAGGGCGTGAAGATCCAGCGCGACGAGGTGCTGCGGGCCGTGACCGAGGCCAACGTCGCCGCTGCCGAAGCCGATCCCGACGCCGAGGCGCGGATCAAGGCGCTGCTGGGCCTGACGGCCGACGATGCCTGAACCAACAGTGCCCGCTCGGGCTCGAACGGAGTCTTTTTTGACCTGCCATGGCTGCCCGCGCTAATCTTGGTAGTCGTTGTGCGTGTCCAATCTCGATACGTCCTTGCCTGCGTGACGGCTCAGTTGCAGAGCCACCTGGTCCGCGGGCCTGGCCGGGAACCACTGGACCACTGGTCATTCAGTCCTCACCTGAAGTTCCGGTAGCGCATAGAAAACGTGCGTGCGTGTCCGTCAGGGCGCGCCGCTACCTTGAACACGAAACGAAGGCAAAAACCGTGCGTACGTACACCCCGAAGCCCGGCGATATCAACCGCCAGTGGCACGTCATTGACGCCACCGACGTTGTCCTGGGTCGTCTTGCCAGCCAGACCGCAACACTGCTGCGCGGAAAGCACAAGCCGACCTTTGCGTCCCATATGGATATGGGCGACTTCGTCATCATCATCAACGCCGAGAAGGTGGCCCTGACCGGCGCCAAGCTCGAACAGAAGCGTGCCTACCGCCACTCCGGTTACCCGGGTGGCCTCAAGTCCGTCAACTACGCGGAACTGCTGGACAAGAACCCGGTCCGCGCAGTGGAGAAGGCGGTCCGCGGCATGCTGCCGAAGAACTCCCTCGCTGCCCAGCAGCTGACCAAGCTGAAGGTCTACGCCGGCCCGGAGCACCCGCACGCTGCCCAGCAGCCCAAGACCTTCGAAATCACCCAGGTCGCCCAGTAGTCCTGGCCACCGACTAAGAAACTTATTCAAGGAGAATCGTGGCTCAGAACCCTGAAGAGCTGAACACCGCTGAGGAAAACCTCACCAGCTACACCTCGGAGACCCCGGCGGAGACCGCCGAGACCACCAAGCGCGAGCGTCCGGCGCTGACCGTCGGCGGATCCGCCGTCGGCCGCCGCAAGGAAGCCGTGGCCCGCGTCCGCCTGGTGCCGGGTACCGGCAAGTGGACCATCAACGGCCGCGACCTGGCGAACTACTTCCCGAACAAGCTGCACCAGCAGGAAGTCAATGACCCGTTCCGGCTCCTCGAGCTCGACGGCGCCTACGACGTGGTCGCCCGCATCGTCGGCGGCGGCATTTCCGGCCAGGCCGGCGCGCTGCGCCTGGGTGTGGCCCGTGCGCTGAACGAGATCGACCGCGAGAACAACCGCCCGACCCTGAAGAAGGCCGGTTTCCTCACCCGCGACGCCCGTATCATCGAGCGTAAGAAGGCCGGTCTCAAGAAGGCCCGCAAGGCCCCGCAGTACTCCAAGCGCTAAACCGGCGCTGTCCTGGCCGGATTCAAGTGGCCAGGCTTCCCGGACCCCGGTCGGTGGATTCTTCCACCGGCCGGGGTTCGGTGCGTTAACTCTCACAATCTGTGAGCCGACGCCGGCGCGTTCCGGACTTTTATGTCTGGCCTTCGGGCAGGAAGGCGGCGCCGTCCGCCCGGAACACGCGGATTTGTCCGGATCCGCAGCCTGCCACTGGGTATATAAGTCCAATCCGTGCCCGCCCGGAGACGGCACGCCACGGCCGCAGCCATGTCACGGTGTCATTTGGTCACGGTTCGCTAACGTAAACTGGTCTGCGATGTCTAGATTATTTGGAACCGACGGTGTCCGTGGATTGGCCAATGGACTGCTGACCGCAGAACTCGCGCTGCAGTTGGCGCAGGCCGCAGCGGTGGTACTGGGCCACCGCCAGGTGGAGGACGGCCGGCGTCCCACGGCGGTTATCGCCCGCGACCCACGCGCCAGCGGAGAATTCATCGGCGCAGCGGTGGAAGCGGGACTGGCCAGCGCCGGGGTGGACGTGTACAACGCCGGTGTACTGCCGACCCCCGCCGCCGCCTATCTGGTGGCGGACCTCAAAGCGGACTTCGGCGTCATGATTTCCGCCTCGCACAACCCGGCACCGGACAACGGCATTAAGTTCTTCGCCCGCGGCGGCCACAAGCTGCCGGACGAGGTCGAGGATGCGATCGAGGCCGAGATGGCCCTGCCGCGCCTCCGGCCCACCGGCGCCGGGATCGGCCGCATTCAGCGCTTCTCGGACGCCGAGGACCGCTACGTCGTTCACCTGCTGCAGACCCTGCCGGCCCGGCTCGACGGCCTGAAGGTGGTGCTGGACTGCGCCAATGGCGCGGCCAGCGGCTGCTCGCCCCAGGTCTTCAAGGATGCCGGCGCCGACATCGTGGTCATCGGAGCCGAGCCGGACGGGCTGAATATCAACGACGGCGTGGGCTCCACCCATATGGACAAGCTGCGGGCCGCCGTCATCGAGCACGGCGCCAATCTGGGCATTGCCCATGACGGAGACGCGGACCGCTGCCTCGCGGTGGACGAAAACGGCGAACTCGTGGACGGCGACCAGATCATGACGATCCTCGCGCTGGCGCTCAAGAACGCCGGAAAGCTCAAGGACGATGTCCTGGTGGCCACCGTGATGAGCAACCTCGGCATGAAGATCGCCCTGCGCGAGGCGGGTATCCGCATCGAGGAAACTGCCGTGGGGGACCGGTATGTGCTGGAAAACATGCGGGCCAACGGCTACTCGCTCGGCGGCGAGCAGTCCGGCCACGTGATCTTCCTGGACCACGCCACTACTGGTGACGGCGTATTGACCGGCCTGCAGTTGGCGGCCCAGATGGCTAGGACCAGCCGGCCGCTGTCGGAGCTGGCGGCCCAGATGACCCGGCTGCCGCAGGTGCTGATCAACGTCCGCGATGTGGACAAGGCCGCAGTTTCCAGCCACGAGGGCCTGCAGCAGGCCGTGGCGGAGGCCGGGGCGGCATTGGGCGAGACCGGCCGGGTGCTGCTGCGTCCCTCGGGCACCGAACCCGTAGTGCGGGTGATGGTCGAGGCCGCGGACATGGACACCGCACAGTCCACCGCCGAGCAGCTGGCCGCAGCAGTCAAGAAGTACCTCTCGCTCGAACAGGAACTCGCCAGCTGACCAAAGGCGCAAGCCCCCTGTCGCCACCCCCGTCGACTTGCCACTTGACGACCTTTTCAGGCCTGAGAACGTCGTTAAGTGGCAAGTGGATGGGGTTTCGGAAGGGGGATCGGTTTTCTTGGGCGAGCCACCCTTGAGCGGCCGGGTTATTCGGCGTCGACAATGACCACTTCGTAGGTCTTGGCCGTCGGCGGATTCCCGGTGTCGAACTTGGCGTTGACCACCAGCAGCTTCGCCCCGATCAGCGCCGCCGTGGTCGGGGTCTGGAACTGTCCGCTGGTGATCACCTGCTCCACGGCTCCGCTGCCCAGATCGGCGTCGAGCCGGATGCGGCTGACCTGGTTCTTGAAGTTCTGTACCGCCCACAGCTGGCGGTCCTGCAGCACGAGCCCGTCCACATAGGGCAGGTCAAGGCCGGAGATCTTCTTGCTGGCACCGGTTTCGGGATCGACGGTGTAGACCGCCTGATTATTGGTGTGCGCCACAATCAGCGTCCGGCCGTCGTCGGTGGCCGCGATTCCGTTCAGGTTGAAGCCATCTCGGACTTCCGCCGCCGGTCCGGTCAACTTCACGGTCCTGGCCTCGCCTGGTTTGCCGTCGTCGCTGATCGGGACGACGTACAGCTCGCCTTTGCGGGAGTTGGTGAACCAGGCGCCGGCGGGAGTCAGCACAACGTCGTTGATGAAGGATTCCTTGGCTTTGGCGAGCTGGAGCGTGGCGATGGTCTTCCCGCTGCCGGTGTCGTAGAAATAGCCCTGCCCGGTCGTCCCGCCGGCCACGGCCAGCAGGCTGTGCGCCTGGTCCGCTTTCATGCCCACCGCCATTCGCCCCGACGGCACGTCGATGAAGCGTTCGGCCCGGCGGTCGCCCAGATCGCCGCGGAAAATATCGCCGGCCACCAGGTCGCCGGCGAAGAAGGTATCTCCCTCAGCGGCGGCGATGCCCTCGGCCGAGGTGGCCCCGGGCAGCACGATGGTCGGTGCGGGTGTCGTCGACACCGCCGATGGGGAGGGGGACGTGTCGGAAGCATCCGGTGCGGCGCAGGAGGTGAGCAGCAGGGCGCCGGCGGCCACCAGTCCGGCCAGCCGGGCCGGCGACGAAAGGTTGCGGCTTGCAGTTGCCTGGATCAGCTGGGACATCGGGTACTCCCGTCCGGACGCCGGCGGGGAGCCGCCGGAGTTGGCATGCCTGTGTTCCAGCGTACGCCGGCGCCCGGCAGCAGGACAGGGGAGTGCTAGCTAGCGCGTCGGGCCTTCCCACCGCTCGCAAGCTCGCGGCGGTCCCTCAGCCCTAGCTGCGGACCTTCAGCGAGTCGCGGATTTCGGTCAGCAGCGCCACCTGCGGATCCACCGGCGCTTCCTCGGTCTGCTTGCCGATGCCGAGCTTGCGGTCGCGCAGGGCGATCAGCTTGTTCATCGGCATCACGATGACGAAGTAGATCGCCGCGGCAATCAGCAGGAAGTTGACCACGGCGGTGAGCAGGACGCCGAACTCCACCATGTTGCCGTTGAAGTTCCAGCGCGCGAACTCGTCGAAATTCGGGGACCCGACCAGGCCGGCGATGAACGGCATCAGCACGTTCTTGACCATGGCGTTGACCACGCTGCTGAAAGCGGCACCGATGACGACGGCGACGGCGAGGTCAACAACGTTGCCCTTCATGATGAAGTCTCTGAACCCTTGAAGCATGGAAGCCAATTTACCGGGGCGCCGGAACGGGAAGCGGACGATAGCGTTCCGGGCGGTGTGACTTCGCTTACTGTGGGAGGGAGAGCTTCAGCAGGAGGGGGCCATGATGACCGCAGCAGGCAGGGGCCCCGGGCATCGCTTCGGCGGTCCGGTCCTGGCCGGTGTCCTGCCGCGGCAGGCACCCCGGGTCCGGGCCTGTGCCGCGGAGCTGGCGGCCGTCCTGCACGTCCCGCTGGTGTGCGCCTACGCCGATCCCTCCGTCTTCCCGGTGTTCGACGACGCCGGGGCCGTGCGTCTGGCGCCGATCGATCCGGACGGCGACGACGCCGGCAGTGCGGCCGAGGCCGCGGAGCTTGCCGCGCTTCTGCGCGGAGAGCTGGAGCAGGCGCCGGTGGAATGGGAATTCCGCCGCCTCTGGGGCGAACCGGCGCAGGCCCTGCACCGGACCGCCGAGGAACTGGACGCCTCGCTGATTGTGCTGGGCACGCGTCAGCCGGGCCCGGGACACCACTTGGAGGAGTTGATCACCGGCTCGGTGGCCGGCCGCCTCGCACACCGCCAGGACCGGCCGGTCCTGCTGGTTCCCTAGGGCGCGTGGCTGCGCAAGGCGTCCCGGATATCGGTCAGCAGCGCGATCTGGGGATCCATCGCGTCCTCGGCCGGGGCGATGCCCAGCCGCCGGTCGCGCCGTTCGATGGCATGGTTCATCGGCGCGACCACCAGGAAGTAGATCGCCGCGGCCACCAGCAGGAAGTTGACCAGGACGGTCAGGAAGGCACCGAACTTGATGTCGTTGCCGTTGATCGTCACCACTCCGAAGCTGTCGAAGTTGGGCGATCCGACCAGGGCGGCAATCCGCGGCATGATGATGTTCCCGACCAGGGAGTTGATCACGGCGCTGAACGCGGCGCCGATGACCACAGCGACGGCAAAGTCGACGACATTGCCTTACATGATGAATTCCTTGAAGCCATGCAGCCCGTTGGACGCTGATCCCGCCCGCCGGGACCGGCAATGCCCGCGGCCGTCAGCGGTAGCCGGGCGCGGCAGGCAGGCCGAAATAGGTCTCCAGCGACTTCATGCCCTGCGCGGCCATGTCCGCGGCGACCTTTTTGCCGACATAGCGCAGGTGCCAGGCCTCGGGCGAGTAGCCGGTGACATCCTCCTGGCCCGGTTGGTAGCGCACGATGAAGCCGAACCGGGAGGCATTGGCCGCCGCCCAGCGTCCCGCCGCGGTGTCGGCGAAGCAGGCGCTCAGGTTGCAGCTGCCTGACGGATCGCCGATATCCACTACCAGGCCCGTCTGGTGTTCGGAATAGCCGGGCCGGGCGGAAATCTTGTCCGCCTCGGCCTTGCCGTTGACCTCGACCCAGTGCTGGTAGGTGGACACCTGTGTCTGGTAGGAGCGGAAGCCGCTGAGCAGGGTCAGCGGGACGCCGTCCGCCGCGGCCGCCGCGAAGAGCTGCTCGACGGCGTTGGCCACGGCTGCGCGGACCTGGGCTGTGTCCCCGCCCGGCCCGAGCGGTACTTGCGGCGCCCGCAGGTCCGCCGGAGCGTAATCCAGCGGCATCAGCGGCCGCGTCTTGTTGACGACGACGTCGAACTGCGCCGGGTCATCGTGTCCGCCGGCGGTCGGCGGCGGGGCGCTCTTGGTTGGCGGTGCCGTCCCGGTGGGTGCCACCGCCGTCGGCGAAGCACCCGCGGTGGCCCCCGCCGTCGTCGTGGGAGAGGAAAACGTAGCGGAACCGGCGCTCGGTTCCGCCGCCGGCGGTGCGGCAGGTGTGCAGGCCGGCAACAGCAGCATGAGGCCGGCGGCAAGGCCGGCGGACCGGAGGGAACGGGGAAATCTCATCATCAGGTCTTCCGCAGCAGCATCCGGCGGATCGAATGGTCTGCATCCTTGGTCAGCACCAGCTGGGCCCTGCCCCGGGTGGGCAGCACATTCTCCCGCAGGTTCGGTTCATTGATCCGCTTCCAGATATCCAGGGCCGTGGTCCGTGCCTCGTCGTCGGTCAGGGACGCATACCGGTGGAAGTAGGATTCGGGGTCGGCGAACGCGGACGAGCGCAGCTTCTGGAACCGGCGGACGTACCACTCCTCTATATAAGAGGTCTTGGCATCCACGTAGACAGAGAAGTCGAAGAAATCGCTGACCGCCAGCGAGGACCGCCCGTCCAGCTGCGGACGGGCCGCCTGCAGCACGTTCAGGCCCTCCACGATCAGCACATCCGGACGGCGGACCACCACTTCGCGGTCCGGCACGATGTCGTAGGTCAGGTGCGAGTACCAGGGGGCGCGGACTTCCTCGGCGCCGGACTTCACCTCGCTGACAAAGCGCAGCAGGGCCCGGCGGTTGTAGGACTCCGGGAAGCCCTTGCGTTCCATCAGGCCGCGGCGGATCAGCTCGGCATTGGGATAGAGGAAGCCGTCGGTGGTCACCAGTTCCACGTTCGGGGTCCCGGGCCAGCGCCGCAGCATCTCCTGCAGCACGCGCGCGGTGGTGGACTTTCCCACCGCCACCGAACCGGCCACGCCGATCACGAACGGGGTGCGGCGGAACTGTTCGCCGAGGAAGGTGGTGGTGGCCTGGTGCAGTTCGCCGGCACCGGCCACATAGAGGTTGAGCAGGCGGGAGAGCGGCAGGTACACCTCGCGGACCTCGTTCAGGTCCAGCTGCTCGCCCAGGCCGCGCAGCCGTTCGAGGTCCTCCTCGTCCAGCGGCTGCTCCAGCTCATGGGAAAGGCGGGACCAGGTCTGGCGGTCCAGCTCCACGAAGGGTGTGAAGTTACTCTCACCCGTGGACGCCGACGTCTTCAGTGTCGGTTCACTCACTTTAGAATTGTGCCTGTTCGGGCTGCCATTCCCCAAAATGACGGCACGGGGCTGGTATATGCCTCCGGACGCGTCCTGCGCGGCGCACCCGGCGGGGACAGGTACCCTTGATCGCATGTGTGGAATCGTAGGTTATGTGGGCCGCGGCGGCTCGGCAGGCACTCTGGCAGGTCCCGAGGGGCATGGTGCCCTGGATGTGGTGTTGGAGGGGCTGCGCCGCCTCGAGTACCGGGGTTATGACTCCGCCGGCGTCGCCGTCATCACCGGCAACGGGATCGAAAGCCGGAAGAAGTCCGGCAAGCTGACGAACCTGCTCGACGAACTGCAGGCTAATCCGTTGCCCGAGTCCCTCACCGGCATCGGACACACCCGCTGGGCCACCCACGGCGGACCGACGGACCGCAACGCCCACCCGCACCTGGCCGACGGTGGCAAGCTCGCCGTCATCCACAATGGCATCATCGAAAACTTTGCCGAGCTCAAGCGCACCCTGTCCGCCCAGGGCGTTGAGTTCGTGTCCGAGACGGATACCGAGGTCGCCGCCGCGCTGATCGGCGAATTGTTCCGCGGCGAGGCCGGCGGTGACCTCACTCGGGCGATGCAGCTGGCCTGCCAGCGGCTGGAGGGCGCCTTCACCCTGCTGGCCATCCACCGGGACCAGCCGGACACCGTGGTCGCCGCACGGCGCAACTCCCCGCTTGTGGTCGGCCTGGGCGACGGCGAAAACTTCCTCGGCTCGGACGTTTCCGGCTTCATCGACTTCACCCGGCGGGCGGTGGAGCTGGGCCAGGACCAGATCGTCACCATCACCCCGGACAGCTTCGAGGTCACCGACTTCAACGGCAAGCCCGCGCAGGGCCGTGAATTCCAGGTTGACTGGGATGCCGCCGCCGCGGAAAAGGGCGGGTTCGCCTCCTTCATGGAGAAGGAGATCAACGACCAGCCCGAGGCCGTGGCCCAGACCCTGCTCGGCCGCGCCGGCCTGGACGGGAAGCTGCAGCTGGACGAACTACGCATCGACCCGTCCCAGCTGAAGGCAGTGGACAAGATCATCGTGCTGGCCTGCGGCACCTCCGCGTACGCCGGCCAGGTGGCCAAGTACGCCATCGAGCACTGGTGCCGTATCCCGGTGGAGGTGGAACTGTCCCACGAGTTCCGCTACCGGGATCCGATCGTGAACGCCAATACCCTGGTGGTGGCCATCTCCCAGTCCGGCGAGACCATGGACACCCTGATGGCCGCGCGCTACGCCCAGGAACAGGGCGCCAAGGTGCTGGCCATCTGCAACACCAACGGCTCCACCATCCCGCGCGAGGCCGACGCCGTGCTCTACACGCACGCCGGTCCGGAAATCGCTGTTGCCTCCACCAAGGCCTTCCTGGCCCAGATCACCGCGGCCTACCTGCTGGGCCTGTACCTCGGGCAGCTGCGCGGCAACCTGTTCACCGGGCAGATCCGGGACATTCTGGCGGACCTGGCCAAGGTGCCGGCGAAGATCCAGACGGTGCTCGACGATTCGGACCAGGTCAAGAAGCTGGCCCGCACCATGGCCGATACCCGCTCGGTGCTGTTCCTGGGCCGCCACGTCGGCTTCCCGGTCGCGATGGAAGGCGCGCTCAAGCTCAAGGAGCTGGCGTACATCCACGCCGAGGGTTTTGCCGCCGGCGAGCTCAAGCACGGGCCGATCGCCCTGATCGAGGAGGGCCAGCCGGTCTTCGTCATCGTCCCGTCCCCGCGCGGCCGCAATTCGCTGCATGCGAAGGTGGTGTCGAACATCCAGGAGATCCGGGCCCGCGGCGCGAAGACCATCGTCATTGCCGAGGAAGGCGACACCGCGGTGCAGGCCTATGCCGAGCATGTGTTCTACATCCCGGAGACGCCCACGCTGCTGGCGCCGCTGCTGGCCACCGTGCCGCTGCAGGTCTTTGCCTGCGAGCTGGCCACGGCCAAGGGCTACGACGTGGACCAGCCGCGGAACCTGGCCAAGTCCGTCACGGTCGAGTAGGCATCGGCCCGCAGCCGAAAGGAACCGCCGTGATCGTAGGCATCGGCGTGGACGTGGTGGACGTGCCGCGCTTCCGGCGCCAGTTGGAGCGCACTCCCGGGCTGCGGGACCGGCTGTTCACCCCTGCCGAACGGGAGCTGAACACCCGGTCGCTGGCTGCGCGCTTTGCCGCTAAGGAGGCTATCGCCAAGGCGCTGGGCGCACCGGTGGGGATGAACTGGCAGGACTGCACGATCTGCGTGGACGATGCCGGGGATCCTTACCCGGAGCTCACCGGCACCGTTGCCGCCGCGGCCGAGGCCCGGGGAGCGCTCATCTGGCACCTTTCCATGAGCCATGACGGAGATCTGGCCACGGCGATGGTGGTGGCCGAACGGTAGCCCCATAGGGTAGTAAGGTTACAGACCTTATTGGCGGATTTTGGGAGTGCAGCATGGAAGTTTGGCCCGGGCAACCGTACCCTTTGGGCGCCACCTACGACGGCAACGGCACCAACTTCACCCTGTACAGCAACGTGGCCGAGAGTGTGGTGCTGTGCCTGTTCGACGACGAAGGCAATGAGACCCGGGTCAGGATGCGGGAGGTCGACGGCTACGTCTGGCACTGCTACCTGCCCCAGATCATCCCCGGGCAGAAGTACGGTTTCCGCGTACACGGCCCCTATGACCCGGAGCAGGGGCTGCGCTGCAACCCGAACAAGCTGCTGCTGGATCCCTATGCCAAGGCCGTCCACGGGGAGATGGACTGGGACCAGTCCCTGTTTGGCTACAACTTCGGCGACGAGGACTCGCGCAATGACGAGGACTCCGCCGCGCACATGATGCTCGGCGTCGTGGTCAACCCGTTCTTCGACTGGGCCGGGGACCGCAAGCCACGCACGCCCTACCACCGTTCGGTCATCTACGAAGCCCACGTCAAGGGCCTGACCGAACTGCATCCGGACGTGCCCGAGGAACAGCGCGGAACCTACGCCGGCGTGGCGCACCCGTCCGTGGTGGCGCACCTGCAGAAGCTGGGCATCACGGCCCTCGAGCTGATGCCGGTGCACCAGTTCGTCAATGACAGCACGCTGCAGGACAAGGGACTGTCCAACTACTGGGGTTACAACACCATCGGTTTCTTTGCCCCGCAGAACACCTACAGCTCCACCGGGGACACCGGCCAGCAGGTCCAGGAGTTCAAGGCCATGGTGCGCACCCTGCATCTGGCCGGCATCGAAGTGATCCTGGACGTGGTGTACAACCACACCGCCGAGGGCAACCACCTCGGTCCCACGCTGTCCTTCCGCGGCATCGACAACGCCTCCTACTACCGGCTGGTCGAGGACGACAAGCGCTACTACATGGACTACACCGGCACCGGCAATTCGCTGAACGTGCGCAGTCCGCATTCGCTGCAGCTGCTGATGGACTCGCTGCGCTACTGGGCCACCGAGATGCATGTGGATGGGTTCCGGTTCGATCTGGCCAGCACGCTGGCCCGCGAGTTCTACGACGTGGACCGCCTCTCGTCCTTCTTTGAAATGGTGCAGCAGGATCCGGTGGTGTCCCAGTGCAAGCTCATCGCCGAACCCTGGGACGTGGGCCCCGGCGGATACCAGGTGGGCAACTTCCCGCCGCTGTGGACGGAATGGAACGGCAAGTTCCGGGATACGGTGCGCGATTTCTGGCGCGGCGAGCCGGCGACGCTGGGGGAGTTCGCCTCCCGGATCACCGGCTCGGCGGACCTGTACGAGGACACCGGCCGCCGTCCCTTCGCCTCGATCAACTTCGTCACCGCCCATGACGGTTTCACGCTGCGGGACCTGGTCTCCTATAACGAGAAGCACAACGAGGCCAACGGCGAGAACAACCGCGACGGCGAGTCCCACAACCGCTCCTGGAACTGCGGCGCCGAGGGCCCCACCGAGGATCCGAAGGTGCTGGGATTGCGGGCCCGGCAGCAGCGCAACTTCCTCGCCACGCTGCTGCTCTCCCAGGGCGTGCCGATGATCTCCCACGGGGACGAGCTCGGCCGGACCCAGGACGGCAACAACAACACCTACTGCCAGGACTCGGAACTGTCCTGGATCCACTGGGACGCGGTGGACCAGCCGCTGCTGGAGTTCGTAGCCGCGGTGAACCGGCTCCGTGCCGAGCATCCCACCTTCCGCCGCCGCCGCTTCTTCGACGGCCGGCCGGTGCGCCGGGGTCAGGGCGAGGCCCTGCCGGACATCGACTGGCTGGGCACCGACGGGCTGCCCATGCAGCCCGAGGACTGGGATTCCGGGTTTGGCCGCTGCATCGGCGTCTTCCTCAACGGCCAGGGCATCAGGGGACTGGACGAGCGCGGCGAGCGGATCACCGACGTGAATTTCCTGGCCTATTTCAATGCCCATGACGACGAGGTGGTCTTTGTGCTGCCGTCCAAGGAATACGCCCAGCACTGGGATGCGGTGATCGATACCGCCGGCGAGCATGCCGAGTCGACGGCGCTGCGGGCGGGCCGGAAAATCACCCTGCAGGCCAAATCCATGGTGGTGCTCCGCTCCCACCAGGAACCCGATGTGGAACCGGACCACTCGGTGGCTGCCTCCCTGGCGGCGCTGGCCGGGTCCAAGACGGCGAGCCCGAAGTCTGCCCAGTGAGGGCCCCGGTTTCCACCTACCGGCTGCAGATCCGCCCCGGCTTCGATCTGTACGCCGCGGCCTCGCTGGTGCCGTATCTGCGCCGGCTGGGCGTGGACTGGGTCTACCTGTCGCCGATCCTCACGGCCGAGCCCGGCTCGGACCACGGCTATGACGTCACGGACTTCTCCGCGGTGGATCCGGCCCGCGGCGGCGCGGCCGGACTGCAGGCGCTGTCCGACGCGGCCCATGCCGCCGGCCTGGGCGTGCTGGTGGACATTGTGCCCAACCACATGGGCGTGGCCACGCCGGCGAACAACAGGTGGTGGTGGTCCCTGCTGGCCGAGGGCCGCGGCAGCCGCTACGCCGAGGCCTTCGACGTGGACTGGGCTGCGGCCGGCGGCCGGATCCGCCTGCCGGTGCTGGGGGATGGCCCGGACGAGCTGGACCGGCTGGAACTGGTGCGCGGCACCGGCCCGGGCAGTGCCGGCGTCGAACTGCGCTACTACGACCACCGCTTCCCGGTGGCCGAAGGCACCGCCGGCGACGGCGCCACCGCCCGCCAGGTGCACGACCGGCAGCATTACGAACTGGTCAGCTGGCGCCGGGCCGACGCCGAACTGAACTACCGACGCTTCTTCGGCGTCAATTCGCTGGCCGGCGTCCGTGTGGAAGTCCCGTGGGTGTTCGAGGAATCCCATGCCGAGATCCGGCGCTGGTTCGCCGAAGGGCTGGTGGACGGGCTGCGGATCGACCATCCGGACGGCCTGGCGGATCCCGCAGGCTACCTCGACCGGCTGCACGGGCTCACCGGCGGGGCCTACGTGCTGGTGGAGAAGATCCTGGAGCCGGGGGAGCAGTTGCCCGGGCGCTGGCGCTGCCAGGGCACCACCGGCTATGACGCGCTCGCCGAGGTGGACCGGCTGTTCACCGATCCGGACGGCTGCCGCGAACTGACCGCCGCGGCGCAGCCGGTGCCCTGGCCCCGGATGATCCACGGCACCAAGCGCGCCATCGCGGACGGATTGCTGCATTCGGAGGTGCAGCGGCTGGTGCGGCTAGTCCCCGCCTCGGCCGGACTGGCCCCGGAGCTGGCCGCGGACGCCCTCGCCGAGCTGCTGGCCTGCTTCCCGGTCTACCGCAGCTACCTGCCCGACGACGGCGCAGGCTACCTGGCCGAGGCCGCCGTGGCCGCGCGCATCCACCGGCCGGACCTGGCGCCGGCGCTCGCGGCGCTGCTGCCGCTGCTGGACCCGGGCGCCACGCTGACCGAACTGGCGGTGCGTTTCCAGCAGACCTCCGGCATGGTGATGGCCAAGGGCGTGGAGGACACCGCGTTCTACCGCTATACGCGCCTGACCTCGCTCAACGAAGTTGGGGCGGACCCGTCCGTGGACGCACTGGACCCGTTCGGCCTGCACGCCGCGCTGATCCGGCGCCAGCAGGACCAGCCGCTGGCGATGACCGCCTTGACCACCCACGACACCAAACGCAGCGAGGACACCCGGGCGCGGATCAGCACGTTGTCCGAAGAACCGCAGCTGTGGCTTCAGCACCTGCAGCGGCTCGACAACGCCGCGCCGCTGGGGCACCGGCCCTTCGCCGACCTGTTGTGGCAGGCCTTGCTCGGTGCCTGGCCGCTGGATCCGGAACGCGCCCATGCCTATGCGCTGAAGGCCGCCCGCGAGGCCGGCGATGTGACCCGCTGGACCGAGCCGGATGAGGACTTCGAAAAGAAGCTGGCGGCCGCGGTCGAGGCCGCCTTCGGCGACACCGGGGTTGCCGCGGTCCTCGAGGAGCTGGCCGGGCGGCTGCGGCAGGCAGGCTGGACGAACTCGCTCGCGGCCAAGCTGGTACAGCTGGCCATGCCCGGTGTGCCGGATGTCTATCAGGGCACCGAATTCTGGGACCACTCGCTGGTGGACCCGGACAACCGCCGGCCGGTGGATTTCGATGCCCGCAGCCAGGTGCTGGCGCAGCTGGATGCCGGCACCGGCCCGGTGCCCGGCATCGACGCCGGCGCCGCGGCCAAGCTGCTGGTGGTCTCCCGCACCCTGCGGCTGCGGCGGGACCGCCCCGGACTCTTTACCGGCTACGAGGCGGTGGCGGCCAGCGGACCGGCGGCGGACCACGTCTTTGGATTCGACCGCGGCGGCGCGGTGGCCCTGGCCACCCGGTTGCCGCTGCGTTTGGCGCGCGACGGCGGCTGGCGGGACACCGCCGTCGTCCTGCCGCCGGGCCGCTGGCGGGATGAACTGACCTCACGCGCCTTCGCCGGCGGCACGCTGGCGGTGTCCGAGGTATTCGCGCAGCTGCCGGTGGCGCTGCTGGCCCGGGAGGATGCATGAGCGCGGAGGCCAGGGATTTTGCCGTCTGGGCGCCGGAAGCCGGACGGGTGGACCTGGTGGCCGGGCCGGACGCCCGCCCGGTGCCGCTGGGGCGGGCGGACCAGGGCTGGTGGCGGCTGCCGGCTGCCGCGCAGCTGCCGGCCGGCGAGCTGGACTACGGGTACAGCGTCGACGGCGGTGCGCCGCTGCCGGACCCGCGCTCACGGCGCCAGCCGTCCGGCGTGCACCGGCTCTCGCGCACCTTCAATCCCTCCGCCCACCGCTGGCAGGACGGCAGCTGGCGCTCGCCGGGGCTGAACGGCGGGGCCATTTACGAACTGCACGTGGGCACCTTCACGCCCGAGGGAACCTTGGACGCCGCGGCCGGCAAGCTGGAGTACCTGGCCGGACTGGGCGTGGACTTCGTCGAGCTGCTGCCGGTCAACGCCTTCAACGGCACCCACAACTGGGGCTACGACGGTGTGCTCTGGTATGCGGTGCAGGAGCAGTACGGCGGGCCGGCGGCCTATCAGCGCTTCGTCGATACCGCCCATCGGCACGGGCTCGGCGTCATCCAGGACGTGGTGTACAACCACCTCGGCCCCAGCGGCAACTACCTGCCGCAGTTCGGCCCCTACCTGAAGCCCGGGGACGCGAACACCTGGGGAGACAGCGTGAACCTGGACGGACCGTGCTCGGACCAGGTCCGGCAGTACATCGTGGACAACGCCCTGATGTGGTTCCGCGACTACCACGTGGACGGACTGCGGCTGGACGCCGTGCACGCGTTCCGCGACGAACGCGCCGTGCACCTGCTCGAGGAACTGGCCACGGCCACGGACGCCTGCGCCGCCGAACTGGGCAAGCCGCTGTTCCTGGTCGCCGAATCGGACCTGAACAACCCGCGGCTGCTCGAATCCCGCACGGTCAACGGCTACGGGCTGGCCGGCCAGTGGAGCGACGACTTCCACCATGCGGTCCATGTGAACCTGACCGGGGAGACGTCCGGCTACTACGCTGATTTTGACTCGCTCGGGGCGCTGGCCAAGGTCCTGACCGGCGGGTTCTTCCACGACGGCAGCTACTCCTCCTTCCGCGGGCGGCACCACGGCCGGCCCATCGACAAGGCCCGGGTCAACGCCCACCAGTTGGTGGTGTGCACCCAGAACCATGACCAGATCGGCAACCGTGCGGCCGGAGACCGGCTCTCCGCCACGCTGGGCTATGGACCGCTGGCGATGGCGGCGGTGCTGAACCTGGCCTCGCCGTTCACTCCGATGCTGTTCATGGGCGAGGAATTCGGTGCCTCCACACCCTGGCAGTTCTTCACCTCGCATCCGGAACCGGAGCTGGGGGAGGCCACCGCGAAGGGCCGGCTGCGCGAGTTCACCCGGATGGGCTGGGACCCGTCCGTGGTGCCGGATCCGCAGGACCCGGCCACCTTCACCCGCTCCAAACTGGACTGGTCCGAGGCCGGCAAAGGGGATCACGCGCGGCTGCTGGCGCTGTACCGCGAGCTGATTGCGCTGCGCAAAAAGATCCCGGACCTGAGGAATCCGGATTTCGGCGCGGCCACCGTGGACTTCGACGAAGACGCACGCTGGCTGGCCCTGCACCGCGGGACCGTCACCGTGGCGGTCAATTTCTGCACCGCGGCCCAGGATCTGGGACCCGGGATCGGCGAACTGCTGCTGGCCACCGACGACGGGATCCAGTTGAAGGACGGCGGGGTGCACCTTCCGGCCGGCTCGGCAGCCATCCTCCGCCGCCAGTAGGAACTGGCTGGCAGAGGCGCCGGTCCGGCATCGTGTGGCTGCCGCCCGGGAGCGGTTCCTCTAGGATCGTGGCATGGAGCCAGCGGAAGACCTGTTCGAGGGCCCGGCCGTCGGCCTGCCCGAGCCGATCCCGTCCCGGTCGGCGCTCTACGTGCCCGAAACAGAAGCCTCTCGGCCGGTGCGGCACGTGCGCGGGTATGCACCGTTCCTCGCGTTCTGCGCCGCTCAGGGCGTGAGTGCCCGGGAACTGGCCGCGGACCCGGTCCAGCTGATCGCGTTCCTCCGCGCCTCTGCGCCGGATATCCTGTCCGAACTCCGGCTCCGGGACGCGGCCGGAGTATTCACCGGCAATGCCATCGCCGCGCTGCGCCCGGACGCCCGCTGGCAGACGTCCGGGGACAGTCCGCCGACGGTGGATGCCTGGGGCGGGGGATTCACTCCCGGCATCCTGCCCGCGCGTCTCGGCGAGGCCGGCGACGACGCCGTGCAGGGCTTCCTCGCGTGGCTGCGGGACTGGGAGCAGGGAGAGGAGGACCTGCCGGCCCTCGAGCCCCGGCCCGTGCCCCTGCCGGTGGACCGGCCCGGCTACGTCCGCCCCGACCTGCCCCGCACCGAGTGCCGGGACGAGGGCGGCAACCTGGTTCCGTACGGCAGCCGGTGGGGCGGCGGCGGCCCGCCGGAGGAGACCTACAGCGTGGACAGCCACCCGGAGCGCTTTGCCGGCCTGCACGCCGTGGCCCGGGCCCTGATCGACCATTTGGTCCGGACCTATGACGCCGAGGCCGCCGACGCCACCGCCGGTGCCGCCGCGGAGCTGAGGGGCCGGATCGAGGTGATCGAAGCGGTCCGGGTGGCACCGCGCGCCACCGATGCCGCACCGCTGACCTTCGTGTTCACCGCCTACCCAGGCGTCCTGATCCAGGCCGGCCTGCTGCACGACTTCCCGTTCCCGGCCTGCGGCTGCGATGCCTGCGACGAGACAGCGGAATCGGCAGCAGACCAGCTGGAGCGGCTCGTCTTCGCCGTGGCGGCAGGCGGCTACGCCGAACGGTATCCGGCCGGCCGCCGACGCTGGGCCGAATACGCGCTGACGGCGGTGGACGGCTCCGGCGCCGAAAGCGGCAGCGGTGGACCCTCGCCGAACCTCGGCCCCGACCGGCTCCGGGACGCCGAGGTCCGGCTGCAGGAGTTCGGCGGCCGCTGGCAGCCCTGGCCGCTGCGCCCAATCGGGAGGACGTCATGATCAAGGCTTGGACCGGGAACCAGATCCGTTCCGCCGAAGCGCCGCTGCTGGCCAACGGGCAGGGCCCCGAACTGATGCAGCGGGCCGCGCACGGGCTGGCCAACGCCATCGTCCGCGGGCTGCTCCGGCGCCGCGGCCAGGTCTACGGCAGCACGGTGGCGGTGCTGGCCGGCAGCGGCAACAACGGCGGGGACGCCCTGTACGCCGGGGCATTCCTGGCCCGCCGTGGGGCGCAGGCGACGGCGGTGCTCACCTCCGCGCGCTGGCACACCGAGGCGCTGGCCGCCTTCCGGCGCGCCGGCGGCACCGTGGTCCAGGCCGGACAGGCAGGGCCGGCCCTGGCGGGGGAGCTGGCCGCCGCCGATGTCCTGGTGGACGGCATCCTGGGCACCGGGGCGTCCGGGGGCCTGCGCGGCGCTGCCGCCGGCCTGGTGGCCGCGCTGCAGGAGCGGATCTCCCGCCCAACGAACGGCACCGGCCCGCTGGTGGTCGCCTGCGACCTGCCCTCCGGGGTGGACGCGGACACCGGACAGCTGCACCAGCCGGTGCTGCGCGCCGACCTGACCGTGACCTTCGGCGGCGCCAAGCTGGGCCTGCTCACCGATCCCGGCGCCGGCGCCGCCGGCCGGGTTTGGACGGTGGACATCGGGCTCGGGCCGCACCTGCCGGAGCCAGCCCTGCGGCGGCTGGACCCCGGGGACGTGCCCGCGCTGTGGCCGGTGCCCGGCCGCAGCGACCACAAATACACCCGCGGCGTGCTGGGCATCGCCGCCGGCTCGGCCAGCTACCACGGTGCCGCCCTGCTGGCCGCCCGCGCCGCCGTGGCTACCGGCGTCGGCATGGTCCGCTACCTCGGTCCGGGCGAAATCTGCGGGCAGCTGAACCTGCTCGCCCCGGAGGTGGTCTGCGGCAGCGGAACCATTGCCGAGAACCGCTCCCAGGCCTGGCTGGTCGGCCCCGGCGCCGTCGCGGACCCGGAGCAGGCGCAGCGGGCCCGGGAGGCCTTGGCTTCGGGCCTGCCGGTGGTCGCCGATGCCGGCGCGCTGGACCTGCTGCCGGCCGAACTCGGGCCCCACGTCATCCTGACCCCGCACGCGGGGGAGTTGGTCCGGGTGCTGGCCGGCCAGGGTGTGTCGGTAGACCGGGAACAGGTCGAGGCTTCGCCGGCCGAGTTTGCCCGGCTGGCGGCCGGGTTGACCGGGGCCACAGTGCTGCTCAAGGGTGCGGCCACCGTGGTTGCCTCGCCCGCCGGCACCCTGTTCAGCCAGGACAACGCGACGGCCTGGATGGCTACCGCCGGCAGCGGGGATACCCTGGCCGGGATCCTCGGTGCCCTCGCCGCGACGGTGCGTCCGCAGGACCTGGACCGGGCCGGAATCGCGGCGCCGGACCACTTCGCGGCGGTAGCGGCGCTGGCCGCCCTGGTGCACGGGCTGGCCGGCACCGCGGCCGCGGCCGGCGGGCCGACGTCGGCCGCAGCGATCGGCCACGCGGTCCCGGCGGTGGTGCGCGCCTTGCTCAGGGAGCCGGAGCAGCGCCCCGGCCGATGAATCAGCGGGCTGGCCAGTGTCGGAGGGCGTGGCTACTGTGGGTTGCATCTGACCGGCGGACAGCGGAGGAAACCGATGGCCATCACCCGTGACCTGATCATCAACGGCGAGCATGTTCCCGCCGCATCCGGCAAGACCACCGATGACCTGAATCCCTACACCGGCGGCGTCTACGCCACGGTCGCGGCGGCCGGGTCCGAGGACGTGACCCGCGCCGTGGACGCGGCCGCTGCCGCGTCGGAATCCTGGGCGGCCACGCCGCCCTCGGCCCGCGCCCGGATTTTCCTCAAAGCGGCGGAGATCCTCGAGGCCAGGACCGACGAAGGCGCGGCCCTGATGGCGCAGGAGGTCGGCGGCGTGCGGCCGTGGGCCGAGTTCAACCTCCAGTTGGCGGCGGACATCATGCGCTCTGCCGCGGCAGCCACCACGGCCCCGCAGGGCGAGGTGCTCGCCACGAACCTGCCGGGGAAGTATTCGCTCGGCCTGCGCCGGCCGTTCGGCGTGGTGGCGGCGATCTCGCCCTGGAACGCCCCGTTCATCCTCGGTACCCGGGCCGTCGCCATTCCGCTGGCGGTGGGCAACACGGTGGTGCTGAAGCCCAGCGAGGACGCGCCGCTGGCCTGCGGGCTCTTCCTCGCCGATGCCTTGCTGGAGGCGGGGATTCCCGACGGCGTACTGAACGTGGTGACGAACGCGCGCGAGGATGCGCACGACGTCGTCGGTTCGCTGATTGCCGATAGCCGGGTCCGCTGCGTGAACTTCACCGGCTCCACCAAGGTTGGCCGGATTATTGGCACGCTGGCCGCGCAGCATCTCAAGCCCGCCGTCCTGGAACTGGGCGGCAAGAACTCCCTGCTGGTGCTCAAGGACGCCGACATCGAGTATGCGGCCAGTGCGGCGACCTTCGGATCGTTCATGAATGCCGGCCAGATCTGCATGTCCGTGGACCGCGTGCTCGTCGACCAGTCCATCGCCGAGGAATTCACCGCCCGCTTTGCGGACAAGGTGTCCAAGCTGCCCACTGGCGACCCGGCCGACCCGGCCACGTTCATCGGACCGCAGGTGAGCCAAAGCGCCGCGGACCGGCAGTACGGACTGATCGACGACGCCGTCGCCAAGGGAGCCACCGTTGCCACCGGCGGCCAGCGGCTGCAGAACGCGCTGGTGCCCGCCACGGTGCTGACCGGAATCACCGAGGACATGCGGGTCTTCGGCGAGGAGATTTTCGGATCGGCCACTACCGTGCTGCCGGTGGCCGGGGCCGAGGAAGCAGTGCAGCTGGCCAACAACACCAGCTACGGGCTGACCGCCGGAGTCATCACGGAGAACCTCGCCGAGGGCATCGAGGTGGCCGGGCGGCTGCGCACCGGCATCGCCCACGTCAATGACCAGCCGGTGCAGGATGAGCCGATGGCGCCGTTCGGCGGGATCAAGGAATCCGGCTACGGCAAGTTCGGCGGCCAGGCCGGCATCAATTCCTTTACCGAACTGCGCTGGGTCACCGTGCAGCAACAGGGCCACGCACAGTACCCGTTCTAGGCACCAGCCCGGCAATCCGAAAGGCACGGCATGTACCAGGCGTCCGAGGACCGTTACGAGCAGATGCCCTACCGGCGCGTGGGCCGCAGCGGCCTGCAGCTGCCGCTGGTTTCGCTCGGACTGTGGCACAACTTCGGTGACGACAAACCGTTCGAAATCCAGCGGGCCGTATTGCGCCGCGCCTTCGACCTGGGCGTCACGCATTTCGACCTGGCCAACAACTACGGACCGCCCTATGGGTCGGCCGAGCGCAATTTCGGCCGGCACCTGGCCGAGGACTTCCGGCCGTACCGGGATGAACTGGTCATCTCCTCGAAGGCCGGCTATGACATGTGGCCGGGCCCGTACGGGAACTGGGGGTCGCGCAAGTACCTGCTGGCCAGCCTGGACCAGTCGCTGTCCCGGCTGGGGCTGGACTACGTGGACATCTTCTACAGCCACCGGCCGGACCCGGACACGCCGCTGGAAGAGACGATGGGGGCGCTGGACACGGCCGTGCGCTCCGGCCGGGCACTATATGCGGGCATCTCCTCCTACACCCCGGCCCAGACCCGGGAGGCCGCGCGGATCATGCGCAGCCTGGGCACGCCGCTGCTGATCCACCAGCCCTCCTATTCCATGCTCAACCGCTGGGTGGAGGAGGGCAGCCCGAGCCTGCTTCAGGTGGCCGGGGAGGAGGGTATGGGCGTGATCGCCTTCTCGCCGCTGGCCCAGGGCCTGCTCACGGACCGCTACCTGGGCGGCATCCCGGAGGATTCGCGGGCCGCAGCGCAGAAGTCCTTCGCCCCCCAATGGCTCTCGGAGCAGAACCTGGAGCGGGTCCGCGGGCTGAAGGAACTGGCGGCCGCGCGCGGGCAGTCGCTGGCCCAGCTGGCCATCGCCTGGACCCTGCGCACCCAGCTCCGCGGCACGCCGGTCACCTCGGCGCTGGTCGGCGCCTCCAGCGTGCACCAGCTGGAGCAGAACCTCGCCGCGGTGCGGAAGCTCGAGTTCAGCCCGGCGGAGATCGAGGCGATCGACGAGTATGCGGTGGAATCCGGCATCGACCTGTGGCGGCAGCCGCCGGAATAGGGGCCGGAGTGGGGCGCGCGGGCCCCGCTGTGGCGGCGCAGCCGATACTGCGGGAGCGCCCCAAGGGAGGCGGCAGGGGTCCCCGTCCTGAGCGTGCGAAGGACAGGGGCAGCCGCCGATCGCTAGGTCAGCCAGGTATCCGGCGGACCGAGGAAGAGCAGGAAGCCGAACACGGCCGCCACCCCGGCAGCAGCCAGCACGACGGCGAGGACGGGGTTGCCGAGCACCCACGCCTGGGCCTTTTCGAGCGCCCCGCGCGGCGTTTCGCCGCCCGCGGCCAGGCGCCAGCCGCCGTCGAGCAGGCCCCGGCGCTCCAGGGACTTCTCCACCGGAATCGTGGCGTAGGGCAGGACCGCCGAAACCACTGCCAGCAGGCCGGTCCGGGCGCCCCATTTCTGGTTGACCCAGGTGAAGCAGGTGATTGAGAGGTAGCAGAGGAAGACGAAGCCGTGCAGCCCGCCGCCGATGCGGACACCGAGTTCGGTGGTCTGGGTCAGGTACTTCAGGGCCAGGCCGAGCAGCAGCAAGGTCCAGGTGGCGGCCTCGGCCAGTGCGACGGCACGGAACAGGATGCGGGGAGACATGGGGGTCCTCGGATCGGGGAACGCCGGAAAACCGGAAAAGCAGTCCTTCCACGCTACCCGGTGAGGCGCGGGAAACGTAAATCGTTGCATTCAGTGTAATTTTGCATCCTGTGCAAGTTTGGCCTTAGGCTGGGGACATGCCGGAACCACCAACGCCGTCGCCCCCAGGGCCCCCCGAAAGCCGGCGCGAGCTGAACCGCCGCGCCACCCACGAAGCGATTACCGCAGCAGCCCTGCGGCTGGCCCGCGAACACGGCGCCGGCGGCTTCACCGTGGACACGCTGGCCGAAGCCGCAGGCATTTCCCGCCGCACGTTCTTCAACTACTTCCCCTCGATCGAGGCCGCCGTGACGCAGCCGGTGGAGGAATTCCTGGACCGCGCCTTCGCCCGGCTGTACGAGCGCCCCGCGGACGAGCCGATCGTGGACGCGGTGCTCGCCGCCATCACGGGGGATGTGGGCCAGGAGGAAATGGCGCTGCTCTGCGAGGTCTATTCGATGAGCGCGGACGACGAACAGCTGGAGCGGATGCAGCTGTGGATCTGGGACAAGGCCCAGCAAAAGCTTGAGGAAGGCCTGAAACCCCGTCTGCCCGCGGACAGCAGCGAACTGCTCACCGATGCGCTCGCCGGCTCCATCATCGCCTGCGCCAAGGCCGCCATGCGGCAGGCTTCCGGGCAGACCGCTCCCGGACAGGCCGCCGACCCGCAGGCCTTCCACGACCTGCTCCTGGCTTCCCTCGACCTGCTGCGCGCCGGCTTCAACACCAACGGATCCATCCCGCACCCGAAGGACAACTGACTATGGCTTCCTGGCTGTATTCCCTGGGCAAACTCGCTGCCCGCAAGCGCTGGTGGTTCATTTCCGCCTGGCTCGCCGTGATGGTCGCCGTCGGCGCCTCGGTGGCCGCGTTCGGCGGCACCCTGAGCAACAGCTTCACCATTCCCGGCACCGCCGCCCAGCAGGTGCTGGACCGGCTCAAGACGGACCTGCCCGAATCCTCCGGCGGCCTGGGCACCATCGTCTTCAAGGCCGCTGACGGCCAGGCCTTCACCGCCAAGCAGAAGGCCGCCGTCGAGAAAATCGCCGGCACGCTGGCGGACCATCCCGCGGTCAAGTCCGCCACGGATCCGTTCGAGCTGCAGTCGGCGCTGGACGATGCACCGGAGCGGATCGCGGACGGCGGAACGGAGCTGAAGCAGGCCAAGCAGCGCCTGGCCGACGGCCGTGCCGCCATTGACGCGGCCAAGGCCCAGCTCGAACCGGCCAAGGTCCAGCTGCAGGCCGCCCAGGCGCAGGCAGCCCAGCTCGAGGCGGCCGGCCAGGCCGCGATGGCCGCACAGGTCCGTGCCCAGCTGCAGCCGCAGGAAACCCAGCTGGAAGCCGCCGAGAAGCAGTTGGCCAAGCAGGAGCGCAAGCTCGAGGACGGCCAGGCCAAGTACGATGACGGCGTAGCGGACCTGGCCTCGGCCAAGATCCGGATGCAGTCCTCCGAGGGCGTCCGCTTCGTGTCGGACACCGGCGACGTGGCCTTCATGCAGGTCTCCTTTGAACAGTCCATGATGGAGGTCTCGAAGGAGGACCGCGCCGCCGTCCAGCACATCGCCGAGGACGGCCTGGTTCCCGGCCTGCAGGCCGAATTCAGCAAGGACATTGTCGAGGACATCTCCTCGCTCTTCGGCGCCGCGGAAGCCATCGGCATCGCCGTGGCCGCAGCCGTGCTGGTGATCATGCTCGGTACGCTCGTGGCCGCCGGCCTGCCGCTGCTGATGGCGGTCGTCGGCGTGGGCGTCGGCGTCGGCGGCACCATGGCCCTCTCCGGCGTGGTGGAGATGAGCAGCATCTCCCCGGTGCTGGCCCTGATGCTTGGCCTGGCAGTGGGCATCGACTACTCACTGTTCATCGTCAACCGGCACCGGACCCAGCTGCTGGCCGGCATGCCGCTGCAGGAGTCGATCGGCCGTGCCACGGGTACCTCGGGCAATGCGGTGCTGTTCGCCGGCTTGACCGTCATCATTGCGCTGGCCGCGCTCGCCGTGCCCGGGATTCCGTTCCTGACCGTGCTCGGCCTGGCCGGCGCCGCGACCGTGGCCGTCGCGGTCCTGGTCGCGCTGACCCTGACCCCGGCCCTGCTCGGGGTGATCGGCAGCCGCATTCTCTCCCGCCGGGCCTGGGCGAAGGCCGGCGGCGGTGCCGCTGCCGCCGGGCTGCCCGCCGGCGCGCCGGCCGGGAACGGCACCAAGCGCAGCTGGGGCCGCGCCGTCACCCGACACCCCTGGCTGGCCCTGCTCGCCGGCGTCGTGGTGCTGGGCGCCATGGCGCTGCCCGCCGCCGAACTGCGGCTGGGCCTGCCCGACGGCAGCTCCGAACCTGCCGATTCCACGGCCTACCGGGCCTATACCCAGCTGGGCAAGAGCTTCGGCGACGGCATCAACGGACCACTCATCGTGGTCGCGGACCTGCCCGCGGGGCTGGACGGCACCGAACAGGACCGGATGCTGCTCAAGCTCTCCCAGGAACTGCGCGCGATGGACCACGTCACCGCCGCCATCCCGGTGAACACCAGCGAGGACGGCCGCACCGCGGTGCTGCAGGTGGTGCCCGACGGCGGCCCGGCCGCCGAGAGCACCGAGGACCTGGTCCACACGCTGCGGACCGAAGCCGGCGCGCTCCAGGCCGCCACCGGCGTCGAGGGCGTGGCGGTGACCGGGCAGCCGGCCATGCAGATTGATGTCTCCGACCGGCTCGCCGAGGCCATGCCGGTATATCTGGCCATCGTCATCGGGCTGTCCCTGGTGCTCCTGCTGCTGGTCTTCCGCTCCATCCTGGTCCCGCTACTGGCCACCGCCGGCTTCCTGCTCTCGCTGGGAGCCAGCTTCGGCGCCGTGGTGGCGATCTACCAGTGGGGCTGGCTGGGCGGCGTCTTCGAGGTGCATGATCCGGGCCCCATCCTCAGCTTCCTGCCGATGATCCTGATCGGCGTGCTGTTCGGCCTGGCCATGGATTACCAGATGTTCCTGGTCTCCGGCATGCGCGAGTCCTATGCCCACGGCGAGGATGCCCGCGCCGCGGTGGTCAGCGGTTTCAACCACGGGGCCCGGGTGGTCACGGCGGCCGCGATCATCATGGTCTCGGTCTTCGCCGGCTTCGTTTTCTCGCACCTGACCATGGTCCGGCCCATCGGCTTCGCGCTGGCCCTCGGCGTGCTGCTGGACGCCTTCGTGGTGCGCATGACGCTGATCCCGGCGGCCATGCACCTGTTTGGCAAGGCCGCCTGGTGGCTGCCGCAGTGGCTGGAGCGGATCCTGCCCGATGTGGACGTCGAAGGTGCCAAGCTGGTGGCCCGGGCAGAAGCCGGGGCGGACGAGGAGCCCGAACTGGAACCGGCGCTGCGGTAACGCCTGTTGACCTTCCGCAGTTGGTAGGTAGACTGGTCTACCTACCAACTGCGGAAGGGGAGCGGCTGTGGCTGTTCATCCTGCACCGGGCCGGATCCCGGCAAAGCGGGGCGAGGCCCGCGCGCGGCTGCTCGAAGCCGCCGCGCGGCGCTTCTATGTCCACGGCGTCGCGGCGACGGGCATCGATGCCATCACCTCCGATGCAGGCGTCGCGAAGATGAGCCTGTATAAGAACTTCGCCAACAAGGACGACCTGGTTGCCGCCTACCTCGAGGACCGGCACGCCACGTTGCTTCAGCTGTACCGCCGGCGGCTGGCGGAGGCGCGCAGTCCGCGCTACCGGGTGCTCGCCGTGTTCGACGCCTACCTTGATCATGCGGCCCTGGCCTACGAGGCGGATTTCCGGGGCTGCGGCCTGCTCAACGCGGCCGCCGAGCTGCCCTCGCGCCACCCCGGCCGCGCGGCCGTGCGCCGGCACAAGGAGGAGATCGAGAACCTGCTGCTGGAGCATCTGAAGGAACTGGCGCCCCGGGATCCCGAATGGTGCCGCGGCACCGCGGAGCACCTGTCGTTCCTGCTCGAAGGGGCGATGGTCCGCGCCGGGCTTGACGGTGGTGACCGCCGGCTGCGCCGGGCCCGCGACCTCGCGTCCGGCCTCCTGGACAACCGGTGAGTACGTCCCTGCGGCCGGGCGGGCCAGTGCTTGGCGCGCTCCTGGTGCTGTCCGCCTCGGTGCTTTGGGGTACCACCGGTACCGCAGCCACGTTTGCCCCCGGCGCCGGACCGCTCGCTATCGGTGCTGCGGCGATGGGTCTGGGCGGGCTGCTCCAGGCGCTGGCCGGGGCGCGTGTCCTGGCCGGAGCCCGAGTGCGGCTGCGCGGCCAGTGGACGGTCGTCGTCCTCGGCGCCATCGCCGTCGCCGTGTACCCGCTGGCCTTCTACACCTCGATGCACCTGGCCGGGGTCGCCGTCGGTACGGTAGTCACGATCGGATCGGCGCCGGTGGCATCCGCCTTCATCGAGCGGGTCGTCGACCGGCATCGGCTGGGCCCCCGCTGGGTGGCGGGCGCCGCGCTCGGACTCACCGGCGCCGCACTGCTCTGCTTTGCCGAGGCGCAGCCGGACGGCCCGGCCGACGGGGCCGGCCCGGCGCCGTCGGCCCTGGCGGGCATAGCCCTTGGCCTGGCCGCAGGGCTGGCGTACGCCGTGTATTCGTGGGCCGCGCACCGGCTCATGGCCCGGGCCGTACCGGCACGGGCCGCGATGGGTGCGGTCTTCGGCCTGGGCGGGCTGCTGCTGGTACCCGTCCTCGCCGCCACCGGGGCCCCGCTGCTGGACTCCTGGACCAATGCGGCGGTCGGGGTCTACATGGCCCTGGTTCCGATGTTCGCCGGCTACCTGCTTTTCGGCTGGGGACTGGCCCGGGTTCGGGCCAGCACCGCCACCACGTTGTCGCTGGCAGAACCGGTTGTTGCGGCCGCCCTGGCCGTCCTGATCGTCGGCGAGCGACTGTCCGCCCAGAGCTGGCTCGGCGTCGCGCTCGTGGTCGGCAGCCTCGCCGTGCTGACCCTGCCGGTGCCCCGGCGCCGGCCGGGGACGGACGAACGGCGGGAGCGGGAAGCGGCAGCCGTCGGTGCCGCGCAAATATACTGAGCCGATGGAACCCGCACCCACTGCCGCCGCCTCCGTGCCCGCTGCCGTCTCCGGCACTGCCTCCTCGGAGCCGGGGCAGTTCGTCGCCTGGCTGCGCGCCGTTGCGCCGTATATCCACGCCTTCCGGGGCAGGACCTTTGTGGTCGGAGTGCCGGGCGAGCTGGTGGAGGCGGGCCGGCTCAACGCCCTGGTGCAGGACCTGAGCCTGCTGCAGGCGCTGGGCATGCGGATCATCGTGGTCCACGGTTCGCGGCCGCAGGTCAATGCGCAGCTGCAGCTGCGCGGCCTCCAGTCCCTCTATGCCGACGGCCGGCGGATCACCGACCCGGCCGCGCTGGAATGCGCCAAGGAGGCCTCGGGCGAGCTGCGCCTGGACATCGAGGCGGCGTTCTCCCAGGGCCTGCCGAACACACCGATGGCGCATGCCTCGATCCGTGTGGTCTCCGGGAATTTCGTGGTGGCCCGCCCGGTGGGCATCCTCGGCGGAGTGGACTATCAGCACACCGGCGTGGTGCGCAAGATCGATACCTCGATGATCGATCTGGCGGTCGACGCCGGGGCGATCGTGCTGCTGTCCCCGCTGGGCTATTCACCCACCGGCGAGGCGTTCAATCTGAGCATGGAGGATGTGGCCTCCAGTACCGCCGTCGCGCTCGGGGCGGACAAGCTTGTGCTGCTGGCGGACTCGGCCGGGGTCCCGGATGCCCAGGGCCGGATGCTGGCCGAAATCTCCGAGGCCACCGCGCAGTCGCTGCTGTCGGCCGGCGGACTGCCCGAGGCCCTGGCCTTCCAGCTGCGCCACGCCCTGCGCGCCTGCCAGGGCGGTGTGCCCCGGGCCCACATTATTCCGCAGGGGCTGGACGGCAGCGTGCTGCTGGAACTGTTCCGGCACGAAGGCGTGGGTACCATGCTGGTGAAGGAAACCCTGCAGGCGGTGCGCGAGGCGGCGAACGACGACGTCGGCGGCATCCTGGCGCTGATCCGGCCGCTGGAGGAGGACGGCACCCTGGTCCGGCGCGACCGCTCGCTGATCGAGCGCGAGGTCGGGAACTTCACCGTCGTCGAACATGACGGGGTGATCTTCGGCTGCGCCGCGCTGTACCCGTTCCCGGCCGACGGGATCGGCGAAATGGCTTGCCTGGCGGTCAACCCCTCGGCGCAGGGCAAGGGCGACGGGGAGATGATCCTGCAGCGGATCGAGCAGCGTGCCCGCGCGGCCGGACTGAAGCAGTTGTTCGTGTTGACCACCCGGACGATGCACTGGTTCCTCAAGCGCGGCTTTGTCGAGGGCTCCGTGGACCAGTTGCCGCAGGCCCGCCAGAACCTGTACAACTGGCAGCGCCGCTCCCGGGTGCTGGTCAAGGACCTCTAGGCCCGCCGCTGCTCAGGCCCGGGGGCTTCATCCGGGCCCGTGTCCCCGGGCAGCGGCGCCGGGGCCGGCGCCTGTTGCTGCCGTTCGATTTCCAGCCGGGCTTCGTACCGGGCGGGAGCGAAGACTTCCTCGACGGCGCCGAAGGCCCCTGCAGCGCCGGTTGCGCCGGGTTTCAGGGTGCCGGGCCGGAGAGCGATCCATACGGTCAGGCCGATGACGGCCAGGACCGCAATGATGCCGATGCCCAGGCCGATGAAATCCATCTGCTGCTCCCTTCCTGGCGGCTGGCTCCCAGCATTGGGCCTCCGCTCCCTTCTTTAGGCTTCAACCAATGCCCTGACCTGCGGGTTTGTATTGCTTGAAGCATAAACATGGGCGTGGGGCCGGGCAAGGGACTGGAGGAGGGGTGGGCCGGCTCAGGCCCACTGGTAGCCGTGCGCCTGCTCGTACGCTTCGAGCAGGCGGATCGCGGCATGGCCGGAGCTGATCAGCGGGTGGATCATGAAGGCGCGCAGCGCGGCGTCGCGGTCACCCTGGCCTGCCTTGATGGCCTCCCGTTCCACCGCCTTCAGCTGGTTCATGTAGCCGGCTTCGTGCAGTCCCAGCGGCTTGGCCGGCAGGGGCCGGGCCCCGTTGCTGTCGACGACGGCGGGGACCTCGATGACGGCGTCCGCCGGCAGTTGTGCGAAGGTGTCCCCGTTGCGCACGTTCAGGATCAGCTCCGCCGGCACCCCCGTCAGCAGCGCGCGCATGGTATCCAAGGCCACCTGTTCGTAGCCCCCGGCGTCATCCAGCAACGTCCGGGCCCCGCCGTCCACCCTGGCCTCGGCCAGATAGCCCTCTTCGCGGGCCTGCCGCGCAGCCTCCCAGTCCCGGAACGGCGCCGCCGAGGACCGCAGCTTGGCGTACAGCTCCTGCTGCTGGCCGTGGATGAACTCACCGCGGGTCTGGGCTGCGCCGGACAGGGCCAACGTCGCCTCGCGGCGGAAATAGTAGTAGAAGAGGTACTCGTTGGGGATGGCCCCCAGCGTCTGCAGCAGCGGAGCGCCAAAGACCCGGCCCTCTTCGAAGGACGCCAGCCGGTGCTCGTCGGCCAGCAGCCCCGGCAGCCGGTCCTCACCGTCGTACTCCAGCCCGCGCAGCCAGCCCAGATGGTTCAGCCCCACATAGTCCACCCCGGGCAGCGAGCCGGCCCGCATCGGCACGCCGGCGGCCCGGGCCGCGCGGCGGACCAGACCGATGGGCGAGTCGCAGATGCCCACCACGCGGTCGCCGAGGATCGGCCTGACCGCTTCGGTCACCAGGCCCGCCGGGTTCGTCAAGTTGATCAGCCAGGCCTGCGGGCACAGTTCGCGCATCCGGTGCGCGATCTGCAGCGCGGCCGGAACGGACCGCAGCGCATAGGCGATGCCGCCGGCCCCGGTGGTTTCCTGCCCCAGCAGGTTCAGCCGGGTGGCCACCCGCTCGTCCACCGTCCGCCCGGCGGTACCGCCGGGACGGATTGCGGAAAACACGACGCCGGCGCCGGCCAGGGCGTCGTCAAGGTTCCGGGCGAAGGTCAGTTTCGGCGGCGTGGCATGCTCGGGCAGGGGCAGGTCCGCCAGCACCCGGGCGATCGCGTCCAGCCGGCCGGCGTCCGAGTCCTGGAGCATCACCTCGTCCACCAGTTCGCCGTCGGTCCCCGCCAGTACACGATAGACGAGAGGCACGCGGAATCCGCCGCCGCCCAATATGGAAAGTTTCACCCTGCCGCCCTCTCAGCATCCGGCCCCCAGCTTGTATTGTGCCAGCATGGGCCCTTTCCTCAACCCGCCACACCGCTTCGATCCGCTGGCGGCGGCCAGGACGGCGGATGCGCCGGACTTTGACCTGCTGCTGACCGGGCCCGTATTCCTGGACATCATCTTCACCGGGCTCGAGGCCATGCCGGCACCCGGTGAGGAGTTGTGGAGCGAAGGCATGGGGTCCTGTCCCGGCGGGGCGGCGAACCAGGCGGTCGCCGCGAGCCGGCTGGGCCTGCAGACCACGCTGGCCGCGGCCTTCGGCGACGACGTTTACGGCGAGTTCAACCAGGGCATCCTTGAACGGCAGGAATACGTGGACCTGTCCTTGTCCCGGCGGTTTCCCGGCTGGCATTCGCCGGTGTCCGTCTCGCTGTCCACCAGCCAGGACCGGTCCTTTGTCACCCACGGGCATCCGGCGCCGCTGAGCGCCTCCGAACTGATCGGGGACCCGCCGCGCTGCCGCGCCGCGGTCACCTCGCTCGGGCCGGACCTGGAACCCTGGGCGCTGGCCGCCCGGGACAAGGGGGCCAAGTTGTTCGGCGACGTCGGCTGGGACCCCACCGGGCAGTGGTCGGCGGACACGCTGCGCAACCTGGAGAAGTTCCACGCCTTTACCCCCAATGACACCGAAGCCATCAGGTACACCCGCACGGAGGATCCGTGGGCGGCGCTCTACGCGCTGGCCGACCGGGTGCCGGTCGCGGTGGTCACCCTGGGCGGACGCGGGGCCATCGCGATCGATTCGCTGACCGGCGAGGAGGACTGGGCCCCGGCGCTGCCGGTCAAGGCCTACGACGCCACCGGTGCCGGGGACTGCTTCGGCGCCGCGTTCCTGCTGGGCACCCTCGCCGGCTGGCGGCTGCCGGACCGGCTGGCCTTCGCGAACCTGTGCGCGGCCTTGTCGATCCAGCAGTTCGGCGGTTCGCTCGCCGCGCCGGGCTGGGGCGACATCGCGGACTGGTGGGAACGGATGAACACCTCTGGCCAGAGCGTGCGCGGGCAGTGGCTGCGCCGCTATGCCTTCCTGGAACAGTTGCTTCCGGACGTACCGCCGCAGGCGGTCCGGCGGGCGGCGGCAACGGTCGCACGCCATTCCGACGCCGGCGGCGTGCACGAGCCCGCCCGGCCAAGTGGAACAATGGACGGGTGAGTTCTACAGCGACGTCCGGGAAATTTGACCGCCAAGCCCTCATCAGCCTTGATGCCATCCGCGACAATGTGCGCCAGTTCCGCAAGGTAACCGAACCGGCCCGGGTAATGGCCGTGGTCAAGGCGGACGCCTACGGCCACGGTGCGCTGCCGGTGGCCCGGGCCGCCCTGGAGGCCGGGGCGTCGTGGCTCGGCGTCGCGCACATTTCCGAAGCACTTGTGCTGCGCGACGCCGGCATCGACGCGCCGCTGCTCGCCTGGCTGCACACGCCGGACAGCGATTTCGCTGCAGCCATCCGCGCAGGGGTGGACATCGGCATCTCCGGCTGGGAACTCGAGCACGTCGCCGCCGCGGCCCATGAGCAGGAGCGGCCCGCCCGCATCCACCTGAAAATCGACACCGGGCTCGGCCGCAACGGCTGCCCGCCCGATGAGTGGGAGGCCCTGATCGGCCGCGCCCAGGCCTTCCAGGACGAGGGGCTGCTGCGCGTGGTCGGTGTCTTTTCCCACCTGGCCGTGGCCGACGAGCCGCAGCGGCCCGAGACGGACGAGCAGATCGACAGGTTCCGGGCGGCCGTCGCCGCGGCCGAGGATGCCGGGCTGCATCTGGAGGTCAGGCACCTGGCCAACACCCCGGGCGCGCTGACCCGCCCGGACGCCCACTTTGACCTGGTCCGCATCGGCCTGGGGCTCTACGGGCTTTCCCCGTTCGAGAACCAGCGTGCCGAGGACCTGAAGCTGACGCCGGCGATGACGCTGCGCACCAGGGTGGCCAACTGCAAGAAGGTCCCGGTGGACCAGGGTGTCTCCTACGGGCTGCATTACCGCACCCAGGAGCCGACCACGCTGGTCCTGGTCCCGATGGGCTATGCGGACGGGGTGCCGCGGATTGCCAGCGGCGCCCAGGTGGCCATTCGCGGCCGCCGGTACGACGTCGTCGGACGCATCGCCATGGACCAGTTCGTGGTGGACCTGAAGTCGGCCGACGCCGGCTTTGAACCCGGGGAGGAGATCATCCTCTTCGGCCCCGGCGATGACGCGCCGGATGCGACGGACTGGGCCGTGGCCTCGGGCACGATCAATTACGAGATTGTCACGCGGATCAGCGGCCGGGTGCCGCGCGCCTACACGGGCCAGTCGCCGGAGCCGGCTGCCGTGCCCGAGGGCGCCGGTCCCGCGGCGCAGACGGCCCCCTCGGTGGCGGCGCCGTGAACGGTCCGGCGGAACCGGCACCCGTCTGGAGCGTGGAACTGAGCGCTTCCAGCGCGGCGGACACCCAGGCACTTGCGTCGCGGATCGGCACCGTGCTGCAGGCCGGGGACCTGCTGGTGCTCGCGGGCGAGCTCGGCGCCGGTAAGACCACCTTCACCCAGGGGCTGGGCCAGGGCCTGGGTGTGCGCCCGGGCATCATCTCGCCCACCTTCGTGCTGGTGCGCAGCCATCCCAGCCTCGGCGGCGGCCCGGACCTGGTCCATGTCGATGCCTACCGGCTGGGCTCCGACGCGGAAATCGACGACATCGACCTGGAGAACACCGCGGACTCTGCCGTCACCGTGGTGGAGTGGGGCCGCGGCCGGGTCGAGCATCTGAGCGACAGCTGGCTCGATATCACCTTCGAGCGCAGCACCGGCGCTCCGGCCGCTGCCGGTCCGGAGCGGGCCGGCTTCACCGCGGACTTCGACGAAGCGGACCAGGACGAGCCGCGGGTCATCCGGATCGCCGCCTACGGCCCGCGCTGGGAGGGCCGGCCGCTGTTCTGACCGTCTGGCCCGGGCGGGGCCGGCCGCACGGGTAAACCGGCTCTGCGGGGCGGGGCCGGCCGCACGAGTAAACTAGTCGGGTGCTGATCCTCTCCATCGATACTTCCGCCATTGCCAGCGCGGCGCTGCTGACCGGAGAGGGGCAGACCCTCACTGCTTTCGCCACCGAGGACACCCGCACCCATGCCGAGGTCCTGGCCCCGGGCATCCGCGCCCTGCTGGACGAGTCCGGCATCCGCCCGGACCAGCTCGACGCCCTGGTGGTCGGCGTCGGACCCGGACCGTTCACCGGCCTGCGGTCCGGGATTGCGACGGCGCGGACGCTGGCTTTCGCCTGGCACAAGCCGCTGCACGGGGTGATGAGCCTGGACGCCGTCGCCGCCGACGCGGCCCCGGCCGCCCGTGCGGCAGGGCACACAGAATTCCTGGTGGCCACCGATGCCCGGCGCCGGGAGGTTTACTGGGCCCGCTACGGCACGGACGGCAGCGGGTGGCCGGTGCTGCTGGACGGCCCGCACGTCGGCCCGGCCGCGGAACTGCCGCCGCTGCCGGCCTACGGCCGCGGCGCCGGAATCTACCAGGACCAGTTGGACGCGGTGGCCGGTTTCGGGCAGCTTCAGCCCACCGCCGAGGCGCTGGGCCGCACCGCCGCCGCCCGGTTGTCGCACGGGGTGCCGCTGCTGGACACCACGCCGCTGTACCTGCGCGAATCCGATGCCAAGGTGCCCGGCCCGCGGAAGCGGGCACTGTGAGCGCCGCCGCCATGCGTCCCGGCGCAGCCGGCATCCGCCCGATGACCGAGGCGGACGTTCCGGCCGTGGACGCCCTGGAGAAGGCCCTGTTCCCGGTGGACGCCTGGCCCACCTACATGTTCTACGACGAGCTGTCCCAGCCGGACACCCGCACCTACTATGTGGCTGTTGACGCGCTGGGCACCGTGATCGGCTACGCCGGCGTGATGTGCGTACCGCCGATCGCCGACGTGCAGACCATCGCCGTTGTCCCCGAACGCGAGGGGCAGGGGATCGGCACCGAACTGCTGGCCACGCTGATCGAGGAGGCCCGCGCGTTCGGGGCCCGGGACGTGCTGCTCGAAGTGCGGGCGGACAACCCGCGGGCGCAGCGGCTGTACGGCTGGTTCGGCTTCGAGCAGATCCACATCCGGCCGCGCTATTACCGCGACGGCGCGGACGCACTGATCATGCAGCTGGTGCTGGCCAACTGGACCGGCGTCCCGGCCCGGCGCAGCGAAGCCATCCCGGCGCCCCACAACATCACCGAGGAGACACAGTGAACCGCGAGAAGCCGCTGGTGCTCGGCATCGAATCCTCCTGCGACGAGACCGGCGTCGGGATCGTCCGCGGCGACGAACTGCTGGCCAACACCGTGTCCTCCTCGATGGAGGAGCATGTACGCTTCGGCGGAGTGATCCCGGAGATCGCCTCCCGCGCCCATTTGGACGCGATGATCCCCACGTTGCGCCAGGCCCTGGACGAGGCAGGGGTCACGCTGGACGAGGTCGACGCTCTGGCCGTGACATCCGGACCGGGGCTGGCCGGCGCGCTGATGGTCGGCGTCTGCGCGGCCAAGGCGCTCGCGCTTGCCACCGGCAAGCCGCTGTTTGCGATCAACCACCTGGTCGCCCACATCGGCGTGGGACTGCTCGACGGCGGCGAGCTGCCGCAGAACCTTGGCGCCCTGCTGGTGTCCGGCGGCCACACCGAGATCCTGCGGGTGAAGTCCATCACCGATGACGTCGAGCTGCTCGGCTCCACCATCGACGACGCCGCGGGCGAGGCGTATGACAAGGTGGCGCGCATCCTCGGGCTCGGCTATCCGGGCGGGCCGGCGATCGACAGGCTCTCCCGCGAGGGCAACCCGAAGGCCATCCGCTTCCCGCGCGGGCTCAGCCAGCCCAAGTACATGGGCAGCGCCGAGGCGCCCGGGCCGCACCGCTACGACTGGTCCTTCTCCGGCCTGAAGACCGCCGTCGCCCGCTGCGTGGAGCAGTACGAAGCGGCTGGCGAAGCGGTCCCGGTGGCCGACATCGCCGCGTCCTTCCAGGAAGCGGTGGTCGACGTGATCACGGCCAAGGCCATGCTGGCCTGCACCGAGCACGGGATCACCAACCTGCTGCTCGGCGGCGGCGTGGCGGCGAACTCGCGGCTGCGCGCGCTGACCGAGGAGCGCTGCGCGGCGCACGGGATCAGCCTGCGGGTGCCGCCGATCAACCTGTGCACGGACAACGGCGCCATGGTCGCGGCCCTGGGCGCCCAGGTGGTCATGGCCGGCGCCGGGCCCAGCGGCCTCACGTTCGCCCCGGATTCCTCCATGCCGGTGACGTCCGTCCACCTGTAGGCGGGCCCTGTTAGCATCGCCCCATGATGCTCCTGCGGCGTCCGGCCGCGGTCCTGTCGGTAACCGGGCTGGCGCTTGTGCTGGCTGGAATTGTCCTCTGCCTCACGTCGCCGCCCCATGACTTCGCACTCTTTGCCGGTGCGCCCTTCTCACCGCTGGACCTGCTCTCGGGCCAGCAGAAAGCGGGGCTGGCCGTTTCCGGCTTCGGGCTGCTGACTCTCGCCCTCGGTGCCGGCACCGCCTTGGGCCTCCGCCTGGCCAGGCGTGGCCCGTAACCCCTCCCCTCCATCCCTCCCACATCGACTTGACGGATAACGCCGTTTTCACGCCTGGAAAGGGCGTTATCTGGCAAGTCGATGGGGGATGGTGGGGCAGGGGTCAGTAGCCGTTGCGCAGCAGCTGGATGCCGTCCAGGACGACGGCGCGCAGGTCGTCGTCGTTCTCGGCGGCGATCCGCCGCTGGCGCTGGTAGCCGGCTCCGCGCTGCAGGATGCCCTCGATGTCGGCCAGTTCCTTGCTGCAGCCCAGCCGGCGTGCCACCGGCTCGAGCCGGTTGAGCACATGTTCGCGCAGGTGGTCGGTGACCAGCATTTCCTTGCCGGCTGCATCCAGGATCACGATCGCGTCCAGGCCGTAGCGGGCGGCCCGCCACTTGTTCTCCTGCACATGCCACGGCGGCATCGTGGGAATCGCCCAGCCCTCGTCCAGCACGGTGGAGAACTCCTCCACCAGGCACTGCGTCAATGCCGCGACCGCGCCGACCTCCTCCAGCGTGGCCATGCCGTCGCAGACCCGCATTTCGATGGTGCCCAGCCGGGGCACGGGCCGGATATCCCAGCGGATCTCGCTGATCACGTCGATCACCCCGGTGGTCACCATGGCCTGCACGTAGTCCTCGTAGGACGCCCAGGAGGGGAACTGGAACGGCAGTCCGGCGGTGGGCAGTTGCTGGAACATCAGCGCCCGCTGTGAGGCATAGCCCGTGTCCTCCCCGCCCCAGTACGGCGACGAGGCGGAGAGCGCCTGGAAATGCGGGAAGTAGTTGATCAGCCCGTCCATCACCGGCAGCGCCTTGTCCCGGTGGTCCAGACCCACATGGACATGCACTCCGTAGATCACCATCTGCTGGCCCCACCACTGGGTCCGGTCGATCAGCTTGGCGTAGCGTTCCTTGTCCGTCACCGGCTGGGAGCGCGGGGCGGCGAAGGGGTGGCTGCCGGCGCAGAAGAGTTCCACGCCCATCGGATCGGTGGCGGTGCGCACCGACGCCAGGCCGCCGGCCAATTCGTCCTTGGCCTGTTCCACGGAGGTGCAGATCCCGGTGACCAGTTCCACCGTGTTCAGCAGCAGCTCCTGCTTCACGTGGGGATGCTCGTCATCGTCCTTGAGTTCCGGGTGGTGGCTCTTCAGGTCCTGCAGTACGTCCTGGGCCACCGAGACCAGTTCGCCGGTCCGGCGGTCCACCAGCGCCAGCTCCCATTCCACGCCCAGGGTGGACCGGGCGGAGGGGGCGAAATCGATGTTCACTGGCGGCTCCTGAGGGCGGGGGACGGGCTGAGCGGGGGAGGGGGAGCCCAGCACGATTCTATTCCAGTGGTACGGTCTCAGATGTGAGTTTTTCCGGGCCGCGGCCATGGCGTGCAACACTTTCCGCCCTGGCCCTTTCAGCCGCCGTCCTGCTGTCCTCCTGTAGCGCCAACCCACCCGCTTCCGTACCGGGAACCGGTGCACCGCCGTCGTCGTCCGCGGCACAGCCGCAGGAGGAACCACCGCTGTCCTGGGGTCCGTCGCAACAGAATTACGACGACGCCAAGGCCGCGGTTGCGCACATGACCCTGGCCGAGAAGGCCGGCCAGGTCATGGTGGCATTCTACGCCGGGACGGACCCGGCGCCGCAGCTGCAGGCGATCAAGGACCTGCATCTGGGCGGCAGCATCATCATGGGGGACAACGTACCCACCGACGCCGGCGGCCGCGTGGACATCGCAGCGATGAAGACCGTCAATGAGTCCCTGCAGCAGGCGCTGTCCCAGGGCCGCAACTGGCCGGGGATCATTTCGGTGGACCAGGAAGGCGGCCTGGTGGCCCGGCTGCGGGCGCCGCTGACCGAGTGGCCGTCGCCGATGACCTACGGCGCCGCCGGCAGCGCGGACGTCTCCCGCAATTCGATGCAGGCACTGGCCACCGAACTGGCCGCGCTGGGCTTCACGATGGACCACGCACCCAGCGCCGACCTGACCGTGGGCGCGCAGGATCCGACCATCGGCGCGCGCTCGCTGGGCAGCAGCGGTGCGGTGGCCGGGCCGCAGCTGGCGCCGCTGCTGGCAGGTTTCGAAGCGGCCGGAGTGCTGCCCAGCGTCAAGCACTTCCCCGGCCACGGCTCGGTGACCACCGACTCGCACCTGGCCCTGCCCGAGCAGAAGGCGTCCCTGGCGCAGCTGCGGAAGCGGGACTGGGCACCCTTCCGGGACGCCATCGCTGCCGCCGCGCCGGTGGTGATGATGGGCCACATCGCCGTCGACGCGCTCGAACCGGGCATGCCCTCCTCGCTGTCCGCCGCCAGCTATAAGGCACTGCGCGGGCTGGGCTTTGAGGGCGTGGCGATCACCGACGCGCTGAACATGGGCGCCATCGAGTCCACGTATCCGGGCGGGCAGGCTGCGCCGATGGCCCTGCAGGCCGGGGCTGACCTGCTGCTGATGCCGGCGGATCCGTATGCCGCGCACGCCGCCATTGTGGCCGCGGTCAAGGACGGTTCCCTGCCGCAGCAACGGCTGGACGAGGCTGCCACCCGCGTGGCCACCCTGCAGCTCTGGCAGGAATCCCTGCACAATTCCCTCGGCAAAGAGGTACCCCTGACGGAGGTGGGAGCGCACCTGGCCGAGTCCAAGGCGGCCTCGGCGGCGGCGCTGACAGTGCTGACCGGGCAGTGCTCCGGCGACCAACTGCACGGCTCGCTCACGATCCGGGGTGCCGATGCCCAGGACGTGCAGCGGCTGACCGAGGCGGCCCGGGCCCGCGGACTGCAGGTGGGCGGCGGTCCGGTGCTCACCCTGCTCGACGGCGGCGAAGCCGGCTCGGGGGATATCGCCGTCGCACTCGGCGACCCCTGGGGCCTGGCCGCTGCCGATGCCCGGCTGAAGGCCGCGTTGTACGGGGACACCCCGGCGGCGTTCGAGGCGTTGCTGGACTACCTGACCGGCGAGGCGCCGGCACCTGGCAAATTGCCGGCCAAGGTGGGCAGCTACGCGGTCGGTACCGGCTGCAAATAGTCCCTTAGCGTCTGGCGGGACCGGCGGCCCGTATCCGGCTCCGATCTTCTGAGTAGTCAGCGGACGGAGCCCGTATGGACTACTGATGTGCCGGCAACTTGGGCTTCCTAGACTGCAATCGTAGGGGCAATTCGAGTACGTTTCTTCACCGCACAGCGGCGCTCGGTCACGGGCGCCTACCGCCATGTTCCCTGCGGCAGCCAGGCTGCCTCGGAAACATGGCGGTTCCCATGCGGAGCCGGCGGCGGCGCCTCGCGTGAGCGACGCATGCCCCCAGCCGTCGCCGGTTCCATCCCGTATGCCCGGCTGCCGGCCACCGGGCTGCAAGACAACGCGGTCGACGGCCCTTCCACGTGTCCTTTGGTGGAAGCAACTGAAGTATCTGGGGGATCTTCATTGAAATACGTAGGCGCATCAGGTAGTGACTCAACAATACCGACGACGGCGGCAGCCGTTGGCTCCGGCCCGAACGCACCTGGGGAGTCCGGCACCTGTCCCGGGGCAGCGGTTTTTCCCAGCCGGTCGGCAGCAGTCGAGCGGACCTTGCTGGAAATCATCAACCACACCATCGCCGCGCACCCCGCAGCCGCGGCCATCGACGATGGTGCCGGTCCGCTGACCTACCAGGAGCTCGGGGTCAGGATGCAGGGCGTGGCGCGGCACCTGTGGAGCGCCGACATCGGAGCAGGTGACCGGGTAGGGGTGCGGGTTCCGTCCGGCTCCGCGGACCTGTACATAGCGATCCTTGGGGTGCTTGCTTCCGGCGCCGCCTATGTGCCGGTGGACGCGGACGAGCCGGACGAGCGTGCGGCAACGGTGTGGCAGGAGGCCGGCGTCTGCGCCGTCATCGGTGCCGGCCTGGAGGTCTCGCTGGTGCCGGAAGTCCGGCCGCTGGGACAGATTCCGCAGCCGCATCTTGATGACGATGCCTGGATCATCTTCACCTCCGGCTCCACCGGCAAGCCCAAGGGCGTGGCGATCACCCACCGGTCCGCAGGAGCCTGGGTGGATGCCGAGGCCGAAATGTTCTGCACCGACCGGCCCCTCGGACCGGGCGACCGGGTGCTGGCGGGATTGTCGGTTGCCTTCGATGCCTCGTGCGAGGAGATGTGGCTGGCATGGCGCAACGGCGCCTGCCTGGTGCCGGCACCGCGGTCCGTGGTCCGCTCCGGTGCCGATCTGGGTCCGTGGCTGTCCGAACGGCACATCACTGTCGTTTCCACCGTGCCGTCGCTGGCGGCCCTGTGGCCCGCGCAGGCGCTGGAAAATGTCCGGCTGCTGATCTTCGGCGGGGAGGCCTGTCCGAACGAACTGATCGCGCGGCTGGCCGGCCCGTCGCGGGAGGTGTGGAATACCTACGGTCCCACCGAAGCCACGGTCATTGCCTGCGGTGCGCAGCTGGACGGGACTCCGCCGGCGCGGATCGGCCTGCCGTTGCGCGGCTGGGAGCTGGCCGTGGTGGACCCTGACGGCCAGCCGGTCAACTGGGGCGAGGAGGGCGAGCTCATCATCGGCGGCGTCGGTCTGGGCCGCTACCTGGACCAGGCGAAGGACGCCGAGAAATATGCGCCCATGCCGGCCCTCGGGTGGGACCGGGCCTACCGCAGCGGTGACTTGGTCCTGGCCGATCCGCAGGGGCTGGTCTTTGTGGGCCGGGCGGACGAGCAGGTCAAGCTCGCCGGCCGGCGGGTGGAGCTGGGCGAAATTGACCAGGCGCTGACCGAACTGCCCGGGGTCGCAGCAGCGGCCAGCGCGGTCCGGACGACGCCGAGCGGCAACAAGGTGCTGGCCGGGTATCTGGTGCCGGCGTCGAGCGGGAGCATCGACCTCGCTGCGGCCCGTGCCCGGCTGGCGGAAAAGCTGCCGGCCCAGCTGGTGCCGGCACTGGGGATCATTGACGAACTGCCGCTGAAAACCTCGGGCAAGGTGGACCGGAAAGCGCTGCCCTGGCCGCTGGCGGGAGGCTCCGGAGCGCAGGGTGGCGTCCCGGAGCTCAGTGGCGACGCCGGCTGGCTGGCGGAGCAATGGACAGACCTGCTCGGTCCGCAACCGCTGACCCAGGACAGCGATTTCTTCGCAGTGGGCGGAGCCAGCATGTCTGCCGCCCAGCTGGTTTCAGCCCTGCGGGACCGCTATCCGGACGTTTCGGTAGCGGACATCTACGACCATCCGACGCTGGGCGGCATGGCCGCCTTCCTGGGCACGCTGCAGGCCGCCGACGTCCGGCAGCGGACCATCCGCCCGACGCCCTGGTGGACCGGTCTGCTGCAGTTGCCCGTGGTGCTGGGCCTGTACGGCATCGTGGGGCTGCGCTATGTCACCGGCATCGCGATCGTCTGTCTGGTGCTTTTCCAGCTCACCGACGCCCCCTGGATGCCCAACCCGCCGCTGCTGCCGACGCTGGCGGCGTGGGTGGTGCTGTACAGCCTGCCGTTCCGGTTCCTGTTGGCCGTCGGTTCAGCCCGCATTCTGCTGGCCGGTGTCCGGCCAGGTACCTACCGGCGGGGCGGGTGGCTCCACGTCAGGCTGTGGGCTGTGGAACGGATTGTCACCTTCTGTAAGCTGGAGCCTGCGATGGGGACCCCGCTGGCGCCGTGGTATGCCCGGGCGTTGGGCTGCTCGGTTGGCAGGCATGTCCACTTGGACACGATGCCGCCGGTCACCGGCCTGGCTGTCATCGGTGACGGGGCAACCATCGAGTATGAGGTTGACCTGGCCGGGCACTGGCTCGACGGCGACCTGCTGCATGTTGGCCCGGTGCAGGTGGACGCGACAGTCCGGGTCGGTACCCGCTCCACCCTGATGCCGGGCGCGCATGTTGAAGCCGGCGCCGAAGTGGCCCCCGGCACCTGCGTCACCGGTGTCGTCCCGGCGGGTGAACACTGGGCCGGTTCGCAGATGCAGCGAATCGGCACCGCCGGCGAGGATTGGCCCCCGGCGCCAAAGCACCGGAAGCCGGGCAGCACGAGGTTCCTGTACCCTCTTGGCCTGGCCGTGCTGGCCCTGCTGCCGCTGGTCAGCATGGTACCCGGCGGGTTGCTGATGATCCAGGTCATCGCCGGCATCGGCCGGCTCGAGGACGCGCTCTGGATGCTGGCTGCGTGGAGCCCGCTGTTCATCGTGGCGACGTTGGCCGTCTATCTCTGCCTGACTGCGGGAACGGTCCGGCTGCTCGGCAGGCTGATGAAGCCCGGCTTCCATTCGCTGGACGGCCGCGCAGCCTGGGCGGCGTGGCTGACCAACGCCCTGTTGACCAAATCCCTCATCTCCACCTATCCGCTCTATGCCAGCCTGGCCACACCTGCCTGGCTGCGCCTGCTGGGCGCCCGGGTCGGCCGGAATGTGGAGATCTCCACGGTGGAAACCGTGCCGCACCTGACCAGTGTCGCGGACCGGTCCTTCCTGGCCGACCATTCGATGGTTTCCGCCCCGCGGGCCCGTTGCGGGTGGCTGCACCTGGGGCCGGCGACCGTGGGCGAAAAATCATTTGTCGGCAATTCCGCCATTGTCGGTCCGGACCGGAATGTGCCGGCAGATTCGTTGATCGCCGTCCTGTCCTCGGCTCCGAAGGACATGCCGGCCCGCTCATCCTGGTTCGGCCGTCCGGCAGTGGAACTTCCGCGCCCGGTGGATGATGCGGAAGGCAGCCGGACCTACCATCCTGCGCGGCATCTGGTGCTGGCCCGGGCCGCAGTCGAATGCTGCCGGATCCTGCCTGCCATCTTCACCGCCTGGCTGGCCCTGTGCACCGTGTACGTGCTTTTTTCGATCAATGCGGAGGCGGGCCTGGCGGCCATGGTCGCCTGGTCGGGGCCGGTCCTGTTGGCCAGCGCCGTTGCCGCCTGCCTGATGGCACTGGCAGCGAAATGGGCGCTGGTCGGACGGTTCAAACCGTCCGAACACCAGCTCTGGACGTCGTTCGTCTGGCGCAACGAATTGGCCGATGTCTTTTCCGAATCCCTCGCCGTGGCCGGACTGATCCGGATGAGTCTGGGAACTCCGCTGCTGAACGCCTGGCTGCGGCTGATGGGCACCAAAGTCGGCCGCGGTGTCTGGTGCGAGACCTGGTGGCTCCCGGAGTTCGACCTGATCCACCTGGCCGACGGCGTCAGCGTCAACCGGGGCACGGTGCTGCAGACCCACCTGTTCCACGACCGCATCATGCGGATGGACACCGTTCGGCTGCAGGCCGGCTCCACCCTGGGTCCGAACAGCATTGTGCTGCCCGGCAGTTCGCTGGGTGAACAGGCCACCGTGGGCGCCTGCTCGCTGGTCATGCGCGCCGAAAACGTACCGGCCGGCGGCAGCTGGGCCGGCAACCCGATCCGCAACTGGCCGGAGCACGCGGCAGCGCCTGCGCAGCCGGCGTTCATCGGCAAGTAAGAGTCGAGCAAGAGGGGACTAGAGGGGCATGACGACAATCGAGAATTTTGGCAACAGCGCCGCTTCAAAAGGCTACCGGGCCTTCGGCTCCGTGTTGACCGCCATGGTGACCCCGTTCGACCGGCACGGAGGGCTGGACGAATTCGGCGCCGAGAAACTGGCCGCCTGGCTCACCCAGGACGGCTGGAACGACGGCGTGGTGGTCAATGGCACCACGGGGGAATCGGTCACCACCTCCGATCGGGAAAAGATCGTGATGATAGAGAGCGCGAAACGGGCGCTGGAACGCCGCGGGAAAAAGGTGATCGCGGGAGTGGGGGCCGGGGATACCCGCCACAGTGTCGCGATGGCAGAGGCTGCCGCCGCGCACGGTGCTGACGGCCTGCTGGTCGTCGCGCCGTACTACTCCCGGCCCACCCAGGCCGGCATCCTGCAGCATTTCCGTGCCATCGCCGACAGCACCCCGCTCCCGGTCATGCTCTACGACCACCCTGGCCGTACCGGGGTAGCCCTTGAACCGGACACCCTGGCGGCTGCCGCCGAGCACCCGCGGATCATTGCGGTCAAAGACGCCAAAGGTGACCTGGAAGCGTCGTCCTGGGTGATGCGGCGGACCTACCTGTCCTACTACTCCGGGGACGACGCACTGAATCTTCCGCTGCTCTCGATCGGGGCCGTGGGCATGGTGTCGGTGGTCGGGCACCTGGTCGGCGACCGGCTGCGCAGTCTCCTTGACCACTATTCCAACGGGCGGATCGGTGAGGCACTGGCCCTCCACCGCGAACTGTTGCCGGTTTGCCGCGGCATGTTCCGTGCCCCGGCGGCCGCCTCGGTCAAGGCAGCGCTCAAGTCGCTGGGACTTCCGGCCGGACCGGTCCGGTCGCCGCTGGTGGATTTGGACCAGCACGAAACCCAGGCCTTGCTCGCGGACATGACCTCGACGGGCGTGCTCGCGCCGCTGCCGGCCTAAGCCGGCGATGAGCACGGGAATGAAGGAACGATGAAGGATCAGAAGAAAGGGCCTGCCTCGAAACGCTTCCTTGGCGTCGATGCGGCCCGCGGCGCAGCCCTGATCGGGATGATGGCGATCCACATCATGCCTGCCTGGAACGACAATGGCGACCCGACGCTGGTCTGGACCTTCTTTGCCGGAAAGTCGGCGGCCCTGTTCGCGCTGCTGGCCGGCGTATCGCTCACCTTTTCGTCCGGCGGGGCACGGCTGCTGAACGGCCGTGCCCTCCTCGGCGCCCAGGCAGGCCTTGCCGTGAGGGCCCTGCTCATCGGCTTGCTCGGTTTGTTACTGGCTTACCTGAACCCGCCGGCCGCCATCATCCTGGCCTATTACGGGATGATGTTCCTGCTGGCAGTGCCATTGTTGGGCTTGGGACCGCGGGCCCTGGCCCTTGCTGCCCTCGGCTTCGCCATCGTGGGACCGGTGCTGATGCAGGACGTGCGCAACGGGCTGTCTGACCTGGACGGCTTCGATCCGACGCTGACCAGCCTGATCACCCAGCCGGCCGACGTCGTCGGTGTCCTGCTGTTCACCGGCAGTTATCCGGTCATCCCGTGGATGGCCTACATCTGTGCCGGCCTGGCGATTGGACGACTGGACCTCGGCTCGGCGGCCGTCCAGATCCGGCTTGCCGTCGGGGGCGTGGTGCTGGCGGTCGGAACCTGGCTGTTGTCCCTGCTGCTCCTCGGGCCGCTGGGCGGACAGGAACGCATCCTGGCCGCGACCCCGTGGCTGGATGCTGAAGGTTATGCCGACATCCTCACCTACGGCCCGGACTTCGGACTGCCCACGACCACCGGCTGGTGGCTGGCTATCCCGGCTCCGTATTCAACCACGCCTCTGGAAATCCTGATGACCCTGGGCACCGGCATGGCAGCGCTGGGCACCATGTTGCTGCTGGCCCGCAGCTTTGCCTGGGTGCTGACGCCGCTGGCTACCGCGGGCGCCATCACGTTGACGCTGTATTCGGGCCATCTGGTACTCCTCGCGACGGGCCTGCTCGACCAGCATCCGGAGGTTGCCTTGGGCGTCCATCTGACCGCGGCCTTGCTGTTCGCGTTTATCTGGCGGAACGTCACCGGCCGCAGGCCGGGGCCGCTTGAAGGCCTGGTCTCGGCCGCAGTCAAGCGGACCCGCGCCAAAGTCTTGGCTGCCGGACAGTACCGGCAGCCTGCCGACCCGGCCGGACCCGACCTGTAGGGCAGGCAAACAGATGGTCTGGCGGCGTTTCACCGTGTGGGTGGCCAGCGCGGTGCTGGCGGTCCCGGCACTGCTGCTGCCGGCGCTGCCGGCCAACGCGGTGCCGGCACCGGTCGGCAACCCCTGCCAGCGGCTGACCGCGGGCGGAGTCCGTTACCCGGCCACCGACGCCGTCCGGGTTGTTTTTGCCACGGCCGCCTCCTACAAGGATGTCCGGGTACTCATCACCGGATGCGTCCGGACCGGCGGCGGGTACGTCCAGGAATGGCAGACCACGGGGTTCGCCGGTGCCGCCGGCTTCGCGCCACCCGGGAAGATGTGGGAAAACACCGCATATTCGCCGATGGGGTCCTTTTCCTTCACCGAGGCCCTGGGCCGGTCGAATCCGGGAACCGCGCTGGAATACCACACGGTCAACCCGTTTTCCCGGTGGGGCGGCGAACACGGACCCACCTACAACCAGTACTTCGAAGGCCGTGACGGCGGCGCGGACGAGGACCTCTGGTACTACATGAACGAGGGGTACTACGAGCAAGCAGCAGTGATCAACTGGAACCGCGAGCCGGACATGCCGACCGTCCAGGGGGCTTCCTTCGCCATCTTCTTCCACGTCGGGGACGAGGCAACGGTGGGCTGCATCGCCACCGACCTGGGCACCGTGACCCGGCTCCTGAAAACCGTCAAGCCTGGGGACCGGATTATCATGGGCGTGGATCGGGAGGTCTTCACTCCCGGCACGGGCGGCACTCCGGTGTCCGAATCACCCAGGCCCCGCCCCATGGACACTGTGAACGGCCTGATCGCGGTCTGTGTACTTGCTGTTTGCGGTGCAGTTTTCGGCAACGGGCGCAGGATCCTGCCCTAAGCTGGAAGGTGCCAGCCGCCACGATGCGGGTTTCAAGGTTCTAGGGCTAGGGTGCATCAGTGACGACCGACGGGCAGGATCCGGGCAAGGATCTGTACGAGGAACGGCTCAAATTGCTGGCCGGCCTCTGGATGCCGGACGCCCCGTCCTGGGAGGATCTGTCCGAAGAGGAGAAGGACCGGTGGCGGGGCTACGCCCGGGAGCAATGAGCTGGATGGTCCGCAGCTCGTGCCGCGGCCTGGAACGTTCGCGCCGCCGGGCTTCCTAGTACGCCGGGGTGGCGGCCATCGGCGCCGCCGTCGGACAATTTTCAGGCCGCGGCGGACAGTTAGGCGCCCGGCACTGGTTGTGGAAGTGCCAAGTGAGTAGCCTGAGGCAAATACCCGTATCCGTTACTCAGGTGCCGGGCGGAGTCCCGGCCTACGCTGAAGGTGCTGCTGGGAACGGCAGCCCCCCCAGACGGAGCCGGCGGCGGTGCCTCCATACCGGAGGCTGCCCCAGCCGCCGCCGGTTCCATTTAGGGAACAGGCTCCACCACAATCGCCACCCGGTCCTCGCCGATCCGGGTCAACACCAGTGTGGCCTTGTTCGGTCCTTTACCGGAGCCGGTCAGCAGGGTCTTGCGCAGCTCGTCCGGGGCAACGGCAGTGCCACGCTTCTTGATTTCCAGCACACCGATCCGGGACGCCTTGACCCAGGCCTTGAGCTTCTTGACATTGAACGGGCGCACCTGCAGGACCTTGTAGGCCCGGGCGAACGGGGTGGCCGTCAGATCGGGGGCGCAGATGTAGGCGATGTGCGGATCCAACAGGTGCCCGCCCAGCTGACGGGCCACGTCGGCCACCAGGCCTGCCCGGATGACGGCGCCGTCGGGCTCGTAGAGATAGCCCTCGGCCGGACCAAGTTCCACGTCCTGGTGGTTCCGGTCATAGTCGATGCCGCTGGTCAGTTCGGCCGAGCCGCCGTCGCGGATCACCAAGGCCGCCCGGCGGATTCCGGGCCGGGCGAGCTCGTTGAACCAAAGCGCCGCCTCGGTCACCTCGCCGTGGACCGAGATCCACTGCGCCTCGCAGTTCTCCGGCAGCGATTCGTGCGGGATGCCCGGCCCCATTTTCACGCCCACCGGCAGGCCGCGGTCCGCCAGCGACTCGACGAAGGACAACGGCGGGGAGAAGGCCTCGGGATCGAAGATGCGCGTGGTACCGGACGACGTCGTGGTGCGCCGCGCCGGATCCAGCCAGACGCCGTCGACGTCGGCCAGGTCCACCTCGGTGGCGTCGGCATTCACCACCGTGGCCTCCGGCCACGGCATCAGGTTGATGGTGGCGACGGCGGCGGTGGTTTCGTCCTGTTCGACGGCGGTGACCTTGCGGTCCAGCGTGGCCAGGGCCATGGCGTCGGCCCCGATGCCGCAGCCCAGGTCCGCGACCCGTTCCAGGCCTGCGGCGGCGAAACGCTGGGCATGCAGGGCGGCGATGTTCAGCCGGGTGGCCTGTTCCAGGCCCGCGTGGGTAAAGAGCATGCGCTCGGCAAACGGGCCGAATTTGGCGGCGGCTTTGGCCCGCAGCCGGGACTGGGTCAGCACCGCCGAGACGAGCTCGGCGGAGTGCCCGGCCTTGCGCAGCTCGAGATTGGTTTTCAAGCTGTCGCCGTCCGAATAGGGCCCGAGCGAATTCAGCAGCTCCCAGCCCTCGGAAGTCAGCAGGGGGGCGATATGTTCATATTCGGCTGCGGTCCCGGTCATGCTGTTAAGCCTAGTCCAGCAGGGCTGTTAGGCTCCCTGCCATGGACAGCCCCCTGCCGCAGGCAGCAACCTACCTGGCCGCCGCCGCCAGCTTCCGGGAATTGCTCGCCAGGGTGCCGCCGGACGCCTGGGACCGCCCGGGCCTGGGCCACTGGACGGTGCGCACGCTCGCCGGGCACACCAGCCGCGCGCTGGTGACGGTGCTGACCTACCTGGACCAGCCGGCGGAGCGGGTGGAACGGGAATCGGCCGCCGCCTATTTCAGCGGGCTGGATTTCAGCTCATCGCCGGACATCACCGCCCGGGCCGTGGCCGCCGGCGAGGCGCTGGGGGAGGATCCGCTGGCCACGGTGGACGGCCTGCTGGCCCGGCTGCAGCAGCGGCTGCCGCGGGAAACCGACAGGGTCATCCACACCATCGCCGGCGGCATGCGGATCAGCGACTATCTGCCCACCCGCATCTTCGAACTGGCCGTGCACTCGCTGGACCTGGCGGCGGCCTGCGGGCTGGCCGTCCGGCTGCCACCGGACGTGGAACGCGCAGCGGCCGAACTGGCGGTGCAGATCGCCGTCGGCCGCGGCGACGGCGCTCCGGTCCTGCAGGCCCTGACCGGCAGGGCAGCGCTGCCGCAAGGATATTCGGTGGTCTAACCCCCGCACCCACCCCACCCGGCTATGGCCGGTTGCGGATGGCGACGGCGGAGACCACACCGCCGGCGTAGAGCAGCAGCGCGGCGGCCAGGGCTGCGCGGCGGAACCCCGGATAGTCCAGCACGCCGCCGGTGATCGTACCGGCCGCGGCGATGGCAACCAGTCCGGCGATGCGGGCCACTGCGTTGTTCACCGCAGAGGCAATCCCGCTGCGTTGCGGTGCTACCGCGCCGAGCACCGCGGCGGTCAGCGGCGCGACGGTAGCGGCCAGGCCCAGGCCGGCCAGCAGCACACCGGGCAGGATCTGCGGCCAGAAGGCCAGCGGCTCGTGTACGGACACCATGAGCAGGAACCCGGTCCCGGCGAGCACCGGCCCCGCGGCCATGAACAGGCGAGGCCCGTACCGGCCCGAGAGCCTGCCGAACCAGGCAGCCAGGGCGAGCGAGAGTACGCTCATCGGCAACGTCGCCAGGCCGGCGGCGGCAGCGCTGAAGCCGGCGGCCTGCTGCAGGAAGACCGGAAGCGCGAACAGGCCCAGGGCCAGGCCGGCATAGATCCCCGCCGTGGCGATATTGCCGACGCCGAAATTGCGCTCGCCGAACATCTGCAGCGGCATCATCGGGTCAGGGGTGCGGTGTTCACACCACACAAAGACCGCCAGGCTGATCAGCCCGGCGGACAGCGGCACCAGCACCCGCGGGTCCGTCCAGCCGAGCCGCTGCTGCTCGATCAGCGCGAACACCGGACCGGCCAGGCCGGCTGCGGTCAGGCACACGCCCAGGACGTCGACCGGCGGCCGGGAAGCAGCCCGGGGCGGATCGGCCAGCCGGGCCAGCAGCCACAGGGTGGCGGCGACCGGCAGCACGTTCACGGCAAAGACCACCCGCCAGCCCACCGTATCCACCAGCAGGCCGCCGAGTACCGGGCCGATGATGTAGGCCGTGCCGGTCCAGGCCGTCCACACGCCGATCGCCCGGTGCTGCTCGCGTCCGCCGAAGGTCGAGGTGATCAGGGCCAGCGAGGCCGGCACGAGCAGCGCGGCGCCGCTACCCTGAACAATGCGTGCCGCCACGAGGCCGGCCGCGGCCGGCGCCGCCGCGCAGGCCAGCGAAGCAGCCCCGAAGACCAGCAGGCCCGCCCGCAGGATCCGGATCCTGCCGAACACATCGGACAGGGCGCCGGCCACCAGGATCAGCGCGCCCAGGGCCAGCAAGTAGCCGCCCACCACCCACTGCTGCACGGCCAGTCCTCCGCCGAGGTCCCGGTCAATGGCCGGCAGCGCCACATTCACCACGGACGCGTCCAGGAAAGCCACGAAGGACGCCAGGATCGCCACCCACAGCACCGTGGCTTCCCCGGACAGGCTCCGCATCGGTCCGGACCGGGGGCGTCCGCGGCGGGCTGGCGGGCTGTGGGTAGGCATGAACCGGGATACTACTCTCCGGCTGCTGCCTTCAGGGACGGGCTGTCACCCTCACCTTCTGTACGGCGTTGTTGCCCATGCCCTGGACGTTCCATTCCGGCTCCAGCGGCTGGATCTGGCCGATGGCATCCATGGCCCGGCACATCAGCTCGTGTCTGCCCGGCTCCGCCTGCCAGCGGAAGGACCAGCCACGCCAGGCGAACTCACCGTCCGGCGGGTCCAGCTGTGCGTCGGACCAGACGCCGTCGACGGCGACCTGGACCTGCCGGATGGGCGCCCGGCCGGACCAGGCCCGCCCGCGCAGCAGCACCGGCCCGGACTCGACCAGCCGGTCCCGGGTGAAGAAGTCCGGGATGCCCGGCGGCACCATCAGCGAACGGACCCGTATCCGGGTGACCGGCTCGCCCGGGTCGTCCGCAGAGGCTTGGTATCGGTAGAACGCCATCTGCTGGAAGCCCGTGAACGGCGCGGTCACGGCCTCGATCCCGGTCAGCCATTTCACGCTGGCCATGCCGTACCAGCCGGGCACCACCAGCCGCACCGGGAAGCCATGCTGCGGCGGCAGCGGCGCGCCGTTCATGGCGTAGGCCAGCAACACATCCGGGGACATCGCCTCGGAAACCGTCAGGCTCCGGGCATAGTCCTGTTCCTCGCCGCCCTGGACGCCCCGGTCCGCCCCGGTGAACACAATGTCCACCGCCGCAGCTTCCACGCCGGCCTCCTCGAGCAGCGCAGCCAGCGGGGTGCCGGTCCAATCGGCGGTGCCGATCCCGCCGTGGATCCACGGCTGGCTCACCGGCCGCGGCTCGAGCATGCTCCGGCCGTTGCCTGCGCACTCCAGCGTGACGGCCAGCGTGCGCTGTTCGCGGGCCTGCAGCTGGGCCAGCGTGAACTCCAGCGGATGGCGGACCGCGCCGCCGATCCGCAGCCGCCAGGCTCCGGCGTCGATGACGGGGACATCGAAGTGGATGAGCAGATAGTGCATGCCGGCCGGGGTGCGGTCGACGGCGAGCATCTCCAGCGGCATGGCATGGTTGCGGGAGGCCAGCTGCAGTTCTTCGGCGGTCAGCGGCACAGCCGGTGCGGCCCCGGCTCCCGATTGCGGTTTGGGAAGGGTCTTCATGGGTCCAGTGTTGGCCGCGGCCGGGACGGTGTCAGGAACCTGGGTTCCAGATCGCCAGTTCCGCCAGCCGGCCGGGTTCGACGACGACGATCCGGTCCCGTTCGGTGCGCACCACGCCGGCTTCGCGCAGTTCGCGCAGGATGCGCACCACCACCTCGCGCACCGAGCCCACGGCCTGCGCCAGTTCCTGCTGCGTGGTGCGGGCGGCCAGCTCCGGGGCGGCACCCGGCCAGGGCACGGGCAGGACCGGCTGGCCGGCGTCGGGTCCGGCAGCCAGGTCCAGCAGGTGCCGGGCCACCCGCTGGCGCACCGAGGTGAAGGCGCTGCCCGGGATCTCAGCCATGAAGCCGAGCACGCGCTCGCTCAGTTCGCGCAGGAACACCTGGGCCACCGGCAGCTCGCGCGCCGCGGCACCGCGCGCCCGCCCGGGGGAGAGCCGCAGCAGTTCGGCGTCGGTCAGCGCCACCGCGCTCGCCGGCTGGGCGAAGTGCGGCGCGAACAGGGACACCACCCCCATCAGCGACCCGCGGCGGCAGTAGCGCACCGTGATGGTCCGTCCGTCCGGCGCCGTGGCGTAGAACTTCAGCAGCCCGGAGACCATCAGTTCCAGGTGCGGGGCCGAATCGCCTTCACGGTGGGTCACCGTGCCGGCCGGAACCCAGACCCGGGTGCAGCCGGCGAGCAGGTCATCCAGCAGCGGCGCCGGCAGGCTGCCCAGCTGCGACGCGGAAACCGCCCGCTGGGCCAGGGCATCCGCGCTCCAGCCACCCACCGGCTGTCCGCCGTTCAGTTTCTGCGCAGGATTCTGTGCCACCTTGACCTCCCGGTCCGCAGCAGGCCCTGCTCTTATGCTAAGCCCGCCGGGCCCGGCCCGAAGCGTCCGGTGGCCGGCTGCGCCGGGGATCCGGGCGGATAAAGGCCGGGCGGGTCCGGCACCTCTGGCGGGCCGGTGCCGGCTGTGCCACCGTGGAAGGTATCCACCCAACTGCCATTCGGCTTTAAGGACGACATCATGTTCACTCCAAAGCGCGCCTTCAGCGGCTTCAGTGTCAATGACACTGCGGCCGCCAGACAGTTCTATGGGGAAACCTTGGGCCTGGCGGTGGCCGAGGGGCCGATGGGCATCCTCGACCTGACGCTGCCTGGCGGCGCCAAGGTCATCATGTACCCGAAGCAGGACCACGAACCGGCCTCCTTCACCATCCTGAACTTCGCCGTGGACGACGTCGAAGCGGCAGTGGAAGAGCTTAACAAGCGCGGCGTGCTGACCAAGATCTACGACGATCCGCAGCTGCCGACCGACGACAAGGGAATCATGCGCGGGCATGGGCCGGACATCGCCTGGTTCAAGGATCCGGCCGGCAATGTGCTCTCGGTGATCCAGGCGGAGTAGGCCCCTGCCCGGCGGCCTGCTGGCCCCGCAGCGGCTCAGACGACGGCGTTCCGCCGTGCTGCCTCGCGGAACCACATCGCGCTGAGCTTGGGAATCCGCTCCAGCGTCTTGAAGTCGATGTAGATGAGGCCGAACCGGTTGCCAAAGCCGGCGTTCCACTCCAGATTGTCCTGCGCGCTCCAGTGGAAGTACCCCGCCACCGGTACACCCTCGGCAGTCGCACGCTGGAGCTCCGTGAGGCAGGCCCGCAGGAACATTACCCGGTCCGAGTCGTACACCTTGCCGTCGTCGGCGACCACGTCGGAGGCCGCCCAGCCGTTCTCAGTGATGTAGACCGGCGTGGCGCCCCAGAGCGACCGGACGTGGCGTGGCGCCCAGTACATGACCTCGGGCCCGACGATGTGCCAGCCGGACTTCATCGTCGGATGCGACTCGTTGATCGGGATGACCCGGTACCCCGGCGGCTCGTCGGACGGTGCCACGTAGCAGTCCGGCACGTACACATTGATGCCCACGAAGTCGAGCGGGGAGGCGATCGTCCGCAGCTCCTCGTCGGTGAACCTCGGCGCATCCCGGCCGGCGTTCGTGAGGTAGGCATCGGTGTAGCGGCCCTCGAGCATGACTGTCACGAACGGGGCGTTCAGCTCGCGGGTGGCCGTCTCCGCCGCCTTGACGTAGTCCGGTCTGTCGATCGCAGGGACGGCGGCCCGGATGTTCTCGGCGAAGCCCACCCGGGTGCCTGCTCGGCCGCGGGCGCGGATCGCCTGCACGGCCAGGCCGTGTCCGAGCACCGCGTGGTGCCGGACCTGGTTGAGCTCGGCGTCGGAGAGGCTGAGTCCCGGGGCGATGCTGACGTGGTAGGTCTTGCCGCCGCCGATGTCGAGGTCGGCCCCTCGGTGGCCCATGTCCACGAATGACCGGAACTCATTGATGGTGAAGTAGTGCTGCACGCGGTCGCCGAGTTGCCCGGCGACATAGCCGGCGTAGTCGGCGAACGCCTTCGCCGTGTCCTTGGACTGCCAGCCGCCGTGTCGGTCCTGCAGGGCCTGCGGCAGGTCCCAGTGGTACAGCGTCGCGAACGGCTCGATGCCGGCGCCGAGCAGCTCGTCGGCGAGCCTGCTGTAGAAGTCCAGCCCCTTCCGGTTCGGCGCCCCAGTACCGTCGGGAAAGATCCGCGGCCAGGCAATCGAGAACCGGTATGCGGTGGCGCCGATCGACTTCATCAGCGCGACGTCTTCGCGGTACCGGTGGTAGTGGTCGTTGGCTACGTCGCCGTTGTCGTTGTTGCGGATGTTGCCGGGCGTGTGGGCATAGGTGTCCCAAATGGACCCACCCTTGCCGTCCTCGTTCCACGCACCTTCGATCTGGTAGGACGAGGTGGCGACACCCCAGCGGAAGCCGTCCGGAAACCGGAGGCCGGCAGCTGCGCTCATCTTCACGACCTCCTGGCATCTGGTCTGGGATCACCATGGCCCCTAGGGCGGCCGTTGGCAAGGCTTCGCTGACGGCCGCTGTCGGCTGCCGGCCAGGCGCCTTCGGCGCTCCGGAAGCGTGGCGCCGCGGCGGCATCCTAGGCGAAATAGACGCCGATCCGGTTGCCGTCGATTTCCTCGATCCGGATGTCGATGTCGTAGACCTCGCGCAGCACCTCCGGCTGCATGATCTGCCCGGGCGTGCCCTGGTGCAGCAGCCGGCCGCCGCGCATGGCCAGGATGGTGTCCGAATAGCACGAAGCGAAGTTGATGTCGTGGATGACCACCACCACCGTCTTGCCCAGTTCGTCGGCCAGCCGGCGCAGCAGGCGCATCATCTCCACCGAGTGCTTCATGTCCAGGTTGTTCAGCGGCTCGTCCAGCAGCAGGTAGCCGGTGTCCTGCGCCAGCACCATGGCAATGAACGCCCGCTGCCGCTGGCCGCCCGAGAGTTCGTCGACGAACCTGTCCGCCAGCGTCAGCAGGTCCAGCTGTTCCAGGGCGTACTCGATGTGCCCGCGGTCCTCGGCCGTGGGCCGGCCGCCCGAATGCGGGAACCGGCCGAAGGCCACCAGGTCCCGGACCTTCAGGCGCATGGTCAGGTGGTTCTCCTGGCGCAGGATGGCCATCGTCCTGGCCAGCTCGCGGCTTCCGGTGGCGGCGACGTCGAGGCCGCCCACCGCCACGCTTCCGGCGTCCATCGGCTGCAGCCGGGAGATCAGCGACAGCAGCGTGGACTTGCCCGCACCGTTCGGGCCGATGATGGAGGTGACGCCCTCGGAGGGGATCTCGGCGCTGACCTGGTCCACCACCCGGGCGGTGCCGTAGGACTTGCAGACGCCGGAAAGCCGGATCACTTTAGGGAACCTTTCAGCAGCAGGAACAGGAACAGGATGCCGCCGGCGAATTCGATGATGATGCTCAGCGCGGTATCGAAACCGAACACCTGCTCCAGCACCAGCTGTCCGCCGATCAGCGCCACCGCACCGAGCAGGCCGACAATCGGCAGCAGCCAGCGGTGCGAGTATTCGCGGCAGAGTTGGTAGCCCAGGCTCACCACCAGCAGCCCGAAAAAGGTCACCGGACCCACCAGCGCCGTGGAGACCGCCACCAGCACCGAGCACATCAGCAGCACCCAGCTGACCACCCGGCGGTGGTCCACGCCCAGATTCACTGCGGTATCCCGGCCCAGCGCCAGGACGTCCAGAGTGTGGCGCAACCGCCACGCCGCCGCCGCGATGGCCCCGACCACCGCCGCCGAGGCCCAGAGAAGGGCCGGATCCACCTGGTTGAAGGAGGCAAAGAACAAATCCTGCAGGATGATGTATTCGCTCGGATCCATCAGCCGCTGCAGCAGCGAGGACCCTCCGCGGAAGAGTGTGCCCAGCACGATCCCGACCAGCAGCATCAGGTGCAGTGAGCGCGCGCCGCCGGTGAACAGCCAGCGGTAGAGCAGCCCGGAAAACAGCACCATGAGCAGCACCTCGGCGGCGAACTTCCCGACCACCGGCGCCGTGGCCAGCGTACTCCCGCCCACGGCGAAGACCAGTGCGGTCTGGATGAACAGGTAGAGCGAGTCGAAACCCATGATCGAGGGGGTGAGGATCCGGTTGGCCGTCACTGTCTGGAACATCAGCGTGGACAGGCCCACGGCCACGGCAACCAGCAGCATCGCGGCGACCTTGACTGCGCGGCGGGGCAGGACGTAGCCGAGGTTGCCGCGCAGATCCAGGGTCATGAAGAGCACGACGGCGGCCAGCGTGGCGATAGCGAGCATAGCCAGCACGACGGCGGGGGAGGCCGCGCGCGGCAGTCCGCTCCGGCGTCGTGCAGTCAGTTCCGGTGCCTGCGGCACCGCCGCCCGGTCAGCCACGGGCCTTCCTCCCGCGCAGCAGCAGGAACAGGAAGATCACTGCGCCGAGCACGGACATGACCATGCCGACGGGAACCTCGTAAGGGTAGCGGATGGTGCGTCCCAGGATGTCGCAGCCAAGCACGAAGCCGGCGCCGAACACGGCAGTCCATGGCACGGCCCGGCGCAGGTTGTCCCCGAAGATCAACGAAACGATGTTGGGCACCACCAGGCCCAGGAAAGGTACCGCGCCCACGGTGGTGACCACGACGGCGGAAATCAGGGCCACCAGGGTCAGGCCCAGGCGCATGATCGCCTTGTAGTTCATCCCCAGATTTGTGGTGAAGTCGGCCCCCATGCCGGCCACCGTGAAACGGTCGGCGGCGATGTAGCCGAGCACCGTCAGCCCGGCGACAATCCAGAGCAGTTCATAGCGCCCGCGCAGCACCCCGGAGAAGTCGCCGATCATCCAGTTGTTCAAGGTCTGCAGCAGGTCGAAGCGGTAGGCGAAGAAGGTGGTGACCGACGCGATGACGCCGCCGAGCATGATCCCGACCAGCGGCACCAGCAGCGTATTGCGGGCCGGCAACCGGCGCAGCACGGCCAGGAACAGGGCGGTTCCGGCCAGGGCGAAGCCGCTGGCGATGCCCATCTTGGCCAGCAGCGGGGCGGCCGGGGCGAGCACGGTGACCACCAGGATGCCCAGCGTGGCCGATTCCACGGTGCCCACGGTGGACGGTTCGACGAACCGGTTGCGGACCATCAGTTGCATGATCAGTCCGGCCACGGCGACGGCGGTACCGGCGAGGATGACGGCCAGGGTGCGCGGGACGCGGGAGATCCAGAAGATGTCCCAGGCGTCCTGGCTGCCGGAGAGCAGGGCGGGCAGCGAGACGTCGGAGACCCCGACGAACATGCTGGCGGCCGCGAGGATGGCAGTGCCCCCTCCGGCCAGGGCCAGCAGCACGGCCTCGCGCACCGCGGCGCGGTGCGCGTCGGAACGGCCGGCCGCCGACGGCGATGCTGCGTCCGCGGCGGCCGGCCGGTTGACGGCGGATATTGCCATGCTTGCGTTCCGTCGTGCCTGGCTACAGCGCCGTGGCGACGGCGTCGATCATCTTGGGCAGGTTGTTCAGCCCGTATCCGACGAGGTACCAGGACGAGGAATCCAAGGCGATGATCTTGTCGTTCCTGGCGGCCTTGGTGGACTTGACCAGGTCGTTGTCCAGGACCGCGGAAGCAGCCGCGGCCTCGGTGCCCATCGCGGTGTCGCGGTCGACCATGAAGAGCAGATCGGGGTTGGTTTCCTTCACGTACTCGAAGGAGACCGACTCGCCGTGGGCGCCCTCGGCCTTGACCTCGGCGGCCGTGGGCACGCCGAGGACGTCATGGACCAGGCCGAACCGGGAGTTGGAACCGTAGGCGGTGACTTCGCCTCCGGAGGTCATGATGACCAGGCCCTTGCCGGCATCGGCGGCCTGGGCCTTGGTGTCCTCGATCTGGGTGTCGATCGCGTCCAGTTTTGCGTTGACCCGGTCCTCGGCGTCGAAGATCCGGCCCAGGTTCTGCGTCTGCTCGGTAAAGGATTCCAGCGGCTTCGTGGTGTCGACGGACAGGTCGACGGTGGGGGCGATCTTGCTGAGCTCCTCGTAGGAGCCGGCCGTGCGGCCGGAGATGATGATCAGGTCCGGATCCCCGGCGGAAATGGCCTCGAAGTCCGGCTCCTTCATCGAGCCGATCTTGGTGTACTTTGCGTCCTCATACTTGGCCAGGGACTGTGGGAACTCTGCCTCCGGCACGCCGTCGGCCTCCAGGCCCAGCGCCTCCATGCTGTCCAGCACGCCCAGGTCGAAGGTGTAGACGGTCTGCGGATTGACAGGCACCGCGGTGGAGCCTTGCGCATGGTCGATGGTGACGGTGGGACCATCGGCCTCGGCGGATGCGCCGGCATCCTGGCCGCAGGCACTGAGGGCCAGTAGGGAAATGGAGGCACCTGCTGCCAGCAGGCGGGACTTGACTCTCATGTTCACGTGGATGCTCCGTCGCAGGTCGTAGCCGGAGGCTCCCGTGTCCGCCTCCGGCATTAGATAACAAAACTGTGGTTTATTTCGGTTCGCCCCCGACGCTATCGGTTAGGTTAGCCTTACCGCAACTTCCGCGGCAGTGCGGTGAATCACGCCGGAACCTCGAAAGGGCCGCTTCCAGCCACCGTCTTGTTATGGTGCGAGGCCCGACTTCCCCGACGGCCGAGGTCTCGCGCCCCAAACGTCAATAGCTGCCAGTGAGGGCGGAAAGTCTTCCTTCCGGCCCATTCAGAAGGGCGGCGGCAGGTCCTGGCCGGCGTCATGCCCAGAGCCGTCGGCGGATTCACCGCTGCCAGCGCTGCGCTCCGGCGGCCCGCTGGCGGTTTCCCCGGCACCAGTTCCGGCGGCCTGTGTCCCGGCGGCTCCTGTTGTGCTGGTTTTCGTTCCGGCGGCGTCGGGCCTGGCGGTCCCCTTCCCGGGCCCGGGGGGTCTTGGCCAGCTGATGTCCCAGCCCTCATCGGGATCGGTGCTGTAGCGGTGGCCGGTGCGGGCGGTCCAGCAGATGCGCCCGTTTGGTCCCGGGCTGGCTTTCCAGCCGCCGTGGTGCTTGGCCCGGTGATGGGCCTTGCACAGGCACTGCAGGTTCTCGAGGGTGGTGTCACCGCCGTCGTCCCAGGCAATGATGTGGTCTGTTTCGCACCGGGCTGCGGCGCGGCGGCAGCCCGGGAACCGGCAGTGCCGGTCGCGCAGCCGGACCAAGCGCTTGAGCCAGGCAGGCGGGATGCGGAGGGCGCGTGCAGCAGCGACGGCGCGGCCGTGGTCGTCGGTGAGCACGGGCAGCCAGGCCTTGGCCAGGGAGGCGAGTTCCCGCGCCTGGCCTGCTGTGATGGGGCCGTAGCCGACGAGGTCCCCGGGTTCGTTGCTCAGGCCTGCGGCGGTTTCCAGGGGCAGCGTCACCGCGACCGCGGTAGCAACAGGTTCGGTCGCCGGTCCGCCGCCCGGAGGCTTGGAGGCACCGGACAGGGTGGACGCAGGGGCCTCGCCGGACGCGTCGGAACAGGCCGGTGTGCCGCAGCCTGCCATCAGGTCGGTGAGTGCGTCGGCGCGCAGTTGCGGCAGTGTCCGGGACTCGCCGGGGCCTTGGAGGGACCGCGCGAGAGCCTGGACGCGGTCATAGATCAGGAATGCCTTGTCCGCGCCGGTACGGATCCACAGTTCGGCCATGCCGTCGTCCTGCGGGACCACGGCGACGTCGCGGGTCTCAAAGGCGCGCTTGTGCCGGACCTCCAGGTCCTCGGGGTGCAGGCGGTGCCGGGCCGTGCGGGCGCGGGCTTGGACGCCTTCTTTGGTGATGGTCCCGGCGCCGGGAACCACTGCCTTCTCGAACTCGGGCAGGATCCCGGCGGGCAGGTCCGCCGAACCGCGGGCGATGGCCACAGCGCGGGGAAGGTCCAGGTCCCCTGCAGTCATGGCGGCCAGGGTGTCCGGCAGGTGGGTACAGATCTGGGCCGCGTCGGCAAGTTGCTTCCGGGCCGCAGCTTCGCCCATGGCCAGTGCGGCGACAATCTCTCCGGCGGCGAACCGGGAAAACCCGTCAGCCGCGCCGGCCTCGTTGCCGGTGGCCGGGCGCAGCACCGTGAACCGGTGCAATGCCTTCGCGATCAGGGACTGCGCCATGCGCTCAAGGCGCGCGGCGGTAGTGAGGAAGTCGATGGTTTCGGAATCGTCCAGGGCGCTGATGTCCAGGGCCGCCAGCTGCCGGGCCAGGTCCACAGCCGGGTGCGGCGCGGATGCCGGCCTGGCGTCCGCCGCCTCGGCGCCTGGCCGGTCGGCCGGTGTGGGAGGCGGGTCTTCCTGCCAGGCGGCCGGGGCGGATCGGAGGCGGGCGGAATCGGGAAGGTTCAGCTGCCCGGCCCACGCATCCAGCAGCAACTGGTGGGCGCAGAGCTCCAGCACGGAACGGCTCCCGGGATCCGGGAGGGCAAGTCCTGCATGCCGCTGGCCTTCCATGTCCCCACACTACGATCCGCTGCTGACAGTTTTGGACCCGGACAGCCCGTGCAGGAAAAACCCGGGCGGGACGGCGGCGGGGCCCGGCGCGGTGCCAGGCCCCGCCGGCTGCATCCAAGCTGCCGGGAGCAAGTATTTCGCGACTTGCTGGCACTCGCCTTGACCGAGTGCTAACCCGTCTCATAGAGTCGCAGTTAGCACTCTCCCTTCGAGGCTGCTAACCCTTCAAGGAAGCCTGCCGGCACCGCGACGACGGCTGGATGTCCTTGGCCATTGAACCTATTCGTATCTCATGCAAAGGAGAGAGCCGAGTGTCGGTCTCCATTAAGCCTCTTGAGGATCGTATTGTTGTCCAGCCGCTCGAAGCAGAGCAGACCACGGCTTCCGGCCTGGTCATCCCGGACACCGCCAAGGAGAAGCCGCAGGAAGGCAAGGTTGTCGCGGTGGGCCCCGGCCGTGTCGACGACAATGGCAACCGCGTCCCGGTCGACGTAGCCGAAGGCGACGTCGTGATCTACTCCAAGTACGGCGGAACCGAAGTCAAGTTCGGCGGCGAGGAGTTCCTCGTGCTGTCCGCCCGCGACGTGCTGGCCATCGTCACCAAGTAGTTTTTGCGCTGCCCCGGCCGGATCCTCCGGCCGGGGTTTTCGCCCCTAAGGAGTAGAAACATGGCAAAGCAGTTGGAGTTCAGTGACTCCGCCCGCAAGGCCCTTGAGGCCGGCGTCGACAAGCTTGCGAACACCGTCAAGGTGACCCTCGGCCCGCGCGGCCGCAACGTGGTGCTGGACAAGAAGTGGGGTGCGCCCACCATCACCAACGACGGCGTGACGATCGCCCGCGAGGTGGAGCTCGAGGATCCGTACGAGAACCTGGGCGCGCAGCTGGCCAAGGAAGTCGCTACCAAGACAAACGATGTTGCCGGCGACGGCACCACCACCGCCACCGTGCTGGCCCAGGCCTTGGTCAAGGAGGGTCTGCGCAACGTGGCCGCCGGCGCCGCTCCGGGCGAGATCAAGCGCGGCATTGAAACCGCCGTCGAGGCGGTCGCCGCCCGCCTGCTGGAGAATGCCCGCGAGGTTGAGGGCAAGGTCGCCGAGGTTGCCACCATCTCCGCCCAGAGCGAGGAAATCGGCAAGCTGCTGGCCGAGGCCTTCGACAAGGTCGGCAAGGATGGTGTGATCACCATCGAGGAAGCCTCCGGCATGCAGACCGAACTGGTGATCACCGAGGGCATGCAGTTCGACAAGGGCTACCTGTCCCCGTACTTCGTCACCGACCCCGAGCGCCAGGAGGCCGTCCTGGAGGACGCGCTCATCCTGATCAACCAGGGCAAGATCTCCTCGATCCAGGAATTCCTGCCGCTGCTGGAGAAGGTGCTGCAGGCCGGCAAGCCGCTGTTCATCATCGCCGAGGACATCGAGGGCGAGGCCCTGTCCACCCTGGTGGTCAACAAGATGCGCGGCACCCTGAACGTCGTGGCCGTCAAGGCTCCGGGCTTCGGTGACCGCCGCAAGGCCATGCTTCAGGACATCGCCATCCTGGCCGGTGCCGAGGTCGTCTCCCCGGACCTGGGCCTGAAGCTGGACCAGGTGGGCCTGGAGGTCCTGGGCACCGCCCGCCGGATCACCGTCACCAAGGACAACACCACCATTGTGGACGGCGCCGGCGCCGAGTCCGACGTCGCCGACCGCGTGGCCCAGATCCGTGCCGAGATCGATCGCACCGATTCGGACTGGGACCGCGAGAAGCTGCAGGAACGCCTGGCCAAGCTGTCCGGCGGCATCGGCGTCATCAAGGTCGGCGCGGCCACCGAGGTGGAGCTGAAGGAGAAGAAGCACCGCATCGAGGATGCCGTCTCCGCCACCCGCGCCGCCCTGGAGGAAGGCATCGTGGCCGGCGGCGGTTCCGCGCTGATCCACGCCGCCAAGGCGCTGGACACGGATCCGCAGGTCCTGAAGCTCGACGGCGATGCTGCCACCGCCGTCGGCCTGGTCCGCCGCGCCCTGACCCAGCCGCTGCGCTGGATCGCCGAGAACGCCGGCTTCGAGGGCATGGTCGTGGTCTCCAAGGTGAACGAGCTGGAGAACAACTCCGGCTTCAACGCCGTCACCGGCGACTACGAGGACCTGATCGCGGCCGGCATCATCGACCCGGTCAAGGTCACCCGCTCGGCACTGCGCAACGCAGCCTCCATCGCGGCCCTGGTGCTGACCACCGAAACCTTGGTGGCCGAAAAGCCGGCCGAGGAAGAGGACGCCCACGCCGGTCACAACCACTAAGGTTCTGCGCACCCGTTCCTAGACCATGGTCCGACCGGCCTGTGTCGGGACGAACCGCGTGGAGAGCCACCGTGTGGCGGTAAAGCGGCGACGCCGTTCAAAGCGGAGGGGACCCGGCAGCAGCCGGGTCCCCTCCGTGCGTTGGCTCCCGAAGACTCGCCACGCCGCAGCACGCTGCGGATCTGCTCCGGCAGGGCCGGGTTAGTCGGTTTCCGGCTGCACGTCCTGTACCGGCACTGGTGCGGCCGTCCTGGCCGGCTGGGCTGCCGCGATGTCGTCCGGTCCTTCGGCTGAATCCTGTGAATGGGCGCGGATGTCCGGCCCGGGCGATGGGTCGTCGCCCTCGGCGGGGTCTTCGGTGTGGAGCCGGATGTCGTCGCTGGAATTGCCGTTGGTTTCCATCGCTTCTTCTTTCCGAGGCACGTCGTACGCTCCGTGCCTCTCCAGCGTACCGCCGCCGTGCCTGCCGCGGGAGGGGTGGCGTTATCTGCGCCACATCCCTGCCGGACGGAAATAGTGGCCACCTCCGAATCGTTTTAGGATGTACTTATACCCCCCACGCAGAACCGGCCTCGACGCGACTTTTGCCGCCCGCCCGGTGTTTTCCGAAAGGCATCCCCGTGACCGACGCTGAATTCAACCCGTTTGCCTTCGAAGGCCTGACGTACGACGACGTACTGCTGTTGCCCGGTCCCACCGACGTGATCCCGTCCGAAGCGGATACCAGTTCCCGGCTGTCCAAGCGGATTACCGTACACACGCCGCTGCTTTCCGCCGCCATGGATACCGTCACCGAGTCCCGGATGGCGATCGCGATGGCCCGCGAAGGCGGCCTCGGCGTCATCCACCGGAACCTGTCCATCCAGGACCAGGCCGAGCACGTGGACCGGGTGAAGCGCAGCGAGTCCGGCATGATCACCAACCCGGTCACCATCGCCCCGGAGGCCACGCTGGCCGAACTCGATGAACTGTGCCGCAACTACCGGGTCTCGGGCCTGCCGGTGGTGGACCCGCGCGGCAAGCTGCTGGGCATCGTGACCAACCGCGACACCCGCTTCGTGCCACGCGCCGTCTACGCCACCACCAAGGTGGACGAGGTCATGACGAAGATGCCGCTGATCACCGGCCATGTGGGGATCGGCCGCGAAGAGACCGTGGAACTGCTGGGCAAGAACCGCATCGAGAAGCTGCCGCTGGTCGATGACGAGGGCTACCTGCGCGGGCTGATCACCGTTAAGGATTTCGACAAGGCCGAGCAGTACCCGCTGGCCACCAAGGACGATGAGGGCCGGCTGCGCGTCGGTGCGGCGATCGGCTTCTTCGGCGACGGCTACGAGCGCGGCATGACCATGATCGAGGCCGGCGTCGACGTGCTGGTGGTTGATACTGCCAACGGCCACAGCCGCGGCGTGCTGGACATGATCGCCCGGCTGAAGAAGGACCCGGCCGCTGCGCACGTGGACATCATCGGCGGCCAGGCCGCCACCCGGGAGGGTGCCCAGGCGCTGATCGACGCCGGTGCGGATGCCATCAAGGTCGGCGTCGGGCCCGGGTCCATTTGCACCACCCGCGTGGTCGCCGGCGTGGGCGTCCCGCAGATTACCGCCATTTACGAATCCGCCAAGGCGGCCATTCCGGCCGGCGTGCCGCTGATCGCCGACGGCGGACTGCAGTACTCCGGCGACATCGGCAAGGCCCTGGTGGCCGGCGCGGACACGGTCATGCTGGGATCCCTGCTGGCCGGCGCGGCCGAAAGCCCCGGGGACCTGGTCTTCGTCAACGGCAAGCAGTTCAAGACCTACCGGGGCATGGGCTCGCTCGGGGCCATGCAGACCCGCGGCAAGAACACCTCCTACTCCAAGGACCGCTACTTCCAGGCGGACGTTCCGGATGACGAGAAGCTGATCCCCGAAGGCATCGAAGGCCAGGTGCCCTACCGCGGCCCGGTGTCGGCCGTGGCGCACCAGCTGTCCGGCGGCCTGCGCCAGACCATGTTCTACACCGGTGCGCACACCATCGCGGAGCTGAAGGCCAAGGGCAAGTTTGTCCGGATCACGTCGGCGGGGCTGAAGGAGTCCCACCCGCACGACATCATGATCACCGCCGAGGCGCCGAACTACCGCCGGTAACCGGGCTGCCCGGACAGCGGCACGCAGCAGGCGGGGTCCCCTCAGGGGCTCCGCCTGTTTGCTGCCTGCCTGCGCCCGGCCGGCCTTGGTTACAGCTGCAGATCCGCGTAGCTGCGCAGTTCCCGTCCCGGAACGCTGGTGCCCAGCGATTCCTGGACGCCAGGTGCCCGCTCGAACGTGTCGTTGGGGGGATCGGACGCGAAGAGGTGCCGGAAGTCCAGCCCGGTCAGTTCGCTGATGGTGCGGACGGGCACCTGGAAGGTCTCCGGGACGAAGGCCTCGGTGAGGATCTGCTCCACCAGCTTGCGCTGGCTGACCAGGTAGGCCGTGGCGGACTGTCCGCCGGCGGCCTTGTCGAAGACGGCAATCTTCCAGAAAGCCAGCGGAATCTGCACGCCTCGGTACACCGGGTCGGCCGTGCCGAATACCGGTCCGGTGAACACGGTCAGCCGCTTCCGGTCCGCCTGCGCGCTGTCCAGCAGGTAGTCCTCCAGGCCGGCCCAGAGGGACTCGCCCTGGTTGAACAGCCGGTGCTGCGGGGAGCTGTTGGTGAAGTGGAAGGTATCGTCGTTGGCTGCCCGGGCCGACTGTTCGTCCGTACCCCAGGCCGGGTCCAGCCGCCGCACCAGGTGCCCCCGGTCGAAATCGTTGCTGGCGTAGAGTTCGTTGCCGATCTGCTCCTCCCGGGCCAACCGCGGATCGAAGAACCACACGTCCCGGTCGCGCCGGGGTGATTGGCTCAGGGCGCCGTCGATATTGACCGCGGTGTACAGGGCCAGCCGGCGGGTTTTGTCCGCCACCAGGCTGAAGTGGTGGTAGGGCAGCACCGCGGGGTCCTGGCCGGGCAGCACCTGCCGGTTTTGCGCGGCGTTGGCCCGCTGGCCCTCGGTGAGCGTCGGCAGCGGCACTTCAGCGCCCAGGAACCCGGCGTCGTAGCCGGTCCGGTTCCGGTAATCCGGATCGATGCTGACGGCCTCCTGCCCGGCCGCCGGAAGCACCGCACCCGCCGTGTCCGCCGGCGCAGCAGCCGGTGCCACCGTGGCGGGGCCCAGCCGGACGCTGATGTGCAGGGGCAGGACGACGGCGAGGTCGGCCTCGGCGCCTGCGGCAGGAACTGCGGCCGGCGGAATTTCCTGCGCCTGGTCGCGGCTGGGCGGCTGGCCGCCGGAAAATTCCGGCGGCTGCCCGGTTGCGTCGACGGCCGGGGCACGTTCGTCCGGCGGGTTCAGCAGGCCGCCCAGCAGTTGCCGCTGGCCTGCCTCCAGGCCGCCGGAGGCCTTGCCGAGCCACTGCAGGATGCTGCTGATCCGCACCCCCTCGTTAGCCACCCATTTGATCCGGGTCTCGCCCTGGTCCGGCGTCCAGACCGATCCGTCGACGGCCAGGATGTCGCCGTTGGCGTTGCGTTCCGGGACGCCCGAGTGATGGATCCCGACCACTTCCCATTGGTTGTTGTACAGCGGCGAGCCGGAGGAACCGGGGGCCGTATCCGTGCGGTAGTGGAGGAAGTTCTCCAACCGGTCGATCAGTTCATTCTGCTGCAGCGCTACCTGCTTGGGCTGGCCCTCGGGATGCTGGATGATGTTGATGAACTCGCCCAGCAGGACCTTGCCCTGCTCCTGGTAGGCGCGGTTAAAGCCGAATCGGGCCAGCGGCGCCCGTCCGCCGTCGCCGCCCAGTGCCTGGCTGCCAACGGCCACCACGGAGAAGTCCAGGTCCACGTCCGTCAGGAAGAGGACCTGGGGTTCCAGACTGAACAGGTACGGCGTCCGGGCCAGTCCGTCGCTGCCGTTCTGGAAGTTGAATTCCAGCTGCGAGAACCCTGCCGTCTCCCGGTCCGGCAGGACATGGTTGTTGGTGAGCAGCAGGACGGGGGAGACCATAAAACCCGTGCCGAAGCCGCGCGGCGCAAAGCGGTCCCTGATGTGGACCCGGCCTACGGACTGGGCAACGGCGTTGCCGGTTTCCAGGAAGGACACGCCGAGGAGGTTGCTGCCGCCGATCAGCCGTTCGAGGAGCAGGTCGGGAACGGCGGCACCACCCCCTGCTCCGGTCCGGGACTCGTCCGGCCGGCTTTCCGGAGCGGCCGAGACCGCGTCGCGGACTGCCGGATCACGCAGGATGCGGCGGCTGCGCATGGCCACCCGCTCGGGGTCGTCAACGTTCAGGATGCTGCCGCCGGGCTGTTTGGCGGCATCGATTTTCGCTGTCACCGCGGCCCGTTCCTGCTCATGTTGCCGGTACCGTGCTTCGGTGGCGTCCAGGACGTACTGCGGAATGATCACTGGCGGCTCTCGCTATCCAAAGGTGTGTCGGACAATGCCCGGTGGGTGCCGGCTGCCGCGCCCAGGGGCGGGCCCCTCCAGTGTCGAATACCAGCGTTACAACTCCGTTACGCCAAGGCTGCGCCGGGCAGTGCCGGACGGCGGCCGTCGTCCTTGCGGCCTTCCGCATCGGGCATCGGCCCCTGGGCATTGACCAAGGTCAGGGGCTCCCGCGGTTGGGATACGCTAGATTCCGTGACTTATGAGATTGAGATTGGCCGTGGCAAACGTGGGCGCCGAGCCTACTCCCTGGACGATGTAGCCATCGTTCCGTCCCGCCGGACGCGGGACCCGAAGGATGTCTCGGTCTCCTGGCAGATCGATGCCTACCACTTCGAAACGCCAGTCATCGCCGCGCCGATGGACTCGGTCATGTCCCCGGCCACCGCCATTGCGATGGGCAAGCTCGGCGGTCTGGGCGTGCTCAATCTGGAGGGCCTGTGGACCCGGTACGAGGACCCGCAGCCGGTGCTGGATGAGATCGTGGGCCTGGCGGAGGAGAATTTCAGCCCCGCCGCCACCCGGCGTATGCAGGAAATCTACGATGCTCCGGTCCAGGCCGAGCTGATTACCTCCCGGCTGGCCGAGATCCGCGAGGCCGGCGTCACCGTCGCCGGCTCGCTCACCCCGCAGCGCACCCAGGAGTTCTATAAGACGGTGCTGGCCGCCGGGGTGGACATCTTCGTGATCCGCGGCACCACCGTCTCAGCCGAGCACGTCTCCAAGGAGCACGAGCCGCTGAACCTGAAACAGTTCATCTATGAGCTGGACGTGCCCGTGATTGTCGGCGGTGCTGCCGGCTACACCCCGGCGCTGCACCTGATGCGCACCGGCGCGGCCGGTGTGCTCGTGGGCTTCGGCGGCGGGGCGACGACGACGACGCGCCGCGCCCTGGGCATCCACTCACCGATGGCCTCGGCCATCTCCGACGTGGCGGCGGCCCGGCGCGACTACATGGACGAGTCCGGCGGGCGCTATGTGCATGTCATTGCCGACGGCGGCGTCGGCTTCAGCGGGGACATCGTCAAGGCCGTGGCCATGGGCGCGGACGCGGTGATGCTCGGTTCCGCCCTCGCCCGCGCCGAGGAAGCGCCGGGGAAGGGCTGGCACTGGGGGATGGAAGCCCACCACGGCGAGCTGCCGCGCGGGGACCGGGTCAAGGTCGGCACCGTGGGCCCGCTGCAGGAGGTGCTGCACGGTCCGTCGCACCACACGGACGGCACCTCGAACCTGATCGGTGCGCTGCGCCGCTCGATGGCCACCACGGGCTATTCGGACCTGAAGGAATTCCAGCGCTGCGAAGTGGTGCTGTCCCCGCTGCAAGGCCGCGACTGAGGCAGGCCGGGCCAGCCATGAACGACGGCGCACTGAGTCCGCAGGACCGCGAGGAGACCCTTGCCGCCCTGCGGGCCACGGCCGCGCACGGCCGGGAGCTGGACATCCTGATCGTCGGCGGCGGCGTGGTCGGCGCCGGCGCCGCACTGGACGCGGCCACCCGCGGGCTGGACACCGCCATCGTCGAGGCCCGGGACTGGGCTTCGGGAACCTCCTCGCGGTCCTCCAAGCTCATCCACGGCGGCCTGCGCTACCTGGAAATGCTGGACTTTTCGCTGGTCCGCGAGGCCCTGCAGGAGCGTGGCCTGCTGCTCGAGCGGATCGCGCCGCATCTGGTCCGTCCGGTGCCGTTTATGTACCCGCTGACCAAGCGGTTCGTCGAACGCCCCTACGTGGGTGCCGGCGTCGCCCTCTACGACCTGATGTCAGCGGCCCAGGGCCATAACCGCGGCGTGCCGCTGCACAAGCACCTGACCCGGCACGCCATGCTGCGGGCGGCGCCGAGCCTGAAGGACGATGCCTTTGTGGGGGCCGTGCGGTACTACGACGCGCAGGTGGACGACGCCCGCCTGGTCGTCAACCTGGTCCGCACCGCGGCAGCCTACGGGGCCAAGGCGGCCAACCGGCTGAAGGTGGTCAGCTTCCTGCACGAAGGCGAACGCGTGGTCGGAGCCCGGGTGGCCAACCAGGAGGACGGCACCGAATTCGACATCCATGCCAAGCAGGTGGTCAATGCCACCGGTGTCTGGACGGACGAGACCCAGGCCATGGTCACGGACCGCGGCCAGCTCAAGGTGCGCGCCTCCAAGGGCATCCACCTGGTGGTGCCGCGGGACCGGTTCCAGTCCACCGTCGGGCTGATCCTGCGGACCGAGAAGTCGGTCCTCTTCGTCATTCCGTGGGGCCGGCACTGGATCATCGGCACCACGGACACGGAGTGGGACCTGGACAAGGCGCACCCGGCGGCCTCCTCGAAGGACATCGACTACCTGCTGGAGCACGTGAACCGGGTGCTCAAGCGGCCGTTGACGCGGGAGGACGTCGAAGGCGTGTACGCCGGCCTGCGGCCGCTGCTGGCGGGCGAAAGCGACTCCACGGCCAAGCTCTCCCGGGAGCATGTGGTGGCCCACCCGGTGCCCGGGCTCGTCGTCGTCGCCGGTGGTAAGTACACCACCTACCGCATCATGGCCCGGGACGCGGTGGACGAGGCGGTGCGCACCCTGGACGAGCGGGTGGCGCCAAGCTGCACCGAGACCATCCCGCTGCTCGGGGCGGACGGTTTCAAGGCCAAATGGAACAAACGCAGCCGCACCGCCGAACGGGCAGGAGTGCACGTGGCGCGGGTGGAGCACCTGCTTAACCGCTACGGCTCGCTCGCGGACGAGGTGCTGGCGGTCATCGCTAAGGAACCGCAACTGGCCGAACCGCTGCCGGGGGCGGACGACTATCTGCGCGCCGAGGTGGTTTACGCCACCACGCACGAGGGCGCCCGCCACATCCATGATGTGCTCACCCGCCGCACCCGGATCTCCATCGAGGCCTGGGACCGCGGCGTCTCCGCGGCTCCGGTGGTGGCGGAACTGATGGCACCGCTGCTGGACTGGAGCCCGGCCCAGCTCGAACGCGAGGTGCGGCACTATCTGGCCCGGGTCGACGCCGAGCGGCTGAGCCAGGAGCAGCCCGACGACGTCTCCGCGGACAGCGCCCGGCTCGGCGTGGACGACATCGTCCCGCTGGCATGAACGGCGCAGCCCAGCCGGCATCCGCCGGGACCGGACTGACGACGCCGGACCTGGTCGTCTTGGAACTGGACGCCCAGGACCGGGCCGGGGCCGCCGCCCAGCTCGCCGCGCGGCTGTCCACGCAGGGCCGGATCTCGGATCTGGCCGGCTTCCTGGACGACGTTAACGCACGCGAGAGCCAGCTGGCCACCGGGCTGCCCGGGGGAGTGGGGCTGCCGCACGCCCGCAGCCGGCACGTGGAGCGCACCTCCATCGCCGTGGGCATCACCCGGTTCGGCCGGGCCCTGGACTTCGGTGCCGCGGACGGCCCGGCGGACCTGATCCTGCTCGTGGCCACGCCGGCCGTCTCCTATTCGGAGCACCTGCAGGTGCTGGTCCGGCTGGCCCGGTCGCTGGCCAAGGAGGCCTTCCGCGATTCCCTGCGCCGGGCCCATGACCGGGAGGTTGTGGCCGAGCTGATGAATTCCACGGTGGATTTTTCCGATGTTTAGGATTGGGGCGCTCCGGGCAGATTCGTTTTCTACACAGCCACGAAGTAGGGTTAACGGGTGCTGAAAACCGCCCTTAAGCCCCGGTGGATCGCGGCGCTGGTCTTGGCGCTGGCCGTTTCCTGGGTCTTCGTACTGCTGAGCCAGTGGCAGTTTTCCGCCTCCCAAAGCGAGGCTCCGCCGCCGCCTTCCGCCACCGAAACGGTGCATCCGCTCACGGCGGTGTTTAAGCCCGGCACGCCGATGATGGCGACGACGGCGGACCAGATGGTGTCCTTCTCCGGCCGCTTCGTTCCGGACAAACAGGTCCTGGTCAAGAACCGGCTGCACGAGGGCCGGCAAGGCTACTGGGTGGTTTCCGCCTTCGCCGTCGACGGTGTGAAAAGCGCCGCCGGCGAGCAGGTCATGATCCCGGTGGTGCGCGGCTGGGTCGCCGCGCCGGGCGATGCCGCGCCGGCCCCGGCCGGCCGCGCCGACGTCGTCGGACGCCTGCTGCCCACCGAAGGCCCGGAGCCCGAGCTGTCCGTGCCCGGCCAGGTGCCCACCCTGTCGGTGGCCGAACTGATCAACGTCTGGGACATGCCCGGCTACTCCGGCTTCGTGGCTGGCATCAAGCTGGGGATCGACGGCGCCGACCCGGCCAGCCAGCCGGCGGGCACCGGGATGGCCGCCGTCGCGGTGGGCCCGCAGCCGCAGCAGACCCCGGTGAACTGGCTGAACATCTTCTACGCCGTGGAGTGGATCGTCTTTGCCGGCTTCGCGGTCTTCCTCTGGTGGCGGCTGGTGGCCGATGACTACCGGCGCCAGCAGGAAGCCCTCGAAGATGCGGCCCTCGCCACCCTTGCACAGGGACAAGACACGGCGCCTGCCACGGACGACAACCAGACGACCACCAGCTAACAACAGAGGTAATCAAGTGAGCGAAACCGCCCCGAACCAGGCCCGGCCGGCGAGCAAGCGGCGCTACGGCGGAACCCATGCCCAGATCCGCTCGGCGCTGACCTTCTACAAGGTCACGTCCTACATCACCGGTGTGATGTTGATCCTGCTCTGCATCGAGATGGTGCTGCGCTACGGGTTCAATCTGTTCCTGTTCGCCGGCGGCACCAATACCGTGACCGGAGAGCCCTTCGGCTTCGGCTTCGCCCAGGCTGAGCCGGCCGCCGTGGACGGCGGCATCAACCTCTCGATCGCCGTGCTGATCGCCCACGGCTGGCTCTACGTGCTGTACCTGATGGCGGATTTCCGCCTGTGGTCGCTGATGCGCTGGCCGTTCCCGCGGTTCATCCTGATCGCCCTGGGCGGGGTCATCCCGTTCCTGTCCATCATCCTGGAGCGGCGGGTGCACCGGCAGGTGGAGGAAGACCTGGCCAGCCACCCGGAGGCCGCGAAGCGGTACTGAGCCGCCGGCCGGCACCCCGCCGTCCGGGCAGCCCCCGGGCCGGCGGCTGCCGCCGGCCCGGCCCCGAGGTGCGAGCAGGAGCGCGCGGAGACTATCCTGTACGGGTGACTAATCCCCCCGCAATGGACCAACGGCCTGTTCTCGTCGTGGACTACGGGGCCCAGTACGCGCAGCTGATCGCCCGGCGCGTACGCGAGGCCAATGTCTACTCCGAAATCGTTCCGCATACCTACACCACCGAGCAGCTGCTGGCCAAGAACCCTGCGGCGATCATCCTTTCCGGCGGACCTTCCAGTGTTTACGCCGACGGCGCCCCGAATGTGGGCGCCGACCTCTTCGAAGCCGGCGTTCCCGTGCTGGGTATCTGCTATGGCTTCCAGGCCATGGCCGCGGCGCTGGGAGGCAAGGTCGCACGCACCGGACTGCGCGAATACGGGGCCACGGACACGACCACGATCGGCGAGGCCCGCTCGATCCTGGCCGGGGTCCCCACCCTGCAGAACACCTGGATGAGCCACGGCGACTCGGTCCACGAAGCGCCCGAGGGCTTCGACGTGCTGGCGAGCACCGCCGGGGCGCCGGTCGCGGCGTTCGCCAACGAGGCCAAGGCACTCTACGGCGTGCAGTGGCACCCGGAGGTCAAGCATTCCTCCTTCGGCCAGACGGTGCTGGAGAACTTCCTGTTCAAGGGCGCGAAGCTGGAGCCGAACTGGACCACCGGCAACATCGTGGAGGAGCAGGTCGAGCGCATTCGGGCCCAGATCGGCACCGCGAAGGTCATCTGCGGCCTGTCCGGCGGTGTGGACTCGGCCGTGGCTGCGGCCCTGGTGCAGCGCGCCGTGGGGGACCAACTGACCTGTGTCTTCGTGGACCACGGTCTGCTGCGCGAGGGCGAAGCCGAACAGGTCGAGCGTGACTATGTCGCCGCCACCGGAGTGAAGCTGCACGTGGCGAACGAGCAGCAGCGCTTCCTCAGCGCCCTGGCCGGTGTCACCGATCCGGAGACCAAGCGCAAGATCATCGGCCGCGAGTTCATCCGTGCCTTCGAGGCCGCCGAGAAGGCGGTGCTGGCCGAGGCCGCTGCCGAAGGCGGGCAGGTGCAGTTCCTGGTCCAGGGCACGCTCTACCCGGACGTCGTCGAATCGGGCGGCGGCGAGGGCGCGGCGAACATCAAGAGCCACCACAACGTGGGCGGCCTGCCCGAGGACCTGCAGTTCGAGCTGGTCGAACCGCTGCGCACGCTGTTCAAGGACGAGGTCCGCGCCGTCGGGCGCCAGCTGGGCCTGCCGGAAGAAATCGTCGGACGCCAGCCGTTCCCCGGCCCCGGACTGGGCATCCGGATCATCGGCGAAGTCACCGAGGACCGGCTGGCGCTGCTGCGCCGGGCGGACGCCATTGCCCGCGCCGAACTGACCGCCGCCGGGCTCGATGACGATGTCTGGCAGATGCCGGTGGTGCTGCTGGCCGATGTGCGCAGCGTGGGCGTCCAGGGCGACGGCCGTACCTACGGGCATCCGATCGTGCTGCGCCCGGTGTCCTCCGAGGACGCCATGACCGCTGACTGGTCGCGCCTGCCCTTCGACCTGCTGGCGCGCATCTCCAACCGGATCACCAACGAGGTCGACGGCGTCAACCGCGTCGTGCTCGACGTGACGAGCAAGCCGCCGGGCACCATCGAGTGGGAGTAGCCGTTCGGGAGACCGTGCCTGCAGGGCCCGTGCCGGGAGCAGTCCGGCAAAATGGCCCCGGCAGTGTTGCGGTCTCCCGATTGGCATTTGTGATCGGATAGTTTGAATGTCATGCCTATCTGGTCGAGGTTCTTATCCACGAGTGATGAAAAGGGGGCTGCCGTGCCGGATCAACACGACGGGGCCGTCGAGGATGCCCTGACGCCTTGGCTCCAGCAGCTTGGCCGCCACGCCGGTTCGGACACGCTGCTGCAGTTTGCCCCCACGCCGACCAACAGCATCGACCTGACGCATGCCCACCCGTCCGGACTGACCCAGCTGCTGACCACCCGCCGCACGCGCCTGTCCACGCTGCTGCGCGAACCTGGCCAATACGCTGCCGCGATGAAGACCGCCCGCAGCCTGCGCGCCAAGATCATTGAACTGGGCACCGAACGCGGGATCGACGTCGGCTACCTGGCCGCCGGCACGGCCAGCTGGCGGTTCGCCGGCTCGGGCCGGTCGGAATCCCTCACCGCGCCGGTCATGCTCGCCCCCGTGGCCTTGACCGTGCGTCCCACCCAGGATGACTACGAGCTCCAGCTGACTGAGCGGGCCAGGCTCAATCCTGCCCTGGTCAGGCACCTGCAGACCGAGCAGGGCCTGGCGATCGACGCCGCCGCGGTCGCCCGGCTCGCCTACGGCACCGCGCGCTTCGATCCGCATCCGGTGCTGGAACAGCTGCGCCTGCTCACCGCGGACGTGCGCGGCATGAACATTGAGCACCACCTGCTGGTGTCCACCTTTGCCGACCAGTCCGAGCTGGCCGGCAGCGTGGGAGCACGGACGGACCACCCCGTGCTCAATGCCCTGATCGCCGCGGACCTGGATCCGGACGGCGCCGGCCCGGTACCGGTGCCATGCGTCGAGCTTCCCCCGCTCGACGAGCGGGCTCCGCAGGACGAATTCCTGGTCCTGGATGCGGATACCTCCCAGCAGGACGTGCTGGACCTGGTCCAGGCCGGCCACTCGCTGGTAGTCTCCGCGCCGCCGGGCACCGGCCAGACCCAGACCGCGATCAACGCGGCGGCCGGGCTGGCCCGCCAGGGCCGCACGGTCCTGGTGGTCGCCGAGCGGCGTGCCACCTTGAACCAGTTCGTCCAGCAGCTGGCCGCGCTCAAGCTCGGGTCGCTGGCACTGCAGCTGAACGCCAACATCACCAGCCAGCAGCTGCGGGACCAGCTCATCCGGGCCATTTCGCGCAACGAGAAGGCTGCCAAGCCCGAACTGGGCAAGCTGCATGCCACCCTGACGGACCACCGCCACAAGCTGCTGGACCATGTGAAGTCCCTGCACAATGTGCGCCGGCGCTGGAATTGCTCCCCCTACCAGGCCATGCAGTCCCTGGCCGCGCTCACCGCGCTGGATCCGGCTCCGGCCACCACGGTGCGGCTCAAGCGTTCGGTCCTGGACAGCATCACCGACCGGGCCGAGCTGGCCACCCGGCTCAAGCGCGCTGCCGAGCTGGGCAGCTTCAGCAAGGCTTCCACCGCCAGCCCCTGGTTCGGCTCCAAGCTGCTCAACCGCAAGGAGACCGAGGACGCACACCAGCTCGCCGTCGACCTGGAACGCGACCTGCCCAAGCTGCGCGAGCGGATGGCCACCGTGGCCGAGCATTCGCAGATTGCACTGGGCACCACCTTTGCCCAGTGGGGCGAGCAGCTCGAGCTGCTGGTGGCCGTGCGCGAAAGCCTGGACAAGTTCACGCCGGACATCTTCGACCGTCCGGTGACCGACCTGATCTCGGCGACGGCGCCATCCGCCTGGCGCCGGGAACGGGGGATCGAAATGAGTTCGATCACCCGCTCGCGCCTGCGCCGCGTGGCCAAGGAGTACATCAGGCCGGGTGTGCACATTGCGGACCTGCACGAATCGCTGGCCCAGGTCCAGGTCCAGCGGGCGCAGTGGGCGGACTACGCCACCACGCAGCGCCACCCTGCCGTGCCGACCGGCCTGGCGGACCTGAGCAGCTTCCACCGCAATGTGCAGCGGAAACTACGCAAGCTTTCCGGCGTGCTGCCCGCCCAGCCCGCCGGGCAGTCCCTGCCGGAACTCGGCTACGACGTGCTGCTGGAGCGCATGAAGACGCTGGTCAAGGACAAGCAGACCCTGGTCGCCCTGCCCGAACGCACCCTGCTGTTGGAGCAGATGCGCGAGCACGGCCTGGGCGAGCTGCTCGACGACCTGGCCGCGCGCGAAGTCGGCCCGGACCAGGTCGGCGCCGAGCTGGAACTGGCCTGGTGGCAGTCCACCCTCGAGGCCATGATCAGCGGCGACGACTATCTGGCCATGACCGATGGCGCCAACCTGCGCAAGATCGAGGCCGTCTACCGGCTGGCCGACAATGCGCACATCGCGGCCGGGGCGGACAGGCTGCGCTGGACCCTGGCGGAAAACTGGCGGTCCTCGATCCGGAAGCATCCCGCTGCGGCCGAGGGCCTGAAGGCCCTGCTGAAGTCCGGCGAGCCGACGCTGAAGTCCCTGGCCGAGCAGTCCGGGGTGCTGGTTCCGGCGCTGATGCCGGTGTGGGCGGCGTCGCCGCTGGTGCTGTCCTCGGTGCTGCCCGAGGCCAGGACCTTCGATGCGGTGATCATTCTCGACGCCGAGTCCACCAGCCTGCAGTCCGCCCTCAGCGCAGTAGTGCGGGCGGAGCAGGTCGTTGCGTTCGGCGACGGCCGGCTGGGCGGGCCCCGGCCCTTCGAAGTCAACGTGGACCTGTCCGGGGCCCTGCCCGCCGCGCCCGAAGAGCCCGGGGAACCACTGGTCAGTGCCTTCGACGCGCTGTCCCGGGTGTTGCCGGTTAAGTCGCTGGGCACCGCCTACCGCGCAGTGGACCTGGAGCTCACCAAGTACCTCGGCGCGGAGTTCTATGACGGCACCCTGGCCCGGCTGCCGTCCGCGGCGGCCATCACCGGCTCCGAGGCACTGACGGTGGAATACATCGCCGATGGCACCGGACTGCCCGGCAACGGCCACGAGGCAGTGGAGAGCGTGCCGGCCGAAATCGGTCGGGTCGTCGACCTCGTCTTCCGACACGCCCGGCTGCGCCCGGAACGCTCCCTGGCGGTCATCACAGCCAATGGCAGGCATGCGGCCAAGGTTGCCGACGCCATCCGGAAGCAGCTGGCCGCAGCCCCGGACGCGGCGGCGTTCTTCGGATCCGGTCCGGAGCCGTTCCAGGTGGTTCCGGTGGAGCGTGCCGCTGGCCTGGTCCGTGACGATGTGGTCTTCTCCCTCGGTTACGGGCGTACGCCGCACGGACGGGCCGTCCACGACTTCGGCCCGCTGTCCGGACCGAACGGCCGCGCCCACTTCCTGACCGCCATGACCCGTGCCCGCCGGACGCTGCAGGTGCTGACCTGTTTCCAGCCCGGCGACCTTGATGCCAGCCGCCTGGGCAGCGGCGCCGTGGACTTCTACCGGCTGATCAAGCAGGGGCTGGGCGACGCTTCGGGATTCGCCAACCGGCCGTCTCCGGGATTCGACGATGCGCTGGTGTCCGATCTGGTCGAGCGGGTGCGTGCCCGCGGCGCCCGGGTACGGGACCACTATGAGGGCGACATCGACATTGTGGCGGCGCCCCTGGTACCGGACGATGAGCCGGTGCTGCCGGTGGCCCTTAATTCCGACGGCACGCAGCAGTTCCTGCAGCTTTCGGTGCGGGAGCGCAGCCGGCTCAGGCCGCAGTTCCTGGAACGGCTCGGCTGGCGGCCGCTGACACTGTGGACTATCGAGGTCTTTACCGACCCTGACAAGTGCGCTGATCTGATTGGAGGCTACTTGGGACTGAAGGAACCGGCACAACCGGAAAAGCCGTCGAAAACCGAAGACAGCCGGGAACGAACCGGCCGGCAGGATTCCCTGACCCGGCGGGCCGACCGTCCGGCCGTAGCTACCGCGCCGACCGGTGCGACGGGTCCGTCCGCCGCACCGTCCGCCGACGCGCCGTCGGCAGCCGTCCAGGCGGAGGACACGTCCGCAGCGTCCCAGGCCGGGTCCGCTTCCGCGCCCAATGCATCCGCCGGGCAGGACAAGGGCCGCCGGGCGAAACAGGCTCCGTATGCCGGCAGCGCGATCCCCAGTGTGGCCGCCGAGGACGATCCGCAATCCTGGGGCGATTCGCGTGAGAACCGGGACGCCTGGCTCAAGGAGCAACGGCCACCCCACTGGGGCTGACCAGCTTCAACCGACGAGCACGAGGACGACCTGGCCCCGGCTGGAGGAACCGGCCAAGGCAGCGGCTTCGGCCGGGGATGCGGCGACCACCACGAGTCCCTCGGCGGAGGTGCTGCCCAACAGGCCCGGGTCCGCGGTGCCGCCGTCAGCCTTCCACAGCACCGGGACGCTGCGGGCCAGAACCGTGGAGGATACCGGCTGCTCAATGCCGTTGCCGCTGCTGAGCACGATGTCCACCAGTTGCCCGGGTGAGACCAGTTGGACGGTCGAAGGGTCCGCAGGACGCACCGGCACCGCTGCGGTGCCGGGCGGCCTGCCGGTCAGCAGGCCCGGGCCGACCAGTGAGGTGTCCAGTACCGGTGAACCGGCGCGGAGTGCCGAGGCCAGCCGGCGGCCCACCAGGCCGGCGGGCGAGGCCGCGGAACCCGGAGGGCCGGTGGTGGCCGGATACCGCTGCTCCGTCAGCTGGGCGTCGGTGAGGACCGTGCCCGCCGGCAGGTCGGCGGCCGCCACGACCACCGGAACACTGGCGGCCGGGGCAGGGACGAATGCCTGGACGGTCAGGCCGGCCGCGGCGCACAGCAGCAGCGCCGCGAACAGCCGCCGGTTTCTGCGCACCAGCCGGCGCGCGTGGTGCAGCGGGCCGGTCCGGCCCGGTGTCTGTGCCTGCATGCAGCCACGCTAGGGCCGCCGGCACTGGGAACACAGCGGCCGGTGTGCTGTCGGGGACAGCACACCGGCCGGACAATCCTGTGGAGGAAAGGAAACTAGGGGAACGGGCCTCGGGTCAGCTTGCGGCAGCAGTGGCCGCTGCAGCCGGAGCCGGCGTGGCAGCCGCGGGCGTGCTGGTGGTCTCCGGCTTGGCCGCGGGAACCGTGCTGCTGGTTTTGGAGTCGCGCGAATCGGTGCGGTAGAAACCGGATCCCTTGAACACCACGCCGACGCTGTTGAACTTCTTCCGCAGCGATCCGCCGCATTCCGGGCAGACGGTCAGCGACTCGTCGCTGAAGGATTGCTGGATATCGAAGGCGTGGCTGCAGTCCTTGCAGGCGTAGGCGTAGGTTGGCACGGTGGATCCTCCTCGACACTGATCCCAAAACTGATCACGAAGCTGTTTTACGCCGCCCGCCAGGCTGGCACTCAAAAGCTTCGAGTGCTAATTCTACACTGTCCGGCCGGAAGCCTGGTTGCCGAACCAGGTCAAGGCCTCGTCGGTGACTGCCCCGTCGAGCGGAATGTCCAGGTCGGTGGACTCGAAACTGCCGGCCGGAACCAGTTCGTGGCGGTAGACGGCCCCCACTGTCAGGGGCCGGTTCGGCGCCGCGGCCAGTGACCCCAGGAAGCGGTCATAATACCCTCCGCCCTGGCCCAGCCGGTTCCCGGCGGCGTCGATCGCCAGGCCCGGAGCCAGGATCAGCGGTACCCGGGACATGATTGCGTGGTCGAAGCGCTCTCCGACCGGTTCATCGACCCAGGCCCTCGGGCTGCGCGCCAGCGGCACACCCTCGTACCAGCGCGCCCAGCTGAGCTGGTAGTCCGGTTCGCAGATCGGAACCACCACATCGTAGCCGGCCCGTACCAGGGCCGGCAGCAGCTGTGCCGTCGAGAGCTCGGAACCGACGGAAAGGTAAGCGGCCACGGTGGAACCCGGCGCGACCTCCAGTTCCGGCAGGGCGGCCAGCACATTGTCGGCCAGTCCATCGGCGGCCGCCTTGCGGGCCGCGGCGTCCAAGGCTGCGCGCCGCTGCCGGAAATGGGCGCGGGCGCTCTCCTTGTCCATCAACGTCATCGTCGGTCCTCCCGGTCGCGGATCTCGTCCTGACAGATATTTGACCACGGTCCGCCGGGTCGGAACCAACGGCAGGAAGCGGACGGATTCGGAGATTCGCCTGGCCGGATAGGTAGTCTTAGGTTATGAATGCTCGAAACACCGTACGTAAGGCAGTCATTCCGGCTGCGGGACTGGGTACCCGTTTCCTGCCCGCCACGAAGGCGATGCCCAAGGAAATGCTCCCCGTCGTGGACAAACCGGCCATCCAGTATGTGGTGGAGGAGGCCGCGCGGGCCGGAATCAACGACATCCTGATGATCACCGGGCGCAACAAGCGTTCGCTGGAGGACCATTTCGACCGCGTACCGTTCATCGAACAGACCTTGGAGGACAAAGGCGACCTCGACAAGCTCGAGGCGGTGCGCAGTGCCTCGTCCCTGGCCGATATCCATTACCTGCGGCAGGGTGACCCGAAAGGGCTCGGCCACGCGGTGCTGCGCGGCCAGCAGCATGTGGGCGACGAGCCGTTCGCCGTGCTGCTGGGCGATGACCTGATCGACGAGCGGGACAGCCTGCTGACTGAAATGATGGCGGTCCAGGCCCGCACCGGCGGTTCCGTGATTGCCTTGATGGAGGTGGATCCCGAGCAGATCAGCGCCTACGGCTGCGCCGATATCACTGCTGTCGAAGGCTCCGAGTACGTCAAGGTCAACCAACTGGTCGAGAAGCCGTCCGCGGACGAGGCGCCCTCCAACCTCGCGGTGATTGGCCGGTACGTCCTGCATCCGGCCGTCTTCGAGGTGTTGGAGCAGACGCCTCCCGGCCGCGGCGGGGAAATCCAGCTGACCGATGCGCTGCAGACACTGGCCGCCCGCGACGGCGAGGGCGGGGGAGTGTACGGTGTGGTCTTCCGGGGCCGGCGCTACGATACCGGCGACAAGCTCAGCTACCTCAAGGCCGTGGTGACCATTGCCTCCGAGCGCGAGGATATCGGTGAGCAGTTGCGGATGTGGCTCAAGGAATTCACCAACGGATCCGCGGACTGAATCCGGCTAGCCATGCTCGGCTCGGATTTCTGGCCGGTCACGCTCGAGTGCGGTGACCTGGTGCTCCGTCCCATCTCGCGGCGGGACAAGCGCGAGTGGGGGGAGGTGCGGCAGCGCAACGCGCACTGGCTGGCGCCGTGGGAGGCTTCCAATCCGCAGCCCGGCGGCCGGCTGCCGACGTTTGGTGAGATGGTGCATTCGCTCCAGCAGCAGGCGCGCCAAGGTGTCGCGCTGCCCTGGCTGATTACCGAGCGCCGGCCCATGCTGGCCAAGCCGGTCCTCGTGGGACAGCTGACCGTTTCCAGCATCGTCTGGGGGTCCGCGATGATGGCGACCTTGGGCTACTGGGTGGATCAACGCTGCGCCGGCCGCGGCATCGCACCAACCGCCGTCGCCCTGGCCACGGACCACTGTTTCGGCGTCCTGGGGCTGCACCGGATGGAAATCAACATCAGGCCGGAGAACGGCCCCAGCCTGCGCGTGGTCGAAAAGCTGGGGTTCCGTGCCGAGTGCGTGCGGCCCCGCTACCTGCACATCAACGGTGACTGGGCGGACCACAGCAGCTTTGCCCTCACAGCCGAGGAGGTGCCCGGCGGGCTGTTGTCGCGCTGGCTGCGGGAGGGTGACCAATCGGCCAAAGCACCCTAGCAAGCAGTCGTAATCTTCCCGTTATCCGACACACCGTAATTAATGCCGCACCGTTACCTGAGCCGCTTCTACGGTGTTGAGAATGGACATCCGAAGCTCAGTGATCTTTGCGGTCATCATCGGGCTTTGGCTTGCCTGGGTGGCGCCGTACGTACTCCGCTTCCAGACCGAAGCGGCCCTGGCCGAAGCAGCCGCAGGCCGGAGAATATCAATGGATTCTGCACCAGCCGGCGGAGCAGCTGCCGGCCCTCAGGGGATGATCATGGAGAACACAGCCCGTTCGACGCCGTCCGGACACGCAGGACCGGCACCTGCGGCCGCCGGCGCCGCCTTCCGGATCCGGTGGGGCCGCACCGTCCTTGCCCTGGTCGGCACCATGGCCGCCGCGGCGTTCGTCACCGGTACCCTGCTGGCCCTCCTGGGGGCGCTGCCGGGCAGTGTCCCGTTTACCGCCTTCCTGGTGGCCGCCGCCGTGGTGGTGACCCTGCGCAGCCTGGCCGTCCGCGACCGTGTACGCCGCGCTCGCGCCCGGCGGCAGCAGCCGCGCCGCGAAGCTGCGGCTGTCGTCGATGAACCGCAGCAGCCCGTCCAACGCCGGGAGACCGTGCTGTTCAACGGTGCCGAGTCGGAGGAATCTCCCGCGGCCGGGGCGCAGCCGGCGCCGTTGACGGCCGAGCAGTTGCGGGCTGAGGCTCTGAAAGTCGCCGCACAGGCCGCGCGGAACGCTGCGGCAGCCGCTCCCGGGGCGGCCTGGCAGCCGGTCGAGGTGCCGAAGCCGACCTACGTTGCCGCCGCGAAGGCCGAACGTCCCGCTCCCGAGCCGTTGCCGGCGCCCGAGGTGAAGAAGCCGGCCGCCAAGGTCAACATCAAGCAGGATGCCGCGCTCAAGGCTTCGGCCGCCGCCGAGGCCGCCGCTGCCGCCGCCACGGTCGCCCAGGCACCGGCGGCCCAGGCTCCGGCGGCAGGCGCCCCCGCAGCCCCGTCCGCCGCTCCGGCCGCGAACCAGGCAGCGAATCCGGCTGCGCCGGGCACCGACGGCCAGGCCGCCTCGCCGCGGCCGCAGACCGGCAAGCTCAACCTCGACGCCGTCCTGCAGCGCCGGCGCGCCTGAGCGCGGCTGTCCGGATCCCCGCCGTCGGGCCCGTCCGGTGCAGCCCGGGACGGGTGCCGCCGTCGGGCCTCAGCCGTCGGCCGCCTCCTCGGCCGCGCGCCGGGCCCGGTCTGCCGCCCGCGTGCGGCCCAGTTCGTCCAGCGCACCGGCCAGTCCCATGTTTGCCGCCACCACCAGCGGCCGGCTGATTTCCGGCTGGTCGAGCACCATCCGGAAAATGGTGACCGCCTCCGAGGTCTGCCCGGTCTCCGCCAGCACCTGAGCCGCGAACAGTTCGGCGTTGCAGGCCGAGCCCGGATCGTCCGCCGCGGCGTAGAGATCCGCCGCGTGCAGGGCCGCCGACACCGCGGCCTGGCCCCGGTCCAGCGCCCAGAGTGCCCGCGCCCGGGTGTCGCTGTAATCCGCTTCGTACCAGTGCGCACCGAATTCGCGGGCGATCTGGATGGCCTCGTCGAGTTGGCTGAGCCCGTCCGGATCCCCGGCCTCGCAGAGGGCGTGACCCAGCGCGTGCAGGGCCTGCGGCAGCACCGTATCGTCCTCCTTGGCCTTGCGTGCGGCGGCCGTGGCGGCCTCGAGGCAGACGAGGGCATCGGCTCCGCGGTTTTCGCGCGAGAGCAGCGTGCCGATTGCCAGCAGTGCCCGGGATGCCTCGGCGTACTCCCGGGCGGCATTGAACTCCGAGACGGCGTGCCGCCAACATTCGAGCGCGTCGGCGCTGTTGCCGCAGTGGCGGTGCGCGTGGCCCAGGCTCATCAGCGTCCGGGCGATATTGGACGCGCCGGCATTGGCGCGTTCCTGCCGTTCCAGCAGTTTCTCCAGCACCTCGCGGGCAAGTTCGTATTCCTCGGCTTCGAGCAGCTGGTTGCCCAGCGCCAGCCGCAGCGTCAATTCCTCGTGCACCTCGCCGCGTTCTGCCTGCTGTACGGCTGCGCGCCACGCCAGCACCGAGGTGGCGCCGTCGCCGGCGGCCGCGCACAGCCGGGCGACGACGACGGCGGCCGAGACCGCGCCTTTGCGGACGCCGCAGGCGGCATAGAGTTCGAGCGCGGTCAGGGCGAATTCGAGCGCCTGGTCGTCGTGTTCGCCGCTGCCGGCGGCCAGGTTCGCCTTCAGCAGCCACATGGATGCCAGCAGCGCCCGGTTGGCAGGCATGGACAACAGTCGGTCCGCGGTGGCGATCGCCCGGCGCGGGTGGTCGGTCATCACATAGGTGTGCGCCAGGTACATCAGCGCCCCCGAGAGGCTGTCCGGCCTGCGGCCGGCGGCATAGCCCTGGACCGCCCGTTCCAGCAGTTTCAGGGCCTGCGGCTTGGTCCCGTTCCGCGACCGGGCGACGGCGACCGCGAGTTGGAGGTCGGCCAGGACCGCCGGCGGGGCCTTGGCCTCGGACAGCTGTTCGAGGGCGGCCTCGAGCAGCGGCAGGTCCCGCTCGGTGGCCTCCCGGAACAGCAGGGTGCCCAGATCCGCCTCCACCGCGGCCTGGATGTCCTGGCCTGCGTCCTTCAGCACCCGGATGCGTTCGCGCAGGTACTTCTCGGCGTCCGTGTGCCGGCCGGCCAACTGGCTGACGGCGACCAGGACCGAATAAAGCGCAAGGATGGTCTCGGTTTCGACCGGTGCGGCACGCTTGAGTCCGGCCCGGGCCATAAACACGGCGCCGAGGTTGTCTTCGGCGTAGGCCGCCTCGTAGGCGCGGTCCAGGCAGTCCCGGGCGCTGGCCGGGATCGTGCCAGGCTCGGGGGCCTCGGTATTGAGGACCCGCCGCAGCCGGGCTTCGGTATCAGGCATGGCCGTACCCCGCCGATCCGGGGCAGGATGCGCCCGGGGTGCGTTTGGACCTGGTCCCCATGATGTCAGTTCTAACCCTCAGCTCGATGCCGTGCAAATAGCACTTTCTCCGGTGCCCGGGGATGGTTCCGGCGCACGGGTATTTACACGTCGAACCATTTTATGCGGAAGCGGGCCCGGTCCGTGCAGCCACTTGCAAAGATTCATTTGCAAAGATTTCTTTGCATCGCTAGGGTGGTGCCCATGGAAAGCAGGACATCCGTCCCCGGCCTGCCGGCCGCCGGGGACGTCGCGCAGGAGGTGGGGCACACCGTCGTCGGCGCCGCGGCCCTGAAGGCGCTGGCCCATCCGCTGCGGATCCGCCTGCTGGAGGAGCTTTCCCGCTATGGCGCGCAGACCGCCAGCGGCCTGGCCACCCGGCTGGGGGAGTCCAGCGGGTCCACCAGCTACCACCTGCGCCAGCTCGCCAAGCACGGGCTGGTGCGCGAGGTCCGGGACCGGGGCACCGCCCGGGAACGGTGGTGGGAGCGCCCGCCCGGACCGCTGGTGGTGGCCACACCCGGACTTGCCACCAGCCCGGCCACCCGGACTGCCGCACGGCTGGTGTCGCGTGAGTTCGAGCGCGGCCGCGCGCAGGCGCTGGCGGAATTCATGGACCACGGCGTGGACCAGCTGGACCCGCAGTGGACCGAAGCGGCGATTATTTCCACCTCAAGCCTGCACCTGACCGTGGAGCAGCTGCGCGAGGTGTCGGAAAAGGCCGAACGCTACGTGCGTTCGCTCGCCGGGCAGTACCCCAACGAACCGGGCGCCGAAGGAACACTCCCGGTGCAGCTGCATCTGAATGTTTTCCCGTTGATGGACGGACGGGCCGCTGGTCCGCCGCCAGGAAAGTGAGTTCGTCATGGCATCGGTTTCCCGCGGCGCCGGCACCCTGCTGATCCGCACCGGGCGCGCCCTGGTCGCCGCCGGACTGCGGCTGGCGGGCAGGCCGGCAGCCGCAGCAGCCGTCCGGCGCTACCGGGAGCGTTACCGGGAGTATGAAGAACGGCGCAGCCGGCTCCTGGCCCTGGGCCACAGCGCCCTGCCGCTGCTTTAAGACATCTAGGCACCGTAAACACAGCCCGAACGGGAGCTTCGCCTAGATTGGAGCCATGGACTTCGACACACGGGTGGGCGCCTACGGCATCATCATCCGGGACAACGCACTGCTGCTGGCCCGCTGGATCGAGGCTGGAACACCGCGCTGGACCTTGCCCGGCGGCGGACTGCAGCTCGGCGAGGACGCTCCCACCGGGGCGGTGCGCGAAATCTTCGAGGAAACCGGCTACCAGGCCAGCCTGGGCCCGCTGCTGGGCGTGGACAGCAAGCACATTCCGGCCGGGCGCCGGCTGCATGGCACCAGGCCGCTGCACGCGCTGCGCATCATCTACGACGCCAGCATTACCGGCGGCGAGCTCCGGCATGAAGTCGACGGTTCCACCGACCAAGCGCGCTGGGTGCCACTGGACGAGGTGCCGGCGCTTGAGCGCGTGGACCTGGTGGACGTCGGACTGCGCCTGCACTTCGCCCGAGGCACCTGAGCGGTAACTGCCGCTAGCGGCGCCGATGTGGTTAGACTCGGTCCACAAGCACCCTGCGGCCGGCCCGCCGCAGGCTCCGACGGAAGGCCCCGTACCATGACCGAGCACCCATCGGTGCCCGCAGGCACCGTCAGTCCCCAAGCCAAGCCCGCCGCCGGCGCTGCCGGCAGCGGGCCGATGGTGTGCTTCCGCAACGTTTCCAAGCTGTATCCGGGCGGGCAGCCGGCCGTCGAGAACCTCACCTTGGACATCGACCGGGGGGCCATCACCGTCTTTGTCGGACCCTCGGGCTGTGGCAAGACCACCTCGCTGCGGATGATCAACAGAATGGTTGAGCCGAGCGCCGGCACCGTGCTGGTTGACGGTACCGACGTGGCCCGGCGGCCGGCCGCGGCCCTGCGCCGCACGATGGGCTACGTGATGCAGTCGGCAGGGCTGCTGCCGCACCGTACGGTGCTGGACAACATTGCCACAGTGCCGCGGCTGAACGGCGTCCCCAAGGCGCAGGCCAGGCGCCGTGCGCGCGAACTGCTCGACGTCGTCGGACTGTCTGGGGACCTGGGCGGGCGCTATCCGGCCCAGCTCTCCGGCGGCCAGCAGCAGCGTGTGGGCGTTGCCCGGGCGCTGGCAGCAGATCCGCCCATCCTCCTGATGGACGAGCCGTTCAGCGCCGTCGATCCGGTGGTTCGGGCCGAGCTGCAGCAGGAACTGCTCCGGCTCCAGCAGGACCTGGCCAAGACCATCGTTTTCGTCACCCACGATATCGACGAGGCGGTGGTGCTGGGGGACAAGGTAGCCGTATTCGCCACCGGCGGCCGGCTGGCGCAGTTCGCCCCGCCGGCGGAGATTTTGCGTGCCCCGGTGGATGACTTCGTGGCAGGCTTTGTCGGCCGGGACCGCGGGTTCCGGGCCCTCGGCTTCGATTCTGCCGACGGGCTGGTGCTGGAGCCGGCACGCACCGCCGCGGCAGGCAGCCTCGCCGATGCCGCGCCCGGCGGCTGGCTGCTGGTGACCGACGACGCCGGACGTCCGGCCGGCTGGCTGCCGCCCGGGGCGCGCGGCCACGGTGCGGTGGTGACCGGCGGGTCGCTCTTTGTCCTCGGCTCCAGCCTGCGCCAGGCCTTGGACTCGGCGCTGTCCTCGCCGTCGGGCAAGGGTGTGGCCGTGGATGCCGGCGGCCGGGTGGCCGGGCTGGTGGACGCCGGGACCGTGCTGCGCCTGATCCGTGCGGACCGGCACGCCTGATGCAGTGGTTCCTGGCCAACTTCCCCTATGTGATGGGGCTGACCGGGCTGCACCTGTACCAGGCCATGCTGCCGCTGGTGCTGGGCTTCCTCATCTCCCTGCCGCTGGGCTACCTGGCCTGGCGGATCCGGCCCATCCGCGGGGTGATCCTGTCCGTGAGTTCGGTGCTCTACACCATTCCGTCGCTGGCGCTGTTCGTGTTCCTGCCGGTGGTGCTGGGCACCAAAATCCTGGACATGGCCAACCTGATCGTGGCCCTGACGCTCTACGCCGTGGCGCTGCTGGTGCGTGCGGTGGTGGACGCGCTCAATTCCATCGACGACGGCGTCCGGCAGGCGGCCGAGGCGATGGGGTACCGCCCGCTGCGGCAGCTCTTCACCGTGGACCTGCCGCTGGCCCTGCCGGTCCTGTTCGCCGGTCTGCGGGTGGTCTCGGTGAGCAACATTTCGCTGGCCAGCGTCGGCGCCGTGATCGGCATCCAGAACCTGGGCGTGCTGTTCACCGACGGGCTGCTGCGCTCCTTCATGACCGAGATCCTGGTCGGCATCATCCTCATCCTGGTCCTGGCGGTGCTGCTTGACGGGGTGCTGGTGCTGACCGAACGGCTGCTGACGCCCTGGCTCCGGCACGGCCGGGGCGCACGGGCCGACACCCCGAACCGCGCCGGCGGCCGGCCCGGCCAGCAGCCGGACGCGGCAGAAACGGCGATCCTGACATGAACCTGTTCCAGCAGGTCGCCGCCTGGTTCTCCGACCCGGCCAATTGGTCCGGGCCCGACGGCGTGCCCGCCCGGCTGGGCGAGCACCTGTTCTACAGTGCCCTCACGCTGCTCATCGCCGCGGCCGTCGCCATCCCGCTGGGCCTGTATGTCGGGCACACCGGCCGGGGCCGGGTCGCCGTCGTCTCCGGCACGAGTGCGCTGCGCGCGCTGCCCACGCTCGGACTGCTGACCCTATTCGTGCTCCTGCTGGGCATCGGGCTGATGCCGCCGATCTATGCCTTGGTCATCCTCACCGTCCCGCCGCTGCTGGCCGGCACCTATGCCGGCATCGCCGCCGTGGACCGCCAGCTGGTGGACGCGGCCCGGGGCCTGGGCATGACCGAATGGCAGATCCTGTCCAAGGTGGAACTGCCCAACGCCCTGCCGGTGATGCTGGGCGGATTCCGCGCCGCAGTGCTGCAGGTCATCGCTACCGTCGCCGTCGTCGCCTACATTAACCTCGGCGGCCTCGGCCGGTTCCTGATCGACGGGCTGGCGGTCCGCGATCCGGTGCGCATGTTGGCCGGCGCCCTCCTGATTGCGGCCCTGGCGCTGCTGGTGGACGGGCTGCTGGCCCTGGTCCAGCGGTTCGCGGTGTCGCCGGGCCTGAAGACTGCCCGGGCCGGCCAGGCCCGGGAAGCCACGAATGCCGGTGCATTGGGCACTGGACGTTAGTCGGAAATCAAAGGAGAACACCATGATCAACCGGGTCCATCGCACCCGCCCCGGAGCCGTCCGCCGCCGGGCGCAGGCCGTGCCGCTGCTGGCCGCTGCCGCCACGCTGCTGCTGACGCTCGCCGGCTGTGGCGCGAACTCTAATCCGCTGGGCGATACGTCCTCGCAGCCGGCGGCCAGCGGCACGGCGTCGGGCCCGTTGGTGGTCGGTTCCAGCGGCGGTACGGAAAGCCAGACCATCGCCGAACTCTACGCGGGCGCCCTGCGCTCGGCCGGGATCGAGGTCTCCACCAAGCCGGGCATCGGCTCCCGCGAGGTCTACGTCAAGGCCGTGGAGGAAGGCTCCGTGGACATCATCCCCGACTACAGCGGCAACCTGCTGCTGTTCCTGGACGGCAAGGCCACCGCCGCCGCGGCACCGGACGTGATGGCTGCCCTGCCCGCCGCGCTGCCGGCGGGATTGAAGGTACTGAAGGCCGCCCCCGCCGAAAGCAAGGACGCCATGGTGGTGACCCAGGCCACGGCGGAAAAGTACAAGCTGGCGTCGATCGAAGACATGGCCAAGGTCTGCGGCGAGCTGACCATCGGGGCCAACCCGGAATTCAAGGAGCGCGAATACGGACTGCCGGGCCTGAAGTCCAAGTATGACTGCGTGCCCAAAGGCTTCGAGCCGATCAACGACTACGGCGGCCCCACCACGCTGAACGCCCTCTTGACGGACAAGATCCAGGTGGCCGATATTTACACCACCACCCCGTCCATCGAGGACAATGACCTGGTGGTCCTGGCGGACCCGAAGAACAACTTCATCGCCCAGCAGGTCGTACCCCTGGTCCGGGCGGACAAGGTCGGCGCGGAAGCAGCCGCCGTGCTGGACAAGGTTTCGGACCAGTTGACCACCGCCGACCTGGTGGACCTGAACCGGCAGGTCAGCGGCGACGAGAAGCGCAGCCCCGCGGACGCGGCGGCGGACTGGCTGGCAGCGAAGGGATTCACAAAGTAACGCCGCGCGAAGCAAGGGTTGGACGGCCCGCCGGACCGGTATGCGAAACTGTGTAAATGGTCCAGTTCAAGCAGTCCAACAAGCTCCACAACGTCCTGTACGACATCCGCGGACCCCTGCTTGAACACGCCCAGCGGATGGAGGCCGAGGGCCACCGGATCATCAAGCTGAACATCGGCAATCCTGCGCCCTTCGGGTTCGAAGCGCCGGACGCCATCCTGGTCGACATGATCCGGAACCTGCCCACCGCCCAGGGCTACAGCGATTCGCGCGGCATTTTTTCGGCCCGCACCGCTGTCTCGCAGTACTACCAGACCCGCGGAATCCAAGACATCGGCGTAGACGATGTCTATCTGGGCAACGGCGTCAGCGAACTGATCACGATGAGCCTGCAGGCGCTGCTGAACAACGGCGACGAAGTACTCATCCCGGCCCCGGACTATCCGCTCTGGACGGCATCCGTGTCCCTGGCCGGCGGCCACCCCATCCACTACCAGTGCGTGGAGGAGGATGGGTGGCTGCCGGACCTGGAGGACATCGAACGCAACATCACGCCCAACACCAAGGGCCTGGTGATCATCAACCCGAACAACCCCACGGGCGCGGTGTATCCGCGGCACATCCTTGAAGACATGCTGGAACTGGCGCGCCGGCACAATCTGATTGTCTTCTCGGACGAGATCTACGAAAAGATCCTGTACGACGACGCAGTGCATATCAACACCGCGCTGCTCTCGGACGACGTGCTGACCCTGACCTTCAGCGGCCTGTCCAAGGCCTACCGGGTCTGCGGCTTCCGCAGCGGCTGGATGGCTATTTCCGGCCCGAGGCACCTGGCGGCGGACTATATCGAGGGCATCAACCTGCTGACCAACATGCGCCTGTGCGCGAATGTGCCCGCCCAGCACGCCATCCAGACGGCGCTCGGCGGCCACCAGAGCATCAATGACCTGATCCTGCCCGGCGGGCGCCTGCTCGAACAGCGCAATCTGGCCTACAAGCTGCTCAATGAAATCCCGGGCGTGAGCACCCAACAGGCCCAGGGCGCACTCTACCTGTTCCCGAAGCTGGATCCTGAGGTCTACCCGATCGAGGATGATGAGGCCTTCGCGCTGGATCTGCTCAAGCAGCAGAAGATCCTCATCTCGCACGGGCGGGCCTTCAACTGGAGCAAGCCGGACCACTTCCGGCTGGTCACCCTGCCGAACGTGGAGCTGCTCGAAGAGGCCATCGGCCGCATTGCGGAGTTCCTCGAGAGCCAGCGGGCCTAGAACGGGCATAGAATCCTTCCAGCACCGGCCGGCAGCCCAGGCTGCCCAGGAGGAGGACCGCCAGCATGACAGACATCGGCTTGGCCGAAAGGCCCCACGAAATCCTCCGGGTAGGGCAGGGCTTCGACCTGGCCGCTGTGGACCCGGATTCCACGCCCGGGTTCGACGGCGCCAAGGAGGACGGTAGCCGGCTGCTCGCCGAGTACGACCAGCACCTGTCTGATCTGCAGGAGCGGCTCTTTGCCGCGTCCCGTGCGGGGGCGCAGGATGCGTTGCTGCTGGTCCTGCAGGGCATGGACACCGCGGGCAAGGGCGGGATCGTCCGGCACGTCATCGGCGTCGTCGACCCGCAGGGGGTCCAGCACCACGCATTCAAGCAGCCGGCGGGCGAGGAAGTCATGCACGACTTCCTGTGGCGGGTGGCTGCGCACCTGCCCGGCTACGGCATGATCGGCTGCTTCGACCGCTCCCACTATGAGGACGTGCTGATCCATCGGGTCCGCAAACTCAGTCCGGTGGCGGAGATCGAGGCACGCTACGACCTGATCAATGGCTTCGAATACCGTCTGGCGGGCGGCGGCATGCGCATCGTCAAGGTGATGCTGCACATCAGCCGGGAAGAAGGCAAGGCGCGGCTGCAGGAACGGCTGGACCGCCCGGACAAGCACTGGAAATACAACCCGGGCGACGTCGATGAACGCCAGTTCTGGGACCAGTACATGCAGGCCTACCAGATCGCCCTCGAGCGCACCTCGACGGCGTATGCCCCGTGGTACGTGGTGCCGGCCAACAAGAAATGGTATGCGCGGCTGGCCGTCCAGCAGTTGCTGCTGAACGCCCTGCAGCAGATCGACCCGCAGTGGCCCGTGCCGCTGTTCGACGTCGAGGTCGAGAAGAAGCGGCTGGCCGGATCCTGATTGGGGCACTCCCGCAAGCTTCGGGCCGAGGGTCCCGCCGCGAGCGAAGCGACCGGTGGGTAGGCCCAGGCCGGTCGGCTTCGCCCGTTCACGGCCACCCCGCACGCTTCGCGCACGGGGACCCCTGGCCGTTCTCTTAGGCGGGTCCCTCGCGCCCCACTCATCGGGCGCTCCGGCCGGTGCTCAGCTGCCCGGCTGTTCCCGGGCCGCGCGGGCGGCATCCAGCCGCTGCCTGGCGCCTTCCAGCCACGCCTCGCAGCGTGCCGCCAAGGCCTCGCCGCGTTCCCAGAGGGCCAGCGACTCCTCCAAACTGGCGCCGCCTGCCTCCAACGCTGTGACGACGCCAACCAGCGCCTCCCGGGCCTGCTCGTAGCTCATGGCGCCGATCTCCGCATCGGCTCCGGTGCCGCGGGGGCTGGACTGTTCACTCATGGTTCCTCATCTTCCGCCGCATCTGCGGCCTTGCTGGTCATTGTGCTGGCTGCCCCTTCCCTCGAACTGGGAATCTGCTTCGCTGCGGAATGCGGGCAGCTTCCCGGTTCGCGGGAAATCCTTCTCTGGACGGTGCCGGGGCTACGGCACGACGTCGGCGGCAACCTCGCCGACCGCCACCCGGACCCGGAGGCGGGTGCCCGCCGGGGCATCCTGCGCGTCACGCAGCACCGCACCGTCCGGGAGCTGGACGACGGCGTAGCCGCGGTCCAAGGTGTTCTGCGGCGAGAGCGCGCGGACCTGGGCGCGCAGGTGCGCGATCCGGTCCCGGTCCCGGTCCACGGCCGTGGAAATGCAGCCATAGGCCCGCGCGGCGAGCCGCTGCAGATCCTCGGCGCGGGCATGGACCATCCCCTGCGGATTGGCCAGCACCGGCCGCGAGCGGACCGCGGCCAGCCGTTCTCCCTCGTGCCGGATCATGGTTTCCACGCTGCGGGCCAGCATGGCCCGCGCCCTGGCGATCCGCTCCAGTTCCTCGTTGACGTCCGGCACAATGCGTTTGGCGGCATCCGTGGGCGTGGAGGCCCGCAGGTCCGCCACATCGTCGAGCAGCGGCCGGTCCGCCTCATGGCCGATCGCGCTGACCACCGGCGTCCGCGCCGCGGCCACGGCCCGGATGAGTTCTTCGCTGCTGAACGGCAGCAGGTCCTCCAGCGACCCGCCGCCGCGGGCGATGACGATCACATCCACTTCGGCCATCGCATCCAGCTCGGCCAGGGCCTGCATCACCTGGGCGACGGCGCTGACCCCCTGGACGGCCACTTCGCGCACCTCGAAGGCGACCGCCGGCCAGCGCAGCGAGGCGTTGCGGATGACGTCCTTCATCGCGTCCGAATCCCGGCCGGTGATCAGCCCGATCCGGTGCGGGAGCATGGGCAGCCGCTTCTTCCGCTCGTCAGCGAACAGGCCCTCGGCGGCCAGAGCCTGGCGCAGCCGCTCCAGCCGCGCCAGCAGGTCCCCGAGCCCAACCGGGCGGATATCCCTGGTCTGCATCGACAGCCTGCCGGTCTTGATGTACAGGTCCGGCTTGATCTGTGCCACCACGCGGGATCCGGGCGTCAGCGGCGCCTCGAGCCGGGCCATCACAGCGCTCCAGGCCACCAGGCCGAAGGAGGCCTCGGCCTCGGTGTCCCGCAGGGTCAGGTAGGTGACGCTGTTGCGCCGGTTCAGCTCGATAACCTGGCCCTCCACCCAGGTGGGCGGGACCCTGTCGATATGGGCCTTCAGTTTTTCCGAGAGCAGCCGCAGCGGCCAAGGGTTTTCCGGCGACGTCTGCGCCGCGGTCGGCGGCAGCGTGGTGCGTTGTGCCGGAGCCTCCGCGGTTCCGGCCGCGCTTGCGGGCCCTGGCTGGTCCTGGCTCATTCGGGCCCCTTTCCGCAGCCACCGGTCGGCGCTGCTGGCTGCCGCCGGCAGGCCGGCCCGGTCCGGGGCGGCAGCGCAGCGGCAGGCTGGCATGTGTTCGAAGGTTCCATTCATTCTTACCAGCTACTGCGGACAAACCGGATGTGGCCTATTGTGCTCTACATGGCGGGCCGTCCGGCACGCCGGTCCGGGTCCCGGACGGACAAGGGAAATTGTTGGGAGCAAGCCGATGTGGCTGCGCAGCCTACTGGCCTTCATGTTGGGGCTGGCCGCGGTCCTGCTCGCCGCGGGCGCGCTGCCGGCGGCATGGCTCCACCAGAATGTCTTCGATGAGGAAGGCTTTGTCTCCTTCTCGGCCCCGATGGTCGAGGACTCCGGCTTCCGTTCCGCGCTGGCGGTGGCGGTGGCCAGCGAAGCGTCCGGTCAGCTTGACGTGCCGCCGGCCGTCAGGGCGCTGGCCAGGCCTGCGATTGAGCGGGTCGTCGGCCGGCTCACCGAGCTGGATGGTTTTGAGCAGGCCTGGCGCGAGAGTGCGGCCGCGTCCCACCGCCTGAGCCTGGCGGACCCGGAGCATCCGAAGCTGGCCGTCCAGCTGGCACCGCTGGCACAGCTGGCCGTGCGGGAAGTGGCGGACAGGCTCGGTGTTCAGGCACCAGCCGTCGGGGATCTGCCGGTCCGTTTCGACAGCGGCAGGCTGGAGGGCTATGCAGCCGCAGCCGCCCGGTTGGCTGCGGCGTGGCCGTGGCTTGCCGCCGGTGCGGTGGCAGCCGCAGTGGCCGCGCTGCTGTTGGCACGCCGCAAGGCCACAGCAGTGTTTTGGCTGGGTCTGGGGACCGCTGTGGCCGGGCTGGCCCTGTGGCTTGCCGCCGGTCAGTTGCCAGGGCTGGCCGGCGGGATCTCCGCTGGTGCGCTGGCGGAGGAATTCGCCGTCCGGTTCGCGCAATTGGCGACGGCCGGCTTCCAGCCGTGGGCCGCCGCGCTGGTAGCCGGGGGAGGCGTGGCTGCGCTGGCGGGCCTGGTGGCCCGGCTGGCCGGCCAGCGCTCCGGGCCAACCGGCGTCAGTCGAAAGAATGCCAGCCGATAGAATGGGGCATATGTCTGCCACATCCACCGCTCCGGTTTCCTTGCCCCTGCCCAGCGTCCCGCGCAGGCGACGCAGCCCCGAGGAAATTGACGCCGCCGTCCCGGTGACCGGGCCCAAGCGCGTGCTGCTGGCCGCCCCGCGCGGCTATTGCGCCGGCGTCGACCGCGCGGTGATCGCGGTGGAAAAGGCGCTGGAGCACCATGGGGCCCCCGTGTACGTGCGCAAGCAGATTGTCCACAACCGCCACGTGGTCAGCACGCTGGAGGAACGCGGCGCCATCTTCGTCGACGAGACGGACGAGGTGCCCGAGGGCGCGCTGGTGGTCTTCTCCGCCCACGGCGTTTCGCCGGCCGTCGTGCAGTCCGCCGAGGACCGCGGGCTGCGCACCATCGATGCGACCTGCCCGCTCGTGACCAAGGTGCACCGGGAGGCGGTCCGCTTTGCCAAGGCGGACAACGAGATCCTGCTGATCGGCCACGAGGGCCATGAAGAAGTCGAGGGCACCTACGGCGAAGCCCCGGAGCACACCACGATCGTGAACAACCCGGCGGAAGCGCGCACCGTCCAGGTCCGCGACCCGGACAAACTGATCTGGCTCTCGCAGACCACGCTGTCGGTGGATGAGACCATGGAGATCGTCTCGATCCTGCGCGAGCGCTTCCCGAACCTGCAGGACCCGCCCAGCGACGACATCTGCTACGCCACCTCCAACCGCCAGGCGGCGATCAAGAAGATCGCACCCCAGACGGATCTGGTGATCGTCGTCGGGTCGGCGAACTCCTCCAACTCTGTGCGGTTGGTGGAAGTCGCCTTGGAGTACGGTGCCAAGGCAGCCCACCGGGTCGACTACGCCAACGAGATCGATGAGTCCTGGTTCGAGGGCGCAGCCACGGTCGGCGTTACCTCCGGCGCCTCGGTCCCCGAGGTACTGGTGCGCGAGGTGCTGGTGCTGCTGGCCGAATATGGCTACGGCCAGGTGGATGAGGTGGTGACGGCCGAGGAAGACATCCTGTTCTCGCTGCCGAAGGAACTGCGTACCACGCTCAAGGAGAAGGGGGATTCCTCTCGCGGCCTAGGCGGCCGGGGAACCCGCCCCACGCGCTGAGGCGCCAGCCAGTTCGGCGCGGGAATCTCGGGCCTGCCGAAGGTTCGACGTCTGGGTCTGCTGCGGACACACTGGAAACGGCAGCCGACGGGTTGGAGGCCCTGCGCGAACTGGTGGCCGGCCTGCCGGAGGGATTCCGCTATGAGCCGGCGAGGGTGCTGGCTGACGGCAGCCTGGTGGCGCTGCACGGCATCTACTACGGTTTGGGGCCGGATCCGCTCGTGGCGTTCGCTACCTTCCGTGTTTCGGCCGGAAAGCTTGCCGAGCACTGGGACGCGCTCCAGCCCCGGGTCGCGGCCATTGTCAGCGGCCGCAGCCAGGTTGACGGCACAGCCGTGGTCACCGCGCCGGAGCAGGCCGAGGCCAGCCGCGCCGTCGTCGGTTTTTGTCGAAACCGTCCTGAGAGGCGGGCAGGTGGACCGGATCGCGGAATTCATCAGCGCCGGGCGCTACGACCAGCACACCCCCGGCGTCGCCGATGGCCTGGACGGGCTGGGCGCTGCGCTGAAGGTCTGGGCTAGGCAGGGCTTCACGGTGCAGTACGACACGGTGCACCCACGGTTGCCGACGGTAAGTTCGTCCTGACCCAGGCCGAAGGCCGGCTGGGCGGCAAACCGACCGCCTTCTACGACCTGTTCCGCATCGACGGCGGCAAGATCGTCGAGCACGGGGACGTCGTCACCGCCATCCCCGAATCAACGCCGCACGGTTACGGCTTTTTCTGAGCTAAGCGGGTCCTCCCACGCCGCCTACGCGGACCGTCCGCGGAGCAGGTCCTCCGGCAGCCCCTCCTCGAATCCGGCGTCCGTCCGGTTCTCCGCAGCGTCGGCAATCAGTTCGGGTGCGGCCAGCAACCGCGGCGTGCTCTCCAAGGGCGCCGGCGCCTTGGCATTGTCCAGCGACGTCGGATCGAAGGAATTGATCCGGCGGGCCGTTGGCAGCACCCGGGACTCGAGCGTGCCGACGAAGGCGTTGTACTTCTCCACGGAGCCCTTGAGCGAATTGCCCAGCTTGGTGACATGGTCCCCGAGCGTGCCCAGCCGCTCGTAGAGCTGCCGGGAGAGGTCGAAGATTTCCCGGGCATTCTCCGTGAGCATGTCCTGGCGCCAGGCGAAGGCCACGGACTTCAGCGCGGCCAGCAAGGACACCGGGGAGACCAGGCCGACATTGCGGGCAAAGGAATAGTCCAGCAGGCCCGGATCCGCCTGCAGGGCGGCGGACAGCATGGATTCGGCCGGCAGGAAGCACAGCACCAGTTCGGGGGATCCGCCGGCGGCATCCCAGTACTTTTTGCCGGCGAGCGCGTCCACGTGTGCCTTGACCGCCTTGGCATGATCGCCCAGCAGCCGGTTCCGTTCCTGGCCGCCGGCGCCGTTGTCCCCGGCCGCGTCCAGCGGCAGCTCGGTGGCCTGAAGGTAGGCACGCAGCGGCACCTTCGCGTCCACCACCAGGGCCTTGCCGCCGGGCAGGTGGATCAGCATGTCCGGCCGGAAGATGCGTTCGTCCCCGGCCAGATGCACCTGCTCGGTGAAGTCCACGTGGGCCAGCATACCGGCCGCTTCCACCACGCGGCGCAGCTGGACCTCGCCCCACTGTCCGCGGGCGGAATTGGACTGCATGGCTGCCGCGAGCGTCCGGGTGGAGCGCAGCAGCTGCTCATCGGAGGCCTGCGCCGTGCGAAGCTGCTCGGCCAGCTGCCCGAACTGTTCCACCCGGTCCCGTTCCAGCAGGCCCACCTGGTTCTGCACATGCCTGAGCTTTTCGCCCACCGGCGCGAGCGCGCGCAGCACGGCGTTCTCGCGGTCCTCCAGCACGCTTAGCTCACGGTTCTGCCGGGCCAGCAGCCGGCCCTCGGCCTCTGCCGCGGCCAGCCGCGCCGCCGCCTCGCCCAGCCGGGTACCGGCGTCGTCGAGCTCTGCCGTCAGCTCCGCCACCCGGCGGCGGCAGACCACTGCCGCCGCGCCCGCGCCCACCAGCAGGCCCACGAGCAACAGCAGCAGCGACAGCACGATTCCAAAAGCATCCATGTGTCCACCTTGCCAGTCGCAGCCGACAAAACCCGGCAGGCACCCGGATTGGCGGACGAATCGCGGCACAGGCGGCTGCACCGCTATCCTTGAATACCGTGGCTCTTACTATCGGCATCGTCGGACTGCCCAACGTCGGCAAATCAACCCTCTTCAATGCACTGACCCGTAATCAGGTCCTGGCCGCGAACTATCCGTTCGCCACCATCGAGCCGAATGTCGGCGTCGTACCGCTGCCGGACCCGCGGCTGGACCGGCTGGCCGAAATCTTCGGCTCCCAGCGCATCCTGCCTGCCACCGTCTCGTTCGTGGACATCGCAGGGATCGTCCGCGGCGCCTCCGAAGGCGAGGGACTGGGCAACCAGTTCCTGGCCAATATCCGCGAGGCCCAGGCCATTGCACAGGTCATCCGGGTCTTCGACGATCCGGACGTCGTGCATGTGGAGGGCAAGGTCGATCCGCGCTCGGACATGGAGACAATCCACACCGAGCTGATCCTGGCCGACCTGCAGACCCTGGAGAAAGCGCTGCCCCGGGTGGAAAAGGAAGTCAAGATCAAGAAGCGCGACGCTGCCGAACTGGCCGCGATGCAGGCGGCCCAGGCCGTGCTGGAGCGCGGGGAGACCATCTTCGCCGCTGGTAGCAAGCTCGATCTTGAGTCCCTGCGCGAGCTGAACCTGCTGACCGCCAAGCCGTTCATCTATGTCTTCAATGCGGACGATTCGGTGCTGGGCAGCAAGGAGAAGCAGGAGGAGCTGCGCGCCCTGGTGGCCCCGGCGGACTGCATTTTCCTGGATGCGAAGCTGGAGGCCGATCTCGTGGAGCTGTCCGAGGAGGAGGCCCGCGAAATGCTGGAGATGAACGGTCAGGACGAATCCGGGCTGGACCAGCTGGCCCGCGTCGGCTTCCACACCCTTGGCCTGCAGACGTACCTGACCGCCGGTCCGAAGGAGGCCCGGGCCTGGACCATCAACCAGGGGGATACCGCCCCGCAGGCGGCCGGGGTGATCCATTCGGATTTCCAGCGCGGCTTCATCAAGGCCGAGGTCGTCTCGTTCGATGACCTCTCCGGTGCCGGATCCATGGCCGAGGCCAAGGCTCGGGGCAAGGTGCGCATCGAAGGCAAAGAGTATGTGATGGCCGACGGCGACGTGGTGGAGTTCCGTCATGGAATAACCTCTGCGGGCCAAGGCAAAAAGTAGGCGACTGGGGCGCTGGACCACGCGTCCTCGGACTCCGGGGGCCAGAGGGGCACCATGCTGACCTCAACCGTGGTGGTCAGCGATCAGACCAGTACGAGCTCGCGCCATCAACAGGACCTTGGTCGCTCACCAGTGCCGCGGGCCTCACGCAAACTGTCGGTCCTCGTCGGTAATCTGCATCGTAGCGCTTTAGTGCGTGAAATATCCCGGGAAGGACGTAGGAGACACATGACGACCACTGACCGGAATCGTGACTTCCGAGAGGCGCGGCGGGCAAAAAAGGACGAGTTTTATACCTCGCTTCGCGACATCGAGCTCGAGTTGGAGCATTACACACGCCACTTCGAGGGAAAGGTCGTCTACTGTAACTGCGACGACCCGCGTGCGAGCAACTTTTTCCGCTATTTCGCCGCCAACTTCGAGAAGCTTGGTCTGAAGAAGCTCATCACCACCTGCTACCGGAGCCAGGATGACAGCCAGTTTGGTCGCGGCAACTCCGACCAGGCCGTCTACCTGGAGTACTCTGGCGACAAGAACGGCAACAGCGCTCCAGACGCCGAGGAGATAGGCATCCAGCCGTTGGCTGGTGACGGTGACTTCCGCAGCGCCGAGAGCGTCGAGTTGCTCCAACAGGCTGACATCGTGGTAACCAACCCTCCGTTCTCGCTGTTCCGCGAGTACGTGGCTCAGTTGGTCGAGCACCAGAAGCAGTTCCTGATCATCGGGAACTTGAACGCCTTGACCTACAAGGAGATCTTCCCGCTCTTCCAGAACGACCAGATGTGGTATGGCCCGAGCATCCGCAGCGGTGACCGCGAGTTCCGGGTGCCTGACGACTACCCGCTAACCGCCGCCGGCACCCGGGTCGACGACGAGGGCAACAAATACGTCCGCGTGAAGGGCGTCCGCTGGTTCACCAACCTCGACTATCCGGGTCGGCACGAGGAACTCGACCTTCACATGACCTACAGCCCGACCGCCTATCCGAAGTACGCGAACTTCGATGCGATCGACGTCAGCAAGACCATGCACATCCCCGTCGATTACGCCGGTCCCATGGGGGTGCCGATCACGTTCCTCGACAAGTACAACCCGGACCAGTTCGACATCCTCGGGTCCAGCAAGACCCTCGGTCGGCCGATGTCTGGGATCGCAAAAAAGGGCACATACCAGCAGGGCGGCCCGCGCTTCTATCTGCCGAATGGCGACGGCACCTACCGGCGCATGTACGACCGCATCGTCATCAGGAACAAGCAACTGGCATGACTCGAATCAATCGACAGCAGAGAACCAATCGACAGCAGAGAGGTAGCCATGTCGTACCGCTACCTTGGTAACAAGACCCGGCTGGTCGACTGGATTGTCGGCGAGATCTCGAGTGTGCTCCCCGTAGGCTCCTCCATCGCTGACCCGATGTGCGGTACCGCTTCGGTATCGATGGCGCTCGCGCAGGCCGGCTACTCGGTCACTGCGGCTGACGCACTGACCTTCCCGATTGTTCACGCGCGCACGCGCCTTCTCGCGAAGCAGGCACCAACATTTGAAGCGCTCGGCGGCTATGAAGGGGCCCTGGCGTGGATGCGTTCAGCACCGCCCCTCGAGGGATACTTCTTTCGGGAGTTCGGTGACGCCGGCCAGCCGGCGAACGGGCGTGCCCCGCGGCTCTACTTCTCGGCGAGCAACGCCGCGCATATCGATGGAATCCGCGACGGTATCCGCAAACTGACCTCGGCAGGTGCCCTCTCCGAGGTGGAGCATAGTGTGCTACTGCACCACCTGATCTTGGCAACCAACAAGGTCGCCAACATCAGCGGCACCTACGGCTACTTCCGGCGCACGATCTCGGGCCCAGCGCTCAAGCCGCTCGCGTTCGAGCCGATCGCATTCGAGCGAACCCCGGGCCACCACACCGTTGTACAAGGCCCTGTCGAGGAGCTCGCGTCGACGTTCGATACCGACGCGGTGTACCTAGACCCGCCGTACACCAAGCGGCAGTACGCCGGGAACTATCACATCTTGGAGACGCTCGCGCAAGAGGATGAGCCTGTCGCCGCCGGCGACGGCGGGCTCCGTCCGTGGAGTGACCAGGCGTCCGATTTCTGTTACCGGCGCAGCGCCGGCCAGGCGTTTCGCGAGACCCTCAAGCGACTCAAAGTCCCGCACGTGTTCATCTCCTACAGCGAGGACGGTCAGGTCCAGGAAGATGAACTGTTCTCTATCCTGAGCGATTTCGGCAACGTCACGTTGCACGAGCAACCCCATATCCGATACCGCAGCAACGGCCGAGTGAAGGATGGCTCGGTGCTGGAGCGGCTTTACCACGTGGAGGCCTTCTGACCTTGGCGCAGAAACTGAACATTGACCGCATCTGGTGGCGCAACGTCCAACCAGGCGAGTTCTACAACATCGAGCGACACCACCAGATCAATGGTGGAGGCGGATCGCTCTACATCGAGATCCCAAGCTCCATGGTGCCCGCGACCCTGGACTTCCTCGACGCCACCGGGGCCAACGTGGACGACCTTCCGGTCATCAAGATCGAAGCCCGCGTCGTCGGTCGACCGGGTGAGTCCGGTCCGATTGAGTTCCACCGGAAGAAAGGCGGCCGGATGCGAATAGCCCGGCAGAACCGTCGTCAGCCCAATTCCCAGAGACACCCGGCGTGGATCGCGGCGCGTGGATTCCCGACCGCGCCGGATGACGTCGGCAGCACGGAAGATGCACTCACGTACTTCCCCAAGGGCGGACTCCGGATCTATATCGCCAAGACCGTCGAGGGCGAATACTACGCTGGGTTCACCAAGGGGCCTCGCCCTGACAGCATCCGCTCCAACAATCCGATGTGGGACCTTTACCCGCCGGGTAGCAGGCCTGTCGGCGGCGTAATCGATGCGGACTGAGGTGGGGAATGACTGACAAGATTGACGACATTCTGTCGTCCTGGAACGCGGGTAGAAACGTGCTGCTCTACGGACCGCCCGCGACCGGGAAGACTCGCCTCATCAGCGGGCTGTTTGACGCCCTGAACAACCCACCTGAGAGTCAGCGCGGTATCCTCCTAGACGTCTCCGATGCCGAGATGCCGTTCAGCAGGCCCGCGCAGGAAATCAAGATCCCGCAGCCTATCAAGGTCGTGTGGACAACGTTTCACCAGTCGTACGGCTACGAGGACTTCGTACTGGGTCTGAGGCCGGAGATTACCTCCAAAGGCACCTGCCTCCAGCCGTGGGCTGGAGTCTTCCTCGACGCTGCGCTCGAACTTACGGATCCTGAGTCCGAGTACAAGTCCGTCGTGATCTTCATCGACGAGATCAATCGCGGCAACGCCGCCCGCATTTTCGGTGAATTCATGACGTTCCTAGACTTCGATTACCGCGACGACGGAAGCGTTCCCCTCCCGTTGCCACTCCGACAGCTGAGCTACGAGGACGGCAAGAGCGAGGAGATCCGCCGACCCGGTGGCAAGACGACGAAGATTCCCGAGGGCTTCACGTTCCCCAAGCACATCTACATTGTCTCTACGATGAACAGCGTCGACCGGGCTGCAGTCCCCATCGATAGCGCCCTCGCACGCCGGTTCGACCGGATCGAGATGCGACCGAACCTGGACGTCCTCGTCAACCACTGGGGCCTGGAGAAGACCGCGATCACTACGCCAACCGAAGACAACTGGGAGGACCTCACTCCGTTCGAGACCGGCTATTTGCTCCTCGACCGTCTCAACGTTGCGATCGCGTCCGACCTCGGACCCGAGTTCGAACTGGGCCACGGGCTTCTGACGCCGGTGTTGGCTACCAAGACCACCGACTCTGGCACCAAGGAACCGGTTGAGGAGAAGGCCGCTTGGCGCAGCCTCGCCAAGACTTGGGACGACGTTCTATTTCCGCAGCTCGAGGACCGCTACTCCGGCCGTCCCGAGCAGCTAATGGACCTGTTACACGTCGACACCGCCCCGTCGGTCGGCGACTACGCGTGGAACCTGCGTACCGCCAAGGGTGGTACCGTCCAGTCCCGCACCCTCGCTCCGGTCCGGGTGAGCGAGCTCGACATCGACGTGATCAAGAGGTCCTTCAGGTGGCTGACGCGGTAGTCACCCCGCCACGCATCGAGCTCCAGGAGTACGGAGCGCCGGTTGTCCGCTCCGCGGAGGGCCTCGATCTCCACGCGCTTGCTGAGGCGAACAAGCGGTGGAGCAGGGTCTTGGGGCTCTCGGGCGACCCGATCCGTGTCGAGGACCTCGGCGACGGTATCGTGAGGCTGCGCGCCGAGGCCGTTACCGGCGTTGTGCGAGTCGGCGACGTGGACATCGAGATCGCGCCCAAGTTCCTGAGCGCAGCCGATGACGGTTGGCAGACGGTGCTTTGGCGGATCCTCACAGTCGTCGAAGGCGGCCATGTCGACGACAACTTGACGACCGCCCACGAACTCGCTTCGCTGTCCATGCCGGACCTGCTCGCCGAGATGTTCCTCGGGTCCTATGCCAAGGGCGCTGCTCGCGGCCTGCCCCGCGGCTACCAGAGCGAGCAGGCGACCGGCACCACTCTGCGCGGCAGCCTCGACACCTCGCGCCTCGGGCAGTGGGTCGCTCGTCCGTGGGAACTGCCATATGTCGCAGATCTACTCACCGACGACACCCCCTTGGCCCGGCTGCTGCGTTGGTCGGCCGAATGCCTGGCCGCGACTGTGAAAGCGCCCGGACGAGCGAGGGCTGTTCGTGAGATCGCCGCCGGCTTAGCCCATGTCGGCAGGCAGCCTCCGCATCTTCTCGACGCGCAGCGGATTTCTCTCGGCATCCAGCATCAAGGGCTGGAGCCCGCGCGGATCGTTGGGCTCCTGTTGCTTGAAGGTGCCGGTGTTCACCATGCCAGCGGCAAGCATGCGCTCTCTGGGTTCCTCTGGAACTCCGACGTGATCTACGAAAACTACATCTACTGGCTGTGCCAGCGGGCGGCCAGCCGCCGCGGTGAGCGTGTCGATAAGCGTGCGATTAAGTTCGGCGAGGTAATTGCTGGCAAGGGTTCCAAGCTGGAAACGACGCCCGACGTGGTCTTCTACGACGGCCAGGGAACACCAGTCGCCATCACTGACTCCAAGTACAAGCGTCTCGGCACTCGACCGAAGGCACCCGACACCTACCAGGTCCTGACGGCCGGACACGTGCTCGGCTGCAGGCGAATCTCTCTTACCTACCCGGTCGCTCAGGACCGGGCCCCAACGGTCTGGCGCGTCTCGTCGGCGTTGGGAGGCAGCGACATCGAGTTGACCGCGCTACCTCTCAACCTCATGTCGTTGGCTCGCCCTGAGGGCCCTCAGGTGCTGATCGATACGATTATCCACTGGCTCGACGAGGACGTGTCCACCGGACTTGATCAGTAGGGCGGTCGCTGAGATCCGGAACGCTGCTCATCACAGGGCTTGGGAACGGCGGTTCCACTAACATCTCCAAAATGAGACGAGACCCGTTCACCAGCAAGGCGCCGGTGAACGGGTCTCGGAATGTTGTCTTAGAAGTTTCAGCCTCGGGCTGGGGTTTACGAGACTCCGGCTGTCGAACGGTGCCGGTAGTAGGTCGCCTTGGACCACCCGACAGTTCGGGCGGCATCGATGACCCCGAGTCCCTCGGCGTCGATGAGGTACTTCACCATCCGGAGGTTTAGCGCGACCTTCGCGGCGTCCGGGGCCGGACGGCCAAACTTGACGCCCCGGGCCTTCGCAGCATCGACACCGGCCTGGACGCGTTCCTGGATGAGCTCGCGCTCGTACTCGGCGAAGGTCGCCATGAGGCTGAGCATGAGCCGGCCTTCCCGGGTCTCGGGAGTGATGCCGTCGGAAAGTGATTTGATCTTCACGCCGCGGTCGACAAGATCCTTCACTGTCGTGATGACGTCGATCATCGAGCGGCCGATGCGGTCGATGCGCCACACGACGAGTTCATCACCTTCACAGAGCCGTCCGTCGAGATTCGTCCACCCCGAACGGGATTTGGCTTCCTTGGAACCGGAGACCTGGTCGGAGAAGATCTGCTTCGCACCAACTCCGGCATCGATGAGTGCCCGGCGCTGGAGGTCGTCGTCCTGCTTGTCCTTCGTGCTCGTGCGGGTGTAGCCGTACTTCATGGTGGATTCCTTTCTGAAAAAATTGGTCAGGCCGCTGCCAAGAGCTGGTCGCGCCAGGCTTTCTTAATCTCGGAACGCGGCGACGGAAGGGTGATGAGATCGGAGTAGCCGGAGTACATCTTCCGCAGGTTCAGGGCCCTTTTGAAACCCACCTGATTGCCCTCTGCGGCATGGTATTCGGCGGCGCCGAGCTGCCGGCCCGCTGATGAGATCTCGCGGCGATAGCTGTCGATCTCCGACTGAATCTCGGGCATGATCTCGTCGATGTCGACGTCGTCAGGATCAAGGTCCAATACGGCTTCGGCATAGGTCAGCACCGCGCCCAAGTGCGTCAGTTTTCCGTCCTCACAGACGTGGTCGGAAGAAGTCAGGCCGAGTTCTGCTGCATAGCTGATCGCGTGGGCACCTCGATCAGAACGAGGGCCCTTGACGTCGTGAAACATTGCGATCATGTCGATCAGGTCGTCACGCTCGCGTTCGGCTTGTTCGGCGGCAACACGTTCCTGGTACTCGGGCGTGGCCTGCTCTGCCTTGAGGGCGGCTTCGCGGGCAGCATGTTCTTCGGCCTGCTGACGGGCCTGTGCCTCACGTTCGGCCCGCTCAGCGGCCTCCCGCTCATCAGCAGCCTGGCGCTCCCGCTCAGCCTGTTCTGCACGCTCGACCTGTTCTGCCTCTTCGGCCTGCCGGCGCTCCTCATAAGCTCGACGCTCGGTTTCCTCGGCCTCTTGGCGCTTCCACTCGGCAGCTGTGTGCTCCAGCCTTGCCCAGTAGCTCGGACCCTTGGCCAAGTAGATCTTCTCGTTCTGACGATGTACGTCGCGGGCCGTCAGTTCGCCAGCGAGCACACGCTTCGCCAGTCGTTCGATCAAGGTGAGACGTGCCGGACGCTCAGGATCGACATGCTCGCGGGCGTTGAGCGCATCCACGTCGGCACGCCAGTCCCAACCCGGGGTCGCGATCATTTCATCGTCGCCGTACCGGGCCTTGCCGAGCGCCTGCTGGTCAGGGTGCTCATGGGTGTTGTACCGGGCGGCCCGTGCCATTGCGAACTTGCCACGGTCGGTGCCGGGTTCACCCGGGTGGTAGATGAAGGGCCTCACGATGACCGGCACCGGGAACTTGCGCTGGACCGCTGCAGGTGTGCGCTGGGTTTTCGAGTACCAGAAGACGTGAGCGTGTTCGTCGGTGCCGGGGTCGCGGTCATGGATCACGCCGTGTACCCGGTCATTCGGGTGGGCCGCGACGAACTCCTCGATCATCTCGCGGGTCAAGGCCTTGGACACAATGGAAAAGGCACGATGACGGCCGGACTGTAGCGCGGTAGTGTGGGGTGTGCTCTTGGACATGGGCTGATGTCCTTTCTGAAACCCCCGGTTGCCGCCGGGGGTTTCCTCGTTATTTGGGTGGTGCGCCCTGCTCGGGCGTACTCACCTGTTCCTTGACGTACTCACTTTTCAGAAGCCCGTACTCAGATTTGTGTCAAAAAAGTGAGTACGGACCGGGAGGCAAAAAGTGCAGAAATATGGAGAAGAGGGAAGTTGAGACGTACTCACTTTTTCGGCGACCAAATCAAGCCGAGTACGCGCGCATACGCACACATCCGCATGATTCCGCTGATTTTCGGAATGCCGAAGATGAAACGTACTCACTTTTGGGGTGTATCTTTCGGAGCTGGCCGCCACAGACTTTTGCACGATGGATTTCGCGGTACACACCAACGCTTCTCCTTCCGTCATCGGGGCCACCGCGGCATCCCGGCACCCTTCCATGTAGCGACCAATGCAGTCGTCCACCTGGTTCCCGCGAAGAGTCCATAAGCGACCACGGAGAGACCACAGACGACCGCCAGCCAGCGCCCGATGCCGAGCCATACGCTGCCGTCCACGTCGGTGGCCCACTGCACTCCCGTGAAGAGCCCGGCGATGGCCATCCAGAGCCCGGCGACAACCGTTGCCGCCGGCAGGAGTGTCAGGAACATTGCGGCAGCTGCCGACCAGAGCTGGCGATCGGTCAGCTTGGCCGTGGCTGCCATGATCTGCTCGGCCCTTTTGTTCGCACCGGTGAGATTGGCAGTGACGACGTGGGAAGCTTCACCGGTGATCTGCTCGATTGCCTTTTCGATCTGCTCGCCGGCACGCTGCTCGATGTGCTGAAGAGCCGCTCCGGCCTGGCTGACAAGAGCCCTGTTCTCGTCAGCCTGAACCCGGAGCCTTTCAATCGCCGAAACTACGTTCTGACGGTTCCTCTGCGCTTCGAGAATCAAACTCTGCGAGGCGCCGCTGAGCTTCTTTCCGTCGAGACTGCGCGAGAATTCGGCGAGCGTCGTCTCGATCTCGTTCAACCTGTTCCCGATACTCGCGATCTGCCGCGGCATGCCGGCGGAGGGCTGCGAGGTCGACGGCAGGGCCTTCTGCAATTCGTTCTTGACCGTCTCCTCGATGACGATCTGCAGATACATCTTCAGACCGTTCACGGCCTTCGTCTGCGCGTTCACCGCGGCGATGACCTCGGAGGTTGACGGTTCCGACGGAATCGACGTTGTCGAGTTCTGCTGCTCCTGTCGGAGCCGGTCCGCGAGTCCCATGAGCGGTGCCTTTCTGCTGGTTCTGCTGGTGGATGTCGAAGATGCTGGCGGCCCCTTCGGCGGTGAACTCCGGCGTGAGTGCCGAGGCCTTCTTGCGTCCGAGCTTCCCGTTGTCGGAGCGGCGCATCTTGTAGCTCCACCCGTCGCGATGGGTGACGGCGAGCGTGATGCCGTGCTCTTCGAGCACCTGCTCATATGCCTGCTGATCGACCGAGCGGGGATCGGAAAGCGCCATGTAGACCTTGTCTCCGAGGGTCTGTTCGAACCCTCCAGGGCTGAAGGCCTCTCGGCGGAGCTCCCAGTCTGGCTTGGGTTGCCCGGGGTCGGGGAGCACGCTCAGGCCCTCGTCGCGCATCAGGTCGTCGTTCAGCTGGCGGAGCCCGTGCTTCCAGCTGGTGTAGCGCTGCAGAGACTTCCCCGTGAGGTTGTCGTGATTGGCCACAAGGATATGCGCGTGCCCGTGACGACCTGCTGAATCCGCGTGAACCACAATGAGGTAGTCAGCGGTATGCATCCGCCCAATGAGAGCGACTGCTATGTTCCGGATACGGTCGAGGTCGTCCTGTTTGGTCACATCGAAATCGTCTGGTGGGAAGGCGAGAACGTAGGACTGGAGCTTGACCTTGCGGCCGTGCACACGAGCCAACATCTCGGTTCGTTCAATGAACGCTGCCGGTGAGGCTCCTTGGTCGCCGGCGACAGAGATGGCAAACGCCGCGGCACGGGTTTGACCGGTCTTGATGAGTTCGGCACGGCGCTCTTTCGAGTTCCCGAAAAGGACGTAGTTCACCGCACCTGCGACATCACGGGAAGACCGGACGTTGATCGTGCTCATGACGAGGTCCGATCCCCGAGCGACGCACGCACGTCATCTACGGCGACCTGCACCTGGCGGAGCAGATCTTCGTCAAGCGCCGAGACGTCTCCGGAGTGGACAACCCGGAGTGCCTGATTGAGGTTCTGACCGACCTTGCGGAGCTGTTCCACAGCCGTCGCAAGCTCCGGCTGAGGCGCCGCAAGCGCCGCCAGATGCATCCGTGAAATCTCATCCCTCCTGGCGTCGAGGGCGTCAAGAACGACCCCGCGTGCCCACGCACTCGGCTTGACGCCGAGCACGCGGGCACGGCGCCGGATCGCTTCGCGCTCCGTCTCCGTGAGCCGTATGTCCAACGAGACCCGGCGGCGCTCACGGGTGGTCTCGTTGGACGTACGGCTGTGCCTACGCGGGAGGGGAAACGGATGCAGGCCAGCAGGGTATTTGTCGGACATTTCGCTGGCGCTCATGTCTTCCAAATACCGCTGGCCCTCGTCCTCGCTCGCTTCGCTCCCTGCGGGCGAGGGGGAGTGGAAACCCGCTTCGCGGCCCTTTGACGCGGCAGAGGAAGCCTTCGGGAACACGCTCTTGAGGAGGCCAGGCTGCTCCTCTGTGAACGGCGCAGCTGGCAGGGATGTGCCAGGCAGTCGGCCGGCTGCCGGAGCACCTTGAAGATCGTCGGCAGACATCAGGCACCACCACCTAGGATGGTGGCCAACCGGTCACGCTGGGCATCGCTGAGCGGAGGGGCGGCTGCCACGATGCGTTCAATGGCTGCATCGACGCTGGACGAGACAGGCTTGATAGGGACACGAAAGCCTGCGGCGCTATCAGTGGAGGATTCTTTGCGAACCGTTCTTTCGCGGTCCAAAATGGCGGTGGACATAGTTCTCCTGCAGTAAGTTCTGCAGGTAGAGAGCCTCGTGCAACCATCTCAGGCTGATCAAAACGAGGAGAGCCACCAGTCGGGGAATCCCTAACCCTTGTTGTTGTTTTCGGGCTAAACGTTTGTCTGACAATTACCCTACGACATCAAACGTTTATCCGACAAGCAGGACGTCTCTTGTCACCGCCACATGATCGAGACGGAATCGGGATTGAAGGATTTCATGCCTCGTGGATGGGGGTAGAGGCGTACTGTGCATAGGGCGCCGATAGTGCTACGGCGTACGCCCAGGTCTCCCGCTTCGAAGGCAGCTGCCGGATCCCGTTGTCCCAGGACACTGGTATGCGAACTCCCAAGTGAGAGCCGCAGACGCTCGACTTCCAAGGTGTCAATCGCGGCGTTCTCACGGTCGCGAATGCGCTTGAGATCAAAGCCTTCGATGAGCTCGTCATCGTAATCCCGCTGCGCCCTGTGAATCCTGGCCCGGTGCTCGTTGATCTCCTCTTTGATCTCCTGCAGACGCGGCTCATCAGCAGACGGCAGCAGGTCGTGGAGATCCGGAAGCGCGAGTCGCCGCCGGACGACCTCGACAACGAAATCATCGATCTGCTCCCGGGAACGCACGACGTGGCCCGCGCATCGATACCGTTGCCCATGCGCCTTCACCGGCTTGTCGCACACCCCGCACCGATACAGGCCCGAGCCAAGGTGCTTCCTGTCGGTTCCCACCCGGTTCGTGATGCGCGCCGGGTCGTCGAGCCGGTCCTGGACAGCCTCCCACATCGCGAGGTCCACGATGCTGTCCCATTGACCGAGGATCGGCTCCCCGTGATCGTCGCGAAGGATCTGGGCCCGCCACGATCGGCGCCGGTCGCCATTGGCGAGCACTTCCTTCGGCGTGTATGTGCTGTATCCGGCGTAGCGCGGGTTGCGCAGAATCCCCATGACGGTCGACGGCACCCAGGGGTCGTCGTTTGGAACTGGACGGGGTTCGAGACCTTCTTCGGACCGACGCGCATTGCGCTCGATCATCAAGGTGCGGTTGTGCCGGGGGAGGGTCGGCAGGGCAGGAAGATCCTTTCCCTCACTGCCTGACAAAGCCGCTGCAATCGCCCGCAGCGATGACCCTGAGGAGAACGCACCGTAAATCTTCTTGACGGCTTCCGCCTCGTGTTTGATGACGTCGCCGTTGGTGGCGTAGCCGAGGGGACGTACACCCTTCGGGGGTCTGCCTTGCTGGGCGCGCTGTCGTTGTGCCCGCGACTGTCGTTCTGCCTTGACCTCGATCTCATTGCGAGCGATCGCCGAGAACATGTCGGCTGACAGGCGGCCGGCCGCCGTTGTGCAGTCGATGTCGGAGCCCTTGGCGAAGGTCAACAGGACATGGTGACGCTGGGCAGCCTCGATGATCCTCACACCATCTGCACGGTTGCGTTCGAGGCGGGGCCACTCCTGAGCAACGACGACGTCTATGTGACCTGCCTCGATATCTTTGAGGAGCCGTTCAAAGGCCGGTCGTTTCTTGTGTCCTTTGCCGGAGATGTCGTTGTCCTCATAAACACCAACGGGTGTCCACCGCCGGGCCGCGATGAGTGCTTCGGCGTCCTCGCGGTGCCTGTCCACGCCGAGGCGGGTGTTCTCGCGGTCCTGGGAGATGCGCAGGTAGACGGCCGCGCGGCGCTGTTCGGGGCTCATCCAACCAAGCTACGGGATCACAGGTTATTTGCCTTCTGAACGCCACTGAGTGCGTCATGCAGACGAAACATTCCGATCCCGCCGGATCCCCATGAAGGTGTATCTAAAGCCCCAGCCCAATGTGAGGGCGCCAGGAATGACAGCCTCCCGAACTCCGCCCAGAGATGACCCGCGACGGGCTTCTCAATAAGCTGTTCCGCGCGTGCGTGGGCGAGATCCGCAGGCCGCGGACCCGGCCAACGACAACCGAAGCCGTTCCGCGCGTGCGTGGGCGGGACCTGACTGGCCTGCCCGGACGCTGCGCGGAACGTCCGCTCATTACTGAGCGAAGATGACCCTTGCGGGCCTGTCAACGTTTCTTCGTCGCCCGTTGCCTGACCGTACCGGATACGGGTTGGCGCGGGGCGGCTCGACGGGCGTTTCATGTCTCCCGTGAACTATCCCGTGTCTGATGGATACGGGAAGCTCTGCTGTGGCGACGGCCGCTAGGGCGGCGATGTTGATTGCTGCGTTGATATCCCGGTCGAGGGTCAGGCCGCAGGCATCGCAGTGGAATATCCGTTCCTTGCGGGGCAGTTTGTCTTTCTCTACACCGCAGGCTGAACATCTTTTGCTTGTTGGCTCAAAACGGCCGATGACCACCAGCCGGGTTCCGGACCAGGCTGCCTTGTACTCGAGGATGCGCCGTATCTGGGCGGGGGCGACATCGAGGATGGACCGGTTGAGCCCGGCCTTGGCGCGAACGTTCCTGCCGGGCTTCTCGATGGTCCCGCGGGCCGATCGGGTCATGCCCGCGACGTTGAGGTCCTCAATGCCGATGACTCCCCAGGTCTTGACGAGCCGGTTGGTCAGGTCGTGGGCGTAGCCTTCGCGTTGGCGTGCTTCGAGGTGGGCGAGCCGGCCGATCTTGTGGACGAGCTGTTTCCAGGTGCGGGATCCTTTCTGTGATCTGGCGAGTTTCCGTTGGAAGCGTGCGAGTTTTTTGGCGTGGGAGGCCTTGATTTTAGGGTTCTCTATCAGCTTGCCGTTGGAGAGGGCTGCGCGGGTCTTCACTCCCAGATCCACGCCGATGATCCCGGCGGCACGCTTGCGTTTGGACAGGCGCGGCGTAGGGATGGTTTCCACGACGGCAAGGCTGGCGTACCAGCGGTGGCCGTAACGGCTGACGGTCACGGAGGTGATCTCAACGGTGCCCTTGCGGATCTTCCTCTGCAGGTGCCTGGCATGGTCGTGGAACCGGACTTCACCGAATGTGGGGATCCTCAGGCGCCTGGTGGTGGCCAGCCGGATGCCCGGTGACTTCCGGTCGTGCGTGATGGTGAAGGAGTCCCGGGCAACACCGCGCTTCTTGAAAAGCGGGTACCCGACTCTTTTGCCGGCACGGGTCCCCTTGAACGAGGCCAGCCAGTTGTTCCACGCGCTGTCGGCGTTCCTCATTCCGCCCACGAGTGCACTGCGGTTCACCTCATGGAGCCACGGCTCATGCTCCCGCCCGTCATCGCGAAGACCCGGCACCAGCAATCCGTTCCCGGCGGCGTCCCGGTGGGCGTTCCGCGTTCCGGTGAGCCAGGTGTTGAAATCAGGCGTTGAGGGGAGGGGGACCTTGATGGTTTTACGGGCCTGCTCCTCGGTGAGCGCCGCCGGCCCGTACGTGGCAAAGGCTACTTCCTGCAGCCAGCGCTTGTGGCTTTTCTGTTTCGCCGCAATCACGTGGTTGTACATTGCCCGTGCCGCGCCGGCCCACTGGGAAAGCGTTTGGGCCTGCCGCGGTGTCGGATCAAGTGTGAGGCGGTAGGCGCGGCGAATGACAGTGGTTGCCGGTGCCTCCTGAGCGTTCATGGAAGGCAATGTACCCCGCGGGTATCGCGATGACTAGGGCGTTGGGCGGCGGCCGGAGAGCGTCGCGGCTCTCAGCCCTGGCGGCGTCTGGCCCGTGCGCCGAACGCATCGAGTGCTGCGAGGATCTCCGGCGCCTGCCAGATGCGGTTCCGGCGGCCGGCGCTGCTCTGGGTGAGTACCCCGGCGTCGACCAGTTTGTCGATCGCGTTCTGCGCGGCAACCTCGCTGATCTGCAGCTCTGCCGCGATGGTCCTGGTGTTCACGACCGACTGGCGGAGCAGGTATTCCTTGACCCGGTGCACCGCGGAGTCGCTTCTGGCGACGACCAGGCTGTCCCAGCGCGCAGCCGCAGCCTGGATGTCCCTCACGAGTGCCCGGCCGTTGCGGATCGCAGCGAACGACGCCTCGGCCACAGCGGTGACGATGGCGTCCGCCTTCCCGGCCCGGTACCCGGTCAGCGCGCGGAAGTAGGCATTGGTGTCCTGCAGGAGCCCTGCCGATACGGGCACGGTGATGTTGCGGGTCAGGCCGCCGTGGCAGAGCATGCCCTGCAGGAGCGCCCGCCCGGTCCGGCCGTTGCCGTCGGGAAAGGGGTGGATGGTCTCAAACTGGGCGTGTGCGATCGCCGCCTGGATGAGCACGGGCACGTCGGTGCGCCCGGCGAAGGCGACCAGGTCGGCCATGAGCCCGGATACGCGCGTGTGGTGGGGCGGCACGAACGTTGCGGCGTGCGGCGAGATGCCCCCGCCGCCGATCCAGACCTGTTCGTTGCGCCAGCGGCCGGTGTATTCCGGCGCGGTGTCCCGCAGCAGCGCCTCGTGCATGGCGAGGATCGAGTTCCCGTCCAGCCGATCGGACAGCTCGATGGCCGCGGTCGTGGCGCGGACGTTCGCGACGACCAGGCGCGCGTTGTCGGACTTCGACCGGCCGATCTCCGCGAGGGCCACCTGTTGGGCGCTGGAGGTGATGTCCTCCACCTCCGAGCTGGAGGCGGATTCACTGCGCAGCAGGATCGACGCGAACGGGGCAGCGATCATTCCGGCCTCGGCGTCGAACCGGGCAAGCTCCCGGCTCGCATCATCGGCCAGGGCAATCGTCTCCGGGTCCGGCATGACCGGGACCGCCGCGATCAACGGCGGGACGGCGGCCCGGTAGTCGCCGCGGACCTGGAGCAGGGCCCGGCGGGAGGCGACTTCGTCACCGGAGCACACCCAGGGGCGGGCTTCGTACCCGGTCGCCGGCCAGGTGCCGGGTGGTCGCCTATCCGTAATCATTACTCAACCATGCCAAAGGCTATGTGCTTAGCCTTTGGTATGGCGGCATTGCGCTCTCTTTTATCTGTTGCGGTGCACGACGGCAGCGCCCTGCTCGTCCGCCTCTGTCCAGGAACGCCCCGCCTGCGTGAATTCGGCAGCGAGATCCAGGTGGGTCCGGCGTTCTGCGGCCTGCTCATCCCAGATCGCCCGCACTCTCGCCTGACCGCGTTCATCGAGGTCATCGAATGGTGTCTCACCCGCGAGCACGCGCCCGATGTCGCGCCGGTTCGTACTGCTCATGGCTACAGGGTAGCGCGAGAGCGTTCCACCGTTCACGGTGCAGGTGATTCGCGCTCAGCCCAGCCGGTTCGCTGATGCACAGGACACCGTGAACTTCATCAGCCGGCTGGCATCGTCCCGGTGGCATAGACCATAGGCCGGTAACGGGCGAAGATGGAAACACCTTGCAGTAGGAGGACGCTCATGACGAAGCCGACGAAATACCGCCGGTACGGCAAGGGTTATGTGTTCAATGTGCTGCGCCGCGAGATTCTGGCTGCACGGCTGAAGGTCACCTTGGACAAGGAGCTGGGGCGCCCGACCTCTGACAAGGTGAAGCGCCTGGCCGCCATGGACCTGCCGCCGATCGTCAGATCGGACCATCCCGCCGAAAAGGCGACCGGCCGCGGAACCGGCGACCCGGCGAACAAGGACCCGGGCTGCGGTACACGGCGCCGCGGGATCCTCGCAGCCCGGCTGAAAGTGGCCTTCGGCGAACTGCTGGGACGGGCGCCCTCGCCGCAGATGACACGCCTGTCCAGGATGAAGCTGGCGCCGATCGCCGGGCGGCACCATCGCGTCGATGAAGTGGCTGTCCGCAGGACGTACGACCCGACGGACAGGGACCAGGTGCTCTCCACCCTGCGCTCCGAGATCCTCGCAGCCCAGCTGAAGGAGACCCTCGACGAGCTACTGGGCCGTGAAACCTCGCCGGCCGTGAAGCGCCTGGCCCGGATGAAGCTGCCGCGGATCGTTAGAACTTACGACCCGACGGACAAGGAGCAGGTGCTGTCCACCCTGCGCGGCGAGATCCTCGCAGCCCAGCTGAAGGAGACCCTCGACGAGCAACTGGGGCGTAAGACCTCGCCGGCCGTGAAGCGCCTGGCCCGGATGGAGCTGCCGCCAGTTACCAGGGCGAACGATTGGGACATCAAATGACGTACCGCAGGACGTACGACCCAAATGACCGGGAACAGGTTGCCGCTGTGCTGCGCAAGGAAATCCGCGCTGCGCGTCTCAAGATGACGCTGGACAAAAAGCAGGGCCGTGAGACCTCTCCGCAGGTGAAGCTGCTGGCCGGGCTGACCCTGCCGCCGCTCGTCAGGCAGGTCCCTCGTGCCCGTAATGCCCAGGCCGATGAAGGCGGGCCGGCCGCCGCCACGGAGTAGGCCCTCCGCGGCATCCACCAGGAAGCTTCGCTATCTAGTGCGACGTTGCGACCCAGGCCGTGGCCAGAGCTTTGGCCTATTCGTCATGGAGCACATCGTAGGGGTCCCGCCAGCAGGAATCGTCGCGGCTGATGCGGGTGACCCAGGCCGCCGGGATCCAGCGGGTCTCGATGCTGAGGTCGTCGTCCTGCCACTTCACCTGGACGTAGTGCGGGGTCCAGGCGATGGCCTTGCCGTTGATGGTCTCCATCTCCATGCCGACCCGGATGTACGGCTCGCGGTTGTACCTGGGCCGGGTCACCGGCTCCTTCTCGAAGTCCGGCGCGCCTGAATCGCAGGCATGCACGGTCACCAGACCTTCTTGACCCTAACTGTGGGAGGATGCCAAGCATGGCAGGCAAGGGCAATACGGCAAAGCTCCACCACTACGTGCCTCAGGGGTACCTTCGGGGATTCGCTACCGAAAAGGGGCGAGTCACTGCCGTACCCCTTGACCGCTCCCGAAAACCGTTCACCTCGTCAGTGAAGAACGTGGCGGCGCAAACGCACTTCCACACGCTGGAAGAGTTGGAGGAACCTGACGAGTTCGAGAAGGCGTTGAGCGGGGTCGAGGGGGAGGCCCTTAATGTCCTGGGGAAGTTCGAAAGGAACGAGTTCCCCCTGTCAGAGGCCGATCGATGGGCGTTCTCCTACTACATGGCGCTTCAGAGCGTGCGCGGACCGGACACTCGCAAAACCATGGAACACCTTCGGGCCCAGTTCCTTCGCCTCGAGATCGGCGCCGGCGGGCGTAAGAATGTTGGTAGCTGGATTAAGAAGAATCTTGGCTTCGATTCCTCTCCGGAGCAGGAAGAGCTCCTCTGGGCCGAGGCGACCCAGCCTGGCGGACCACCGATCAGCTTCTCAAACCTTTCACATATCCAGCACATGCTAGATACAGCTGAAAGTTTGACACCCTACTTGGCAACCAGGCCATGGAGCCTCGTGCGGTTTCAGCGACGTTCACTGGTCACCTCCGACGCCCCTGTGAGCCTGATCCGCAACCCGCAGGACGAGGCGTGGGCAGGTGTGGGCTTCATGACAGCATTGGGCATCGCGTTCCCCCTCACGCGAAAGATCGGGCTACTCATGAGCGATCCGACGGTGATGCTTGAGGGCCTTGAACCAGACAACCCACGAGTTCAGGAGACCAGAAGCGCTGTTCTCAGGGGAGAATTCGACCGCATACAAACCGGCACAACAGCCATGGAGAAGCTCTTCAACGAGCATTCGGCGCACTCGGCGAGGGAATACGTCTTCCATCACCCCGAGGACGAGATGTTCGTGCCAGATGAACTTCCCGAGCCGAACCTGATCAACATGCGCGCCAGCGGACTCGTGGACGCAGATTTCGACGGCAAACCGTGGTTTGGGGTGTCGGACACGCAGGAAACTAAGCATGAGGAATCCGAACATGCGTGAGTGAACTTGCCCCTGCTCGGTCTGTCACGCACCACCGCAATTTACCCAACTTAAAGAGTAGTGACCAGATCTCGGGTTTTGGTTGTCGACTTCAAGCGATCTAGTCTTCTTGCACGGAAAGGAGAACCAATGGACCTCGAAGACGCTCCACACGGTGAATGCATTAGTTGTGGAGCTACTACTTTTTTGTGGTGCCAGGAAGTGGACAACTGGCACTGTACAAGTTGTGACACTGACTGCTCGTAGGTGCAGCGTAGGGGATTGACACCCGTGCTCGTGGTGTGACTGCCGTGCGCCGGTTTAGGGTGTCGGTCGACTGCACTGGAAGTCGGTTACTCGTGAAAGGAGGCATGGTGGACCGAGAAGAACTAAAGGCCTCGATTGATGACCTGATGCGCAAGTATCAGGACGGTGAGATCGACGGCGAGACCTACGCGCAAGAGATGATGGAATTGACCGCCTCGGCGCAGGAGTAGCCGGGCAACCCCGCTGTCGTGGTCGAGTGCCCGGTGCCACCTTCGACGACGTGAGCGATCTAGGAATTGTCTTCAAAGCCAGCGCAATCCAAGAAACGGTCTTCGCGCTGCACGAGGCGAACGGGTGTACTCGGTGGCTTCGATGGCGGCGAAGGCGCCCTTCTGGCTGCTGCGGCGGGTTGTGATCTTCACGGTGGCTCTTTGGTCGGTGGCGGGTAGGCGGGGCGGCCCGGGTGAGCCGCCCTCCGGGCTGGTTAGCGCTTGAGGTGGACCGTGGCGCGGTGCTCCCCGGCGTCCTCGTCGTAGTGGCGCTCTACGTGGCTGAATCTCCACTTGCCGGGGACGTTGCCGTAGTTGGAGAGTTCCGCGAGGGCGATCTCCCCCAGTGCGCTGTCGGGCACGCGGTGCATGCCGCTGCCGAGCTTGAGCGTTACTTCGGCTTCAAACATGTTGCCGAAGTATGCGTATGCGTTGATGCTTGCCATTTTTCCTCCGTGGTTGTTCGTGCTGTTGTAACAACCATATGCAGGCGGGGCAAAGAGGAGGTACGACGACGGCCGGGAGGCGCTATTGGCGGCCGTGGTGGACGTGGTTGCCGAGGCGGGGCTTCCCGGAATGACCTACCGAAAAGTCGCGGAGAAGACGGGCGTGCCAATACCCTGATCACCCACCATTTCGGCACGAGGGAAGCTCTCCTGGAAGCTGCAATGGAATGGGCCACCCAGCAAACCCTCGACCTCATCGACATGGCTTTCGACGCCTCGTTCGACGAGCAGTTCGCCGTCGAGTTCGTAGCCAAGATCGCCGGCGAGCCGCAGCTGCAGTTCTTCCAGTACGAAATGGTCCTCGCCGCTCGGCACCAGCCGCAGATGCGTGCCACCGTAGAACGTTTCATGGACATTATATGGATGCGATAGCCCGGGGTTTCGCTCGGCGGGGCTTTCCTCAGCCCGACCTCCTGGCGCGGGTGTTCTTTGCCGCCACCGACGGGCTCGTAATGCAGCAGTTGACCTTTTCCAAAAGGGAAGAGATCGAGCGGGCGTTTATCCTTCCGGGGCAGGTGCTCCATCATCTGCCCCGGATAACCCCAGCCCCTCCGGGAGTACAGGCGGCGCGCTGAGATCCTCGTTCCTCGGTTCTTCGAGGGTTCCCAAGTCCCTCGGCACTCTCTTCCGAAGTCTCGCGAAGTCACGGTGCGTGAAAACGTTATTCGGCTACGGAACGTGGTTGAATTTAGGTTCAATGTCTGACGGTCTGCCGGCTTGCCCGGAGTGCCACGAGGCGTTCACCTATGAGCAGGGCGCCTTGTTGGTGTGCCCGATGTGCGGCCACGAATGGTCAAAAGACACGGCCGAGACCACGCCCGAGACCGCTTTGATCAAGGATGCCGTTGGCAATGTGCTCGCCGATGGTGACATCGTCACGATCGTCAAGGACCTCAAGGTCAAGGGCGCCGGTGGCGGTGTCGTGAAGGTCGGCACGAAGGTGCGCGGCATCCGACTCATTGGGGACGGCGTGGGCGATCACGACATTGATGCGACCGTTCCCGGGTTTGGGCGGCTGCAACTGAAGTCCGGCGTGGTGAAGAAGGTCCTCTGACCCGCGGCCATTGCCCATGGATAGGGGTTTCGTCGTCGACGAGCCTGTTCACAACTGGATCATCGAAGACGAATCGATGCATCGTCCGCTGCGCCATCTGTGGCCGGGCCCCGGCGCCGCCAACCTTTGGCGGGAATGCGGTACGCCGTCCTGACCCGTAGGGATGAAGTCGTCCTGAGATTTCGTATCGGGGCTGACTCCAGCGCAGGCAGGTTCTTTTTTAGCCGGACTGCTTGCGCAGTGCTGCCCAGGCTTGGAAGCCGCCGATAAGGTCGGTCGCACGGGTCAGCCCCAGCCGTTGCAGGGTGTGTGCAGCGAGGCTGGAGCTGTAGCCCTCATTGCAGACGACCACGATCCGCCGGGCGGGGTCGCCGGCGATCGGGAGGCGGTGGGGGCTGGAAGGATCGAGCCGCCACTCGAGAACGTTTCGGTCAATGACGACCGCTCCGGGAAGATCACCGTCGCGGTCTCGCTGATCGACCGGCCGGGTGTCAACAACCAGGGCGCCCGCTGCCATCTCCCGCTCAAGATCCGAAGCGTGAACACGCTCGAGCCCGATGCGGCTCTGAAGTAGCAATTGGTTGATCGTCAGAGTCCCGGGGGAACCGCCGGGATCCAGGCTGCGTGGGCAGGTCGCGGCGCCGTCGGCGGAGATATGACACTGCTTCACCGTTTTCCTCGCTTTGCCTGCTGATCGGTCGGTCGTTCCACCATGAAGCGAAATGATGAACTGCTTTGGTCGTCAATTTCAAGGGTATGGAGGGAGCCGAGTCAACGGGAGATGCGATCGAGACTCCAGGTTGGGCACCACCACTGTAAGCGGCCATGAAAAACTGCCCGTAGGTGGCCACGGAATTGCCCGCTGATGGCCACGGGGACTGCCCGCGTATGGCCACGGTAACTGCCCACTGGTGGCCGGCTGGTTTGCCCGCATTGTTCACTTTCCCCGCCGTGTTGTGAGGCGGCGGGGGCCTCTTCCCGTTTGGATATCGGTGTCGAATCGAATCCACTGACAGGAAGAGGCCCTGATTGAAGGATGCCCTGGAAACCGTGAAAATTCTTGCTGCATATGACCTGACGAAATCGCTGCGGGGTGCCGCCGAGTTGACGGGTTGTTCCCACCACACGGTCCAGCGCCTGCTCGTTGAACGCGATGCCGGCCGCGCCCCTGGTGCCGGCCCGGCCCGGGAGCGGGTCATCGATCCGTGGCTGCCGAAGATCGAGGACTGGGTCGAGGCGTCTCATGGCCGGATTCGCGCCGATGTCGTGCATGAAAAACTGGCCCGGATGGGTTACACCGGCTCAGACCGGTCCACCCGCCGGGCCGTCTCGGAGATCAAGGCCGCATACCGGCGCGGTAACCGGCGCGCAGAAGGTCGTCACTATTTACCTCATGCCTAGGCCTGGCGGCATAAGTGTTCAGATCCATGCGGCGATTGCTCCCCTCGAACAACCACGTCCGATGCACATTAAGATCAGGCCCGAAGACCGGCAAGTCAGCAGGATCGAGAAGGATTTCCCGGGCTTCGTTCGTGCGGGAGATTCCAGGCAGGTCTGGATGTCGACGCGCGTTGGAGGAACCCGGGTCGCTGAGACGGATTTCTGTGACATGGTCATGACGGCCTCAGAAGTCGGCCTAGCTATGTTCGATAGCCCGTTCACGGGCTGGCTTTTCGCGAGTGATGTGTAGGTCCGCGTCTGTTGCCAACCGCCTCCGCACGTAAAGGTTATTCCGTGACGGAACGTGGTTGAATTTAGATTCAATGTGTAGTTGACCTCCTCAGACCTTTTGCGATGGCCGCTGGAACACGTGTTATTGGCGGCCATGCGCTTTTTGCCACCGGTTGCCAAGTCGAAATGATGCCGCCCGCAGAGGACGCTTCAACGTCACACAGCCAGGCGAGGCCCGTAGCCGTAATTCCCTTAGAACGTGTTGGGAAAGTGGCTTGACCGTCGGGTCCGACGGAGCCAGCGTTGGTGCATGGAGGCTTCTTCCCCGCGCCCCGATCCGTCGGACCTGACCGACGAGCAGTGGGCGCTGATCGCTCCGCTGGTGCCGGTGAAGACCGGAGGCCGCCCGGCGGTCCATTCGAGGCGGCGGATCGTGGAGGCGATCCTGTACGTGAACCGCAGCGGGTGCGCGTGGCGGATGCTGCCGCACGACTTCCCGCCTTGGGACACCGTGTACTGGTATTTCCAGCGGTGGAACGCGGACGGGACCACCGACAGGATCTACGACGCGCTGCGAGGAGCCGTCCGCCGGGCGGTCGGCCGGGATCCCATGGCCTCGGCCGGAATCGTCGATTCCCAGTCCGTGAAGGGTGCCGACACCGTCGGGAAGGATTCGCGCGGGTACGACGCGGGGAAGAAGATTAACGGGCGCAAGCGCCACATCGTGACCGACACGACTGGGCTCCTGGTGGTGGTACTGGTCACCGCGGCCAGCCTGCAGGACCGCGACGGCGGGCATCTGGTCCTGGAGAAGGCCCGGATAAAGATGCCTTCCATCGTGCTGGTCTGGGCCGACGGCGGCTACGCCGGCAACTCGTGGCCTTCGCTCTGCGGTACTTGCGCATCATGGTGGGATCGTGAAGAAGCCCGCCGGGCAGCGCACCTTTGAGATCCTTCCCTGCCGCTGGGTCGTCGAACGGACCCTGTCCTGACTGGTGCGCTGCCGGCGCCTGGACCGGGACTACGAGTGCCTCCCCGCCCCTGCCGAGGCCATGGTCAAGTGGGCCATGATCGGACTCATGGCCAGGCGGCTCGAGCCGGCTCCGGGCCGCCGCCCGTGGCGGTCCGGAACCGCCTCATGACCGCTTTCCCAACACATGCTCAGATAGACTTTCATAAACGTGACGCCGGAGTTGATCCACGTCATGGGTACATCCGCATGAACGGGGAAGAGGACCAATGGGGCGCCGATCAAGTTCAAGTCGTTGGTCTCGTCCTGCAACGGGGAAGCAGATTGCCGCACTTAAGGCACACCATAATTACGACGGTAAGTACTACTCGATGGGTCGTGCAAGTCAAGCGATTGGCAAAGGTTCGGCGGGAGGCGAACGCAATTCTGGCGGCGGACTCTCAAGCGGAACGGCGTATTCGTCGCTCGCGGCATCCGGGCTTGGGAGTCCTCATGGCATCCTGCGGCTCTTCGGCGGGACCGAGGGCCTCGACTCCCTGCTGCAACCTGCGCTCGGCCAGTCAATGCAGAGCCGTCTTGCCTCGTCTGGCGGGGGGCCGACCTGCTTGCTCTCGCAGCTTCTTGATGTGCCTGACAACATTGACTCGCTGGTGCAGGCAGCGCTGAGTGCGTCCGATCGAAACGGCCCTGAAGGTGATCTTGAGGACGGTCCGGTTGAATCCGTGCTGTACACGATCAGTTCAGATGATTCCAGTCCGGGCGAGCCACGCATTGTCGTGGAAGCTGAGGTGGTTCACGCTCAGACCTTCGCCGGAAACCCATCGTTGCAGGTCCGGTTCGTGGGCAAGGATGAGAAAGAGGGCAGTCGATCGGCAGATCTCGCCGTCCTTGCCGCATCTCGACCCGCGCTCGGATACCGGCCAAGATGGACGCCCGTACTCGTCCGCACTCCTGCAGAGCTCGCGGAGCAGATGCGAGTTCGCTGGAAGGAGGCCCTGGGAGAACTTCAAGATGGTTTCGACCCTCGAATGGCAACATTCCTTACGGGAGCGCAAGGGATGGAGCCGGGGCTCGCCGTGCTGACTTCGGGTCAATCGCCAGTGTCTAAGTTTGTCCTACTACAGGGCCTCATGGATCCCGAAGGTCAAATTCAATACAAGGGCCTCGGCCTTGACGCCCCGACATTCGCCCGGCAGATTCGCGCCGCAAGTGAGGGTGACGAGGATGCACTTGATTGGTTGGTAGAGGTGCAAAATGAGGGAGTTCTGACGTCGTACTCTGAAGTGACGGGTAATAGCCTCGCGGCAGAGGCTGACTTCCGACTGTCCCGCTGGCACAAGCAGGGGATGGATCTCATCGAGGCGGTAACCGTCAAGTCCGAGAATGCCGGATTTGATTTCTCGACGATCAGGGCGCTTCTCAAGGTGAACGAGGAGTATCAAGCAAAACTCACTAAACGCCGGGAGTCAGCTGCCGACAATCCTGCGCTTTTGGAGTACGTGGACCGGGACGAAGCCAGATTCGAACGTTTGTCCAGATCCGATGGTTCGTTGGACCATGGGATTCTCGAAGACTGGTTCTTTGAGGAGACCCGACTCTTCCTCCAAGTGCGATTCCGCCACTCCCTTCCCGGGCAGTTCGCTGCGGCACTCGCACCTATCTCAGCCGATGCTCCAGGTCATGGGGCACTTGCCGCTGAGGTCCGTCGGTTGGCTGCCTCGTCATCGACCGACCCGAACGAATACACAACGACAACAGCTACCGTTGCGCCACGTAGATTTGGACCCTTCGGATTGCACTCGGACCCGTCTCATGCGGATCGCGTGGCCCGAATTATCCAAGCAGTCCGTCGTGCGATCGCAGACGTTGATAATGCCGGGCACGACGACTTGGGCACACTCATAGTCGCTCAGGAGGTGCTCGGGTACGCGCAGTGGAAGCGCGACGAGTTACGCGCGGCAGAACTGATTCGGGAAGCGGACAGCCATCAAAGCGCCGCTGCTCAGCGAACGAATGAATCGCAAGAACGCGCCGAAGCGTCATTGCGCCGTGAAACGGACGCTCTCACGTATGCCAAGGCTGCGAACGACCTGGAACAGATCGTACAGAAGCACTCCAATGCGCTGGCACAGACCACGCGGTCAATCGACATTGACGATCCGGTTCCAGACGCTGCTCTATCAACAGCACGGTCCCGAGTAGAACAAGCGAAACTCCGGGAAGCCACGGCATCCGCACGACTGGCAGCCGCCGAGGAGCGCGAACAGTGGGCCGCCGAAGCCGCGTCGACTTCGGCAACACCGGTCGCGAAAGCGCGGATTCTCGCCGAACGAGACCTGGCCCTGGCAGAACAGTCGGACGCCAAGGCGGAGCAAAACGCTGCAAGGAAAGAGCATTCTGCAGCGTTGAACGATATTCGCCTGTTCACTGAGGCCAGGGCTAGATTCGATGAACTGATTCGAGAGGTCCGCACTGAAAACGAGAGGCGTGTACGCGAAGAGTCTGAACGTCGTCGTGAGCAGGAGGCTAGGCAAGCCGAGCAGCGCCGCCAACAAGCAGAAAAGCACCGTAAAAATCAGGAGGCGGAGCGGCAACGCCAAGAAGCCGCGACCCGACGCCAGGAAGATCTGAACCAACGACAACAGGACAAGGCCAATGCGGCCAAGAAAGCCCTGAAACTTGAGCTGGAACGATTCGTCGCCTTACCTAGCGAGGCGCCGTTCTGGCGTCGGAAGGCTCTCGCCAAGAGCCGGGCATCCCTTCAGCAGGCAATCTTGCGCCTCCAAGCCGAAATCGTCGGTCCGCTCGCCCCGCCACGCACGAGGGCAAAAACCTGGCCGAATATGCTTTCCCGCAACGAGCGATACCTCGGAACGGTGAAGAAGATCGTTGACTACGGCGTCTTCGTGTCGCTCCCGACTGGTACAGACGGCCTGCTGCGCGGGTCCGAGGCCAGCGGGCTGCGCGAGGCGGGCGAACTCGTGGGCGTTGAAATCGTCGATATACCCTACGGTAAGCCGATCGTTCTGAAACGCATTCCTGGCTAACTGTACAGGCCTGCCCTTCAGGCGCAGTCCTCACTCAGATTCGGCACGACCAGGCAATCGAGAAGACTTCCTCGTGCCAGGTTGAGGAAGCGCCGTACTAAATGGCCACGGCACGGCCATCCGGCCACCCAGAACGAAACTCCGGGTAGGTCCAGTTCCTGATGACTTGAGCAGAGCAATCGACCCCATTTCGTGGCTGGGATTCTCCACGAGTACCAGCGATTGAACGAGTCGACTGACAGCAGTACGGACTTCGTCGCCCACTTCGTTTCCGTTGCGCACAACAACGAGCACTTCTCGGAATGACTCAGCTTCTGAGCTGAGTGGAATTTCTTCAAGCCAGACACAAGCCGCCAGGTAGGAGTACTTGAGGACCGCTACTCCAGACGGGAACGGATCGTGGAGGCGGTAGTTCCGCGCCTGTCGCCGCCACCTCCGCACGTAGAGGTTATTCAGTTACGGAACGTGGTTGAATTTAGGTTCAATGTCTGACGGTCTGCCGGCTTGCCCGGAGTGCCACGAGTCGTTCACCTATGAGCAGGGCGCCTTGTTGGTGTGCCCGATGTGCGGCCACGAATGGTCAAAAGACACGGCCGAGACCACGCCCGAGACCGCTTTGATCAAGGATGCCGTTGGCAATGTGCTCGCCGATGGTGACATCGTCACGATCGTCAAGGACCTCAAGGTCAAGGGCGCCGGTGGCGGTGTCGTGAAGGTCGGCACGAAGGTGCGCGGCATCCGACTCATTGGGGACGGCGTGGGCGATCACGACATTGATGCGACCGTTCCCGGGTTTGGGCGGCTGCAACTGAAGTCCGGCGTGGTGAAGAAGGTCCTCTGACCCGCGGCCATTGCCCATGGATAGGGGTTTCGTCGTCGACGAGCCTGTTCACAACTGGATCATCGAAGACGAATCGATGCATCGTCCGCTGCGCCATCTGTGGCCGGGCCCCGGCGCCGCCAACCTTTGGCGGGAATCACGCCTGCCCCTTCCGGCCTTCGGCGAGCACCGAGGCTCGCGCGAGTGTCCTGAGCAGCTTGAGCGCTACAGAGATCGAGTGGACGTCGGCCGGGTCCTGCCCCGTGACTTCGGCGAACGTGTCCTTGATCCGTATGAGCTGCTCCTGGTATCTCTGCTCCCACTCTGCGATCCGGTCAGCGAAATTGGCTCCGTCTTGACCCGACCGAGTTGTCCGGAGTATCGAGATCGTCGTGTCGGCGACGGCCGAGTAGGCGTCGTCTCGGAGTGCGGCCCGGGAGAGGGCCTCCCACCTGTTCTGGCGTGGAAGATCGGTGATTTTCAGGAGCAGCCTGAGGACGCCGATGCGCTGGTACAGGGAGGAGTAGAGTTCCGCGACACGTTCGAGGGGCTCGTCGACCTGCTCTGCGATGAGGGAGACGTCCATGAGGGAGAAGCAGATTGCTACTGCTACCGCACGTTCCTTGATGCCCGCGGGAATCCCAATCTCGTCCCACCGGGCCGAGAGGTCTTGGGCAAGGTCGATGCCCTCGCCGCGCAGGTACAGCACGCTTCGGTTCGAGCGCAGGTCCATGGCCGGCGCGATCCTGTCCAGTGCCTGTTCCACTTGCTGGCCTCGATGGTCATGGGAGACGTACCACCGCGTGCACCGGTCCAGCATCCTTCGCATGTACAGGTCCAGTTCGACCGCGGACTCGGCCGGGACGGCGGGCACGAGACCGACCGTCCAGTCCATGACCCAGTGGAGGTCCAGGGCCTCGCGCACGGCAACGAACGCCCTTGCGACCGCGGCCGCGGTCGCCGTCGTCTCCTCGATGGCGCGGAAGGGAAAGGTGATTCCGCCGAGGTTGATGATGTCATTTGCGAGGACGCCACAGATGATCTGTCGGCGCAGCGGGTGCGTATCCAACTCGGGCCCGAATCGTTCCACGATCTTCTGTGGGAAGTAGCCGCGAAGGATCCGGCCGAACCATGGATCGTCCGTGACGTCGCTGTCGTTCAGCTCCTTCGCCAGGGCGATCTTCGAATAGGCTGCCAGCACGGAAAGCTCTGGAGCCGTCAGTCCTGCGCCGTTCTGAAGGCGGGCGTGGAGTTCGTCGGTGGTCGGGAGGTCCTCGAGGCCTCGGTCGAGGTCGGTGGCCTTCTCGAGCCAGTCGATGGCGCGCTCGAACCCCGGGCCCCAGTTCATGACCAGCGCACGGTCGGTGTGGAGCAGGGTGTTCTGGTGTCGGTTGTCCCTCAGTACCAGAAGGGCAACGTCGTCCTCGAGTGAGTGCAGGAAATCGGCCCGTTCGCCGGGATCCATCTTGCCTGCGGCGATCATGCGGTCGATGAAGATCTTGATGTTGACCTCATGGTCCGAGCAGTCGACCCCGGCCGAGTTGTCGATCGCGTCCGTGCTCAGGAGGATTCCGTGTAGGGCGGCCTCGATCCGAGCGCGCTGGGTCAGGCCGAGATTGCCGCCCTCTACAACCGTCCTCGCCCTTAGCTCGTTGGCGTTGACCCGGACGGCGTCGTTGGCCTTGTCGCCGACGGCGGTGTTGCTCTCTGTCGACGCCTTGATGTACGTACCGATCCCGCCGTTATAGATGAGGTCCACAGGGGCGCGCAGGATTGCCTGGATGAGCTCGGGCGGGGTCATCGCCGTCGTCGTCCCCGGGATGCCCAGAGCCTCCTTGGCCTGGGGCGGGAGGGGAATGGACTTGGCGGTGCGGGAGTGGACGCCGCCGCCCAGGCTTATGAGGTCGGATCTGTAGTCTGCCCAGGAGGAGCGGGGGAGGTCGAACAGTCGCCGGCGCTCGGCGAGGGACGCCGACGGATCCGGGTCGGGGTCGAGGAAGATGTGCCGGTGGTCGAACGCGGCCACAAGCCTGATGTGCTCTGAGAGAAGCATGCCGTTGCCGAACACGTCCCCACTCATGTCGCCAATGCCGACCACCGTGAAGTCTTCGTGTTCGGGGTCGATGCCGAGTTGGTTGAAGTGCTGTTTGGCGGATTCCCAGGCGCCTCGGGCCGTGATGCCCATCTTCTTGTGGTCGTAGCCGACCGAGCCCCCGGATGCGAACGCGTCGCCGAGCCAGAAGCCATACTCCTCGGCGACCGCGTTGGCGATATCGGAAAACGCCGAAGTGCCCTTGTCCGCGGCGACGACGAGATAGTAGTCGTCGTCGTCATCCCTGACCACGTCCGGTGGCGGGACGATGCTTCCGGCCGGATCCACGTTGTCGGTCACGTCGAGCAGTCCCCGCAGGAAGTCCCTGTAGGCCTCGATGCCCTCGGCGACCCATGCCCGCCGGTCCGATTCCGGATTGGGGAGCTGCTTGGGGTAGAAGCCGCCCTTCGCCCCGGTGGGGACGATGACGGCGTTCTTCGCGATCTGGGCCTTGGCAAGCCCGAGGACCTCGGTGCGGAAGTCCTCACGCCGGTCCGACCATCGGATGCCTCCGCGAGCTAAGGGCCCGAAGCGGACGTGGACCCCCTCGACTCGAGGCGAATAGACCCACACCTCGAACAATGGACGGGGGTATGGTGCCCCACGAATAGTCCGGGGTCTGACCTTGAAGCTCAGGAACGGGCGACGGCGGTAGAAGTTGGTTCGCGTCGTCGCCTCGATTAGGTTCAGGAACGCCCGAAGGAGGCGGTCGGCGTCCAACGAGTCGACGGCGTCGATCGCCCTGGCGACGTCGGCCCGCGCGTCGGCCGTCTGCCGGAGCCGCTCCGCGATTCCAAGGCCGGGGTGAAATCGGGAAACGAAGAGGTTCAGGAGGGCACGAGTCGCCATGGCGTTGGCCAACAGGACGTCTGCGATGAAGTCGTAGGAATTCGTCATTCCCAGCTGCAGCAGGTATTTGGTGTAGGCGCGCAGAATGGCGACGCGGCGCCATTCGATACCCTCCTGGAGGACGAGCGCGTCGAATCGGTCCGACTCTGCCTCCCCGCGTGTGACGGCTGCGAAGGCTTCCATCATGAGGGACTGGGTGCTGTCAGGATCGACGCCAGCGGGGTACTTCACGCCCAAGTCGTACAGGTACAGCCGGCGGTCCTGCCCACGCAGAAGCTCGAAGGGGCGCTCGGTCTGGATTTCTACACCGAGGTTCTGGAAGACCGGCAGGATTCGCGCGAGACTGCCGGGCATTGTGAGGTAAAGACGGATCCTCGCTTCCGGGACCGCGAGGGAACCCGCCGAGACGGTCAGCAGGGGACTGTCCACAGGCCTCCCCCCGGCGCCGTCGAGATCGAACTGCTCGAACCTTTCGATGTCCTTCGCGGCGTCATCCACATCAAAGTCAGCCCGATAGCTCGCAGGGAATGAATCGGACCAAAGGGCAGACAGCCCGGCCCCGCGTGTGGGGGAGAAGCATCTGCGAATGGTCTGGTCCAAGGCCTCAGCCCACGTCCTGGATGGATCCGCGGCGTTCGGGTCGAGCCTGCTCTCCTCGTTTGCTTCAAGGTGCTCTGCCCTGGGTGCCGGGACGACGTGGTCTCTCCCTTCGGGCCGGATCGGGCCAGTCCGACTTGCCATCGCCTCACGCCTTCCGGATGTGGACCGCTACACGACGTTGCATCTCACGCCACCGAATTCATGATCCACAAGCCGTGTCCCGGTGTCCAGTGCGCGACTTGACTCATCAAAGGTGCTCGCGAAACGGGGCGCGTGCCTCATCTGGGATCTGGTCGCGAAATGCCGGGCTCGGCGTCGGCCCTCGCATGTGCTGGCGGTATGGGATCGGAGCTGTCGATGGCGGCAAGGCGTGAGATCACGAAGAAGTACACGCGCGAGTACGAGTACGGGGCGGCGTCGAAGAAGGAGCGGGGGCGGATGAGAACGGTTCGTCCCGACGCAATCTCGACCGCGCGCTGAGCGCGTCGCTGCGCCGGCTTGGTCGCGAAAAGGTTGACCTGTACCAGCTGCACGGCTGGGATCTGCTGACCCCTATCGAGGAGACCCTACGCTTCCTGGACGACGCCGCGCGCGTCGGCAAGATCAACCACATCGGCTTATCGAACTTCACCGGATGGCAGCTCCAGCTCACCCTCGACACGGCGAGGCGATGGGCTTCCAAGGGCCAGCCACGCTGCAACCGCAGTACAGCCTCGTCGACCGCGAGATCGAATACGAGATCGTCCCGGCAGCCCTGCACAACAACATCGGCCTGCTGCCCTGGTCGCCGCTGGCGGCAGGATTCCTCAGCGGCAAGTACAACAAGGGCGAGAAGGCAAGCAGGGACACCCGCGCCGGCGGGGGCAACCCGATGAACGATCAAATCTTCGGCGACCTCGCCGGGAAAGATCAGAACTGGGCCACTCTCGACGCCGTCCGCGACATCGCGACGACCAACGACGTCACCCCGGCACAGGTCGCGGTGAGCTGGGCCGCGAACCGCCCTGGAATCACAGCTCCGATCATCGGCGCGAAGACACTCAAGCAGCTCGAGCAAAACCTCGTCGCCGGCGAGCTCGTGCTTAGCGAAGCGGACACGGCGCGACTGAACGAAGTCAGCACACCCACACCGAACGACTACCCCTACGGTCCGTTCGGAGTGAAGCAGCGCGATCGCTACATCGATTCCAGCGACCAGGCGATCGGCGAACTCTTCTAAATACGCCGCATACGAAAGTGGAGCAAAGGTTATTCCGTGACGGAATGTGGTGGAGTTTAGGTTCAATGTCTGATGGTCTGCCGGCTTGCCCGGAGTGCCACGAGTCGTTCACCTATGAGCAGGGCGCCTTGTTGGTGTGCCCGATGTGCGGCCACGAATGGTCAAAAGACTCGGCCGAGACCACGCCCGAGACCGCTTTGATCAAGGATGCCGTTGGCAATGTGCTCGCCGATGGTGACATCGTCACGATCGTCAAGGACCTCAAGGTCAAGGGCGCCGGTGGCGGTGTCGTGAAGGTCGGCACGAAGGTGCGCGGCATCCGACTCATTGGGGACGGCGTGGGCGATCACGACATTGATGCGACCGTTCCCGGGTTTGGGCGGCTGCAACTGAAGTCCGGCGTGGTGAAGAAGGTCCTCTGACCTGCGGCCATTGCCCATGGATAGGGGTTTCGTCGTCGACGAGCCTGTTCACAGCTGGATCATCGAAGACGAATCGATGCTTCGTCCGCTGCGCCATCTGTGGCCGGGCCTCGGCGCCGCCAACCTTTGGCGGGAACGCGGTACGCCGCCCTGACCCGTAGGGATGAAGTTGTCCTGAGATTTCGTATCGTGGCTGACTCCAGCGCAGGCAGGTTCTTTTTTAGCCGGACTGCTTGCGCAGCGCTGCCCAGGCTTGGAAACCGCCGATAAGGTCGGTCGCACGGGTCAGCCCCAGCCGTTGCAGGGTGTGTGCAGCGAGGCTGGAGCTGTAGCCCTCATTGCAGACGACCACGATCCGCCGGGCGGGGTCGCCGGCGATCGGGAGCCGGTGCGGGCTGGAAGGATCGAGCCGCCACTCGAGAACGTTTCGGTCAATGACGACCGCTCCGGGAAGATCACCGTCGCGGTCTCGCTGATCGACCGGCCGGGTGTCAACAACCAGGGCGCCCGCTGCCATCTCCCGCTCAAGATCCGAAGCGTGAACACGCTCGAGCCCGATGCGGCTCTCAAGTAGCAATTGGTTGATCGTCAGAGTCCCGGGGGAACCGCCGGGATCCAGGCTGCGTGGGCAGGTCGCGGCGCCGTCGGCGGGGATGTGACACTGCTTCACCGTTTTCCTCGCTTTGCCTGCTGATCGGTCGGTCGTTCCACCATGAAGCGAAATGATGAGCTACTTTGGTCGTCAATTTCAAGGGTATGGAGGGAGCCGGGTCAACGGGAGATGCGATCGAGACTCCAGGTTGGGCACCACCACCTAGGGCTATTTAGTGACTCCATTACCCCGGAAACCCTTCGCGTAACCATGCGCGGAGGTAAGACGTTATTCGGTTACGGAACGTGGTGGTGGAGTTCCGCTTCAACGTATAGTTCCTGACCCCGGAGACCTATTGCGATGGCCGCTCAGAGCACATGTTCTTGGCGGCTATGCGCTTTTACGGCCACCCGTTGCCACGTCGAAATGATGCCGGCCGCATTTTGCTTAATAACGAATTAGAACAGCGGCCAGGGCACCGCAGGCATCTCACCGCTCGGAGGCGGAAACCGCCCTGCCAAGCGCAACCGGGCGCAGCGAGCGGCGAGCGATGCGATTTCTTCGGCGCTGAGCAAGTCCGCCAGGTTTCTGCCCAGCCCGCCGTGCAGTCCTTCGCTGACACGGTCTATGCCGTCGCGTTCCTCGGCGGTTAAAACGTCTCCCAGCCATCCCCACAGCACCGTGCGCAGCTTGTTGTCGCGGTGAAAGGTCAGCCCATGGTCCACGCCGTGCCGGTGTCCGTCCGTCATGGCAAGAATGTGGTCGCCTTTGCGGTCGGCGTTGTTGACGATGATGTCGAACACCGCCATGCGTCTGAGCGCCGGCGAGTCTTCGTGAACGAGGGCGACCATCCGGCCGTTCTCATCTCGTCCCTTGAGAACGTGTTTCCAGCCCGTCTCCGGCACCTGGTCCGCCGCTACCAGGTTCACTGCGCTTTGGGCGGGGTCTTGCTCCTGCCAGAGCTGCACCATTCCTTTGCCCATCGGACCATCGCGCAGCCAGGTCTGCGGTACGACGTCCCAGCCGAAGGCCTGCGAGACCAGGTAGGCGGCCACCTCCCGGTGAGCCAGGGTGCCGTGGGGAAAATCCCACAGCGGACTTTCGCCTGCTATCGGCTTATAGACGACCACCACGTCGCCGATGCTGCCCAGAAATGTCGCGTTTGAAGCCGTCGTGATGCGGCCGGTGAGCGTCAGCTCGGCGGTCACCAGGTCCGTCGCTGGCATCAGGCCTCGGGAAGGGTGCAGATGTGTCCGTCGGCGTCTATGGGGTAACCGCAGAGCGGGCACGTCGGACGTCCGGCGCCCACGATCTCACGGGTGCGCTTGGCGAATGCGCGGGCGGTGCCGACCGGCATTCGCACCAGCAGCATTTCGGCCGCGTTAGCCCCGCCCTCATCAAGCGATTCGTCGTCGTCGGCATCGACATCGGTGATGGCGTAGGCCTCTATCACGATCTGCGCCGTCGTCGGGTCCCAACCTAAGCTCATGGAGCCGGTGCGAAACTGCTCCTGAACTGCCTCGAGCTGGCCATTGTCGACAAGTTCAATGGGAGTACTCGTGGGAACGCTGAAGGGGTTGCCCTCGACGGTGATGAGCTGGTCGAGAATTTCGTCGATCTTCTCCGCGAGCAGAGCCGACTGCTGCTTCTCCAGGGCAATACTCACGATCTGCGTCCCCGCACGCACCTGCAGATAGAACGTACGCGCCCCCGGAAGGCCAATGGTGCCAACGACGACCCGATCAGGCCAGGCAAACTCGTGAACACGTGTAGGCATGTCAGTATTTTAGGCGCATGAGGTTCAGGGCGCCTGCTGCCCCGCACCGCCGCCCACCGGCGCATCGGCAGAGCGGATGCCGTTCGACAGCCACGACAGATCACCGGCGTCGGTGTTGGTCGCGTAGACGCTTGGTCGACTAACGCCGTAGCGCACGATCGATACGGACCCTGGGCCCACGTTGATACGCTGGAACAGGTCAAGGTGCATGCCAAGCGCGTCGGCAAGGATTGACTTGATGATGTCACCGTGGCTCACCGCCACCCACACGGCCCCTGGCCCGTACTCCGTCTCGAAGGCTGCATCGTGGCGTCGAATCGCTGCCACCGACCGAGCCTGCATCGAGGCCAGGGATTCACCGCCGGGAAAGACGACGGCGGACGGTTGTGACTGCACAACCGGCCACAAATCCTCGGTCGCGAGATCACTGATCGTGCGGCCCTGCCACTCGCCGTAATCGCACTCGGTGAGATCGAGATCGATCGGCGCGTACGGCAAGCCAGCCTGGCGATCGAGGATGAACTGGGCAGTCTGCCGACAACGTTCCAGAGGGCTCGACACCACCCCGACTACGGGCACGGCCGCGAGCCGGTCTCCGGTCAAGGCCGCCTGGTCGCGCCCGATCTGGTCCAGGCAGACGCCGGCGGCCCGGCCGGCGAGCAGTCCAGTGGCATTGGCTGTGGTGCGGCCGTGCCGCACGAGAATGACTGTCGCCATCCACACAGCCTAACCACCCGCTCGATGGCGGTGCGAACCGCACAGGATCGCGCGCAGAACAGGCAAATAAAGCATTCTTGGATGGACAAACCAACGTGAGGTCTGCGTCCACATCGAACTGTGGACAAAGTTTGACTGGGTGTGTACCTATTGAAGGGCCGAGCACCAGACGGCGTGCTTACCGAATCCATCGGTGAGTTCTAGTTCCCACGGCTTCGGGCACATCCACCATCCACGCGCAGACGCTGGAGACACGCTGAAGCTCTTGCTTACCTCAGTCGGCGTGACGAACCCGAACATCCACTCTGCGCTTGCGCAGCTTCTCGACAGGCCGGTCGCCCAGTGCCGCGCCCTGGTCGTCCCGACAGCGCAGTGGGGTCACCCGATCTGCGGACCGGCATCGGTGCGGGGCCTCCTGGCCGCCGAGCACGACTTCCGTCATTAGTCCGGCCTGGGCTGGGCGTCGCTCGGCGTTCGCACACATCGTCCACTCAACCACCGCCCGGTGCGTGTTCCCGAGAGCAAACGTGGGACATGCCGGATGGGACTGTCGTGCGGCAAGCAGAGGTTATTGCACGACGGAACGTGGTGGAGTTCCGGTTTAACGTCTGAGCGAGAGCCCGGCGATCCGCGCAAGCAGGCAGGTCATTCGGGCCATGGGGGCCTGCGGTTGCGCTTGGTATCGGAGCGCCTACGTTTTCCTTCGAGCCGACGACGTCGCGAGCCACTCGTGGGCCGGCTTGATCGCCGGACGACGGGTGGAACTACTGCATCTCGCAGGACTGCGGCGAGGCGTTGCCTCGCCGCAGTCCTATTAAGCCGCTGGGAGCGGTGCTCGGAGGCGCTGATGGTAAGCACCATGCCCGAGATTCTCTCGGCGAGCCGGTCGAGGGCGCGTTCGCGTTGGACCTCGCTCAGCGCTGTTGTCGTGCCTAGATCGAGACTGAGTTGCACACGTGAGTCGGCGGTGTTGACGCTCTGACCGCCAGGACCGGAAGCTCGGGAGAACTGCTCGACCAACTCTCCCGCCGGTATCCGGAGGCCGCGGGGCGCGCCGGGTCCCGGGGGCACATGCAGGTCGTCCATACGATTATTGTCCCGCAACTCCGACGCGGGTGCCGCGATCAGTACCGGTCGGAAGCAGCCAAGGCTAGATGCCAGGCTTCGCAGCTGACGGCGTGTACGAACTTGAGGTTGGTCGGCTACCGAACGTGGTGGAGTTCCGCTTCAACGTCTAGCGGGACCCCGCGGGGACCGCGGGAGCGCCACATGAAAGGACCCCACCCGGCCGCGACGAACTGCTCCCCAGAAGTTGGACTGAAGAATTCAGATCCGATTTCTGGGGAGCAGTTCCATGTACGAAAACAGTTCGCTATCCGAGGGCCAGCGCGCCGAGGCGATAGCTTTGTTCGATGCCGGGTATGGGCATAAGGCCGTGGCATCACAGCTTCGGATAGGCCGTAATGCGATTCGGGAT
>NZ_JAKLTQ010000030.1 GCF_022012395.1 Arthrobacter hankyongi
AGCAATACCCGCCCTGCCATACTCGACAGACCTGGCGGCGCCCGGACGGCGCTGCCGGAGACGGATGCCTTCGCCACGGACGGCACCGGCCTTTGCCGGCTGCCGGTGCTTCGCGCATCCGTTCGCCGCTGCCGTATCAGCCGGTCCCCCGCCGCGGCACTTCGCACCGCTCCCCCGCCGGAATTCCACCCGGAGGTGGGATCGATCCGGCTGCCGCAGGGCCATGTTACCGGGCCTCTGCGGTTACCCCCCCTTGGGGCATGCCGGGCAGGCCGGACTTCCCCTCCGTCCAAAACCGGCCCCGCAGGCTTCCCTCAAGGCCGGAGCGCAGCCGGCACAACCACCGCCAGAAAGAACAGGTCTCATGTCCATACCATTGACGTCCATACCACCGGCCGGCGGGAAAATTCCGACCTCCGCGGCTGACCAGGCCGATATGCTGCTGGACCTCGTGGTCGAGGAACTCCGGCACCTGGCCCGGCAGGACCGCAGCTGCGGCATCCTGGTCACCAGGACAGCACCGGGACGGTTCTGCGTCGAGCTCAGCGACCAGGTCCCCTACGGCCTCACCTGGGAAACCGGCACCTGAAATCGGCGCTATCGGCACAGCCGGTTCCGCCGGCCCCGGCAGGACCACCAGGGATGGTGGAGGCTCAGCACATCGACCGCCGGCATTCCGCTGACCGCCCACGCCGCCACCGTCAACAAAGATCTGCCTCTCGGGGCTGGCCGCGGTCATCGAGGCCAGCCGGCTGCTGCGCCTGGGCGAGGCCCAGGTCGTGGTCGCCGGCGGCCAGGAGTCCATGGGCAACGTCCCGCACCTGCTGCCTGGCTCCCGCTCCGGCACGCCGTACGGCAATGCAACGCTGGTCGATTCGGCCGCGCACGACGGCCTAACCGATGCCTTCGACCATGAGTCGATGGGCCTGGTGCTGGCCGGGCTGAAGCCGGCCTTCGCCCCGGCCGGAATCGTCACCGCCGGCAACGCCTCCCCGCTGACCGACGGGGCGGCCGCCGTCGTGCTGACCACCCGGGGCCGCGCCGAGGCCCGCGGCCTGGACGTTCTGGCTACGGTCGGGGCCGCCGGACAGATTGCCGGGCCCGACACGTCCCTGCCCGTCCAGCCGGCCCGGGCCATCCGCAAGGCCCTGGACCGGGCCGGTTGGACGGTGCGGGACCTGGATTTCATCGAGATCAACGAGGCTTTCGCCTCGGTGGCCCTGCACTCGGCAGCCGAACCGGGCATCGGGCTGGACCGGACCAACATCCAAGGCGGGGCGGTCGCCCTTGGGCATCCCATCGGCGCCTCCGGCGCACGAGTCGTGGTGTCCGCCGTCCACGAACTGCTCCGCCTCGGCAGCGGCAAGGCCGCCGTGGCCCTGTGCGGCAGCGGAGGCTAGGGCGAAGCACTGCTGCTCTCACGCTTATATGCGATTGGCTGCGGTCACCTCCGAGTGCCCCAGAACCCGGCCGGACTGGCTATCCCCTGCCTCCCCGTCCCTGCCGGCGACGCATGCCCGCTGTCTCAAAGCCGGGGCTTGAGGGACATCAACGCGGGACACCCAATGCGAAGACCGTGTCCGGGACCGGACATATCGTCCGTTATCGGCCAAATATCTGGCTAGAGACTAGCCGAAATTCAGGCTAAAGTTGAGCCATGAGGACAGTACCGCTCAGTGAGGCCAAGGACAAGCTTTCGGCGTTGGTCGAGGAAGCAGACAAGACCCATGAGATTATCCAGATCACCCGGCACGGCCACCCGTCCGCGGTGCTGATGTCCGCTGATGACCTGGAATCGCTGCAGGAAACCATTCACTGGCTCTCACAACCGGGCATCCGGGAAGATCTGGAACAGGCCAGGCGTGATATTGCCACCGGCAACACGGTCAGCGGCGACGACCTTCGTCGTGAATTCGGTCTGCCGTCCCGGTGAATGAAGCACAGTCCGAAGACAAAGGACCCTGGAGAGTTGAAGTCACCAGCCCCGCACTGAAGGGATTCCGGCGCCTGCCGGAGAAGGCTGCCGCCGCAATCGTCGAGTTCGTCACCGGAGTTCTTGCCGCCAATCCCTACCGGCTCAGCAAGCCTTTGACCAACGAACTGCTGGGCCTGCGCACCGCCCGCCGCGGCGACTACCGGGTGCTGTTCACCCTCGATGTTGAAGAACGCACCTTGTATGTTCACCGCATCGAGCACCGCTCCGACGTCTACAAGCCGCGTTGACCCAACCCGTCAGCCCGCGAAGGCGTTCAGTTCCCCAAACAGCGCAGCCTGGCCCCGCAGGCTGACGGAATCACGGTTATCGGCGGCTAAAATGGGGTTGTTGGCTCGCCGTTCGTTGCGTGTGACGGCTGTGGGCAGACCAAACCGTGCTGATGTCTGGTCCGGGCAATAACATCAGCGTCCGTAAGCGAGGCCAGGAAATAACAATGAAGCGGCCCGGGAATCGATGCTGAATTCTAAACCACTTCATCGCTCACAATCCTTCGCTCGGTGTGCATTAGATGCCGGGGATGCGGACCAGTTTCTTGTTGGCGAACTCGCCCAGTCCGAACCGTGCCAGTTCCCGGCCGACGCCGGAGCGCTTGATCCCGCCGAACGGCAGGTCGGGTGCGCTGCGGCTGATGCTGTTGATCCAGACCATGCCGGCCTCGATCTGCTTTGCGAGTTCACGGGCCCGGTCGACGTCAGCGGTGTAGATCGAGCTTGCCAGCCCGAAGGGCGAGTCGTTCGCCAGCTCGATGGCTTCCTGTGTCGATGTCGCCGGGTAGACGACGGCGACGGGTCCGAAGAGTTCCTCCGTATAGGCACGCATGCCGGGCTTGACGCCGGTCAGGACGGTGGCGGGGAAGAAGGCACCCCTGCCGCCGGGCACGTTCCCACCCGTCGTTGCCGCCGCTCCCTGCGAGACCGCATCGTCGACCAGCTCCTGCAGTTCCTCGACGGAGGCGCGGGAGGCCAACGGTCCGAACGTGGTGGCCGGGTCGGTCGGATCACCGGGCTTCTGCCCGGCCATTGCCTGCAGGAAGCGCCGGGTGAATTCGTCGTAGACATCGTCCACGACGATGAAGCGCTTGGAGGCGGTGCAGGCCTGGCCGCCGTTGTACATGCGGCCCCGCACGGCGTCGGTTACCGCCTTGTCCAGGTCGGCGTCGGACAGGACGATGAAGGGATCGGCACCGCCGAGTTCCAGCACGTACTTTTTCAGGTTGCGGCCGGCCACTTCGGCGACCGCAGCGCCGGCCTTCTCCGAGCCGGTCAGCGAGACGCCCTGGGTGCGGCGGTCGGCAATCATGTCAGCGACCTGGCCGCTGGTGGCGAAGGCGTTGAGGTACGCGTCGCGGGGAAGTCCGGCGTCGTGCAGGACTGACTGGATGGCCAGCGCCGCCTGCGGGCAGTTCCGGGCGTGCTTGACGATGACGGTGTTTCCCAGCACGAGGTTGGGCGCGGCAAACCGGGCGACCTGGTAGTAGGGGAAGTTCCACGGCATGATGCCCACGACCGGACCGATCGGCTCGGTGCGCACGATCGCCTCGCCCTCGCCTTTGAAGTCGAGTTTCTCGTCCTCGAGGAATTGCTCCCCGTTTTGGGCGTAGTACTCGTAGATCGCCGCGACGAGGGCCACCTCTGCCCTGGCCTCTGAAATGGGCTTGCCCATTTCCAGTGTCAGGATGGCGGCAAGTTCCTCCGTGCGTTCGCGGTGGAGGTCGGCGGCCCGTTGGAGAACGGAGGCCCTCTCGCGTACGGGCGTCTGCTTCCAGGACGAGTAGGCCGCCGCGGAGTGTGCCAGGACGTCCTGGACCTCGGCGTCGGTCAGGGTGGGGAACTCGGCGATATGTTCCCCGGTCGCGGGATTGATGCTGGCGTAGGTGTTCACGGTAGGCCGTTCTCTCATGATGATTGGTCCGGTTGTCCCAATATCTATTGGGGCCGTAATTGATGAATTGCTTGGAATAGTTCAGCTGTTGTCCGCCATCCGCCGCCGGGGGCACAGGCAATGCGATGGTGCTCGGTACCGGAGCTTCAGTCCTGGGTCAGCGTGTTCGCGCCGCGTTTAGGGCGGCCCTGCCAGTTGGCCTGCCAGTATTGGCGTGCCTGCGGCAGCATCCTGTCCGGTTCACCCAGAGTCACCGCAGCGGCCACGGGCCAGTTGGGCTGGCAGAGGGCAGCACGTCCGATGTTCACACCATCTGCCTGCCCAGTTACCAGGATCTGTTCCGCCTGGGCGGCCTCCGTGACCATACCCACGGCGGTGACAAAGGCGTTGGTGTCCCGTAGCGCTTCCTTGACTGCTGCTGCCAGCGGGACCTGGTAACCGGGCCCGAAGGGCCCCTGATACCGCCCAATACCGGCGCTCGAGATGTCGAACAGGGTGACGCCAAGGCAGTGGGCCTCTTGCGCAAACCGGATCGTATCCGCCAGTTGCCAGCCGGCATCACCGTTCCAGTCCTCCCCGGAGAGGCGGATCCCGAGCGGTTTGCCTTCAGGCCACTCCGTCCGAACAGCGCGGATCACTTCAATTGCGTACCGGACGCGATTCTCGAAAGGTCCCCCGTAGCGGTCGCTCCGGTGGTTGGTCAGCGGAGACAGGAATTCGTGGATCAGGTAGCCGTGCGCCGCATGGATCTGCAGCACGTCAAAGCCTGCTTCGTGTGCGCGGCGGGTTGCGTGGACCCAGGACTGGATGGACGTATCGATCTGCTCAAGCGACATCTCCCGGGGCGGGACCAGTCCCAGCGCATCGGTGTCTGAGGGGCCGAGTGTCTGCCATCCCCCCTGGTCCAAGGGAATCGTTCCGACGAGGCCGGCATCGGCTTCCGACTCATGCCAGGCATACGTCGACGCCTTACCGCCGGCATGGGCGATCTGGATACCGGCCAGAGCGCCCTCTGCCTGGATGAACTGCACGATCGGTTTCCATGCGTCGCGCTGGGCATCGTTCCATAAGCCCGTGTCCCGATCCGAGATGCGCCCCTCGGCGGCCACGGCGGTGGCTTCGGCCATGACCAGGCCGAAGCCACCGGCCGCCCTCGCCCCAAGGTGCACCAACTGCCAGTTGCGGGGAACGCCGTCGCAGGCGTCCACCGAGTATTGGCACATTGGCGGAAGGATGGTGCGGTTGCGCATGACCGGTCCCGGGCCGGCGGCTGTTGGCAGTGCCACCGGGGCCATCATCCGGCTCATCGGTTTCATGAAGTACCGCTCCGCATGCCCAGGGCTTCGGTCCGGGCAGGGCGGGCGAGACCGCCTTCGAGGTGCGGCAGGATGATGCCGATGTCCTCCTGGCCCAGGCCGGCGGACAGGCAATCCAGGAACTGTCTGGTTGCGGCCTGGTTCACCTGCGCGGCGCCGTCGTCGTTGCTCCACAGGGAACCGGCCAATTCAAGGTCCTTGGCCAGGATCGAGACCTTGGCTCCGCTGCTGTAGTCCCCGTTGATGGCACCGGAGAACAGCCAGTCCAGTACGAACGAATTGGTGGAAGACGAGGACAGGATGTCGAACGCCCCCTGCTGGTTCACGCCAAGGCGGGTGCAGGCCGCCAACGCTTCGGCCGTCGCTGCCGCAATGCTGGCGAGCAGGGAGTTGTGGATCAGCTTCATCGTCTGCCCGGCGCCTGCGGAGCCCAGGTGGATCTGCCGCCGGCTCATGCTGCGGAGGATGGGGCCGGCGTGTTCCACCGCGTCCGGGTGGCCGCCGATAAGGGTGGTCAGGCGTCCCTCTTCGGCGGCTGCCTGTCCTCCGCCGATGACGGGGGCATCCACCATTTGGTGGCCCGCTTGCTCCAGTCGGCAGGCATTGGCCTGGCTGGCCTCGGGGCCGACGGTTCCGAGTTCGATGACGGTCAGGGGCAGCTGCACGTGTTCCAGCAGCGTTCCGACCACCGCGTTGCTGGCCTGCACCGTTGGAAGCATGAGGCACACGTGGGATGCCCCGGGGAGGGCCTCCTCAAGTGATTCGCTGGTGGACAGGCCGCGCCCGGCGGCCGCTTTCCTGGCCACCGGTGACAGGTCGACGGCGACCAGGCGGTGGTTGCGGTGGATCATCCCGGCGATGGGGGTCCCCATCACGCCGAGTCCGACGAAGACGACCTTGTCGGTTGTTGTCATTTTCAGCACTTCCCTGGGGTCCGGAGACCGGGCTCCCGCGCCTTCGAGCGGGAGCCCGAAGCTCATTACTCGGTTTCGGCGGCTTCCTGCCAGCGGAGCAGACGGCGCCGGATGGTCCGTAGCAGCCAGGAAAAGAGCATGGTGCCGGTCACCAGGATGATGAGGGTGGCGAAGTAGTCGTTCATTCGGAAGGAGTTGGCATAGAACTGCAACTGGACGCCAAGCCCGGCCCGACCGGCCAGCATCTCCCCGGCCACCGCTGCCAGCATGCCGAAAATGAAGCCGAGTTCCAGTCCGGTGAAGATGCCAGGGACGGCACCCGGCAGGACGAACTTGCGGAACGTTTGGATCTTTGAGGCACCCAGGACCCTGGCGAGCAGCCGGCGTTCGCTCTCGGCGCTCTGCACGCCGGCGAGGGTATTGGAGAACACAACGAAGAACGCCAGGCTGAAGGCCAGGGCGACCTTCGCCTCGACGCCAAGGCCGAACCACAGCAGGAACAGCGGCGCCAGGGCGACGCGGGGCAGGCTGTTGGCCATGGTGAAGTAGGGCTCGATGACCTTTAGCAGGTAGGGCGAGGCGCTTAGCGCCAGTGCCGCGGCGATCCCCAGTGCGGAGGCCAGCAGCCAGCCGAGGATGACGCCGGTGAAGGTGGCCACCGTGTGGACGTAGAGCAGCTCGCCGAACAGGTTCTGGAACAGGCTCTGGACGATCAGGCTCGGCTGCCCGAAGTACACCGGGTTCACCACCCCGGTAGTAGCGCAGATTTCCCAGATACCGATGAGCAGCAGGCCGAAGACCAGCCAGCCGAGGGGAACGGACCAGCGGAAATGCGCGTGCTTCCGCTTGGTCTTCAATTCTCCCGGAGGCGGGGCGCTGGGTGCGGGACGAGGTGTGGACATCGGCTCGGCCGGGGTTGCGGTGGGGGTGCTCATGCTGCTGCCAGCTCCTTCCGGAGGACGCTCCAGATTTCCTGGAAGTAGTGGTGGTATTGGTCGTTCTCCTGCAGCTCCAGCACATTGCGGGGCCGTTCCAGGTTGATCCGGTAGTCGGCAATGATCTTGCCCGGGCGTGCCCCGAAGACGAGGATGCGGTCAGCCATGACGATGGCCTCGGACAGGTCGTGTGTGACGAAGCAGACGGAGCTGCGATGGTGCTCCCACAGCTTCAGGAAGACCCCTTGGAGCCGAAGCCGGGTCTCGGCGTCCAGCGCGGAGAACGGTTCGTCCATCAGGATGGTGGTCGGTTCCACCACCAAGGTCCGGGACAGGGCGGTGCGCTGCCGCATGCCGTGGGAGAGCTGGCTGGGATAGGAGTGCAGGAACTTTCCCAGGCCCACGGTCTCCAGCATCCCGGCGGCACGGTGTTCCGCCTCGGCACGGGGTGTCCCCCTCAGTTCCATGGGGAGCATGACGTTGCCCAAGGCCGTCCGCCACGGCAGCAGGCCGTCCCGGGCCAGGAGGTATCCGACGTCGGGGCGCCCTTCCTTGGCGGTCTTGCCATCCAGCGTGACCGTTCCGCCGGTGGGCTTGACCAGGCCGGCGATCTGGTTCAGGACGGTGGTTTTGCCGCACCCGGAGGGGCCAACGAAACAGACGAATTCGCCGGGTTCGATGACCAGGGAGGTCGTGTCCACCGCAAGGACCGGCTCCTTGCCGGGAGAGGCGAAGTACTGGTAGACGTCTGAGACTTCGATCCGTGCCCCGCGGGGTGGGCCGAGGCGTTCCGGGGCGCTCATGGACGGGCTGCTCATGGGGTTTCCTTCCACACCATGTCGTCCGCGTTCTCGGTGAGGTCGAGCGAGCGGCTCTTCTTGGTGAACTCGATGTATTTCTGCAGGGCATCCATGTCGATATCCGCATCGATCATGTCCGCGTAGGTGTCGATGGAGTCCCTGAAGACCTTCTCGGCGTTGGGGACTTTGTCGGGGATGGTGATCTCCCCGCGCATGCTCCGGTAGAGCTCGTCCCGGTTGGCCTTGGACGCGATCCAGTCCGAGGCTGCACCGAGGGCCGCCACGAATTGCCGTGTCGCCTCGGGGTTCTTATTAATGAAGGACTCCTGGGCGGCCCACATCATTGAAGCCTTGCCGGTCCCCTTGAAGATGGGAGGCACGGGATTGCCGGGTCCCGCCGGCCGGCGGGGGTCGGAGACCATAACGCCGTACCCGCTGGCGACGGCGACGTCCTGGGTCGTGCCGAAGTAGACCACGGCGTCGACGGTCCCGTTTTCCAGGCCGGCCAGCATGGATGCGGGGGCTCCCATGCCGATCCAGGTCACCGCCTTCGGGTCCCCGCCCAGGCCGGAGATGAACTCCCGGCCGTGGAACTCATTGGATCCGCCAATGGTCGTGACTCCGACCACATGGAGGTTCCGCAGGGTTTCCTTCAGGTTGGCACCGACCTTGTCGTGGGCCACCACCAGTGAGTAGTAGGGGCGGGTGAGGTTGTTGGCGATGAACTTCACGTCGATGCCCCGCTTGCGGAACGGCGGGATGTTGTCCGTGCCGCTGTTAATGAAATTCACGTCTCCAGAGACCGTCCCCGAAATGGACGAAGGCGTGTTGTTGAAGCGCGAGGGCTCCGCCAGCAGGCACTGCCGGGCGAAGAAGCCCTGCTTATCTGCGACGATCGCCTGCATGTTGATGATGTTGCCGTCGTAGACCTGGTAGGTGACCTTGTGGACCGTCCTGCAATGGTCGTACTCGGGCCCGGGCGGGTCGACTTCGGCGGCTGTTGCACCGATGCCGCAACCAGTGGCGGCCAGGCCCAGCGTGAAGAGGACTGCCATCAGGCGGGCCCGCCGGAGGTGGAGTGGTTTCATAGGTATCACTTCTGTTCAGAGGGTCTTCTGCTGGAAGCGCGCGAACCGCTGAGGGACTCAGCTGGCCCCGCGCACGATGCCGCCGTCAACACAGATGGTCTGGCCGGTGATGAAGTCGGAACCGGGGCCGGCGAGGAAGTCGACGACGTTGATGACGTCCTCCGGGGTGCCCAGGCGGCGCAGTGCGGCCATGCTGCGCCACGTCTCGAGCCGCTCGGGATCCGCGGCCCCCAGACGCTCGGAGAACTGGCCGGTAGCAATGAACCCGGGAGCGATCGCATTGGCGGTGACGCCGTGAGGACCGAGCTCCTGCGCCAGATACCGGGTGTAGAAGCTGACCGCAGATTTCGCCGTCGCGTAGTCGGAGCCGTGTCCGTCGCCCAGAACGGTCATACCGGTGAAGGAGGAGACCGTGATGATCTTCCCCGACTGCCGCTGCTGCATCATCGGCCCGAAGGCCTTGACGGTATTGAAGACGGAGAACAGGTTGCGTTCGAAGGTGCTCTGCACGCCGTCCAGGTCCAGGTCGGTGGGCAGGTTCCGGCTGAAGTCGCCGCCGCCGCCGGCGTTGCAGATCAGGACGTCGGCCCGCCCCCACCGTTCCTGGACGCTGTTTGCGAACTTCTGGAGGGCGGAAGGGTCGGTAACGTCGACCTGTTGCAAGAGGTACTCAACGCCGTACGATGCCAGCGTGGCCTCCAGGCTGCCGTCCACGAGGTTGTCGGCCTCAGCCTGGTACTCATGAGCGGACTCGAGATTCAGATCGCAGATCGCGATGTTCGCACCGCGGTCTGCCAGCCGGCGGGCGTAGCCCAGGCCAAGGCCGCGTGCGGCACCGGTGACGACGGCGACTTTGCCGTGCAGGGGCTGATCGGACTTCATAGGTAAATCACTATCCTTCGTGGGTTGATGCGTCGACAAATGTTGCAGCGAGGGTTTCCTCAAGGGCGTCGATGGACGGTTGCGGCTGCTCGATGGTGGGCCAGTGGCCTGTTGCGGGGAGCCCGATGACACGGACGTTCCCGCCGGCCATTGCTGAGACGACCTGCTGGGCGACAGCCGGCGTCGAGATGGGATCGTCCAGTCCGTGCACAACCGTGGCGGTAGCCAGGGATAACGGCGGATTGGACGGCTCCCAGGCCTCGGACATCGCCTTGGATGCCTCGGCGTAGCGTTCGGGGATCTGGGACATCAGGAAGTTCCTCACGATCAGGGCTGGCAGCGAGGACCTGAGGCGGGTTTCCTGGCTGATCCCGCCGAGGCCGAACCGGTCTGCGACATGGACCATGCCTTCGGCCAGGGCATCGCCTGCCCGGTCCAGGAAAATGCCCCGCGTCGACTCGTCCGGTGCCAGCACCGGACCGTAGAGCACCAGCCCCCTGACCCGTGGATCTTCGGCGGCCAGATGGCGGGCTACCAGGCTGCCCATGGAATGTCCGACCACCAGCAGCCGCACCGCCTCGGCAGGAATGGCCTTCCGCGCATCGTCGATCCACTGGCCGAAGGAAGGCACGGCCCGTGCGGCACTCCGGCCCAGGCCGGAGAAGTCCACGCTCACCGTAGTGAACCGGTCCTTCACCTGCTGTTGGAGCAGGTAGTGGACCATGCCGTTTCCGCCCAAACCGTGCAGGAAGACCACCACATCGGTTGTTGCCCCGCAGACGGGATCGGTCCGCTCCACCGCGAGCGTGGCGGGTTCGGATCGGAGCGCAGTGCTAGGCATCGGCCATGGCCTTACGGGAGTCGTCGGCATGGTCCCGGATGGAGCCCCGCCGAGTGGTGTTGTAGTGGCTGAGGTCGGCCGTCCGGTTCATGTCCCAGTAGTCCTGTGACGTCCAAGGCATGTTCGCAACCACCCGGCCCTTGGAGTTCCGGTACCAGGTGGATCCGGTGGGCAGGGCCCAGATCATGGTGCTGAGGGCGGCGTCCAGGTCCTCGTTGTACCGGCGGTAGACCTCCTCGCGGACCTCGACCCGGGTGGCATCGGCCTGGATCGCGTCGCGGATGATCCGGGCGATGTGCTGGCTCTGGGCCTCGGCCTGGAAGAAGATACTGCCGCCCACGCCGATATTGGTGTTCGGTCCGTACAGGATGAACATGTTCGGGAATCCCGGGACGGAAATCCCCAGGTAGGCCCGGGGGTCGTCCTCTCCCCACGCGTCCCGCAGCGAGCCGTGGGATCCCTCGATGGACAGTGACCCCACCATGCGGGCGACTTTGAATCCGGTGGCGAAAATGACCAGATCGACGGCGGCATGATTGCCGTGGTCGTCCAGGACCCCGGTCTCGTCCATGGCAGCTGCACGGGAGGCAACCAACTCGACGTTGTCCCGTTGGAACATGCGGCACCAACCGTTGTCCCGCAGCATCCGCTTCATGCCCGGCGGGAAGTCCGGGACAAGGAGGGGCAGAAGATCCTGGCGGTGGCCCAGCTCCTGTCGCATGAACTCGGTGAGCCGCTCCTTGAGGGCCTCATTACCGGCGTTGACCATCCCGCGGGCCACGTACTCCGGATCCAGGGTGGCGTTGGGCCGCATTGCCTCGTTCATCGCCAGCATGGACCGCAGCCGGAACCAGCGCGCATAGGGCTCGATATTCTCCAAGGTCCAGATTTCCCCGGCGGAGAGATGTTCACCGTACTTCGGCGCCTTGGTGACCCACTGGGGGCTGCGGGTCATCACGGTCAGATGCTCGACGCGGTCAATGATGTTGGGACCAATCTGGTTGGCACTGGCGCCGTTGCCGACGAGGGCCACCCGCTTACCGGTGACATCGATAGCCGGGTCCCAGGCCGCCGAGTGGACGACCTGCCCCCGGAACCGGTCCATGCCGGGCAGGTCGGGGATGCTGGGGGCGCTCAGGGCGCCCACTGCGGACACGAAGAACTCGGCCTCTTCGAGCCGCTCCCCCCCCGCGGTCCTCGACGTGCACCATCCAGCGCTGGGTGCCCTCGTCGAACTTCGCGGACTTCACCGTGGTGCCGAAGCGGATGTGCTCTTCCAATCCAAACTCCGCGACGACCTCACGCAGGTACTGCAGGACCTCCGGCTGGGGGCTGTAATACGACGTCCAGTCATTCTTCCGGCGGAACGAATATGAGAAGTAGTGGCTCAGGATGTCCACCGCGCACCCCGGGTACGTGTTGACCAGCCACGTACCACCGGCGCCGTCGTAGCGGTCAAAAATGGTGAAGTTGATGCCCATCCGCTTTAGATGAATGGCGGTGGCGATCCCGGACAGGCCGGCACCGACGATGATGACTCGGTACTGGTCGGTTTGGGCGGGGCGCTCCCCGGCCCAGTCGACGAAGGCGTCCTCCAGAAGCCCCATCTCCTTGCGGAACAGATCCAGTTCGCGCTCTTCGACGTGGCGCTGTGCCGCCTCCTCGCTGAGGCGGCGAAAGCGGTCCGGGGCCGAGGTGATCGATTCACCCCGGAGACCGCCCCCAACGAAGCGCTCGGCAACCAACCGTGCAATCCGCTGCCGGGCCTCCTCCGAGAAGTCCTCGGAGAGCGTCAAGGGGTTGCTGATGTATGGGCGGTACTCCTCCAGCAGCACGTCGTCGCCGGTGTCCTCAACGAGGGCCAGGAGCAGAGCCGCGGTGTCGGCCTGCAGCAGGTTCTGTTCGATTGAGCCGCGGTCCAATGGGTTGGTATTCATGAGTCTCCTTGATGGTTCCGTTGCAGTGAGGCTAGTCACAGATTCCTTTTTATAGAATCCCTTGTGTGATTAAATTCCTCTATGTCGAATTCAGAAGGCCGGCGCACCTCGTCCGAGAGCGTCCTGCAGGTTCTCTGGCTCCTCCACCGGCAGCCGGACGTGGGGGTGTCGGATGTCGCTGCAGCCCTAGGGGTCGGCCAATCCACGGCACACCGCCTCCTGAGCGCTCTGGTCAACGAGCAGATGGCGGTCCAAACGAGACAGCGCCGGTACCAGATCAGCCCGGGGTATTTGCGGCAATTCGGGGGCCGGGTATCGGTGGAGCACCAAGCCGACACAATTCACAGTGCTCTGGAGTTACTGGCCGAACTGACCGGTGAAACGACCCACTTGATGGTGCTCAAGTACAACAACATCCAGTGCCTGGACAGTGTCGAATCGAAGCAGGACCTGAGGGTCAGCAGCCGCAAGGGCAATATCTGGCCCGCCCATCGAACGGCCAGCGGGCGGCTATTGCTTCGCGCATTGTCGGCGGAGGCCTTCGAAAGGGCCTATCCGGACGGTCCGCCCGAGGACTCCGGGTTCGGACGGGATCAGCTTGCTGAGTTCCGCCAGAGCATCCTCCAGTGGCGGGAGGACTACGCCTTTACTCTGGGAGGCGGCGAGACCGGGATTACGGGCATCGCCATGGCCATCAAGGATGACCGGGGCCGGCCGATGGCTGCCATGGCCGTCAATGGGCCAAGCGTCAGGATCGGCCGCCCCCAGGTCACGGGCATCGCCACCACTATGCGCGGCGTCATCGATGACCTCGAGGCACGGCTCCGTGCCTCCTGACTCCGGCAGAGCGAAACACAGCACGGTTGACCACAGCGCGATTATTCCCACTAAGGCGCCCAAACCTGGCCCATGAAGTCGAGCAAACAGGACGTCTTGACCCTAATCCGCGCATAAAGAGCGAATTACCGTGCGACCTGTCCCACTTGCCGGTCCTTGACCGCAGCATTCCCCGGCCACATCCGGACAGTTAATTAGGTGCGGATTTCCGGGCTCTTGAGATTCGCATATGACCGGCCCGCAAAAATGCCCTCCCGGGTTCCCTAATCGCAACAGTCGCAGCGGCCAGGACGGGGATTAGGTAGAGCGGGCAACCCTGAGCAGAGGCGTGCTCGTTGGAAGCATCCCATTTCGAGTGGCCTGCGTGCGCAATGATGTCAATGGCCTGATTTCTAAGGGTGTCGGCCCACTTTGCTCTATTGCCCAGATCGCTAATGTTCCTAGAGTTGGGGCTCAACGGGCCAGCACTGAAGCTAGCGCGCCACGCCACCAATTCCTATGACAGGAGACCAGAGATGTCGCTGACCGAAGCTCAGCTCTTAAAACTGTGGGACGAGAAGTCTCTCCACGACAACCTCATGATGTACTGCAGGGCCGCAGACCGGATGGACATCCAAGGCATCAAGGACACGTACTGGCCGGACGCGACCGACGACCACGGCGGCTATATCGGCACCGGACACGGGTGGGCCGAGGCCGTCGATGGTTGGAGGGACCGTCAGTACTCGAGCAGCCACTACGTCAGCAACGTGCTGTGTGAGATCGATGGTAATCGAGCCCAACGCGAGAGCGCCTTCATCTGCGTGTCCAAGATGGTTGATCCCGGTGTGACGATGTTCCATGGCGGCCGTTACCGCGATCTGTGCGAGAAGCGCGACGGAGTGTGGAAGGTCTTGGTGCGCACCTGCGTCTGGGACTGGTCCGACGTCCGGGAAATGGCCACGGACTGGCGCGTTTCCGACGTCCCCGAAATGTCCAATTGGGGCCTGCGCTTCCCGGATGACCCGATCTATAAGGACTGGTCCTCCAGCGCGCCCACACCCCGACCTGCTCACCAGGATCCGGTCGTCATGTGACGCATGGGCCCGGCCGGTGAGGCGTTCCTAGCCCGGCCGGGCCCTTGCCGCTATCGCGTCAACCGAGCTTGACCAAGTCTGCGCGGAGCCAGCCTCGAATCCAACAAATAGTTGCAGGCACCACTTGAATTCACCCTCCCGATTCAAGCAGAAGGCTTCAAGATATCGAATTGTCGGATGCTGCTGGCTTGCACTTCTAATATTGGATTCGTTCGCGTCACCAGTAGGACGACTTCGAGCAGTTGGTGCTACGCCGAATAGGGCGTGCTCGTCCCCCACATCAGGACCCCTGGCTTAACGACTGGTGGTCGTGGCGCCAGGACGAACACCTCGAGGCCGGCGCCGTCTCCCTCGCCATCATCCCGCCCCCCTGTGCACACGACAGCAGCCCTCTGGCCCAACGTGAACCCGCTGTTCGACATCTTCGCCGGGCCGCGCGAGGACTTCTCGAACAAGCCAGGCTGGGTGGTGAATGCAGATGACTCCTGGTCCGGGATTGAAAGCCGCCCTCGTTCCGGCTCCCGGATGGAAAATTCGTAGAATATGACCAGAACCGCCCTGGAGCATGGCAAGTTCAGAACAACTCGGCCTTTAGAGATTGTCTATATCGTCCAATGGCGAAAGGAGAGGACGCTGCTTCATGCCTGAAACACAGGGCATTATTGCGCTGGCAGATTTTGCGCCGGGATGTCGGAGACCGGTGTCACTAACGACATGGCCGGGCTTAAAGGCACAGATTTCGGGCGCTTCAGCGCTGGCATGCTGCCTGTATACGGCGAGGGAAGTGCGGCCCTCCGCATTGTTTATCCTGACCGACGACTGAATTGTCAGAGGCACTTCCGCAAGTGCGCCCAGCCTTTTTCTTGAGTGAGAAGGGCTGGGCGGCACTCGCGAACGCGGCGGAACCGTTCTTACTCGGCCAGGCGTCCGCCGTCGACGACCAGCTCGCTGCCGGTCATGTACGAGGCCTCGTCGGATGCACGACCTCGTCGACCCCGTTCAGCCGGCGCTGACGCTTCTTCACGATCACCGGCTCGAACGACCCGTCCCGGTCCCGCGGGACCTCGATCTCCACGGGACCGGTCGTCTCGGTCAGCACCGTCTTGGCCCGGGTCCCGTTGCGGCAGTTCCCGGGTGCCATTGGCCACGGCGTCATGCTTTTCGTAGCCAAGGTGTTCGGTTATCTCTTCATCGAGTGCGGTCTCGATGACTGTCTTGGTCAGTTGTTTGAGCAGACCGTCAGGACCGGCCAATGCCAGACCCTGCTCCCTGGCCATCCGCACGAGTTCGCAGGCGGCTCCTGCCTCGGACAGATCCTTCAGATTCTCGCTGTTCGGCACAGCCTCAAGTGTCGTGGCCATATCCGGATCCTCCCCGCTAGGCTCACTGCCCGGCGTGTCGAGCCGAATACACCGTTATTTACAGAGTCCCCCCGGGCCGGATGCACGCGCACAGTCACACGGCAAGGGCTTTGGTGGTAGCAACGATTCGGCCGGCGCCGGACCCGAACCTCTCAAGGGGAACGAGGTCGGGATCCGACGCATGGCCCGCCGGCAATAATCGGCGGAACGGACGCCGGGGAGCGCGGGCAAGAGGTCAGGCCGGTACTGCTGTGGCGGAGGCATCCGTCTCCGGCTGCGCCATTCCGGTCGCGGCCAGGTCTTGGTGGGCGGGAGTGCGGTACTCATTGAGGAGTTTCCGGGCAGTCCCGTTCAAAGGTCATGCCATAAGGAACTTGAGGACTCAGGGCGACGGTATACGCATCGTAGCGATGCCGGGTGATCAGAACCCCGTACCGGCGGTCGGATATGGCCAGGGATTTGACTGTTTGATGTGCCGTGTCCAGTTGTTCTTGGAGGGCATTCCAGCCGGTGCCGGCAGCAGCTGTGAGAGTGACTTCATAATTGTCGTGTGTCATGGATCGCTGTTTCCAGGTCAGAGGAGTTGAGGAGGCCGGGCTAGGTCTTCCAAGTGGTATCGGCGACGGTTGAAGCTCCCCGCGGTCTTACCTTGGGGTTCCCTATGCGTTCGGCGCGGAGGTGGCCTCGTACATCTGCTTCGTTGTCATGCGGTAGCGGAGGTCGCCGGGCAGTTCCTGGGGGGTGACCCATACTTGGTGGCCTTGGGATGCTTCGAACATTTGGCGCGGGCCGTTGGCGTCGGCGGCAATCCAGAGTGCCGTGGAGTCGGGCATGGCGTCTTCGACGAAGCCGGTTCTGATGACGCGGCCGTCGTGTCGGATTTCCACCCAAGCGTTGATTAGCAGGCTCCATTCGAGGTGGTTCCGCGGTGTTGGTCGGTGCAGTCTCTTGTCGCTTTCGGGTGTCAGGGCGTCAGCGGCGGCCCCGTTGGGGCCGGTACCGGCCGCGCCTGCCTGGGCCGTGGTGGCCCAGGAGCGCACGGATGCCACGTCGTCGCGGATTTGTGCTGCGAGTTCATCGGTTCCACGGAAGCGGCGCTGGGGGCGAATGTACTCGTGCAGACTCACCTGAACGCTGCGGCCGTACAGGTCCCCGTTGAAGTCCAACAGGTGGGCTTCCAGCAGCCGTGTCCCTTTGCGGTAGTAGGTCGGGCGGCGCCCGACAGAGACGGCGGCCGCGTAGGTCCTGCCTTCACCGTCCGGCCCAAGCCGGACGGTGCCGGCCCAGACACCGTCCCGGATGTCCCCTTCCGGTATGGCGATGTTGGCCGTGGGAAAACCGAGCTCCCGCCCGCGGGCATCACCATGCTCAACGACACCCTCCAGTCTGATGGCACCACTGATTGGGTCACCTGCCGTGGCACCCGACTGTAGTCGACTGGTACCCGAAGGTGCGTTGGCGTTGGTCAGGGCTTTCATGGACTCACTCGCTGATCTGGCAGGTTTGGGATCGTGGTGGCCGCCCTCGGTTGGCGTCCTCGGAGGGTAGCGGGGTAGTGGCCGGTTGCCTCGAGCACGTTGTCGAGCCAGCTGACCCGGTTGGCGAAGCGCTTCGCCTTATGCGGGGCGGTCCACCGGTAGGAATCGTGTTCCCAGTCGATTCTCAGCCGCCGCTGGGAGGTGAGGGCAGTGAACGTGTGCACCAGCCAGAGCGTTCCCGACCTATCGGGGACCATCAGGTCCGGTCCTGGCCGCAGGTCCAGGAGGTCTGTGGCGTGCAGCCCTGTTTCTTCAAACAACTCTTCTAGGGCCTGTTGTTCGGGTGTTGCACCGGCTTCCACATATCCGGTGATGCAGTGCCAACGGCCGCTGTCATGGCCAAGGCTGCGGCTCCTTCTGAACAGGGCAATCCTGCCCCGCCATTCGACCACAGCAGCGATAACAACGCGGTCTGGGCGAATGTTTGACACAGCGTCAGAGGGAAGCCTGACGCAAGGAGATGCGTTTATCGTACTCATTATCCTATCCTTACAACCTGCTCTCAGGGGCCGAGGCTGCTGCTGCTTTCAGGTGAGCGCCCCGTCCTTCTTTTGATTCAGAAGGGCAGGGCGCTCATGAAGGAGGCGTGAGCGTTCTTACTCGGCCAGGCGTCCGCCGTCGACGACCAGTTCGCTGCCGGTCATGTACGAGGCCTCGTCGGATGCGAGGAACAGCACCGTGTACGACACCTCGCGTGGATCGGCGAACCGGCGGATGGGGAGTGTCTGAGCAAACGCTTCGATCGTCTCGGGGTCCATCAGGTTCTTCGCCATCGGAGTGAGGATCGCGCCCGGATGCACCGAGTTAACGCGCACATTGTGCGGTCCGTACTCGATCGCGGTGGCCTTGGTCATGCCCCTGACGGCGGCCTTGGCGCCCGTGTACGCCACGCTGGGGCTGCCTGCGAGGTGGGCCATCGCCGCTGCCGACGAGATGTTGACGATCGAGCCCCCGCCTGCCTCAACCATCCCGGGCAGCACGGCGCGCATGCCCAGGAACACCCCGGTCTGATCGACCGCGACGACCTTGTTGAACGTCTCGAGATCGAGGTCCGCGGTGAACGCTTCGGGGCCAGAGAGCCCCGCGTTGTTCACGAGTACCGTGACCGGGCCGAACTTTTCGACAGCCGCCGCCACGACGTCCGCCCAGGAGTCTGCGTCGGAGACGTCATGCTTCACGAAGAGGGCGTTCTCGCCGAGTTCCTTCGCGAGCACGGCGCCGTCCGTCTCGTTGAGGTCGGTGATGACGACCTTCGCGCCCTCCTCGACGAACAGGCGTGCGTGCTCGGCACCCATGCCGACTGCTGCGCCGGTGATGATGGCAACCTTGTTGGTCAAACGTCCCATGAGGACCTCTTTCGTCCAATTGTGCGCCGGCGATGCGGCGCAGAGTTGATCTGATCTATTCAGTTAGGCGGCTATTCGCCGTTGAGCATGAAGCTCCTGTTGGTGTGGGAACCTGCGACCGGCGCCTCTGATCACGGCCCTGGGTCTCCGGCGATTTCTGCACCCCACACCGCAGAGGAAGCACGGACCTGTTGCAGGACCACCATCGGGGCATCACTCAGAGCGGTGACCTCGGGCCCTGTCCGTGGGTTCAGTTGTGACGTCACTTCCTTGTTTGGAGTATGTGCCTATTTGGTCGACAGGTCCGCCGCGTCGGCGGGGATCTCCGACTCCATCTCCGGAGCGAGGAAAACGAGCTGCTCGCGGAAGGATTCGCTCGCGCTGCGCAGCGGGGAGAGCGCACCCTCCTGCATGAGGGTCTCCGCGTTCTTCGCCCACACTTCGGGCGTCGTGTCGGGCACCGTGATGCGCGGCATGGCGGTGATGACCGTTCTTGCTGCAGAGACACCGCCGATCTCGAACGCCTCTCCGTAGACTGTGGTGTCCTGGTGCGCCAGCCAGGTGGCGAACGCGGCGACCGCGTCGGCAGGGAACTTCTCCTGCATCACCTTCTGGATGGCGGGGTTGGGGAAGGCGTCTTCAGTCATTGGTGTCCAGGCGACGGGCAGGATGGTGGAGATTTGCACTCCGGCCTGGCGGCCCTCGGGGATGAGGGCGTTGCCGAAGCCCCAGATCGCCGCCTTCGCGGCGCTGTAGGCCGTGTCGTGCGGCGCACCCATCAGCGCGTTCGATGACACGTTGATGAGCCGGCCGGTGCCTGAGGTGATCAGGTGTGGCATCGCGGCGCGTGACACCTCGACCAGGCCGCGGAAGCTCGTGTTGAACACGCGCCACCACACCTCACTGTCCATCTCCCAGAACAGGCCGAACCGGTTGATCCCGGCATTGTTGATCACGATGTCGAGACCGCCGAAGCTCTCGATGGCCGTCTGCACGACCTGGGCGGCTTCTTCCACAATGTCGTGGCTGTCGACGACCGCGGTGCCGCCGGCGTCGGTGATCAGTGTCACCGTCTCACCGGCGCGCTCGGCGTTGATGTCATTGGCCACGACCCGCGCGCCTCGGGAAGCGAGCATGATGGCATGCTCCCGGCCCATCCCCTGGCCTGCTCCCGTCACGATCGCCACTCGGCCGTTGAACCGCAGCTCACTCATGACACGTTCCTGTCTCCGACGTTGACGCTGTTCTCGTAGTCGCGGCGCAGCTCCTCTGGAAGGAATTTCTCCTCCAGCTCGCGCACGTCCGCCATCAGCGGCAGTCCCCACTTCGCGCCCCAGCCCACGTCGTACTTGGTGTCGCGCTCGGCGTTCATCCGGTCAAGGTACTCGGCGAACGGCGTGGCCTCGCCTGACTCCTTCATATCGGTCAGCAGTCGCCACACCTCGTGGATGCCGGGCACCGCGAACGGTGTCGGCATGATCGCCTGGCCGACCGCGGTCATCTCGGCGACCGTGCGGCGCCCGATGAGGGAGATCCCGTTGGCGTAATTCACGCCTGCGGTCTCCTTCAGCGCGAGTTCGGTCTGCTCCCAGGTATGGAAACCCTCGAAGAAGATGTAGTCGATGTCCGTCTCGGCACGGTAGAGCTGGGCACGACGGATTGCTTCCTCGACGCCGCCGCCGGCAGCACCGTACCCGTCGGTTCGGGCGACGATCACGAAGTCCTTGTCGTATTTGTCCCGCGCTTCGACGGCGGCGTTCAGCCGCCCGATCGCTTCCGCGTCGGAAACGAGCTCGATGCCCGTCTCCCCGCCTGACTTCTTCGGCTCCCGCTGGTCCTCGATGTGGATGCCCGCGACACCGGCGTCGATGAACTCGGCGACCGTGCGCTGCACATTCAGCGGTGACGGGCCGAAGCCGGTGTCGGCGTCGCAGTAGACGGGGATGTCCACACTGCGCGCCACGCGCTTGGCATGGGCGACGACCTCCGTCAAGGTCAGCCACCCGGTATCGGAGGCGCCCTCGGCCCACCACGCCGACATGCCGCCCGAAACCTCGAACGCGTCATAGCCGGCAGCCTGCGCCATCTGCGCGTGGACCGGCAACGCGGCGAACGGAAGGATCGACGTCTTCTCGCTTTCGAAGACCGCGCGAAGTGCCTTGCCCGGTGATGTCACAGCCATGCTTACAGCTCCTCTTTCGAATTGAATCCGACGGTCACGACGATGTAGACGCAGTCCTCGTCGTACGGGTTTCTCCAGGCGTGGGGAACGCCGGCCATGACAAGCAGGTCCCCCGGGACGAGAGTTCGTACCTTTCCACCCGGGAGTTCGAGATCGACTTTGCCCGAGATCACGACCTCGTAATCGATGGTGTCGCTGGCGTGCATGGCTGGATCACCGTCATGCCCGACGTCCATCGTGGGATCAATCTTGTTGATATCGATGTCTTTGCCGGCCGAACGCGCCGGGAAACTGTTGACCCCAAAGGTCGAACCGTTCGGCCCCGCGAGTTGAACGCTGGCGGGCGGCCGGCCGAAGTTCTCCTTACTGTGCCCGCCCTCGACGGCCCAGTAAAACGCCCCGTTGGCGACGTCCGGCACATCGATGACGGCTGGACCGTCAACATCGAGAAAATCGGCCTCTCCTGACTCGGTCGGCCCCGCAACTACCAGACGGAATTTAGCTGGGTGTGGAAAGGTCATTTACCTTCACTCCTTAGTAAAACGATGTGCTTGAAATTTTGCGACCGCTCACGTTAATCCCCCCGCCCGGTTTGAGCGGTGGATGGAAAAAGGTCGGCCAGTGAACATGACGTTGTTTCTGGCGGGCAGTGAGGGCCAGGGCCTAAAGTGCCCCCGCTCGGCCGCATACTGCCGTGACGTCTGCAGTATGCGGCCGAGCCGGAGGGTTCGCGCTTCCGGGGACCGCGTCAGTGCCGGCTGCCGCAGCGAGCACGCGGTCCTGTGTCAGGCGCGGAGTCCGGCGCTGCGCATCAGCGGGAAGATCTGCTCGTTCAGGCGGTCCAGGCCCTCGTTGTAGTCGACCGTCCCAATGCAGGTACCGGCGATACCTGCGTCGGATAGCTTCTGAAGCCCGTCGACGATCATCTCCGGCGTGCCTACCAGCGGAACAAGACCCGCTCTCAGGTAGGCTCGGACAGCTTCGTCCTTCTTGAGATCCTCGGACCGCTTGTAGTCATCCCAGTTCATGCTGCGGGCGTCACCGGATTCAACGATTGCCTGGTAGCGTGCAGCGCTTTGCCAGTCTCCCATTTCATCTTCGACGTACTTCACATAGTCCAGCGCTTCCTTCTCCGTGTCCTTGCACACGATGTGGACGCCCGCCCACAGCGCAAGATCTTCCCGGCCCGCCTCGTCTGCGTTCTTCCGGAGTTTCGAAACGGCCTGCTTACTGTGGTCCACGTCGGTGACCTGGGCAAACAGGATGTTGGCATGGTCGAACGCGAATTTCTGGCCCGCCGGACTCGAGCCGGCGCTCATCACCACGGGGCCCGGCGATTGAACGGGCTTGGGATAGGCCTCCACTGCCTCCATCTTGAAGAAGTCGCCTTCGAAGTCGAACCTGTATTCATCACCCTCGTCGGACCAGAGTCGCTCGACGATCGTCATCCACTCGTCCGCCAGCTCGTACCGCTTATCATGCTCCGGCAGGTCGAGACCGAACATCTTGTACTCCGGCTGGTGGTAGCCCGCGACGGCATTCAAGCCCATCCGGCCGCCACTGATGTGATCGATCGTCGCAGTCATCTTCGCAGCCGTGAGCGGATGGAAGAACGGCATGTGGCAGGTGGCAAAAACCTGGATGTTCTGGGTCGCTGCCGCCAGCCCGGCCGCCCACGTGAGCGTCTCGAACTGGCGACCCCAGGGCCGGTCGGGGCCCGAAAGCCCCTGCCAACGGGCGATCGGGATAAATCCTTCGACGCCATACCTGTCCGCTTTTTGGGCAAGGCCTTCAACCTCGCCCCAGTTACCGAGCTTGATCGTATTCTCGGCCAGCGTGAGGCCGCCCTGGCCGGTCGAGACGTTCGCCCCGAACATTGCAACTTTGAACTTGTTCGGGCCGTCCATGATCGGCCGCCGGGCACGTTCAACCGTGTGATCAGCGATAAAGTCACGGTCAACGTCGCTCGATGTAATGGTCATGATTGTCAGTCATCCTTTCGTGGAGATGCAGGTTTGGGTGGGTTTGGTTCAGTGCCAGTCGGTGATTTCTTCCGGCCAAAGCGTGGGCGCCGAAGAGCACCGGTTTCAGGCCCGGATTGCCGACACGTATTCAAAGAGTTGACAGAGGGCAGGACGCGTATCTGTCCGCCATTGATGCTTGCCTATTACCGGCCTTGTTCAGATTTGCGACGCATCTCCGAGGGCGTGCCAGGACCGGTTGTGGTAAACCAGTGGCCTTCCGGGCAACCCGCCACCGGACAGGCCTGGTGAGGCTTCAAGCGCCTCAACGGCGACGATGGCGGACCCGCCAGCAGCCATAGAGCTCACGATCCTGCCCCGGATCCAGGCCCCGGCCGTGAGGAAGTAGGGTTCCCCGGTCTCAAGCCACGACCACAGGGAGGTGTCCGCGAACCGATCGATTCCGCTGGTCGCACAGAGTTGCGCGAGGTGCACTTCTTCCGCGCTCAGCAGATGCACAACGACCGTATCTGCCCGGCGAATGGTCGGGGTGCTGGACGAGAACTCCGAGACGGAGAAGGCCAGAATATTGGGGTCCACGCTGGCCGAAATCACAGAAGTTGCAGTCAGGCCGACCGGCCCGTCGCCGGCATCGGCGGTGACGACAGCGACGCCACCGGGATGATTGCGGAATGCGGACTTGAATTCCTCGGCCGTAATCGCCGGCCTGTCGATTTCCATGAGTTGAGTCCCCCCTGAAGCGGTGCGGACGGCCGAGGCATTGCTGCTCATGCTCATCGGATCTCCTCTTGATGTAGTTGCGCCGGCTTCAGAACCGGCCCGTTGAGCACCAACTCTAGGAACATTCGTGACCCACCTGACACGGAAAAGCAGGCCAACACCATTGAAAAGAAGGCCAATCTTGCGCAATCTTGTTGGATGACGTGAAATGGCAGCTCCCACCAGGCCCCGGTGCCACCTGCTCCTCCTGCAACGCCGCATCGCTGCCGGGCTAGCAGCAGATCGACTCGAGGAAGAAGACACATGCATACCCGAACCTTTCCTCCCGACAGCCGGACGGAAACGCCCTGGGCAGCAACGGTTTCCGGCCCGGCTTCCCGGGACCCGTTGGCCGGCCGGCTCCCCTACGAAGCAGGTGGACGCGGCTACGCTGGGGTTCTGAACAATCCGCCCCGACTCCATACGTCGGCGGCGTAAGGGGGCAGCGGTGAAATTAAGCACGTATCAGAACCTGCGGCTGCCGAATTTCAGTGTTCACGCACTGCGTGGACTGCTCGAAGAAGCCGGCCTCGATTGGCGGACTGCACTCGAGAATGCGGAAATTGACCCCGACGCGGTGAACCGCCCGGGAGGCACTATTCCTGCACGAAAGGAACTGGCCTTTCAGCTGCAGTTCGTCGCGCTCACCAAGGATCGGCTCGATCTTTGGGTGAAGGCCGCGCAAACCTACACCCTGGGCTCTTTCGGCGTGCGAGGACTGGCATTCCTAACGGCGCCGACCGTCGAAGCATGGGTAGAAGTCGCAACCGGAATGGACTACGGCCCCGGCCTCATGGAGATTGCGCCGCTGCGGACACCCGATGGCGCGGTGACCGGGATGGAGATGACCTACCCCGAGGCTCCAAAAGAGTTGATCCCGTTCAGCGTCTACCGTGACTTCTGTTCCGTCGCCCGTAACCTCACGTGGCAGTACGGCGGCCCTTTCCCCTTCACCAAGGTGGAACTCCCTCTCGTAGAAGCCTCCCCCGAAGTTTTGACCTACGCCCCCGGCAACATCGACTGCGGCGCCGAAACCCTGCGGCTCTGGTGGGACCCCGCCGTATCAACACACCAGCTGCCCTTCGGTGACGCTTTCCAGCACGCGGCATGGATCAAAGCAGACAGGCAGATTCTCGACACCCTCAGGGCGACCGGCGACTGGCCCGGTGCCGTTGAGAAGGCCATCAAAGCCGCCCCCGAGCTCAACCGCAAACTGGCCAATGTGGCCGCAACACTGCAGGTCTCCCCACGCACCCTGCGGCGCAAGCTCGAACTCACGGGCCATGAATTCGCCCAGCTTCGGGATGCAGCCCTGAATGACCTCGCCACCGATCTGCTCTCGAATACCAATCACTCCGTCGCACGAATATCCCGCACCCTGGGCTACACCGATCCAGCCAGCTTCACCATCGCCTTCAAACGGTGGAGGGGAATGCCGCCGACGGCATTCAGGGAGGCTTCCCGCTACAGAAACAACACCACTAGGCCTGCCCCGCCAACGCTCGTCTGAAGAAGAGAGCGCTGACGGCTTCCTCGCCCGGCCAATCCGCCTCACCGTGAACCTGCTGGTCAAGCTCTTCAAGGGAACACTGTCTCCCAGCCAACAGCCGGACCTGGCAGCCCATCACGAGCAGATCCGCGGAGCTCCCGGGACGCCCCATTCCCCCGGGGATCCCGGTTCCGACTGCTGCGCAAAGTCGTGGACGAAACCGCCGGAGGAAGATTCGGCTGGCAGCCAACGGCAGCGCGATGACGACAACATTCGTGTCCTGCGCGTCATGGGATTGGGCAGACTGGCCTCGTTTTTAAGCTTGTTGGCCTGATTTTCCGTGTCAGGTGAATCACGATTGTTCCTAGAGTTGGTGCTCGACGGGGCCGGCACTGAAGCCGCGCACTACATCAAAGGGAGGACCCGTGAGCATGAGCAAGCAATGCCTCGGCCGTCCACACCGCTTCAGGGGACTCAACTCGCGGAAATCGACTGGCCGGCGATTACGGCCGAGGAATTCAAGGCCGCATTCCGAAATCATCCTGGCGGAGTCGCTGTCACCACAGCCGATGCCGGCGGCGGGCTGGTCGGCCTGACTTCATACTGAGGCCGCCGCCACTGGCGCGGTCCCCGAATTCGCAAGCCCTCCCCTCTGGCGCTATGCGCCACTCGCAATCAAAAACGAAGCCCAGCCGCTGCTGGGTCCACAACAAAGGCGGTCAAAGATGACGCAATCCACTCTCGTCGGGGCTCGCACCGACCGAATCACACCGATAGTCGCAATACTTCTGCTCGGCGGCGTGATCATCGACATCCACTTCGCCAGCCTCTCCCCGCTGGTCGGTGTGATTGCGAAAGAATCAGGCCTGTCAGGATCGGAGATCGGTTGGATCCTTAACGCGACGATGGTTGGCAGTGCCATCTCCGTCAGCCTCACCGCACGCATTGGCGATATCTACGGGCATCGCAAGGTCCTCCTGGCCCTCATCGTCCTGGCACTGATGGGAGCTGCCCTGGGTGCGACCGCGAATGACTTTTGGCCTCTGGTTGCCGGCCGATTCCTCCTGGGCATCGCTATCTCCGTCCCGCTGAGCTGGGGGCTCCTGCGTCCGCGGGCCACTGCGCAGCAGATCCGACTTGTCTCGCTAGCGTTCGCGATGCTGGCGGCCATGTTCGCACCGCTTGCCGTAATCCTTGGCGGCATCATGGTTGGACTAGGGTTGCCGTGGCAAAGCGTCTTTTGGGTGAGTTTCGTTCTGTACGCGGTGATGCTGATCCTCGCCCTCCTCTCACCTGAGACGCCCGCATCCGCCCGCGCGGACGTTCGGCTGGACTGGTTCGGTGGACTGGGTCTGGGGGTTTGGGTCACAGCATTGCTGGTCGGAATCAGTGGAGGCCCGGGCCTGGGCTGGACCTCCCCCACCGTGCTCGGCTCGTTTGTCTTGAGCGGGGTGGTGTTGGCTGTGTGGATCGTTCAGCAGCGGCGCACGCAGGAGCCACTGGTGTCGTTCCGCAACATGGACGTCCGCCAGGCCCTCATCGGGTTCTCCGGGCTCTTGGCGGTTACTATCGTCGGCAACGGCATATTTTTCGTGCTACCAGCACTGCTTCAGACACCAACATCCTCCGGGTTCGGCCACGGCCTTTCTGCCCTCGACTCCACATACGTACTGCTCGCGATGATTCCCGGCGCCGCACTTGGATATGTTTGGACACGGTGGGGACTAAAGCGCTTTGGTCCGAAGACCGTCCTGGTCGTTTCCGGAACCGGGGCGATCATGGTCTATCTCGGCCTCGCGTTTGTGCATGGCCCAGTCTGGACGTCCTGGGTGTGGGTGTTCGGCTATGCCCTCACGATCCTAAGCTGTAGCTCTGTGGGATACGCACTGGTTGCCTCGGCCGGCCGTCAGGACAATATGGCGGTGACGATTAGCATGCAAAACATCGTCCAGTTCGTCGGGTCACCAGTAACGGTCGCGATTCTATTGAATGTGTTGGTGCCCGGCGCCGGCGGATTCATTCCGGAGGCGACGTTCGCCGGTATCTTTATCGCTTTTGCCCTGATCATCGCCGTATTAGTCATCGTGTGGGCTGTCCTTGCCCCGGCGCGCGTCATTGACCGGCACGCCATCGACACGGAGACCGACACGATGCTCCAACCTGCCCGCCACTAAGGCTTGTCTCTTATTGCCTTGGGCTAGGCAGGGGAAGCACTGATGGGCAGGGGAAATGCGGACATACCTAACTGAGCTGGTCCTCGAAACTTGGACTGGCTAAATCAGAACCTAGGACGCGGGGGCTTGAGCACGGTATTGCACCGGGCACAAGCCCCCGAGCTTTGCTGCCGGCTCCCAGATACGCGGATACCCCGCCCGTTAAAGGGCCTGCCGGGGTGCCTCTAACGCTTCACCCTCGTCAGTTAGTCTGAGTCCAACCCCAGGTACCGATAGACAGTGGCGCGGCTGGCGCCAATGATCCTGCCGATGTCGGCCAGCTTGAGGCCCTGGGCCTTCAGCTCACGGGCGCGCTTCACCTTCCAGTCCCCTGCGGTGACTTCGCGTCGTCCCGCTTTGCGCCCGTTGGCGGCAGCTGCCGCCATCCCGGCCCTGGTCCGCTCGACCAGCTGGTCACGTTCGAGCTGGGCGAACGCGGACATGACCGTGAGCATGGCCTTGCCCATGGCACCCGTGGTGGTGATGCCCTCGGTCAGTGAACGGAAGTGGACCCCGCGTCCTTCAAGGTCATCGATGAGCTCCAGCAGGTTCCGTGTGTTGCGGCCGAGCCGGTCCAGCTTCCATACCACCACCTCGTCACCTTCCCGGAGGTGTTCGAGCATCTTGTCCAGCTCCGGCCGGCTGGCTCTGGTGCCGCTGACACCGTGGTCGGTGAAGATCCGTTTGCAACCGGCGGCCTTCAGTGCCGTATGCTGCAGGTCCGCGTTCTGGTCCACCGTGCTGACCCGGGCGTACCCGATGCTGGCCATGGCGCTCCCCTTGGTCCCATCAAAGGTTGTCTTCCTCGTTGTTGAGAATACTCCGAGTGAGACATATTGATGAGACAAGTCGTGGCCCGGAAATCCGGGCCGGACGGCCCGGAGCCGAACCGCCCGCCCTTGTCCTGGCAAAGGGTCCTTTGCTGAGACAACGTTCCGAAGCTAGCCCGATGCCCAGTTGGAAATCCATAGTTTCAACCTGACAATCTCGTGTTGAAGGCTTAGTGGTCCGGTTGGATGCTTCAAGCGCGCCGCGAAATGCTGTCGCTGCTCCCACGTCCTTGGCACGTGCGGCACCCTAAGGGCCCAGCTGCGTCTCACTGTGGGCGCATATGATGTCTTTTTCACTCAACACTCCGGACATTCCAACTATCCATGTGTGTCGCCAAAGGTGCGAGACACTTGTTGTGGTTGCGGCTCAGAGTGTTCGGACGGAACATTCGCGCCGCGTGATTGCAACGCATCTTGGAGTGGAATGATCGAGAGAATCAGGATCCGCGGCTACCGCAAATACGTGGATTTCATGCTGAAGCCAAACCCAGGTATGAACATCATTGTGGGAGGCAACGAGAGCGGAAAGTCCACTCTCCTTGAGGCGATCAGTCTGGCACTGACAGGCAGGGTTAACGGCCGAAGCGCTCAGGACGAACTGAACCCTCACTGGTTCAACACCACTCTGGTGTCCGACTTTTTTGAAGCACGAAAATCGGGGCAGAACCCTACGCCGCCCGAGATATGTATCGAGATTTTTCTGGCAGACGACGATGACTTACAGCGTCTGTCGGGCGCCGCCAACTCAGACGTGCCGCCTATGCATGTCCAGGTGTGTCGATCGTCGTCGCACCGAATCCCGACTATGTGATCGAGATCGAGGCCTACCTGACTAATGGTGAACCGAAGCTGCTTCCTGTCGAGTACTACAGTGTGGAGTGGCGATCGTTCGCTGACGAGGTCATTACGAGTCGCCCTAAGGGGCTGGCTTCTGCTCTGATTGACTCGCGAACAGTACGCTCTTCGAGCGGAGTGGACTTTCATCTGCGCCAAATTCTTAGCGACCATCTAGATGGTGCGGAAAAAGCGGAAATTTCCCTGGCCTACAGAAGGATCAAAGGCGAGATGTCGGACACGACGCTCAAGAACATCAACGCCAAGATGTCTGCTGTACATGCTGAACTTCACGATGGCTTGATCGGCCTCTCGATGGACCAGACTTCTCGGACATCCTGGGAATCATCCATTATGCCCCACGTGGATGAGATTCCCTTCGCCATGACTGGCCAGGGCCAACAGGCGGCGATCAAGATTGCCTTAGCCATGAATCGAACGGCCAAGTCAACGAACATCGTCATGATCGAAGAGCCCGAGAACCACCTGTCTCATACATCGTTGAATAAGCTGGTGGGTCGAATCAAGGAGCTGTCCGGTGAACATCAGCAGCTTTTCATTACGACGCACAGTTCCTTTGTCCTCAACAGATTGGGGCTGGATGCATTGCTGTTGGTTTCTGGAGGCCGCCACACCCGCTTAGGTGCACTCGACCCAAACACGGTGGCTTACTTCGAGAAACTGCCTGGCTATGACACGCTGCGGATGGCCTTGGCTGACAAAGTCGTGCTGGTCGAAGGCCCATCCGATGAGATCCTCTTCGAGCGCTTCTATGTAGACATGTTCGGCCATCGACCAATCGAGGATGGCATTGACGTCGTCAGCATGCGCGGATTGTCACTGGCCCGATGCCTAGAACTCTGTGCCGCTCTTGATAAGCCGGTTGCCGCGACAAGGGACAACGACGGTGAGGATCCTACTTCACTGTCCGACGGACTCACTGCATGGCTCACCGAAGACAGGCGCCGGCTCTTTATTGGTGCTGTGGAAATGGGAACGACATTGGAACCTCAGTTGATCAGCCAGAACGACGAAGGGCTACTTCGCTCGGTGCTTGGGATTTCAGACAGGGCGACGTTGGGAACCTGGATGTCCAACAACAAGACGGAAGCGGCAATAAGGATAGCCAAGTCTGCTGAGACAGTAACAGCGCCGCTGTATTTCCAAGAAGCCGCCAAGTTCATACATGATGCATAAGAACCACTTGACATTAGCCGTTGCCGGATCCCGGAAGACGCAGAGCATCATCGATGCCTGCATAGCAGCGAGTAAGGCCGAAAAGGTCCTAGTCCTTACTTACACCACCACAAATCAAATTGAGATCCGCCAGCGCATGAGTCGGCAACTGGGCGGAGCGGTGCAGGTTGAGGTTCTCGGTTGGTTTACGTTCTTGATCAAGCACTGGGTGCGTCCATTTGTTCCATTTCTCGATCCCCATCGGAGAGTTCGCGGATTCGATTTTGAGAGCGATCCGCAGCGCTACATGTCAAGCGCGAGTGAGGACCGTTACTTTGACAACGGCGGGCGTGTTCGGAAGGTACACCTCCCGCAACTGGCGTGCCTGGTCGAACGTGCAAGCCGAGGTGCGCTGCTGTCACGGCTCGAGCGAATCTACGACACCATCTACATCGACGAGGTACAGGACCTCGGCGGGTACGACCTGGAGATTCTGAAGCTCTTGATGAAGTCGTCCATTAAACTGCGAATGGTAGGCGACGTACGTCAGGCGGTTCTAACCACCAACGAACGCGAACGGAAGAACAAGCAGTACATGTTCACCGGCGTCTGGAAATGGTTCAAGGCTCAAGCGGAGAGTGGCAAACTTGACATAAGCCAGCGCCACACAACATGGCGATGCCACCCAGAAATCGCAGCGTTTGCAGACTCGGTGTTCGGTGAGAGCTGGGGTTTTACGGCTACCAAATCCATGAATGAACGGAAGACCGAGCACGACGGGATGTTCCTCGTAAAAAGTGAAGACGTTCCTGCCTATGTAGAAGAGTTCAAGCCACTATGCCTGCGCTATATGTCGTCGTCGGCTCAGAAATTCTACTTGCCGTTCATGAACTACCGAGCCTCAAAAGGGTTGACGCGTGAACGCGTTCTCATCGCACCCACCACCAACGTCGAAAGATTCATCAAGACCGGCAAGCCGCTCGAAGCCATGGCAGCGGCAACATTCTATGTCGCTATTACAAGGGCTGAGCAGAGCGTTGCCATAATCCTCGACACTCCGGGCACATCAGGGCTGCCATACTGGAATCCGCAATCAGGGTGACGCAGCACCGACCAGCCCGACATGTTTGCGCCCTAGGCATGACATATTATCCGCTGGCTGTTCCTGAAAGCGGCGAGCACCATTCCGGTGGACGCCATCCTCATCATCACGGAAACGCCGATAACAGCGCATATGACAAAAGTGGGTGGACGCATCGGGCATTCCCCGGATCCCATCGACCCCTCCGGACGCGCAATACGACTGCGGACCCGGGGCTTCATACTCCTGCTGCAGCACCGGAAACAGTACGGACAAGCTGACTTCGGTTCCGCTCCGATCCCAGCCCCGGAGGGAACAGCGTCTCCCCCGGCAGGTGCCGCTCGCTCCACACCGTTGCATGCAGCGAGCGGGCGGATGAGCGAGTTGGAGTCCTGCCGTTCATGGTCTCCGATTGAGACCTTGAGTGGGCGGCAAGGCCGTCAAGGATTCCGGGAGAAAGTTCACAGGACCGGCACAGGTGCCGCAGGCAACTATGTCGTACGCTGGGGCTTGGGGAAGGGCCCCGGCCGCAGCCAGGGGATGCTGATCGGGGGAATCGGCCGGGGTCCTTCTGGGGTTCGTCGGCCCGGCATTTGGGGGGCATGCCGGCCCGGAGAACAGAGGACAGTTTGTCAGCGATCCGCCAAATAATCACATTCGTGTAACTGAAGTTACAGCGTTCCGTAACACGCCGGTGCTGCGGGGGGATAACGCCCGCGTCCGGCACGAACGGACCGGGGGCATCCCGCCAGGGCAGGACAGCCTCCAGGCACCTGCGGTCCGCTCTTCGGGCTTGCCGCCGGCAGTATCCGGACAAGGCGGAACGGCCGCTGCCTGCCGGACGAAATCCGGCTGATCCGGTCGGGCATGGCCGGTTCTGCCGCCAAAGGCCCGCTGCCGAGCTACCGCCGGTAAACCCCCTTATCGGCGGTGCCGGTCCAGGGCCTTGAAGTGACCGTGCGGCGCCGGAAAACGAAATCGGCGACCTTCCGGGAGAGACAGAACGTTCAACGCGGCATCCCCTGACCGGCACCTGCCGGAGGCCCGGCCCCGCTCAGCCGCCGGTCCAGTGCGGCGGAACCGACAATCCCGGCGGCAGCTGCGTGGCCGGGTTTCCCCGGGCGGCATTGATCTGGGGCTGGGTCAGGTAGAGGGCCGCCGATAGGTCGGCGCCCTCCAGCCGGGCATCGCGCAGGTCGGCCCCGAGCAGATCGGCGCCGGCCAGGTCGCTGCCGCGCAGGTCCGCCGCAATCAGGCAGGCACCGCGCAGGTCCGTCCCGCAAAGCCGGCGCCTTCCAAGATTCCGTCCCATGAGGTCGGCACCCGGCGCCAGGTCTGGCTCCAGGTGGTCGTCGCCAGCGGCAAAGTAGCCGGCCCGCACTTCCTCGCTGAGCTGCATCAGGACCGTCCTGACCTCGGCATGAAGCGCCGCGATGTCATGGCCGAGCAGTCCGGGCACGTCCATCTGCGTGAGCGTGGCAATCGTGTCCGTGAGCCGGTGCACGCCGGCCGCGGTGTCAGGATCAAGGGTGCGTTCCCTGGCCTCGGCCAGGTACCAGAGCAGTTCGTGCAGCTGGCGCACGGCTTTGAAGGCGGCGAACATTTCCCGTGTGGTGTCCGGGCTGTCGCGCCAGCTGACTCCGCCGAACAGCCGCTGGGAAACGACCTGTCCGGCGCCAAAGCAGTCGAAGACCGTGCAGCCGCGGAAGCCCCGGGGGCGCAGCCGGTCGTGGATTCCGCAGGAGAAGTCGGGGCCGAGATGTTCGCAGGGCAAGCCGGCGGGCTTGTCAGCGGCGAAATCCGCAGAACGGCAGAAGCCGAGGGCTGTGCAGCACAGGGCGAAGCAGTCGCCGCAGGCAGGGCGCAAGGCGTCCCTGTCGACGGCAGGGCGCAGGGCAGTGATGGTCAAGGTGTTCTCCAAATGGTGACGTCGGTATCGATCGGCGGGGCGGGGAACCCGTTGCCGGGGTTCCCCCTCCGGGGCACACCGAATCACCGCTCCACGGCGGTGCGTCAGACGCTCATGCAGGGGCGCTTGGGTCACAGAGAAAATTGATGAATCACTGTGGGCCAGCCTAGCAGCCCGGCAGCTGCCTCAAAGCAGCCGCTTGAGCAGTTCCGCCTTGCTCCACGAATACGGCGGGTACGCCACCCTCAGCGTGTCCACCAGCGCACTCTTGGACAGCACCGGGCGCAGCTGGCTGAAGGTGTCGAACGAGTGCCTGCCGTGGTAGGCCCCCATCCCGCTGGCCCCGACCCCGCCGAACGGCAGCCCGGGCACCATCGGGTGGGCGTTGCAGATGTTGTGGCCGACCGCCCCGGCCCGCACGGTCTCCTCGAAGATCCGCTGGTACTTCGGCCGCTCGCTGAACAGGTAGGCGGCCAGCGGGGCCGGCCGCTCGTTCACGAAGGCCACCGCCTCCGCCAGGCTGGGCACCTCCAGCACCGGCAGGATGGGCCCGAAGATCTCCTCCTGCATCACCGGCGCGTCCGGGTCCACGTCCACCAGCACCGTGGGTTCGATGTAGCGGCCGCTTGGCTCGCTGCCGCCGCCGCTGAGCACCGTGCCCTGGCCAAGGTAGCCGGTGAGCCGGTTGAAATGGTGTTCGTTGACGATCCTGCCGTAGTCCCGGCTGCGCGCCGGCCGCTTGCCGAAGAACTCGCGGATGGCCTCGGGCAGGTGCGTGCGCAGCGGGGCGGCGGCCTTGCCGACGACGAGCACGTAGTCGGGGGCCACGCAGGTCTGCCCGGCATTGAGGAATTTCCCGTGCGCGATGCGCCGGGCGATGTTCCCCCAGTGTCCGTCGACGACGACGGCGGGAGACTTGCCGCCGAGCTCCAGGGTCACCGGGGTCAGGTGGCGGGAGGCCGCCTGCAGCACCTGGCGGCCCACCTGCTCCCCGCCGGTGAAGAAAATATGGTCGAAGCGTTCCCGCAGCAGTTCGGCGGCGGTCTCCGGGCCGCCGTCGACAATCGCCACCACCTGCGGGTCCAGGTACTGCGGCACCAGCCGGCACAGCAGCCGTGCCGTGGCCGGGGCCAGCTCGCTGGGCTTGAGCACCGCGCAGTTGCCGGCGGCGAGCGCGCCGATGAGCGGGGACAGCAGCAGCTGGACCGGGTAGTTCCACGGCGCCAGGATCAGCACCACGCCCAGCGGCTGCGGCTGGACCCTGGCCTGGGCCGGCTGCAGGGCCAGCGGCACCTTGACGGAGGTCTCCTCCATCCAAGCGGGCAGGTGCAGCAGCACGTGGGAAATCTCGTGCTCCAGCAGGGCGAATTCGGACAGCCGGCTTTCCAGCGGATGCTTGCCCAGGTCCTCGGCCAGCGCCTGGGCGAGGTCCTTCTCGTTCTCGGCGAGGAGCCGGCGCAGGGCCTTCAGCTGCCCCACGCGGAAGCGCCGCGGCACGGTGGCCCGGGTGCGGAATCCCTCGCGCACCCGGGCCACCGCCGCGGCGGGCGGCGTACGTTCGAATGACCCCATTTCATCCATCAACGTGCCGCTCCCCCTTGATGTGTTCCCGGCCTGTGCCTGCCTGGGCAGGTGCCGTCCCCACGGCGGCTTCCACACAGTCTAGCGGCGAGGGTCCCGTCCTGAGCGAAGCGAAGGACGGGGAGCCGCTGGACGCTGGCATGCACTACCCCGGCCGGGGACACATCAGGCTTTGGACGCGCCGGGCTGCTGCCCGGCCTGCTGTCCGGGGCCGGTGCCGATGGCCCAGACCCGCGGCGGGACGGCGCCGTTGACCGCGTGGTCCCCGACGATCCGCGCCTTGAACACCCACGGATTGTGGCTGGCCGCGGTGCGGGCGTTGCGCCAGTGCCGGTCCAGGTTCTTGGCGGTGCTGGTGCCGGAGGCGCCGAGGGCGTCGAAGATGTCCGAGGTGGCGCGGGTGGCCAGCTCGGTCAGCACCACCTGGGCCTGGGCGGATTCCAGCTCGGCGTCGTCGTTGCGGCGCTCCTCCTCTGCCAGGTCGTCCAGGAAGGCGGCCTCGTAGGCGCGCTGCAGGGCGCCGGCGGCCCGCTCGAGGACGGCCTCGGCGGCGTAGGCGCGGGCGGTCACCTCGCCGACCACCTGCAGGATCTGCGGGTCCGCGGCAAAGGAATCGGCGTTGCCGTGCGAGAAGATGCGCGTGCGCCGGGCCACCTCGGCGGCGATCTCGCGGCTGGCGGTCCGGACGGTCCCGGCCAGCACCGCCAGCAGCACGGCCTGGTAGAACGCCGTCTGGTACTTGAAGCGGGTCTCGAAATCGATCACGTGCTCCGCCTCGACCACGGCGTCCGTAAAGGTGCTGGTCCCCGAGCCGGTGGTCTGCTGGCCGAAGCCGTCCCAGTCATCGCCGTGGGTGACGCCGGGCTGGTGCGCATCGACGACGGCGATGACCTTGGTGCCGTCGTCGGTGCGCTGCGCGAAGGTGTCGATCCAGTCCGCGAAGATGCTGCCGGTGGAGTAGTACTTGGTCCCGTTGATCCGGAAGGTTCCATCCGGCTGCGGCTCGACCTTGGTGACCACGTCGCCGATCTTCACCGCGCCCACCTCGGTCCAGGAGTTGCCGGCGATCTCGCCGTCGACGAACCGCTTGAGCCAGACGGCGCGCTGGGCCCCGGTGGAGACCAGCCGGTCCTCGACGAATGCAAAGTGGCCGCGCAGCGCCTGCGGGATGTTCGAGTCCGCGGCAGCCAGCTCGGCCAGCAGGCGGAACAGCTGCGGCAGCGAGGCGCCGAGGCCGCCGTCGGCCACCGGCACGCGCAGTGCCCCGAAGCCGGCCGCGGCCAGCTCCTTGATCTCGGCATAGGGCAGCCGGTGGTCCTTTTCGCGCGCCGAGGCGCCTTCGGCGATGCGCTCGAAGATCGGCCGGAAGCGGGCAGCCAAGGTTTCATAGTCGGCCTGGTGGATGGTGGCTGAAGTCATGACGGTACCTTTCGGACGGCAGGGCTGGGCAGGAAGGGTCAGACGGATACGGATTCGCGAGTTTCGACGGCGGCCGGGGCTGCCGCAGCCCCGGCGGGGCGGGCCTTGGCCAGCCCGCGGGCCAGGGCGAACAGGGCGGTTATGACGGCGGCGGATACGCCGGCCGCGTCCCAGCCGGCCGGCCACGCGCCGGACAGGCCCAGCAGCGCCGGCACCGCCGTCGTCAGCGGCCCGGTCAGCAGCGTGGTCCAGCCGGTGAACGCGGCCAGTGCGGTCCGGCCCAGCGCCAGCAGCTGGAAAAACAGGTACCACAGCACGGCCCAGGCCAGCCACAGCACGGCCAGCAGCGGATCCTGGGCGAGGTTCGAGGCGGCGTAGAACAGCGCCAGCAGCGCCACCAGGCCGCAGAACCAGCCCAGCCCGGCCGAGCCAAGGCCGAGCAGGGCATCCAAGCCCGCATACGCGTAGGTCAGGCCGAAGAGGAAGACGCCGCTGACACCCAGCAGCACGGCAGGGTCGCCGCCGGCGGCCGCGGCGGACACCGCGGCGAGGACCAGTTGGACGGTGCCGATCAGCAGGCTGAAAGCGCCGGCGTCCCGGCCCGGAATGCGTCCGAGCAGGCCCAGCCCATTGACCAGCAGCGCGGCGCCGGACAGGATCAGGCAGATAAAGGACATGACAGGGTTCCCCAGATTCTCGGGACGCCGCAGGACGGCGCCGTGCTTGCCCCGGCGCTGCTGCGCCGCGGCCAGATCGTCACCTGGGGCACCCCGCCACGGAAGAGGGTTGCCGTCCAACCAGCCAGGGCTTTGCATTGGAACTCGTAATCTGGCACCGAGCCTAGGACCGGGCCCGGCGGGCGCCCAAGTGTGTGACTTCGGGCGACTTTATGACAGGCCGGTGACGTAACAATGCCGACACGCTCTGGACGTAGGATTTTGCTGAGCCAACTTCCCCGCCCCCGTTGAAAGGCCCCCCATGAGCATGCCCGGCAAGTCATCAGCGTTCCACTGGAACATCCACGGGGACGGCAAGACCATCACCCCCGGCTCGGTGGTATCGCCGCAGGAACGGCTCAGCTGGCCGCGCACCATCGGCATCGGCGCCCAGCACGTGGTGGCGATGTTCGGCGCCACCTTCCTGGTGCCGCTGCTGACCGGTTTCCCGCCCGCCACCACCCTGCTCTTCTCCGGCGTCGGAACCATCCTGTTCCTGATCATCACCGCCGGCAGGATCCCCAGCTACCTCGGCTCCAGCTTCGCGTTCATTGCGCCGATCGGGGCGGCGACGAACCAGTACGGCATGGGCGGGGCGCTCGGCGGACTGATCATGGCCGGGGCGGTGCTCTTCCTGGTCGGCCTGGTGGTCCAAAAGGCCGGGGCCCACTGGATCCAGGTGGTCATGCCGCCGGTGGTCACCGGTGCCATCGTGGCCCTGATCGGCCTGAACCTGGCGCCCGCGGCCAAGGCGAACTTCGAAGCGGGCCCGGTCACCGGGCTGGTCACGGTGGTGGCCATCCTGCTGGCCACCGTGCTGTTCCGCGGACTGCTGGGCCGACTGTCCATCCTGATCGGCGTGCTGGCCGGCTACCTGACCGCGGTACTCCTCGGTGAGGTGGACTTCTCCGTCATCGGTGACGCCGCATGGGTCGGTCTGCCGCCGTTCCAGCTGCCTTCCTTCCACCTGTCCGTGGCCGGACTGTTCGTGCCGGTGGTGGTGGTGCTGGTGGCCGAGAACATCGGGCACGTGAAGTCGGTGGCGGCCATGACCGGGCAGAACCTGGACCCTTACGCCGGCCGGGCGCTGATGGCCGACGGCCTGGCCACCGTGCTGGCCGGTACCGGCGGCGGTTCCGGCACCACCACGTACGCGGAGAACATCGGCGTGATGGCCGCGTCCAAGGTCTACTCCACCGCCGCCTACTGGGTGGCCGGCATCGTCGCGGTGCTGCTGAGCCTGTTCCCCAAGTTCGGCGCCCTGATTGCCACCGTGCCCCCGGGGGTGCTCGGCGGTGCGGGCGTGGTGCTGTACGGCATGATCGGCATCCTGGGCGTGCGGATCTGGGTGCAGAACCGGGTGAATTTCGGCAACCCGATCAACCTTTCGGTCGCCGGCGTCTCCCTGGTGGTTGCGATCGCCAACTTCACCTGGACCGTGGGCGAGCTGCGTTTCGAAGGCATTGCGCTGGGTACCGCGGCCGCGCTGATCATCTACCACGGCATGAACCTGATCGCCCGCTGGCGCGGGACCGAGCCGCTGGACGCCGCCGAGGACGAGGGCGTCCGGCCGTCCAAGCTCGGCTGATCCCGATCCGGACCCTAGCGTGGACCCGGCATTGCCATTAGCCTTGCAGGCACGTGCCCCGGGGCCGGTCCCGGGGCCATCTTCGAGGAGGAAGCATGGCCAACCATGTCTACAGCGTCTCTGAAATCGTCGGCACCTCCCCGGACGGCATCGACGCGGCGGTCAAAAACGCCGTGGCACAGGCCAGCAAGACGCTGCGCAACCTGGACTGGTTCGAGGTCACGAACGTGCGCGGCCATCTGGTGGACGGCGCCGTCGCCGACTGGCAGGTGACCATCAAGCTCGGCTTCCGGATCGAGGAGTAGCCGGGCCGCAGGCGCACCGGCCGCCCGGCGGTTCAGGCTCCTTCCAAGGCCTGCTGGGTGGCCAGCGCGAGGTATTCCGCCGGGCGGGCAAAGGCCTCCTGTGGCGTGCGCGCCACGTCCAGCACGCTGACCGCTGCGGCGACCCCGCGTCCGGCCAGCTCCTGTAGAGGCAGCGTGATGCTACCGGCCACGACGACGGCGGGGACCCCGTGTGCCTGTGCCCGCTCCACCACCCCGAGCGGCGCCTTGCCGCGCAGGGACTGCCCGTCCAGCGCCCCCTCCCCGGTGATCACCAGGTCCGCAGCGGCAAGCGCCTCGTCCAGCCCCACCAGCTCCGCCACCAGGTCGAAGCCGCGCTGCAGGCGCGCGTTGGTGAAGGCCAGGAACGCCGCCGGGTACCCGCCGGCCGCCCCCGCGCCGGGAACATCCACGGCGGAGCCGGTGACGTCCTCGAGCAGGTCGGCCCAGTGCCGCAGCGCCTCGTCCAGCAGGTTCCGCGCCGTGGCGTCGGCACCCTTCTGGGCCCCGAACAGCTGGGCGGCGCCCTCCGGGCCCGTCAGCGGGCTGTCCACGTCCGCGGCGATCCGCAGCACGGTGGACTGCAGCCGGGCATCGAGCCGGGAATCCTCCGCCCAGCGGGCCGACAGCAGCGCCGCGCCGCCAAGGGGCACCTCCGCGCCGCCGTCGTCGTAAACCTTCAGGCCCAAGGCGCGCAGCGCGCCGGAACCGCCGTCGGTCATCGCTGAGCCGCCGAGGCCGAGCACAATCTCGGAGGCACCGGCCTCCAGCGCGGCGGCGATGAGCTGGCCGCTGCCGTAGGAGTGCGCGGCCAGGGCGGTCTGCACCGAAGGCTCCACCAGCAGCAGTCCGCAAGCCCGGGCAATCTCGATCACGGCGGTGCGCCGTCCGGGCCGTTCCAGCAGCGCCCAGGAGGCGTTCACGTCCTTGTCCAGCGGACCGCGGACCCGCTCCGTGCGCTGCTCGGCCCCGGCGGCGAGCGCAGCCTCCAGGGTTCCCTCGCCTCCGTCGGCCACCGGCAGCAGCCTGACCTGGGCGTCCGGGTATACCCGCAGCACGCCCTGGGCCATGGCCGCGGCGGCCTCTGCGGCGGACAGTGTGCCCTTGAACTTGTCCGGGGCGACCAGCACCCTCACGGCCGCACCCGCTGGGGCCAGAAGCCGCGCTCCCGCATGACATCGGCCAGCAGGTCCGCCCGGTCCGTCATCAGTCCGTCCACGCCCAGGTCCAGCAGACGCTCCATTTCCGTCCTTTCGTTGATGGTCCATACATGCACGGCCAGCCCGGCCCGGTGGCAGCGGCGCACAAAACCGGGGGTGACCACCGGGTACCGGCCGTAGCGGACCGGCACCTGGACCGCCTGCATCCGGGCCGCCCGGCCCAGCGTCCGGGTCAGGCCCAGCCGGCCCAGCGCGGCCAGCGCCGTCAGCGACACCACGCCCCCGGAGCTGGCTGCGGGCCGGGTCAGGGTCCGGAAGACCCCCAGCCGGCGCCGGTCCGAGAAAGAGGTCACGAGCACCCGGTCGTGCGCCGAGTACTTCTCAATCAGTTCCGCCAGCAGAGGCATGCCCGCCTTGTCCTTGACGTCCACGTTGAGCTTGACGTCGGGCCACTCGGCGAGCAGTTCCTCCAGCGTGGGGATGGGCTCGACGCCGCCGATCCGCACCTGCCGCAGCTGGCCGGCAGTGCACTGGGCGAGCGGGCCGTGGCCGTCGGTGACCCGGTCCAGGGTTTCGTCGTGAAAAACCATCAGCACGCCGTCGGCGCTGGTGCGCACGTCCGTTTCCAGGTACCCGTAGCCCATGGCGACGGCGGCCCGGAACGCGGCCATGGAATTCTCGTGTCCGGCCGGGGAGAACCCGCGGTGCGCGAAGGCCGCAGGTGCCCGGCGCGCCGGCCCCGGCAGCATATTCTCCAGGTACGGCATGCGGGTGCTCACCCTCGGTACTCTACCGCCGGCCGCGCAAACGCAGCCAAAGTGGGAGCGTCTAGAGTGGGACGCGAGGGCCCCGCTGTGGCGGCGAAGCCGACACTGAGGGAGCGTCCCAATCTCTAGAGCCGCGCGAGCCGGGATTCGATGATCCGGGCCACGCCGTCGTCCTCGAAGGCCGGCGCCTTGAAGCGGGCGGCCCCGATCGCCAGCGGATGCCCGGAGGCCATGGCATAGCCGTGCCCGGCCCACTCGAGCATCTCGATGTCATTGGGCATGTCCCCGAAGGCCACCACGTCCCCGGCGTCGATGCCCAGGGAGTCCGCGTAGCCGGCCAGCGTGACGGCCTTGTTGATGCCCGGCCGGGCCATTTCCAGCAGCGCGACTGTGGGCGCCGAATGGGTGACCGCCACCAGATGCGACACCGCGGGCAGCACCTCGGCCAGGAAGGCGTCCGGCTCCAGCTCCCCGACCCGGGCCAGGAACTTCACCACCGAGTCCCCGGCAACCAGGGATTCGCGCAGCGGCCGCGGCATGATCTTACCCAGCAGTTCCACCGAACTGGACTCGGCAAACCCGGGTTCAAGCTGGAACCCCTCGGTGGTCTCGGCAGCGAAGGTCGCTCGTGGATGCAGTCCCAGGATGATTTCGCGCGCTGCGAAGAGGTCCGGGTGCGGCACCGTCTGTGCCGAGAGCACGCGGTCCTCGGCCAGGTCGTAGAGTACCGCCCCGTTGGAGCAGATCACCATGCCCTCGTGGCCGATCTGCTCGCGCAGCGGAGTCAGCCAGCGCGGGGGCCGGCCGGTGACGAAGACGATCTGCACCCCGGCGTCCGCGGCATCATGGAAGGCACGCACCGTGCGCGGGCTGATCTTCCCGTCACGGCCGACAATGGTGCCGTCCAGATCGCTGGCTATCAAACGCATGAGTCTAGTTTAGGGGCCCCGACGGCCCGGCGGGTCAGTACTCCAGCTCGTCCCGGCTGGGCGGGTTGGCGCCGGCCCGGGAGACGGTGATCGCGGCCGCCCGGGTGGCGTACTCGAGGACCTCCTGCAGCTGCGTGCGGCCGATGTCCCGCAGCCGTTCCCGCCAGCCGGATCCGGCCAGACCCCGGTCCACCAGGACGCCGATGAGCGCGGCGGTGAAGGAGTCCCCGGCGCCGACGGTATCCACCACCTCCACATCCGGCGCGGCCACCTCGCAGCTGCCGCAGCGGGCCACCGCCCACGGGCCGCCGGCACCGCGCGTCACCACCACGAAGGCCGGCCCCAAGGCCAGCCAGGCCTGCGCGGTCTGCTCGGGGGAACGCTCCGGGTACAGCCAGCGCAGGTCCTCGTCGGAGGCGCGGACCAAGTCGCTGAGCCGGACGAACTTTTCGGCTTGCCGCCGGGCGAATTCCCGGTCCGTAATCAGCGTGGGCCGGCAGTTCGGATCGTAGCTGATGAGCGCGCGCGGGTGGGCGTGTTCGACGACGGCCAGCACCGTATGGGCGCCCGGCTCCAGCATTGCGGCCACCGAGCCGGTGTGCAGCCAGGTGGTGCCATCCAGCAGCCGCGGCAGGGCCTTCTCCAGCGGCGGCAGCTCCCAGAGCAGGTCGAAGGTGTAGTGGGCCGCGCCGGTGGAATCAAGCCGGGCCGTGGCCACGCTCGTGGGCCGGTCATCGGGCTCCAGCGGGACCAGCACCGCGTTGCGGCGCAGGTGGTGCAGGATCATCGCGCCGTACTCGTCCTGGCCGTAGCGGCCGACGAATTGGACCGGATGGCCGAGCCGGGCCAGGCCCACGGCCACATTCATGGGGCTGCCGCCCACATGCGTGCGCGGGGCGGACGCGTCGCCCTTGACCACATCCACCAGGGTTTCCCCGATCACAGTGAGCACAGAGCCAACCTAACAGAGCGCGCCCGAATCCGGCAGGCCCTGTCCTAATCCAGTCCGGCCAGCACGTGGCGGACCGCGGCCATGGCGGCCGAGCACGGATCGATCAGGGTGTAGTGGTCCCCCGGCACCAGGATAAGTTCGGCCCGTCCGCCCGCGGCCCGGTCCGCGGCCACATAGGATTCGGCCAGCTCCACCGGCACCGTGTCGTCGCCGGTGCCGTGGAAGGCATAGACCGGAACGTCCAGCGGCACGTGGCTGAGCGGATCCGCCAGCCGATGCGGCTCCGGCGCCGCCCCCAGGAAGTTGTCCACCGCGCCGTCGCTCAGACCCAGCTCGCGCGCCCGGCGCAGGTCCAGCACTCCGGATTGGCTGAGCACCGCGTCCAGCCGCAGTCTGGGCGCGCTCCCCGGTGTGCCCGGGGGCAGCCGGTGGCGTCCGGCGGCCCAGACCGCCAGCTGGCCGCCGGCCGAATGGCCCAAGGCGGCCACCCGGTCCAAGGCCAGGCCCCGGCCGGCGACGGCAGCGGCCAGCGCGTCGATGCCCGCGGCCACGTCCTCGAAGGTCTGCGGCCACCCGCCGCCGTTGCCGGCGCGGCGGTACTCGAGGTTCCAGCACAGCCAGCCCCGCGCGGCCAGGTCCCAGGCCAGCGGCTCGCCGAGTTCCGCCCCGTAGGCGGCGCGCCAGTAACCGCCGTGGATAATAACGACGGCGGTGCGCCGGGTCCGCGGCCGCGGCAGGTACAGCTCGGCGTACTGGCTCGGGTCCGGCCCGTACGCATGGTGTTCCCTCTCGACGGCCGCGGCCGGAGCCTGCCGGCTCAGTCGGCGTCGCCGCCGCGGGCGGTAGTGCCGCGGAAATGCAGCTTCCACGGGGCTGGCACGTGCCGGCCCCCGGGCTGGTTTTCCAAGCCGCCATGCTGCCGCGCCTCGAGGCGGGACAGCAGCAGCCGGACAATGTCGTCCTGGACGGGATCCGGACCCACCGTGCTCAGCGCCGGCTCGGCATCCTGGCCAATGTCCGAATTGCCTACGCCGATGATTTCCAGCTCCTGCGGGACCTTGATGCCCAGCCGTTCGGCGGCGATCCCAACGCACACGGCGTCCAGGTCCGTGGTGGCGAAGACCGCCGTGGGCGGTTCCTTGCCCGAAAGCAGTTCGAGCGCGTCCGTGTAGGTGGTCCGCCAGGAGCCTGGCGACGACCGTACCAGGGCCGGGTCCAGTTCCACGCCGTGGCGCTCCAGCCCGCTGCGGAAGAGCTCCAGCCGGCTCGGGCCGGACCTGGCATGCGCCCCGGTCCGCTCGATGACGCCGATCCGCCGGTGCCCGGAGGCCAGGTATTGGGCGGCCTCGGCGATGCCGCCGCCTTCGCCCATCGAGACGACGTCGAATCCCTTGGGCTCCAGCGTCTGCGACACCACCACCTGGGCGGCGCCGCGCGTGGCAAGGTCCGCGATGGTCCGCAGTTCCTCGGTGGATCCCGTGCTGAAGCCCAGGATGGCCCCGTCGGCACCACCGGAGAGCATGAAGTTGCGCCATGCCTCCTGACCCAGCAGGATCACCACCCGGTAGCCATGGCCGGGCAGGATCCGGTACGCCGCCTCAGCCAGCGAACGGTCCCATGGCGAATCGAGGTTCTCCACCACCACGGCCACGGTATCGGTACGGCCGCGCCGCATCCCTCGGGCCGCGTGGTTGGCCACGTAGCCCAGCGATTGCGCAGCCTGAAGTACCCGCTCCTTGGTCGGTTCGCTGATCCGGGTGGATCCGCCGTTGCGGCCGGACAAGACGTAGGAAACGGTTGCCAATGACACACCGGCCTGCTCCGCGACATCGCGAATGGTCGGCTTTAATGAACTCCCCATGTTCACTGCTTTCTTCCCCAAGAATCAGTAGAAGCCCCTGAAGTACAGCGTAACGTTATCCACAGGAATTGATAGGCCGTGGACGAAGAAAGTTAAACCTTTCCAAGAGTTCCATAGGGTCCGGTCCTTGATCCGGGGCTCCTCGCCGTTTCGCGGGTGTGTCCGCCGGCCGCGGAGCGGCGGCCGGGGGACTGCCGTGGTTCCTGTCCGTCCGGGTGGCTTGGATTTCAGCCAGCGGTCCCTGAGGCGACCGCCACGCGGCCTGCAGCGGCCGTCCCTCCATCGTCCTCGGCCGGCTACCGCCGGCGCCGTGGAGCCGGAGCGTTTCACGTGGATCCGGGCCGCCACCATGGGACTGCCGATCTTCTGGCAGTAGCTGGGGATGCGCCCCCCGGGGACGGCTTGTGCTGACCGGCTTGTGTCG
>NZ_JAKLTQ010000031.1 GCF_022012395.1 Arthrobacter hankyongi
CGAAGACACCCACGGCAACCTGCTGGCCGTCTCCGCCGCCGCCGTCGCCGACGAAATCGCCGCCGCCGCCGACCTGGCCAAGGGCAAGGCCACCGGCCGGCCCGTCGCCCTCGTGCGCGGGCTCGGCCGCCTGGTGCTTGCCAACCTGGACGATCCGGCCGGCACCGCCCGCGCCCTGATCCGCCCCGCCGACAACGACCTCTTCCGCCTCGGCACCGACGAAGCCTACAACCAGGGCTACACCCACGGCCAGGCAGCAGCCGGCACCCTTCAGACCAGTCCGGAACACACGCGCTATTCGTCGACGGTATCGCCACTTTAATGCTGCGCCAGTCCGTCGATACGCCAACATCTATTCGCATAGGAGCCCCTACATGTCAGTTCAGGCACCCGCATCCAGCCTTCCCTCGATCACCGAAGACGAAATCTTCTCCGCCCACGTAGGTGGGAAACTGTCGGTTTCGTACACCACACCGCTTGATTCCAAGCGTGCCCTGTCCATCGCCTACACCCCGGGCGTGGCCCAGGTGTCCCGCGCCATTGCCCAAGATCCGGCCAAGCACGCGACCTACACTTGGGCCTCACGGCTGGTTGCCGTCGTCTCGGACGGCACCGCCGTGCTAGGCCTGGGCAATATCGGAGCGGGTGCGTCGCTACCTGTGATGGAGGGCAAAAGCGCACTGTTCAAGGCCTTCGGCGGGCTGGACTCCATTCCGCTGGTGCTGAACACCACCAATGTCGATGAAATCGTGGCAACTTTGGTCCACCTCCGTCCGAGCTTCGGCGCGGTGAACCTCGAGGATGTCTCCGCGCCGCGCTGCTTCGAACTGGAGGAAAAGCTCATCGAGGCGCTGGACTGCCCCGTGATGCACGATGACCAGCACGGTACCGCAGTCGTCGTCCTTGCCGCGCTGACCAACGCCGCGAAGGTGGTCGGCCGGGAGTTGTCCTCGCTCCGAGTGGTGGTCAGCGGGGCGGGCGCCGCGGGCATCGCGATCGCGGAGATCCTGATCGCCAGCGGTGTGGACGATGTCCTTCTGGTCGATTCGCGCGGCATTATTCACCGCGACCGCGACGACCTGAACCCGGTCAAGGCAAAATACGCCGCCAAAACGAACCGCAACAACATCGTGGGTGGGATCCGTGCGGCCCTCGACGGCGCAGACGTGCTGATCGGGGTGTCCTCCGCGAAAGTCACCGAAGCGGACTTGGAAGGGATGAACCAAGGCGCCATTATCTTCGCCCTGTCCAATCCCGACCCGGAGGTCATGCCCGACGTCGCGGCCCGCCATGCATCCATCGTCGCCACCGGGCGCTCGGACTTCCCGAACCAAATCAACAACGTGTTGGCCTTCCCTGGGATCTTCCGCGGGGCGCTGGACTGCGGTGCATCCAAGATCACCGCCGAGATGAAAATCGCCGCTGCCCGGGCCATAGCATCATTGGTCGATGGGGAGCTGCGCCATGACTACATCGTGCCGTCGCCCCTGGACCCACGGGTCGCTGACACGGTCGCCGCTGCCGTTGCGGCAGCTTGGCAAGGCTGAGAGGCAATATACCTATGGCGTTCCCGCGATCGGCTTCACAACCAGGCCATTCCCCGTAGCCCAGTTGCCGATCGCCGCACAAAGGTCCGTGGGCTGATAGTCGGTGCAGCCACGCATTGGCTGAATCAGAAGTTCGAAGATTTGATCGTCCCCAACAGTCTTATTGAAAGGGTTTGGATTTTGAAGGCGAATGCCAATGTTTGAGTCACTGCAAGCTCCTGCCGCAGACCCCATCTTCGCAGTGAATGCTTGCTTCCGCGCAGACATGTCTCCCCGGAAGCTGGATCTGTGCGTCGGAGTCTATCGGGATGACCATGGTTCTACGCCGGTCATGAGGGCTGTCCGTGATGCCGAAAATGTCCTCGCTCATCGTTCCGGGTCCAAGGCATATCTGGGTCTTAGCGGTAACGATACGTTCAACACCGCGATAAGCGGTCTCGTCTTGGGCGACCTGGCTGCAGTCGACAATCTGACAACAATTCAGACGATTGCCGGGACCGGTGCACTGAGAATCCTCTTTGAGCTGGTCCACTTGGCGAATCCGGGATCGACTGTCTGGTTATCGGACCCCGCCTACGCAAATCACGCGCCCGTTGCCCGGGCGGCCGGACTCAGCGTCGCGCGCTATGAATATCTCAACGACTCCGGACAGGCAGATCCAGACTTGGTTGCCTGCCAGCTGCGCAACGCGCGCCGTGGCGATGTCATGCTGCTCCAGGCCAGCGGCCACAACCCCAGCGGGGCAGATATGACCATGGACCTATGGAGGTCGCTGGCCGAAGTTGTCAGCGAGACGGGGGCGGTCCCGCTCGTGGATGCAGCATACCTGGGCCTGGGAGACTCGTTGGAAACGGATGCAGCGGGGCTCCGGTACATGGCCTGCCACGCGGAAACCATGATGATCGCCGTCAGCTGTTCCAAGACCTTCGGCCTGTACCGCGACCGCACCGGAGCCGCAATGGTTCTCGGGCCCCGCCCCGCAACAATCCGGCCAGCCCTTCAACAGATTGCACGGTCCCTTTACTCCATGCCGCCCGATCACGGAGCCACCATCGTAGCCGAAATCATGGGATCTGCGGACTTGTTTCAAAGCTGGGAGGAGGAACTTGCCGCCATGCGGCAACGGATTAGAACCAACCGCGAAAGCCTCGCCCTGGCGCTGCAGGAGGTTACCCAAACGGACCATTATGACCGCATCCAGCAGCACAAAGGGATGTTTTCAATGCTGCCGCTCACCCCGGCACAGATGCTGCAACTCAGGACCGACCACTCCATCTACGGTACCGATGACGGACGGGTGAATATCGCGGGCATCCGGACGAATGAGATTCACCGCATAGCCGAAAGCATCCATCAGGTCACCCGGCTCTAGCGATGTTGGTCCCAGCAGGCCTGGCGACCAACTCTTGGGAAAGGACTATGCGTAACCGAGCGGGAATCAGGCCGGGTGCTGCCGCCCGTCGAGGTACCGGTCGATCAGCTGCGCGCAGCGGATGAACCCCAGATGCGAGTAGGCCTGCGGGTGGTTGCCCAGATGGGTTTCCGTGGCCGGATCGTATTCCTCGGGCAGCAGGCCGGTGGGTCCGACCAGGCTGACCAGCTGGCTGAACAGCTTCTCGGCGTCGTCGAACCGCCCGACCGCCAGGTACGCCTCGATCAGCCAGGTGGTGCAAATGTGGAACCCGCCCTCGAGCCCGGGCAGGCCGTCGTCGTAATGGTAGCGGAACACCGTCGGCCCGACCCGCAGTTCCCGCTCCACCGCCGCCACCGTGTGGTGAAAGCGCGGATCACCGACGTCCAGCAGGCCGGAGAGCCCGATGTGCAGCACCGCCGCGTCCACCTCGTCGCTGTCGTAGGCCACGGTGTACGACCGGGCCGCCTCGCTCCAGCCCTCGGCCAGGACCTGCCCGCGGATGGCTGCCGCCAGCGGCGCCCAGTCCGGATCCGGTGCCCGGCCGTGCCGGCGGGCCGTTTCCAGGGCGCGGTCCAGGGTCACCCAGCACATGGTCTTGGTGTACACATGGTGGCGCGGCGGTATGCGCGCCTCCCAGATCCCGTGGTCCGGTTCGTGCCAGCGGGCGGCGACCGCGGCGGCCATCTTCTCCAGCAGCGACCATTGGAAATCCGACAGCTCGCCCCGGGCGTCGCTGAGCGTATGGATGAGCTCGGCAACCGGCCCGAAGACGTCCAGCTGCACTTGGTGGTCCGCGGCGTTGCCGATCCGCACCGGCCGCGAACCGGCATAGCCGGGCAGGTTTTCCAAGGTGGCTTCCGAGGAAAGCGGGGTGCCCGAAACCGAATACAGCGGGTGCAGCCATTCCGGCCCGGGCGCGTTCTTCAGGATGCCGTCCAGCCAGCGCAGGAAGCCGTCCGCTTCGCTGGTCGAGCCCAGCTCCGCCAGTGTGCGCACCGTCATCGAACCGTCCCGCAGCCAGCAGAACCGGTAATCCCAGTTCCTGATCCCGCCGATGCCCTCGGGCAAGGAGGTGGTCGGCGCAGCCAGGACGCCGCCGGTGGGCTCGTGCACCATGGCCCGGAGCACCAGTGCGGAACGGGCCACCAGCGACGGCTTGACCTTGGGGATGTCCAGGCTGCGGATCCAGCCGCGGGCCTGCGCCATGACCTTGGCCCGGCGCTCCGGCTCGCCGTCGGAATCCGGGACAAAAGGTGCGGTATCCCCGCAGCGCATGGTCAGGATCACGGGTCCGTCCTGCAACTGGACCTCCGCCGTCGCAGTGGCGAACCTGCCGTCCGAAGACACCTTGAAAGCGACCCCCGGGGCGTGCAAGGCAATGGGATCCGAAGTGCCCATGACCTGGACGCAGCCATCCCGTGTTTCCATATTGAACGGCGCGTTGGCATAGTCCGGGCGCGGTGCGAAGGTAATGCGGGCTGCTCCGGTGCCAGTCAGGACGCGGACCAGAGTGGTGATCCCTTCGGGCGATGGCTCCAGATAGTCGTTAACGGTCACGTCCGCCCACCGGGTCTCCACCACCATGGTGTTGTCCAGATAGCGCTGGCCCAGGACGGCAGAGGGCTTCACCGGTTCGATGCTGAAATGCCCGGCCGCATCACCGCCGAGTAGATGGGCGAAGACAGAGCCCGAGTCCGGCAATGGGTGGCTCATCCAACAAATCCTGGCATCCGGTGTGACCAGGGCCGTGGAGGAGCCGTCCGCCAGCAGCGAGTGCTGTTCCAGCCCCACCGCATCCTCGCCGAACAGCCAGGCGCGCCGCAGCTCGAAGAGGATGGCCAGCGCGCGCGCAAATGCCTCCGGATCCTGGACCCGGTGCGCCGCGTCCGTCTGCCCGCCGCCGACCCGGATGCCCAGATCGGGCCCGCGCAAGGTCCGGATGGCCGCCTCGTCGCTCTCTGCGTCGCCGGCATACAGGGCGGCGCTGACGCCCAGTTGCGAGCGCAGCCGTTCCAAGGCCGCGCCCTTGGCCGGTTCGGTGACCGACAGGTCCAGCACCGAGCCGTCCTCGATGAAGTACAGGCCGTGGTTCTCGGCGATCTGCCGGGACGCCGTCCTGACCCGTTCGAAGACCTCCGGCGGTGCGCCGCGCGTATGGACGGCGACGGCGACCGGCTTGCGTTCGATACTGACCGCCTTTTCAAATCCGACGGCCTCGACCAGCGCCGTGCCGGCCTGCTGCAGGAGCGCCTCGGTGCCCAGGCTGAGTCCGTGGGCGAACGCCATGTCGAACTCGGAACCGTGCGAGCCCACCAGATGGACTTCGGCCGGCAGCCGGGAGACCGAGGCCAGATCCCGCAGCGACCGTCCGGAAATGATGGCGGCATGGGTATTGGGCAGCGCCGCCAGCGCACGGAAGGCGACAGCAGCGCCGCCCAGCGGAAGCGTCTCGGTGGAAATGCCCTCGGCGGAGCAGAGCGTTCCACCGTAGTTGCAGGCCACCAGCAGGTTGGGGGTGCGCGCGAGCAGGCGCAGATCGGCCAGCAGCCCCGGAGACAACCTGTCCTCCGAGGCTTCGGTCTGGATAAAGGACTTCAACAGCCCCAGCGGCAGGGACTTGGTCAGCAGGGCCGCGTCCGCGACTGCCTGATTCAATGGGGTGGGCATGGGTGGACTCCTTGCACCGGCCAGCCGATTACGCACCCCAGTGTGGCGGCCGGGTATTACCCCTGAGCGATCACCATGTTGCCGTAGTGTTACTTCGGCCGCAGCCTAGAATGTGCCCATGACGAAGGCATCCAATATTGAGGCGATCGAAAACGCCACCGGCACCGATTGGGATGCCTGGGTGGAGTTCCTGGACAGCCGCGGAGGCCAGGAACTGCCGCACAAGGACATCGCCCGGCACGCCGGGGAGCGGCTGTCCGCCTCCCACCCGAACAGCGGCTGGTGGGCCCAGAGCGTCACGGTGGCCTACGAGCAGCACATCGGCCGGCGGCAGCCGGGACAGAGCTGCGACGGCGACTTCCAGGTCGGCGTGAGCAAAACCTTCAACGGCAGCATGGATGAGGCCCTGGACGCCTGGTGCACCTTGGTCGGCGGCCGCGGCGAGTTCTCCGGGATCCCGCTGGACAAGGCGCCGGCCACCAGCTCGACCGACAAGTGGCGCTACTGGCGCGCGGCGCTCTCCGACGGCAGCCGGGTCAGCCTGGACATCTACCAGAAGGCCCCGGGCAAGGCATCCATGGGTATCAGCCACACCAAGCTCGATTCCGCGCAGACCGTGGAGCACTGGCGCGCCTTCTGGCGCGGGCTGTTCAAGGAACTATAGGACCGCACGGAGGCCGGACCGCGGAGCAGTCCGCGATCCGGCCTCAGTGCGGTGGATCTCCGGGCAGGACGGCGGCCGGTATCCGGCCGCCGGCAGTCGGTCAGCTGGCCGGGTCAGCGGCGCCGGCGAACTGGGACATGTACAGCCGGTAGTAGGCCCCCTGCGCCTCGAGCAACCGGGCATGGTTGCCCTGCTCCACGATCCTGCCCTCATCCATCACCAGGATCACGTCGGCGTCCCGGATGGTGGAGAGCCGGTGCGCGATCACGAAGGAGGTCCGGTCCGTACGCAGCGCGGCCATCGCCTGCTGCACCAGCAGTTCGGTGCGGGTATCCACCGAGCTGGTGGCCTCGTCCAGGATCAGCAGGGCCGGATTGGCCAGGAACGCCCGGGCGATGGTGATCAGCTGCTTCTCGCCGGCGCTGACGTTGTTGCCCTCTTCGTCAATCACCGTGTCGTAGCCCTCCGGCAGCGCGTGCACGAAGCGGTCCACGTAGGTGGCCTTGGCCGCCGCGATGACCTCCTCCTCGGTGGCCGCCAGGTTGCCGTAGCGGATGTTCTCAAAGATGGTTCCGCCGAACAGCCAGGCGTCCTGCAGCACCATGCCCACCTTCGAGCGCAGCTCTGCCCGGCTCAGCTCGGTGATGTCCACGCCGTCGAGGGTGATGCGCCCGGCGTTGAGTTCGTAGAAGCGCATGACCAGGTTCACCAGCGTGGTCTTGCCGGCCCCGGTGGGGCCGACGATGGCCACGGTTTCCCCGGGGCGCGCCGCGAAGGACAGATCCTCGATCAGCGGCTTGTCCGGGGTGTAGCTGAACGTGACGTGCTCGAATTCCACGTGCCCGTCCATCCTGGCCGGCAGCTGCTTCGTGGCGGTGTCCGGCAGCTGCTCGTCCTCGTCCAGCAGTTCGAAGACCCGCTCGGCCGAGGCCACGCCGGACTGCAGCATGTTGGCCATGCCGGCCATCTGGCCCAGCGGCTGGGTGAACTCGCGCGAGTACTGGATGAACGCCGTCGCATCCCCCAAGGTCATGGCACCGGAGGCCACCCGCAGGCCGCCGACCACGGCGATGCCCACATAGCTGAGGTAGGAGACGAAGTTCATCACCGGCATGATCATCCCGGAGACGAACTGTGCGCCGAAGCTGGCCTTGTACAGCGCCTCGTTCTTCTCGTCGAACTCCTTGAGCACGTCCGCCTCGCGGCCGAACACCCGGACCAGGTCATGGCCGCTGAAGGCTTCCTCGATCTGCCCGTTGAGCCCGCCGGTGTTCTTCCACTGGGCGGCGAACAGCTTCTGGCTGCGGGCTCCGATCATGCCGGCGCCGACCCCGGCCAGCGGCAGCGCGACCAGTGCGATCAGCGCCAGCTGCCAGGAGACGGCGAACATCATCACGGTGATGCCCAGCACTGTGAGCACCGACATGATCAGCTGGGCGAAGGCCTGCTGCAGTGCCTGCTGGATGTTATCCACATCGTTGGTCACCCGGGAGAGCACGTCGCCGCGCTGCTTGGTATCGAAATAGTTCAGCGGCAGGCGGTTGATCTTGGCTTCCACGTCCATCCGCAGCTGCGCGACCACCCGCATCACGATCCGGTTCAGCACCCAGCCCTGGAGCCACATGAACAGCGAAGCCACCAGGTACATGCACAGGACGATGGCGATCAGCCGGCCAAGCACCAGGAAGTCGATGCCCGCGCCGGGCACCAGCGTCATCCCGGAAAGCATGTCCGCAAACTGGTCCTGGCCCTGGGCGCGCAGCCCGGCGATGACCTGCTCCTGCGTCATGCCCGCGGGCATGTCCCTGCCGATCACGCCGCTGAAGATCACATCCATGGCCCGGCCGAGGACCCGCGGGGCGACGACGTTCAGGACGACGGCGACCAGCACCATGGCCAGGACCACGATGATGCCGGCGCGCTCGGGCCGGAGCAGCCCAAGCAGCCGCTTGGCCGAGGGCCAGAATTGCTTGGCCTTCTTGGCCGGGGTGCCCCCGAACATGTCCCCGTCCGCCTCAGTGGGACGGAATTCCTCCTCGGGCAGCTCCTCATCGGGCGCCGGGGCTGCCTCCGCCAGCTGCGACTCCTTGCTCATGCCACTTCCTCCGCGCTGATCTGGGACTGGACGATTTCCTGGTACGTGGGTGAGGTTTCCAGCAGTTCCTCGTGCGTGCCCCGGGCCACGATCTCGCCGTGTTCCATGACCAGGATCTGGTCCGCGTCGGTGATGGTGGAGACCCGCTGGGCCACGATGATCACGGCGGCGTCCGTGGTCTGCTCCTTCAGCGCCGCGCGGAGCCGGGCATCGGTGGCCACGTCCAGGGCGGAGAAGGAATCGTCAAAGACGTAGACCTTGGGCTTGGCCACCAGCGCGCGGGCAATGCACAGCCGCTGCCGCTGCCCGCCCGAGACGTTGGTGCCACCCTGGGCCACGCGGGACTGCAGCCCGCCTTGCTTGGCCCGGACGAAGTCCTCGCCCTGGGCCACGGCCAGGGCCTGCCACAGCTCGTCCTCGTCCGCCGCCGGATTGCCGAAGCGCAGGTTGTGCGCGATGGTGCCGGAAAACAGGTAGGGACGCTGCGGGACCATGGCCACGCGGCCGGTGATCTCCGGGCGGGACAATTCGGTCACCGGCACGCCGTCGAGGAGCACCTGGCCGGCATCGGCGTCGAACAGCCGCGGCAGCAGGGACACCAGCGTGCTCTTGCCCGCACCGGTGCTGCCGATGATCGCCGTGGTCTGGCCAGGCCGGGCGGTAAAGCTGATATTGCTCAGTACCGGCGCCTCAGCCCCGGGATAGGCGAAGGTAACATCGCGGAACTCGACAACGCCGGCGTTGGCCGGCGGCGCCGCCGGCGCCTCGGGCTCGCGGATGGAAGGTTCGACGTCGAGCACCTCGCCGATGCGGTCCGCACACACCGAGGCACGCGGAATCATCATCGCCATAAACGTGCCCATCATGACGGCCATCAGGATCTGCAGCAGGTACTGCAGGAAGGCGGTCAGCGCCCCCACCTCCATCTCCCCGGCCTCCACCCGCAGGCCGCCGAACCACAGCACCGCGGCGGTGGAGATATGCAGGATCATGCCGATGGAGGGGAACATCAGCACGAACAGCGAGCCGATGGCCAGCGAGACGTCCGTCAGTTCCTTGTTGGCTCCCGCGAAGCGCTTGGTCTCGTGCGGTTCGCGGACGAAGGCGCGCACCACCCGGATGCCGGTGATCTGCTCCCGCAGGACTCCGTTGATCCGGTCGATCTTGGTCTGCATGGTCCGGAACAGCGGCATCAGGCGCCAGACCAGGAACCCCACCACCGCGCCGAGCAGCGGCACGGCCACCCAGACCAGCCAGGAGAGGCCGATGTCCTCGCGCAGCGCCATGATGATGCCGCCGATGCACATGATCGGCGTGGCCACCATGAAGTTCAGCCCCAGCAGCACCAGCATCTGTACCTGCTGGACGTCATTGGTGCCGCGGGTGATCAGCGACGGCGCGCCGAAGCGTCCCATCTCCCGGGCCGAATAGCCGGAGACCTTGTGGAAAACCGCGCGCCTCAGGTCGCGGCCGACAGCCATGGCGGCCTTGGCCCCGAAGTAGACGGCCGCGATGGCGGTGGCCACCTGGGCAAGGCACACCACGAGCATCAGGGCGCCGGTGCGCCAGATGAAGTCGGTGTCGCCGCGCGCCACGCCGTCGTCGATAATCCGGGCGTTCAGGCTCGGCAGGTACAGGGTGGCAATGGTGGATGCGAGCTGCAGGACAACGACGGCCAGGATCGCCGGCCCGTACGGTTTCGAATAGTCGCGGATCAATCGGAGCAGCATGCAGGGTGCTCTTTCTGGAGAGATGCGAGGGATCGCCGGGTATCCGGCCAGCAATGAGGCTACACCATCCCGCCGACAATCAAACGACGCACGCGCCCGGCGCCATCAGCGCCCGCCGAGATCCGGAAATTCCGCGCCCTGGCAGCTTCTGGACCGCCTATTGGACCCCCGGGAGATCCGCGCCACACTGGTAGGTAATTCCATCATCAGGCCGCCCGGCATCGCAGGCTACCCGCCGAATCCGAAGGACTGAGACCCATGGCCGTCCTCGCCCCTTCCCGTACCTGGATCGTGATCCTGTGCTGGCTCGCGGTCGTCTTCGAAGGCTTCGACATCGTTGCCCTCGGGGCCTCGATCCCGACGCTGCTGGACAGCCAGCACGTGGGCATGACCACCTTGGACGCCACGTTCATTGCGACCGTTTCGCTGATCGGCGTCGGCGTCGGCGCGGCGCTGATCGGTCCGGTGTCGGACCGGTTCGGCCGCCGCAGGCCCCTGATGGCAAGCGTGCTCGTCTTCTCCCTATTCACCCTCATCTTCCCGCTGATGCCGAATGTCATGATGCTGGCGCTGGCGCGCCTGATCGCAGGCCTGGGCCTTGGCGGCTGCCTGCCCGTGGCCGTGACCACGATGCAGGAGGCTTCCGCGCATGACGCGAAGGCGCATTCGAGCACGCTGACCATGACCGGCTACCACGTCGGCGCCGTTGCCGCTGCGTTCGGCGCCTTGCTGGCCGGAGTCCACTGGCCATGGATCTTCTATGCCGGCGGCGCCTTCGGCCTGGTGGTGCTCCCGCTGATGTGGGCCAAGCTCCCGGAGACCAGCCTTCATGCCGGCCCGGTTCATGCCGGCGCGGCGGAAGCTGCTCCCGCACACGAGAAGATCCGGGCCCGCGACGTGCTCAACCGCACCTACCTGCGCACCACGATCGGCCTGTGGGTCGGTGCCTTCATGGGGCTGCTGCTGGTCTACGGCCTGAATACCTGGCTGCCGCAGCTGATGCGCGACGCCGGCTACAACGTGGCCAGTTCGCTGGTCCTGCTGCTGGTGCTGAACCTGGGCGCCATTGCGGGCCTGATGATCGGCGGCAAGGTGGCGGACAGGAAGGGCGTGAAAGGGACCGCGCTGGTCTGGTTTGGTGCCTCGGCCGTCATGCTGGCTCTGCTGAGCGTGAAGATGGAAAACCAGCTGCTGCTCAACGCCGTCGTCTTGGTGACCGGCGTCTTCGTCTTCTGCTCCCAGGTGCTCATCTACGCGTTCGTGGGCTATGCCTACCCGCGCCGGATCGTCGCCTCCGGCATGGGGTTCGTGGCGGCCGTTGGACGCCTCGGTGCCATTGTCGGCCCGTGGGCCACCGGCCTGCTGGTGGTCTGGGGCATCGCCTACCCCTTCGGGTTCTACTTCTTCAGCCTCGCCGCGCTCCTCGGCCTGCTGGCCGTGGCCCTGGTGCCGAAGCCGCAGCACGCCGAAATTGCCGAACCGGAGGCGTGGCAGGAGGCGTCCGGCCACTACGCCGAGTAGCGGGGGCCGCCTTATGCACCCCTTCTGAAACTTGGGCGGGATAGATGCTGTTATCCGGCCGGTACACAGCATCTATCCCGCCCAAGTTGCGGGTGGGAGGGGGTGGGCGTGGATGTCCCGCGGACTTAGCCCGAGTACTGCTTGCGCAGCTCCGCCTTGCGGATCTTGCCGCTGGCGGTGCGGGGCAGCTCTTCCACGATCACCACGCTCTTGGGGATTTTGTAGCGGGCCAGGCGCCCCTGCAGCTGGGTCCGGATCTCTTCCTCGGTGAGGCTGTAGCCGTTGCGGACCGTGACGATGGCCCGGGGCACCTCGCCCCATTTCTCGTCCGGCACGCCGATGACCGCCACGCTGCCGACGGCCTCCAGCTCCGCAATATGCTGCTCGACCTCGGCCGGGTAGATGTTCTCGCCGCCGGAAATGATCATGTCCTTGAGCCGGTCGGAGATATAAAGGTAGCCCTCCTCGTCCACGTAGCCCATGTCGCCGGACTTGAACCACACGCCGTCGGCATAGCTGTCCGCGGTGGCGTCCGGGCGGTTCCAGTACTCCTTGATGACGTTGGGACCGGAGATCTGGATCTCCCCCACGCTGCCGGCCGGCGTGGCCTCGCCCAGCACGTTGGTGATGCGGATGTCGGTGAAGAAGTGCGGCAGCCCTGCCGAGCCGGCCTTTTCGCGCGACTTGTTCGGTGCCAGGCTGGTCGCCCCGGGAGCCGTTTCGGTCATTCCGTAGCCGCCGGAGAAGGACAGCCCGCGGCTCTCGTAGGCTTCCAGCACGCGCATCGGCACGGCCGAGCCGCCGCAGGTGAGCTTGGTCAGCGAGCTGATATCGGTCTTGTCCCAGTCCGGGTGCTCGCAGAGCATCTGGTAGGTCGTGGGTACGCCGCTGATGCTGGTCGCCCGGTACTGCTCGATCAGGTGCAGGGTCCGCCCGGGTTCGAAGCGCGGCTCCAGGATCACCGTGGCACCCTTAAGCAGCGCCGGCAGCACTCCCATGCCGAGGGAGGCCACATGGAACATCGGGGCGATCATCAGGGCCACGTCGGAACTGACCATGTCATAGTCCACCAGCACGTTGACGCTGTTCCACGTCATGTTGCCGTGCGTGAGCAGGGCGCCCTTGGGCCGGCCGGTGGTGCCGGAGGTGTAGAGGATCATCGCCGGGTCCTCGAGGGTGACTTCGACGTCGCGGTGCTCCGGGGAGCCGGCGGTGATGGCCTGCTCGAAATCCTCGACGGCGGCGCCCGCCGGGGTTTCCGCTGCCGCGTCTGCCGCTGCGTCCGTCGCCGGGGCGTCGGCGACGACGATCCGGTGCGTCAGTTCCACCTTCCGCGACCCCGGGACGGCCAGTCCGTCCAGGGACCGGGCGTGGACCAGGATGGAGCTGCCGGAATCCTGCAGCGCATATTCGATCTCCGGCGGGGCCAGCCGGGTGTTCAGCGGGACAAAAACGGCACCCAGCGTGCCGCAGGCGAAGAAGGTCTCCAGGAACGCCGGATGGTTCTCGCCCAGGTATGCCACCCGGCTGCCCTTGGCGATGCCGCGGGCCGCCAGAGCCGAGGCGAGCCGGTCCACCCGCTCCGCGAACTCGTCATAGCTCAGCTCGGCGCCGCCGCTGATCAGCGCCGTCCTGCCGGCGGACTTCACCCGGCGGCGGTGAATCCACGTTCCCACACCCTGGTTGTGCATCCTTACACGTACCCTTCACGATGTCCCCGCACCGGGGCTTGCTCCGTCCTCAGGGCTGTCCGTGAGCGCAGTCACAGCAGCCAAGCCCTACGCTAGAGGTACTTGATTGAGAAAGTCAATAGTTGTGAAAAGCATTTTCAATGCGGTGCGGCCAGGCCCGGTCCGCATTTGGACACGCCTGTGCCTGGCCGCCCACGCTGGACCGGTCAGAACACCCGCGCGGCAATCTCCGCCGGTGCCGCGAGCAGTTCCTCGATCTCGTCGTCCAGCTGGACCAGGGTCACCGAGGCTCCGGCCATGTCCAGCGACGTGCAATACTCTCCCACGTAGCTGCGGCCAACGGTGATTTCCCGGGCGGCCAGCTGCTCGTGGGCCCGGCCGTACAGCACGTAGAGCTCGCTGACCGGGGTTCCGCCCAGCCCGTTGATCATCAGCGCCACCCGGTCCCCGGCGGCAAACGGCAGGTCCCGCACCACACTCTCCAGCAGTTCGTCGATGATCTCGTTGGCCGTGGCCAGCGGGGCGCGGCGCCGGCCAGGCTCGCCGTGGATGCCCACGCCCATTTCGATCTCGTCCGCCCCAAGCTCGAACAGCGGCGAACCCTTGGCCGGAGGAGTGCAGGCGGTCAGGGCCGCACCCATCGTACGGGTCCGGGAGTTGACCTTTTGGCCGATCCGGACCAGCTCGTCCAGGTCCGCCCCGGCCTCGGCGGCCGCACCCACCGCCTTCATCACGAAGAAGTTCCCGGCCACGCCGCGCCGGCCCACGGTGAAGGTGGAATCCTCGACCGCGACGTCATCGTTGATGAACAAGGTCCGGACGTTGATGCCGTCCGCCTCGGCCAGCTCCTGCGCCATTTCGAAGGCCATCTTGTCCCCGGTGTAGTTATTCACCAGCAGCAGCACGCCCTTCGGGGAGGCCAGGGTCTTGGCGGTTTCATAGACGTAGTGCGCCGGAGGCGCGGCGAACACATCGCCGGGGCAGGCGCCGTCGAGCATGCCCCGGCCCACGGTCATGACGTGCGCCGGCTCGTGGCCGGACCCCGAGCCCTGGATGATGGTGACCTTGTCCTCGCGCGGGGCGTCCTTGCGCATGATCAGGTTGAACTCCGGCACATAGGCCAGCGTGTCCGGGTTGGCCAGGGCAATGCCCTTAAGCATCTCGGGCACAAAGTCCTTGGGATCATTGACGAACTTCTTCATGGCGTACCTCACTTCGTTGTGTTTTGCAGTTCCGGAACATTCAGTGGCCGGGCCAGCCGGCGTTGATCTGCTCCAGCATGATCGCCACAGCCATCGCCCCGGCATCCGGAGACCCGATGCTGCGATCTCCGCTGTAGCTCGCACGGCCCCGGCGCGCCGCCAGGGAGCTGGTGGCCTCGGCGGCGTCCCGCGCTGCCTTGGCGGCGGTTTCGACGGCGGCCGCACCGTCCGCGCCGTCGGCGGCGGCCTGCTCCAAGGCGTCCGCCACCGGGACGAGGGCGTCAAGCAGCGTCTTGTCCCCGACCTCGGCGCCGCCGCGCACCTTGATGCCGTCGATCGCGGCGCGCAGCATGCCCACGGCATCCGCCGCGGCCAACTGCTGCCTGCCTTTGGCCACGCCGGCGGCCCGCAGGAAGGCCGTTCCCCAGATGGGACCGGAGGTGCCGCCGATCCGGGCGGAGATCACCAGGGCGACCTTCTGCAGGAAAGTGCCGATGTCGGTCCGTTCGAAGCTGTCCCAGTCCTGCAGGACGATCTCGAAACCGCGCGCCAGCGAGTAGCCGAAGTCGCCGTCGCCGACCACGGCGTCAAGGTCGCAGAATTCCTGCTCCTTCTCCACCGCCGTCCGGGCGATGGTCCGGACGATGAATTCGGTCCGGGCAAGACTGTTGGTGCTCATGGTGCCTTCACCTCCGAGGTGTCCAGGATTGCGTTGAGCGTGGCCAGGGCGACCCGGCCGTGCGGCCGCAGGGCGAGCGGATCGGCCAGCGTTTCGGCCGGTTCGCCCGGCTCCCCCAGGGACGAGACGACCAGCGCCGCCCCGGTGAAATCCTCCCCGGCGGTGTAGCTGCTGACGGTCACGATGGTCTTCAGGCCGGCGCCGAGCGCGGCCTGCAGGCCGTTGGCGCTGTCCTCCACCACCACGACCTCCTGCCGGCCGGCCCCGAGGTCGGCGACGGCCAGTTCGTAGATGTCCGGTGCCGGCTTCTTGCGGGGCACGATATCTCCGGCATAGACCCGGAAACGGGCCGCCCGTGCCGCCCCGACCACGTGGGCCAGCACCGCCCGGACGGAAACCTCCGCCGACGTCGAGGCCACGGCCAGCTGCCAGCCGGCCGCGAGCGCCTCGTCCACGAGCCGGACGACGCCGGGCCGGCCGGGCATCCGCCCTTCCTGGACCGCCCGCGTGTAGTGCGCGGTCTTGGCCCGGTGCCAGGCGGCCAGCAGGTCCGACTGGGCCCGGGCATCCGCCGGCAGTCCGTTCGCCGCGACGAACTCCGGCGTCAGCAGGCTGGCCATGCGTTCCTTGCCGCCGCCGATCAGCAGCTTGCCGGCGTAGTCCTCCTCGCTCCAGCGCACCGGAAGCCCGAAGTCCGCAAACGTGCTGTTGAACGCCGGCAGGTGCCCGAAACGCTCGGTATCGGCCAGCACGCCGTCGCAATCAAAGATCAGCGCAGGCATGCTCACCAGGCCTTTCCGGCGCTGCCGAACTGCTTGGCCAGGCCCACCGTCAGTGTCTTCACGTCGGTTCCGACCGCGCGGAACAGCGACGGCGGATCCCAGGTGTCCGCCTGCTCGGCGCCCTTGAGGAACACCAGGCTCGAGCGCATGTACTCCTGCTTCAGGGCGGTGGATATGTTGACCTTGGCGCAGCCGCGCGCGATCAGGTCGCCGAACTGGGCGTCGGAGAGGCCGCTGCCCCCGTGCAGGGCGATCGGGATCCCGGTGGCCTGGACGATGTCGCTCACGCGCTGGACGTCCAGCACGGGGGCCTGCTTGTATTTGCCGTGCGCATTGCCGATGGCCGGGGCGAAGACATCCACGCCGGTTTCGGCGATGAAGTCCAGGGCCACCTGCAGCGGCTGGCGCACGGACTCCGCATCGGAGCCGACGCCGTCCTCGACACCGGTGATGGATTCGATCTCCCCTTCCACATGGGCGCCGCAGCGGCGTGCCTGGGCCACAACCTCGATGGTCTGGCGCTGGTTCTCGGCCACCGGAAGCTCGGAGGCATCGAAGAGCACCGAATTCCACCCGCGGTCGAGGCACTCGGTGATCACTGCCCGGTCCGGACAATGGTCCAGATGCAGGGTCACGGGCACCTCGATCCCCGCCGTCATGCCCTCCCACATCCGGAAGAGCACATCCGCCCCAATGGACCTCACGGTTTTCACCGAGGTCTGCACGATGACCGGGGAACTGGCTTCCACCGCGCCGGCCAGCACGGCTTCGAGGGTCAGGTCGTTGAAGATATTAATGGCCGGAACACCGTAGCGCCCGTCGAACGCGCGCTCCACGATGTCCTTCAATGGCACAACTGCCATATGCAACTCCTTGGGTGGGGCCGGCTGGGCCGGCGGATCTTGCCGGGCCGGCGGTCAGCCCGCCGCGGCTGCGGTCCGGGCCGCCTCGGCCCGGTAGGCGGCGAAGGCCCGGGCCCGCTGTTCGGCTCCTTCGCGGTCGCTGTCCGGGTCCGCGAAGGCGTCCAGGATCGTGTCGAAATGGGCGCGCACGCCGTCCTTGGTCTCGGGGAACGGCAGGATGTACAGTTCCTCGTTCTCGACGGCCTGCTTGACATGCCCGGCCAGCACCACAGGGTCCATGCCACCGCTGTAGAGCCGTCGCTGCAGTTCGATGAAGGCCTCATCGGAGCGGAATCCGCTGTTGGCAGCCAGATGCGCCGGCCTGGTCTGCTGGGCATCGGCGATATTGGAGCGGATGCTGGCCGGGCACAGCACCGAGACGCCGATGCCGTACTTCGGCAGGGTGAGTGCGTAGCTTTCCATCAGGTTGATGACCGCAGCCTTGGTGGCCGAATAGATGGCCGCCGTCGGACTGCCTTCGAATCCGGCCATCGAGGCCGTGGTGACGATGTGCCCGTCGCGGCCGCTGTCGATCATGCGCGGCAGGAAGGTCTGGATGCCGTTGACCACACCGTGCAGGTTCACCCCGAAGATCCAGTCGAAATCCTCGTAGGTGGCCTTCTCCAGCGGGCCGAAACTGTTGACCCCGGCCGTGTTGAACAGCAGCTGCGGCGGCCCGCCAAAGACGGATTCCACCTCGTCGGCGGCCGCGGCGTAGGCCTGGCGGTCGGAGATGTCGAGCCGGATGGCGTGGGACTCGATGCCCTCCGCGCGCAGCTTCGCCAGGGCCTCGTCCAGCGCGTCCTGGCGGATGTCGGCGATCACGATCCGGCAGCCCGCCTGGCCGAAGACCTGTGCCTGGCCGAACCCTGCCCCCGAGGCGCCCCCGGTAATGAATGCGACTTTGTCCTTGAATGTCTCCATCTGTCTCCTCCTAGCGGCCCAGCGGGATAATGCCCAGATCGTGGAGCAGGCTCACCTTGTTCCAGGAGGCCCATTCCTCGGCAATCAGCCCGTCCTCGAAACGGCACATCACCATGCCCCGGGCGGTGACCGCACGGTAGGTCGGGCGCACGCCCAGGTATTCGCCCAGGTGCGTCCCGGTGGCCTCCCAGCGGTAGGCCACGCGGTCGCCCTGGCTGATGATGTCGAACTGCAGCCGGGCAAGATCGGGGAACCCCGTGTAGAGCCGGCGCAGGCCCTCGGCCAGGCGTTCCCGGTCGTAATCACCCTTGTCACCGTGGCGTACGAACCCGGCGGTGTAATACGTGTCCAGCGAAGCCAGAGCTCCGTCAAGGCCGCCGTGGTCCAGCGAGCGCAGCAAGTGCCCGCGGTTGGCCTCTTCGACTGTCTTCTGGTCGGTCGTCATCTAATCCAAACTCCTTCACTCATGGCCCGGCCGCTGCCGGACCGGCTCCAGCCTGGCGCCGTCGAAGAACCTACCGGCCTGGTAGACCAGCGGCGCTTGACCGGAGGAATCGGCGTCCACCACCTGGCCGATGAAAATGGTGTGCGAGTAGGCGGGGATCTTGTACTTGACCTCCAGTTCGAAGTGCCCGGCCACCCCGTCCAGCACCGGCACCCCGTGGGTGCCGGGCCGCCACGGCAGGGCCGCGAACTTGTCCCCGCCGGACTTGGCGAAGTTAGCGGCCACACCCGCCTGGTCGGCGGCGAGGATGTTGACGCCGATATGGTCCGCCTCGAACACCGCGGGGTAGGACCGGGAGGATTCGTTGACGCAGACGAGCACCAGCGGCGGGTCCAGCGAAATGCTGGAAAAGGCATTCACGGCCAGTCCGTAGGGCTTGCCGCCGGCGGCAGCGGTCACCACCGTCACTCCGGTCGGGTACTGGCGGTGCACGCCGCGCACCCTCTCGCCCAGTTCGGCGCTGCGCGGATCGGCGGCAGGCTGGGCCGGTGTTGCGGTTGTTGTCTCTGTCAAGGTTCTGTCCTCCGGGGATTCGCGCGGACGCTCAGGCGTCCTGCAGTGCCGGGAAGCCGGCCTGGATGCGGGCGTGGCGTTCGCTGACCTGGGCCAGCCATTCGGCGTGGGTGGGGGCGTAGAGTTTGTTGCCGCGGATGGCTTCGAGCACGATCCGTCCCACGTCCGCCGGCTGCAGGAAACGGAAGTTCTTGCCGTTGCCGGCGATATCGACGTCGTGCAGGCCGCTGGCGTCCGCGGCGGGACGGGTACGCAGGCTGTTCATGATGTTGGTGCGCACCGGGCCGGGGATCAGCGCCGTGGCACCGACCACCGAGCCGCGCAGGGCCAGTTCCTGGGCCAGCACTTCCGTCAGTCCCAGCACGCCGGCCTTGGCGGCCACGTAGGCAGCGAGGTTCGCCGGCGGGGCGATGACCGACATGGAGGATGTGTTCACGATCTGGCCCCAGTCCGGGTTCCGTTCCAAGACGGGCAGGAAGGCATGCACGCCGTGGACCACACCGTAGAGGTTCACCTCCAGCATCCAGCGCCAGTCCGCCAGGGTGAGTTTGTCCACCGGGGCCAGGGGACCGACGCCGGCGTTATTGCAGACCACATGCACCCTGCCGTACTCGGACACCGCCCGGTCGGCGAGCGCCTGGACGCTGTCGGCGTCGGTGACGTCGGTGCGCACGCCCAGGACTCCCAGTTCCGCGGCGGTGGCGGCCAGCGCCGCGTCGTCGATATCCGCGATGATGACGTTGGCTCCTTCGGCCAGGAACGCCTCGGCAATCCCCTTGCCGATCCCGGAGGCACCACCGGTGACGACGGCGACCGACCCGGCGAATTCCACAGTCCTGCTCATCAATGTCCTCTTCCCTGCTTGTTCCGTAGTTGTTCCTGCGCGCCTGGCCGTCGGTCAGTGCAGTTCGTAGCGCTTGAGCTTGCGGTAGATTGTCGCCCGGGAAATACCGAGCTTCTCGGCCGCGGCGTTGCGGTTCCCGCCGGCCTCCCGCAGCGCGACCATCAACGCTTGGCGCTCCAGCCGTTCCATTTCCCCCAGCACACGGCCGGCCTGGCCGCGCCCGTAGCGCGCCGGCAGATCCGTCAGCCTGATCTCATGCCCGGCGGCCCGGATCCGCGACGTGGCCAGCACTTGGCGCAGCTGGCGGATATTGCCCGGCCAGTCATTGGCGACCAGTGCCGCAAGTGTCTTGGGCGCGAAGGTGTGGGGTTTCCCGTCCGCTGCTTCGAACTCCGCCAGGATGCCCCGGCACAATGCGGAGAATTCGTCCGCACGGTCCCGCAGCGGCGGGACCGGAAGGACTACGGGAAAGCTTTCCCGGACGAAGACGGCCGGGCTGTCCTCGTCCACCTGCTCGGAGGTCGTTCCCACCAGCGGGCACCGGGCCCGGGCCACCAGGTCCGCCACCGTGGTCATAAGTTCCAGCGGGATCTCCTCGATGTGGCTCAGGAGGAGCGGTACCGCCGGGTTCCCCACGGCCGCCTGCAGCGACTTCAGCCAGGCCTGTTTGTCCAGCTGCGCCACCGCGCCGTCGAGCTCGGCCGCTGGAGCCCCGGGCCGGACCAAGGCCTCCGCGGCGGCGAACCGCTTGCCGGTACCACGTTCGCCGGAGAGCAGCACCGCCTGCTTCGATTCCAGCGCGCGCCGCAGTTGGTCGCGGAAGTCCGTGCCGATGGCCCCGCCGTCGCCCCAGGGCAGCTGCGCGAAGTCCGTGCCGGCGTCCTCCGCCTCGGGTTCGAGCGTGAGCACCGCGGCGAAGTCGCCGGGGGCCTGCTCCACCGGGGTGATCTGGATCGAAACGGCGTGGCCGGAGCTGAGCCGGCGGCGAACCGTGCTGGTGCGGGAGCGGACGCTGGCCTCCTCGGCCAGGCGCCGGAGCAGGTCCTCGTCCGCCTCCCCCACCAGCGACCGTGCCTTGGTATTGGCCACGTACAAGGACTTCGTGACCCCGATGACGGCACCGCGGAACCGCCGCTGCATGCGCAGGAAGAAATCAAAGAACACCCGTTCGCCGTCGGCCCGGCTGGCCAGAAGCTGGGCCTCGATCGAGCGGCCGATTTCGACCACCAGCGGCAGCACGGCGCCCGAACCGTGCTCCCGGCGGCAGTGCACCCCAAGCGTGCCGACATAGCGCTTCGTGTAGGGGTCGCGGATGTTCACTCCGGTGGTGGTCAGCACCTCGCTGTCCATCCGGAAGTGTTCGGTCCCGGAGATGATGAACGCCCGCTGTTCCTCATGGGCGCAGCCGATGCCGTTGGTACCGATCTGGTCCTCGGCAAAGCACAGGCCCGGCCGCAGCCGGACCTGCCGGAACTGCCGGCCTTGCGGATGGTCGCCCACGACGGCGGTGAGCAGCCGGCAGCCGCGGTCGGCCAGGAAACCCCAGGAGCTCAGGTCCGCGATCTGGTCCTCCAGCCGGTTCATGATCGGCTGGGCCACCTGGGCCAGCCGGCTCTTGGGAACGAACTCCTCGTCCGCCGGGAAGACCGTGGACCACGGATCCACGCGTGCGAGCATCGAGCGCTTCCAGGACAGCAGCACATCGCTGCGCAGCTGTGGATAGTCCTCGGCCCTGATCTGCAGCGGATCCTTGGCCAGGATCTCAAGCTTCAGTTCCCGCACCCGGTCCCATTCGGCCGCCGTCGCGGGGACGTGCGGACCGGCGGACTGGAGGGTCATGAGCCCGCCACCCATCGCTGAGAAGCCATTCCGATCGCTTTCCTTCCTGCTGTGGTTCATCCCGCCGGCCGGCGGGCGGGCTGTCCGGCCGGCGGGCGGGCTGTCCGGCCGGCAGCCGGCCCCTCCGGCGTCGTGCGCAGCTGCCGGGCGGCGCTCCTAGACGGCCGCGAAGCTGACCTTGCGGCCGTTGAGGCTGCGTGCCTTGGGCAGCACCTCGCGGGCGAAGAGCTCGAGGCTGGCACGTGCCTGGTCGTACGGCATGCCGCCGAAGCACGGGGCCACGATGATTTCGAAATCCCCCAGGACGTCGCGGATCTCCTCGATCTGGCCCAGGATGCGCTCCGGGTTGCCCCACAGCGCCGTCTCCGCGTACTTGTCCGCCGCCCCCTGCAGGCCCGCCTCCTGGATGCGCTTGGCGTTGTCCGCGTAGCGCTCGTAGCCCTTGGTGGTGGCGAAGTGCTCGCCGGCCATCTCGTAGTGGTCCACGTTCGAGTGGAAGAAGCGGGAGATGTACTCGAAGTGGCGTTCCTGGGCCAGTGCGTCATCCTCGTGGCAGTACATGTTCACGTTCAGGCAGATGGGCGGGGCGACCTCGCCGTGCCGCTGTTCGAACTTCTCCCGGTAGGTGTTGAAATTGCCCATGAGATCCGGCACCGGGCGGACGATGAAGGACATCAGGCGGGCGCGCAGGTCCACCGCCGAGGTGATGGAGTCCGGCGAGCCGGCGACACAGTAGCGGCGGTCCAGGAAGGAACCGCGCGGGCCCGGACGCAGCTCCGCACGGGGCTGCGGGTAGAACGGGCCGCTGCCTTCGATGACGCCGGTCTCGACCGCTTCGAAGATCATCTGGCTGGCCTCGTCGAAGCGCTCGCGGGTTTCTTCGAGCGGAATGCGGAAGGGCACGTATTCCTGGCGGGAGAGGCCCCGGCCCACGCCCAGCAGCAGCCTGCCGCGGGAGATGGTGTCCAGCATCAGGGCCTTTTCGGCCACCCGCAGCGGGTCGTTCCAAGGGACGATCACGGCGCCGGTGCCGAGCTTGATCTGCTTGGTCTGGCCGGCGACGTTGGCCAGGAGCAGCAAATTGTCCGGGCACATGGAGTAGTCGCTGAAGTGGTGCTCGACGGCCCAGACGCTGTCATAACCCAGCGCCTCGGCACGGACGGCAAGGTCGATTTCACCGTGGTACATTTCCTCGTCGGTGAGGCTTTCATCCAGCTTGCCAAAGCCCAGGTTGATTCCGATGTCCAACATTTGTTCGTTCCCTTCGGTGGGTAATCCGGATGTAATTCAGATCACTAACTGGTAGGTCTGGACCCACGTTATCGAGGCTTTAAGGGGCCGGAAGTCTCACTTTGAGACTTCCCTTTCCTGCCGTATTTCCCCGGCTATTTCCCCGGTCCCACGGGAAAAACCGCACGCAGGCCCGGACTCCGCTAGGCAAAGCGGTGCCCGGGGCCGGTGGGAGCGGTCGGCTCAAGCGCCCGTTCCGGTGTCGAACCGGTAGATCGTGTCGGTGCGCAGGAACGCTTCGATCGCTTCGGGTCCGTTCTCGCGCCCCGTGCCGCTGGCTTTGACGCCGCCCCAGGGCGCGGACAGATCAGGCAGGTATCCGTTAATGCCAAAGGAGCCGGCCTCGATCCGGCCGGCAATTTCCATCCCCCGTTCCGCATCGCCCGTCCACACCGAACCGCCGAGGCCGTAGACGGAGTCATTGGCGATGTGGATGGCGTGCTCCTGGTCCCGGGCCGGGATGATGCAGACCACGGGGCCGAAGATCTCCTCCTGGGCAATCGGCCAACTGTTGTCGACGTCGGCGAAGACGGTGGGGGCCACGTAGAAGCCGTGGCCGGGCACCTGCCCGTCCACCCCGCCGGCAACCACCCTGGCTCCACTGGACAGACCCTGCTCGATGAAGCCGGTGACGCGCTCCCGCTGCCGGGCCGAAACGAGCGGGCCCATTGTGGTATCCGGGTGGAACGGGGATCCGACCACCTGTTCCTTGGCATAGCGGGCAAAGCCCTCCACGACCTGCTCGTAGACACCGGGGGTGGCGATGACCCGGGTCTGGGCAAAGCAGGTCTGTCCCGAGTTCATGAAGGACAGCGGCGGCAGGTTGGCCAGCGTGTGGGCCAGGTCGGCGTCATCGAGCACAATGGCCGCCGACTTGCCGCCGAGTTCGAGGCTGGCCGCCCCGAGCCGCTCCCCCACCTGGCTGGCGATGAGGCGGCCCACCGCCGTCGAACCGGTGAAGGCCACCTTGTCGACGTGCGGGTGCCGGACCAAGGCGCCGGCAAAGTCGGGACCGCCGACCGCGACGTTCACGACGCCCGCAGGCACGCCGGCCTCGGCCAGGATCGAGCCGAGCAGCGAGCCGCTGAACGCGTTCTCCTCCGCGGGCTTCACCACCACCGTGCAGCCGGCCGCCAGCGCCGGGCCGAGTTTGGTGGCCAACAGCATCATCGGGAAATTCCACGGCACAATCGCCGCGACCACGCCGACCGGGTTTCGGCGCACGATGGCACTGCCTTCGAACGCGAACGGTGCGCGGGACTGCACCGCCTCAAAGCCCCGGGCGATTCCGGCATAGTAGCGGAGCAGCCCCACCGGGCCCGCGGCGTTGTGGAACGCGGACTGGGACAGCGGCATACCCATTTCACGCGTGACGAGCCCGGCCATTTCGTCACCGCGGGCCTCCCAGGCACCGGCGATGGCCTCGAGTACCTCGGCCCGTTCGGCACCGCTGGTGCGCGACCAGGCGCCCAAGGCCCGACGGGCCGCACCCACCACGGTGTCGGCGTCTTCGGCGCCGGCCATCGCCGCGTGGCCGATGGTCTCCCCGGTGGCCGGGTCGGTCAGAGCCCGCATCCGCGTTGCGGCGGTGTCCCGCCAGGTCCCTCCCACGTACATCTGGGTTCGTTCCATCTGCGCTCTCCTCACGGCATTCTCGTTGGCGGTGTGGTGCGGCCGGCTCAGAAGACCACGATCCCCTTGACCGTGGTCCCTGCCAGGCTGTCGTCGACGGCACGCTGGATGTCCTCGAAGGGATACGTCCGGACAAAGCGGTCAAAGGCGAACTTTCCGGCCCCGTGCAGCGCGATGAGCGTGGGGATGAAGTCCTGCGGCACGGCGTCGCCCTCGACAATGCCCACGACGCGCCGTCCGAATCCCAGCACGCTGTGGTCGAGCACGATTTCCGATCCCGGACGGCCGAGGCCGATCAGCCCGGCGGTGCCGCCGACGTCGAGCACCTCGACGGCGTTACGTGCCGCATGCGGGTTGCCGCTGGTTTCCACCGAGTAGTCGGCGCCTCCGCCGGTGGCTTCGATGATCTGCGCCCGGGCGTCCTCGCCACGGGCATCGACCACATGGCTGGCGCCCAGTTCAAGCGCCAGGTCGAGCCGGCCGGGATTCACGTCGACGACCACGATGGTCGAGCAGCCGCTGGCCACGGCGGCCAGCAGGGCGCTCAGTCCCACTCCCCCTGCCCCGAAGATGGCCATGGAACTGCCGGCGCGCACCTGCAGGCTGTTGATCACGCCGCCGGCACCGGTCTGGACGCCGCAGCCCAGCGGCCCGAGCAGACGCAACAGATCGTCGGGGGTGTCGTCGGGGAGCCGGACGATGTTCCGGGGTACAGCCAGCGCGTACTCGGCGAACGAGGACTGTCCGAAAAAGTGGCCGCCGATTTCGCGGCCGTCCGCCCCACGGATGCTGCGGCTGCCGTCGGCGCGGGTTCCGAGCATGTTCAGCGGCACGAATTGGCGGCAGTGTGCCGGGCTGCCGGCGTGGCACTTATCGCAGGCGCCGCAGGAGGCGAAGGACAGGACCACCTTGTCCCCCGGGGCCAGCCCGGTCACGCCCGGGCCGACGGACTCCACGATGCCCGCCCCTTCGTGGCCGAGTACTTGCGGGGACTGCACGCCGTTGCGCACGCTCAAGTCCGTATGGCACACCCCCGTGGCCACGAGCCTGACCAGGACCTCGCCGGCGCGTGGCTGCTCGAGCGCGACTTCCTCGATCTCGAACGCCCCGCCCGCTTCATTGACGACGGCGGCCCGCATGCGGATCATCTGCACCTCTTTGTGGTTGTTCCTGACTGTCATTTCCGGTCCGCTGCGGCCCGGGTCCAACGGCCGCGCGGCGCGCGGCGGAAGAGCGAACCGGCCTTCCGTCCGCCGGCCTGGAGCAAATGCGCCAGGCCGCGCGGTTCGAACACCATCACCAGCACCAGCGCCAGCCCGTAGATGATCAGGCCGACTTGTCCCACCGGGATGCCGAACTGCCCGGATTGGCTGAAGTCCTCCTGCAGGAAGGGGATGTACTCGGCGTACTGCGTGGCCAGGATCGGGATGGAGCTGATCACCGTGGCGCCCAGCACCGGGCCCCAGGTGCTGCCCAGGCCGCCGACGACGACAATGATCAGCAGTTCCAGCCCCATGTTGATGCCGAACTGCTCGGCCTGCACGTAGCGCAGTTGGGCCATCAGCAGCCCGCCGGCCAGGCCTCCGAACGCCCCAGCCAGGATGAAGGCCATGACCTTCGCCCGCCCGGTATTGATGCCGGCGATCTGGGCGGCCGTCTCTGCCTCGCGGATGGCCACCAGGGAGCGGCCGAAGCGTGTCCGGCGCATGTTCACGACGGCGACCATGCCGGCCGCCACGCACAGCCAGATCACGATGAACAGACCCTGCTCGTAGCTGTAGCGCATCCCGCCGATGGTCAGCTCGCCGAAGTCGACGAAACCCAGCGACAGACTCGGAGCGGCCGAGATGCCGCTGTTCCCACCGGTCAGCGCCGGCGTATTGACGAAGATGAAATTGCCGACGAAGATCAGGCCCAGGCTCAGCACGATCTGGAAGACGCCTTTGAGCCGCAGCGTCAGCGGGGCGGCCACGGCGGCGGCGATCCCGCCGGCGAGGAAGGTCGCGGGCAGCCACACGAGCAGCGGCAGGTGGGCCAGACTGCCCAGCCCGACTCCGGCGAAGGCGCCAATGCCGACGAAGACGCTCTGCGCCAGGGAAATCTGTCCCGCGTAGCCGGACAGCACGTTGAGTCCGATGGCGGCAACGGCATAGATGCCGATGGTTCCGGCAAGCGACATCAGGAACGGGCTGCGATGAGGATCAGCGCCAGGGCGGTCCCGAGCACAATCCGGTCCCGGGTGGACCGGGTCAGCCGGGACTCGTCCCGGGGCCGCGGTGCCGGCTTCCGAACCGGCCGGTGTTCTGCGGTGGTGGCAACTTCGGTAAGGGCCATCGGTCTCACGCCTTCCTGGTCTGAAGTGTCTTGGCGAAGCCGCCCGGCTTGACCACCAGCAGCAGGATCATCACGACCCAGGGCAGCATCGTGGGGAAACCTTGGCCGAGGCTGTCGGGCGCGTACCCGGACGCGTAGGTCTGGACCAGTCCGAGCGCCAGGCCGCCGTAGATGCAACCGGGCAGCGAGGACAGGCCGCCGAGGATGAGTGCAGGCAGCGCGCTGAAGGCGATCTGGTCCAGGTTCGGTACCAGTCCGCCGCCGATCTCGGTGGCCAGCATCATGCCGGCCAGCACCGATGCGGCACCGCACATCGCCCACGCCGTCGCGGAGATGACGCGCGGGTTGATGCCCTGGGCTCGGGCCGCCTCGGGATCACTGGCAGCGGCCCGCATGCCGACGCCGACCTTGGTGTGCTGGATGATGACGTAAAAGACAGCCAGTAGCGCCAGGCTCAGCAGGACGGCCCAGATGTCGCGTACCGCGATGGCCACGCCGCCGAAGCGGACCACGCTGAGTCCCCAGGGATCCTCGATCAGGTAGTTCAGCGGGCCCCAGACACTGACCACCATCGCCTGCGCAATCGAGATCAGGCCCAGGCTCACCAGCAGCACCGAGAGGTGCTCGATCGACTTGTGGCCCTTGCCCGCCAGCCGGGAGAAGAGGAACCGCTCGCCCAGCATGCCCAGCGCCGTGCAGGCTGCGGCGGCCAGCACCACGGAGAGGATGAAGTCCAGCTGCCAGAGCACATGGAACTGGTAGGTAAGGTAGGCGCCCAGGAGCACGATGGCACCCGGAAACATGTTGAAGTGGCCGGTGGCTTTAAGCAGCACGGCGAAGCCGATGGCCACCAGGGCGTAGAGGATGCCCAGGGACAGTCCGGAGGCCGTGAGCTGGATGAAGTTATTCACTGGTCGCCTCTTCCATTGACAGCAGGGCGGGTGTTTGGGATCCGTCGACCGTCCCGAGATAGGCGGCGATGACGCGTTCGTTGCGCTGGATCTGATCCGGTGTCCCCAGCCCGATGGTTTCGCCGAAGTCCAGCGCCAGGATGCGGTCGGCGATCCGCATGACCATGGCCACATCGTGCTCGATCATGACGATGGTCAGCCCGAGCCGTTGCTTCAGCTCAAGCACGAAGTCAACGAACGCCTCCGTTTCCTCGTGGTTCATGCCCGCGACAGGTTCGTCGAGCAGCAGCAACTGCGGCCCGGAGGCAACCGCCTTGGCGATCTCCACGCGTTTGCGGATGCCGTAGGGCAGTGTTTCCACCACGAGGTCGCGGTATTCACGCAGGCCCATCAGCTCCATGAGTTCGTCCGCCCGGGCCCGGGCGCGCCGTTCGGAGCTGAAGGTGGCAGGCCAGCGGAACGCGGCCGATAGCGCGCCGCCGCGGATCTGCAGGTGGCTGCCGACCAGTATGTTTTCGGCCACGGTCATCGACCCGAACAATCCGAGGTTCTGGAACGTCCGGGCGATGCCCAGGTCGGCGATCTCATGTGGTTTGCGGCCGATGAGTTCGGTACCGTCGACTTTGATGGACCCGGCCGGGCGCACCAGCCCGCTGAGGCAGTTGAACAGGGACGTCTTCCCGGCGCCGTTGGGGCCCAGGATGGCGAAGAACTCGTCCTTCTCAACCGTGAAGGTGACGTCCCGCAGCGCCACGACTCCGCCAAACTCCAGTCGGAGGGATTCCACATGCAGCATCAGCGCAGAGCTCCGTTCTCCGCCCCGCGTGGGGCGGTGGGGGCTGCGACGCCCAGATAGAGGTCGCGCAGCGTGTCGTCGGCGAGCAGGGCGGCCGCGCTGCCGTGGTGCTCCACCCGCCGGCTGTCCAGGACGTAGGCATAGTTGGCCACGGACAGAGCCGCGGTGACGTTCTGTTCGATCAGCAGGACGCTGCACCCGCCGGCGTTGATATCGCGGACGATCTCCATGATCTGCTTGACGATCAGCGGGGCCAGCCCCAGCGAGGGCTCGTCCAGGAGCAGCAGCCGGGGCCCCTGCATCAGGGCCCGCCCGACGGCGAGCATTTGCTGCTCGCCGCCGGACAGCAGCCCTGCCGCCAGGTCCCGCTTCCGGCCAAGCACCGGAAACAGTTCCATGACCTGCTCCAGGGCCTTCGCGGTGCCGGCGCGCGACGTCGTATACCCGCCGGCCTTGAGATTGTCGACCACGCTCAGGTCACCGAAAATGCGGCGGCCTTCAAGTGAAATCGAGATGCCCTGGCGCACCCTGGACCAGGAACTGGACGAAGAAATGTCCGCGGAACGGTACCGGATCGAGCCTGCGCGGATGGCACCTCCGTGCAGCCCGAGCAGTCCGGAGATCGCCCGCAGCAGGGTCGTCTTGCCGGCACCGTTGACTCCCAGCAGGGCCACGATCTCGCCCTCGTGCACGGTCAGACTCACGCTCTCCAGCGCGGAGATCGAGCCTGAGCTGTAGGTGACCGAGAGATCCTGAACCGACAGCAGCGCTGGCGCCTGCAAGCGGTCGGCGTTCTGCCGCGCGGACATGGTCTCGCCGTTCATGGTTACTCCTTGTGGTGTGTTGCCGGGAGGGCGTCAGCTGTCGGAGACGGAGTCGTTGTACTCCGCGGCCACCGTTGAGTCATACCCGTACTTCTTCAGCTTCAGCCCGGTCGGGGAGCCGGAGTCCACGGTGAAGATCGACATCGTGCTGCCCGACTTGCGCTCGGTCAGGCTCGTCCCGTAGTTGAAGGCACCCCCGGCCAGGCCCAGGTCGTCCACGGTACCGAGGGAGGCTGCCACCTCGAGCAGGTGCTCACGGGACAGATCGCCGTCGGCGATGGCCTTCTTGAGCACCGCCGTCGTGGTCATGGCCGCCATGTATCCGGTCTGGTAGCTGTTGGCCATCGGCTTGGCGTTAGGATCGACGGCCTTGATGTCCTCTTCCATCTGCTTCTGGCCCGGAGCCGAGTCGTCGCCCCACTCGGTACCGGTGACGACGAAGCGCACGTTCTTCTTGATGTAGTCGGCTGCGGCGCCGGTGGCCAGGCTGGCGTTGTAGGCCGTGTTCCCGGCAATCCAGTCGGCGTCGAAGTTCAGCTGCACGGCACGCACTGCGGCGTTTTGGACGACGGCACCGACGCCGCCCAGATCGACAACCTCGCAGCCGGCGTTCTTCAGCTTCGAGATCTGCGGGGTGAAGTCCTGCAGCGCGCTGGGATAGCGCACCGTCACGCCGGTCTTCAGGCCGAGCTTCTTGGTGGCGAAGTCGAAGCCGTGCACGACTTCCGAGCCAAAATCGCTGTCTTCGGCGAGGGAGCAGTAGGTGGCATCCTTGAAGCCCTCGTCATTTGCCATGTAATCGATCGCCGCGGTGTGGTAGGTGGCGTAGAAGGCGCCGAAAGGCACCAGGTTCGGATCCGAGATCAGGCTCTGGTCCGAGGAGGCCGGGACGGCCAGGACCTTGTCCGTCTTCATCTGCGGCAGCAGCGCCTTGGTGATGGCGGTGCCGAGCACGTTGGTGAACATCAGCACATTGTTCTTCAGCGAACTGTACAGCGGGACGGCCACCGAGGGGTTGTATTCGGTATCGACGTTCTTCACCTTGACGGTGAAGCCTTCCAGCGGACCGCCGGGCTGGGTGGCGCGGTGGAAGTAGGCCTCGGAGCCGGTGATGTTGGTGGCCGCAGGCGCCCAGATACCTGAGGTGGGGACCATGGAGCCGACCGTGATGGTCTTGGTGTCGGCGTCGAACCCGGGGACACTGACCAGGGTCTTGGCACCACCCTTGCTGTCGGTATCGCTGCCGCTGCTGGATACGGCGGTGCCGGCACAGCCGGACAGCAGCAGGGCGGCGGTGGCCGCAAGCGCCAGGGTGCGTCGTGGTGCGCGCATATTTACTTCTCCTTCGAAGGAATGACGGGCAGGTGGATGTAGCTGGGATGTGCGGCGCTGCAGAAAATCTGCTGCTCCGCGGTGGTGAAGTCTTCGGCGGTCACGTCGCCGGCCGGCTTGCCGCTGCCGGAGTTGCGGTCGTAGCACGGGAAATTGGAACTGGCGATGTCGACGCGGAGCCGGTGGCCCTTCTTGAAGACCTGGCTGGTCGCGGCGAGATCGATGGTGTATTCGTAGACCTGGCCCGGCTCCACCGGTGCGGGTTCGTCCATGCCGTGGCGGTAGCGGGCGCGGACGATCCCGTCTGCCACGCCCAGGGCCCGGCCGTCGGGCCAGACGTCGATGAGCTTGGCGGTGAAGTCCGTATCTCGCGCCGACGTCGCGGCATGCAGCGTGACGCGCAGCGGCCCGGTGACTTCCATGTCCTGCTCCAGGACCGGGCCGGTGAACCGCAGGATGTCGGTGCGGGCGTCCAGCCCGCGTTGGTCCCGGGGCCCGGGCATATAGCCGGCACCGCCGTCCGGACCGCCTTGGATCAGGGTGCCGCCGCCCACGGTGGGCACCGGGTGGTGCGGATCGTGCGTGAAGCCGAGCCAGCGGTCGTCGTCGTCAGCCCCGGGGGCGGGTTCCTGCGGCGACAGGCCGCCGCCGGGCTGCAGGTACCACTTCTGCCAGTCGGTGCGCGCCAGCGGCCATTCATTCTCCACACGCCAGACATTGGCCCCCATGACGAAGATCTGCACCGTCGGCAGCGTGGTCGGCGTGCCGTCGACGCTTTCGCGCAGGAACCGCAGCTGCTGCTCTTCCAGCCGGACGGCCAGGGCCGAGCCGGCGCCGAAGAACAGCTCCCCGGCCGCCCCGGTATAGTCCGCATGCGTCCAGGGCCCGATGATCAAGTGCTGGTTGGCGCGGGCCTCGGCGCTCTCGGCACCCTGCGAGATCGTGGTGAAGTTGTCCAGGGTGCCGCGGAGGAAGAGGTCGAACCAGCCGCCCACGTGCAGCGCCGGCACCTCGGTCCGCGTCCTGCGGTCCGCGTAGCTGATCCGCTTCCAGTAATCCGGCTCGGTTTCCTGCTCCAGCCACTTGGTCCAGCTCGGCAGGACGTCGCTGATGGCGCTCAGCGCGGTCAGCGGCAGGGTGCGGTAGCTGGACTCCATGTCCCGGGTCATGGCGAAAAAGGCGCCCAGCTGGCTGCCAACGTCCTCGCCGCGGGTGGCACGCTCGCCCAGCGTCTGCGCGGTCTTGAGCGTGTGCCAGCCCAGTGCCTGGCCAAGCTGGAGCGCGCCCTGGTTGAAGACCAGTCCGTCGCGGTAGTGGTGGGTGGCCACGATCGGCACGATGGCGGCCAGCCCCTTCGGGCGGTGGCCGCTGACGGCCAGCTGGGACATGCCCAGGTAGGACGGGCCGAACATGCATACCTGTCCGTTGGACCAGGGCTGGCCGAGCAGCCACTCAATGGTGTCCAGGCCGTCCTGGGTTTCGTTTTCGAAGGCCCAGAGCTCACCTTCGGACCGTGCCGTGCCCCGGCAGTTCTGTACGACGACGGCGAAGCCCGCCTCGAGCGCCGGTGCGACCGGCAGCGTCCGGCTCATCTGCTCGTTGTACGGGGTGCGCACCAGCAGGACCGGCCGCGGCTCCCCGCTGGACCTCCGGTACACCGTGGCGGCCAGCACCACGCCGTCGCGCATCGGCACGCCGGCGGACTCGCTGGAAGTGCTGGTCAAGGTTTCGATTGTCTCGGTCATGGCGCCGTGTGTGCCTGCCTTTCATCACCGGTGATCGTGCCGCCTCCGCGGCCCGTGTGAGCCGTCTCACACAAGCTACTGGAGCATCCGAGGCGATCCCGTCTCATTTTGAGACCCCTTCCGCGGCCCGGTCCGGGCATGCGGATGCCAGTCCCCGCACAGGCAGCGGGACGGGGACAGGGTGGATTCCGTTGGAAAATTTTATTATTGGTGCTGCAACGCATTGCGGTTCAGGCCCGCGCCGCCGGCCTTACCCGGCCGGCGCGGGCCTGCGGCTGCAGCCCAGGCGCCCAGCCGTGCAGCAGCGACACTCCCCCGCCTGCCGCTGCTGCACAGATACCCGCCCGGGAACCTATTGCGGCAGCAGCGCCTCCATGTCCGGAACCTGCTCGATCAGCCCGTTCTTCAGCGAAATGTCCGCCACCTGCTGGATCGACTCCGCATTGACCTCCTGGGCGAACTTGGGCAGGGTCAACTGCTTGATCACCGCCGGGTCCAGCTGCGTGTACTCGGGCAGGATGGCGCGGACCTTGTCCGGGTTCTCCTGGGCGAACTGCTGGGATTTCTTCATGGCCCTGATGAAGGCCTGGGTTGCCTCCGGCTTCTGCCGGGCAATCTGGTCCGAGGTGAAATACACCGCCACGGTCAGGTCGTCCACCGGATGGGCATAGTTGGAGAAGACCGGCACGGCACCGTCGCCCTTGGCGATGGTCACAAACGGTTCCACTGCCGCGATCGCGTCCACGTTGCCCTTCTGCAGGGCGGCGCGCATGTCCGGGAACGGCATTTCCACGAACTCCAGCTTCTTTGCGTCCCCGCCGGCCTCGGCCACCGCCTCGCGGATGGTGGAGTCCGAAATGTTGTTCAGCGTGTTGACGGCGATCTTCCTGCCGGCCAGGTCCTGGATTTCCTTGATGTCGCTGCCCGGCTTGACCAGCACGGCGGCAAAGTCCGCGTCCTGGTCGCCCGTCGAGGAGGAACCGCTGGCCACCATCTTCAGCGGCAGTCCCTTGGAGCGGGCGATGACCAGCGAGGTGACATTGCTGAAGCCGAAGTCCATCTGGCCGGTGGTGATGGCCGGGACAATCGCGGCGCCGCCCTGCGCCTGGGTGAGCTCGACGTCGAGTCCTTCCTCCCGGAAGATGCCCTCCTTCACGCCGAGGTAGATCGGAGCGACGTCCACGATCGGGATGACACCGACGTTGATGTGGGTTAGTCCGGGACTGCCTTCGGCCGCCGGCGCGGATGCACCGCTGGAGGGACTGCCGCCGCCGCAGGCGGACAGGGCCAGGACGGCGGCGACGGCCAGGGCTGCTCTGATGTTCTTCACGTATTTGCTCCAGATTGAGAATCCACCGGCAGAGGAAGTGATGCCGGCCACACACACTATCTATGTATATAGTGTGTGGTCAAGGGATTCGGCCGGAGCCCCGCGCGATCACTCCTCGGTGAAGGTGTGGGCCAGCACCCAGGGGGTGGCTGACGGTTTCGCAGATAGTCAGGAAGATCCGCAGCAGGTCCAGCCCCGCGGCCAGCCTCCGGATGCGCGGTGATGTGGGAGTGAAGTAGGGCCGGCAGCGGCAAATATGGTCAGATAAGACTATGCGGGCCGATTTCTCCCCCAAGGATATGAGCTCCCTGGACTTCTACAAGCTGCTGACCTCGGTCATCATCCCCCGGCCGATCGCCTGGGTGTCCAGCACCAGTGCGGACGGCACCGACAATCTGGCACCACATTCCTTCTTCACGGTGGCCTCGACCAAACCGCCGATCGTCCAGTTCACGCCGACGGCACGCAAGGACACGCTGAACAACGTCGAGGCCACCGGCGAGTTCGTGGTGAATTTCGCGGCCGAGGAACTGTTCTCGAAGGTCAACGACACCGGCACCAATTTTCCGCCCGAGATGTCCGAGTTCGACGCCGCGGGCCTGACCCGGGAGCCGAGCCTCGCCGTGCGTCCCCCGCGCGTCGCCGAATCCCCGGTGGCCCTCGAGTGCAGGCTCCACGAGGTCATCCCGGTAGGCAATTCGTTCCTGGTCCTCGGGGAAGTGGTGCATGCCGCCGTCCGCACGGATATGCTTTCCGGCAGCCATCCGGAGTCCCGCCGGCTCAAGCCGCTGGCGCGGCTGGGGCGCAATGAGTGGAGCACGCTGGGCGAGATCCTCGAGATCGCCCGCATCCCCTACAGCGAGTGGGAGCAGCGCCCCTAACCCGCACCCCTCTCCGATCGACTTGCCACCTAACGACCTTTCCAGCCGCGAAAAGGTCGTGACCCGTCAAGCCGATGGGCGGGGCGGTCGATGGGAGGATCGGGGGTTATTTTTTGCGGCCGAAGACGAAGTAGGCGATCGGGCCGACGTAGTTCACAAAGCAGGCCGCCGCCCAGGCGCCCTTGGACCCGTTGATTTGCTCCGCCGGGCGTTTGCGCAGGTCCATCAGGGCTGCCGTCAGCAGCGCCAACTGGCCGGCCGCGAAGACCAGAAGGGACACCTTCTGCCGTCCGTTAAGTTCGCGCCAGGACTTCTTCCTGCGTCGCATCTTCATCGCATTCCTCCTGCCGTAACGTTGTCATCTGCGCCCAGTGTAATCCGCGCCACGGCGCATAATGGGCCCATGAGCATCATTAAAATCAACGCGATCACTGTTCCCGCGGATTCCGGCGACGAACTCGCCAAGCGCTTCGCCGCCCGTGCCGGCGCCGTGGACAACCAGGACGGCTTCGAGGGCTTCGAACTGCTCCAGCCCACCGACGAGCGCACCACCTGGCTGGTGGTGACCCGCTGGCGCGACGAGGAATCCTTCCAGGCCTGGTCCACTTCCCGCGCCTTCGCCCAGGGCCATGCGCAGGAATCCGGCGAGGCTCCGGCCCAGAAGCCCGTGGGCCTTTCCTCCGAGCTGTGGAGCTACAAAGTGGCCGGCGGCAGCGCCGGAAACACCAAGTAACCAGGAAACGGGGTAGGGCGCTCCCGCGCCCCACCCCGGACCTGTGACCGGCGGACGGTCAGGACACCTCGATGGTGACCACCGCCGGCCCGCGGGACGGCTCGGCATCGGACCGGGAACCGGTTGCCGAGGTGACCGCCCGCGAGACGCAGCAGCACATCTTTTCGGTGGCCTTCTGCTGGCGCTCGCTGTAGAACACGTCGCGGTGGTCGATGCCGCCGTCGAGCTGCAGAATGCGCACCTCGCACAGGCCGCACTCACCCTTGCGGCAGTCGAACATCATGTCCACGCCCGCGTCTTCCAGGGCCTCCAGCATGGATCGGCCCTGCCCCACCTTGGCCTCCACGCCCAGCCGCGGGATCCGGACCAGGAACTCCTCCGGGTCGTACCAGCCGGAGTTGCCGAAGGTTTCGTAGCGCAGGTTGGGCAGGTTCAGCTCCCGCTCCAGCCACGAACGCCGGACTGCGTCCATCAGCCGGATCGGCCCGCACATATACAGCTCGGTGTCCAGATCCAGGCCGGCCACCAGGGCGTCCACGTCCAGGATGCCGGACTCTTCGTCCGCATGGACGCGCAGCCTCTCCCCGTGCTCGGCCTGCAGCTCGGCCAGGTAAGCCATCGCACTCCGGCTCCTGCCGGCATAGACCAACTGGTAGTCGGCCTTGACGTTCCTCAGCACCCGGGCCATGTTCATGATCGCGGTGATGCCGATGCCGCCGGCCAGCAGCACGTAGCGTTCCGCCCCGACGCGCAGCGGGAAGTTCTGCAGCGGCTGGGTGATCCGGAGGGTGTCCCCCGGCTGCAGGGTGTGCATGTAGACGGACCCGCCCCGGGAGGCCGGCGCCTTGAACACGCTGATCACCAGGCGTTCGCCGCCGTCGTCGGCCTCGACCACCGAATAGGAGCGCTTCGCCGCCTCGCCGTCGATCTGCACATAGAGGTCGATGTGCGAGCCGGCGTCGGCGCGCTTCGGTTTTTCCGGTGCCAGTTCGATCCGCCGGATGTCCGGAGCCACGTCCCGGACCGCCACGACGACGGCGGACTGCCAGACCTCGCTGTTGGTTGCTGCCATGGTGTTTCCGCCGCCCTACAGTGCCGCCGCCAGGCGGCCCTCGGCCACCAGCATCCGTTCGATCAGCCGGCGCACCCACATGCCGCCGGCGTCGATGTTCAGGCTGTAGAACTCGTAGTCCGGGTTGGCATCGATGGCCTCCTGCTGGGCCTTGAGCATCTCCTCGTCCTCGCCGAAGACGCCGTGGACGCCGTTGCGCAGCTGCGTGGTGATCAGCTGGCTTTCCAGCCGGTAGTTGCGCATGAAGGCCCAGAAGTAGTGGCAGGTCTTGTCCGTTTCCGGGCTGATGGTATTCATCACGTAGCCGTTGACACCCTGGCTGCGGTCCCCTTCGGGGGCGCCGGTGCCGGCCTTGGCCACGCCGACGTCGATGCAGATGGTCGAGGGAGCCTCGAACCGGATGATCTGCCAGCGGTCCACCTTGCCCTCGAAGCCGGGGAACTTGTCCCGCATGTTCTTGAGCCAGAACGGCGGGGCGTCGATGTTGTGCATCCAGCGGGACACGGTAACGGTACGGTCATCGTGGGTGACCTCGAAGTCGGACTCGCTCAGCTCATCCTGGCCGATGCTGGAGGAGTGCACGAATTCCTCGTGGGTGAGGTCCATCAGGTTGTCCAACACCAGCTGGTAGTTGCAGGGCGCGTAGATGGTCTCGCCGTCGCCGGCCCATTCCTCGGAGGCCATCTGGTGCATGTCCGGGACCAGGTCCGGGTCCGCCTGGGCAGGATCACCCAGCCAGACCCAGACGAAGCGGTGCCGTTCCACCACCGGGAAGGAGGGCACCGTGGCGCTCGGGTTGATGGTCTCCTGTGCCGGCATCGAGGTGCAGCGGCCGGCCGAGTTGTACCGGATGCCGTGGTAAGGGCACTGGATCTCGTCCTTGCCTACCACCTTGCCCAGGGACAGCGGGGCGAGGCGGTGCCAGCAGGCGTCCGCCAGCGCCACGGCCTTGCCGTCCTCGGTGCGGTAGAGGGCCAGCGGACGGTCGGCGATCCGGCGGGCCATCGGCTTGCGCGTGACCTCGTGATCCCACGCGGCAACGTACCAGGCGTTCAGCGGATGGGCGAGGGTCTTATTGGTGGTGGTATTGCGGGTCTGGACTTCTGTCACAGCCATTCCTTCCCGGATGCAGGTGCTCGAAACCTCTCCAACTAACTATCTACATAGTTAGTATGCTGCGTCACAGACTATCTCCCGATATAGTGATTGGCAATACATCCGCCGCCCCGATTTCCGAAAGCCACGCATGAGCCTCCGCACCGCGCTGCTGGCGCTGCTGACGGTCGAGCCGATGACCGGCTATGACCTCTACAAGCATTTCGAATCCTCCGTGGGCTACGTCTGGCACGCCCCGGATTCGCAGATCTATCCGGAACTGCGCAAGATGGAAAAGGATGGACTGCTCCAAGGCCGCGAGGTGCCGTGGGGACAGCGCGGCCGCAAGACCGAGTACCACGTCACCGAGGCAGGGATCGCCGCGTTCCGGGACTGGATGAACGGCACCTTGGATTACAGCCGCGAGCGCGATCCGATGCACCTGAAGGCGGCCTACTTCGAATGGGCCGAGCCGGAGGCGGCCCGCCGGCAACTGCATGCCCATGAGGAGCACTACCGGGAGCGCAAGGCCCAATGGGAAGGGAAGATCCGCGAGATCGACACCGGCACCAGTGACATCCTGAACCGGCGCCTGGCCACCCTGCCGGAGAACGAACACCGTGCGGCCGCCGCATTCAAGCGGTACACCTACCAGGGGCTGGTGGCACGGGCCGAACAGGAGATCGAATGGGCCCGGCAGGGGCTGGCCCTGGTGGACGAACTGTACGGGAAATAACGGCCCGAGGCCCCGCTACCCGGCCAGCGGGACGTTGCGTTCGTAAACCCAGGGCAGGCGTGTCATGACCAGCCGGTTCCGGCCCGACGACGGCGTCCGGCCCGGTTCGTAGTCGGCGTCGCCCGACCAGGCGATGATCCGGGCCCCCTCCGAATCGTCCAGGAGCCGGCTCTGGTAGGTAGCCGGCGGCCGGCGGTGCGCCTCGGCCAGCGCCGCCTGCACGGACTCGGCCTGGAGCAGCCCGTGCAGCGTCACCCAGGTGGGCGGCACCAGCTGCACCTGTCCCTCGCCGTGCCGGCGCAGCGCTTCCCGGGGCGTAAGCCACGCGTGGGCCACGTGCTCGCCGGGATTCAGGGTAACGGGACCTTCGGGTGCCCGGCCGAGGAAGAACCAGGTATGGAAGCGCCGGGGCGCCTCGGCCGGCGGGATCCAGCAGGACAGTTCGGCCAGCCCGCCGGCGTCCAGCACCAGGCCGGTCTCCTCCCGGGTCTCCCGCACGCCCGCGCGGCGGGCCGCCCGCCGGCTGCGCGCCCGCGCGCCGTCGTCAACCTCGACGGCGGGGGCCGCGCCTTCGGTGCCTTCGGTTCCGTAATCCTGCGGATCTACCTTTCCGCCCGGAAATACCCAGGCGCCCGCGAAGGACCCGGTGTTCCGCGGCCGTTCCAGCAGCAGCACCTGGGGCCCGTCCGGGGCGTCACGCAGCAGGACCACCGTGGCGGCAGCGTCCATCCGGGGCATCGGTTCCTCCGTCGTTGAGGCAGGTAGTTGCTCCGTCGACCGTACCGCGGACCGCTCGCCCGGCGCATCCGCACCGGGTCCGGGGCTACGGCCCACCGCTCAGGTCCCGGCGGGCCACCGAGAATGCGGCCTTGGCCACCACCACGATGACCACAAGGTCCAGGAGCATCTGCATCGTCACGATGGCACGGGCCAGTTGGCTGACGGCGGCGATGTCCCCGAAACCCACCGTGGCAAAGGTGGCCGTGGTGAAATACAGGGCATCGAGCCTGTTCAGCGGCTCGTTGAAGGCGCCCGGATCCGTGTTGGACAGGGTCAGGTACGCGATGGAAAACAGCACCAGGAAGACACATACCCCCACGGTCACGGCTTCCGCGGCGGTAGCCTCGGGCACCGCCGAACGCAGGATCCTGTGCACCTGGAGCAGCAGCACCAGGATAAAGACGACCAGTCCCCCGAGCAGCCTGAGCCAGACCCCCTGGGCAATTCCCCAGTCACGGCCCTCGGCCGGCACCAGTAGGTAGACAATCACCAGCCCGATCAGGACGGTGATGATATGAACTGCGGAGCGCCGGATGGTCCGGCGGCGTGCGGCCCTGTCCAGGCTGGCGAACCTCTGCGGCGTTGAATGCACCCGGCTGTTCATGATGGCCCTACATCCATAGCTGCATCATAGGCCCTGCACCCCGCCAAATATTGGCCGGCAGATGCGGAGCGGATGCCGGCGCTTCCGGCCGGCATCCACCCTATTTTCGGTTGAGGAAGACGCTGACGTCGTCGTTGTTGATCAGGTCCGGAACGGTCCAGCCGTCGAGGTCGTATTCGGCCATGCAGGTTTCGGCGAACCCTTTCATCATGTCCGTAGTGCCCTGGGCCTGGGCGGCGAAGAGGATTTCGGCCTTGACGTTCTCGTGGTTGCCCGAATAGTTGCGTTCGTAGAGTTCATGCCGGCCGCCGAACTCGGTCCCGACCGAGTCCCAGAGCAGCTTCATCAGCTTCACCCGGTCCACCGCGGCGATGCCCTCGGAGCCGCGGATGTACTTGTCCAGGTAGGGGCGGATCTCAGGAACCTTGAAGTCCAGCGCGCTGGAGTTGAGGTAGATCAGGCCTGAAGAGACGTCCTGGTCGATGATTTCCTTGATCCGTGGGTAGCCGGTGGCCATGAACATCCGGTAGGCCAGCCCATAGTCCAGTTTCGGCAGCACGGTGCCGTTGGGACCGGGGTCGGGATTGGCCGCCATCGCGTCGGCCAGCGCGTAGAACATGTTCCGCCAGCCGATGACCTCCCCGGTCCTGGCCTGGACGCCGCGGAAGTCCTTGGTCCCGGTGATCTCCAGGGCCTTCAGGAGCAGCCCGGCGATGAAGTCGATTTTCACCGCCAGGCGGATGACGCCTTGGAAGGTGAACCGGTTGATGAAGCCGGTCTGCGGGAAGAAGTTGTTGATCTTATCGATATCCCCGTAGCAGAAGATGTTCTCCCAGGGGATGAGCACCTGGTCGAAGACGAACACCGAGTCGTTCTCGTCCAGCCGGGACGAGAGCGGGTAGTCGAACGGGGTGCCCATCACCGCGGCCTGGTAGCTGTAGGACGCGCGGGAAATCAGCTTCACCCCCGGCGCGTCCATCGGCACGGTGCAGATCAGCGCGAATTCCCTGCGCTTGATCGGCAGCCCGTAGTGCGCGATGAAGTTGTAGTTGGTGATCGCGGACCCGGTGGCCACGACCTTGGCACCCGAGACTATGACACCGTTGTCCGTCTCCTTCTCCACCTTCATGAACACGTCCCCGACCTCGTCAGGCGGCAGATTGCGGTCCACCGGCGGGTTGATGATCGCGTGGTTCCAGTACAGGACCTTCTCCTGGGACTCGCGGTACCAGCGCAGCGCGTTCTCGCTATACGGTTCGTAGAACTCCGGCATCCCGCCCAGGGTGCCCAGGAAGGCCGCCTTGTAGTCCGGGGAGCGGCCCAGCCAGCCGTAGGTCATCCGCGCCCACGTTTCGATGGCCACCCGGTCCGACCTCAGGTCCTCGACGCTGCGGGCGGCCTTGAAGAACGGGTGGGTCAGCCCGCCGGACCCGGTGTCCGTGGGCACCAGCAGCTTGTCCTGCAGGTCCGGATTGTGCAGGCCGTCGTACAGCCGCGCGACCATCCGAATGGGGTTGCGGAACGCCGGATGCGTGGTGACATCCTTGACCCGCTCGCCGTAGATCCACACCTCGCGGTCGTCTTTGAGGGAATTAATGTACTCGTCCCCGGTCATCGGCTTCAGCGGGTTGGCCGGGGTGGTGCGGGCACTCATGTCGGGAACTTCGGTCTTGTTATCGACGGCGTCAGTCATTGATCCTGTCCTTTCACGAAACGGCGGAGCCGGCACGCTAGGCGCGGCTGAGGGGCTTGAAGGCGCCGGCACCGGAGAACCAGCCCAGTTCGAGCGAGTCGCCACCGTGGTGCCAGTGGCTGGCGCCGGCCAGCGGTCCGAGCTGGCGGAACTTGCCGCCGAAGAACAGCAGCGGATCCCGGTCGGTGATCTCCAGGGTGGTGACTTCGCCGATCACGATCACGTGGTCGCCGCCGTCGTAGATATTCCACGGCTTGCATTCGAGCGTGGCCGAATTCTTCAACAGCACCGGCACATCGCCCTCAAGCCGCCATTCGGGCTCCGCGGGAAGCGGCTTGCCGGCGAAGTGCCAGGCGACGTCCAGTTGGTCCTGGGACAGGATGTTGATCGCGAACGGCGCCCCGGCCAGGTAGTGGGCGGCCTTGGAGCTGCGGGTCAGCGTCACCTGGGCCAGCGGCGGATCCAGGGACACGGCCGTGAACGCATTGACCGTGGCACCGTGCGGCACGCCCTCCGGGGAACGGCAGGTGACCACCGTGACCCCGGTGGCGAACCGGCCAAAGGTGTTGCGCAGCTCGCGCGGGTCAATGGCCGCCGGATTGCTCATGGCCGGCTTCCCGCTACTGGACCGGGTCGAGGGCGAAGTTGTAGGTGACTTCCTTGCCACCGCCGTCCGCGCGCGGCGTGGGGTCCAGGATCAGTTCGGGCTTCACGGCCGAGGCGATGTCATCGTTGATGTGGTTGTCACCCTTGAAGTACAGCTGGCTGGTGAGCAGCTCGTGCCCGGGGGCGGAGACCTTCAGGTGCAGGTGCGCCGGGCGCCAGGCATGCCAGCCCGCGGCAGCGATCAGCTGCCCGCAGGCGCCGTCGGTGGGGATCTGGTACGGCGCCGGCTGGATCGTGTTGATCTGGTAGAAGCCGTCCGCGTCGGCAATCACGGTCCCGCGCAGGTTCCACTCCGGCAGCCCGGGCGCGTACTGGGAGTAGAAGCCCAGGTCGTCCGCGTGCCAGATCTCCACATGTGCCCCGGCCAGCGGTTCGCCGTCCACGTTGGTGACCCGGCCCTGGAACAGCAGCGGGGTGCCGGCCTCGTCCTCCCGCATCGGCAGCGTCGCCGGGGACTGCAGCTGCGGCGCGTCGGGCACATAGTAGGGTCCCTCGATCGAGCCCTTGGAACCGTGCCGGTGCTCGTTGGCCACCTGCTCCACCGAATGCTCCACCCAGACATCGAGGAACAGCGGCCATTCGCCGTCCTCGCCGACCTTGATCAGCCAGGCCTTGAGGGCGTTGTACTCGTCATAGGTGACCTTCTCCCCCAGCACCGTGTCGTTCACCGCCTTGACCAGCCGGGAGGCCAGCTGATTAACCCGCTCCTGGCTGGTAGTGGCGCCGACCTGCTTGTGCTCGCGGAACCGCTCGGTGGCCCGGCTTCCGGAGGCAGCGGCGGTGGCTTCGGTTTCCTGCGTCATTGGATTCTCCCGGTGATGGCAGCCCGGCTATCCGGCTGGACCGCCGGACATCCGGGATCTGGATTGTAGTTGTGCCGGGCGCGGCTTCACCGCAGGCCCGTGCGTTTCCATGCGACGTGGTTCATCCGGGTGGTGTGATTCGGCCCACACCCCCTCAGCTCCACCCTAGAGTGGGAAATGGAAGGGAGCAAACATCCCTTAACGACGGCGGCGGCACCCGTACATGCCGGAGTGCCGCCGCCGTCGGAAAACCGCCCCGTGGACCGGTCGCCGAGTGGTTACTGGACCGGATCGAGGGCGAAGTTGTAGGTGACCTCCCGGCCGGCT
>NZ_JAKLTQ010000032.1 GCF_022012395.1 Arthrobacter hankyongi
CCGGCGGCGAAGGCGGTTTCCTGCGTCATGGTCATGCTCCTGGGATATACGGTTGTGGCGGCGGCTGTCCTGCGGTTGTTGGCCGGTCCTGGGGGTGGCTGCTAGAGGTCCCGGTATTTGAAGGAATGGGATCCAAGACCCTCGGGATTGGGGCCGTAGACGGCCACCATTCTGGCGTAGTCCGGCGCCCAGTAGCGTCCGGTGCGCCCGCCCCTGACCCTGGCAGCGTCCCCGGTGCGCAGGATGACGGTGGTGCCGTCGGCTTCGATGTGCAGCTCGCCCTCGATGACGAAGTTGGTTTCATCATGGGGATGGAAGTCTTCCCAGGCCGAGGCCTGCAGCTCCCATTCGGACAGGGCGAAATCATGCCAGCCCCGGGCGCGGGTGGGGATGATGAACCGGCCCCGGTTGTTCGGCCAGTCTGCCCGCATGGGGGTGAGCGGCTGCGCGGGCCAGAAGTCGATGGGAGCCTCCGCCTGTCCCGTCGGCGGGGTAGGGCTGGAAATGGTCATGTCAGGTCCTTTCGGAAATGCAGTTGGGAGCGGGCGGTGCAGCCTAGAGAAGCTCTTCGGCTTCGGTCAGGGTGTGGCGGAGGATTTGTTCTATTTCGTCGAATTCGCTTTGGCCGATGGTCAGGGGCGGCGACAACTGGATGACCGGGTCCCCGCGGTCATCGGCACGGCAGTAGAGCCCGTTTTCAAACAGCCTCCTGGAGAGAAATCCCTTCAGGATCCGCTGGCTTTCCTCCGGGGTGAAGGTTTCCTTCGTGGCCTTGTCCTTGACCAGTTCGATGCCGTAGAAATACCCGTCTCCGCGGACATCGCCGACCAGGGCGAGGTCGTTCAGCTTCTCCAAGGTTCCCCTGAAGGCCGCCTCGTTGGCCAGGACATGCTGGTTCAGCCCATCGCGTTCGAAGATGTCCAGATTCGCTAGGGCAACGGCTGCGGCCACCGGGTGGCCGCCGAAGGTGTAGCCGTGCTTGAAGATGTTCCGGCCCGAGGCGAAGGGCTCGAAGAGTTTTCCGGAGGCGATCATCGCGCCCATCGGGGCGTAGCAGCTGGTCAGGCCCTTGGCGCAGGTGATGATGTCGGGTTCATAACCGAACTTGTCCGCACCAAAATAGGTGCCCAGGCGCCCGAAGGCACAGATCACCTCGTCGCTGACCAGCAGGACGTCATACTTGTCGCAGATTTGCCGGACGCGCTGGAAGTAGCCGAGCGGCGGCGGAAAGCAGCCGCCGGAGTTCTGGACCGGTTCCAGGAACACTGCGGCCACGCTGTCCTCGCCCTCGGCCAGGATGGCCAGTTCAATCTGGTCGGCAGCCCACCGGCCGAACGCCTCGGGGTCATCCCCATGAACCGGGGCACGGTAAATATTCGTATTCACGGTCTTGTGCGCAGACGGAACCAGGGGTTCGAAATCCTGCTTGAGTTCCGGCACTCCCGTAATGGACAGGGCGCCCTGGGTGGTGCCGTGGTAGGCGGTCATCCGGGAGATAACCTTGTGCTTGCCAGGCCGGCCGGTCAGCCTGAAGTACTGTTTGGCCAGTTTCCAGGCCGACTCCACGGCCTCGCTGCCGCTGTTGGTGAAGAACACCCTGTTGAGGTTGCCCGGGGCCAGGGAGGCGAGCCGCTCTGCCAGTTCGGCAGCGGGCCTGTTGGCATAGGACCAGATGGGAAAGAATGCCAGCTCGGATGCCTGGGCGGCCATGACCTGCGCCAGTTCCCGGCGGCCGTGGCCGGCCTGGACCACGAACAGCCCGGCCAGGCCGTCCAGATACCGGCGCCCGGCCGCGTCATAGATATGGGCGCCCTCGCCCCTGACGATCAGGGGCAGGTCCTCGTTGTCCTGCGGCTGCGGCGCGAAGTGCATCCACAGATGTTCCCGGGCCGCCGTCACGTCATCGGCGGGGGCACGGCCGGAAAGAGTTTCGGTCATTGTCTGCTCCAGACCCTGCTCCGATACCGGAACAGGATTGATCGTGAGGGGATTGCCGGCACGCTCCGGAGGGAAAACGGGCCGCCGGCGGCCGTCCGGGTGCTGCGCCTGCGCCGGCCCGCCTGGGCGGGCCGGCGCAGGCAGGCGGCTAGCTGTTAATGTTGGCCATGACGTGCTTGATGCGGGTGTAGTCGTCGAGCCCGTACATGGACAGGTCCTTGCCGTAGCCGGAGTGCTTGAAACCGCCGTGGGGCATTTCGGCCACCAGCGGGATGTGGGTGTTGATCCACACGGTGCCGAAGTCCAGTTCCCGGCTCATGCGCATGGCCAGGCCGAAATCCCGGGTCCAGACCGAGGACGCCAGCCCGTAGGGCACGCCGTTGGCCAGTTCCAAAGCCTGCGCCGCGTCGGTGAATTTCTGCACGGTGATGACCGGTCCGAAGACTTCGTTCTGGACGATCTCGTCATCCTGGCGCAGGTTGGAGACGACCGTGGGGGCGTAGTGGAAGCCCCGGTCGCCCAGGCGGCGGCCGCCGGTATTGATGACCGCGTGGGCCGGGAGCCGGTCAATGAATCCGGACACACGCTCGAACTGGCGGTTGTTGTTCAGCGGAGGCAGCAGCGCCTCTTCGTCCTCGAGCCCCCGGTCGTAGGCGGTCACGACCGCCTCGGCCTGCCGGGTGAGGGCCTCGACGAAACTGTCGTAGACGCCGGGTGCTGCCAGGACGCGGGTGGAGGCGGTGCAGTCCTGGCCGGCGTTGAAGTAGCCGCCTATGGCAATGGCCTCGGCCGCGGCGTCCACGTTGGCGTCGTCGAAGATGATGACCGGGGCCTTGCCGCCCAGTTCCAGATGGACGCGTTTGAGGTCCGGTGCGGCCGAGGCGGCCACGTCCATGCCGGCGCCGACCGACCCGGTGAGCGAAACCATGTCGGCCCGCGGGTGGCTCACGACCTTCCGGCCGGTGGAGCCGTCGCCGCAGACCACGTTGAGGACCCCTGCCGGCAGGAATTCCGAGGCGAGTTCTGCCAGCAGCAGGGTGGATTCGGGGGTGGTTTCGCTTGGCTTCAGCACGATGGTGTTGCCGCCGGCCAGGGCCGGGGCGATCTTCCACACCGCCATCATCATCGGATAGTTCCACGGCGCGATCTGGCCGACGACGCCGACCGGTTCGCGGCGGATCCATGAGGTGTGGTCCGCCATGTATTCACCGGCCGACTTGCCTTCGAGCACCCGGGCGGCGCCGCCGAAGAAGCGCAGGTGGTCGACCATCCCGGTGATCTCCTCGGACCGGACCAAGGCCGTCGGCTTTCCGGTGTTCTGCGATTCCAGGGCGATCAGGTCCTCCTGCCGGGCTTCCACTGCATCGGCGAGTTTCAGCAGGGCCAGCTGGCGTTCTGCCGGGGTGGTCCGCTTCCAGCCCTCGAAGGCTGCGGAGGCCGCCTGGTAGGCCGCGTCGACGTCGGCGTCTCCGGACACCGGGGCGACGGCGAAGACCTCGCCGCTGAAGGGATCGATCAGGTCCATGGTGTGCCCGTCGAGCGTGTCACTGTAGGCGCCGTTGATGAAGTTGCGGATGGTGCGCTTGCCGGTCATTTATTTGTCTCCTTTGTCAGTGGTGAGCAGTGCTGGAGTGGATATGGTGCCGGCCGGTGCCGTGATGCGGACCCGTGTCCGGATTCGGTCGACCAACAGGGCCAGGACGAGCAGGGCGCCGAGCAGGATGTCCTGGACGTAGCCTTGGACCCGGATCAGGTCCATGCCGTTGTTCAATAGCACGATGAACAGCGCGCCCATGAACGCCCCGGAGACCCGTCCCTCGCCGCCGGCCAGGGCGATGCCTCCGATCACGGCCGCGATGATGGACTGCATGGGGTACTGCACGCCGATGTTGGCTTCGCCGGTGGAGACCCTGGCGGTGATCATGACGCCGACCAGGGCGGCCAGGAAGCTGCCGGTGACCAGCACGGAGACCAGGGTGCGGCTGACATTGACCCCGGCCTGGTAGGCGGCCTTTTCGTTGCCGCCGACGGCGTAGGCCTGCCGGCCCAGCCGGCTCCAGTTCAGCAGCACGTAGGCGCCGATGAGCACCAGGATCAGCATGAAGGTCGGGAACGGGATCCCCAGGATTGCCGAGGTGCCGAAGTTGCGGGAGAACTCCGGGGGCAGCCCGGTCACGGGGATGCCTCCGGCCACGAGCAGGGCAACGCCCGTTGCCGCGAATCCGGTGCCGAGGGTCACCATGAACGAGTTGACCTTGAAGACCGCGATGAGCACGGCATTGGCAATGCCGACGGCCAGGCCGACCGCCAGCGCGGCCAGGCAGCCGAGCAGGATGGCCATCCCCGGGTTCCCCGGCGCGGCGGAGACCATGACCGTGGCACAGATGATGGAGGACAGGGCCACGGTCCCGCCGTTGGACAGGTCGTAGTTCCTGGTGATCAGGTACAGCATCTGTCCGATCGCGATGATCCCGAGGAAGCTGACCTGCCGTGCCACGTTGACGATGTTGGTCGGCGAAATAAAGCGGGGCTCGACCACGGCGAAGGTGATGATCAGGACCACCAGCAGCAGCGGCAGGATGCCGTAGGCGATGAACTGTTTGCGCACCAGGTTGCCCGCGGAAATCCGGGGCACGGGGGCCGGACCGGCCGCGCCGGGCCGTGGGGAGGAATGCATCCTCGTGTCTGTTTGCGTCATGCGCCCTGTTCCTTCTCATGCTGGGTGAAAAACACTGGCAGTAGGGTTTCTTCGGTCAGGTCCTCGCCGGAGAATTCGCCGGCGATCCGGCCTTCGGCGACCACATAGGCCCGGTGGACCAGGTTGATGACCTCCGGAAGGTCCGAGGAGATGAGCAGGACCGCTGCCCCGGAATCGGCCAGTTCCTTGATGGCCTCGTAGATCTCCGCCCGTGCCCCGACGTCCACGCCCGCGGTGGGTTCGTCGAAGATGTGGATCCCGTAGGGCCGGGTAAACCCCCGGCCCAGCACGATCTTCTGCTGGTTGCCGCCGGAAAAGGTCGGTGGCAGCGCGTCGGGATTGGCCGGGCGCAGCGACAGGCGCTTCAGTACGGCCTCCGTCTCGAGCCGTTCCCGGCGCCGGTCCAGGAACCCGGCCCGGGTCCACCGGTCCAGGGCGGGCAGGGAGACGTTTTCCCGGGCCGGCCGCGAGGCGACCAGCCCGTCGTGCTTGCGGTCGGCCGGGTAGTACACCATGCCCTGCCGCAGCCGCTTGGACGGTGAGCTGTGGCCAAGGTCCTGGCCGTTGATGCGGATCCGTCCGGAGACCGTCCTGGCCAGGCCGAAGCACAGCTGCCCGATCTCGGCCTTTCCCGATCCGACCAGTCCCGTCAGCCCGACAACCTCACCCTGGCGTACCTGCAGGTCGATTTCCAGCACGCCGGCGCCGCTCACCTTCTGCAGTTCCAATGCCATGCCGCCGGGACGGTGCGGAATCTCGGGAAACAGGGCGCCGACCTGCCGGCCGGTCATGAGCGTGACCAGATCATCGTCGGTGACTTCGCCAAGCGGGCAGGTGCGGATCAGCGCGCCGTCGCGCAGCACCGAGACCCGGTCCCCGATCCTGCGGATCTCACCCATCCGATGGGTGATGTAGATGATCGCCAGGCCCTCGCGGCGCAGGGTGTGGACGACGTCGAAGAGGCAGTCGGTCTCGTTGTCGGTCAGCGACGCGGTGGGCTCATCGAGGATGAGCACCTTGGCCTCGCCCTGCAGGGCCCGGGCAATTTCGAGGATCTGCTGTTCGGCCCGGCTGAGGTCGCGGGCATATGCATCCGGCGGGATCGACGAGCCGATGCGCGCAAGAGCCTCTACCGCCTGCCGGCGTCCGGCGCGCCGGTCCACCAAGCCCCGGGACGTCGGTTCCCGGCCCAGGGCGAGGTTCTCGGCCACGGTCAGCTGCGGGACCAGGGCAGGTTCCTGGAAGACTGCTGCGATACCGAGCTCGCGGGCCCGGCGGGGGGTGGCTGCCTGGACCTGCTGTCCGTCCAGCAGGATGGTTCCCTCGTCGGGTCGGTGGATTCCGGCCAGCACCCCGATCAGGGTGGATTTTCCCGCACCGTTCTCGCCAAACAGCACATGCACCTGTCCAGGCAGGAAGTCGATGCTCACATCGCGCAGTGCCGCGAAGCCCTGGAACCTCTTGGTCACCCCCTGCACCGCGATCGCGGCGCGCGCGGCGCCTTGGGGCCGTTCCGTTATGATGTGGGTCGTCATCGGGGGTGTCCGATCAGTTGACGCTGAAGACGGGTTGGAAGCCCTCGGACGGCAGGTTCAGTTCCCGGATGAGCTGGTCCAGGTTGTTCCACTTTTTGCCGGCGGCCGGGCCGCAGATGACGTTGGCCGGGGTGCCGATGTGTGCGCCGCCGACCAGCGGTTCTCCGGCGAGGGTCCTGGCGGCCATGTCCAGGGACACCTTGGCCAGGACGAGGTCGTTTCCGGCGCTGGAGCAGGTTGCGCCGCCGGATTTCAGCAGGGAGGCAACCTCGGGGGTGAAGTAGTAGGAGGCCGTCTTGACCTGGTCCTGCAGCCGGCGTTCGGTCAGGGGGCCGGTTGCGGCATCGACGGTGGTGGCGCTGCCGAGGACGTAGTTCATCTCCGGGTAGGCCTCCAGGGCGTTCTCCACCAGGTCCAGCTGGGCATCCTTGCCCGTGTCGCCGTACTGGACGCCGAGGAGTTCCACATTCGAGCCTGCGGTTTGCTCCTTGAAGCAGGACATCAGCTGCTCAAGCGAGCCCACTCCGGCCGGGCCCGGGAACCAGACGGCCTTGACCGGCTCGCCCACTTCCTTCAGGTGCTTGCCCAGGTTGCCGCCCAAAGTGCAGTAATCAAAGAGGGCGCGGCCCGACACGCTGGTGGTGGTTACGCCGTTGATCATGTCGATGACCGGGATCCCCTGGGCGGTGATTTCATCGATCTTGTTGTTCAGCGCCTCGTTGCTCACCGCACCGACCAGGACCGCGTCGGCTCCGCCCGCGACGCAGTTGGAGAGCTGGTCGATCTGCTTGCCGATTTCCGTGTAGCCGCCGGCTTCGTAGACCTGCAGGGAGGCTCCGGACCTCCTGGCCTCTGAAACCAGGGCTTCGTCGATGCCCAGCCAGTACGGGTCCTTCACGTGCGGAAGCAGTGCACAGATGTTTTTTCCCTTGGCGCTGCCGGCCGGCAGCGGGGTGTAGACACCGGGCGTGCGGTCTCCGTCACATCCGGGGGTGCCGCAGTTGATGACCTCAATCGGCACGGTCCAGTCGGTGGCGGTCGCAGCTTTCGTCAGGGATTCGAAGGTGTTTTTGGAGGGGTCGGCAAAGATGCCGGCGGCTTCCAACGGTGCCGCAGCCGGCTGTGGGCGGTCGGCCACGGCAGAAGTCTCCGCCTGGGTGCAGCCGGCGAGCAGGAGTGCCAGACCTGCTGCGGAGGCTGCCAGCATTCGTGTGCCGGGTCGGCCAAAGGAAGTGAACATATGCGTTGCCTCTCGGGAAAGTAAAGCGCGTGCTCAATAAGGGGAGTGGTTCTTTGGGCCGGGCCGGCCTCAGATTTCCGAGTACTTGAAAGCGTCCGACTCCAGGCCGTCGGGGTTCGGGCCGTAGATGGCGATCATCCGGGCGTACACGGGCGCCCAGTAGCGGCCGATGCGGCCGGCGTTGACCCGCGCGGCATCGCCCGGCCCCAGGACCACGGTTTGTCCGTCACATTCGATATGCAGTTCGCCTTCCAGCACGAGGTTGGTTTCGCTGTGCGGATGGAAGTCCTGCCAGGCAGCGCCGGAAAGTTCCCACTCGGAAAGGGCGAAACCCTCCCACCGGTCGAGCGACTCCGGCGTGATGAGCCGGGTACGCATCCGCCGCCACTCCGGCTTCATGTTTTCCATCGGCCGCGAGGCCCAGAAATCAACGGGTTGAACGTCGGCGGCCACACTGTCGTGCGGGGAAGTTCCTGCTGTCATGTCTGCGTCTCCGAGTGGAAGTGGGCGGACCGTGGTGTGATGTACGCCACGGAAGATGGGTGCTACTCTTACATAGACAGCTGTCCCAGTCAACGGTCTTGGAAAGCGGTCCAAGATTGTTACGCTGGGGCATCCGGGGAATACCGAAGGGGAGGGATAAGGCCTTGCGAGTTCCCGCAAAAGAACGTAAGGAACAGCTGATTGCCGCCACAGCGGAACTGATGAAGCGCGACGGGGTACAGGCGATCAAGCTTCGCGACGTGGCCAAGGAGGCGGGCGCCCCCCTGGCCACGCTGCACTACTGCTTCAGCGACAAGGACGAGCTCATGGACGCCGCCGCCGAGCACTGGCTACGGCATATGAGCAGTTTTTCAACCGACGTCCCCCTCGACTCCGGGCTGCGCAAAGCACTGGAACATGTCGCCGAGGGCTACTGGGGCCTGCTTGAGGAATCGCCGGCCGACATCCTGGCCCAAGTCGAGCTCGTCACCTGGGCCACGCGCAATGCGGCCGTCAGTCCCTTGGCCGCCAAAATCTATCCGGCCTACGAAACGGAACTGGGCAAGGTCTTTTCTACCGCTGCCAGCAACAGCAGGGAACAAAGCAACCTGGAATTCGGAGCACTGGCGCGTGCCTTCATCGCTGTCTTCGACGGCGCAGCCCTGCAGTACATGACCGATCCGGCCGCTGAAGGCCACCGGGACCGCTACTTCATGATGATCGACGCGCTCCTGATGAAGGCCGGCGTCTGAGCGACGTCCATCCCGACATCTGGGGCAAAACCGGTAAGCGCAGATAGACGCGGCACACGGGGGCCGGCCCGGCCGGCCGCATCCCGCAGGGTGTCGGCGGTTCAAAAAAGACCTGATCAGTTATGGGGACCTGCCGGGTTCTGGCACCCGGGGAGGACCGGCTCATAGCCTTGCTGGAGGAACCGCCATCGACGAAGCCTGGAGTTCAGGGGCGAAACAGCAATTCCCATACCCGTCTTTCAACGCCGGTAACCGTGATTATGTTGCCTAAGGCAACTTGACATAAGGTCAATTATCGGCGTTTCTGGGTGGGATTCTGGGTGTGATCTGGTCATTGATACGGCCTGCTTTCCATGCGATCATGGAGACATGACAGCTGTTGCAGGGGCCCGCGGCGGGCTGAAGGCGCATCAGGATTCCATTCGGCTTCCCGCAGCCGAGCTGGTCCGCGACCTGCGTGACATCCTGGGTGCGAAGCTGGTTGCCTATATCGGTTCGGTGAAGGAAACCCGGGCCGTGCGGCAGTGGGCCGACGGTGAACGCAAGCCCTCGGCCGAGGTGATGACGCGGCTGCGCCATGCCTACCATGTGGCCGCGCTGCTGGCCGAGCGAGACTCACGCGCCGTGGTTCAGGCATGGTTCCAGGGCATGAATCCACAGCTGGACGATGTGCCGCCGGCACGGCTGCTGCGTGAAGGCCAGGTCGAGGACGGGGCACAGGCGGTACTTGCCGCCGCCAGAGCGTTCGCGGCGGCAGGCTGACGGGTGGGTCCTGAACAACTGGCAACAGTTACCAGAGGTGGAGACGCCCGGGTTTGGCGTATTGGATTCCGCCCTGACCCTTGGGCGTGGAGTGGCTGGGAATGGGCAACCGACGGCAGGTTCCCCGGCCGATGGGATGACCTGCACGGAAACTTCCGTACGGTTTACGCCGGATCCAGCCTGCAGGCATGCCTGCTTGAGGTGCTGGCCTCATTCCGCCGCGACGCCAGGCTTGCCATGGAGCTGGACGAGATCGTTGAGGATGATGAAGACGCAGTGCTGCACCCTACTGTGCCGTCAGGGCAAGTCCCCCGCGAATGGCTCGATGCCCGTGCTGCTACGTCAGCCGAACTGACAGGCACGTACTGTGCCGTGACTGACTCCAGGTCCATCGCAGCCCTGTATCCGCACTTCATCGGCACCGCCCTCAGTCTTGGCCTGACGGACTTTGACGCCGCTGCCCTGAAAGACGCCCGACCGCGTCAACTGACCCAAGCAATCGCGGCTTGGATCTACGAGACCACCGACATCGATGGCGTTACATTCGCCTCCCGCCACGGCGACGACCTGCGGCTATGGGCGATCTTCGAACGACCAGGCGACGGTTCGCTCAGCCCAAGACTTCGGCATACCCGGGCCGAGGAACTCCACCATGACAGCAACGCCATCAAGGACGCCTTTCAAATGCTCGGCCTGACCTGGAAGAACGAATAAGCCACTCCCCCTGCCCCCATCCGCCTGGCTTGACGGAATCACGGTTATCGGCGCTTACACGTGAGGTGTGGATGCTGCCCATAACGGACGTTATTTCAAGTAGCTGTCCCGTCTCATCTAAAGTTGCCCAATCTCATTACAATCGGCCCATCCGGGCAATCTGTCTCACTTCAGTTGGGTCATCAGTCGAGATCCCGTGTATTTTCGGGGTTCCCAGCTCATCCGCACCTGCTGCAATTCTGCGATTTGGGCCAACTGTAATGAGACAAAACCGACGAAATCCGTCTCACTTAAGTTGGATCACCCGCAGAAAATCAGAGCCCGATGATCCAACTTAGATGAGACTGGACAGTAGCGTTTCGGGAACGCTCCCCAACCGGGTGTCCCGTGCCACGCGGGATGTCAGTGTGCCATGAAGTTACCAGTGACGCTCGTTGGTGTGCCAGATTCTTGGCAGTGGACGCCGGGGAACAGCGTTCCGGCCAGGCCTGATACTGCAACTGCTCAAAATCACTGACAACCTCGCCGGCACACCCCTTCTAGGATCCGCGCCAGGAAGCTGTCAGTAGGTCCCTCCTGCTGACACATCCGATGGCACGGGACACCGGGCTTGGACAGAGCGTCTGCCGCTGCAGTTGAACTCGCTGTGCGGGGTTCCGGACTCTGCTGTACCCCCGGCGGCCCGCAGACGGCCATGCCGCGGCAGCCGGAGCCTTGCCCGTCACCCGTGGCACCTATGCTGAAGCGCCGGTCCGATAGGCCCGCAGCGGCTGCCGGTCGAGTCCATGCATCTTCAGTATCTGGCAACCTCCACGTGCAGGCCGTGCCCATTGAGTCCTGCCTGCGAAGCGGCAGAAAAGCCTTCCCGGCCTATCTGGCCGAAACGAAGGTGCCCGGCGTTAACTGATGTCCAGCCCTGTCGGGGAAAGCGTCCGCCCGAGGCGACATCGTCTGCCGGCGGCGGGACCGGCTAATGTTCTGCACCGGTCGGACGCCACGGTGTCGCTGCATGCGTTAGCGGGCAGCGAGGCTCAAACTTCCCGGTCCGCAGCACCGCAGCCTGCCTGCTGCCTCGTCGTCTGCCGTCGGGTTCGATGCGGTGCTGTTCAGGTTGGGGGATCGCGGAGCGGTGTCGGCGTTCCTCAGTGTGGAGGGCGGATGGCACGTGTCCCGGGTGGCGGATCCGGGACACGTGCCAATTTCGCTCCTGCAGCCGGCTCCACTGCAGGAGGGCAGCGCCGCCGGTTTCCCGATGGCCGGCAGTATCGGGAAACCTGGCGGCGGGTCTTGGAAATCCTGTCGAAGTTGCCTCCTTTTTAATGGCCGCGGAAGCTGGTGTGCTCCTGGTGGGTGAACCCGTAGGGGACACGCTCGCTGAGCGCGAGGACGTAATGTCCTGCGTCGATCTTCGTGACCAGGATGCCGTGGGTGCGGCTTTGCATCGCCTGGAGCCGCAGTTGCTCTTCCGCACGGCCAAGCTGCTCCTGCGCGTGCCAGGGATTCTTCGCCGGTACATGAATCGCGGGCATTGGTTTCTTACTTTCTTCAGCGGCCGTGGTGTTTTGGGTGCACACTGTACGGCCCCAGCGGTGATCCCTTCTCCAGGAACACAGGGAATCCGTCGGATACGGCTGCGCCGCTGGCGTCCGACATCCGACGGGTGCTCCTCGCAGGCTTTATCTATCGGGGGTGGATTTCGTTCTCGTCTGTGGAGAACAGGTTCCGCTCCCCTGTCCGCGCGTCACGGATCCAGATGATGTTCAGCCAGTGTGCGGCTTCGTCTACGGTGCCGTGCCGGCGATGTCCGCCTCGGTTGATGAATGTGACCTTATCGCCGGCCCGCAGTACCGCTGCGTCCCTGGATACGGGGTGGTCGTGCTTGGTCATATCCGTCCTTGAGGTGTTCCGTCCCGGTTCCTCCGTGGGAGGAGGCTCGTCGGGTTTTCGATGCTGCGTTTGAAGGCGGCCGGACACCGGCTGCGGCAGCTCCCCTGGCCCCCGTGCCGGCATGCGCCGATGCCGTGCCGTCGTGCTTCCCGGCGGGCCGGTTTCCGTCCGCATCCACGGACGGAAACCGGCGAGGCTGCATGGTTCAGGTCAGGTCCTTGCCCTTGGTCTCGGGCGAGACGATGGCGGCGATCAGCACGAAGGCGCAGAGCACGATCAGGTAGATGTCGAATGCGCGCGGGTTGCCTTGGGAGTAGAGCCAGGCCTGCAGGTACGGGGCGGTTCCGCCGGTGACGGCGCCGGCGATGGAGTAGGGCAGGCCCATGCCGATGGCCCGGACGTTGGTGGGGAACTGTTCCGGGAAGAAGGCGGGCATGATGGCCGTCGGGGCGGCGATGAGCACCATGCCTGCAGCCATGTAGACCGCCAGCCGCCAGGAGTCCTGGCCGCCGTTGAAGACCAGGGTCAGCGGGATGATCAGGACCATGGCGCCGATGGCGAAGAAGTACCAGTTGAACTTGCGGCCGATCCGGTCCGAGAGCCAGCCGAAGAAGACCAGGCAGCCGATGAAGAACAGATTCGCAGCGGTGCTGATCCACAGCACGTGCTGCGGGTTCATCTTCAGGGCGCCGATGGCGAAGGAGGGGGCCATGATGGACCAGACGTAGAACAGCACGGTGCCGCCGGCGCTGAGTGCGATGATGCGCAGGCAGGCGCCGCGGTGTTTCCATACCTCGGGCCAGATCGAGGTCCGGGCCCCGGTGGCCTTGGCGGCCTCGAGCTGCTCGGCCCGTTCCTTGAACATCGGGGTTTCGTCGAGCTTCCGGCGCAGGTACATCGCGTAGATGCCCAGCAGCCCGCCGATGATGAACGGGATGCGCCAGGCCCACTCGCGCACGCCCTCGGGTCCGAACAGGCTGGTGAGGATGGCTCCGAGCAGGGTGGCCGCGATGACGCCCACGGTCACGAAGCCGAAGACGCTGGAGGACCACAGGCCGCGGGACTTGCTCGGGGCCATTTCGGTCACATAGGTGAAGGAGGAGACCACTTCGCCGCCGTGGCCGAAGCCCTGCAGAAGCCGGCCCAGCAACAGGAAAACAGCCGCCGCGGCGCCGATCATCGCATGGCTGGGCGAGATGCCGATCAGCAGGGAGCCGCCGGCGGTGACCATCATCGATACGGACATGGCCAGGCGGCGGCCCCTGCGGTCGGCGAACCAGCCGAAGAAGAGCCCGCCCAGCGGGCGCATCAGGAACCCGGCGGCGAACACCGCCAGCGTGCCCAACAGGGAAGTCAGTGCGTTGTCGGCCTTGAAAAACTGGCCGGCAAAATAGGCCGCGAAGATCGAGTACGCGGTCCAGTCGTACCATTCGAGCGCGTTGCCGACGCCGACGCCGAGGATGATGCGCTGCTTCTCGCGACCGGACAGCTGCGCCGCTGCCGGGCCGGTAAGGGCAGGGGTGGTTGAAGTCATGGGTTTTCTTTCGCTTGAGGGGAAGTGAAGAGGCTCCGGTCCCGCCGGCTGCACCGCCGGACGGCCGCCCCACCGCTGTGTACTCTGTCACACTTTTTTGACGAAAGTCACTAGACCGCCATGTAACGATACGATAACGAGCCGAACATGGCCCCTGAGGCGGCCCGGCTAGGCTGCGGCGAGCTGACGGAAGCGGGAGCCGTGGAAGACCAGCGGCTCGAGGCCCTTGTCTGCGTGCAGGGCGTGGATTTGGAAGAAGATCACCTGGTGATCCCCGGCCGGGTGCTCGTCGTAGACGCTGCACTCAAACCACACCGGGGCGCCGGGGATGAACACGGCCCCGCCGGTGCCGGTGACGGCCTCGATCCCGGCGAATCGGGCGGACTTGTCCCGCCCGGCCAGCTGGCGGCACAGCTGCCCGTGCCCGGCGCCGAGAATGGAAATACCGATCCGCTCGGCGGCACGCAACCCCGGCCAAGTGGAGGACGAGTTCTGGACTGCAAACATCACCAACGGTGGCTCGAGCGAGACCCCGACGGTGAAGGAGGAGGCAACCAGCACATGCCTGACGCCGTCAACCTCGGCGGCCAGTGCAGCCACCCCGGAGGGGAAGTGGCCGAAGGTTTCGCGCAGCAGCTGCGGATCGGGGGCGTAGGTGTTCAGGCTCATGGCACTGCCCTTTCTGCTGGTTCGGGGGGGGGCGGGAAGATGGCGCCGGCCGGCGGCGGCTCAAAGAGGTGCGCAGCCATAGCCTGCGTGGCAGACAGTGTGGCAGGAAATCCGTGGTTTGTATAGCTAGACTATTGCGAACGTCACTAGCTTGACATATGAGCCACGCCATAGTTTTCTATTGCAACATCGTGGCGATCGTAGTAGTTTCGTCACACTTTGATGTTTCCCGCCGTCGCCCAGGAGCTTCCCCATGACCCAACAGACCGAGACCGCAGCCGCCGTCACCAACCGCGTATCGGTGATCCGCGAACACGAGCGCGAGAACCTCTGGTTCCTCGGCGACCTGATCCAGCCGATCATCACCAGCCAAATGACCCAGGGGCGTTTCATGATGGCCCTGACCCATGCCAAGGCCGGATCGGAGCCGCCCCTGCACGAGCATGATGCCGAGGACGAAATCTTCTACATCCTGGAGGGCCGGATCCGCTTCTGGGCCGCCGATACCCAGGTGACACTCGGACCGGGAGACTGCATCCTGATGCCCAGGGACGTCCCGCACATCTTCCAGGTGGTCCCCGAGCTCGAGGCGAAGTGGCTGGTCATGACCGCACCGGGCGGCCTGGAGGACTTCTTCCGGGCCGTCTCGATCCCGGCCGAGTACGCGGGCCCTCAGCGCGGCTGGAAGATGGATGAGGAAACGGAACAGCGGCTGGAGGCCGCCTGCGAGAAGTTCGGCATCACCCTCATCGCTCCCCCGGGCGCCCGCCCGGACGCCCTGCCGGACGGCGGAGCCTGAGGTGCCCGCCGCCGCAGGCGCGCAGTCCGGGACCGTCCGGGCGTTCTGGGACGCGCAGGCGGCCGGTGATGCCGCCGCCGCCCGTGCGGTCCTGGCCGAGGACCTGGAATGGACCGTCGCCGGCCGCCACTCCGGCCTCGCCAGGACCTACCGCGGCCGCGAGGCATTCTTCGGCGAACTAATCGCCACCCTGTCCGCCACCTTCGAACCCGGCAGCGCGGTCATGGACATCCGCGGCATCTACGAAGATACCGCCCGGTCCACCGTCGTCACCCACCTGCGCGAAACCGCCCGCACCCGCACCGGACTGGAGTTCGACAACGAGATCGTGACCATCATGACCGTCGAGGACGGGCGCATCACCGCCTGCCGGGAATTCATGGACCTGCACGAGGTCCGCCGCACCTTCGGCGGGGACACCGCCGATCCCCACCAGATGTAAAGGTTTGAAACCATGACCGACACCGCCGTTGACCCCGCCCCGCGCCTGAAGGCCGCCGGGGCCCCGCCGGCCGAACTGATCGCCGAACTGGTCGGACGCATCCACGCCATCGGCCCACTGCTGCGCGAAAACGCCCTGCTCGCGGACAAAACCCGCGTGCTGCCGCAGGCCACCGTCGACGCCCTGGAGGAGACCGGCGCGCTGCGCATCGCCGCCCTGCGCCGCTACGGCGGCTACGAGGGCGGTGCCTCCATGCTGCTGGAGGTCGCCCGCACCGTCGGCTACTACGACCCGGCCGCCGCCTGGTGCACCGTGATCTCCAACGGTTCGGTTATGCTGGCCAACCGCTACGAGGACGACCTGCTGGACCAGATCTTCGCCGCCGGCCCGGTGCGCATGGCGTCGATCTTCGCCAGCCCGCAGGGCACCGCGGTGCCGGAGAACGGCGGCTGGCGGGTCTCCGGCCAGTGGCCCTTTGCCTCCAACTCCTCGCACTCGGAGTGGGCCATCGGCATCCTCTTCCTTAAAGAGAACGTGGACGGGCCGGAGGATGCAGCCCCGCGCATCGGCTTCGCCATGATGAAGCGCGGCGAATACGAGGTCAGGGACACCTGGTACACCATCGGCATGCGCGGCTCCGGCTCCAACACCATGGTCGCTGAGGACCTGTGGCTGCCGCAGAACCGGATCATCACCTTCGAACGCCTGATGGGCGACGGCTTCGAAAAGGACCCGGAAGCCACCTTCGGCCGCCGGCTGACCCCGCACCTGACCATGTCCACCACCATCCAGGCCTCATCCCTGGGCGCAGCCGCCGCGGCACTGGACTACGTCACGGAGAAGGCGCAGACCCGCCCGATCACCTACACGCATTACAAGCGCCAGATCGACTCCGGCGCGTTCGTGCAAAACCTGGGCCAGGCGAGCATGAAGATCGACTCGGCGAAGCTGCTGCTGCAGCGCTCGGCGGCGATGATCGACGCCGCAGCGGCCGGCACCGAGCCCATGCCGTTGGCCGACCGAGCCCGCAACCGCGGCGGCATCGGCCATGCCGGGCATGAACTGGTCGACGCGGTCAACGAGCTGTGCTGGCTGCACGGCACCGCCGCCTTCGCAGAGAACAGCCTGCTGGGCCGGATGTGGCGGGATGTCAACACCGGCACCCGGCACGCCTCCATCACCGCCCCCATGGGCTACGAACTTCACGGGGACGGGCTGACCGGCGTCGACTACATCTCCACTAAGCTCTAGGGAAGGACACATGGGGACCTCGGCCACCATCGGCATCACGGCCAACGGTCTGCGCGGACGCAGCGACGGCGGTGTCACATCCTTCCTGGGCATCCGCTATGCGAAGCTCGACGCCGGGGTACGCTTCGGCGCGCCCGTCCCGGCCGCCGGCCAGCTCGACGCCGCACGACCGGCCGAGGTTCCCGTCTTCCCCCAGCTGCCCAGCCGCCTGGCCGCGGCGATGGGCAGCGGAACACCGAACCCGCAGGACGACGACGCGTTCTTCCTCAACGTCTGGGCCCCGGAAGGCGCAGATAAGCTGCCGGTGCTGTTCTTTATCCACGGCGGGGCCTGGACCAGTGGCGGCGGGGCCAACGAATGGTACGACGGCGCCCGGCTCGCGGCGCAGGGCCTGGTCGTAGTCACCGTGAACTACCGGCTCGGCCCCGTGGGACTCCTGGCCCCGGCCGGCCACGGCGAACCCCACCTGCCGCTGCAGGACCTGCTCTGCGCGCTGCGCTGGGTCAACGCCAACGTTGCTGCCCTGGGCGGAGACCCGGAGCGGGTCACCGTGGCCGGCCAGTCCGCCGGCGGCTGGTACGGACACCTGCTCACCCTGCTGCCCGAGACCCGCGGGCTGCTGCGCCGGGCGGCACACCTGAGCATGGCCACCCGCGCACCCTGGGACCCGGCCCGGCACCGCGCAGTCGTCTCCGCCGCCGCCACCCGGCTGGACGGCGCACCGCTGCACACGGTCCCGGCCCAGGCGCTGCTGCGCGCCGGGGCCCAGGCACTCCGCGCCACTACCGGTCCCCGGCCGCTCGGGCACGCGGCCTCCGGCTACCTGCCCACGGCTTCCCCGGACATCCCGGGACGGTTCCTGGACCCCGCCTGGTGCGCCGGCAGCTGCCACGCCGAAGCCGTCCTCTTCCGCTACAGCGCCGAGGAGACCGGCACCTTCTTCTTCAACTCCGGACCGGAACTGGCCGCGACCGCCACCCAGGTGGACGAATGGCTCGCGGCGCTGCCGCCAGCCGACCTGCCGCCGGGCCTGGCCGTCCGGAAGGCGGACCCGTACGAAACCCTCGTAGCGGTTTCCTCCTGGGTACAATTCCAGCGCTTCCCCACCGAACTGGCCGCCGCCTACACGCACGCCGGAATCCCGGCGGAACTGCGCGTGTTCACGCACCGCTCCGCGCTGCCGGGCCTGCTCAGCGGGCACTGCCTGGACCTGCCCTTCCAGTTCGGCAACCGCCAGGCCTGGGCCGACGCCCCGATGCTGCAGGACCTGGACGATGACGGGTTCGAGGCCGTCGTGGCGCAGACGGTCACGGAACTGGCCGGATTCGTCACCGGGTAGCGAACTCCGACGGGCAGCCACCAGCCCGGAGCGGGCCGGGCAACTTCACGGCGCCTCCGGCCCTGCCACCCGTAGTCCCGAAGCATCCGCATGACGCCGTCGGCCCTGACCGTCTGTGCGGTTCCCGCCGGCGGCACATTGCTGCAGGTAAGCGGCGAACCGGTCCGGAGCAGCACCGCGAACCCGGCACCGCTATCCGGCCATCCTGGCCACGCGCCGATGCGTCAGCCGTAGATGGCCCGCTGGGCGTGCCGGGCCGAGAGCGGGCCGAGCAGGGTGTGCAGTTCGCGGAAGAGCGTCCGGGCTGCCTCGCCCTTCCAGCCCTCCGGCAGCGCCTCGGCAGGCAGACCCGGATCCAGAAAGGGCAGCTGCCGCCACTGCGTCACCATCGGCACATAGGCGCAGAATGCCTCCCGGCAGGTCTGATCGTCGCGCCCGGGCCGGCCCTGCCAGGCCGCCAGCACCGGAGCGTAAGCATCGATGAAGGCCGCGTAGTGGGCCTCAAGCGTAGCCAGGTCCCACCACTGGGCCACCTTTGCCTTCAGATCCCCCGGACCGGCGTGCTGGGAGAGGAAAAACTCCACATACTCCTCCAGGCCGTTGCGCCGCACATAATCGGCCGCCTCCTCGCGCAGATGCGCCGGGGCCACCCACAACCCCGGCCCCACCGCGCCGAAACCCATCCGGCCCAGGCCGCTGCGGATCTTGTGCCGCTGGCTGCGCTCCGCCTCCGGCACGGAGAAGGACACCAGCAGCCACGGGTCCCCGGCCCGGGCCGGACGCGGGAAGAAAATACGCTCGTCACCGGTGCGGAAGTGCTCCTCCAGCTCACCGGCGAGGGCATAGCCGCTCTGCCCGTCGACACGCTCGCTGACCAGCACGCCCTTCTTCTTCAACCGTGAAATCGAGGAACGCACACTGGCCGGCTCGGCACCGAGTTCCTGCAGCAAACGCACGATGACGGCGACGGGAATCACGCCGCCGCTGTGCCGGCCGTAAAGGCCGAACACCGTGACAATGAACCGGTGGTGCGGCGGTTGCCCCTGGTCGCCGGGAAGCCGGCCGGCAATAATCTCTTCTTCCGCACGCACCCTGCCAGCCTACCAATCCAACCAGTCCAACCAGGCCGGATCGGGCCTGTGTTCCGGCACAACGCCCCGCCCCTTGCTGCCGTATTCAAACGGCGGCAACCGGAGGCTCCGCTACCGCTTCCATGTGTGAACCCGACCACGACGTGCAGCCTTCCACTGCGGGTCATACGGGTGCAACCAGCGCGACCAGAGCGGCACACCAGGCGAGCAGAATCCAGTTCCTGTCCCAGGAGAAGATGACCCCGAACGCTTCACGACAGCATGGAAACGCCGGCCCCGGCTGCCCCGCCAAGACAGCCGGTCCACAAGCCGCATCCAGAAACCGTTCCGGACATACTCCCGGCTATCGGCGGAACTAAGAAGTGTGGTCGGGAAGGGAAGCGGCCGGTGTTCGGGCTCTATGTTCGCAGCATAGGTGTCCGGGTCCGGGCAGGAAGTCAAAGACGGTGCTCCTTGCCCGGCGCGCCGGGGCACTTGAGAAGACAGGAGGTGGCTCCTGCTTGTGCTTATTGGGAAGGCGGACATGGGACTTTGGATGCAGGAAACGGCACGCTGTCGGGTTCACGAACAAGCCTGTGCCCCTTCTCCTGCCTTGCAGGTTTCAAACTGCAGCGGGGAAGGCGGGCAGGATGCATCGCCGCACTTGCCCCGCTTCCCGACTTCGGCGCGGTACGGGCGGTCTTCGTCAGTACGGAAGACGGCTCCGCCGAGGTCGTAGCGGATCCCATTGACCGGGGACCCTTTATGACCGGAGCGAAGCTCCGGACACCATGCCGGGTCCGGAGCTTCGGATGCCCGCACTCAGGGCAGATTCGACGCCAAAGGCTATGGTGTCGGGACTCCTGCCTTTCCTGGGTCCCGGTCCAGGCAGCCCCGCCACCGGGTCAGGCCGGTTGGCCCGCGAGCCCGTAGGCTTCGTCTGCGGAGGCCTCGGGGATCTTCATTTCGAAGGTTTCGGTAATGCTGGTGTAGTCGTGGTAGCCCATCCGGGCCAGAGGCCGGATCCTCCCGATGTCGAGCCGGCCGTCCGCGGTGAGCACCTCGTCGTTGATGTGGATCCGCTCGACTCGGGCGAAGACGATGTCGATGGTGCCCACGTTGGAGTTGCCGGTCATCCGGTGCGTCGAAAGGTATCGACACTCGAAGTGGACCGGGCTCTCGGCCACCATCGGAACAGGTGCGAGCTCGGCGTAGCGCTTGGTCACGCCGGCCCGGTCGAACTCGCTCTCATCGAAGGGAAGGGCCATGGCGCTGATGTTCACCGCCTGGCGGAGGTCGTAGGTGGCCATGTTCCACACGAACCAGCCGGTCTGCTCCGCGTTCAGGACCGTGTCCTTGCGCCGCCCGTCCGGGTACTGGTTGGCGCTGAACATCACCATGGGCGGATCAAAGGTCAGGTTCTGCCACTGGCTGTACGGAGCCAGGTTCTCGACCCCGTCCGGGCTGACGCTTGAAAGCCAGCCGATGGGCCGCGGAACCGTGCAGCTCTTGAACGGCGAGTAGGGCAGGGGGCTCTTCTCGTGCGAGGGATCGTATTTCACAGGGTCTCCTTGGCGGTGATGGCGGTTGCGGGGACGATGGTTCCGGGATCGGAGCCGGCCGCGGGTGAGGCGGCCATCCGGTTCCGGACGGATCGGGACGTGAGGTAGTAGATGCCGCCGGCGACGACGAGGCCGATGAGCCAGGCAATTTCGGCTCCGCCGAGGAGGTCGGCGATTGGGCCGACGTAGAGGGGGCTGTTCATGAACGGGATCTGGATGAGCACGCCGAGGACGTAGGCGATGAAGGCGCCCTTGTTGAAGCGGCCGTACTCCCCGTCGCGGAGGAAGAGCTGTGCGACGTTGTAGCGCTCCTTGCGGACCCAGTAGTAGTCGACGAGGTTGATCGCGGACCAGGGTGTCATGAAGTAGAGCAGGAAGAGCAGGAAGTCGGTGAAATTGGTCAGAAAGTTGCTGCTGGCGGCCAGGGCGATGGCCAGCGAGACCGCGGAGATGGCCGCGACGTAGACGGACCGCTGCCGGGGCCCCACCTTCTGCTGTCCGGCGAGGCTGGTGATGATGGTCGCCAGGGACATGTAGCCTCCGTAGGAGCTGAGGGTGTTGCCGGTGAGCTTGCCGCAGATCACCGCGAGCAGGACCAACGGCCAGATCGCACCGCCGATACCTGCGATGTAGCCGACCTGGTCGTGGCCGAACGCGGCCCCGCCGAGGGCGGCCGCAAGGGCGCCGAGGGTCATGGCCAGGGACCCGCCGAGCACGCTGCCCAGGAAGGTCCAGCCGATGGTGGCCCTCTTGGGGGTGTTCTCGGGGAGGTAGCGGGAGTAGTCGGCGATGTAGGGGCCGAAGGTCAGCTGCCACGAGGCCGAGAGCGAGACCCCGAGCACGAACGGGGCCGCGGCGAACCCGTGCGCTCCAACGACGGCGCCGATGTCCCCGTCGGTGAAGATACGGACGAGGAGGATCGCGAACACGACGGCGCTCAGCACCGCGGCGAGGTGGGAGAACTTGTGGATGTAGCGGTATCCCACGATCGCCAGGGCCGTGGACATGAGCGCGAACACGACCGCGCCGGCCTGGGCCGGGACATGGAAGAGGGTCCCGATCGCCTGGCCGCCCAGGACCAGGCCCGTGGCGTAGAAGCCCACGTAGATCATCAGGGCCAGCACCAACGGAAGGATCGCCCCGAAATAGCCGAACTGGGCCCGGCTCTGGATCATCTGCGGCACGCCGAGCTTGGGGCCCTGTGCCGAGTGCAGGGCGGTGAAGAAGCCGCCGACTGCGTTGCCCACCACGATGGCCGGGATGGACCACAGGGCGCTGTTGCCCAGGATCACGAACAGCGCACCGGTCACCACAGCGGTGATCGATGTGTTTGCCGCGAACCAGACGAAGAGCAGGCTCCTGGGGGGAGCCGTGCCTCTCCTCGGGGGGGATGAAGTCGATTGAGCGCCGTTCGACGGTGACAGTCTTCGCCATTGCAGACCTCTGTTTCTTGGGAAGGGAATGTGAACTGCGTCACGCCAGTATGCAACCGATATATCGGTTGGTCAAGCGGTGCCGCTAAAGTGGAGGCATGATGCAGCAGGGGAAGGCCGCCCAGGCCTACGACGAAATCGAGCGCCTGATCGTCTTCCAGGAACTGGCTCCGGGCACGCTCGTGTCCGAGGCCGTCCTGATGGAGAAGACCGGCCTGGGCCGCACACCGGTCCGCGAGGCCCTGCAGCAGCTCGCCCGCAACCGGCTGATAGAGATCCACCCCAACAAGGGCGTGCTCATCCCTCCCGCCTCCGTGGAAGCCCAGCTGCGCATGCTCGAGCTCCGCCGCGTGCTCGAAGCCCTGGCCGTGCGTCTGGCCTGCCATGCAGCCACCGACGCCGACCAGATCCCGATGCGCGAGATGATCGAGCTGCTCCATGCAGACCGCTTCACGCTCAGGCAGTACCTCGAAACGGTCAAGGAAACGCACCAGATGATCGTCGCTGCGGCCCACAACGAATATCTCGCTGACGCCATGGCGCCCCTCCAGGGACTATCCCGCCGCTTCTGGATCACCCACGTCCGGGACGAGCAGGCCGAGATCAGCCACGGCGCCGGCCTCCACGCGGGAATCCTCCGCGCCATTCTGGACCGGGACCCGGAAGCCGCGGAGAAGGCCTCCCACGCCCTCAACGATTATCTCGTTCAATTCGCCTACTCCACGATCAGCCTTCACGTAGGACCTGCGTAATGCCCCCAAGGATCCGCCGGGCGTTGTCGGACAGCCGGCCTTCTGAAGCATGGGACAGAGGAGCAGATGCAGGGCGCACCAGACGGATTTTTGGCTCCTGATTCGCGTCCGCACGCCGGGCCCCGGCACGGGGCTATCCCGGACCGAAACCCGCCGTTGAAAACGCCGCGTTTCCAAGGTTCCCGGATTGGTGCATGTCCTGGCCGCAAAAATGCCTGCTGACGGCACCTTTGGCGCACCAGCTGTGAGGATCGCGTCTCACAGGGCACCTCCGCGCAGCACCACTTGCCGGCAGCCGCTTTCAAGTCCGTCCGGACATAGTCACGGCTACCGGCGTCAACTAACGGAAGCTCTGCCTGACACGGCTACTCCCGACTCGCTACCCCAGATGTCGTTATGACAAACGCAGGGAGGTGGACGTTTTGGAAAGCCTTAGCGTCCTTTGGGAGCCGAGTTCCCTTATTGATGGGTTCGAAGGATCCGTTTCGCTTAAGTCGGAACGTCGTAGGGCTGGCATGTCCGGCGATCCCCGATTACATGAGGCGGGACAACATATTGCGGCACTACCTCCCCTGCTTCCAAGTGGCACCATGCTTCGGGTCAAGCTCACGCTTTCCGGCCTCGGATGGGTGTCTATTCGTCGGGGAAAACGTTCAGTCCCAACAGCCAGTCCCAGATGGATTCGGCATGCCGGTGCATGGCCTAGCGGGGCTAACCGGGGTGCCCATGGATGATTTCGCCAACTGTTCGGTATGGCTGTGCCGGGCGATCTTGCGGAGCCTGGTGAGGTCCGTGGTATTGAGGAAAATTTCGGTGACTTCCTGCCGAAGGAATTGATCTGGCAATCTACGGATCCGCGGATCCCATCCCACCCGATCTGGCAGTTCAGTGTCGATTGACTTCCGCAGCCCGATGGACCGGAGTACCGCGCTTCAACACCGGACGCATACGAAATCGCCAACAGGGGTAGGACGGTACAGTCTGGGCGCTGAACACGGGTTCAGTGCGTCGGTTCGGGTCACCGGCCGGGTAGTTGCAACCGGTTCATCGAGCCGAAGAGTGATGGACTGAGTATCACCGAGCGCCCGTCCTGGATCTGTGAGGTGATTAGCGGCTGACCCACGGTCGGATCCGCTGTACCGTCCGGGTAGCTGAGCGGGGACTGGCCGCCGTCGCCGAAGTAGTAGATGCCGTTCAACCCCCGGTGGATCTCCTCGCGCAGCACTTTGCACGTGCCCGCGGGCACGGTGCTGCCGTTGCGTGCCCAGCTCCAGGCCAGCAACTGGACCTGGTCGTAGGCGGCGCTGGCCTGGGCGGGTCCGGGCTCGACGCCGTAGCGCAGCAGGTAATTGCGCTGAAACCGGCTCGCCGAGGCCGAATCGGTGCGGGTGGTGACCGAGCTCCAGACTGCCCCGTCAGCCAAAGGCCCCAAGACGTCCTTGAACCTGGGGATCGAGGCTCCGTAGACGTAGTGCACCAGGCCGGTGAAATCGTGCTCCCTCAGCAGCCGGTGGAACAGCGCGATCTCATCCGGGATGAAGTGGGCAACCAGCACCACATCCGGCTGCGACTCCGAAATTTTCCGGGCAATTCGCCGCCAATCCGTCTGCCGGAACGGGGCCGACTGCGTGGATGAGACGCTCCAGCCTACGGTGGACAACGCTTCCTCAAATCCGTTCCCCGTAATGTGGGCGCTCGGAGAGTCCATTTCCACGACCGCTACCTGGCGGTTGGAGGGGGCATAGGTCCGGCTGGATTCCAACTCCTGCAGGAAACGCCGGAAGGCCATTGCATAGTATTTCTCCGATGGGCAGGTCTGGTAGATCATCCAATAGCGGTCGGGGTGGGAACGTACCAGTTCAACGTGCTGCTCGAAGGTATCCAGGTGCAGGAAGGGCCGGCCGTAGTCAGCTGCCATGTCCAGAATGAATGGATTTTCGGCGCTGATGTAGTTGGTCGTGATGGCATCTACGCCGGAATCGATCAGCCGCTGCATGGCTGCCCGGACATCGGTCGGGTTGAAAATGTCGGCATCGGCGACAATGTGCTCGAGGGGACGGCCTGCGATGCCTCCGTTGGTACTGATTTCCTCGACGGCCAGGGCGGATCCGCGGACGTGTTCCTCGCCATCGTCGGTAGCATTGCCGGACAGGGACGCCAGGGTTCCTAGCAGGATCGGACGGCGGATTGCAGGCAGGGCAGCCAAGGCCCGGACGCGTTCGGGGTTGCGGCTGAGCATCCGGGCGAATTTCTCCAGACCGACGGCGGCGATCGGGGCCACCCCATCGACACCGCCAGACACAGGCAACGCGAGCAGGTTGCTATCGACAGCCATGGCAGCCAGGCCGGCTCGGCCGCGCTGGTCCAGCTTCTGCAGCAACCGCTCGATCTGGGTGGACACTGTCCGGGGACTGGTTCCAAGCCGTTCGGCGATCTCGATGTTGGTCAGGCCGACGGACACCAGGGTCAAAACGTCGATTTCCCGTTTCGTGATCCCCTGCGGCAGTGCCACTTGGCTGGCAGTAACCAGAGCGTGATCCTGTTGGTCGCCCCTGCCGCGGTGGCGCTCCATACGCACGGCAAGCCACATTCCATCCGCGCGATAAAGGAACCGTGCTTCGGGCCGGTTGACCAGCAGGAAACCCCGCGCGAACAGAACAAGTTCAGTAGTCGGTTCTTCACCCTTAAGGACAACCGTCTTCCCTTGGTGGTCCGCTGTGAACTCGGACTGGGACATCGTATGCCTGTTCCATTCGCCTAAAGTCATCCAGTCATTCTGCGTGAGTCCCGCCACTGCCAACAAGCTTGTGGCCGAACTCCGGCGGCCGCCGTAGGTGGGGCGGCCGCCGGGATCAGGCTCAGGCGACGGGTACGGGCACTCTTCTGGCAAGAAGGGCTGCCTGCTGGATCGCTTCCTCCTGCCAAGGTTCGATAAATCGCTGCGGGTAGTTCTGGAAAAAGACAAGGTAGGGATCGTCCACGGCCGACTTCACGCCGGTCAGTTCCTCGAGCACGGCCATGCCACAGAACGGGACATAGTGCGCCGAGTAGCCGCCTTCGTGCGCGAATACCAGCCTACCGCCGCTCAACTCCGCGGCGGCCTGGATGACCAGACGCGACATACGGCGGAAGCCGTCACTGGTGACCATCATTCGTCCCAGCGGATCGGTCACGGCCGCGTCCATGCCGCTGCCGACGATGATCAGCTCCGGTTCGAACCGCTGCAGTGCAGGAATGACTACGTGCTCTACGGCCCGCACATAGCCGCCGTCTCCAGTACCGGCCGGCAGCGGGACGTTGAGAACGCTGCCCTCGGCTCCCGGTCCACCGGTTTCCTCTCGGAATCCGGAGTCCACTGGATAGAGCCGGTCCTGGTGGAGCGAAACCGTCAGTACGTTGGGGTCTTCCCAAAAGATCTTCTGCGTTCCGTTGCCATGGTGCACGTCCCAGTCCACAATGGCGATCCGCTTGATCCCAAAATCTTCCTGCGCGATCCTTGCCGCGATGGAGGTGTTGGCCAGGATGCAGTATCCCCGACCCCGGTCCGGCTCCGCGTGGTGTCCCGCTGGTCGGACCAGTGCGTATGCATTGCTGACTTCGCCGGACAGGACCCCGCGCACCGCATTGGCGACGGCGCCAGCTGCCAGCCGGGCGATGCGCAGGCCCTGCGGTCCGAAATCCGCGTTTTCTCCAGCGTCCCCTCCGGTAGGGTCCAGTGCCTTGAGCCGCCGAAGGTAATCCGCCGTATGGACCCGGAGGATCTCCTCGTCGGTAACTTCGGTCGCGTCTAGGCGCTTCATCTGCTTGTCGAAGCCGCTGACTTCCACGAGCGCAGCAAAACGCCCCTTGGTCGCCGGCGAATCAAAGGCTTCGTAGGGCTGGATAAATCCGCCGGGTGGGAAAAATCCGGATCCGTTTCCGGTGTTGTGCCAGTTGAAGGCTTCATGCCAAATCCAACCAGTGGTCACTTGCTGCTCCTCGATTCGAAATTCGAATTAGTTCCGTGGATTCACGGTGGATGTGCTTGTTGGCCGCACCCAAGGCTCAGGACCGCAGCGCCAGCCCGGTGGGAGACTGAGTGTCCTCATCAGGGTGGGATCGTTCCGCCAAGGCCGCACGGCCTCGATTTTCCCAGGACTTCTTGACGATCTTCTGGATGGATTCGTCTAGGGCGACTGCGACGACCAGAGTTAGACCCACAATGATTGTCTGCAGGAACGGGGAGGCCTGCAGAAAGACCAGCCCGTTGCGCAGGACGCCGAAAAATAGCAGGCCGGCAACCACGCCACCGATACGACCGCTGCCGCCGGCAAAGGCGACGCCTCCCAGCAGAATCACGGTCAGCCCGCTCATTTCCAGGTTAAGGCCGATGGCAGGACTGACGGACTGGACCTTGGCGGCCAGCATGATGCCGGCCAGCGCGGATGAGACGCCGCAGGCCGCAAACAGTCCGAACCGGATCCTGGTCACCTTAATCCCCATGAGGTAGGCAGCGCGCTGGCTACCGCCTACCGCATAGACTTCCCGACCGATACGATGCCGGTTGAGCACGTACCACGCCAAGGCTATGGCGGCGATCAACATGGCCAGGCGCAGCGGCAGCGGCCCGATCGACGCCGTGCCGATCTCCCGGAATCCGTCCGGCAGTTCCGTCCTTGTCACGGTGCGCCCGTTGGTCATGAGCATCGCATACCCGCCCCAGACACTGAGAAAGCCCAGAGTCACCACAATGGGGTTGAGCCCCAGGTAGGCCACGAGGAACCCGTTGAGCATGCCTGCCAATGCGCCGAAAAGGAGCCCTGCGGCGAACCCCAGGACAATCGAACCTGTTGCGCTCATGGTCAGCGCCGCATTGACAGCCGCGGCAGAAGCAATGGAACCGACGGACAGGTCCACGGCACCGGAAATCAGCAGCAGTCCCAAAGGCAACGCGATGATCCCCAATTCTGCGACCTGCAGGAGGACGTTCATGGCATTTCCCGTGCTGAAGAATTTCGGGTTCAGCACAGAGAAGAAGGCAATAAGCAGGACGAGGGCCATGAAGATCCCGTTGCGCGCCGCAAAGGTCTTGATTTCGCCGACGGAGAGTTTCATTTAAGCGACTTCTTCCTTGGAGGATTTCCGATCAGACAGCTCGAGAAGTGCGGACAACAGTTTGCCGCCAAACCCCGTTGTGCGGTCAACGGGGGCGATCCGGCCCCCATTCATCACATACGCCCGGTCGCACAGCAGGTCGATCTCATCGGATTCGGCCGAGGCCACCAGCACCGTTGCACCTTCCGCAGCCAGGGCACGGACGGCTTGGGCGATATCGGCTTTCGCTCCGACGTCGACACCCTGGGTCGGCTGGGCGAGGAGAAGGACGCGCGGAAGGCGGGGAAACATCCACCGGGAAATCAAATGCTTCTGCCTGTTGCCACCGCTGAATTCGTCAATGGGGGCGCTGCTCCCTGGTCCCAGAATGTTTAGTGCGGCCCGTGCACGGGCGTAGACCTGCCGGCCAGCCTTGGGCCCGATCCAGAATCCCCTGTGGTTCCCGTCGCGGTACCAGGGCAGGAAAACCGTGTCCAAAGCCGATGCTCCCGAGATCAGCCCGTCGTTTTCCCGGTCTGCAGGCACCAGATGGATCCCGTGACGGATCGCCTGGGCTGGCGAGGCAACGGCAACCCGGCGACCGCCGAGCCTGAATCCGAACCTGCGATGAAGCCCAAAGATACTCTCGAGCAGTCTGAACTGCTCGCCGGCTGCCATCCCGAAGAGGCCAACCACTTCTCCTGCCCTGCAGGAGATGGCTGCGTCCGGTTGCTCGCACCCGATGGACTCCGGCCCAGCCGTGCGGGCGGCAGCAAACCCGTTGACCTTCGCGTCCGGTGCCAAGGCCTTGGCCAGGGTCTGTCCGTCGAATTGGCTGGCGGGGCCGTCGACCTCTAGGCGGCCGGACCGCAGCACCAGGATTCGCTGACAGACATCGAGAATATCCGGAAGTCGGTGGGACACGTAGATGACAGTCACCCCCTCCGCTGCCAGGTTCCGGATCAGGCGATGCAGCGCTACGGTTTCGGTGCGGCCGAGTGCTGCGGTTGGCTCATCCAGCAGCAGAATCTTCATCTCACCGCGTAGCATCCCCCGGGCGAGATCCACCAGTTGGCGTTCTCCGAGGGACAAAGTGCCTACGATCAGGTCCAGGTCGAGGGCGGCACCGACCCGGGCAAGCGCCCTGTGCGCGGCGCCGGTCCGGTCCTTGGGATACAGGTCGGACTGTCCAAGGAAGAGATTGTCGATGATGCTCAGGTTCGGTGCCAGGGCCGGTTCCTGGTGGATGACCGTAACCCCCAGCCTGGCCATGTCCATCGGGGTGGAACGGGCACCAACATGGATGCCGTCAATGAGGAAATCACCTGAGGAGGCGGGGAACACTCCGGAAACAACATTGAACAAGGTGGATTTTCCCGCCCCATTATGTCCAAGCAGCCCCACGATCTCGCCGGGTACGATCCTGGCACTTACTGACTCGAGCGCCCGGGTGGCCCCGAATTCCACGGTCAGGGATCTTAGTTCCAGGCGGACCGCCTCCGGGGCCGCTGACGGACCGCCTGCTTTAGCCATATGCCCCATGGGAGTTACTTGACCTTTTGGGTGTAGAACTGGTCGGCGTTCTCGGGCGTCACGCGTGTCGAGGCGATGTTGATATTGCCCTTCAACGTTCCTTCAGCGGCGCCCAGCAGCAGCTCCACATTCTTTTCGGCCAGTTCCTTCGCCGGCAGGATGTAACCCAGCCGCCAGATACCCTTCGGTTCCTTGATCAGATCCAAGGATTCATTGGTGGCATCCAAGGCGCCAAGCAGGTAGTCCGGATCGTGAGGATCGACTCCGTGCTCTGTCAAGGCACGATAGGCGCCTACCATCTGCCCGTCGCCGGTGGAAAGCCATACCTTCGTATCCGGATTCGCGCTGAGCTGATTACGCGCATTTTCCATGCCGTCCTCCACCGTGAGCGCTGGCATGTCGGCGATCTTGACGTTTGCCCCGGCATTTTTCAGGCCCTTCTTGATGCCTTCGGTCCGGTCTCGCCCAAGGTCGGTTTCGTAATAACTGAACAGCCCCACCGGAACTTCTGCCTTGCCAAACTTTCCGACGATCCATTTTCCGGCTTCCTCGCCAAGCCTGACACCGTCCTGGAAGTTATCGATGACCAACGCAGCCTTGATGCCGTCCCATTGGGTTGCATAGCCGACCACGGGAATGCTTGCTGCATTGGCCTGCTCCGTGACAGCAGCCATGGAATCGGACTGCACGGGATATCCCATTATCGCCTTCACGTCGCCCCGCTGGATCCATGACTCCCAGCTGGACACCTGGTTCTGGATGTTCCACTGCGGATCATCGCTGAGCAGTTCATAGCCTGCCTTTTCAATGGCCGGCTTCATGTATGCCAGTTCGTCCACCCAGATCTGGATATCCAAACCGGCAAAACTCATCGCTACTGCGCCTTTGCCTTTGCTACCGGAATCTGTTCCTTCGGCGCCGGCTGATCCACAGCCGGACAACACTAAGGAAGCAGCAAGCCCCGCGGCAGCGAGGAAGGGGATCATGCGAGATTTCATCTTTTCTCCTGAAGTGGGCAGTCCAACATCATTGGCGGACGTCTTCGCAGTACACGGAACGAAATTCCCGTTCGGCTAATTCGTTGACTGCTATGACACACTGCCACAGGAGTATGTGACATGCGTCAAATGACGTACGTCATGTAACAATTCAGATCCGCCTGCCGTAAGGCGCCCCGGGGCGCCTTACGGCTTCAGCAATCATGACGAAACATACGTCAAATGACGCATGACGAACTGCTGGAATGTTCCCAACAATGGGTCGACCACAGAAGTTCTGCCAACTCGCTGACCAGCCGCCGAAGCACAGGAGAGAAATGTTCAATTGGCCCCCAGGTCACCGTTACGGGGCAACGGTGAGCTTTGACTTCGACGCCGAGGAAGTTTGGATCGGCGAAAACCCCGACAATGCGCACAGGCCCGGGGTCCTGTCGCAAGGTGCTTACGGCCCGAGGGCCGCTATCCCCCTGATCCTCGGGCTGCTCGAGCGGCACAGTGTCTGCGCGACCTTCTTTGTCTGCGGCCGCGACGCCGAGCGCCACCCCGAATCGATCCGGTCCATCTTGGCGGCGGGCCATGAAATCGCCCATCACGGTTATACGCACGTGTCCCCGACCGTCCTGTCCCTCGAAGACGAGGCTATCGAGCTCAAGCGCGGGCTTGAGGCACTGCAGGATCTGGGGGCAGAGGTGGCAGGTTACCGGTCGCCGTCGTGGGACTTCAGTGCAAACACTCTTGATTTGCTCGAATCCCACGGATTCGAGTACTCCTCCAACCTGCTGGATGATTTTGTCCCCTACCGGCATGCCGCGCACAATCTGGCCGAACTCCCGGTGTCATGGATCCTCGATGATGCACCGCACTTCTGGTTCGCCAATGACACGTGGGAAAAGACCATCCGGTCCCCGAGGGAGGTACTGGACGTCTGGCTGCCGGAAATTGACGGCATCGCTTCCCTCGGCGGCCACGTCATGCTCACCATGCACCCGATGATCATCGGGCGGCCTTCTCGCCTGGCCATGCTTGACCAGGTGCTCTCACACCTGATCTCAACCGGAGCCTGGATCCGGAGCGCCCGCGAAACAGCGCAGCTGGTGGGCAAATGAGCCGCGCACAGGAACGGCCGGAGGGGACGGTCTCAGTAGACGGCCAGAAGAAGGTGGCCATTGTCACCGGAGCCGCACGGGGGCTGGGAAAATCCATTGCATTGGCCCTGCTCGAGGCCGGCTATCGGATTGTTGCCAGCGATGTGGCACGCTCCCTGCCGGAGTCCCTGCGCGCCCCTGCCGGAACCGGACCGCTGGTCCATGCGGTGACGGATCTGGCCGATCCTGGAACCGGCCATGAGCTGGTGGAACTGGCTTTGGCCACCTTCGGGCGCTGCGACGCCGTGGTGAACAATGCCGGCGTCGGTGGTCCCGGCGTGGAACTTTCCGCGACCACCGACGCACAGCTGGCCGCTGTCCTTGAGATAAATCTGCTGGGTGCCGCACGACTCTGTCGTGAAGCGATCCCGCACCTGCGCCGAAGCGGGCAGGGACGCATCATCAACATCGGTTCGCTCTTTGCCGATCATCCGGCACCCGATGGTGCGGCTTATTCCATGTCGAAAGCTGCCTTGGCCGCCCTGAGCCGGTGCATCGCCGTCGAAGAAGGCAGGCACGGCATCACGGCAAACACTGTTGCGCCCGGCTACATGCTGACTGAAATGCATGAGGAGGAGGCGGCCATGCAGGCGCAGCGGCAAGGTGTCCCCATCGAGGAATATATGGCGCAGCTGCGCTCCACGGTCCCCCTTCAGCGGCACGGCACCGGGTGCGACGTCGCCGGCGCCGTACTGTGGCTGCTCTCGGACGGAGCGGCATATGTTTCCGGACAGACCATTCCGGTCAACGGCGGCCTGGTCTTGTCCTAGCAGGATTCCGCAGAAGACAACGTGAACATTCGGGCAGAAGGGGCCGTAACGATGGTCGCAGGCAAATTTCCACGAATCAGAGTTTCCGGGGATCCCTTGGAGCGGGGAAGCCAATATGGAACGCAGGCGAGATCCCAGGTGTTGGCCGCCAGGGCCGGCTACGAACGGTCCTTCGCCGGAGCAGGCTTGCCCTGGGGTGAAGCAGTGGCTTTCTCCGAACGATATCTGGAACCGGTCAGAGAATCGTTCCCGGCACAGATTGCCGAAATGCACGGAATCGCTGACGGCGCCGGAATACCTTTTGACGATATTTTCGCCATGAACTGCCGAACCGAAATCCTCTGGACGGCGTTCGCAAACCGCGCTGGCCAAGCCGCGCGGCGCTGCGGCGCTGAATGCAGCTCCTTCGCCCTCACACCGGCGAGGACGTCGTCGGGTACTACACTCGTGGGACAGAACTGGGACTGGCTGTTGCACGGCTTCGAGAGTGTGGTGCTGCTGGAAGTGGAGCGCCACGACGGCCCCAATTTTGTCACGATCGTCGAAGCGGGCTTGCTGGCCAAGACAACACTGAATTCCGCTGGCGTTGGCATCGCCGTCAATACCCTGGTCTCGTCCCTGGACAATGGACAGCCAGGCCTACCGTTCCATGTCCTGATCCGCGCCTTGGCGGACTGCCGGACAGCCTTCGACGCCCTCGAAACCCTCTCCTCCCATTTCCGGGCTTCCTCAGGGAACTTTGTCGTTGGAAGCCCGGGCGGAGCGATACTCAATATCGAGACGGCGCCGGGGGACACTCGCACTGTCCGGCCGTTGCTGGCCGACGGTGGGGCGCTGGTCCATACCAACCATTTCCTCGATAACATCGTCGGCGGCCACGACCTCGCCGGCAGTGCCATGGCTGACAGCTTTATCCGCCTGCAGCGTATGCGCGAACTCGTGGCCCATCCCCCAACCCCGGCCACTATCGGTTCCCTCGACGCTGCGCTGGCGGACCACATCGACTATCCCGGCTCCATCTGCTGCCACCCCGACCCCCGGTCCAACGAGTCCGAACGCTGGTCCACGGTCATGTCCGTGGTGATGGATCTGGAGCAGCGAACCCTGTACCTGAGCGAAGGGAATCCCTGCGAAGCCGAACGGCAACGACTCGACTTTGGCCCGCTCCTCGCCGAAAACAGCAAGCCGGCAGCCCATGTCTGAACCCGCCCCCGTCCTGGCAATCACTGGAGCCGCCTCCGGAATCGGCGCCGCCACCGTGCAGCTGGCACTCGAGAGCGGCTACCGGGTGGCGGCGCTGGACAAGAAAACACCAAATTTCACCTTCCAGGAGAACCTGCTCCAGCTTGCCTGCGACGTGACCGACACGGCTTCCCTCGAGCAGGCCCTGGACTGCATCGAGGAACGCTGGCCGGCCGGACTCGAAGCTCTGGTTCATTGTGCCGGCATCTATCGGACGTCAGCGGCCGAGACCCTGGACTTAGCGCTTTGGCAAGAAGTCCATGATATCAACGTCACAGGAAGCTATGTGGCCGCCTCCGTGCTGGGACGTCCGCTGCTAAGGCGGGGCAAAGGCAGTATCGTCCTGCTGAGCTCAATCGCCTTCGCACTTGGAGACGGGACGGAGCCCGGGGCCGCGTACGCAGCCAGCAAAGGCGCAGTCGTGTCGCTCGGACGCCAGCTGGCCGCCGAGTGGGGTCCGCGCGGCGTCCGAACCAACGTGGTCGCTCCCGGAGTCATCGACACCCCGATGACGACCATCGTCAACAGTCAGGAAGGACTAGGCAAGGTCCTGGAAAACATTCCGCTGCAACGTCTCGGGGCAGCCGATGAAGTCGCCCATGCCTGCCTCTTTCTGGCTGGTCGGAAATCCAGCTACGTCAACGGTGTGGTCCTGCCCGTCGACGGAGGCCAGAGCATCATCTAGACCGAGCCCATATTCATACGTCAGGAATACACATGTCTACTGCAATGAGCACGGCACAGGGAGCAGGACTGAAGAAAGTCCTCCGCCTGCCCTCGGCCGTCCTGTTCGGTCTGGCGTACATGATCCCGCTGACCGTGTTTACCACCTACGGCATCGTCAACCAGCTCACCGAAGGCCACATCATTTCCTCCTACCTCGTCACCCTGGTGGCGATGCTGTTCACGGCGGCCAGCTACGCGAAGATGGTCCGGGCCTTCCCGCAGGCGGGCTCGGCGTATACCTACACGCGCAGGACCCTCGGCGGCAATATCGGCTTCCTGAGCGGATGGACGCTGCTGCTGGATTATCTGCTCATGCCGATGATCACCTACCTGGTGATCGGCATCTACATGAGCGCCAGCTTCCCAGCCATCCCCCAGCCGGCCTGGATTGTCCTGTCCCTGGTACTGGTGACGGTCCTGAACATCCTCGGCATCAAATTCGTCTCCAAGACCAGCAGCATCCTGCTGGGCGTGCAGGCCGTCTTCCTGGTGGTGTTCGCCGTAATGGCGCTGCGCGCCGCCTCCGGAAATCCGATGCCCTCCATCGTCGACATGATGTTCGGCCAAGGTCCCGGCACGGCGGTGATCTTTGCCGGTTCCGCCATCCTGTGCCTGTCCTTCCTGGGCTTCGATGCGGTCTCCGCGCTGGCCGAGGAGACCGTCGAGGCCCGCCGTGTCATCCCGAAGGCCATCATCCTGGTCACCCTCGCCGGCGGACTGCTCTTCGTGGTCATATCGCTGATCGCCAACCTGGCCTTCCCCGACTGGACCGCCTACTCCAGCGTGGATTCGGCCGCCCTGGACGTCATGACCGTCTCCGGGGGCAGCTTCCTGGAGGCCTTCTTCACCGCCGCGTACATTGCCGGATGTTTCGGCGCCGTACTGGCCTCGCAGACCACGGTGTCGCGCATCCTCTACTCGATGGGGCGCGACGGCGTCCTGCCCCACCGGGTCTTCGGCTACCTGCATCCGCGGTTCCACACGCCCGTCTACGCCACGCTGATTGTCGGCGCGATCGGCCTGGTGGCCCTGGTCATCGACCTGACACTGGCCTCCTCGCTGATCAGCTTCGGTGCCCTGGCCGCCTTCACCGTGGTCAACATCGCCGTCATCAAGCACTACTTCATCGATGAGCGTCTCCGCTCTGGATCCGGCGCCGTCCGCTACCTGGCCGCGCCGCTGGTCGGCGTCGGACTGTGTGTCTGGCTCTGGACCAGCCTCTCCGGCACGGCTTTCACCGTGGGCTTCTCCTGGCTGATCATCGGCGCCGCCTATCTGGCCGTCATGACCCGAGGCTTCCGCAAGGCACCGCCCGCGCTGGACCTGGCCGAAGCCTAGGCCGGACGGCCCCGGCCCACCCCATTCACGTTCACGGCGGCTTCCCTGCCGCTCAAGCACGCTCTGAAAGCGAAGGATCACCATGTCTGCCCACCCGTCCTGGACCGTCAGTATTGATGCCGGCGGAACGTTCACCGACGCAATCGCCCGTTCCTCCGGCGGCGCGTCCCTCGTCGCCAAGGTCGCCTCCACTCCGGAAGACCCGTCCCGAGGCCTGACCAACGCCGTGGCCGAACTGGCGGCTCAGGGCATGGACCTCGGCGAGGTGGCCCTCATCTGCCACGGCACCACGGTCGCCACCAATGCCACACTCACCGGCAACCTGGCCAGGGTCGCCCTGATCACCACCAAGGGCTTCCGCGATGTGCTCGCCTACCGCCAGGGCAGCCGTCCGGACGTCTACAGCCTCTCCCCCGAACGCCCCCGCGAGCTGGTGGACCGCTGCGCCCGCTTCGAAGTCGACGAGCGGATCGGCAGCGACGGGACGGTCCTGACCCCGCTGCGGAACGACGATATAGCCGCCATGGTTGACGCCGTCGCCGCGGTGGCACCCGAGGCCATCGCCGTCAGCCTGCTCTTCAGCTACCTCAATGCTTCCCATGAGGAAAAACTCCTGGCCGCCCTGGAGGCGCGCTTCCCGGACACTCCGATCAGCATCTCCAGCCGTATCGCCCGCGAGTTCCGCGAATACCCGCGCACGGCGACCACCGTGATCAACGCCGCCCTGCGCCCGGTCGTGGCAGCCTACCTGCAACGGGCCGCCGGGGCACTGGCCGACAGCGGTGTCGCGGCCCCGTTCCAGGTGATGCAGTCCAACGGCGGCTGTGTACCGGCCGAACGGGCCGGCAGCCAGGCACACCGGCTGATCCTCTCCGGGCCGGCCGGCGGCGTCAGCGGACTGGTCCGCGCCGCCGAACAACATGGGCTTGCCAATGTGATCAGCCTCGACATGGGCGGCACGAGCGTCGATGTGTGCCTGGTCCGTGATTCCCAGGCACCGTACACCAGCATCCAGGAAGTCCAGGACCATGTCCTGATCGCACCCACCGTGGACATCCACACCATCGGCGCCGGCGGAGGCAGCATTGCCTGGGTGGACCGCACCCAGCGGCTGCGCGTCGGCCCGCAGTCCGCCAAGGCCGTCCCCGGCCCGGCCAGCTACGGCCGCGGCGGCACCGAGGCCACGCTGACCGACGCCCACGTGGTCCTGGGCACGCTGGGCACCGAGGCCCTCGCCGGGGACCTGCGGCTGGACAAGGCCGCTGCCGAAACGGCAGTCAAGGAAATCGGCAGCCAGCTGGACATGGACGTGCCCGAGGCAGCAGAGGCCATCCTGGCAATCGCCCTGGCCCACATGGTCCGCGCGGTCCGCAAGGTCAGCGTGGAGCGTGGACTGGACCCGCGCAATTTCTCCCTCTTCCCCTTCGGCGGCGCCGGACCGCTGCATGCCGGTATGCTGCTGCGCCACCTGAGCCTGGCCAGCGTCGTGGTGCCGCTGCAGCCGGGGCTCTTCTCTGCGGACGGCCTGCTGGCTGCCGGCCTGCGTGTCGATGATGCCCAGACGGTGCTCAAGCCCTTCGGCCCCGCGGCGCTGCCGCCGATCGCAGACTGGCTGACCGAGCGCCGGCGGGCCCTGACCGCCCAGGTCATCGAGGACGGGGCGTCGGCGGACACCGTGGAAGTCCTGGTGACGGTGGATGCCCGCTACCTGGGACAGGGCTATGAACTCACCGTCAACCTGGACGGCACGGACGTGAACAGCCTCGGGCAGATCGCCGACCGATTCCATCCTGCCCACGCTGAGCTCTACGGCCACAGCTCGCCGCAGGAAACCGTGGAAATTGTCACCGTGCGCATCGCCGTCACCGGCCAGTTCGACCGCGTGCCCAGCACCCCGATCCCCCGCGGATCCGAACAACCCGCCCCGGACGCCGTCATTGGCTCCAGGCTGGTCCGCCTGCCCGGCAGCGGCGAGACGCAAACCGCCATCTTGGACCGGGCCCGGCTTAGGGCCGGCAACATCATTGCCGGCCCCGCCATCATCACCCAGATGGACGCCACGACCGTCATGCTCACCGGACAGACCGGCAGAGTGGCCGACAACGGAGACATCATCATCACGGAGGACAAGAATTAGCCATGACACCAATCGAACAGCAGACCACAGTGGACACGGTGACCTTCGAGGTGGTGTCCTCGGCGCTGCACTCCATTGCCGAGGAAATGGGCGTGATCCTCAAGCGCTCCAGTTACAGCCCGATCATCCGCGACATGGATGACTTCTCCTGCGCCCTGTTCACCCCGGAGGGGGACCTCGTGGCGCAGGCGGACTATATCCCGGCCCAGCTCGGTGCCATGTCCCTGGTGGTTAAGGCCATTATCGAGCGCTGGGAGGATCGGATCACTGACGGCGACGCGTTCATCTGCAACCACCCCTTCCTCGGTGCCATGCACCTGCCCGATGTCAACGTAGTCACGCCGATTTTCGTCGGCGGCAGGCTCGAAGGCTGGAGCGGCACGGCGGCGCACCATATCGACGTCGGCGGGGTGAACCCCGGAAGCGAAGGCCCGGAACTGGAGGACATCTTTGCCGAGGGCCTCATCCTGCCACCGGTCCGGCTCTCGATAGCCGGCGTGGAGAACCCCGATGTAATCTCCATCATCACCGACAACATCCGCGATCCGCTGAGCACGGTCAGCGATCTGCGGGCCCAGCGCGCGGCCTGTGTGCTCGGCTACCAGCGGCTGAATGAACTTGCGCAGCAGTACGGCATGGACGTGGTCTCCGCCGTCATGGTCCGCTCCCTCGACGTCGTCGAAAAGGCCGTGCGCAACTCGCTGCGGGACCTGCCGGACGGCACCGGCCAGGCCGAGGGGTTCCTGGACGACGACGGGATCGACGGCCCGCCCACCCGGATCCATGCCAAGGTCAGCAAGCGCGGCGATACCCTGACCATCGATCTGACGGGTTCCAGTGCCCAGGTACGCGGTGCCATGAATGTGCCCTGGGCCAGCGCCCGCGCCGGCATCGTCTACGCGGTGCGCGCCGTGGTGGCCCCGGACCTGGGCGCCAACGACGGGTTGCTGCGCGCGGTGGAGATCATCGCCCCCAAGGGCAGCGTGCTAAATCCCCAGGCACCGGCCGCAGTGTCCATCCGCCACAACACCTGCCAGCGCTTCGCTGACACCCTCATCCGCGCGCTGACCGATCTGTGGCCTGCGGAAGCGGTCGGCAGCAGCACTGTCAGCTTCTTCTGCATGAACGTCGGCAGCACCTCCCCGGTTACCGGCCGCCCGGCGGTCATGGCCGACGTCGTCGGCGGCGGCACCGGAGCCACCCGGTTCGGCGACGGCGTCGACGGAGTGGACACCTACATGTCCAACGTCGGGGTCATGCCCGCGGAAGTCGTGGAAACCAACTACCGGATCCGCATTCTCAGGAACGAATTCGTGCCCGGTTCCCAGGGCACCGGCAAGTTCAACGGCGGCATGGGCCTGCGCCGGGAATACGAGATCCTCGAGCACGCCCAGCGGGCCACCTTCTACGCGGAGCAAACCAACGGCAGCTTTGCCCCGCAGGGCGCTGCCGGCGGCACGGCAGCCCAGCCGACCCGGATCACTGTCATTGCCCCGGACGGCACCGAATCGGTGGTCGGCACCAAGACCTCGACCACGCTGCAGCCCGGCACGATTGTCCGTGTGGAGACTGCCGGCGGCGGCGGGTTCGGGCCGGCAGCCGAGCGCCCGGCCGAGCTGGCCGCAGCGGATGCCCGCGACGGAAGGCTGGTGCAGGCATGACCGCCATTGCCACCGGCCGCCGGGTGGAGCAGTCCCTGGCCCATGCGAAGTATTCCTCCGTCTGGTTCGAGGGCATGCCCGAGGCTTCCGGGGAAAAACTGGCCGGGCAGCACAGCTGCGACCTGCTGGTGGTCGGCACCGGCTTCGGCGGACTGTGGGCCGCCATGCGCGCGAGGAAACGACACCCGGACTGGGCCATCACGGTGATGGATTCGCACGCCGTCGGCCACGCTGCGTCCGGTCGCAACGGCGGGTTTGTCTCCTACAGCATTACCCACGGACTGGCGAACGCGTTGGCCCGTTGGCCGGAGGAAGCCGGCGTGCTGGAACGGCTCGGGCTGGACAACCTCCGCGGCTTCAAGGCCGAACTCGACGAGGCCGGGATCGACGGAGGCTTGAGCACCGCCGGCAAGCTCCAAGCGGCCCTCAAGCCGCACGAGCTGGCGGAACTGGAGGCCACGGTGGAACCCGCCCGCCGCTTCGGCCGGCCGCTCCAGCTGCTCTCCGCGGAGCAAACCCGGGCACGGATCAACTCGCCGGCCTTCATCGGCGGCGTCTTCGACCCGGCCGGCACTTACCTCGTGGAGCCCTACCGGCTGGTGTGCGGCATGCGGGAATACCTGGAACGCCAGGGCGTGGTGTTCTTCGAACACACCCCGGCCCAGTCCCTGAGGGACGCCGGCGGCCGAATGGAAGTGAAAACCCCCTATGGCGCCGTCACCACCGGCCGTGTCATCCTGGCTACCAGCGCCTTCCCCCCGCTGCTGCGGCGCAACCGGCTCGCCGCGGTCCCGGTCTATGACTATGCCCTGGCCACCGAGCCTCTGACCGCTAAGCAGTTCGAGACTGTTGGCTGGGCGGGGCGTGAGGGGTTGACGGACACAGCCAATCAGTTCCACTATTCACGCATCACCGCCGACGGACGGATCCTGTGGGGCGGCTACGACGCGGTCTACCACTACGGCAGCCGGATCTCCCCGGAACTGGAACGACGCCCGGAAACCTTCCGGCTGCTCGCCGAACAGTTCTTCCAGACCTTCCCGCAGCTCGACGTGGACTTCAGCCACGCCTGGGGCGGGGTGATCGACACGTCCACCCGGTTCTCCGCGGCCTACGGCACCGCCTTCGGTAAAAAGGTCGCCTACGCCCTCGGCCATACCGGACTCGGCGTCGGGGCCAGCCGCTTCGCTGCGGACACCATGCTGGATTTGCTGGGCGGAGAGCGCACGGAACGGACCACGCTGCAAATGGTGCGGCGTCCTGCCGTTCCCTTCCCACCCGAACCGATCCGCGCCGCGGGCATCAATCTCACCCGGCACGAGCTGGCCCGAGCGGACCGCAACGCAGGCAGGCGGGGCCTGTGGCTGAAGACCCTGGATGCACTCGGACTGGGATTTGACTCCTGATGGACAGCACACTGATTCCCGGCCGGCCGGTAAATATCAACGACCTGACGTTGGAGCACCGACCCGTGCCCGCGGACCAGGTGGCCGCGGGCACACCGACCACAGGCCTGAACAGTCTGGGCCGGTTCGGCGGCCTAGGCCTAGGCGTCTGGGAGATGTCCGCCGGCGGGATGCACGACATCGAAGCCGAGGAACTGTTCCTGGTGGTCTCCGGAAACGCCACCGTGGTGATCCATCACGACGCACCCGGCGGCGCTGCATCCCGCATCATCGAGCTGGCCGCCGGCAGCCTGATGCACCTAACCGCCGGAATGCGCACCACCTGGACGGTGCACGAACCGTTGCGCAAGGTCCATCTGGCACCGTGACCGGACCCGCTGATCCCCTTCCCCCTTGCAGAAAGTAGGAACACAGAT
>NZ_JAKLTQ010000033.1 GCF_022012395.1 Arthrobacter hankyongi
GACGTTTTTGGCCGCGAGCGCCCGCAGGTCCGCCAGAACCTCGGACTCGCTGCGGGCCGACGGCAGTTCGAGCGGAGCCTGCTGGCGGATGTCGGCCGGCACAGCAGTGTCCACGAGGGCGTCGAGGCTGTCGTATCCAAGCTGCTTGAGCATCAGCTCGGCATCGTTGCCGCGGGGCCCGATGTGGCGGTCGGCAAAGGCAGCGATGGTGGGTTGAACCGTCATGAAAGGAACTCCAGTTATTCGCCGGTATGCGTGCATACCTGTTGGTGTGGGTTCCTCCCCGCTCTGTGTCTTGGACCTGAGAGATTCCGCACCGCCTGTCCACAGGCTGCGCTTGCACCGTCGGTGAGTCCGGCCGCTGAGCCGGAGACTGCTTTCCAGAGTTGCCTGTCCGCGGCGGTACAGGGGCCTGAGAGATTCCTGGGGAGGTATTGCTCCTACGGCGCCTGCTTAATTAAGCAGGACTCTCCCGCCGCATGTCGAAGGCGTTATTCAATTATGGCTGGGTAAATCCTAGCCGTTGGCGGCGGCTTCCAACAAGGCGGCCGCCGCCGGCAGGATGGCGGCCGGGACCCTATTCAACACCGCGCCGTCAGCTTACGCTTCTGATAACTGCTTCATCTCTGGCGAAGGAGGGGTGTGGGGGAACCAGCGGCGCCCCAAGGCCCCTGCCCTATGGCCCCGCTGACGCTGGATTTCCCACATAACGGCTATGTGGCGATGGGGACGAAGGAAGCCTGGACGAGTTGATCCCGCTGAGCCGTCGGCGCGGCCGGACGACCGGGCGAAGAAGCGCGGCGAATGGGGGCGGATCGGCCGTTGGACGGTGTGGGTCGCATTTATTGCCCTGGCGGTCGGATCGATCGCGGCGCCGACGGCCGTGGGCCTGTCCGCCGCCGGCAACACGGTTTTGAACCTGTGGGACGAACTGCCGACCGATTTGCCGGTGGACCGCCCGCTGGCCCAGCACACGGTGGTGCTGGATAAGAACGGCAAGGAATTCGCCCGCTTCTACAGCGAGAACCGGGTCGAGGTGAAGCAGAGCCAGGTGTCCAAGGCGTTCCAGGAATCACTGGTTGCCACCGAGGACGCCCGCTTCTACGAGCACCATGGGGTCGACCCCTGGGGTGTCACCCGGGCGCTGCTCCACAACCTGGCCAATGAGGACATCCAGGGCGCTTCGACCATCACCCAGCAGCTGGTCCAGAACATCCTGGTCAACAACGCCCGCAACGGCACCGAGGAGATGGTGGGGGCCGGGTACACCTACAATGCCAAGATCCGCGAGGCCAAGTATGCCCTCGCCCTGGAGCAGAAGCTGTCCAAGGGCGAGATCCTCACCCGGTACATGAACACCGTCTACTTCGGCAACGGCGCCTACGGGGTGGAGGCCGCGGCCCACGCCTACTTCAATACGACGGCGGCCAAGCTGAACCACGTCCAGTCCGCCCTGCTGGTCGGCCTGCTCAAGGGCCCGGTCACCTATGACCCGTTCGCCCACCCCGCTGCGGCCACCGAACGGCGGAACATCGTGCTGACGGTGCTCCAGCGCCAGGGTGTGCTGACCCCTGAACAGGCCCGCGCCGCCAGCGCGAAGCCGCTGGGCGTCAAGCGCGGTGCCATGCCGTCCGGCTGCGCCGGGTCCACCTACCCCTTCTACTGCGAACTGGTCCGCGAGGAAATCCTGACCAACCCGGCGTTCGGGCGGACCCCCGCAGCCCGCCGCGCACTCCTGGCCCAGGGCGGCATAACACTGACGACGGCGTTGGATCCGCAGGCGGCCAAGGCCGCCCAGGCCGCCGTCGAAAAGGCACTGGGCAACAACAACCGGGTCGCGCTGGGCACCGCCGTCGTGGTGCCGGGCACCGGCCATATCGCCGCCATCGCGCAGAACCGCGAATGGGGCCAGGGCAAGGGCAAAACCGAGGTGGTCTACGCCAAGCGCGGATTCCAGGTGGGTTCGTCAATGAAGCCGATCGTGCTGGCCACGGCGCTGAGCCAGGGCATCCCACCCTCCACCCGGCTGCGGGCCAACGGCCCCTATCGCTCGGCAAAAATCGACAATCCGCGCGGCGGCTACGTCAACTACGGCAACCGCAATTACGGAGTGATCAACGCCTACAAGGCCATCCGCAGCTCGGTGAATGTGTACTTTGTCCGCCTTATCGAACGCGTCGGCGTCATCAACACGGCCAAGATGGCCCGCCGGCTGGGCATCTCCTCCCTGCCGGTCGATCAACTGACCGGGCGGGAGGCCTCGCTCGCCCTCGGCGCCTACGAAGTGTCCCCGCTGGAGATGGCCAACGCCTATGCCGCCTTTATGAGCGGCGGGGTGGTCTGCACGCCGGTGACGGTCATCAAGGCGGTCCGTACCGAGACCAAGGAAAGACTCCCGGTTCCGAAGTCCGGCTGCCATAAGGCGATCAGCCGCTCCGTGGCCAACACCGTGGCCAGCATCCTGAGGGAACCCTTCAAGCCCACCGGGACCTTGGCGCAGCTGGGCCCTCCCGCGGGCCGGGATGCAGGCGCCAAGACCGGAACCACCAACGATTTCGCGGCCAACTGGATCGTCGGCGGCACCCCGCAGCTCATCGCCGCCGTCTGGCTGGGCGATCCGCGCGGCGGAACCCGGCATCCACTCACCCGGGTCCAGGCCTTCGGCACCACCTACTACGACCTGACCGGCGCCGAGGTGGCCGGCCCGGTCTGGAAAGCCACCATGGAAGGCGCGCTCCGGGGCCGGAAGGAGGTCCGGCTGCCCCGGCCGTGATGGCCGGGGCAGCCGCCGCCTAGCAGAATCCGGCCAGCCACTCCCAGGCGGCGGGTGCCTCGGCCTGGCCGGCGCGCGTGACGGCGGTGTTCATCAGCCCGTAGGGACGGTCCCCGACGATGAACACCTCATTGTTGTTCTGCAGTCCGAACGGGCCGAGGTCCATCAGGTAATGGTGCTTGTTGGGCATGACGAACCGGATCTCCGCCAGCTCCGCCCGTTCCTGCAGGATGCGCTCGCCGATGGCGAAGATGGTCTGCTGCAGGGAGAGCGAATGGGTCTGCGCGAAGGTTTCCAGCAGCAGCGCCTTGACCGCCGCGTAGCTGGCGTCATAGTCCGCACCGGCCGCCGGCAGGAAGCGCCACCGGGCGGTGACCGAGGTGGCCAGGATCCGGTCGGTGGTCTCGGGCAGGGTGGTGTACTTGTCCCGCGGAAAGCCGTGGAACTCGCTGCCGGTGGACTTGAGCACCAGCAGGTCCTTGAGCCCGCCGAGCACGTGCTCGACGCCGTCGGCAATGGTCACCGCGGCCGTGCGGACCTCCTGCCCGGTGCGCACGAAGGAGTGGTCGTGCCCCCGGCCCTGCACCGGAATCCGTTCCCAGCCGAACTGCTCGGCCTCCCAGCGCCCGCCGGTGGTCCAGGGCACGGAGCCGGTGAAATGCCGGCCGAGGGTCAGCAGGAACTCCTCCGGCGAGCTGATCCCGTACTCCTTGGCGAAGGCGTAGATGGTGTTCTTCTGGGTGTCGGTGGCCAGCACATGGGCGTTGTCGCCCCCGCGGTAGCACTCCTCATAGTCCCCGCGCAGCAGCGACGTGACGTTCAGGTCCGCGATCCGGTGCCGCGCGGTGTCCCGCTCGATGCGCACCACACGGACCTCGGCCTTGCCGTACTGGTTGCTGCCCAGCACGATGCCGGAACGGTCTCCGGCAGCGGGCCGGTCCTCGATGTCCCCGGTGCCCATTGGTCAGCTCCCTCGGTAGGTCGAATAGGCGAACGGGCTCAGCAGCAGCGGCACGTGGTAGTGCCCGGCATCCGCCGCGACGCGGAACACAATGCCCACCTCCGGGAAGAAGGTCTCCTGGCCGCGGGCGCCGAAGTAGTCGCCGGTGGCGAACACCAGGCGGTAGGTCCCGGGCTCGAGCCGCTCGGGACCGAGCCCATTGGCCCGGCCGTCCGAGTCCGTGACCGCCGCCGCCAGCCGGGTGCCGGCGGCGGATTCGAGCACGACGGCGATGCCGGCGGCCGGGCGGCCGGTGGCACTGTCCAGGACGTGGGTGCTGACGTGGCTGGCGGCCATCGTGTCCCCTTTCCGGGCTGCTGCCCTGCACTGTGCGGAGGGTTGCTGCTCCCACCCGCCGCTGCGTGGAGCGGTGCGCCTACGCTGGCACGATTCTATGGAGGAGGATGCTCCACAGGAACCTCGCTGCGGGAACAACGGGACTGCGGGAGGATCAGTCCGGCTCCTCCAGCTGGGCCTGCAGCCGCAGCAGCGCGATTTCGGCCAGCTGGCCGGCCCGCACCCGGGCCTCGGTGGCCGGGTCGTTGCGCAGTCGTTCCTGCAGGCTGGCGAGCAACTCCTGCTGGCTGCGGCCGGCAGCGCGGATCAGGAAGATCCGGCCGAACCGGTCCTCGTAGTCGCGGTTGGCCTGCCGCCAGAGCTCGGCCGTGTCCGCGCCGCTGCCGACGGCGGCCTGTTCCCGGCGGGAGTGCCCGGCCTCCGCTCCGCTGAGCCCGGCGGCGGCCGGCTGCTGCCCGATCCGCGGATGGTGTGCCAGCGCGGCGTCCACCTCGGCATCGCTCCAGCTGTGTGCCTGCCGGCGGGCGGCCTCGAGCAGCTCCTGCCGGCTGGAGTAGGGCCGGCCGGCGATCAGCCGGCGCTGCCAGGACTCGATCGGCACGCACGGTGCCAGGAACCGGGCGGCCCGGGCCGGCTCCGCCTGATTAAATGTCTCCAGGTCCATGGCTCCTCCTGCCTCCTCGTCCGCTGGCAGCGTCGACGTCCCGGCCGGCTAGGCTTCGACCCGTCCAATCAGGCCCTTAACATAGGCGGCCTGGCCGCAGTGTTCCAGGCAGTCATCCACCACGCTGACCAGCCGCACGCCCAAGGTGACCGGCGGATCCCAGCGGGTATCCACGATCCGGTCCAGGTCTTCCTCCGCCAGCGACCGCAGGAACCGGACGGTGCCGGCGTGTACCGCATCGAAGTACTCCCGCAGCAGCGCGGCGGAGCGGATCCGGGCCTGGTCCACTTGGGCCGAGCTGTGTCCGTACCCGGTGTCCCCGGCCTGAAAGGGCAGCCCGAACCGCCCCACCCAGTCCTGGGCCAACCATTGCTGCTCGGTGCCGGCGACATCGGCGATGTGGTCGTCCTGGATGCGCGTCAGGTGCCAGATGAGCCAGCCGATGGAGTTGCCGCCTCCCCCGGGGCGTATCGCAAGCTGTTCGGGGGCAAGGTCCTCAAGGACCGCATGCACACCCTCCCGGGCCCGGCCGAAGGCGTCGATCAGCAGGTCGTTGAATTTCATGCTGCCAGCCTACGACGCTTCCGGCGGCCGGTGGCCTGTTCCGCATTCCTTACCCGGTCCTTACCTGCGCGAAACGCAATCGCAACAGCGCCGGGCCACCATGGTGGCTTATATCCGGCCGATCCGCCGGTACCCCCTGACAGGAGGCCAGCCTTGACTCTGGAAGCCGCGACCCGTCCGGTCCGCCTGCACGATCTGTCCCGGCTGCGGCCCGGCATGGAAATCGAGGCCCGGGACCTGAACGCTGTCCGTTACCGTGGCCACGTGGTGGATACCGCCCCGCGGCTGGGTATCGTCTGGATCCTGGAAGCCGGCCACGGGGCGCGCCGGATCCTGGACCAGCAGGAGTTCAGCCTCTGGCTGGTTCAGCCCGACTGCTGAGCGGCCGCCCGGCGGGTCATGTCGACCAGGCTCAGCCACGGGCCGGTGACCTGCTGTTCGGTCAGCGTCACCCGGCGTTCCCCGGCCCGGATGTCATACAGGTAGCGGTCCGGCTGGTCCTGCCGGTCCGCGGTTTCCTCCCAGGGGCATGCCTCAATGGCGTCCTGCCAGTCCCGCTCGAGTTCATCGGCGCCGACTTCCACGGCCCAGCCCGTGCTCAGCCCCGCGAACCCTCCGGTGCGCCTGACCGAGATCCTCATCGCCACCGCCCGTCCCGGGCCCCGGCTGCCCGGCGCCTGTTTCAGTCCATGATGCCCACCTGGGCCCAGGCCGCCGCCAGCGCGGCGTGCTCCTCCGATTCCCTACCGTACCGCTTCACGGCCGCGGATTCAGTGGCCCGGGCAAAGCCGGCAAAATCCGTCTGTGCGCCCACCTCGGGCCCGATCAGCGCGTCATACCAGATCAACCCGGCCCGTTCCCAGGCATAACCGCCCAGGCGCAGGGCCAGCAGGGCGAAGGCCCGGTTGGGGATGCCGGAGTTCACATGGACGCCGCCGTAATCATCCGCGGTGCGGACATAGCCCGCCATCGTGCCCGGCTGCGGGTCCTTGCCCAGGACCTCGTCGTCATAGGCGGTGCCGGGCTCCTTCAGCGAGCGCAGCGCCACGCCGTTGACCCGGTCAGTGAACAGCCCCGCTCCGATCAGCCAGCTCGCCTCCGCCGCCGTCTGGCGGCGCGCATACTGTTCGACCAGGGCCGCGAACACGTCCGAGACTGATTCGTTCAGGGCCCCGGGCTGTCCCCGATAGGCGAGGTTGGCGGTGTACTGGGTGACCCCGTGCGTCAGTTCGTGGCCGATCACCGACAACGAGCCGGTGAACCGCCGGAAGATCTGTCCGTCCCCATCCCCGAACACCATCCGGGTGCCGTTCCAGAACGCGTTGTCATAGTCCTGGCCGTAGTGGACGGTGGCGCGGAGCACTTCGCCGGCATCGTCCAGCGAGTTGCGTCCGTAGGCGCGGGCAAACAGCTCGAAGGTGGAGCCGAGCCCGTCGTAGGCCTCGTTGGCCGCAGGGTCGGCGGCCGCGGGATCCCCTTCGCCGCGCACCCGCTGGCCGGGCAGCCGCCCGGTATGCCTGGCATCGCTGATCAGCCGTTCCGGCGCCAGTTCCGGCCAGCCGGCCGGCCCGGGTACGGCCTGAGGGCCGGGCAGCTGGGCGGCACCGGGCAGCGCCGGTGCCGGGGCAGCCGCGGACAGCAGCTGGACCTTGGCGCGCCGGGTCCGGCTCAGCCCGGCCGTGCGGACCAGCGCCCGGCGGGCCGCCTCGGCAGCCGGCTGCAGGCTCTCCGGGGCCAGCCGGGCAATCCGGCGCAGCAGGTAGGGCGGAACGATGTAACAGTGCATGGTGACCTCCGCTCGGGGACCTCCCGGGTTGCGACCAGCCTAGGCGCCGCTGCCGACAACTTCGGGCCGCCCCGCCGGACCGGGGCGCGGCAGGGCGCGGTGTACATTTTTGACAGGGCCGCAGTGGCCGCAGCGTGACTTAAGCCAAGGAATTCCCATGCCCCGCTCCTCCGCCCGCCAGCGCATGCCCGTCTGGGCTGTCATTACGGTCCTGTGCCTGTCCGGCACCGTGGTCTCCCTGATGCAGACCATGGTGGTGCCCCTGCTGCCGGACTTCCAGCGGCTGTTCGGGCTGAGCGCCGAGAACGTGTCCTGGCTGGTGACGGCCACCCTGCTCACCTCTGCGGTGGCGACGCCGATTGTCTCGCGGCTGGCGGATATGTTCGGCAAGCGCCGGATGATGGTCGTCTGCATCCTGCTCATGACCGCCGGTTCGGTGGTGGCGGCCACCGGCGCTGGCTTTGCGCCGCTGGTGGCGGGCCGGGCACTGCAGGGCTTCTCCTCGGCCCTGATCCCGGTCGGCATCAGCATCATGCGCGATGAGCTGCCCAGGGACAAGGTCAATTCGGCCGTGGCCATCATGAGCGCAACCCTGGGGATCGGCGGTGCCCTTGGCCTGCCGCTGGGCGGCTGGCTCTTCGAGAAAGCCGGCTGGGAGACCATTTTCTGGCTCTCTGCCGTGGCCGGCCTCGTCCTGCTCGGCGCGGTCCTGACGGTCGTGTCCGAATCCGAGGTCAAGGCGGGCGGGCGCTTCGACTACCCGGGGGCGGTCCTGCTCTCGGTGGCGCTCACCGCCCTGCTGCTGGCCATTTCCAAGGGCGGCAGCTGGGGCTGGGGCAGCGAACCGGTGCTGCTGCTGTTTGTCCTCACTGCGGTGGTGCTGGCCGCCTGGTTCCCTTATTCGCTCAAGGTGAGCCAGCCGCTGGTGGATCTGCGCACCTCCGGCCGCCGCCCCGTGCTGCTGACGAACATCGCCTCGGTCATGGTGGGCTTCGCGCTTTTTGCCAACATGCTGCTGAGCACCCAGCAGCTGCAGCTTCCGGCCGGCACCGGCTACGGCTTTGGCCTGAGCCCCATTGCCGCCGGGGTGGCGATGATTCCCTCGGGACTGGCCATGGTGCTGTTCTCGCCGGTGTCCGGCGCCCTGATCAACCGCTTCGGCGGCAAGCCAACACTCTTCGCCGGCTCGGCCGTGATGGCGGCCGGGTACGTCGGCCGGGTGTTCTTCACCGATTCCCTCTGGGCCGTCATCCTCGGTGCCACGGTGGTCAGCATCGGTTCGGCGGTCGCGTACGCCGCCATGCCCAACCTGATCATGGCCAATGTGCCCATCACGGAAACAGCGTCCGCCAACGGGCTCAACGCGCTGCTGCGCGCCATCGGCACGTCCACCTCCAGCGCCGTCGTCGCCGTCGTCCTGTCATCGGTGACCGTTGCCTACGGCGGCACGCAGGTGCCGGCCCTGGCCGCGTTCCAGGATGTGTTCTGGAACGCGGCGCTGGCATCGCTGGGTTCCTGCGCCGTCGTATGGTTCATTCCGCGGCCGGAGCGGGTGCCGGCCGAAGTCCCCGGGGCCGCGCAGCCGGCGGTCACCCCGGCCGGCGAAAGCGCGGAAACGGTGGTTCATGGCTGTGTGCTGACCGGGGACGAGAAGCCGATCCCGCACGCCGTCGCCACCGTGATGAAGACCACCGGCGAGCCGGTGGACTGGAGCCGCGCCGACGCCGACGGCAGGTTTTCGCTGGCCCTGCCCGGGGCCGGCGAGTACCTGGTCGTGGCCAGCGCCGACGGCTGGGTGCCGCGGTCCAGGGTGGTGGAATTCACCGAGGCGGACCACGAGGAACGCATCCACCTGCGCCACCGGCTTTCGCTCTCCGGCTGGGTGCTGCGCGACGGCGAATCCCTGCCGGGCGCGCTGGTGGCCCTCAGTGCGGGCTCGGGCGAGTTCGTCGCTTCGACCCGGACGGACCGCAGCGGGCACTACGAGCTGCCGCTGCCGCCGCCGGGCCGGTATATCCTGACCGCCGTCGAGGCGGAAACCTTCCACACCCATTCCCGCAAGGTTGTCTCGGGCGCCGAGTCCGCGGTGGTGAACCTGGAACTGGTGGGCACGGCCCTGCCGCGCGGCTGAAGTCCCGCAGGCAGGCGGACCTTTGTGCCGGAAGGTCAGCTTTCGTCCCGCAGCCGGGCAGCGATGATCCAGAACATTTTGTTCACCCGCTGCACGGCGGCGTCGGCGTCCCCGGCGCCCAGGTAGCGGATGGTCTCCTCCCAGCCCTCGGTCCAGGTCTCGAACAGGTCAGGGTACGGGTGCAGATGCAGCCGGGCCAGCGCCCGGTAGACCACCAGTTCGCTCAGGGACCGCAGCTCCGCGTGATCGGCGGCGCTGACCAGGACGTCCAGCAGGTCCAGCGCCGCCTTGCGCGAGCCCGGGATGTCACCGGCGGCGAGCAGCCGGCGCTGGCGCTGGACCGCCTCCGACATCACCTCCACCTGCCCGGCATCCAGCCGCGTCGCCGCCCGCTCCATCACCGCGGCGACGACGATGCCGAGCACCTCCACCAGCTCCACGGCATTGCGGTCGCTGACCACGGTGACCCGCCGGCGCTTGTTCGGCAGTGCCTCGATCAGGCCCTCGCTGATCAGCTGCGTGATCGCCTCACGCACCGGGGTGATGCTCAGGTTCAGGTCCCGGGCCAGTTCCGCGTCCTTGATGGGCGTGCCCGGCGGCAAGGCCCCGGCGAGGATCTCATCCCGCAGGTACTGCCCCACCGCGTCACGACGCGTCCGGGAAGCTTCCTCGCGCATGCGCACCTCCTGCCGGTGCGGCGCAGCCGGTCCATACGGACTGCGCGCCGTCACGGAACAGTAATTTTCACCGAAGACTGGAAAGAATGCATTTCGAATCCTAGTCTTAGGGAGACCTGCGTCACAATGGCGTGCCGCAGGATCACCTTCCGGCCCCGGGGCCGGAAGCGTTCGGCCGGTCCGGCCCATGGCGTGGACGCAGGCTTGGGGGTTTACTGGAGATAGCTCTATCCCATAGCGAAAGCAGGCGGTAGCTGTTATGGACACAGCCCAACTGGTTTGGATCATCGTTGCCATCCTCGTGGTCATCGCAGTCGTGGCCATCCTCGCGGCTCTGGGCCGCAAACGCGCGGCCGCGCGGGTCGAAGAGCAGCGGGAAGCCGACCGCAGGCAGGCCAGCGAACTGCGCGAAACCGCACAGAGTGCGGATCTTCAGGCCCGGGAGCGCGACGCCGCGGCCCGGCAGGCGGAAGCCGAAGCACAGCAGGCCGAGGCCGAGGCAGAGAAGATGCGGCTGCAGGCCGAACGGCACGCCGCGGACGCGCAGAGCAGCCACCAACAGGCCGAGGAGCAACTGAGGCAGGCGTCGGAGCTGGATCCGGACAGCGCCCGGGACACCGCCCGTGACGGCTCCATACCGCCGGATACCGGGCAGCCGGACACGGACACGGTCGCCGAGCCGGAGCCGGCACCGGCACACCACACCGAGGTCCCCCCGGACACGGGGCAGGATATTCCCGAACGGGGCACCGTCTCCGGAACCGGCACTGCGGCCCCGCCGCAGCGGACGGACGACGGCCGTCCGGCATGAACGGTGCGGACGAACGGGTGGCGACGGGCACCGTCTACCAGGCGAGCGCTGAGTCCAACAGCAAAGAGCCCCACGACTGGGGCCGGGCGATGGCTGCGGCCACCTCTGCGCTCGCGACCCAGCTCAGCCTGGCCGGCAGCAGCCACGCCGCGCTCTTCGGCGAAGACCTGCGCCTGACGGTGACCGAAACAACGGACGGCGTCGCCATCACTCTGACCTGGACCCCGGGCGGGTCCCCCGAATAATTCCCGGCCCGCGGAGGAGCGATGTCTGCAGAGAGCCAGCCGTACCTTCATCATCTTGCCGCGCTGGTTGCTGCGCCGCTGCAGGCCTGGTCAGAGCCGCAGGGCCAGATCCGCGGCCAGGGCGCGCAGGGCGTGTACTTCGGCATGGCCCGGGTGCTGGCCCGCTGCCTGCTGCGCGTGGACGGGATCGAGCCACAGTGGATCTCCAGCCAGGTCCGTTCCGCCACGGTGGCCGAGTACCTCTACACGGTCCGGGTTCCCGGCAGCGATGCGGACCCGGTGGTGTGGGTCGTCCGGACCCGGACCGCACAGGCCGGCCGGCTGTCCGAGTCCCTGAGCTTCAAGTCCGGCCTGCCCTACACGGTGCGGCTGGCGGTACAGCTGGAACTGGTGGCGGACTCCTCCACGACGGAACAGATCCAGCAGGGCAACACCTTCTCCACCGGTGGCATCGCCCCGGGCGGCAGCCGGTGGCATTGGCGGGATGCCGACACCATCGCCGCCCTCACGGCCGACGGGGCTGCCATCGACGTCGACGGCAGCCTGCTGCTGCTCGACTGGAGCATCGAACTGGCGCCCGGACACGCCGTCGAACTTGGCTGGTCGCTGGAGCTGACAGACGCCGGCGCACCGCTGCGGGCGGCCGGGGGCGGGCCGCTGCTGACCCCGGCAACGTCGGGGGAACCGCGGCTGCAGCGGCTCATGAGCACCTCGATGAGCGACCTGAACAGCCTGCGCCTGGCGGACGCCCAGGCTCCCGGCGACGCGTTCCTGGCCGCCGGCGCACCGTGGCACCTGACCTTGTACGGACGGGACGCGCTGATCGCCGCCAGGATGCTGCTGCCGGTCAACCGGGAACTGGCGGCCGGCACCCTGCGCGCGCTGGCCGCGCGCCAGGGGACGAAAGTGGACCCGGAGACCGCCGAAGAGCCGGGCAAGATCGTGCACGAATTCCGGCGGCAGTTCACCCTGCTGCCCCCGGTGTACTACAACTACTACGGCGGCATGGACGCCACCGCGTTGTGGGTGTGCCTGCTGCACGACACCTGGCAGGCGGGCATGCCGGAGGCCGAGGTGGCGGCGCTGCTGCCCCACCTGCAGGCGGCGCTGGGCTGGCTGCGCGATTATGGCGACCCCGACGGCGACGGCTTCCTGGAGCATCTGGATGAGACCGGCGACGGCGTGGCCCACTATGGCTGGAAGGAAACCCCGGACGCGCTGCGCTGGCACGACGGGGCCCCGGCCAAGGGCCCGCTCGCACTGCCGGAAATCCAGGCCTACGCCCACGAAGCGGCCCTCTGCGGTGCCGCCCTGCTGGAGCATTTCCACAGCGGCGACCAGGCCCGGCAGTGGCTGACCTACGCCGCCGAACTGAAGGACAATTTCCGCGAACAATTCTGGTGCTCGGACGACTTCGGCCCCTATCCCGCCATGGCCCTGGACGCGGACAAGGAACCGGTGGACGGCATCGGTTCCAGCATGGGCCATCTGCTGGGCACCGGCCTGCTCGACGGGGACGAGACCGCCGCGGTGGTGGGCCGGCTGATGCACCCGGCCCTGTTCTCCGGATACGGGATCCGGACCCTCTCCACCACCAACGCGGCGTACTGGCCGCTGCGCACCCACGCCGGAGCGGTCTGGACCCATGACAGTGCCTGGACCGTGATGGGCATGCTCCGCTCCGGCTTTGCGGACGAGGCGGCCCTGCTGGCCTCGGGGCTGCTCAATGCCGCCGAAGGCTTCGGCTGGCGGCTGCCTTCCATGTTCTCCGGCCACTCCACCCAGGAAGTCTGGCCACCCGTTCCGCACCCCTCGGCCACCCGGCCGCAGGCCTGGGCGGCCGCTTCGGCGGTGCCGGTGGCGCTGGCTCTGGGCGGGTTCAACGTGCTGGGCTGACTGTCCCGGCCCAGGCTGTGCAGAACCTCCGAACCGCAGAAGGAGCAAGCTGATGAGCGGATGGAACGCGGACACGGCCGCAGGGCCCTCGGGTGCCGGCGCCGTGACGGTGGTGGAGGGCTCGTCCTTCTGCATTTCCTCACCCAGTGGGGACATCCACCCCGAACTGACCCAGGGAGCCTTCTACCAGGACACGCGGATCCTGTCCGGCTGGCGGCTGACGGTGGACGGACAGCCGCTGGAGCCGCTGTCCGCCCGGATCCTGGAGCCCTACCGCGCCATCTTCGTCGGCCGGGCCCGGCGTGCCGACGGGCACGCGGACAGTCCGCTGGTGGTCGAACGCGAACGGCTGGTAGGTGTGGGAGTGCGCGAAGACATCACGGTCCGCAACTATTCCCGGACGACCGCCGAATGCACCGTCCGGGTCGGCGTGGAAGCGGATTTCGCCGACCTGTTCGACGTCAAGGGCGGCGTGTCGATCCCGGATACGCAGCTGACCCGCCAGGTCCGGGGCGAGGAACTGCGGTTGGAGGCGGTGCGCAACGGCCGGCACCGGGGCATCGCGGTGCACGGCCGCGGGGGCGACCTCGATGAGGACGCCGTCTCGTTCCAGGTCAGCATCCCGCCGCGTGGCCAGTGGTCGACCAGCTTGATCATCACTCCGCTGGTCGAACACGACCGGCCCCCCGGGACCTTCATCCACACGATGGAAGCGTCCGAACTGGAGGCAGCCCGCCGGTACGAGGCCTGGGAGCGGTATGTCCCCGAACTGAACCTGACCAACCCCGGCTTCGAACGGACCCTGCGGCGCAGCCACGAAGACCTCGGCGCCCTGCGCATCTTCGACCGGGACCATCCGGGCCGGACGGTGGTCGCCGCCGGGGCGCCCTGGTTCATGGCGCTCTTCGGCCGGGACTCGCTGCTGACCTCCTACATGGCGCTGCCGGTCGATCCATCCATGGCCCGGGGCACGCTGGAGACCTTGGCCGAACTGCAGGGCACCAAGGTTGATCCCGACACCGAAGAGGAACCCGGACGCATCCTGCACGAGGTCCGGCTGGGCGTGACGGCAGGCCTGGCACTGGGTAACGGATCGGCCTACTACGGCACCGCCGACGCCACGCCGCTGTTCGTGACACTGCTGGCCGAACTGGACCGCTGGGGACTGGACCGCGGCATCCTGGCCAACCTGCTGCCCCATGCGGACCGGGCCTTGGACTGGATTGCGCAGTACGGGGACCGCGACGGCGACGGCTTCGTCGAGTACGAGCGGGCCACGTCCCACGGCCTGATCAACCAAGGGTGGAAGGACTCCTGGGACGGGATCAACTTCGCCGACGGCAGCCTGGCCCAGGCCCCGATTGCGCTGTGCGAGGTGCAAGGCTACGTCTACAGCGCCTACCTCGGCCGCGCCATGCTGGCCCTGTCTGCCGGGGACATCCAACTGGCCGCCGAGTGGCAGCAGCGGGCCACCGCGTTCAAGGAGGAGTTCAACAAGCGCTTCTGGCTCCCGGACAAGGGCTACTATGCGATCGCGCTGGACCGGGACAAACGCCCGGTGGACTCCTGTGCCTCCAACATGGGCCACTGCCTGTGGAGCGGCATCGTGGACGACGACAAGGCCGCGCAGGTGGCGGCCCGGCTGATGTCCCCGGAAATGTTCACCGGCTGGGGCATCCGGACGCTGGCCTCGGACATGGGCGCTTACAATCCGGTCAGCTACCACAACGGTTCCGTCTGGCCGCATGACAGCGCCATCGTCACGGCCGGGCTGATGCGCTACGGATTCGTGGACGAGGCCCGCCGGGTGGCCACCGGCCTGTTCGAGGCGGCCTCCGAGTTCGACGGCCGCCTGCCCGAACTGTTCTGCGGGTTCGACCGCAGCGACTACGCCGCCCCGATCCCCTATCCGACCTCGTGCTCGCCCCAGGCGTGGGCGGCGGCCTCGCCGGTGCTGCTGATGCGCGCCCTGCTGCGGATGGACCCCTGCCTGCCCACCGACGAGCTGTGGATGGACCCGGTGCTGCCCGATGGCTTCGGCAGCTTCGAAGCCGACCACGTGCAGCTGGGCGGGTGCCGGATGTTCCTGGCCGCGGACCGCGACGACCTGTCCGTGGACGGGCTGGACCCGGCGATCACCCTGCGCCGCGAGGCCCGTCCCGCGATGTCCGAGTTCCTGGCCGTGCGGCAGGCGTCGCTGCGGCAGTCCTCCGGCTCACGGGACGGCAGCTGAGATGCGGATCGGCCTGATTGCCCCGCCGTGGATCCAGGTGCCGCCGCCGGCGTACGGCGGAACGGAGCTGGTTGTGGACCTGCTGGCCCGGGGCCTGGCGGACGCGGGGCACGACGTGCTGCTGGCGGCCTCCGCCGACAGCACCTGTCCGGTACCGCTGGTGCCCGGGCTGGACCCGGCACATCCGGCGGACCTGGACACCACCAAGGTGGAACTTGCCCACGTCATCCACGCCTACGAGGCCATGGCGGAAGTCGACGTGATCCATGACCACACCCTGGCCGGGCCGCTGTACCGCTACCGGCCCGGCCCTGCGCCGGTAGTGGCCACCAACCACGGCCCCTTTACTGCCCCGTATTCGACGATCTACCGCGCCATGGGCCGCGGCGCCTGCATCGTGGCCATTTCGCACCATCAGGCAAGTACCGCAGACGACATCCGCGTGGACCGGGTCATCCACCACGGCATCTACATGGACACCGTCCCCGTCGGCGCCGGGGACGGTGGCTATGTGTGCTTCCTGGGCCGGATGACACCCGACAAGGGGATCGCCGAAGCCATCGCGATCGCCCGTACTGCGGGGATACCACTGAAAATAGCCGCGAAAATGCGCGAACCTGCCGAAGTGCAGTACTTCGACAGCACCATCCGCCCTGCCTTGGGCCCCGACGTGGAGTTCCTCGGCGAGATCAGCCCGGAGGAGAAATATGCCCTGCTGGGCAGCGCCGCCGCGCTGCTGAACCCCATCCAGTGGAACGAGCCCTTCGGCCTGAACATGATCGAGGCGCTCGGGTGCGGCACCCCCGTGGTCGGGACCCCGCGAGGTGCCGCACCCGAAATCGTCGTCCACGGGCTGACCGGCTTCCTGTCCGCGGACATGCAGCAGCTGCCCGGTTTCCTGCAGCGGGCCGGCGGGCTGGACCGGGCACAGTGCCGGGCCCACGCGGAACGGCATTTCAGCAGCCGGCGGATGGTCCAGGACCATATCCTGCTGTACGAGCAACTGCTCCAAGGCGGACTTTGTTATTCCGCCGCCGGAGCGGCCGGCCCGGGCAAGCTGCCCGGGACCGGCTGACCATCGCTTCTCCCTACCTCGGCGGAACGTCCGGCCCGGTGGGCCAGCGCAGCACCGCGGCGACCTGCTTGCCCTTGGGGAGCACTCCCGGCGGGACGAGCAACACGCGCGCGTCGGTCAGGGCCGCCGCCCGCACGAGGGCCGACGGGGCTTCAATCTTGCCCAGCACCTGCCCGTTGCCGGGTTTTTCGCCCGCCGTGGCCACCCACGGCTCCTCGGTCAGCGCCAGCACCTTGTGGTCCTGGAGCGCCCCTGCTTCCAGCAGCAGGGTGCCCACCTGTGCCTGCTGCAGCGCGTTGACCACTTCGCCCAGGCCGGCGGCCGCCTCCACATGCTGTTGCCCCTGCAGCGTGGCCAGGCGCTCGAGGATGGTCTGCTGCTGCCGGGCCCACACCTCGGCGACGCGCTTGGAGATTTCGGTCCTGAGCGCCTCCCGGTCCGCGCCGCCGGTGCGGGTGTGCGAGTCGACGGTGGATACGATGGCGCGGCTGGCCTCGGCCAACTGGTCCACCACCAGTTCCCGGGCCCGGATGTCCCCGGCGACGATCAGCAGGCGGGCCTTGGTGGCGCGGACCACACGGTCGATCTCGACGGCGATTTCATCGGCATTCCGGCGCCAGATCTCATCAGTGCGGTGCTGGTACCGGCCCTGCGACCAGCCGCCGGTGGGGACCTTCTTGAGGTTTTCCCGTTCCCCCTCGACGGCCCGTTCTTCATCCACTGCGTCGCGGCGGGCATGCTGGAGGCGGATCTCCCCGCCGTCGCGCCCTACCTCGGCCACAACGTAGGGAAAATCGTCACCGCGGTGCCGCAACAGTGGAATGAGGTTCGGTATCAGTCCCACCTCGATCACCGGTGCGCCCTGCAGCGGTCCGGGCAGCACCTCGTTGAGCTCGATGCTGCCCGCGCGCACCAGCACGAACCTGCTGACGGGCGAGGGCAGCCCGGTGGCAGGGGCCACTGCCTCCTGGACCGCCGCCAAGTCAGCGTCCGCAGCCCCCTGCTGGTCCAGGGACTCGCGCACGCGCTCGGGCAGGACCTCGCCGGCCCGCAGCGTATCGACGGTTCCTGTGCTCGCGTCGACGTAGACAGTGATCCACGGACCTTCCTTCTTGAACAGTCCGGCATACGACTTGTTCGGTGCATGGGTCGTGTTGACCTGCTCGGCCATCGTGGTCTCCTTACCGGGTCGGCAACAGCCGGCAGCGGATCCGTCCCCCGGCCGTCCAGATGAACCCGCCGTTGCCGCGATCACCAAATAGAACCTGCTGGCGCGGACCAACAACCAGGTCCGCGGTGCATCAAAAGCGAATGAGTCACTAGCCGACGGTGGCGGTGCCCTGGCTAGGAGCCGCCGGCTTCGCTGTCCGTCCCGCCAGGAAGTGCCTGGACTTCGTGCTTGTCGCTGCCCCGTTCTGCCATCACGATCTCCTTCCGGCTCGGTGCCGGCCGCTCGCTTGTTGGGATCAGTGTTTTCACCGTAGCACCGGATCAGGTGTGCTTGAAGGGCCCCGGACCCAACCCACTCAGGCTGCTTGCCAATTGCCGGCGCTGATAAGGAAAGCGCCCTGCCCGGAGCCGGGCAGGGCGCTTTCACCGGGCTTGCACCCGCAGGGTCAGCGGGAGAGGAACTCCGCATGCTGGCGGTGCGCCTCGTCCACCTGGGCGCGGATCTTGTCCACATCCTTGGCCTTGTCCCGGTACTTCTTGTCCATCTGCACGATCTGGGCCTCTTCCTCCAGCAGCAGGTTGTAGACCCGCTCGCGCTCGGCGGGGTCCGCGGTGTAGGAGAGGTCCAGGTAGGACTCGGCGTGGCGCCGGGCGTTGTTGATCGCGGTCTGGGCCTTGCCCGCCTTGCTCAGCAGCGAGGCGACGATCGTGACGGCCAGGACGCCGATGATCACCGTCAGCGACTGGCCGGTGCTGATCTCGAAGACCGGCACGTGCTCGCCACCGTTGATGAACGGCAGGGTGTTCTCATGCAGGGCGTGGAGGACCAGCTTCACACCGATGAAGGCCAGGATCGCCGCCAGCCCGTAGGAGAGGTAGATCAGGCGGTCCAGCAGGCCGTCGATCAGGAAGTACAGCTGGCGCAGGCCCATCAGCGAGAAAGCGGTAGCCGTGAACACGATGAACACGTTCTGGGTCAGACCGAAGATCGCCGGGATCGAGTCCAGCGCGAACAGGATGTCGGTGCCGCCGATGGCCACCATGACCAGCAGCATCGGGGTCAGCATCCGCTTGCCGTTCTCGACCGTGAACAGCTTGTCGCCGTCGTAGTTCTGTGAGGTGTGGAAGAAGCGCTTGGCCAGCCGGATGATGAAGTTGTCGGCCTCGCCGCCCTCATCATCGCCTTCGGGCTTGAGCAGGTTGCCGGCGGTGATCAGCAGGATCAAGCCGAAGAGGTAGAAGATCCAGGAGAAGGAGTTGATCAGCGCTGCGCCGAGGAAGATGAACCCGGTGCGGGCGATCAGCGCGAAGACGATACCGAATAGCAGCACCTTCTGCTGGTCCTCGCGCGGGACCTTGAAGCTGGCCATGATGATCAGGAACACGAAGAGGTTGTCCACGGACAGGGCCTTCTCCGTGATGTAGCCGGCGAAGTACTCGGAGCCCATCGCGGAGCCGCCGAACACCCAGACCAGCACACCGAAGACGATGGCGATCCCGACGTAGAGCGAAGACCACACCGCCGCTTCCTTGAGCGAGGGTACGTGGGCCTTGCGGATGTGGAAGAAATAGTCGAACGCCAGCAAGGCGACGATCAAGATAATGGTGATGCCCCAGACCAGGGGTGAAACAGTCATCTGTCCATCTTTCGTAAGGAGGGTAGCGGCCATTGCCGCAAGTCTCTCCTCCGGCCTGCCGGCCGGACGCTGCACCCGGCAGGGCATCATCGCCCCACGTGTTGACGGGTACAGCGCTGTGGGATACTCCCTTACGCTGTGCCCATCCTAACCGGTGCCCGGACGGAATCCGAAATCGGTGCAGCCGTGTCCGGCCGGCAGGCCGCGGATTCTCCCTGTGCAGATCCGCGCGCCCGGCGTAGCCTAGGACAAGCGGCACGATCGGCCCCGGGCGGTCGGAAGTGTCAAAACCGCATGACTGCGCTTCCTGGCAGCACCCGGTTCCGCGGGCTGCCGAGGCATCACGGAATACTGGCACCCAAGCTCAGGACAGCAGCATGGCAAGCTCGTCGATTTACAGCGGATCCTCCGGCCGGGAAGAAGGTGCGCACCCTTGGTGGGCCGTTGCGCTGGGCGTCGTCGGCTTGCTCCTGCATGGCGGTTCCGCCCTGCTCTACGTCTCGGCCAGCCTGATCGCACCGCTCTACGGCGTCTTCGTCCTGCAGCTCGTGTGGATCATCCTGCTGGTGGCCGGGCTGCACCTGATGCGGCGCAGCCCGCCGCTGACCCTGATCGTGCCCGCGGCGTCGCTGGCGGCTTTGGTGGTGCTGGCCTGGTTCGGCGGCACGTTCCTGGGCTGGGGCCCGGCGATGCATGGCTGAGGCGGCCGGGCCCGCCTCGGCTGCGCCGCTGCGCGTGGCTACCCTGGATGGCAGCTACTTCCCGCCGTCGAAAACCAGCATGCTGCTGGACTTTGCCGCCAAGGAACTGGGCCGGCACCGGCGGATCAGCCGCACGGAAATCAGCGTCGCCGAGCTGGGCCCGGGCTTCACCTCGGCGCTGTCCCGGGCAGAGCTGGCGCCCGAGGTACTGCAGCGGCTGCGCGCCTTTGAAACCGCCGACGTCGTGATCGCCGGCAGCCCGGTGTACCAGGGCTCCTACACCGGCCTGTTCAAGCACTTCGTCGATTTCGTGGAGCAGGGAGCGCTGGCAGGGACCCCGGCGCTGCTGGTGGCCGACGGCGGCAGCGACAGGCACCTGCTGATGATCGACCACGAACTGCGCCCGCTGTTCGCCTTCCTGCAGGCCTTCGTAGTGCCCGGTTCCGTCTTCGCCGCGGCCGGGGACTTCGACGGCCTGGTGCTCGTCAATGCCGGCCTGCACAAGCGCGTGCGCAAGGCCGTCGCCGGCCTGCTGCGGCTGCTGTGACCGGCGGCCGGGATCAACCGGAAGTCCGGGGCGGCGCGTCCGCAGGGTCCGACGTGGCCTGTCCCGCATCGGTGCCGGCGTCCGGCCCAGCATCAGGCCGGGGAGCCGAACGGCCTTCGACCAGCTTGAGTCCGGCCACGCAGACGACGATGCCGGCCAGGAACAGGATCTTGGCCGGACCCACCTGCTCCCCGCCGAGCAGCACGCCTGCAGCCACCGTCAGCACGGCGCCCAGCGCGGTCCAGACGGCATAGGCGGTCCCCAGCGGCACACCGCGCATCGCATAGCCCAGACCAACCATGCTCAGCACCCCCGCGGCGGCGAACACCACGGTGGGCACGGGCTCGGTAAATCCTTGGGACAGGCCCAGCGCGGTGGCCCAGACGGCCTCCAGCACGGCGCTGGCCAGCAGCACGGCCCAGTACACCGCTACCCCACCGCCTTGAGCCCGACCACGCAGCCGATGATGCCGGCCAGCAGCACCACCTTGATGAGGGATGCCTTCTCGGCGCCGGTAACCATGGCGACGGCGGCGGTCAGCACCGCGCCGATCCCCACCCAGACGGCGTACGCCGTCCCGACCGGGATGGCGGTCATCGCAAAGGCGAGGCCGGCCATGCTCGCGGCCAGCGCCGCGACGAACAGCACGCTCGGCCACAGCCGGCGGAAGTTGTGGGAGGCGGCCAGGGCAGTGGCCCAGACGGCCTCCAGCACGCCGGAGCAGACCAGCACGATCCATTCCATGAAAGGTCCTTTGGCCAGTCTTGTCGCGCACCGGGTACTGAACCGTCGTCCGGGGGCCGGCAGCCGGCCCTGCCTCAAATCTAGCAAATCACCCAGCGGCGTCCGCCAGGGCCGGTGCGGCGATGGGCCCGCCCGGCCTGCCCGGCCTGCCGGGCAACGCGCTCGGCGCTAGACTCGGGCCATGGCCTTGCCCACGGTCTCGGTAGTGGTGCCCTGCCTCGACGATGCGGGGCCGCTGGCAGTGTGCCTCGCGTCGCTGGCGGCACAGGAGGACCCCGTGCTGGAGGTCATTGTGGTGGACAACGGCTGCCGCGACGGCAGCAGGGCCGTGGCCGCCCGGTTCGGGGCCAGGATCGTCCGGGAGCCGCTGCGGGGCATCCCGGCGGCTGCCGCTGCCGGCTACGACGCCGCCCAAGGCGAGATCATTGCCCGCTGCGATGCCGATTCCGTGCTGCCGCCGGACTGGGCCGGCAGGATCGGCCGGCAATTCGCCGCGGACGGCAGCCTCGCCGCGCTGACCGGCCCGGGCAGGTTCTACGGTCTCCCCCGCCCGCTGGCCCGGCCGCTGTCCGCGCTCTACCTGGGCTCGTATTTCCTGGCCATGGGCGCAGCTCTGGGCCACTGTCCGCTGTTCGGGTCCAATCTGGCCTTGCGCCGCTCATGCTGGCGCGAGATCCGCGGCCAGGTGCACCGCAGGGATGCGGAAATGCACGACGACGTCTGCCTGAGCCTGCATCTGGGACCCCGTCGGCGGATCCGGTACGACAGCGGACTGCGGGTGGGCATTTCCGTCCGCGCGGTAACCGGCGCGGCGAACATCCGCCGCCGGTTCCGGCGTGCTTTCCACACCCTGGCCGCGCACTGGCCGGAAGACTACCCCTGGCGCCGCTGGAGCCGGCGCCGACCCGGCAACGGCTGCCCAGGCAGCCGGGGAGGCAGCCATGACTGAACAAAAAACCGTACTGGTGACCGGCGCAACAGGCTATATCGGCGGCCGGCTCGTGCCCCGGCTCATCGCCGACGGCTACGGGGTCCGGGTGCTGGTCCGGTCGCCGTCGAAACTGCTGGCAGTGCCTTGGCACGACGAGGTTGACATCGTCGAAGGCGACCTGGCGGATCCGGACGCCGCTGCCAAGGCCTGCGAAGGCGTGGACACACTCTTCTACCTGGTGCACTCGATGGGTTCGGGCGCCGGGTTCGAGGAGAAGGAACTGGCCATGGCCCGCACCGTGGCAGCAGCTGCCGCCCGTGCACAGGTCAAGCGGATTGTCTATTTGGGCGGGCTGCACCCGGAGGGCGTGGCGCTCTCACGGCACATGCGCTCGCGCACGGCCGTCGGACGGGTGCTGCTCGACGGCGAGGTTCCCGCCGTCGTCTTCCAGGCCGGTGTCGTGATCGGCTCCGGCTCGGCCTCGTTCGAGATGATCCGGCACCTGACCGAAAACCTGCCGCTGATGCCGGCGCCCAACTGGGTCAGCCGGCGGATCGAACCAATAGCGGTCCGGGATGTGCTGCATTACCTGCTCCATGCTCCCGGCCTGCCGGAAGGATTGAACCGCACCTTCGACATCGGCTCGCGCGAGATCCTGACCTACGGCGGCCTGCTGTACGGCTATGCCCATGAAGCCCGGCTGGCGCCACGGCGGATCTATGCCCTGCCGGTGCCGGCGCCCCGGCTGGCCGGCTGGTGGGTGGCGCTGACCACGCCGATCCCGCACTCGATGGCGGTGCCGCTGGTCGAGTCGCTGCAGCATGATGCTGTGGCCGCCGAACACGACATCGACCGCTACATACCGCTGCCACCGGGTGGCCTGACCGGCTACCGCAAGGCGGTGGAGCTGGCCCTGGGCAGGATCCGCAGCGGCGAAGTGGAGACCAGCTGGTCCAATGCCTCGGGCAGGCCGTCCTCGGAACCGCTGCCCAGCGACCCTGACTGGGCCGGCCGGACCGTCTATGTGGACGACCGGCAGCGGCGCAGTCGGGTGCCGGCGGCCTACGTCTGGCAGGTCATCGAAAGCATCGGCGGCGGGAACGGCTGGTATTCGTGGCCCGCGGCCTGGGCCATCCGGGGCGTCCTGGACAAGCTGGTGGGCGGCGCCGGGCACAACCGCGGCCGGCGGCACAGCGGCCGGCTCGGCATCGGCGACGCGGTGGACTGGTGGCGGGTCGAAGATATCAACAACGGTCCGGAAGGGAAGGTGCTGCGGCTGCGGGCGGAAATGAAGGTCCCCGGGGATGCCTGGCTGGAGCTGTCCGCCCTGCCCGACGGCACCGGCACCACCTACCGGCAGCGGGCCATCTACTTCCCCAAGGGGCTGGCCGGGAAGGCATACTGGTGGCTGGTGGCGCCCTTCCACGGGCTGATTTTCCCATCCATGGCCAGGAACATCCTGCGCCGTGCCGCGGACCTGCAGCACGCTTCCGCCGCGGCGCCTGGCTAACCGGCGGCCGCGTACCAGATCAGCAGCAGGGTCACCAGGAAGCCGGTGGCGTAGTTCAGCCACAGGAAGCGCTTCCAGCCGGCATTGCTGCGCGCCGCGTCCGCATCGGCCAGCCGCCGGAACGGCCAGATATTGGCCAGGTACGGCACGGCCAGCAGCGCCGCCAGCGCGCCGGGAAATCCGGTCAGCAGCATCAGCAGGCCGGCCGCGGCGTAGGCGGCAAGGGCGAACCTGACCGTGGCGGCCGCGCCGAGCACGGTCGCCACCGAGCCCACGCCCGCCTGCCGGTCCGCGCCGATGTCCTGCACCGCGCCGAAGGCCTGGCTGGCCACGCCCCACAGGAAAAATGCCGCCAGCACCGCCCACAGCCCGGCGGTAAAGTCCGCACCGGCCAGGACCAGGCCGAACAGCGCGGGGCTGACGAAGTGGAAACTGGAGGTTGCCGAGTCCAGGAACGGCCGTTCCTTGAACCGCAGCCCCGGCACGCTGTACGCGGCCACGGCGAACAGGCTCAGCACCAGCACCAGCCCGGAGGCCCAGCTCCCGGCGGCCAGCAGGTACAGGACAAAGGGCAGCGGCAGCAGCACGGCGGCTGCCAGCGTGGCCCGGTGCAGTGGACGCTCCAGCACCGCACCCTCAACTCCGCCCTTGCGGGGATTGAGCATGTCGGACTCGTAGTCGAACACATCGTTGATGCCGTACATCGCCAGGTTGTAGGGCACCAGGAAGAACAGCGTTCCCACCACCAGCGGCAGGTCCACGGTTCCGGCGGCGAGCAGGTAGGCGGCGGCGAACGGGTAGGCCGTATTGACCCAGGAGACCGGCCGCGAGGACAGCAGCAGGTTGGCGGCCACGGCGCGGGTGCGCAGTTCAGTCATCGTCTCGTCCATCTTTCACCGGCAGCAGGGTCCACAGCGCTGGCAACAGTATGGCGGCCGCCAGGATGTAGGAAAAATCCTCCAGCGGGGCCAACCCGATCCGCCAGCCGGAAATATGCCCCTGACTGTAGCCGAACAGGCCGGCCGCAATCATCAGGTTGTCGAACAGGGCCGTCAGCACGCACAGCACGGCAAAGGCCAGGCCCGCCGCCCGCCACCGCCGGCCGGCGGCCGCAGCCTCGCCGGTCCGCCGCCGCTGCACGGCTCCCGCGGCCAGCGCCACCGCCGCGGCCACCGCCAGGAAACCCAGGTTGAGCAGCCAATAGGTCATCGGTTCCCCGTCCGTGCCGCCGGGGCCCGCGCGGCGGGCGGCACGAAGGAACCGGTCCGGAGCCGGCGGCTGAGCAGCCGGTAGAGGTTCATGGCCAGGTAGCACAGGAAGGCCAGGAAGAACACTTCCTCCAGCGGCAGTTCCGGGGCCAGCATGATCCCGGTCATGTACTCCGACCGGCCGCGGTGGAAGATCCCCAGTGCTATCCCGCTCAGGTCCCAGACCAGGAAGAACGCCAGGCCTGCTGCCAGCACGATGCCGGCCCGGACCGGGGCAGCCCGGAAGAACAGCACCAGCCGCCAGTCCAGCACGGCCATCCCGGCCAAGGACACGGCCAGGCAGCCAAGGTAGACCAGCGGCGTCACCGCGCGGCCCCCGCCCCGGGCACGCCGCCGGCCCGCGCACCGGCAGCCGGCAGCGGCTCCGGCAGCGCCGTCGTCGAGGTGTCCCCGAGCAGCCGCTTGAGCATGATCTCCGCGCTGATCAAACACATGGGCAGGCCGATGCCGGGAATCGTGCTTCCGCCCGCGTAGTACAGGCCCTCCACTTTGCGGCTCTTGTTGCTGCCGCGCAGGAAGGCACTTTGGCGCAGCACGTGCGCCGGTCCCAGCACACCGCCGCGCCAGGCGTTGAAATCGGCCGCGAAATCGGCAGGTCCTACCGTCCGGCGCACCCGGATGCGGCCGGCCAGGTCAGGGATCCCGGCCCACTGGGCGATCTGCGCGATGACGGTATCGGCCAGCGCCTCGAGACCGCCGTCCCCGCCGCCGGCGACGCCGCCGCGGCCCAGCCCCGGGTCGGCGGGCAGCGGCACCAGCACAAAGAGGTTCTCGCAGCCGGCGGGGGCCGCGGCCGGATCCGTGGCACTGGGCCGGCAGACGTAGACCGAGGCCGGCTGGGGCACCGTGGGGGCCTTGCCGAAGATGGCCCCGAAGTTGGCGTCCCAGTCCCGGGTGAACAGCAGGTTGTGGTGCTGCAGCTGGGGCAGCGTGCCGTCGACACCGAGCATGATCAGCAGCGCCCCGGGCCCGGGCACCCGCCGGCGCCAGTAGCGTTCCGGGTAGGTCTGCAGCGGCCGGGGCAGCAGCGCGGTTTCGGTGTGGTGCAGGTCAGCGGCGGAGACCACGGTGCCGGCGGCCAGGATCTGCCCGGTGCCGTCCAAGTCCCGGTAGCTTACCCCGGTGACCCGGTGCCGGCCTGCGGCCGGCTCGGTGAGAATGCCTTCCACTTCGGCCCCGGTCACGATGCGTGCGCCTTCGGCTTCCGCCAGCGCCCGGACGGCTTCGATCACCCGGGCGAAGCCGCCCCGGGGGTAAAGCACCCCGTCGTCCAGGTCCAGATGGCTCATCAGGTGGTACATGCTGGGCGTGAGCTTCGGCGCGGAGCCGAGGAACACCGCCGGATAACCCAGGATCTGCCGCAGCCGCCGGTCCCGGACAAAGCGCGCCGTGAAGGCATCCAGCGGCTGGAGCAGGAGCCGGGCGAGCAGGGGCAGTCCGCGCAGGACCCTGGGGGCCAGCAGCGGGCGGAATGAGGCGAAGGAGGTGTAGAGGAAATACTCCTTGGCCAGCTCGTAGGTGCTGCGGGCCGAATCCAGGTAGCTGCCCAGCCGGGCACCGGCCCCCGGTTCCAGCCGCTCGAACAGTTCCTGGTTGAGCCGCCGGTCCCGGCGGATGTCCACCGGTTCCGGCCGGCCCTCGAAAAACACCCGGTAGCCCGGATCCAGCACCGTCAGGTCCAGCTGCTCGTCCGCCGAGGTGCCCAGGAGCTTGAAGAAGTGGTCGAAGACCTCCGGCATCAGGTACCAGGACGGCCCGGTATCGAAGCGGAACCCGTCCAGTTCCCAGCTGCCGGCCCTGCCGCCGACCTGCCGCTGCTTCTCCAGCACCGTCACCGCGTACCCGGCACGGGCCAGCAGCGCGGCCGAGGCCAGGCCGGCGATGCCCGCGCCGATCACGACGGCCTGTGTCCTGCCGGCCGGACCGGCGCCCGCCGTCACCGGGTGCCCTTCTGCAGAAGCAGCTGGGCGATCGGCTGGCGCAGCCGGCCGGGGACGGACGGCCGGGGCTGCTGTCCGTACCATGCTGCCACTGCCAGCCTGAGCTTCACCGGCCCCGGGACCCGGACCCGGCGCTGGAGCAGTTCGCGGGCCGGGGTCCGGCGCAGCCGGCGGCCCAGCTCGGCGAACAGCGCGTGGACGGCGGCGACGGCGGAGCGGCTGCCGGGCGGCAGTTCGCCGATCACGGCCGCGGCAGCGGCCAGGTCGGCATCGATGCCGTCCAGGACTGCGGCCTTCTCCGCCTCGCCGAAGGCCTGGACCGGCATGCCCGGAAAGTAGCTGCGGCCCAAGGTGCCATAGTCCTCGGCCAGGTCCCGCAGGAAGTTCACTTTCTGGAAGGCGGCACCGAGGCGGCGGGCACCGGCATCGAGCCGGGCCAGCCGGGCAGCGGGCAGGTCCGCGCCGTCCAGGAAGGCGCGGACGCACATGATGCCGACCACCTCGGCCGATCCGTAGACGTACTGCGCAAAACTGTCCGGCGTATGCGCCGCCTGGGTCAGGTCCGCCCGCATGGACGCGAAGAACGGACGGATCAGCTCCGGGCCGATCCCCACGGTCCGCGCCGTCTGGGCGAACGCATGGACGATCAGGTTCGCGCTGTAGCAGCCGGCGACGGCGGCCAGCGTCTCGCGCTCCAGCCCGTCCAGGCATCCGCGGGTGGCCTCCGGAGCGTCGCCGCAGCCGGCGCTGGCGCCGTCCACGATTTCGTCGGCGATCCGCACCAGCGCGTAGATGTTCTCCACATGGCGGCGGACCGGCTTTTCCAGCAGCCGGGTGGCGAGCGTGAATGAGCTCGAATATTTCCTGATCACGAGGGCGCAGGCTTCCTGGGCCACCTCGCCGTAGAGCCGGGCCTGGGCGTCCGGGCCGGTCACCGGGACCGCCGCACTGCCTGCTCCAGCAGGTCCACCAGGTCGGTGCGCAGCCCCGCCGGCAGCCCGGCGGCGGCCAGCCGGTCCCGGGCCCGGGCCGCGTAAGATTCCGCGAGGTCCTCCACGTAGGCGCGGGCGCCGCAGGATTCGAGCAGGCGCCGGATCAGGGCTACCTCCCGGGTGCCCGGCGCGCCGGCCAGCAAGGCTCTGATCCGCGGCCATTCCGGACAGTTGGAGGCATACGCCAGCAGCGGGGTGTACTTGGCTTCGGCCAGGTCTCCCGCCGCCGACTTGCCCGTCACCTGCTCGTCCCCGAAGGTACCGAGCAGGTCATCGACCAACTGGTAGGCCGTGCCCATCAGCCGGCCGACGCCGCCGAGCAGGTCCGCTGCGGGTTCGCCCGCTCCGGCCAGGAGGGCTCCGGCGCGCAGCGGCAGTTCGAAGGAATACACGGCCGTCTTGAGCAGGGACATCTGCAGCACATCGCGCAGCGCCGGAGGCGGGGACATCGTCGGAAACTCGATGTCCAGCAGTTCCCCGCCGGCGGAGGCGAAAACGGCCTCGTCCAGCAGTTCCAGCAGGCGCAGGCGCAGCGGGGCGGGCAACTCGGCGGCCGCCACGAGGCGGAAAGCGCCGGACAGCGCCAGGTCGCCGGCAATGATGGCGGCGCTCTGCCCGCGGTGCTCCGCTGCCGGCGCGGCCAGGCCCTGGTCCTGTGCGCTGTCCCGGTAAACGCCGGCAATGTTGGGCACACCCCGGCGGCGGAAGTCGCGGTCGATCACGTCATCGTGGATGACCAAGGCTGTATGGAGCAGTTCGAAAGCCGCCCCGATCCGGGCCGCGGCGGCGGCGTCGTCGGTGCCGCCGAACCCCCGGTAGGCTGCCAGCACCAGGGCCGGACGCAGCCGTTTTCCGCCCGCGGTGGACGCCCGCAGCCCGCGCCAGAGCCGGATGTACTCAGGGCTGATGGCTGCCGCTTGCGCTTCGGCCCGGTCGAAGTAGTCCCCCAGCTGGGCGTCCACCGCCCCGGTCCGCACCGGGGATTCCGATGCCCCGTCACGTACTACCTCCGCAGGCCTTGTACCCATGGCCATCAGTAAACACCAATATCTCTCGAAGTTCGAGAGATATTGGTGTTTTCGAGGTCAGGCTGCCCCGCTGCCGCCCTCCTCGGCCAGGCCCTTGTGCCGGGCCCGCACCATGGCGTCCCGCAGTTCCTGGATGAAGGCCGAAAACATCCTGACCTCTTCCTCGGAATGCTGTTCCACGACGGCGAGCAGTTCGTCGACCATCGGAGCAAAAATCTCGAATCCCCGCTCCCGGGCGCTGTCCGTGGCCTCCAACTGGACCTGCCGGCGGTCCGTCTCGCTGCGCCTGCGGTTCATGTGTCCGGTCCTGCCCAGCCGGTCGATCAGCGCCGTGGTGGCCGCCGAACTCAGCGAAAGCGTCGACCCCAGGACACCGGGAGTGATCTGGCGCCCCTCCCGGGCCGCATCGAGCACGGCCGTCACGGCATTCAGGTCGGTGCGGTGCAGGCCGTGCCGGTGGCCCATCGCTTCGATGTAGCGGTCCGTCTCCGTGGTGAAGCTCTGCAGGATCAGCATCAGGTCCCTGCCCGGGTAATCCGCTCCGGGATGTCTCGGCATAATCCCTATGCTAGACCTCGCCCCGCCGCCCTCCGGCCCGCTGCGTCATGAGCCGGGACCGAAAATGAACTCCTCGGCGTGGGCCACCGCCTTCTTGAACGAATCGTTGCGCAGCGCCGTTTGCCCGGCATCGTCACCGGATTCGACATACTGGGTGTAGCCCGGACGCAGCACCCAGATGCCGCCCGCCGGCGGCAGGTAGAAGACGGCAAAGGAACGGTTCTTCCCGTCATCCTGCCAGACAGGAACGACGGCGACCGCGGCACCGGTATCGACATTGATCCACTGCGCACGGGGCCGGGGCTGGTCCTCGTCGTAGACGCTCGGATCCAGGAACGGCGCGGTGCCCTCCCCCCAGCGTTGCTCGAACCGCTCGTGGAAGACGGGAAACAGGTTGTAGTCGTAACGCCGCCAACTGCTGTTCGCGTTCCCGCTCATGTTGCCGTGCACAGCGGCCCTCCTTTCGAATCAGTCCAGTCCCGGGCCGCGGTGCGGCCACCAGGGGAACTGGCGCCGCAGGAAGTATTCCAGCAGCGCCTCGACCTCCAGCACCGGGAAGTCCGGTACTCGAGGCCTCCCGGCAGTGCCGCCCTGCTGCGGTGGCCAGTCCAGCAGGAACGGCTCCTGCAGTTCGCTGCGCAGCGGTGACGGCGCCGTTGCCCGGTCATACTCGGCCCGACGCTCCGGATCACCGAGCACCTCATAGGCTTCCATGACCGCCTGCAACTGCCGCCGCACTTCCGCAGCCTCCTCGTCCCCGGACCCGGGCTGCAGATCCGGATGCAAGGTACGCAGCAGGCGCCGGTAGGCACTGCGGATCTGCCCGGGGGTGGCGGTCCGGTCCACCCGCAGGACGGCATACAGATCAGGTAGTCGGCTGTTCATCAGGCCCCCCTGCCGCAACGGTCCGCCGGCGCGTACCGGATGCCGGCTGCCGCCCGGCGCTTCGCCACCCGTACGGCAGCCGGCACACCACCGGAATCCGGCACGGCCGTCAGGCGTTGATCTCCTGCCGCTGCCCGCCCGTGGCAATCTCGATCTTGCGCGGCTTTGCCCGCTCGGCGATCGGAATCCGCAGGCTCAGCACGCCGGCGTCGTACACTGCCTTCACATTGGCGGTATCCAGCGTGTCACCCAGGATCAACTGGCGGCTGAACGTTCCGGTCGGCCGTTCCGCGGCGACCATCTCCGTTCCTTCGGCCGCCTTGCCCTTCCGCTCCGCGTGGACGGTGAGCACGTTGCGCTCGATATCCAGGTCGATCGATGCAGGATCGACGCCCGGCAGGTCGAATTCGACGACGAACTCCTCGCCGTCACGCCAGGCGTCCATCGGCATCGCCGCCGGCCGGGACGGGGTTCCGAAGACCTGCTGGGTCAGCCGGTCGAGCTCCCGGAACGGATCAGTTCGCATCAACATGGTTGCCTCCTTCAGTCCTCTAACGTCAGCATATCTGCATCTGCTGACGCAGATATTATAAATCCATGGGGTAAGATTCCTGCAAGTGGAAATTTTGCCAGCCAGGAAAGAGGCGACAGTGGACTCCAAGGACTCCCCCCGCTCCTCGCGCGGGGTCTACGGCATTTCCGTCGCGGCGGACCTGGTAGGCATGGCGCAGCCGACCTTGCGGCTCTACGAACGCAAGGGTCTGGTGGAGCCGGAACGGACCAGCGGCGGCACCCGGCGGTACAGCGACGAGGACCTCGAGCGGCTGAGGCGGATCGGCGAACTGGTCGACGCCGGGGTGAACCTGGCCGGCGTCGACCTGGTCCTGCACCTGGAGGCGGACAATGTCCGGCTCAGGCAGGACCTGGCCGAGGCCAGACGGCCGGACCGGGAAGAACACAGGGAGGAAGCGGAGGAATAGGCAGCCTTTGGTTGCCCGCATCAACAAAAGTGTCCCAGCTTACACGCCCGGATGCCGTTCGTATGAAAAAATGGACTATGCGTCCTATGCAGCACTCCAGCAAACTCCAGAACGTCCGGTATGAACTGCGCGGCCCCATCCTGCAGGCAGCCAAGAAAATGGAGGCCGCCGGCCACCGCATCCTGCGGATGAACCTCGGGGACCCCGCACCCTTCGGGCTGGAGGCGCCGGAATCCATCGTGGTGGATATGATCCACCACCTGCGCGAGGCGCAGGGCTACAGCGATTCCAAGGGCATCTTCTCCGCCCGGACCGCGATTTCCCAGTACTACCAGACCCGCGGGCTGATGCAGATCGGCGTGGAGGACATCTTCGTCGGCAACGGCGTCAGCGAGCTGATCTCGATGACACTGCAGGCCTTCCTGGAAAACGGGGACGAGGTGCTGATCCCGGCCCCGGACTACCCACTGTGGACTGCCTCGGTCACGCTCTCCGGCGGCCGGGCCGTGCACTACCTGTGCGATGAAGCCAACCACTGGTGGCCGGACATGGCGGATGTGGCGGCCAAGATCACCGGCCGCACCCGCGCCATCGTGCTCATCAACCCGAACAACCCCACCGGCGCCGTCTACCCCCGGCACATCCTGGAACAGTTCGCCGACCTGGCCCGCGAGCATGACCTCGTGCTGTTTTCGGACGAGATCTACGAAAAGATCCTCTACGAGGATGCCGTGCACATCCACACCGCGGCCGTCGCCGACGACATCCCGGTGCTGACCTTCAGCGGCCTGTCCAAGGCTTACCGGATGCCCGGCTACCGGGCCGGCTGGGTGGCCGTCAGCGGGCCGCGGGCCGCCACCGCAGCCTACCGCGAATCCCTGGAGCTGCTCGCCTCGCTCCGGTTGTGCGCCAACGTGCCGGCCCAGCACGCCATCCAGACCTCGCTCGGCGGCTACCAGAGCATCGGGGACCTGGTGAAGCCGGGCGGCCGGCTGCGCGAGCAGCGCGACCTGGCCTGCCGGCTGCTCAACGAGATCCCCGGCGTCAGCTGCGTCCCGGCGGCCGGTGCCATGTATCTTTTCCCGCGGCTGGACCCCGAGGTGTATCCCTTCACCGACGACGAGAAGTTCGTCCTGGACCTGCTTGAGGACCAGAAGATCCTCGTCTCCCACGGCACCGCTTTCCACTGGCCGACGCCGGACCACTTCCGCTTCGTCATCCTGCCCTCCACCGACGACATCGAGGAGGCGGTGCGCCGGGTAGCCGCGTTCCTGGCGGTCTACCGCAGGAAGGCCGCGGCCCAAACACCGGTCGAAGCTGCCGCCGGCTGAGTCCCGGCCCTCGGGCACGGCGCACTTTCACTGCGCAACATGTTGCGCAACAAAAGGTACGAAACGCCGTGTTTACCGGGAAAGGTAGGCGATGTTCACAGTTGGATGCGAGACTGCTCTCACACCGTATGCGACCGGAGGATTCACTATGACCGCAAACGCTCAGGAAAACAACGCCAACCGACTCAAAGCCGTGCTGGACAGCCTGGCCCAGGCCGGGGAGGGATCGAAGCTGGGCGGCAGCGCAGTGCTGGCCGAAGCCATTGCACGCTTTCCGCTGAACGGGCAGGAAGGCGAACTGCTCTCCGGAGGTGTTCCCCGGGGCCACAAGACGCTCACCAGCGCCACCACGAAGCTGGTCAAGGCCGGCTGGCTGGTCAAGGGCCGGGGCGGCTGGAACATCACCGAGGACGGGCTGCGTGCCACCGTCGCCTTCCCGGATGCGGCATCCCTGGCCGCCGCGCTGGCGGACGGCACCCCGGTGCCCGCAGGGACCCCGCTGCCGGAGCCGGTGCCCGCCGAGGCTCCCGAAGCCGAGGCTGCCGCCGTCCCGGCGGAGGCCGTGCAGCTGGTGGAAGCGGCCGATCTGGCGCAGGCCGTCGAGCTGGTGCAGGCCGTGGCGGAGGAATCCACCGCGACGGGACCGGTGGATGCCGCCTTCCCGCAGCCTGCCGCCGTCGCCCTGGCCGGTGACTTCGGCACGGCGCTGGGCTGCCCCGAGGACTGGCAGCCGCATTTCGACGAGGTCCAGATGACCCTCGATCCGAACGACCAGCTGTGGAAGCTGACCGCCGAACTGCCGGCGGGCTTCTACAGTTTCAAGGCGGCACTGAACCGCTCCTGGGATGAGAACTACGGGGCCTTCGGCCAGCCCGACGGCGCCAACCACGAGCTGCACCACACCGGCGGCCCGATCACCTTCCGGTACGACCACCGGACCAAGGACGTCACCGCCAGCGCGTCCTGACCTGGCTTTAACTGAAGCGGGCGGGGGCACTGGCCCCCGCCCGCTTCAGTTAAAGCCATTTGTTGTGCTTGAAGGCAAGATAGAGGCCCACGGAGATGGCGACCATCATCGCCAGCGCCAACGGATACCCCCAGTCCCAGCGCAGTTCGGGCATGTTCCGGAAGTTCATGCCGTAGATGGCGCCCACCAAGGTCGGGGCGAAGAGGATGGCCGCCCAGGACGAGATCCGTTTCATGTCCTCGTTCTGACGCTGCGCCACCAACGTGGCATTGACCGTCAGCGCGTTCTGCAGCAGGGCGCGGAACGCGCCGGCCCGGTCCGCGACGCGGAACACATGGTCATGCACGTCCCGCAGCCGCCGCTGCAGCTCCAGCGGGACATGGTACTTTTCCGCCCCGCGTGCCAGCGCCGCCAGCATGGGGTCCAGCGGCTGGGTGGCCCGCTCGAAGGCCAACACTTCGCGGTGGAGCTCGTAGATCCGCCGGGATACCTCCGGGTCGCCGCGGAAGAGCTCGTCCTCGATTTCGTCAATGTCGTTCTCCAGTCCCGCCACCACGGGGGAATATTCATCCACCACCTGGTCCAGGATGGCGTACAGCACGGCCTGCGGCCCCAGCGCCAGCAGTTCCGGATTGTCTTCCATCCGCTTGCGCACCTGGGCCAGGTTCGGGGATTCCGCGTGCCGGACGGTGACCACAAAGTCCAGGCCGATGAAGACGTGCAGTTCGCCGAACTCGACCACCTCGACGTCATCCAGGTAGCGCGCCGGACGGAGCACCAGGAAGAGGGTCTCGCCGTAGCGCTCCAGCTTGGCCCGCTGGTGGCCGGTGAGCGCGTCCTCGACGGCAAGTTCGTGCAGCCCGAATTCCTGCTGGACCGCCAGCACGTCCGCCACCTCCGGCCGGTACAACCCGATCCAGGCCATTCCCCCGCGCTCCCGCATCAGTTCAAACGTCTCGTCCAGGCTGCCCGGGCTGTCCGTCCGCCTTCCGCCGACGTAGATGCCGTTGTCGATCAGGGTCATGCTCAGCACTCCTTCGAATCCGGGCCGGACTGCAAACGCCGGATACTGGACAATCTACTGCCCCGGATGCCGGGACATTAATTCGGCGTGAACAACCTGCCGGTTCCGTTGCGGGCCCGCCGCGGCTCGGGAATCCTTAAGGTCCGGACTCATCCCCGGGCCCTGACAACCTCGGGAGGACCCATGACCGAGCCGCCCCTTGAAAGCTGGGACCTGCTCCCCGGAACCCTGGTGGAAATCCGCCGCGCCGGCCGGCCGGTGCAGACCGGACGCATCGACGCCGTCACCGTCAATGCGGACGTGCTCTGGCTGGCCGCGAACGGCATGCATCCAAGGCGGCTGTTCGAAAAGGCCGAAGGCTACGAGGTGTGGCCCGTGCGGACGGACTGACCCTTCCGGTTGCCGGAGCCGGCGGCTAGCGTGGAGCCCATGGATTGGAAGCTTGAACTCGTGTTCGTTCCGGTCACCGATGTGGACCGCGCCAAGAGGTTCTACGCCGAGCAGGTCGGCTTCCACGCCGACCATGACCACACCGTCAGGCCCGGCCTGCGTTTCGTCCAGCTCACACCGCCCGGCTCGGCCTGCTCCATCGCCCTGGGCGAGGGACTGACCGAGATGGCCCCCGGATCCCTGAAGGGCCTGCAGGTCGTCGTGCCGGATGTGGCCGCCGCGCGCGAGGAGCTGCTCGGCCGGGACGTCGAGGCCAGCGAAGTCGACGTGCAGGAGTGGGGTTCGTTCGTCACCTTCGCGGACCCGGACGGCAACACCTGGACGCTGCAGCAACTGCCCGCCCGCGGCTAGCACCGGCCATGGCAGACGAACGGCTGACGGCAACGGTGTCCGGCCGGGTGCAGGGAGTGGGATTCCGCTACTGGACGCGCGGCCAGGCCGAACTGCTCGGACTGGACGGCCTGGCCGAGAACCGCCCGGACGGAACCGTGCGGATCACGGCCGAAGGCCCGCGGCAGTCGCTCGAGCGCCTGGTGTCCCTGCTGGAGTCCGAGGCACCGGGTCGGGTGGACCGGGTGGACGCCTCGTTCGCCGAGGCGACCGGCCGGTTCCGGGACTTCGGCGTCGGCTGAGCCACCGCGGCGCCGGCGCCCCGTGGCGGCCAGGGGATCCTGGTGGCACAGTAGGAGGAGAGCCAGTCCGCCTGACTTCCACGGTTCAAGGAGGTTCCCATGGCATCATCGGCACCGGTTCCCTCCGGGGGCGGCACCGCCACGGCGCCGCCGAAGAAGGACAAGACCCACTTCCTGTACATGGCCGTCATTGCGGCGGTGGTGCTGGGCGCCATCCTCGGCCTGGTGGCCCCGGATTTCGCCCAGGCCCTCAAGCCCCTGGGCACCGGCTTCATTGCCCTGATCAAGATGATGATCGCCCCGATCATCTTCTGTACCATCGTGCTGGGCGTCGGGTCGATCGCCAAGGCCGCCACCGTGGGCAAGGTCGGCGGCCTGGCCCTGCTCTACTTCATGATCATGTCCACCTTCGCCCTGGCCATCGGACTGGTGGTCGGCAACCTGATCCACCCCGGCGAGGGGCTGAATGTTTCCGCCAGCCCGTACGACGCCGGCGGCAACGGGGAGGCCACCGGCACGGTGGGCTTCATCCTGGGCATCGTTCCCGCCACCCTGCTGTCCTCGCTGACCGAGGGCAATATCCTGCAGACGCTCTTCGTGGCCCTGCTGGTCGGCTTCGCGGTACAGAAGATGGGTCCGACCGGCCAGCCGATCCTGCGCGCCATCGGCTACCTCCAGGCGCTGGTGTTCCGGATCCTGATCATGATCATGTGGCTGGCCCCGATCGGGGCGTTCGGCGCCATCGCCGCCGTCGTCGGCGAAACCGGTTTCGCCGCGATCCTCAGCCTGGCCACGCTCATGATCGCCTTCTACATCACCTGCATCCTGTTCATCATCGTGGTGCTGGGTTCGCTGCTGCGGGTGGTCGCCGGTGTCAACATCTTCCGGCTCATGCGCTATCTGGCCCGGGAGTACCTGCTGATCTTCTCCACCTCGTCCTCCGAGGCGGCCCTGCCCCGGCTGATCGCGAAGATGGAGCACCTGGGGGTGTCCAAGCCGGTGGTCGGCATCGTGGTGCCCACCGGATACTCGTTCAACCTGGACGGCACCGCCATCTACCTGACCATGGGCGCCCTGTATGTCTCCGATGCGCTCGGCAAGCCGCTGTCCCTGGGCGAGCAGATCTCGCTGCTGGTCTTCATGATCATCGCGTCCAAGGGCGCCGCCGGGGTCAGCGGCGCGGGACTGGCCACGCTCGCCGCCGGCCTGCAGGCCCACCGGCCGGACTTGCTGGACGGCGTCGGAATCATTGTCGGCGTCGACCGGTTCATGTCCGAGGCCCGGGCGCTGACCAACTTCACCGGCAACGCCACCGCTACCGTGCTGATCGGCACCTGGACCAAGGAAATCGATCCGGTCCAGGTGGAGGAAGTGCTTTCCGGCCGGCTGCCCTTCGACGAAACCACGATGACCGATGACCATATCGGCGCCACCGGGCCTGCCCCGGCGGCCGAGGCGCCACCGGCCCGGGAACAGTTGCCGGAGGTCGGGGCAACGCCCCGGAAGGATGGCGCAGGCCCGGGCCGCTGAACACCGGGGCTGGGAGCGGCGGCAGCGCGGGTGTAGCTTTGGCTCGTGCTCGAACTGTTCAATGCGTTCAAGCGGGTGCTCATCGGCCGGCCCTACCGGAGCGAGCGGCTGGCCCACACCCTGCTGCCCAAGCGCATAGCCCTGCCGGTCTTCGCCTCGGATGCCTTGTCCTCCGTGGCCTATGCGCCGGACGAGATCCTGCTGACCCTGGCGCTGGCGGGCGTCTCCGCCGTCGTCCTGGCGCCCTGGGTGGGACTGGCCGTGATGGCCGTGCTGCTCACCGTGGTGGCCTCCTACCGGCAGAATGTGCATGCCTATCCCTCGGGCGGCGGCGACTACGAAATTGCCCGGGAAAACCTGGGCAGGCCGGCGGCGCTGACCGTCGCCTCGGCCCTGCTCGTGGACTACGTCATGACCGTGGCGGTGTCCATGTCCTCGGCCGCCCAGTACCTGATTACCGCGGTGCCCGCCCTGGACGGCTATGCGGCAGCCATCGCCGCCCTCGGCGTGATCGTGCTGGTGATGGTCAACCTGCGCGGCATCCGGGAGGCCGGAGCGGTGTTCGCCGTGCCCGCCTACATCTTCATGGCGTCGATCCTGGGTATGACGGCAGTCGGCGTGTTCCAGGCCGCCACCGGCACGCTGCGCCCGGCCCCGTCCGCTGCGTTCACCATTGTTCCGGAGGCGGGGATGGAAAACGGCCTGGCGGGACTGGCCGGAGCCTTCCTGCTGCTGCGCGCCTTTTCCTCGGGTGCGGCGGCACTGACCGGCGTCGAGGCGATCAGCAACGGCGTGCCCAACTTCCGCAAGCCCAAGAGCCGCAACGCCGCCACCACGCTGCTGCTGCTCGGCGGCATCGCCGCGTCCATGCTGGCCGGCATCCTCTTCCTGGCCAGCCGGACCCAGGTCCATCTGGTCCAGGATCCGGCCACCGATCTGCTGCTCGACGGCAAGCCGGTCGGCAGCGGCTACATCCAGCACCCGACGATCAGCCAGTTGGCCGAAACGATCTTCGGCGATGCCTCCATCCCGTTCTACATTGTGGTGGCGGCGACCGGCACCATCCTGGTCTTTGCCAGCAATACCGCCTTCAACGGCTTCCCGGTGCTGGCCTCCATCCTGGCCGGCGACGGCTACCTGCCGCGGCAGATGCACACCCGCGGCGACCGGCTGGCCTTCAGCAACGGCATCCTCGCCCTGGCGGTGGGCGCGCTGGTCCTGATCCTCTCGTTCGACGCCGACGTCACCCGGCTGATCCAGCTCTACATCGTGGGGGTATTCGTATCCTTCACGGCCAGCCAGCTGGGCATGATCCGGCATTGGAACCGGCAGCTGCGGATCACCCGGGCCGGCCCGTCGCGGCGGCGCATCCTCAGGTCCCGGACGGTGAACAGCATCGGGCTGGGCATGACTGCGACGGTGCTGGTGATCGTGCTGATCACCAAGTTCGAACACGGGGCCTGGATCGCGCTGGTGGCCATGGCCGGCCTGTACCTGACCATGACAGCCATCCACACCCACTATGCCCGGGTGGCCGTGGAGCTGGCCGTCACGGCTCCGGAGGAGGACAGCGCGGGCCCCGGAAGGGTGCATGCGGTGCTGCTGGTCTCGCAGGTGCACAAGCCAACCCTGCGCGCGCTGGCCTATGCCCGCGCTTCCCGCCCGGACCGGCTCGACGCGGTCACGGTCAATTTCGACGACGCAGCGACGCACCGTACGCTCGCGGCGTGGGAGGCGCTGGGGCTGCCCGTCCCGCTGACGGTGCTGGCCTCGCCGTACCGCGAGACTCTCCAGCCGATCCTGGACTACCTGCGGACCATCCGGCGGGAGGACCCGCGGGCACTGATCGTGGTCTACATTCCCGAGTACGTGGTGGACAAGTGGTGGGAAAACCTGGTCCACAACCAGACAGCCCTGCGGATCAAGACGCGGCTGCACTTCGAGCCCGGGGTGATGGTGGCCAGCGTGCCCTGGCAGCTGGCTCCGGCGGGACCGGCCGGCGGCTGAAGCCGGCGGCCGGGACCTGGTTGCCGGACCGGAGACCATGGACCGGCAGGGGGTCTGTTGCCGCCCACTTCCATACCCTACGATTGAGGAACACCGCGGGGGCGCGGTGGACGCACCGGAGGAGTAATCCTCCTGAGGGATGTCACCTGAGGGGATAACAGCACGTCCGGTGTCCGCTGGGCGGGACGGCCGGCAGGCCGCTCCACACCACGGAGCCGGCGGACCGGCCGCGCAGGCCGGACCGCCGACATGACGGCTGCGGGCATGCTGCCCGCGTCCTAGGCATCGGCGAGTTGTGGGGAAGCAGTTGGCATCATGAAGAGTTCCGTAACTTGGCGCCTGCTGACCATGATCGCAGGCGTGCTCCTCGCCCTCACGGCAGGGATCGGCACGGCCGCGGCAGCCGAACTCGACGCGGCAGCCCGCTCCGGAATTTCCCTGAGCGTCTCCGGCAAGGGCAGTTACACGGTCTGGGGCAGCGGCTATGTGGCGAAGACGGTCCATGTCTGGGTGGTGAACACCGATACGGACCGCGCGGTGAGCGAAAGAACCCTCAGAACCAAGGGCGGCTCGTTCTCCTTCAGCGGCAGCGGACTTAAATGCGATGCGCGCTACCGGGCGGTCAGCTTCAGCAAGCAGGACGGCTGGAACGAGAGCAGCAAGGTCCACGTGAAGTGCTGATCCGGTACCGGTAACGATTCAGGACCAGTCGGTACCGGGTTCCATGCAACAGCACACGCGGAACTATCATGGATCCATCACTCTCGCAACCTTGAGGTGGTGCAGCATGAGGAAATTACCTGTGTGGCTGGCGGTCCTGCTGCTTGCCGCAACCCTGGGGCTGGTGGCACCAAGCACGGCCAGCGCGGCCCCCTACTGTGGGATCAACTGGGGATCGCAGGCCAAGTCTGCCTCCCCCATGGTCCGGTCACCGATCATCAACGTCCGTTCCGGTCAGCATCCCTGCTTCGACCGGCTGGTGGTCGATCTCAAGGGCAAGGCGCCCGGCTATACCGTCCGCTACGTCAAAGCGGTCTACGCCCAGGGATCCGGCAAGAAGATCCCGCTGCGCGGCGGCGCCTTCCTTGACATCACGGTCAAGGCTCCGGCCTACAACAGCGCCGGGCACGCGACCTATTCACCGAAACACCCCAAGGAACTGGTCAACCTGGCCGGCTACCGGAGCTTCCGGCAGGCGGCGTGGGGAGGCAGCTTCGAAGGGATCACCACCATCGGTCTGGGCGTCCGGGCCAAGCTGCCCTTCCGGGTCTTCACCCTGAAGGGCGCGAACAACGTCTCGATGCTGGTCATCGACGTCGCGCACCGCTGGTGAGCAGCCCGCCGGCGGGCCCCCCGGGCGGGGGGCCCC
>NZ_JAKLTQ010000034.1 GCF_022012395.1 Arthrobacter hankyongi
CACGACACAAGCCGGCGGGGCGGACCGCGTTCGCTAGGCTGGGGGGATGAGTCCTTCCCTCTTCTCCCACGCCCCCGACCTGCCGGACCGGCCTGAACCGCAGCCGCCCGTGCACTGCGAGGTCACGGTGCCGCATGCCGCGACGGAGGCGTTTGAAGGATTCACCGACCTGATCCATCTGTGGTGGCCGGTGGACTCGCACAGCGTGTACGGCGAAGGCAGCCACGTCGAATTCGAGGACCGGGTCCTGACCGAGACCTCGCCGGCGGACGAGGTCAGCATCTGGGGCGACGTGCTCGACTGGCAGCCTCCCGTCCGCCTTCGCGTGACCTGGCATCCGGGGACGACCCCGGCCACCGCCGGGACCGTCGACGTCGAGTTCGCTCCCGCTGCGGACGGCAGCACGGTGGTGCGGCTGACCCACACGGGCTGGGAGCGGGACCCGGAGGGGGCATCCCGCCGGGCCGAATATGCCGCCGGCTGGCCGCCGGTGCTGCACCGGTATGTGCGTTTCATGGGCGGGACTGCGTGATCTGTCTGCGCCGCATGACACCGCAGGACTGGCAGGTCTGGCGCGATCTGCGGCTGCTGATGCTGGCGGACTACCCGATCGCCTTCACCGAGTCGCTGGCCCAGGCCGGGCAAAACACCGACGCCCAGTGGCGGGAGTCCGCCAGCCGGTCCACCGGCAAGAACAGCGTCAGCGTGCTGGCCTCGGACCCGGCCGAGGACGGGCAGGCCGTGGGGACCATGTCCTGCTACGTCGAGGAGGACGGTACGGCCTGGCTGGCGGCCGTCTGGGTTGCGCCGGCCTACCGCGGCAGCGGGCTGGCGGCCCGGCTGCTGGCCGAAATCCTCGGCTGGGTGCGCGAGGAGTCGGGGGCCAAAATCCTGAAACTGGGCGTGCACGAGGACAACCTGCGTGCCCTTGCTTTTTACCGGCGCCATGGTTTCATTGACCGAGGCGAGCGCGAGCCCTACCTGCTCGATGCCGCGCGTCAGGAAATCATTCTGGAACTACCGACGGAGGCACTCGACGCATGACCACCATCCTCACCGCCCTGGCGTCGTTGCTCCCGGCCGGGCAGCTGGCCACGGACGAGGCCCGGCGGGCCGCGTACGCGGCGGACCAGGGCCCGGTGCTCAAGCATTTCCTGCCTGCCGCCGTCGTCTTCGCCGAGCGGGTCGAGGACGTGCAGGCGGTGCTGCGCCTGGCCTCGGAACACGGCGTGCCCGTCGTCGCCCGCGGGGCAGGCACCGGGGTGTCCGGCGGAGCCCATGCCACCGAGGGGTGCGTGGTGCTGAGCCTGGAGCGGATGAACCGGATCCTGGAGATCCACCCCGAAGACGAGGTCGCCCGGGTGGAGCCCGGCGTCGTCAACGCGGACCTGAACGCCGCGGCCGCCGAATACGGCCTGATGTATGCGCCGGATCCGGCCAGCTACCGGACGTCGACCATCGGCGGGAACATCGCCACCAACGCCGGCGGGCTGCGCTGCGCCAAGTACGGCGTGACGCGCGAGTCCGTCCTGGGCCTGGACGTTGTGCTTGCGGACGGCACCCTGATCCGCACCGGCCACCGCACCTTCAAGGGCGTGGCCGGCTACGACCTGACCGGACTCTTCGTCGGCTCCGAAGGAACCCTGGGCATCGTCGTGGGGGCCACCGTGCGGCTGCGGTACCTGCCCACCGAGGTGGAGACCATCGCCGCCTTCTTTCCCGAGTTCGCGACGGCGGCAGCCGGCGTGCTGGCCGTGGGCAAGGCACGGGTCCAGCCGGCGATCATGGAACTGCTCGACGGCAATACGCTCCTCCAGCTGGACGCGGAGCAGGGTTCGGACCTGCGCAGCCGCGGCGGGGCGCTGCTGCTGATCCAGACCGATGGTTTCGCCGCCCGCACCGAGGCGGAGATCATCCGCCGGGAGCTGGCCGCGCTCGGTGCCACGACCACCACCGAGGACTACGAGGAAGCCGTGCGCCTGGTCGAGCTGCGCCGGCACAGCCGCGGCGCGGAGGTCGACGACGACTTCCGGGTGGGGGAGGACGTGGCGGTGCCGCGGTCCCAGCTGGTCCACTACATTGCCGAGCTGCAGCGCATCGCCGCGGATCACGGCGTCGGGCTGAAGGTGGTCGCCCATGCCGGGGACGGCAACCTGCATCCGACCTTCTGGGTGGGCCCGGGCGAGGCGGCCAAGGTGCCGGCCCTGAACGCGGCGCTGGACGAATCGATCGACGTCGGACTGGCCCTGGGCGGGACCATTACCGGCGAGCACGGGATCGGCCAGTACAAGGTGCGCTGGCTGCCCCGCGAGCAGCGCGAGGAAGTGCTGGAACTGCAGCGTGGAATCAAACGACTCTTCGACCCGGCCGGCCTGCTGAACCCGGGCAAGGCGCTGCCCGAACGCATCGACGCCTGAGCGTTCAGCGGCCGCCCGACCTTCGCAGGCTCAGGCCGGGACCGGTCGGCTTCGCCCGTTCACGGCCACCCCGCACGCTTCGCGCACGGGGACCCTGGCCGTTCGCTTAGGCGCGTCCCTCGCGCCCCACCCTGCGGGCAGATGCAGCCTATGCTGAAGTATGTTCTTGCGTGAGCAGAGCGGGGCCGGAGGCTTCCGCCGTGGCCGCATGGCCGTCGCTTCGGGAACGTCCCGGTCGCTCTGGGCCGGGTTCGCGGCCTTGTTCTGGGCCGTTGGCTTCTACGGCATCGTCGACCTGCTGGCCCTGACCGGCGGCGGCATGGATGCCGTGGCGGGTCTGCAGATCAGCTGGGGCGTGCTGTTTACGCTCATCGTGGGCGGCGCCTTCGCGGCCATCGCGGCGCGGCCGCTGCACCCGTGGCCGGCCATTGTGCAGCTGTGGACGGTGGCCGCGGCGCTGCTGCTGGCCGCAGCGTTGTGTGCCAGCCTGGACCCGCTGGTGGTCGCGCTGATCCTGCTGCCGATGACGGCCATAGTGGCTGCCGGGAAGTGGGCCGGGACGCGCCCGCAGCCGGCACGGCAGGGACTGCGGACCGACGGGCGGCTGTTCCTGCTGGCCCTGGCCGGCGCGCCGGCGTGGTGGGCCTATGCCGCGGCCGCCGTTGAGAGGTCACAGGCCGCCGGGGCTGCGGAGGATTACTCCTGGGGACTGGCGCACTGGCCGCTGCAGGCGGCGCTGGGCATCTTCATGGCGCTGACCGTGCTGGTCATGGCGTTCTGGCCGCCGGGCCGGCCGCTGCACGGGACGCTGTGCTGCGCCGGCACCGTGCTGCTGGCGGCCGGATGGCTGCTGTACCCGAAGAGCGCCGGGTCGGTGGACAGCCCGGCCCTGTGCGTGCTGGCGGTGCTGTGGTCAGCGGCGGTCTTTGTCTCCCGGTTCCGCGGAACCGGCTCCGGGGAGTCCCGGGGCCGCCCGGCCGTGCCAGGCGGGCCGAAGCCGCCGGGACTGCTGGGAACCAAGTCCGGGCCCGCCCGCACGCCGGGACGAAGGCCGGTGCGGCGCCAGCCGACAGGCGGCACCGGTTCGCCGTGGCCGGACACCGAAGTGCTCTGGCCCGCGGCCGGGGCGCCTGCTGCGCAGGGGACGGACCGGGCGGAGCGGGACCGGGAAGCCGGGCCGGAGGGACCCGCTTAAGAGAACGGCCAGGGGTACCCGTGCGCGGACGCATGCGGGGTGGCCGTCAACGGGCGAGGCCGACCGGTCCGGGCGTTCCCGCGGCCCGAACCACTGACGGAACGCCCCGGTCTCAGCTTTCGCAGTCGCGGCAGTACAGTCCGTTCTTGCCTTCGCGTGCGACCTGGGAACGGTGCCGGACCAGGAAGCAGGATGCGCAGGTGAATTCGTCCTCGCGCGGCGGAATGACCTGGACCACCAGTTCCTCGCCGGACAGGTCGGCACCGGGCAGGTCGATCCCCTCGGCGGTGTCGGAGTCCTCGACGTCGATCAGCGCGGTCTGCGCCCCTCCGCGCTGCGACTTCAGCGCCTCCAGCGACTCGTGTCCCTGCTCATCGTCCTTGTTGCGCGGCGCGTCGTAATCGGTTGCCATTGGGGTCGTAAACTCCTGGTGGATCGGTGGAAATTCGCAGTATTGCAGCGCCCCATCATAGCCCACGTCCAGGCGGCCCCCGGCCCATAATCCCGGTTATCCTGCAGTGTTCTTGGGCACACCGCGGGGCGGCCGGGGCGGGGCCGGCGGGCGTAGGCTGGGGGCGTGCGAAAAGAAACCCTGTGGGAGGCGCAGAAGCGCAGGAACCCCGGCCATTCGGCCTGGTACATCAACCGTTTCGAGGCGATGCGGCGCGAGGGCCGGGACCTCGACGGCGAGGCCCGGCTGATCGACGCGATGGCCGCGCGCGGCAGCAGGATCCTGGACGCCGGCTGCGGGCCCGGCCGGGTGGGCGGGGCGCTGGCCGTGCGCGGGCACGAGGTGGTGGGCGTGGACATCGACCCGGAACTGATCGACGCCGCGCGCCGGGACCATCCGGACGTGACCTGGCTGGTCGGGGACCTGGCAGAACTGGACCTGCCGGCGCGGGGCATCGCAGGGGGCTTCGACCTGATCGTCAGCGCGGGCAACGTGCTGACCTTCCTGGCGCCGGGCACCGAGCGCGCGGTCCTGGCGGGGCTGGCCGCGCACCTGCGCCCGGACGGCCGGCTGGTGACCGGTTTCGGCGCCGACCGCGGCTACGACTTCGGCACGTTTTTGGCGGACGCCGCCGCTGCCGGGCTGGCGGTGGACCTGAAGCTGGCCACGTGGGACCTGCGCCCGTTCCACGCCGGCGCGGACTTCCTCGTGGCAGTCTTCTCCCGTTCGGCGGAAACCGGCCGATAGACGCCGAACGGGCGATCGGCCGTTCGGCGTCAGCTGCCGTCGGGCCGCGACGCCGGCGGCGTGCCGCCGGTGTCTGGCCGCGGCGGCCCGGCCGGCCGGCTGTCCTCCTGCAGCATGAAGGCCGCCTCGTCCCTGCGGTGCCGCAGGACGTTGTCGATGTAGGACTGGACGGCTTCGGCCAGCGGGACGTTGCGGTTCTGCTCCTCGGAGAGGTACCAGCGGTGCTCGAGCAGCTGGTGCACCACCTCCGCCGGCTCCAGCTTGCCCTGCAGCTCGCGCGGAATGGCGCGGACCACCGGTTCGAAGACCTGGCGGACCCACAGATGGGCGCTGAGCTCCTGGTCCAGGTCCGGGTTGTTGTCCGCACGGTAGGCGTCCATGTCGTTGAGCAGCCGCCTGGCCTGGTTCTCCTCGGCGTCCAGGCCGGTCAGCTGCAGCAGCCGGCGCTGGTGGTGCCCGGCGTCGACCACCTTGGGCTGGAGCTGGATGCTGGAGCCGTCCGCCGTGGTCTTGATGGTGAATTCCTCCACATCGAAACCGAGTTCGTTGAGCCGGCGGATGCGCGCGTTGACCCGCCAGCGTTCGCCGAGGTCGAACGATTCCTTCCCGGTCAGCTCGGCCCAGAGCTTGCGGTAGCTGTCCATGATGCGCTCGCTGGTGGCCAGCGGGTCGATCTTTTCCTCGATCAGCCCGCCTTCGTGCAGGTCCATCAGTTCCCCGGCGATGTTCACCCGGGCGATTTCCAGATCGTATTCGCGCTGGCCGTTGGACAGCTCCGGGTACAGTTCGCCGGTCTCGGCATCCACCAAGTAGGCAGCGAAGGCGCCCGCGTCGCGGCGGAAGAGGGTGTTGGACAAGGACACATCGCCCCAGTAGAAGCCGACCAGATGCAGCCGGACCAGCAGCAGGGCCTGCGCATCAATCAGCCGGGTCAGGGTGTCCCGGCGCAGGGTCTGCGAAAACAGCGCCCGGTAGGGCAGGGAGAAGCGCAGGTGCCGGGTGACCAGCACCGGGTCCAGCTCCGAACCGTCGGCGGTGCGGCGGCCGGTGAGCACTGCCAGCGGTTCCACACAGGGCACGTCCAGCCGCTGCAGCCTGCGCAGCATATGGTATTCGTGCCGGGCCACATGCTCGCTGGTCTCCTTGACCGCGATGACCGAGCCGGACAGGTGCGCGAAGCGGACGATGTGCCGGGAGAGTCCGCGCGGCAGGGCCGCGAGGTTGGCCACCGGCCAGTCCTCCAGCGCCAGGTGCCAGGGCAGGTCCAGCAGCTCCTCGTCCGTGGTGGCGGAGGTGATGTTCAGCGAGCCGATGGCTGCCGCCGGTGCCACCCCGTGGCCGCGCGGAAGCTTGCCCATCTGGCCGAAGTCGGTGGGTTCGTCGTGCCAGTGTGCGGCGGGGCCCTTCATTATTGGTTCCTATCGTAGAACGGCGACGGCTGGAGCAGTCCCAGGGACCAGACTGCCCACCCGGAGGCAACGATTGGCGGACAGGCCGGTCCGCAGCAGGGGGTCGGCCGCCCGGGGCGGCGGCGGTTCAGCCCAGGCGCCGGCGGGTGGCCGGATCGAAGAAATGCACCCGGCTTGCCGTCGGCAACAGGTGCACCGTGCTGCCGGGCTCCGGCGGCTGCCGGACATCCACCCGGGCGGTGAGCCGGACGGGCTGCCCGCCGGGCCCGGCCGGGGCGGCCTTGCCGTGCAGGTAGGCATCTGCGCCGAGTTCCTCCACCGATTCCACCTTCACGGCCAGCCCGGCCGGCTGGTCCACGGCGACCTCGAAGTCCTCGGGCCGCACCCCCAGCACCACCGAGGCCGCCGCGGCCGGGGAAGCCGCCGCGGCGGCCGGCAGCGGCAGGACCGCGCCGCCCAGCCGCACCGCGCCGTCGTCCACCGGCAGCTGGAGCAGGTTCATCGGCGGGGAGCCGATGAAGCCGGCCACGAACAGGTTCGCCGGCCGGTCGTAGAGTTCCCGCGGCGGGGCCACCTGCTGCAACACCCCGTCCCTGAGCACGGCCACCCGGTCCCCGAGGGTCATCGCCTCAACCTGGTCGTGCGTGACGTAGACGGTGGTGACCCCCAGCCGCCGGGTCAGCGAAGCGATCTGGGTGCGGGTCTGGGCCCGCAGCGCCGCATCCAGGTTGGAGAGCGGCTCGTCCATCAAAAAGACGCGCGGATGGCGCACGATCGCCCGGCCCATGGCCACCCGCTGGCGCTGCCCGCCGGAGAGGGCCTTGGGCTTGCGGTCCAGGAACTCCTCCAGCTCCAGCAGCCGGGCGGCCTCGCGCACCCGTTCGGCCAGTTCGTCCGCCGGCACACCGGCAATCTTCAGCGCGAAGCCCATGTTGTCCGCCACCGTCATGTGCGGGTAGAGCGCATAGTTCTGGAACACCATGGCCACGTCGCGGTCATTGGCCGGCGCGGTGGTCACGTCCCGGCCGTCAATGAGCACGCGGCCGGCATCCACATCCTCCAGGCCCGCGAGCATCCGCAGCGCGGTGGACTTGCCGCAGCCGGTGGGGCCGACCAGGACCAGGAACTCGCCGTCCGCAATGTCCAGCGTGAGCCCGTCCACCGCCGGGCCGGCCATGCCCGGATAGCGCCGGGTGGCGTTGTCGAAGGTTACCGTTGCCATCGTCAATTCCCTTCACGGGCAGGTACGTGCCCGACGGTCCGGGTGATCGGGAAGGATCCGGCAGCGCGGCCGGACCCGCGCCCAGTATCCCACGCGGCGGTCCGGCGGCCTCAGCGGCGCACGGCAGCGGCGCGCAGTTCGGCGAGCAGCGCGAGCACCGCGGCGAAGGCCTCCGGCGACTGAACCCGGTGCCGCGCCGCCGTTTCGCCCGGACCCACCTTGATCCCCACATCCTGGCCCCGGAGCACCCGGAAGGCATTCTCGTCCGTGACATCATCCCCGGCGAACAGCACCGCGTCGGCGCCGGTGAAGCCGCGCAGCAGTTCGAGGCCCTGGCCCTTGTCCGCGCTGATCACCGAGGTCTCCAGCACCTGTTTGCCGTCCGACAGGTGCACCCCGGGAATCTGCTCCAGCAGCGCGCGGGCCTGCGCCGTGGCCGCGGCGGCGACGTCGTCCGGCGCGGTCCGGGTGTGCAGTACCACGCCGGCCGGCTTGGCTTCCAGCACCGTGCCCGGGTGCCCGGCGACCACCCGTTCGACGACGCCGGTGGCCGCCGCCAGCGCGGCGGCCTGCCCGGCGTCCAGCGCCAGCGGAGCACTGTCCGGACCGGTGAAGACCTCCCCGCCGTGCGAGCCGATCAGCAGGGTCCGCTCATCCGGGGAGCCGACCAGCCGCAGGCTGGCCAGGGCCCGGCCGGAAATGTACGCCGTCGTCGTGCCGGGCAGCCCCGCCAGCGCCGTCACGGCGGCGGCAGCAGCGGGCAGCGGCCGCGCATCCGCGGCGTGTTCGACGATCGGCGCGAGCACGCCGTCGAAATCCAGCGCGACCAGCAGCCGGTGGGTCCCGGCCAGGACCTCGAGCGCGGCCCGCAGGCCGGGGTCGGGCAGGGCGGCGGCCTCAGCCACGTTCGGACCTCAGCGCGCGCAGGAAGGTCTGCGACCAGTGTTCGACGTCGTTCTGCAGGACCTGCCGGCGCATGGCGCGCATCCGGCGCCCGGCCTCCGCCTTGGGCATCGCGATGGCCTGCAGGATGCGCTCCTTCAGCCCGTCGATATCATGCGGGTTGACCAGGACGGCCTGGCGCAGGTGGTCCGAGGCGCCGGTGAATTCGCTCAGCACCAAGGCCCCGTCCGCACCGGTGCGCGCGGCCACGTATTCCTTGGCGACCAGGTTCATACCGTCGCGCAGGGCGGTGACCAGCATGACGTCCGCGGCCAGGTAGAGGGCGACCATTTCCTCGGTGGGGTAGCTGTGGTGCAGGTATCGGACGGCGGTGCTGCCCATGGTGTCGAAGGTGCCGTTGATCCGCCCGACCGCGGCCTCGATCTCGTCGCGCAGCAGGCGGTAGGACTCCACGCGCTCGCGGCTGGGGCTGGCGACCTGGATCAGCACTGCGTCCTCGACCTGCAGCTTGCCGTCGTCGAGCAGTTCGCCGTAGGCCTTGATCCGGTGTCCGATGCCCTTGGTGTAGTCCAGCCGGTCCACGCCGAGCAGGATCTTGCGGTTGCCCACCTCGTCGCGGATCTGGCGGGACCGCTCGAGCACGTCCGGCCGCCGGGCCAGCTCGTCGATGCGGGCCACGTCGATGGAGATCGGGAAGGTGTCCGCCCGGCACTCCCGCCGGACGCCGTCCTCCCGCAGCTCCACATGCTGCTGCCGCGTGTTGTTTCCGGTGAAGCGGCGGACGGCCCGCAGGAAGTTGCCGGTGTCGCTGGCGCGCTGGAAGCCGACCAGGTCCGCGCCCAGCAGACCCTCGACCACCTGGCGCCGCCACGGCAGCTGGGCAAAGATCTCCACCGGCGGGAACGGAATGTGGTTGAAGAAGCCGATCAGCAGGTCCGGGCGCATCTGGCGCAGCAGCCGGGGCACCAGCTGCAGCTGGTAGTCCTGCACCCAGACCGTGGCCCCCTGGGCGGCGATCCCGGCGGTGGCCTCGGCGAAGCGCCGGTTGACGGCCTGGTAGGAGTCCCACCAGGTGCGGTGGAATTCCGGCGGGGCGATCACGTCATGGTAGAGCGGCCACAGGGTCGCGTTGGAGAAGCCCTCGTAGTAGAACTCGACTTCCTCCTCGCTCAGCGGCACCGGCACCAGGAAAGTGTCCTCGTGCTCGAACGGCTCCACGTTCTCGTCCGGGGCCCCGTGCCATCCCACCCAGGCACCGTCCGAACTGCTCATGACCGGCGCCAGCGCCGTCACCAGCCCCCCGGGCGAGCGGCGCCAGCCCTCGCCGTCGTCGTCGTCCGCTACCCGGTCCACCGGCAACCGGTTCGAGACCACGATGAAGTCGTAATTCCCATAGCCGCCGTCGTCCATGTGACCTCCAGAACATTGTTAAGGACTTTTTATGACTCTATAAGGAAAAGGAAACAAAGCGGGCGACCGGGACGTTCTTAGCCTTGGAAGGGCCCGGGGCCGACGTCTGTCGGTGCCGGGCTTCGCCTAACGTCGATCGGCCTCCCGCAGCTCGCAAGCTCGCCGCGGGACCCTCGACCGATAACGTTCATCGGTCTCCCGCAGCTCGCAAGCTCGCCGCGGGACCCTCGACCGATAAACTGAAATCCATCCGCGCCCTGCCGGGCCGGCACCAGCATGAAAGACAAGAGGACCAATGGCACAGAACGCCCCCAGGCCTACGAAAGCGGAGCGCACCGCCACCGCCCGAGAGAAGGCGCGGCAGATCCGCGAACAGCAGCAGCGCCGCGAGAAGCGGAATTCGCTGCTGCTGCGCTGGGGCATCGTGGGGGCCGTGGTCGCCATCATTGTGATTGTCGCCCTGGTGGTCATCTCGAACAACCGCGGCAACATCCCCGACGCCGGGCCGGCCCCGCAGCACGGCAATGTCAACGGCGGCTTCGTTCTGGCCAAGGCAGGCCTGCAGGCTACCGATTCCCACACGGTGGATGTGGCCAAGATCCCCGCCCCGGCCTCGACCGGCACGGACGGCAGCATCGTGCCGGCCGGCGTCGCAGCTGCGGCCAAGGGCCAGCCGGCGCAGATCGTGGTGTACGCGGACATGGGCTGCCCGATCTGTAAGCAGTTCGAGGCGCAGTACTCGGACTACCTGCAGGGCCTGGTCAAGGAGGGCAAGGCGACCGTCGAATACCGGCTGGCCACCTTCCTGGACCGCGTCTCCACCACCAACTACTCCTCCCGCGCGGCCAACGCGGTGGCCTGCGTGGCGGACGAGAAGCCCGCGGCCTTCAACACCTACCTGACCGAACTGTTCGCCCAGCAGCCCGCCGAGGGCGGCGCGGGCCTGGACAATGCCACCCTGGCCCGGATCGCCGAATCGGCGGGCGCACCCGGTGTGTCCTCCTGCATCGACAACGGCGAGTTCCGGCCCTGGGCGAAGTTCACCAACGAGACCTTCAACGAGTACAAGGTGGGTGGAACCCCGACCGTCTACGTGCAGGGCAAGAAGTGGGACGGCGCCACGCAGCCTGACTTCCAGGCCTACACCGACGCCGCGATCAAGGGCTGATTGCCGCTTAGGCCGCGGACGGCCGGCGGCCGGGGGACCAGGCAAAGTTTTCCTGATCCCCCGGCCGTCGGTTAGTCTTTTGTAGCCGGGAATGTTGGCTCCCGGCCGCGCCTCCTTAGCTCAGTTGGCCAGAGCACCTGTCTTGTAAACAGGGGGTCGCCGGTTCGAATCCGGCAGGGGGCTCCGATACACCCCGCGTCCATCAGGTCTGGCACGCGGGGTTTTCCTGTCCCTCGCTGATCTGCGTGGTGCGAACAGGGCCCGCCCGGATTCCCGGCCGGCCCGTTCGTTGACAGCGGAGATAAGCTGTATTTGTGGCCGGCCGGCTCGTGCGGAATCTGCGCATGGGTGCGGGGACCGGCGGGTGGGGAACCGGAAGCCGCCGCACTCATGGCGTACTGGCCTGCGGCCACAGGGCAGCCGGTAGCGGTGGCCGCGATGGATGATTCCGACGGTGGCCGGGCCGCCGGCGGGATCGCCTCGGAGCCGCACCGGCAGCAACCACCCTTCGACGTCGTCCGGCTCTCCGCCGTGCTGCGGCAGGCGCTGCCCGGCACCCCCGCGGGTCCGCCGCCCGCGCTCCCGTCCGTCCGGCCCGGTGTGCTGCCCGTACCGCGGAACCTTGAGCGGACGCGCACCGCCGTTCCCCGGCCGCCGAAGGCGGAGGAATACGGGCCGTTCCCGGTGGACATGCCGGTGCTGAAGGACTTCCGTACCAACTGGGTACTGTCGCTGTTCCTGGGCATGCTGGGGGTCGACCGGTTCCACCGCGGCCGGCCCGTCACCGGGACCCTGAAGCTGCTCACCCTGGGCGGTGCCGGCTTGTGGTGGGCCGGCGACCTGCTCGCGGTCGCCACCGGATATGCCGTCGACGGCGGCGGGCATCCGATGAAGGGGCGGCGCAGCCACCGGCTGCTGGCCGTGGTGGTGTCCCTGGCGGTGATCCTGGGGGCCGGTGCCGCAGCCGTGACCGCGGTGGCGCCTCTTGCCCGGCCGCTGGCGGTCGGCGCCGGACGGACCACACTATCCGTGCTGACCGCCCTGTTCCCGGCCCCGCAGCGGGTCTGGGTCTGGGAAGAAGCCGCGACGCTCTCGCGGAACGGCGACGGTCCGTCCACAGCATTCCTGGTTACGGGGGATACGCTGCGGATCAGCTACACCCTCAATGCTGCCGGATTCCTCTACCTGCTGCCGGCCGGAGCCAACGAGCTGCCGCACTTTACCCCACCGGTGATCGCCGCGATGAAACCGGAGACAGGCGAGGTGACCGTGGCCGCGGTACCGGGCACGTACCGGCTCTACGCGCAGTCCTCCGGCCGGTGGACGGCACGGGTGGCCGAACAGGTGCTGCGCCAGCCGTAATCCCACCGGGCCCGGATCCTTAGAGCGTCACGCCGTCCGGCAGGTCGGCCTCCTCGAACTTCTGCCGTTCACACTCAGTCCGCAGGTTCGGGTAGGTGGCCGCAATGAGATCCAGGATGCGGTTGCGCACCACCAGGTAGGCCTCGCCTACGCCGATGACTCCCTTGAACGCCCGCAGCTCGGTCTCGTAGGAGGTCTGCTGGTGCCGCAGGTAGTTCACGGTCAGCCGGTCCAGCCGGTGCTGGACGGTCCGCGGGCCGGCCGGCGACTGCCCGCGCCTGAGCCGGCGGTTGAAGTGCTCGATGGCCTGCTGCTGCACCACCGGCCACGGTTCGGGGTTGATCCGCAGCGGCAGCGCCTCGGCGACCGCGACCGCCTCCTTCTTCTTTGCCAGGGCACGCTCCCGGGCCGCGAGCTGCCGGGTCCGCGAGGCTTCCCGGGCCTTCCGGTACTCCTCGGACGCCTCGATTTCCAGTACGCGCGCCAGGGCGTAGAGCTTCATCGGGGCGGCTTTGCGGGAAAACGGGTTGCGGGCCAGCTGGTCCGGCTCGGGCAGGAAGGTCTTGATCTGGGTGTCGGTCCAGCCCCGGTCCTTCTTCAGGTCGCCGGCAATGAGCATGCCTTCGCTGCCGGCGGGTTTGGGGCGGGGCGGGTGGTGCTTACCTCGGGCCAAGGGGTGTTTCCTCCATGCTGTGCTGTTACCCGCTCGATTTTAGTGGCCGTCGAGCTGCCCGGCTGCCGATGCGCGCGGCGCGCCCGGGCAGCTCCCCTGGCCGCGCATGCGGCGGCGGTGTGCCTAGTCTGGTCAGGAATTCACTGCACATCTTGGGGGAACCATGACTGCTCAACACCACCCGTCCCGAACCCGGACGTTAACCTCGCTGGCCGCCGCCGCGCTCGCCGTCGTCGTGCTGTCCGCCTGCGGCTCGGAAGCCGCGACCGGAACGGTCGGCAGCGCTCCGCCGGCAGCCGTGGCTGCGCAGACGTCCGGACCGGCCCAGACCCCCCGGCCGCAGGCCCCGACAGCCGCCGCGAGCCCCGTCAAGGTCCCCAAAACCACAAAACCGTCTCCCGCGCCCGCCGCGACGAAGGCCGGCACCGCCCTGGCCCAGCTGGCCACCATTGCGATCAAGGGCCGGGCTCCGAAGACCGGATACTCCCGCGACCAGTTCGGCCATGGCTGGCAGGACCCGGACCGCAACGGCTGCGATGCCCGCAACGACATCCTCGCCCGCGACCTGACGGACGAGACCTTCCGGCCGGGCACCAACAACTGCATCGTCATCTCCGGCACCCTGGCCGAGCCGTACACCGGCACGGTCATCAACTTCGTCCGCGGCTACGCCACCAGCACCCAGGTCCAGATCGACCACGTGGTGGCCCTGGCCGACGCGTGGCAGAAGGGCGCCCAGCGGCTGGCTCCGAACCAGCGCCAGGCGTTTGCCAACGACCCGCTGAACCTGATGGCCGCGGATGGGCCGGCCAACCAGGCCAAATCCGCCTCCGACGCCGCCAGCTGGCTGCCGCCGAACAAGGCGTTCCGCTGCGAGTACGTGGCCCTGCAGACTGCGGTCAAGGCCAAGTACAAGCTGTGGATGACTCAGTCGGAACACGACGCGATCGCCCGGGTGCTCGCCTCCTGCCCGGACCAGCCGGTCCCGGACGACGACGGCGGGGTGTCCGTGCCCGTGGCCGTGAAGCAGGCACCGAAGCCCAAGGCGGCACCGGAGAAGGCGCCTGCCGCACCGCGGCCAGCCACCGAGGGCGGCGTCTTCTACCAGAACTGCACCGCGGTCCGGGCCGCCGGCGCGGCGCCGATCCGGGCCGGCGATCCGGGCTGGGAGACCAAGTTCGACCGGGACGGCGACGGGGTGGGCTGCGAAGGCTAGGCCGTGCGGGGGCGGCGTGGCGAGACAGGGGTGGGTTCCGACAGATCCGTTTCGGCAGGTTCGTTCTGACAGAGGGGTTCAGGGCAGGGGAGGCGGTTTTCGGCTGCACCATCGCTGCTGGTTTCGGAATGCTTGCGCTGGGCGGCTGCGGCCAGGTAGTCACGTTCGGCCCGGCGGGACCTTTCGGCGCCCATGACGAAGACGATGATCGTCAGCACGGCGAGGATCCAGCCGACAGCCAGGAGCAGGATGAGGAGCACGGTAGGCATCGGGATCTCTCTGTTCAGCGGTAGCGGACCCATCCTAGGCGTGGCAGCTGCAACGGTGTGCTGGCCGCGCCGGAGGCGGCTGCGGTGCCGCAAAAGTCCGGTGCCCTGTCCGAGTGCACGGTGCACGTGGACAGGGCGTCCGCTCCGCAGGCCTAGTCTTCCGGAACCGATTCGCAGGTCGGCCCCGGGTTCTTGCCCTGCCGCCGGACCACGTGCTTGACGCCGTGGTGGCGGGCCGCCAAGCGTCCAAGCTCGATGGCGACGTCCCTCGACCCGCAGGTGGAGATGACCTTGTCCTGGCCCTTGATGCGGTTCAGCCAGTGGCCGGCTTCCCAATAGGTTTCGATGCTTTCGGCAGGCATAGGGAACCTTCTTTCCCGTCGGGGGAATGCGTATCCGCCACGCTACCCGGAAGCGATGGCGGGGGGAAGGCTGCGGCGGCTGCCGGACCGGGCGGCCGGTGCACTCGACGGGCGGGGAGGCCAGTAGGACCATTAAAGGACAGCCACCAGAAGGAGGTCGGTGATGTGCTATTCCTCGTATAGGGATTTCGGCCGCGGCGTCCAGAAGGACGTTGGGAAGGAAACTGCCCGCAAGCCCGAAGCCCATCCGACACCGAAGCCTGAGGAACACCCGGAGCCGCGGGTCCAGGCCGAAGCGTCCCGGCTGCGGGACTTCATCAATCGCCGCAAGGTCCACAAGGCCGTACCGGCCACGGACCGCATGCACGAGAAGGTCTAGCAGTACCCAAGGCAGGCCCCGCCAGCGCGGGGCCTGCTGCTGTGTGAGAAGGCTCTCATTAATCCGCTCCGGCATCCGGAACGGCCCGCAGTCAGCTATCGTTACCTATTCGTAATATTGCCTGACTCGTGACTGGATTGTACAGATGCCTGAAGACGCCGAAGACAGACCGAAACCGTTACTTGGACTCAGCGGCACCCAGACGATCGGCTCGGCCCTGGCCGCAGTGACCTCCGCCGTCGTGGGGTCCTTCCTGGGTGTGGCCGGAACCCTGATCGGCGCCGCGCTTGGCTCGATCATCGCCACGGTGGCAGCGGCGGTCTATTCCCGCACGCTGAGCAAGGCCGCCAGGGTGGCCCGAAGCACCATGCCGCTGCGGCGCCGGCGGAACCTGCCCGAGCGGGACCGCGAGCTGCTGGCGGCCAACGATGCCCAGGCGGCGGAATCCTGGAGCCAGCGCCTGCGCCGGCAGTTCACACCCAAGACCTGGATCAAGCTTGCCGCCGTCAGCGCCGGCATCTTTGTCGTGGCCATGGTGGGCATCACGGCGGTCGAGTTCGGCACCAAGGCGCCGATTTCCACCTTGGTCTCGTCGACAACGGGCATTGACAGCCCGGCGGCGAAGCACGAAACCACCCTGGGCAACATCATTGGCGGCACGGAGCGGGTGTCCCAGAAGACGCAGACCACCGACCCGGCGGACGATAAAACCCCGACCGATGACCAGTCGCCGGGGCAGGACACGGAGGGCAATACCGACGGCGGCACCGCCGGCGACGGGACCACCGGAAGTGGCGGCGCGGCTGATGGGACCACCGGAAGTGGCGGCGCGGCCGACGGCAGCACCGGTGATGGCGGCTCGACCGCGCCCGCGGACCCGGGCACGGGCGGCGCAGACGGTGGCGCGGCGACCGAGCCCGCCCCCGAGGACGGGACGGCTGCGCCGGCAGAGCCTGTGGATCCTGTCCCGGCTGATCCCGGGAACCAGCCGGGCCAAGGCGGCGGCGCCGGACAGTAGCCGGTACCGGATCACGCGCAGGCCAGGGGCCGCCCCACTCCAGGGGCGGTCCCTGGCCTTAATCTTGGTCGATGCGCTTGAGCAGCTCGCCCAAGGCGTCGCGGATGTCGTCGTAGTCATACTGGCCGGCCCGGCTTTCGCCGGAAATCACCGCGCAGCGGTGTACCTTCCCCAAATCGCTGTACGGGAACTTGTAGTGGGCCTTGCTGGTCTCGGGGTGCTCGTCGTCGACGCCGAGGAACCATTTGGCATAGCCGCCGGGTCCGTCCTTCTCCAGTGCCTTGTTCAGTTCTTCGGTGGACGGGGCATGCTCGCTCCAGTCGTCGCGGCTGTCGCGCACCACCTTGCCCTCGCGGATGAGCGCCTTGGCGTGCTCGTAGCCCTTCCGGTTCAGTTTTACCGCCATTGTCCTTTCCTCGCGTTCCTGTTTGGAGGATGGGCCGTCCGCTGGTGACTGCCGCCTCCTGCTGGAAATATGGGCAAGACTGCAAACTAGCGGGGGCCGGTGCAGGAAGCAAGCAGCGGCGGCCGCGGTCCTTGCCGCACACACCGGCGGGTGTCTAGGGTGAAGCTGGTAAGCAGCCTGATCGTTCCATGGCGGAAGGCAAGGACCATGAACAGCGACCGATCCGGACAGGACCCGGCGGGCAGCGCCGGGCGCGCAGACGATGCCGGCCGGGTCCGGCCGGACAACGACGACGAGGACCGCACGTCCGCGGACAAGGCAGCCTCGGCGAATCCGGACCCAGTGGAGCAGAAGATCACCGGCCTGGAACCCGGCGGCGGCGTTCCCCCGGGCGAGACCCCGCCGGCCGAAGACCAGATGAGTGCCGACCAGGGGCACGACGAATAGCTGCAGGCCGAGGGCCCAGCCTAAGAGAACGGCCAGGGGTCCCCGTCCGCGAAGCGTGCGGGGTGGCCGTGAACGGGCGCAGCCGACACTGCGGGAGTGCCCCGCAAGAGCGGGGCGCGAGGGCCCCGCCTAAGAGAACGGCCAGGGGTCCCCGTGCGCGAAGCGTGCGGGGTGTCCGTGAACGGGCGCAGCCGGCACTGCGGGAGTGCCCCGCTCGCTAGCTGCCTGCGTGGATCCCGTCCACTGTGGCAGCGACGGTCTGCAGATGCGCCCAGCCGCGCCCGGCGGCGCGTGCGGTCGGCGCGTCCACGTCGGCGCCCTTGGCCCGGAGGATGGCCAGCAGCGTTGCGTCCGTGATGTCGCGGCGGATCTCCTGCAGCCAGATCCCGCGCAGCCGCGCCGGGACGGGCAGCCGGAGCCGTTCGGTGACCATGCCGCCAAGCAGGTAGGCCAGGCCGCAGACTGCCAGCCCGGCGATTAGCAGGGCCAGCACGTCCCCGTGCGTGGCCACGGCAACGAACCCTGCCGCCCCGGTGAGCGCGAGCACGAGCACCGCACGTTGCAGGGCGGCAGCGCCGTACCGTCCATCCGCTTTTCGCCGGCCGACCGCCGGGGCGAGAAATGCGCCGTGGTTGGCCCGGGCCCGGCGCAGCCAAGCCGTCCGGCCGCCAAGTTCGGCCTTGACCAAGCTTTCGGCCTCCGCCAATTCCGCGGCGTGCCGGGCCCGCAGCGTGGCCAGCAGGGGATCGTCCTGGTCCGCCCAGCTGCGGGTGAGGCGGGAGTCGACGGCGGCGGCCAGATGGTGCAGCCCCAGGCGGGCGGCGTCACGGGCAATCAGGCGCGGATCGGCGGGCCGTGCCTTGATGACGGGCGGCTCGGCGCCGTCTCTGCGGACGCCATAGCGGGGCGAGCCGTCGGCCAACAGGTATTCGGGGGAGATGCTCACAGGGGTTCCCTCAGCGTGATTTGATCGAACGTACGGTGGTGCTCCGGTGACCAAGGCAGTTGAGGGCAGGTGCGGACCCGCTGGCTCGTCAAGGGGGCAGGGTGTGCCAACGACCTCCCCATCGGGCCGAGGCACCATACGATTTGACCACGACGCCGGTGCCCGGCAAAAACGGATGTCGATTGCGACGGGACCCCGGGGCCGGTGCGCAGGTACCCTTCCGTGTGTTCCCAGTGCAGCGTTTTCGGTCTAGACTCCGATCAAGGCGCCCACTGCCGCCCCTGAACGGCGGATCACGCGGTGGTTCCTTCCACCGCCGGGCCTAGGGGCGCCAACGGAGGGTTCTCTGTCATGGGCAAGAACAAAAACAAGGCCGGGCACGACAAGGGCGAAACGGCCGAAACCCCCGTCATGAAGCGGCGCGAATTCGAGAAGCTGATCAAGCCCCTGCATGGCGAACTGGTGGCCGTACAGGAGTGGGCCAAATCAACCGGGGCCAAAATCGTCATCGTTTTCGAAGGCCGGGACACGGCGGGCAAAGGCGGGGTGATCAAGGCGATCACCGAACGGGTCAGTCCGCGGGTCTTCCGGGTGGTGGCCTTGCCGACGCCGACCCCGCGCGAGAAATCGCAGATGTACGTCCAGCGGTATGTTTCACACTTCCCGGCGGCGGGCGAGATCGTCATCTTCGACCGGAGCTGGTACAACCGGGCCGGGGTGGAGCGGGTGATGGGCTTCTGCACCGAGGAAGAGTCGAAGAAATTCCTCGAGATCGTTCCGACCTTCGAGCGGGCCATGGTGGAATCGGGGATCCTCCTGCTGAAGTACTGGCTGGAGGTTTCCGCCGAGCAGCAGACCTTGCGGCTGCAGAGCCGGATCGAGGACCCGCGCAAGTACTGGAAGCTCTCGGCCATGGACCTGAAGTCCTACAGCCGCTGGTATGACTACTCACGGGCCAGGGACGACATGTTCCGGAGCACCGACACCGCGTGGGCGCCCTGGTTCGTCGCCGATACCAACGACAAAAAACGCGGGCGGCTCAACATCATCACCCACATGCTGGACCAGATTCCTTATGAGCCGCTCGAGAGTCCGGATATCGAGCTGCCCAAGCGGCAGGCCCCGGACGGCTACGAGGAGCCGGCGTATTCCCCCCGCGAGGTCCCCGCCGCCTACTGACCACCGCTTTCGTGCCGGCGCCCAACCGGGCGGATTCGCTCAACCCATGCGACCGCAGGCCGCGCAAGAGTAAGGGCCATCGCCATGGCAATCCAGGAAACAACATCCGGACCGGCTGCCACCCAGCTGTGGTATGCGAAGGAACCCAGTGCCGTGGTTTCGATGCTGGGCACGGACGAGCAGTCGGGCCTTGCGGCCTCGGAAGCCGAACAGCGGCAGGCCCGGTACGGGCCCAACGCGATCGCCTCCGAGCGGCCTCCCTCGGCCTGGGCGGTGGCGCTGCGGCTGCTGCGCGACCCGATGAACCTGATGCTGGTGGGCGTCGTCGTGGTCAGCCTGCTCATCGACCAGATCCCGGTCGGGATCGTCGTGGCCCTGCTGGTGGTGCTCAACCTCGTGCTGGGGACCCAGCAGGAGCTGAAGGCCCGGGCCAGCGTCGACGCCCTGGCTAAGATGCAGATTCCGCAGGCGCGCGTCATCCGGGGCGGTTCGCTGGTCCAGCTGGATGCGACCCAGCTGGTGCCGGGCGACATCGTGAACCTCGAGGCCGGCGACCTGGTGCCCGCCGACGGCCGGCTGCTCCGGTCGGCCACGCTGGAAACCCAGGAGGCCGCGCTGACCGGCGAGAGTGCGCCGATCGCCAAGGATCCCAAGACGCTCGAAGCGGCCGACGTGGCGCTCGGTGACCGGACCAACATGATTTTCCAGAACACCGCCGTCACGCGCGGGACCGCGACGATGGTCGTGACCGAAACCGGCATGCAGACCGAAATGGGCAAGATCGCTTCGATGCTTTCGGCCGTGGAACCGGGCAAGTCGCCGCTGCAGCGCGAGCTGGACGGACTCACCAAGGTGATCGGCATCATCGCCTGGGCCGCGGTGGCGGTCATCATCATCATCGGGGTGGTCCGGGGGCAGGCCCTGGGCACGGTCCTGCTGGTCGGTATGTCGATGGCGATCGCGGCCATTCCAACCGGCATGCCGACCTTCGTGCAGGCGATGCTGGCCTACGGAGCCAAGCAGCTGGCCGAGCACAAGGCCGTGGTGAAGAACCTCAGCGATGTCGAGACGCTGGGGGCCACCAGCGCGATCAACTCGGACAAGACCGGCACCTTGACGATGAACCAGATGATGGTGCGCGAGCTGTACATCCGGGGCAACTGGTACAACGTGCAGGGCGACGGTTATGCCAAGACGGGCGCCATCCGGCAAAAGGCCGGCGAGCCGGTGCCCGATTTTACCCAGCTGGCGTACGGCCTGTGCCTGGACAGCGACGCCACCGTCTCGGATTCCGGCGAGGTCATCGGCGATCCGACGGAAGCAGCCTTGGTGGTGCTGGCAGCCAAGATGGGGGTCGACGCCGAAACGACGCGCCGTGCCTATCCGCGCGTCGCGGAGGTCCCCTTCGATTCCGCCTACAAATTCATGGCGACCTTCCACCATCTCCAGTTACCGGACGGGCCGCACTTCGTCGAGCTGGTCAAGGGCGGCCCGGACGTGGTCCTGGCCCGATGCACCAAGGCGCTGCAGCCGGACGGGCCGGTCGACCTTCAGGGCGTCCGCGGCGACATCACGGAAGCGAACGAATCCCTGTCCCGGAAGGGGCTGCGGGTCCTGGCCTTCGCCTTCCGGATCCTGGACGGCCGGGAGTCCGAGGTGACCGCCGGGCCGATGGGATTCGTGGAGGAGCTTGTCTTCGTGGGCATGGTCGGCATCATCGACCCGTTGCGGTCGGAGGCCGCGGAGGCCGTGCGCACGGCGCACGAGGCGGGCATCGACGTGCGGATGATCACCGGCGACCATGCGATCACCGCTGCCGCCATCGGCGCTGAACTCAAACTGGGTCCCGGGGCGATCAGCGGTCCGGAAATCCAGGCGATGTCCGATGAGGACCTGGTCAGGGCACTGCCCCGCCTCCACGTCTTCGGACGGGTGACGCCCCAGGACAAGTTGCGGCTGGCCCGGCTCATGCAGCAGGGCGGCGACGTCGTGGCCATGACCGGCGACGCCGTGAACGACGCCGCGGCGCTGAAGCAAGCCGACGTCGGCGTGGCGATGGGCTCCGGCAGCGAAGTGACCAAACAGGCCGGCAACATGATCCTTACGGACGACAACTTCGGAACCCTGGTCTCCGCGATCCGGCTGGGCCGCAGCATCTACGACAAGGTCGTTTCCTTCGTCCGGTACCAGATGTCGGCGCTGTTCGCGCTGGTGCTGCTGTTCCTGACCGCCAGCATCTTCAACATCAACCAGGGCGTCGCGCTGACCCCGACGATGGTGCTGTTCATCAACTTCTTCATCACCATTTTCCCGGTAATCGTCATCATGACCGATCCGCCGGCCCCGGATTTGATGTCCCGGCCGCCGCGGGATACATCGCAACCGATCACCAACGGCGGTGCCGTCACCCAGTGGCTGGTTTACGGGGTGGTCGGTTTCGCGGTGACCCTTGCGGCCCTGCTGCTGGCGCCCGGCCCGATGAGCGCCACCGAACCGAACGTGCCGTTGACGATGGCGTTCGTGGTGCTCGCGCTCAGTTCCATCTTCGGCGCCCTGGCCAAGCGGCGCGACCCGGAGTCCGGCCTGAGCGCGCCCATTATCAGCGCGCTCAAGATCCTCTCGATTCCGGTGCTCTTCACGGTGGCCGCGGTGGAGATCGGCTTCCTGCAGAACCTGCTGCTGACCACTTCGCTCAGCGGGGGCCAATGGCTGGCCTGCATCGGCCTGGCACTGATCGTCCCCATCGTCGTCGAACTGGACAAGGCCATCCGCCGCAGCCGGACCCGCCGCGGGAGCGCCGCCGTCCGGCCGGTCGCCGAGGTGGTCGGCGGCGGCGTCCGTCCGGTGCCGCGGCCGCTCACGTGAAAATATCGGCCACGTACCGACCATGGGTACGTTCCACCTCGTCCATCCAGGCGTTGGCGGCCGCCTCCGAGGCGCCGGTGGCCTCCTGGTAGATGCGCACGCAGGTGCCGCGGACCTGCGGCGCCATGTGCTTGCCGTCGCCGCAGACATAGACGGTGGCACCCTGCCGGACCAGCTCGACGACGTCGGCCCGGTCCGCCCACAGCCGTTGCTGGACGTATTTCAGGCCATCTTCGGGTGCGGCGGAAAAGGCCGGGCGGATCCCGAGGTTGGCCTCGCCGGCCCAGGCTTCCAGCTCCGCCCGGTAGAGGAAGTCGGTGTCCGGTGCCCGGCAGCCGAAGAACAGCAGGGCCAGCGCCGGCCTGATGCCCTCGGCCTGGGCCCGCAGCGCCCGCTCCTGGATGAAGCCGCGGAACGGCGCCAGCCCGGTCCCGGCACAGATCATGACCAGCGGGACCTCCAGCGACTGCGGCGGGTGGAACGCGGTGTTCGAGGGACGTACCGAGACTGCTACCTGCGACCCGGGCCGGGCCTGGGCGAGGTAGGTGGAGGAAACACCTTCGAAGGTGCCGCGGCCGGACCAGGCCGGAGCCTGGACGACGGCGAAGGTCAGGGTCGCATGGTCGGGGCTCCAGAGCGGGGACGAGGAGATCGAGTACCGCCGGGGGGTCAGCTGGGACAGCTGCTGCAGGAACGAGCCGAACGAGAGCTGGCATGACGGATAGGCCTCGAGCAGGTCCAGCAGGCTGACGCGCTTGTCGAGGATGTCCGCCGCGTGGCGCTCGCGGTCCTGGGCGAGCAGTTCAAGCTCCCGCCGGTGGCGAGGATCCGCGGCAACATCGGCCAGGAGTTCGAGCTGCGGCCGGGTGGCGGGTATCGAGAGTTCGACGTAGCTGCCCAGCAGTTCGCCCACGGCCACGGGCGTGCCGGTGGGCAGGAAGGTATCCCCGTGGTCCATGTTCAGCAGCACATGGGAGTCGTAGTCGAGGTCGAACCGGGCCAGGGCCCGCTGGATCAGCTCGCTCGGGTTCAGTGGCAGGACAGCCAGGTAGTCGCCGGTCCGGTAGCTCATGCCGTCGGGCAGCGCGACTTCCACATGCCGCTTGGACCGGGCTCCGGGCTTGGACAGGTCGACCAGTTCCCGGTTGGCGACGACGGTGCCCTGGGACAGCCCGTTCTGCCGCAGCAGCGGATCCCGGACATCGCCCACGAACTTGACGTCCAGCTCAGGCTGCGCGGCCGGGGAACTGGTGCTTTGCCCCAGGGCGGCATCCACGGCCGGCCAGAAACCCGCGTACCACTCCTCGAAGTCGCCGAAGAAATCCCCGCGGGCGTTGGCCTCGCCGCGGGGATAGATCCGCGCCGCGCCGGCGGCCTCCAGCCGGGCATCAACGGCCTTCGGCACCGCCTGGTAGGTTCGGGCCCAGTCCTTGTTGCCGTTGCCGAAAACGGTGTAGCGCACCCCGTCCAGCTCGCCCGGCTGCAGGCCCTCGGTCCAGATCACGAATTTGCGGGCATTGTCCGGCGGCTGTCCTTCATAGGAGGACGTCACGATCGCCACCAGCCCTTCCGCGGGCAGGCTGCCGGCGGCCTCGTCCAGCGGGGCGAGGCTGGGACTGTAGCCCCGCCGTCCGGCGTCGTTGGCGATGCGCTGGGCGAAGTCCTTGGAGGTGCCGGCATTCGACCCGTAGAGTACCCGGATCGGGACATGGTTGGCCGTGGCCGCCTCCGGTGCCGCCTGGGTCTGCTCGCTGCTTTCCTGCCCCGGAGGGCGGCCGGCGGCCTCGATCCTGACGTCCCGCCGGCGCACCTGGATGAACAGGCCCTCGGGCTTCATGGTCAGGGTGTGCTTGATCTGCAGCGTATAGCCAGGGTCCGCCGACGTAATCTCGAAGCGCTGCAGGAGCTTGGCTAGGAACAGCATGGCCTCCTGCAGCGCGAACCCGCGGCCGATGCAGGAACGCTGACCATTGCCGAAGGGCTTCCACGCATTGGCCGGGATGGCCGCTGCCCGTTCCGGGGAGAAACGGTCCGGGTTGAAGAGGTCCGCGTCCTCGCCCCAGGCCGCCTTGTCCCGGTGCAGCTGCGGGAGCAGGACCAGGATGGGCTGGCCTGCGGGGATTTCGTAGCGGCCGTCGAGCGTGGTGTCCTCGTAGGGGGCGACGTTGAACGCCGGCGCGGTAGGCCACAGCCGCAGCGTTTCCTTGAGGATCTGGTCCAGATAGCCCAGCCGGGGCAAGTGCTCGAACCGGGCACTTTCCGTGCCAAGCACTTCATCCACCTGGGCACGCGCCGTGGCCAGCACGTCCGGGTGGCGCAGCAGTTCGTAGAGGGCAAAGGACAGCAGCCCGCTGGTCGTTTCATGCCCGGCGATGAGGAAGGTGACCATCTGGTAGCGGATGTTCTCCTCGGACAACCGCTCGCCGGTCACCGGGTCGGCGGCGGTGAGCATCGTGTCCAGGATGTCTTCGCGGCCCGCCGGGCTCGGATTGCGCCGCCGGTCCCGGATGATCTGGTCGGCGACCTCGAACATCAGGGCATTGTCTTCCTGGAGTTGGTGCCGGCGGCGCAGCATGATCTTGTTCTGCACCGGCAGCCGGCGGGACCGTCCCCTGGATTCGACCAGGGCGCGGACCATGGCACCGACGAAGGGATGCATGTCCTCGCGGTAGAGGCTGTTGAAGCGGTAGCTGAACGAGCAGAGGGCGATGGTGTCCAGGGTCAGGCGCGTGGTGTTGTCCGGCACATCGATCCGGGCCGTGGGACCGAGCCGTTCCCACTTGAGCAGCAGCTGCTCGGCAATGTCGTCCATACCGTCGAACATCCGCTTCAAGGCCGCGGGCCCGAACGCCGGCATCAGGATCCGGTGCGCCTTTTGCCAGTTCGGTTCCTGCGTTTCCGCGGTGAACAGGCCGTCGCCGGCAAACTCCCGGACCTCGCGCAGCGAAACGCCCAGCACCTTGCCGAAGCGGGATTCGTCGCACACCTCGTTGACCAGCCGCTGCGAGGAGACCACGATGGTGGCCCGGTTGAAGAACTGGATGCGGACAATGGGGCCATACTGCTCGGCCACCTCGACCAGGCCGAAGACCCCTTTGCTGGCGTCGATATCGGGAAGATTCCCGACCAATGGATGCGGGGGAGGCTGGGGGATCGGAATGCTGGGCATGGTCATTGGCCCTCCTAAGCAGCAGCCGGCCGACGCGGGCGGACACTGCTTTCAGCCGGCCGGGCCAACCGGAACCTAGGATACGCCGAAGCCCCCGCGTCAGCTAGCAGCCGAGGGCCCCGCCGCGAGCGAAGCGAGCGGTGGGAGGCTGCGACGCGCTAGCGCCGGGGCCTGGCAGCTACCGGATCCGGGCGGTGGCGGCCGAGTACTTGCGCACCGTGGTGTAGCCACGCTTCGAGCCGATGACCCGGACCGTCATTTTGTCCTGCCGGTCCGCGGCGACCAGCCGGTAGGTCCTGTGCACAGCTCCGGCGATCGGCTTGCCGGAACGGTACCACCGGTACGTGAACTTCGTCCCGGCGCTCCAGCTTCCGGCCCGGGCGGTCAGGGTCCGGCCGGCCTTCGGCGTGCCGGTGACCGTCGGGGTGGCGGACTTGAGCTTGCCCGGGGCGACCGACCGGGTGCTGTGCGAGGTCCTGTGCTTGTCCGCATAGCCGGATTTCCGGCCGGTGACCCGGACCTTGATCGTGCTGCCGCGGTCAGCGGCCGTCAGCTGGTACGTCCGGCCGGTGGCGCCCTTGATCGCCTTGCCGGAGCGGTACCACCGGTAGGTCAGTTGGGTTCCGGCGGTCCAGCTGCCGGCCCGGGCGGTCAGCGTCCGGCCGACGGCGGGGGTGCCGCTGATCGCCGGCAGCGGTGCGGTGAGCGTGGCCCGGGCCGCGGGGGAGGAGCGCACCCCGAGCGCCGCCGCGGCGTCGGCCAGCCCCGCCCCGCAGCCTAGGGGGCAGGCGATCGGCCGCGCACCGGCCTTGATCCGTGCCTCCACCTGGTCCGGGGTCAGGGCGGGCTCCGCGGCGATCAGGAGCGCGGCCAGTCCCGCCACCTGCGGGGCAGCCATCGAGGTGCCTTCCAGGTAGCCGTAAGCCTCGTCCGCCGGCACGGTGGTTCCGCCGTTGAGCGTCGAGAAGATGGCGCCGCCGGAGCCTGCGGTGCTGTCCCCGCCGGGGGCGGTCACATCGACGGCGCTGCCGTAGTTCGAGTAGCCGGTCAGCTTTCCGTCCGGACCGCTGGCCGCCACCGCGATCACACCGGCGCAGTTGGCCGGGGCAGACTCCGCGGCCGGCCGGTGCGCGTTGCCGGCTGCGACGACAACGACGGCGCCGCGGCTGCGGGCGCGGTTGATGGCCGTCTGCAGCTGGTCCGGGCAGGGATACTTCCCACCGAGGCTGACATTGATCACTCGGGCCGGATGCTGGTTTGCCGGCACGCCCGGAACGCTTCCGCCGGCGGCCCAGACGATGCCGTCCGCCACGTCGGACGCCAGGCCGCCGCAGGCACCGATGGCGCGCACCGGTACGTTCCTGGCCCCGTACGCCACGCCCGCGATGCCCGCGCCGTTGTTGCCGACTGCATTGACGATGCCGGTGACGTGGGTGCCGTGCCAGGAGGATGGCTCCGTCTCGCACCAGTCGCCGTCATCCCGCGGATCCGCGTCGCGGCCGTCGCCGTCCCGGGCTTCGGTCGGATCGGCGACCATGTCGTAGCCGGGCAGCACATTGGCGGCCAGGTCACTGTGCTCGGTGATGCCCGTGTCGACCACGGCGACGACGGCCCCGTGGCCGGTCGAGATGCTCCAGGCTTCGGGTGCCCGCAGCCCGGCCGGCCCGGAGAGGGACCACTGCAGGCCCAACTGCGCGTCGTTCGGGAGCTTGGGCAGCTCGGCCGTGCGCATCACCAGATCGGCCTCGGCGTATTCGACGTCGGGACGGGAGTTGAGCGAATCGAGCAGTTCGGCTGCTTCGCCGTCATCGAGCCCGCGGCCCGTTTCGATCACCCGGGCGCCGACGGCGGTGCCGCGCAGTTCCGCCACTCCCACCCCTGGCGGCCGGTCCGCGGCGCGGTAGGCGCTGCGGCGCTCGCCGGCATCCATCCCCGCGCTGTCCTTGAACTTGACCACGAACCGGTCCTGGCCGGGCTCGACCGGCCGCGCTGCAGCACTCGCCGTCGCGGCGGGCTCACCGGCCGCCGCCGCAATGCCCACCGGAACCAAGGCGCCGCCCAGCAGGGCTGCGGAGATGAGCGCTGTGCCGAAGCCGAACCGCCGTCGCGGCGTTGCCGGCCCATCCGGGGCGCCGTGCTCAGTCATACGGACACGATACTGGCAACGCTGCATTCCGGCTGTGGACGGCGCGCGGGTATGCCGCCCACATTGCCGGACCGGCCACCGAGCCTATACCGGACACGACGGCGCACCGGCCGCAGCCGACGGCGCAGCAGGCGGGCGGACTTATCGGGGTGGCGTTTCAGGCCGCCAAGCCGGGCCGGACCGCAGGATCCAAGGGGCGCCGTGCTCGCTCCACGGCGCTCCGGGCTGTGAAAGGGCCCGGAGCAATTTGGCAGCCGGGTACCGGAGCGTGTACGCTGTGATACGCATCACTAACTGAATAGGCCTCTGAACTGCGGCGGGAGAGCCCTGCCGGCGTGAATATTCCACCAGCAGGCGCCGAAGGAGCAAATCCTCCCCGGGAATCTCTCAGGCACCTGTACCGCTGCGGCAAGGCCACTCTGAAAAGCAGTCCCGGTTTATCCAGCGGGGCGCACCGACGGGGCAAGCCGCGCCAGTTCGCGCAGGCGGAAACTCTCAGGTCAATGACAGAGCGGGGAGGAAAACATCCATCCGGCATACGCCGACTCTCTGTGGAGTTCCCCCTGATCCAGCACTTCAGCCTCCAGCGATCCTCCGTGTGCCTCCGCGCCCGGCCGCCGGGCAACGGACGACAGTCCGGCAGCCTCCGGCGCCCGCCGAAAAAGGTTCACAACATCACTGTGTCATAACGGATTAAGAACGTGCCTGCCTCAACGGCGAGGACAGGTGCCTAGCTGCGCGCCGGTGTCGATGATCGATGCCTGCGGGCGGCCCAGCAATAAGGAAGAGAGAAATCTGCATGTCAGTTCGGAATTCCGGAAATACTCCGGTCAATCCGTCCAGCTCGGA
>NZ_JAKLTQ010000035.1 GCF_022012395.1 Arthrobacter hankyongi
TGCTCCTGCCCAAGGTAGCCTGAGCACAACCGCACAAATTGCACCCACCGATTGAGGCCGCCCGGTTGTAAAGACGCTATTAGCTCATTTCTCGGGGACGAGACCGCAGTCGAGGCCTGTCTCAGGGATGCCGGGTGCCTATGCCGGCCAGTACGGCTTGGTAGCCCTCGCGGTAGCTTGGGTAGGTGAAGCGGAAGCCGGTGGCCTGAAGCGCGGCACTGGAGCACCGTTTGTCCCCGCCCCGGGCCAAGGGGATATGGCCGGTTGCTGGTTCCCCCAGGCTCAGTTCGTTGGCCAGGAACCGCAACACCTCGCCCAGTTCGGCTGGTTCTTTGTCTACACCCAGATATACCGCGTCCGGCTCCGGCGCCATGGTGGTCAGGTGGACGATGGCGGCGGCGGCGTCGTCGCGGTGGATGCGGTTGGTGTGGCGGGGCTGGTCGGGAATCACGGCGCGGCCGCTTTTGACCTGGTCAATCAGCCTGGTCCTGCCCGGCCCGTAGATGCCGCCCAGGCGCAGGGACGTGACGGACGTTGCCGTCCCGGCGAGTCTGCGGAACAGCAGGGCCTCGGCCTCGAGCAGGATCTCCCCGGTGAAGTACCCGGGAATCTCGGGGGTCGACTCATCCACGGTGCGGCCGCCGGCATCACCGTAGACGGCGGTGGAGGACACGAAGAGCACGCGGCGGGGACTTACTGCGTCGCGTTCCAAGGCATTGAGTACATTGGCGAGACCGTCGACATAGGCCGAGCGGTAGGCGGATGGATTGTGGGCGTCTGCTGCCACGGCGATGATGACGGTATGGACATCACGGGGAATGGCAGGGAGCGCGCCGGCAAGATCTGCGGCCACGCCCTCGATCCGGTCCGGCAGTTTGCCGGGGGAGCGGCGCCACCCAATGACGTGGTGGCCGTCGCGGGCGAGCCTCAGTCCTGTTTCGGTGCCAACGTCGCCGCACCCCGCAATCAAAACGCTCATGGGTTTTATTCTGACAGCCGGGCCGAGACGTATGAGCCTGCGCGGGCGCGACCTGACCGCCGATGACGTCCGGGAGCTGCTGAAGGAGCTGGCCCGCCGGCTGGACAGGCGCGGCACCGCCGCCACAGTCTATCTGGTCGGCGGTGCCGCCATCGCCCTGGAATACGATGCCAGGCGTGCCACGGACGATGTGGACGCGCTCTTCACTCCCGAGCAGACCGTCGCCGAAGTGGCAGCGGAGATGTCCGCGGATCTGGACCTGAACCCGAAGCGGCTGAACAACGCCACGCTGGCGTTTATCCCCAACGGCCCGGACACCGAAGCGCCCACCGTTCAGGTGGCGGAGAACCTGGCCCTGACGGTGGCCTCGCCGCGATACCTGCTGGCCATGAAGCTGGCGGCTGGCCGCGACCGGGACATTCCCGACATCGCCGTTCTCTGTCAGGCCCTGGGGAATAAACCGCCGACGAGGCCGCGGAGCGAGACGTGTCCAACTGCTTTGGCTGCCGGTTTGAAGCTGTAGTGGTGGAAGGCCTTGGGGTCAAAGGCTCGGCCGAAGGTGGCCTCCGGGCGCCGCTTGTTCTTCTCCGGACACAGTCCGGCGTCCGGATCAACTGCAGGACACGTCAGCCGTCTTGCAGGTGTAAATACCGGTGTCCATGCCTTCTCTGGGTAATGATGGAGACACCATTCACAGCGTCGTGGGGGAGACCATGGACATCGGCACCTTGGAGGAACACGCAGCGTCAGTCGGATCGATGATCGCAGACCTTGATGCGCCCGGCGGCTACGGCCGGGACGCGCTCGAGGCTGTGCATCACCAGACCGAGCTGCTGGCCAAAAGGCTTCTGGCCGCCGGGGAGGGCACCCCAGCGCTCAAAAAGGAAATCTTCGGCTGGGTCCTTCGGCTCCGGAACGAGCGCGCCCGGCCGACATCGTCCGCCCTCAAAGGCGGGACGCCGGCCATGGGCCAGAGACGCCGGTAGCCTGGCCGGTCCCTGCTGGTGTAACGGCAGCACCACGGCCTTTGGAGCCGTGAGACGAGGTTCCAATCCTCGGCGGGGAGCTATTCGCCTCATGCCCTACACATGCGTGGCATGAAGAAGGTTCTGTCGATGATCGCCCTGCCGGCCGCCCTGGCCCCCACCGCCTGCGCACCCGTCTACCCCGGACCGGCAAGGTCATGGGCATGGAGCTATGTGCCTTCCTACCCGCTGACGACCACAACCATCGTCACCAACGCCCCGATCACCCAGATCATGCTGGTGCCTGACCAGCGGCTGGTGACCGTCGAGCTCCCCGGCGGGGAGGACTACAGACTCAATTTCGGTGGCAGTGATCGAGGAGGCCCTGGAAGGTGTGACCTTCGGACACTTCTGGTGCGTTTCAGCTCCCGCTCCCGGTCCGCGCGGCGCGGCTGATGTCCCGGGGTCGTACTGGAGGGAGGCGGCGTTGGGCAGCCAGGCCGCCTCGTCGTAGAGGCCGCGTAGCCGGCGCGGAAGCTTCTCCAGAACACGGTCGGTGCGGACATGCTCCAGAGCGTCCACCAGGTAGTACGTGCTGGTCGGATGACCTTTGACCGACGCGGCGGAACCGAGCTCCTGCAGCAGTGGGCGGGTCACGATCGCGTCCTGATAGTCGCCGAGCAGGTCCTGGAGCTTCTTGGCCTGCCGGCCCAGCCGCCGGGCGGGTTTGCCGACGACGGGGGTGGCGACGTCGATCACGTAGCGGAGTTGCTTGTCGGCCTTGCGGGCCTCGTGCAGCGCCTGATCCCGCTCCGTTCCCGCCGGCAGCGCCTGGGCGGCCACGAGGTGACGGTCGAGCGTGCGCAGCGCCTTGGCGATGCTCTTTGGCAGCTCCTCCGCCGCGGGCCGCGCCGCGCGCTCGGTGAAGGGCGGGTCGGCCGGGAGCCAGTCCAGCTCCTGACGGAGCGCGGCGTAGCGATCGCTGTCGAGCGTGGCTTGGGTGGTCTGGCTGCTCCTGACGGCGAGCTGGTCCAGCTGGGGCCGGGCGTCGTCGACCACCGGGCCAACGATCAACTCCGACGGCAGGGCGTCGTGCTGTCGTTTCAGCTCTTTGAGAGTCGTCTGGGTGTCGTTCTCCTCGCCAAGCTGGCGGCCCAGCCAGGCCAGCTCGGCGCACACCGGCCGGGTGGCCTGCCGATCGAGGATGCGGGAGAAGCCGCGAAGGGTGGAACGTAGCTGGCGGATGGCGACCCGCATCCTGGTGACCCCCTTCGGGTCGCCGACACGCACCTGGCGCTCGGCCTCCCGAAGCGCCCCGGTCCCGGCACGGAGGGCCTGCAGCACCACCTCGCCGGCCGTGGGCGGGGACGCGGTCGTCGTCTGGTTCTTCGACGACGTGGTGCGGCGGATGGACGGCTCTCGGGTGTTCGTCGCGGTGGTGGTCATTAGAGGGCTCCGATGGTGGTGAGGCGGGTGCCGTCGGCGGAAGGCTCGGCCGGAGCGGTCTCGGGCAGCTCGGTGTCCAGGACGCCACCCTGGCGCAGGTACACGGTGCGGGTGGCCAGCGCAGTGACCGCGGGCCGATGCGTCGTCGCGATGATCGTGCGACCTTCGACGAGCCGGCCCAGCGCCTTGACCACCAGTTCCTCGGCGTGAACGTCCAGGCCGGCGGTGGGTTCGTCGAGGAGCACGACGGGGGCGTCGACGAGCAGTGCGCGGGCGATGCCGACGCGTTGGCGCTGCCCGCCGGACAGGCCGGTCCCGCCGGTACCGACGGTGGTGTCGAGTCCGTCGGGGAGGTCATCGGCGAACTCGCAGACCAGGGCCGCCTCGGCGGCGGCAGCCACCTCGGCGTCCGTGGCGTCGGGGCGGCCGTAACGGATGTTGTCGACCAGTGTGCCGGAGAACAGAAAGGTGTCCTGCAGCACCATGGCCACCTGCTGATGCAGCCAGTGCTCCGGGACGTCGGGGACCGAGTGCCCGTCGAGCAGGACCTGGCCCGTGGTGGGACGGTAGAGGCCGCCGATCACGGACAGGAGGGTCGACTTGCCGGCGCCGTTGTCACCGAGCAGGGCGATCCGCTCGCCAGGGGTGACGGTCAGGTCGACGTCGGTGAATACCGGGCCGCGGCCGGTGCCGTAGTCCAGCATGACCTTGCGCAGCTCGATGCGGCCGTCGACGCGGGCCGGCAGCGGCTCGTCGGTGCCCTGGTGGTCGGTGGGCTGGTCGAGGATATCGGCGATCCGTTGGGCGGAGGCGGCGCCCTGGGTGAAGCTAGGTGCCAGCTTGGCCAGAGACTTCATCGGCAAGAGCATGCTCTTGAGATAGCTGGTGACGACCACCAGCACCCCGACCTGCCACCAGCCGTTCAGAGCTCCGTAACCGCCGACGAACAGCACCAGCGCGGTGCCCATGGCGGCGACCAGCTGCAGGGCGGGGGAGAACTTGGCGCTGACCTTGACCGAGCGCAGCGACAGGCTGAGCACGTTGTCGTTCTGCGTGGCGAACCGCTGGTCCTGCACCCGCTGGTTGCCGAACGCGTGGACAGTCCGGATGCCCATCAGTGACTCGGTGACGAGCCCGGTCAGGTCGCCGGTGGCGGAGCGCTTGCGACGGGCGTACTGCCGGGTCAGGCCGGCGAAATGATTGGCGGTCAGGAACACCAGCGGAGCGACGACGAGCCCGATCAGTCCCAGGCGCCAGTCCACCGTGACCATCACGGCGGCGGTACCGGCCAGGGTGAGCACGGACGGGACGAGGTCGGTTGCCACATCCCGCAGGGTCGATTCCACCGTTGACGTGTCGGAGACGACCCGACTGGTCAGCTCCCCGACGGTCTGCCGGTCGTGGAAGGCCATCGGCAGCCGCTGGGTGTAGGCGAACACATCCGCGCGGATGCGCGAGGTGATCCGCTGGCCGGACCCGTTCATGTACATGTCGCCCAGGTAGGAGAACATCCCCGCGGCAGCGGTGATCACCAGCACGGCGCTCGCTGCGACCAGCAGCATCGCCATCGACGAACCGCCGAACCACCCGGCAACGGTGTGCAGGATCCCGCTCTGGGCCTGGCCCTTGCCCTGGCCCTTGCCCTGGCCCTTGTCCTGGAGCAGGTCGTTGATGACCAGCGCCAGCGGCCAGGGGGCGGCAAGATTGGCGGCCATTTGCCCGCCGTTCATCAGCACGCCCAGGACCAGCGACTTCCGCTCGGGCCTGCCGTAGTCCTTGAACCGCCATAGCTCGCGCAGAGTGCTGAGATCCCAGCGCGAACGCCGACCGGCGCCGTGTCTTTGGGGTTTGACTGCTTCGATGTCTGCCGGGCTGGATGGCAGGTCGTCCGTGGAGTGTACGGTCATGGGTTGCTCCTCTGTACAGGGCGGTATGGGCAACGGCGCCGACGATGCAGGATGCACCGCAGAAACATACGTCGTATGGAAGTGCAACCATACAGTGTATGGAAGGTGGGTCGCAATACCGACGCCTGTAGTCGAAGCAATTTTCATACACTGTATGAATCGGATGCCGTCCCCGCTTGGAAAGACGAAGAGTCAACCACCGCCAGCGCGACGGTCAGTCTCGAGCGAAGTCCGGTCCGACCGGACGGGCTATAGGAAACGCTGCCTCCTTTACGTAGATCGCCGACGCGGTTCATGAGACGCAGCGCATCAATTCCCTACACTTCCGCAGAGGTTCACCACCACGTGCTGCATCCGACGGGCGCCGATAAGCCAGAATGGTTGCAACAAGCAACAAATCCAGCCTTATCCGCAGAGGATCGCTTATGCGAGTTGAGTCGGCCTGGGGCGCGGTGCCGGGATGCTGCCCGAGACGTTGCGGTGTACGAGATTCAGCAGGACAACCATTTCGTGGCCAACCCGGTCCCGTCGGCGGAAGGCGCAGACTCGCGCCGCGTTGGTCCGCGCAGCACAGTCCTTCCTGGCTCACGGACAGACCAACACGCCGGTGCCGGAGATCACTCAGGCCGCGGACGTTGGGATCGGTTCGAGCATGTCATGGACCTCCTCGGCGCGCAGAAAGGACTGACGCGTGTCCGGCGTGACATCGAGGCCGGCATCGAATCCGGTCGGTTCACCATGAAAGACGTCGACGTCGCCGTGGAGTGCGCCGTCGGGGCGGCAACCTTTCTCTCACGGCTCATCCATACCGAACCGGACCGCGACGACGCCGAGACGGCGGATCAGACGACCGAGGGACTGCTGCGAATGCTGGGGGTGTCTGCCAGCGAAGTGCGTGCAATTTGTCGCAGTCCACTGCCCGAACTCCATACTGCCGGGCTGCGCGGTGCCGTCGACGAGGTGACAGCGAACGGAGACCCCGCCCGCTGAATTGTCTGACTACGGGATGCCGACGTAGAACGACCGTCGCCACACTAATCGCGCTCTGGAACCTCTGGCGCTTTCCGAGTTCTTGGAGGCCGTCTGCAAATTCGCAATTGTGAATTAAGAGTTCGGTGAAGTCAAACCCGCCCATTTCTTTACTGTCTGCAAATATGTTCTTATCGAAGGTGCAGTTGATGAACGACAAGGATTTGGGCCGCTGATGCGTGGCGAAGTTAAAGCTACTGTCTTCAAGTCGGCAATCTTTGAAGGTGAGGGACAGGGCATCGCTGCTTTGTTCGACATTTTCAAATTTTGTTCCGTTGAAAGTGAATCGGTTGAAGTCGATTCGACCGCGACCACTGCCGTTTTCGTCGATACTGTATCTGATGCTGCCGCCCTGAAACACGGAGTCCTGGAAGAGAAGATTGCTCATGTCCAACTGCAGATCGGTCAGGTCGACGCTGCCGGCGGTCGTGAACCGCCTGATCATGTTGCCGATGGCATAGTCTCCACGGTCCTCGGCACGAACGCCTCGGAGGTCCAACTGTGCGCTATTGACGTATAGGTCGGAAAAGTCGGATGGAGGACGACAGGCCATGTTGATGCGCAGCCCCAGTACCGCCCCTCCGCGAGCCCTGCCTTTAAGCGGCGGAGGATGGTCGCAGTAATGAGAGAGCCTGCATCCGAAAGATTATCTTTGCCGTTCTTCGCGAGTCTTAAAAAATCAGTCAAAAGAATTACACAGTTTAGCCGCTCAACTTCGTTGCGCTGCGCAAACCATTCATCGGTCAGAGACTCGATTGAATGGACGCCAGTAATGGCAAGGGGGATTATTTTACTTCACAGCTGGGTATCATGCTGCCGTTGCTGCAGTTCCAAAGGCTGTTAGTGATCGAGAGATCATCTTCTGTCGCTCTTTGACGCCGGTAGGTGAGTAGGAACGCCGGACTGTTGATCAGCCGTCAGCGTCGGTGGATAGTCCAGGGGTGTCAGACTCTGCGTGGTGTAGGCGGCGAAGACGTAGGATAGCGCCGAGGCCAAGGCAAGAGAGGCGAGAAACCCGAGTAGGACCAGCCCCATAGGCTGACTTTTTTCTTCGGAACAGCCGTCGGTGACTGGTGACGTTTCCTAGACATGGCATCCTCGATTGTCTCGAATGTTGAGTGGGCACAAGGTAAATATGTGCGCTGAACAAGGTTCGTTGCTGCCTCAGTGACGCTTATGTGGGTCAGAAGGCCTGGGATGAAACTGACAGTCCACGAGAGACCGGCGCCTGCGCCCCCTCAAGTACCGGCGCCCACTCGCTCTTGCCGATGTGGTCTTGATGAACTTCTGTTCAGGTGTCAGGGCACCAGGATGAGGCGGATCGGGTCGCCGATCTTGTTCGCCAACCGGTTCACCGCGTCGGCGGCCTCGGCGAGCGGGAAGTGGTCGGTGATCGAGGGGGCGAGGTCTAGACGGCCGACCTCGACCAGCCGGACCAGTTCGCTGACGGACTCGGGGGTGCCGCCGTAGTGGCCGCGCACCTGCTTGCCGAGATAGTTGAAGGTCAGGCCCTCGGTGATGGTGAGGGGCCTGGGGCTGATGCCGACGAGGATGAGGGCGCCGTTGAGGCCGAGTACGGAGGCGGCCTGCTCTCGGACGGCGGGCACGCCGGCGCAGTCGAAGGCGAAGTCCAGGCCTCGTCCACCCGTAGCCGTGCGGATGTGGTCGGCGAAGTCGTCGGCGGCGGGGTCCAGGGCGAAGTCCGCACCGAAGGCCAGGGCACGCTCGCGGGCGCTGGGCAGCGGGTCGACGGCGATGACCGGCGCGGCGCCGGCCATGCGGGCGACGCGGACGTTGTGGGCGCCGACTCCGCCGACGCCCCAGATGCCGACGGACTGTGCGGGGCGCACCCCGGCGGTGGCAACGACGGCGGCGTATGGGGTGGAAACCGCGTCGGGGATGATCGCTGCCTGATCGAAGGGGAGGTTGTCGGGGATGGGGATGAGCGAGTCTTCGCGGGCGAGGGTGTACTGGGCCCAGCCGCCGTCGTAGTCGATGCCGGCGGTGAGCATCTGGGTACAGGGGCGGCGGCGTACGCAGCCAGCGCACTGGCCGCAGGTCTTGCCGGCCTCAAGGGTAACGCGGGTGCCGGTGGTCAGGCCGCGCTTGAGGCCGGGGCCGAGGGTGTGGATCACGCCGGCAACCTCGTGGCCGACGGTGACCGTGTCGGAGGCGGCGAACAGCGGGACGAGGGAGCCGCCGAGCAGGTGGACGTCCGACAGGCAGACACCTGCGGCCTTTACCTCGATCAGGACTTCCCCCGGACCCGGAACGGGGACGGGGGCCTCCTCCACGGCGAATTTCCTGCTGTCCAGGTGGAAGCGTCCGGCAAGCATGGTGTGCTGCATGGTGGTGAGCTTTCTGTGAGCCGCATATGCCGGCGGTTGGAGCCGCCGGGTGCGGTGTGGTGTTTCGTGGGTGGGTGGCGGCAGCTTGCGGAGGCCTGCGACAGACCTGCTTCGGTGCCGTTCTGGTGCTGCGGTGCGCGCTTTTCGATTTCAGTCCGGGTCGGTTTCGTAGTACCAGCCGGCCCATGGTGTATGGGTCAGTACCCCGGCCTGTTGGTGCTCAACGTGGGCAGGCGGATGCTGCGGTGGCGGACACGCCGATGCGACGGTGTCGCCGGCGGGTGCCGCGGTGCATCCTTGAATGGCTGCGGCCCGGGCGGCTGCTTGGCCGGCCTGCCTGCGCAGGCATTTGAAGGTCAGGCCCTGGCTGGTGGTCAGGGGCCTGCGGCTGATGCCGGGCAGGATGGCGGGCTTCTTGCTGAGGCGGCGTCCGATGGGCATGGGGTGCATGGGGGTCTGCTTTCTGGGAGTGTGTTTGCCGGCGGTCCGCGCCGGTGTGGTGTTGTGGTTTGTGGGTGGGTGGTGGCCGGGAGGGTGCGGGGTGTCGGGACCGCCGTACCCTCCCGGCGTCCGGGAGATCAGGCGAAGACGTCCTGCTGGTAGCGCCCGTCGGCCTCGAGCCGGGCGAGCCACTGCCGGGCGGCCTCGCCGTCGCTGCCGGTCCGCTCGCGGCAGATCGCCGCGAGGGTCTCGCGCACGGCGGGCGCCATGCGGCGGCCGTCGCCGCAGACGTAGATGTACGCGCCGTCTTCGATGGCGTGCCATACCGCGTCGGCGGCATTGGCGATTGCGTGCTGGACGTACCGGGCCGGGTGGCCGGACACCGCGGAGTAGGCGGTATGCACCTGGGCGATTCCGGCTTGTTCCCAGTCCTGCATCTCCTGCCGGTAGAAGTAGTCGTGCTCCGGGTGCCGGCAGCCGACGAAGACCTGCGACAGGCCCACCTCGGTGCCGCTCCGATGCTGGCAGGCGCGCTCTTCGAGGAAGCCGCGCAGTGGCGCGATGCCGGTGCCGGGTCCGATGAGGATCAGCGGCGTGGTGGGGTCGGCCGGCGGGGCGAAGGTCGGGGAGGGCCTGCGCACATAGCCGTAGATAACGTCCCCCGGCTCAAGGCCGCCGATGTAGGACGAGCAGGTGCCGCGGTACTGGCCGTCCCCGGACCGGGCCGGGCCTTCCAGCAGGCCCACGGTTAGGCGCACGTGGCGGGGGCTGGCCAGCGGGGCCGAGGAGATGGAGTAGAACCGCGGGCGGATCGGGCCCATCATGTCCAGGAAGACCGCAAGCGGCAGTTCGACCGCCGGGAAGCGCTCGAGCAGGCCCAGCACGGAGACTCGTTTGCCCAGGATTTCGGTCTGGTAGCGCTCCTCGGCTTCGGCGGTGCCGGCCGTGTAGGCCTGCAGTTGCGGGCGGGTCCACGGGCACCGGGTGTGTTCGGCCAGCGTCTGGATCTGGGGGCGGCTGGCCACGTCCTGCAGCTCCAGGAAATCGGTCAGCAGCAGTCCTGCGGTCACGGGGGTGCCTACCGGGAGGTGGGTGCGGCCGCCGTCGGCCTGGTCCAGGCGCAGGACCTGGTCGCGGGCGATGCCGAGCCGCGCGAGGGCGCGGTTCACCAAGGCCGGCTCATTCTTGGCGAAAACGGCCAGATGGTTGCCGGTTTCGTAGGTGACATTCTCCGGCAGTTCGATGGTGATGGACTTTGCCGACGGGCGCGGCGGCTCGAGGCTGAGGTCCCACAGGCCGGTCGCGTCGGCCACGAGTTCCTCGTTGGCCACTACCGTGAGAGGGTAGGCCTGCGCGGAGACGATCGCGGGCCGCAGGTCCGCCTCGGTGAGCAGCTGCACCTGGAAGCGCGGGCCGGCCGCCTCGGAGGTGTCGGCAGCGTACTCCTCGGCCAGGACGGCCCACAGGGTCTCCATCCAGCGGGTGGCCAAGCCGTCGAAGTCACCGGCGGCATCCGCGGTGCCGCGCTCGATGACGGGGGTGGCGCCGGCGGCCAGAAGGCCTTGCTCGATCCGTTTGGGGAAGGCCTGGTAGGTGGCCACCCACTGGGTGTTGCCGGCACCGAGTAGGGCGAACCGCACGTTGTCCAGCGAGCCCTCCGGGAGCCCGGCGGCGAGCAGGTCGTCGAAACGCTGCGCATTGTCCGGGGCCTTGCCGTTGTAGCTGGAGGCCACCACGACAAGCAGGCCCTCGGTGGGCAGGTTGTCGCCCAGCTCGTCCAGGCCGACCACCGTGGTGCCGAAGCCGGAGCGCTCACCGCGGTCGGCGATGGTGCGTGCCAGGTCCTCGCACGAGCCGAGGCTGGAGCCGTAGGCGATGGTCAGGCTCACGCCGACACCGCTGACGGCGGCCTGCGCCCGTGTGTCGTCGGTCTGGACGTCCGCCGCGCCGAACATGGTCCGCTCGTGCTCCCGGCGGGACCGCACTTTCAGTTCGAAGCCGGCGGGCTTGCGCGTCAGCGCCTCCTTGACGTCCATCTTGTAGTCGTTGGTGTCGGCGAACTTGAACTTCTGCAGTACCAGCGCGAGGGCCAGGCGGGCCTCGGTGAGCGCGAACTGCCGGCCGATGCATGCACGCATGCCGTTGCCGAACGGCTTGTAGGCGTGCGGGTGGTGGTTGACGCGGTTCTCCGGCAGCCACCGGTCGATGTCGAACTCCTCGGGCCGGTCCCATGCCTTGGGGTGGGTGTGCAGCGGGCCCTCGAGGATGTTGACCCGCGCTCCCTTCTCCAGCTCGTAGCAGCCGCCGATGACGGTGTCCTCCAGCGGGGACTTGCCGATCATCGGGATGGGAGCCCACAGGCGCAGGGTCTCCTCGAGGATGCGCGGGATCACGTCCATCTGCATGATCGTGTCGTAGTCCGGGACCGTGTCGCCCGGCAGCAGCCGGTCCACCTCGGCATATGCCTGGGCCAGCACGTGCGGGTTACGCATCAGCGAGTACGTGGCGAACGACAGCAGACCACTGGTGGTCTCGTGACCGGCGATCAGGAACGTCACCACCTGGTCACGGACGTTGTCGTCGTCCAGCCCCTTGCCGGTTTCCGGGTCGACGGCCTCCAGCATCAGACCCAGCAGGTCATCCCCGACGGTGCCGTTGCCTTCGCGGCGCTCCTTGATCACGCTCTCGACTAGGTCCCGCATCAGCTGGATGTTCGCATGGTACTTCCTGTCATCGGCCTTGCGCATCCTGGTCATCACCGGCAGCTCCTGCGAGCGCCGCAGCGACTCGACCAGCGCCTCCAGCAGCGAATTGAGGAAGGGGTGCAGATCCTCACTGGCGAAGGAGTCGAACCGGTAACCGAACCCCGACAGGGCAATGGTGTCCAGGGTCAACCGGGTGTAGTCATCGGTGATGTTGACCGGCCCGCCTTCCCGGCGCTCCCATTTGCCCACCAGGTTCCGGGCGATCTCCAGCATCTGCCCGTAGTAGCCCTTCATCGCCCGCTGGCTGAAGGCCGGGAGGAGAACCCGGTGCGCCATGCCCCATTCCTCTTCGTGCTGGTGGGCCGTGAACAGGCCTGCTCCCGTGAAGTCCCGGACATGGGCCAGTGGCGTCTTGTCGATCTGTTTGAAGAACCGCGTCTCGTCGCAGACCTCGGCCACTAGGTCCGGGTCCCAGACGAAGACCTGTTCGATGCCGGCGATCTCCATGCGGTAGATCCCCTCGGGGAACTGCGTGGACAGTTCGCCGAAGTACTCCACCGGGTTGGTGCCGGGGATCTGCGGCGTGTGGCCCAAGAGCGGGATCCCGCGCGGGGACCGGATCGGCTGCAGGGTGTTCGTGGACTGGGTGGTCATGGATTGCTCCTCGGGATGGGGTGGGGGATGGGCAATGGCGCCGGCAGTACCGGCCACGCCCATAAAACATACGCCGTATGGAACAAATACCATACGGCGTATGGAAACAAGCCGCAACCCCCGTGCGCCCGGTAGCCGGGACAATTTCCGTACGCTGTACGAATCTGCTACCGTCCGGGTATGGACACGGCGAAACGCCCCGCGCGGGGAACCAGGAAAAGAGAGGTGCCTCTGACCGAGGCCGGGATCTATGCCGCCGCCCTGCGGCTCATCGACGCGGACGGGGTCGAGGCGCTCACCATGCGCAAACTCGCGACCGCGCTCGATGCGAACCCGATGTCGCTGTACCACCACGTATCGAACAAGGACGCCGTCCTGCGCGGCGTGGCGAGAACGGCCGGCACCCGGTTCCGAACCGTGACCTTGGAGGACGCTCCCTGGCAGGAACGCATCCGCCTGCTCGCCACGGATTTCCGGACACTGGCGCACCGCCACCCCAAGCTCATGGGCTATTCGTTCAGCCACCAGGCGGACTTCATCCAACCCGAAGACCCATTCTGGGTCGCGCTCACCGCGATCTTGGAATCCGCAGGGGTACCGCACCCCGAGCTCCCGCAGTACACCGCCCTCGTGGGCGCCGTCATCACCGGTGTCCTCACCGCCGAACTCAACGGCTCGCTCCACCGGTGGCTGAGTCTTAAACCCCCCACTGACGGTGAAGACGGGTCCGCCACTCCAGGCCGTGACGATGACCGCGTCTTCCACCTGACGCTGGACACCGTCATCCTGGGTCTGGAGAGCCGGTTCGCGGCCGATGGTGACGGCCAAGGAGCCGACCATTGATAGTGCAGGTCTAAGGCGTTGTTGCCTGAGAACGCCCGTGGTGGGTTGGCGCTGTATGGTGTCGGTCCCCAGCAGCATCCTGTTCTGCCAGGCCTCGGCTTCCGCGCCGGTGAGCCTGGACGAGTCAGGGCTGGAGCGCGGCCGGGCGGGAACGGCGATTTTGGCTCGCATGTCGCCTTCGTTTTTCCGGGCCGGTTTTTCAAGGGCGGCACTGTAACGTGCTGCGGGACGACGACGCCGCCGCCTGGGTTGCACACGACGTTGCCGCAGGCAATGGTCGGATGGCGCCCAGCCCGTACTTGAAGAGGCCGGGGCGGATACCGTGGGCCAAGACGGGCAGCCCCAGGGCGAGCAGTTCGTCCACGTCCGGGGGTGGAACTGGCCCGCACGGTCCCACAGCCCATACCAAACGCCAATAACGGAAACGTCGACATGGTCGTACTAGAGCAAGTGACCGAAACGCTCATGAGCGCAACGGTCTCGTTCGGCGGCAGCGAGGGCGCCCTCGCCAAGGGCGCGGGAACGGATGAGGGCGCCGGCGGAGGCGCCTGCACATGCGGGTCCCCGGCGAGCGAGGATGGGAACAGGCCGGCATGGCCGAAGGGCCTCCGCTAGGCGGTCATCCCGGTTTTGTCCTTGCCACCGAGGAAAGCCCTTGGATGAAAACCTGGCATGGGCTAAAGCTCTATGCGCCGGATAACCACGCCGTTACCTAAACGGAATCCACTGCCGAAAAGGCAGAAATCCGTCGTCGGCTTCAGTGAAACCCGCTCGAAGAATCCGGCTATCTGGATTGGTTCAACGACAACATCGACCAGCTCGAAAGCGCGCTCAACGCCGCCTAACACGACAGTGTGGGAGGCCGGCCCGTAAGGGCCGCCAAGGGGAAGAATCTACGGCTCCAAATAACGGGGTCCACCGATGCCGCCCGAACTCAACACGTCAGACGTCCGTCCGCCTGATGCCAGACAGGGGACCGTCATTACTTTTTCTGTGGGAACTGCTGGAAATCTACTGCTGCACGGCAACCGAACATAGGCGCCGCTATCGGCACTTTTCGCCTCTGCGCGTCGACCTCACGATCCTCGACGGCAGCAGCCGCGTCCGCCGATACTCTCGACCGGTCTCCAGTTCCGGGACAGGCTCCTACTCCGGTTCGAGGCGGAGCCGGCCGAGCCCAGCCAGGAAAACGACGACGGCGACCATGGCAGCCGGGACGACGAATTGGTGGGCTGGGCGAAAGACGAGCATGCTTCCACAGCAACTTCACAGTTCCGCCATTTGACGGACTTATAGTCGGGTCCGACGGTGGAGATACGACGAGCAAACTTGAAGGAACCCACCGTTTCCATGATCGTGAAGCAGCAAGCCGGACACATGGTGCAATCCGCCGCCGGGTCGGCCGAGCCTTCCCCAAGCCATTCCTCGGGCACAACCCCTCTGGACGAACAGGCAGACATTAGGGCTGACTGCCGGTCTTGGATCATCCTCGTCGTCCCGCTGACCGCCCCGCTCCTCACGATTTGCACCCAAACTTGCAGCTTCATGGGTGCGAAAAACGTTGCTCACTAATCTGGCCTTGCTAAGGAGTTTTGTGCAGTGAAAAAGCTCATCGCCGACCTGCGGGAAGCTCCGCGTTCCACAACTGCGGCCGGGAACGGCTCTCTAGGCCCGCCGGCCACGGGTGCGGCCGTTGCCTTGGAGCGCCGGCTGGCCGATCTTCTCGCATCGGTGGTGGAGAAGGACGACGTCCCCGTGGACGCCAACTTCTTCCAAGACCTGGGCGCGGACTCAATGGTCATGGCGAAGTTCTGCGCCAGGGTGCGCAAGCAACCGGATCTGCCCCATGTGTCCATCAAGGACATCTACCAGAATCCCACGATCTCGGCGCTGGCGGCGGGCCTGGCACCAACGGAAGCGGCACCTGCGACGGCGCAGATGCAGGTCCGGTTGGCAGAGGTGTTGTCCGGTGTGCTCGGCGTGGAGCAGGTACCGATGAACAGCGACTTCTTCAAGGACCTGGGCGCGGACTCAATGGTCATGGCGAAGTTCTGCGCCCGGGTACGCAAGGATCCGGACCTGCCCTCGGTATCGATAAAGGACATCTACCAGAACCCTTCGATCTCGGCGCTGGCCACCGGCCTGGCACCAACGGAGGCGGCACCTGCTACGGCGCAGATGCAGGTCCGGTTGGCAGAGGTGTTGTCCGGTGTGCTCGGCGTGGAGCAGGTACCGATGAACAGCGACTTCTTCAAGGACCTGGGCGCGGACTCAATGGTCATGGCGAAGTTCTGCGCCCGGGTACGCAAGGATCCGGACCTGCCCTCGGTATCCATGAAGGACGTCTACGGAAACCCGAATATCTCCGCCCTCGCTACTGCCTTGGCACCCGCACAGCAGGAGAAGCCACAGGCACCGTCACCGGCCGTGGCATCCGTGCCGGAGACACCGGCGCCGATGGACGCGCGGACGTGGGAGTTCATTGCGTGCGGCGTTTTGCAGACGCTGGTCTATCTTGGCTACTGCGTGGTGGGCGGCCTGGCGACGGTGGTGTGGTACCAGTGGGTGTTCCCCGAAGCGGGGCCGGGCAACCACCAGTGGCTGGAAAACGGCCTGAGCTTCTTTGAGATCTACCTGCGGTCAACGGCCTACGCGGCGGCGGTGTTCGCGGCCATGTGCATCCTGCCCGTGGCTGCGAAGTGGATCATCGTCGGGCGCTTCCGTCCCCGGGAGATCCGCATCTGGAGCCTGGCCTACTTCCGCTTCTGGCTGGTCAAGACCCTGATGCGCACCTCGCCGCTCGTGCTGATGACAGGTTCCCCGGTGATGACCTTTTACCTGCGGGCGATGGGCGCCAAGGTGGGCCGCAACGTCACGATTCTGACCAACCGACTGCCTGTCGCCACGGACCTGCTCACTATCGGCGAGGGGACGGTCATCCGCAAGGACGTGTTCGCCAACGGCTACCGTGCCCACGGAGGCGTCATCCAAATTGGTGCGGTGACGCTGGGCCGCGACGTCACCGTCGGTGAGGGCAGCGTCCTGGATATCGACACGACAATGGGAGACGGCTCGCAGTTGGGCCACCGGTCCACCCTGTACACCGGCCAAGCCGTGCCTGAGGGCGAACGTTGGCACGGTTCTCCCGGCAGGCGTACGGACGTGGATTACAGCAGGGTCGAACGAACCCCCTACCGTCCAGTGCGCCGGGCATTGTTCGCCATGTCCCAGCTCATTACCACGCTCGGACTGGGCCGCATCCTGGTGGGCCAGGCTGTCATCCTGTTCGTTTTGTCGGATCCGAATGTGGCCACGCTGCTGGAGCCGCAGGCCTGGGCGTTCACCAGTTGGGTTTTCTACAGCGACGCACTTCTCTACGCCGGCTTGGGCGTCTTTGGCGGGACGATCGTGGTATTGCTCTTGATCACGACCGTGCCGCGGGTGCTCCAGCTCGCCCTGAAACCGGACACGGTGTACCCGACGTTCGGGTGGCGGTATGCCGCCGAGCGGGCGATGGCGAGGATGACCAACAGCCGGTTTTTGCCATCGTTGTTCGGCGACAGCTCGTACGTCGTGAATTTCGTAGCGGCGATCGGCTACAAGCAGGGCAAGGTCCAGCAGACCGGATCGAACCTAGGCACGATGTTCAAGCACGACAACCCGTTCCTGTCGGAGATCGGCACCGGAAGCATGATCGCCGACGGGGTGTCATTCATGAACACCGAACATTCGCCGACTTCGTTCAAGATGAGCCGGGCGGCGGTCGGCGCGCACAGCTTCCTGGGCAACTTCGTGCTCTACCCGGCCGGCGCAAGGACCGGGGACAACTGCCTGCTCGCAACCAAGGTCATGGTTCCCATCGACGGACCGGTCCGCCAGGACGTGGGCCTGCTCGGTTCACCACCCTTCGAGATCCCGCGCTCGGTCCTGCGGGACGCCCTTCCCAAGGAGCGGGTGAACCGCACGGACTTCCGCCGTGACCTCGCGGCCAAGAACAGGCACAACCTGCGTTCGATGACCCTCTTGATGCTTGTCCGCTGGCTCAACGCGACGGTAGGCCTGCTGGTGGCGTTTGCGGGCCTCGAACTGTCCGACCAATTCGGTTTCCTGGCGATCAGTGCGTCGTTCGTCGCGTTGTTCGTGGTCGAGTTGCTGGTTCAAATCGGCATCGAGCACCTCGTGAGGCGGTTCCGGCCACTCGAGCCCCGGCTCTGCTCCATCTACCATCCCTACTTCTGGTGGCACGAGCGGTACTGGAAGCTGCTCGCCGGGGGCCGGTTCATGCTCATGCTCAACGGGACCCCTTTCAAGCCACTGCTATGGCGTGTGCTGGGCGTGCGGATCGGGTCCAGGGTGTTCGACGACGGCTGCTATATCCCTGAGCGGACACTGGTAACGATCGGCTCCCGCTGCACACTGAACAGCGGCACCCAAATTCAGTCCCATTCCCAGGAGGACGGAATGTTCAAGTCCGATTACGACGTCATCGGCGACGATGTCACGCTCGGCGTCGCCGCACTTGTCCACTATGGCGTAACCGTTGAAGACCGCGTCGTCGTCACCGCCGACTCCTTCGTGATGAAGGGGGAAACCCTCACCCAGGGATCCCTCTGGGGCGGTAACCCGGCCGTAGAGGCCAGCGCCGCCACCACATCCACCGCCGCCATGGAAAGGCCTCTCTCATGACCGTCACCTCGGTTCAAACAATGGTCAGCCCACGCTCGTCCTCCAGGAACAGCGGAAGGAAGACGAATACGTCCACTTGAGAATGGTCGTCGGTCCGGCACCCGCGGAGGTGGGCCGATCGATGCTCGGCCCGGCCGAGTGGTCGGTCGCCGGTGGCACCCGAGAAGCTGGCAGGCTCCGGCTGCATCCATGACGTTGCCCGTTCCCTGGGAGACGGGATCGTCTGCGGGCTTGCTTGCGCTGACGGCGACGTGCACCGGTACTGAGGGCCACGGCCAGCCCGGGCACCTGCAGGAGCTATCCGCGTCCAAGCAGGCCCGGTTGACCAACGAGCGCGCCGCCCGGAGCCGGCAGGACCCCGGCAAGGAATGGGCCGCGGACGGCAGGCACCACACCTGGGCCCAACTGTTTTTTCCTTGGAATACAGGCTGCCGATCGCCCTGGATTCGGGATCTTTCCGGCTGTAACCCGTACCTGAACTGCTTTTAATCGCTCCGGAAATGCCAGCGACCGGAGCCGCTATCGACCCGCGGGCGCGGATATTCGCGTGCGTCGGCCACTCCCACCCACAAGTTTTCTGGTCGATCAACTGGTCGAAAAGTGGACGTCGATTTAGTGACGGGTTGGCAGCTATTGATGAATTACCTCCACTCACGCCAAACTGGGCGGGAGGGCCTGCAGGCCCGCCTGAGGGTTGGGGGAAATCATGAGCACAAAGTGGGGTTTTGTCGCGATCGCGGCTGTCATTTCCGTAATGACAGTGATCTTCGCATGGTTACTGCTGTCGCCTCCCGGCTGATTATTGATCCTCGTAGTTAAGGGCAGTGCCTGTTTATGGCTCACAACTACTGGGATAGCCCGCAGCGGCAAATCAGCGGATGGCTATGAACATAAACTCAGGGGAGGGGAATGGTCTTAGGGACCAAGTAGTCTGCCGGTCTACATCACATGTGGGATGCCGGCTCAGTCGCTCCGCGCATGATGATTGCGCTGCTGGACGACCGGGCCGGAATTCAAGGGCCCCATGGGGTCCTGGTGCTCCGCCCGCCCTGCGGCACGGGGCTATCGTTACCGCCCGTAGGTATGGATTCCTCGCGGCCGGACTGCCGGGCCAGACAACCCATGCCCGCTGATTGATCATCCAGAAGGGATGAAGATCAGCGACGGCGGCCAGATCTACCCTGTCCTCATGAGACCGATCGTTGTCCTGGCAGCCGTTCCGATACTGACCGCAATAATGTCTGGCTGCTCGACTCCAGCCAAGGAAGGCCCCGCTACATCACCGGCAGCGACCGCACCAGCACCGTCGTCCACCGCATCAGGTGTCCTGACCGGCTTCGTGTGCGGTGCCGATGCCAATGGTGTGTGGCGAGGCAAAGCGACGCTACAGAATGTTGGCACCGCGACCAACACCTACACAGTGCAATTTTCCGTGGTCCGCTCGTCGGATTCACGTGTGGTCGGCCAGAAGGAAGTCGAGTTCACGGTTAAACCGGGGGAGACGCTTGATGTCGCCTTCCCGAACATCGTCTCCACCGGCGCTACCGGCCTCGAATGCCGCGCCAGCGTCATCGCTTCCCCGGCATCACCATCCGTCCAGGCTACGCACACCGGCACCTGATCTCTAATAGGCGTCCCCGCCGTTACGAGGCCGGGAAACGTCGTTGGCAGGATCGACTGCCGCTTCCCATCAGGGGACAATGGGGCAGGCGCAGCTCAAGGCCGACCAGTGGACGGGGCCGATGTAGAAGGACCAACTGGTTTGTAAACGTACTGGAGGAGACTGGCCTGGAACCTGCTTGCAGGCCGTGAATCTCCCGGCGACTTGCTTCGTGATCAGCAGCATTTCAGTGGCAGCTCAAGGTGACACGCCCTGATCGGCCAGTGATACGGTGAGCGAGCAGCAGCGACGCAGGATCGCGTGCTGCTCCCTCTCCGGGCGGGCCCTCCCGCGTGGTGCCGGTGCTATGTAGCGTGATTTCATCGGTTAATCCGTGTCAGGCACTGGGCAGGCTCAGGCGTCGTATTCCTCATCGGTGACGTGGTCGAGCCAGGTCACGACCTGGCCGTTCTCATCAGCTTCCTGCATGGCGACGTGCGCCATGAAGCGGTCGGGAGTGGCCCCGTGCCAGTGCTCCTCGCCGGGCTCGATATAGACCACATCACCGGGGCGGATCTCCTGGACCTCCCCGCCCCGGCGGGCGACCAGGCCGATGCCGTCGGTGACGTAGAGCGTCTGGCCGTTGGGATGGTGGTGCCAGGCGGTGCGGGCACCGGGGGCGAACCGGACGTGGGCGCAGCCGATGGCTGACTGCTCGTCGGGGTTGCGGATGCCGTCGATCTGCACGGTTCCGGTGAACCATTCCTTCGGGCCGGCTGCCGTCTGGCCGCCGCTCTTGGTGTACCTCATATTCTGTGTCTTCCTGTCACTTGTTGAACCGGGCCGATACCCGAACATGCCCCGGGAGGGGGACGGATTCGGCACCATTCCAGTAAACGCCGCCCGCCCACGTGGTGGGAGTCCCTGCCAAAAGGTGTACTGGCAGGGGACCCTTAACCGCATAGGACCCGACTTATCCTGACCGTAGGGACAGTCGAGAACAACACACAAGGCAAGGGAGTGCGGAGACCCATGGTTTTGAATGAGACTTATACGCTGTCCAACGGGGTGCCCATCCCCAAGCTGGGCCTGGGCACCTGGTTCATCGACGACGGCAAAGCCGCCCAGGCAGTCACGGAGGCTGTCGCGATCGGGTACCGCAACATCGACACCGCGCAGGCCTACAGGAACGAACGCGGCGTCGGGGAAGGGCTCCGCACCAGCGGCGTCCCGCGCGATGAGCTGTTCGTGTCCACCAAGCTGGCGGCCGAGATCAAGAATTACGACGACGCAGCCGCCGCAATCGACGGGTCGCTGGCCACGCTGGGGCTGGACCACATCGACCTGATGCTGATCCACAGCCCGCAGCCCTGGAACGATTTCCGGGGCGGGGATTACGCCGAGGGCAACCGTGAGGCCTGGCAAGCGCTGGAGGACGCTTACAAGGCAGGCAAGCTCCGCTCCATCGGTGTCTCCAACTTCGAGCAGCAGGATATCGAGAATATCCTCTCCGCCTGCACGGTCGCACCGCAGGTGAACCAGCTGCTCGTCCATGCGGGCAATACCCCGGCCGAGCTGATTGCCTACTGCGAAAGCAGGAACATTCTCGTGGAGGCCTACTCGCCCATCGCCCACGGGGAGATCCTGAAGAACCCGGACGTCGGCGCGATGGCGGAGCGGTACGGGGTGACCGTGCCGCAGCTGTGCATCCGCTATACCCTGCAGCTGGGGACGGTATCACTGCCGAAGACGGCCAACCCCGCGCACATGCGGTCCAATGCCCAGGTCGGCTTCGTCATTTCCGACGAGGACATGGACGCGCTGCGCAGCCTGCAGGCCCGGGACTACGGCAAGCACAGGGTTTTCCCCGTTTTCAGGGGCAAGTGACGCGGTCGACGCGGCACGGTTTCAGCGCCGTGGCTGCCAGACCGGCGCCACGGCGACGACTGCCGTCATGACCACGCCGAGCAGCTGCCCGGTGCGGAAGCCGGTAGGGGCGGCGGTGGGCACACCCAATCCCACGATGGCAAGTGCGCCGCCGGCCTGCCGGCTGGTGGTGAAGACGCCCGAGTTGGTTCCCGCCTGGTGCGGTGCCGCGGTCTCCAGCTGGGCAGCCGTCGTGCGCGGCATGATCCGCGTCCAGCCAGCGGTCCAGCAGTGAGCCTTGCGGCTGCTGCAGACGTCATTAACTAGACACTCTGCATAGTTATTTCGCTTATCAATAGGTCAGGATGTACACGATGGCCATTACATTAGAGACTGATTGCGCAGCGGCCACCACCCGGGGCACACTCCTTGGCGAGACCATGACGTCCCGAGAGCCTGAGGAGTCCCGCCATGACCGCCGTTGCAGACCGCCCCGCGAACGCGTCCGCCACCATCTTCACTACTGAGGCCACCGCCACCGTCCCCCAGGCCGTGGCCCGGGTCGTGCGCGAGCGTGCCACCGTCCTCTTCGGGCTGATGGGCAACGGCAATGCCCACCTGATCAGCGAATTGACCAGCACCGGCTTCCCCTTCGTCACCGTGCGCCACGAGGCAGGCGCCGTGGCCGCGGCGGACGCGTACTTCCGCGCGTCGGGGAAGCCGGCAACGGCCACCGTCACCTACGGCGCCGGGTTCACGAACACCCTCACCGCCCTGTCCGAAGCTGCCATCGCCCGCATCCCGCTGATCCTGATCGTCGGCGACGCTCCCACCGCCGGGCCACGCTTCTTCGACGTGGACCAGGTCGGCATGGCCGCCGCTGCCGGCGTCGAGACGGTGCGCCTGGACGCCCGGGATCCGGCCGCCCAGGTCCGTGACGCCTACGACCGCGCCGCGGCAGAGTCCCGGCCGATCGTCGTCGCTGTCCCGTATGACCTGGTGGAGGTCCCCGTGCAGGCCGCCACCCAGCCTGCGGAAGCACCGCACCCCACGACGCCGGCGGCCGCCGCGCCGGCGGCCGCGGAGCTGGAGCCGTTGGTCGCCGCGCTGCGCGGCGCCGAGCGGCCGCTGATCATTGCCGGCCGCGGCGTGGTCGATTCCGCCGGGGCCCCCGAGGCCCTGCGCCGGCTGGCCGACGGGCTGGGGGCCTTCATCGCCACCTCCGTGATGGCCCGCCAGGTGGCCGGGCCCGAGGGCGACCTGGGCATCGCCGGCGGCTTCGCCCGGCTTGAGCGCGTGGAGATCATGCGCCAGGCCGACGTCGTGCTGGTGGTCGGAGCGGGCATGAATCCGTTCCAGATGCGCTACGGCACCCTCGTGTCCGAGGATGCCACCGTGCTCCAGGTGGACTCCCGCACCGGCCAGCGCCATGAGCGCACGGACCGCTTCCTCGTCGCCGACGCCGGCGCCGCCCTGGCGGCCCTGGCGGCGGCGTTTGGCACCACCCCGCAGGAGAACGGCCGTCCCGACGGCGGTTGGCGTGCCCGCCAGCCCATGCCGGCGGCCCCGCGCATGGAGGACATGGGCGGGGACGGCTCCGTGGAAGACGGGCTGGCCCCGGACGGCCGGCTGAACCCGCGCACGATGGCACTGGCGCTGGAGGGCATCCTGCCCCGCGAGCGGACGTTCGTCCAGGACGGCGGGCACTTCATCGGGTGGGTCCCGCTGATGTGCTCGGTGCCGGATGCGCGTTCCCATCTGTTCGTCGGCACCGCGTTCCAGTCGATCGGGCTGGGCTTCCCCTCGGCCGTGGGCGCCGCGGTGGCCCGTCCCGATCGGACCACCGTGCTGGTGACCGGCGACGGCGGCGGGCTGATGGCCCTGGCCGACTTCGAGAGCTTCGTACGCCAGGCGCGCAGCGGTGTAGTGGTCGTGTTCAATGACGCGGCCTATGGTGCCGAGCTGCACCAGTATGCAGCCCGGGGGCTGGACGAGGCGGCCATGCTCATCGAGGAGGTGGACTTCGCCGCCCTGGGCCGGGCTCTCGGTGCCGAGGGCGTCAAGGCCCGGAGCCTGCAGGACCTGGATGCGCTCAAGGACTGGGTGTCCCGCGGTGCCGCGGGCGTGTTCGTGCTGGACCTGCCCATCTCCCAGGACGTGGTCGCCGAGTACATGGCCGAGTCGATGGCCGGTGCCCGGCCCGCACCGCGTCCGCTGCCGGTGGGCTGAGCTGCAGCACCCCCAACGGACGCGGGGCGTGGGATGCGGCCCCCGGGCGCACGGGACGTGAGCGCGTGACGATGGGGGAGCGTGACGGCCCGGCCCAGCAAGATTGTCCGGCAGATGGAACTGTCCGTGCCCGCCGTGTACCGGCTGGCGCTGTCCATGACCGGGCCGTGTTCCGCCGCCCCGATGGCCGCTGCCGTCGGGGTGGGCGGTTCATCCGCCGTGCCCTGGGGCAATCGGCCGATCCCATGGCACCACGCTGGTAGGTTCCCATCACGCATCGTCGAGGGTGCCAACGGGCTGAGCCTTACCGCCGGAATCAGATGGTCTCCGCCGGCAAGGCGCTGTTCCCGGACATGCTGGCCAATGCCGGTGTTGTAGCGCCGGGGAATGATGACCAGGGCGGGACACTCATGCCAGTCAGTTCCATTGCCCGCATGAACTCTTCCGGGGCGGCTTGACAGCTGCACGTGGTGTCGGTCACCATTGATCGTATACGATTTCAAATATGAAGTTGGTATCGACGCGACCAGCCCCTTGAAAGAGGGGGGAAGGACCTGTTCATGGCCGAGCACTACGTTCCCGAGAACCTGCCCACCCACCTTCAGCACTACATCGACGGCAAGTTCGTCGACTCCATCGGCGGCGAGACCTTCGAGGTCCTGGATCCGGTATCCAACGAGAACTACGCCACGGTTGCCGCCGGCCAGACGGAAGATGTCGACCTCGCCGTCGCCGCGGCCAAGCGTGCTTTCAAGGACGGCCCGTGGGCGAAAATGCTGCCCCGCGAACGCTCGCGCGTGCTGCACAAGATCGCCGACATCGTCGAATCGCGCGACGATGAACTTGCCCTCCTCGAGAGCTTCGATTCAGGCCTGCCGATCAAGCAGGCCAAGGGCCAGGCCCGCCGCGCCGCGGAGAACTTCCGCTTCTTCGCCGACCTGATCGTGGCCCAGCATGACAACGCCTTCAAGGTCCCCGGCCGCCAGATCAACTATGTCAACCGCAAGCCGATCGGCGTCGCCGCCCTCATCACGCCGTGGAACGTCCCCTTCATGCAGGAGTCGTGGAAGCTCGCCCCGGCAATCGCGACCGGCAACACGGTGGTCCTGAAGCCGGCCAGCTACACCCCGCTCTCCGCGTCCCTGTGGCCGGGCATCTTCGAAGAGGCCGGCCTGCCGACGGGCGTCTTCAACCTGGTCTTCGGGTCCGGCGGAGTCGCGGGCGACTACCTCGTGAAGCATCCGGATGTGCCGCTGGTCTCCTTCACCGGTGACAGCTCGACCGGTGCCACCATCGCGACCGCGGCCGCCCCGCAGTTCAAGAGCGTCTCGCTCGAGCTCGGCGGCAAGAGCCCGGCCGTTGTCTTCGCCGACGCCGACGTCGAGGCCGCCCTCGACGCCACCGTCTTCGGTGTGTTCAGCCTGAACGGCGAGCGTTGCACCGCCGGCAGCCGCGTGCTCGTGCAGCGCGACATCTACGACGACTTCGTGGCCCGCTTCGCCGAGCGCGCAAAGAACATCGTGGTGGGCTTGCCGAGCGATCCCGCAACCGAGGTCGGCTCGCTCGTGCACCCGAAGCACTTCGACAAGGTCATGAGCTACATCGAGATCGGCAAGACCGAAGGCCGCCTCCTTGCCGGCGGCGGCCGTGCCGATGGCTTCCCCACGGGCAACTACGTTGCACCGACCGTGTTCGCCGATGTGGCCCCGGATGCGCGGATCTTCCAGGAGGAGATCTTCGGCCCGGTCGTTGCCATTACCCCGTTCGACACTGACGAAGAGGCGCTCGAGCTGGCCAACAACACCAAGTACGGGCTGGCCGCCTATGTCTGGACCTCGGACCTGAAGCGTGCGCACAACTTCGCACACGGCATCGAGTCGGGCATGGTGTGGCTGAACTCGAACAACGTGCGTGACCTGCGCACCCCGTTCGGCGGCGTGAAGGCCTCCGGCCTTGGACGCGAGGGCGGCTACCGCTCGGTCGACTTCTACACCACCCAGCAGTCGGTGCAGATCAGCCTCAACGAGGCCCACACCCCCAAGTTCGGCGTCAGCTCCAGCCGGTAAACCGGCGACGCCTGATTAATTGTCCGGCTTGCTCCGGACGTTAGACCGGCCGGGCGCGGCGTCAGACCTGTCCCGCCAGTGCCGGCCCCCGTGGGAGTGGGCTCGGGGTCTACGAGCCCACTCCCGCACCAATCCCCAAGACTTCAAGGAATTATCATGAGCAACGAGATCCCCAAGCCTTCGGTGCCGGCGCCGGATATCCTGCGCTGCGCGTACATGGAG
>NZ_JAKLTQ010000036.1 GCF_022012395.1 Arthrobacter hankyongi
GCGGCATCGTAGTGGCGGCGCAGGTCGGCCAGATCCAGGTCGGTGCCGTAGTCCACGTTGCCGAAGAACCGGATGTCGCCGCGGTCCAGCACCTTGTGCAGCGCCGTGACGATCCCCTTGATCCGCGGGTGGTCCGGGGCCACGCCGTAGCGGATCAGGCCGTACGGTGCCGGATAGCGGTCGAACAGGTCAATGCTGAGCGCGAGTTCGCCGGAGGCGGCCGGGTCGCTTTTGGTCAGTAGGTCGGCGGCATAGACACCGGCCGGGCCTGCGCCGACCACGGCAACGCGCAGGCTGCGCGGTGGGAACCCGGTGCCGGGGATGGTGCTGTTGCTCATGGATGTGCTCCTGGTGAGGTGAGGGAAGGATGATGTGCAAAATGTTCGGGTGCGAAGGGGCTGAGCCGGACCACGTCACCGACCACGATGACCGCTGGGTTGCGCACGCCGAGGAGTGCCGCCTGCGTGGCAATGGTATCCAGCGTGCCGATGGTTACCCGCTGGTCGGGCATCCAGCCGCGCTCGATGATGGCCACCGGCGTCTCGGGGCCGAGGCCCCGCGAGCGCAGCGCCGCGACGGATTCGGCCAACCGCCGGACACCCATCAGCAGCACGAGGGTGTGATCGGGCCGGGCCGGAAGCTCGGCAAGTTCCTCGTGGCCGGTGGCAACGCTGAATCCTGTGGCTGCCCCGCGATGGGTTACCGGAATTCCCGCGGCCGCGGGTACCGAGATTGCGCTGGTCACTCCGGGGACCACCTCGACATCGACGCCGTGGTCCCTGCAGAAGCGTGCCTCCTCGCCGCCACGGCCCAGTACATAGGGATCACCGCCCTTGAGCCGGACCACCAGATGGCCGGCGTGTGCCTCGCGGACCAGGATGGCGTTGATCTCGTCCTGGCCGGCCAGGTGGTTGCCAGGCGCCTTGCCGACCTCGATGACCCGCACCCCGTCGTCGAGTTCGTCGAGCAGGTCGCGCGGGCCGAGCCGGTCGGCCACGACGACGTCCGCTTCGGCCAGCAACTGCCGGCCGCGGACGGTGATCAGTCCGGCGTCGCCGGGACCGCCGCCCACCAAGGTGACACACCCTGACCGCAGCCCGGGCTGCCTGCGGTGCCGGCGCAGGGGCAGCCGTCCCGTCTTCAGTGCCAGCACTACCGCGTCCCGGAGCGCCTTGGCCCGCCGGGGGTCTCCCCCGGCGTTGACGGCGACCGTGACATCGTCCACCCGGCCGACGGCCGGGGTCCAGGCCGAAGAGGTCCCGGCGTCGGCCGCATTGACGCACCAGATCCGCCGTTCCCCGGCCTCGGCGGCCACCCGCGCGTCCACCGCGGGCACTCCTGTGGCGGTCTGGACGAGCCAGCTGCCGTCCAGGTCGGCTGTCTCGTAGCCGCGGCGCTGCCATGCGAGCAGTCCTGCCCGGGCGAGGCGGACGACGCCGCTGCCCGCCTCCGGGGCGACAACTGTCACCACGGCGCCGACATCCAGCAGCGCCTTGGCGCGGCGGCCAGCCACTTCTCCGCCGCCGACGACGAGCACCGGTTTGCCCAGCAGCCGCAGCGAAACGGGGTACAAGTCCAGGCCGCTCATCGGGTGCTCCCGGCGAGCAGGCCGCGGCGCTGCAGCAGGCGCCTTTCCACCGGGCCGAAGACCAGCAGTTCGATCAGGATGCCGACACCAAGGATGATCAGGACCGCGCTCATCACAATGCCCATGTCGGACAGGGTGCGCCCCTGGTCCAACAGCGAACCGAGGCCGTAACCCATGGTCCCGCCCACGGCGATGATCTCGGCAGCCATCAGCGAACGCCAGGAGAACGCCCAGCCCTGCTTGAGTCCTGCCACGTAACCGGGCAGCGAGGCAGGCAGGATCACCTGCAGCGCCAGCTCCAGCCGGGAGGCGCCCAGGACCTTGGCCACGCTGCGGTACTGCGGCGGAACCTGGTCGATGCCGGCCACCAGCCCGTTGACGATCGACGGGATCGCCCCCATCAGCACCACGAAGTAGGCGGTGGCGTCGGTGAGGCCGAACCAGATGATGGCCGCCGGCACCCAGGCGACCGAGGGCAGCACCTGCAGGCCCGAGATCAGCGGGCCCGCGGCCCGGCGCAGCGTCCTGACCTGGCCGAGCAGCAGGCCCAGCGGGGTACCGACCGCCACCGAGACGGCGAAGCCGGCCAGCCCGCGCTGGAGCGAAGTCAGGACGGATTCCTGGACCAGTCCCTCGGCCCACAGCTGGCCCAGGGACGCGACGACATCCAGCGGCCCGGGCACCAGGTCGCGGCGCTTGAGGTCGAGCGAGACGAGCAGCTGCCAGGCCAGGACCAGGAGCACGACGGCGGCCAGCGGCAGGAGCACGCGGCCCCAGTCCCTGCGGGCGGAGGCGTGCCCGGACTGCAGCTCGTCCAGCCCGGCCTCGAGGGCACGGAGCTCATCCGGGGCGCCCGCTGCGCTGAAGCCGGGGGCAATGTCCGGGGGTCGGTGGGCATCTATGGGCGGGACATTGCCTCCGGCTGAAGCGCCGGCGGCACGGGATCCGGCCTCGAGTTCGGTCACGTTATTTCCCATGGCGGCGGATCTCCTCCCTCAGACGTGCGGTAATCTCCCCCGTCAGTGCGGCCGCAGCGGCGGCATCGGCTCTGACCTCGGCGGGAACTGCCCACTCGCGCACCACGCGGCCGGGACGCGAGGAGAGCAGCAGCACACGCTGGCCCAGGCGGACCGCTTCGCGCACGTTGTGCGTCACAAAGACGATCGTCCTGCCGGTTTCGCGCCAGATCCGTTCCAGCTCTTCATGCAGCAGGTCGCGGGTAATGGCGTCGAGGGCGGCGAAGGGCTCGTCCATCAGCAGCAGCTGGCGGTCCTGGCTCAGGGCGCGGGCCAGGGCGACGCGCTGGCGCATGCCGCCGGAGAGCTCATGCGGGCGCTTGTCGCCCGCCCCGCCCAAATGGACCAGGTCGAGCAGTTCGGCGGCGCGGGCGCGGCGGGCGGCCTTGCCGACCCCGCGCAGTTTCAAGGCCAGTTCCACGTTGCCGCGGGCGGTGAGCCAGGGATACAGTGCAGGGTCCTGGAACATCAGGGCCGCGCCGTCCGCGGGGACTTCCAAGGCGCCCGAACTGGGCTCGTCCAGGCTGGCGATAATGTTCAGCAGCGTGGATTTGCCGCAGCCGGAGGCACCGAGCAGCGCCACGAACTCACCCCTGCCGATGCGGGCGTTCACGCCGTCCAGCACGGCATCGCCGGCCTCGAATCGCTTGCCGAGGTTCTCAAGCAGTACAGACACCGGATACCGCCTTAGTCCGCGCCCAGCCCGGCCGCGCTCACCTGGGTGTGGCCGGGAACCCCGGCCAGCACCTGGTTCAGCTGGCCCAGCTCAAAGAGGCCGGTCAGGTCCGCCGGCTTGGTCACGCCGGCGTCGACGCCGTTCTGGAGCAGCTTCGGGTACGTCCCGGCCAGCGGGTCGGGCGTGAATTCGATGTTCTGCAGCGCGCGGTCGATGACGTTGCCCGGCAGCTCGGCTCCGGCGGCGGCCTTGAGGCCGGCGTTGATCGCCGCGGCTTTGTCGGCGGCGGAGGCCGAATTGAGCCAGTCAATGGCGGCGACGTGGCCCTCGAGGAGGGCGTCAACGGTCTGCGGGTGCTCGGCGGCGAACTTCCTGCTGACGATCAGCACGGTGGTGGTGAACTGGCCGGGCTTGCCGGCCAGCGAGCCGTCCCACAGGTCCTTCTCGTCGACCAGCACCTTGGCACCGGCCTGCAGGATCAGGCGCGATGCCCATGGTTCCGGCAGCCACGCGCCGTCGAGCTTGCCGTCCTGGAACAGCTTCCGGGTCTGGGCGTTCTCCGTCGGATTGATGGTGACGTCCCCGCCGCCGTCCGGATTCACGGCCAGGCCTTGGGATTTCAGGTAGGCACGCAGCGCGACGTCCTGGGTGCCGCCGAGCTGCGGGGTGGCCAGGACCTTGTCCTTGAGCTGGCCGGGCGAGCTGATCTCCGGCCTGACCACCAGCTGGGCGCCGCCGGAGGTAGCGCCGGCAATCACGGCGACGGATTCGCCGCCGCTTTTGACGAAGGAGTTGATCGCCGGGTTCGGGCCGATATAGGTCGCATCGATGGCACCGGCGTTCAGGGCCTCGATTGCCGCAGGCCCGGCGTTGAAGACCTGGGTGCTGAGCTTCGTGCCGCCATGCTCCTCGAGGCTGCCCGCAAGGATGCCGTTCTGCACCCCGACCAGGGCGGGGGCGTGGGTGACGTTGCCGAAGTAGCCCAGCCGCAGTTCCGCGGCCGGCGTGCCGGAGGCGGCCGCAGGCTGACCGGCTCCGGACGGGCTGCTGCCCGTGGCGCCGAAGGCCCAGGCTGCCGTGCCGATGATGGCCGCCGCCAGCGCCGCCGCCAAGCCGATCTCCCAGCCGCGCCGCCGCTTCTTCTGCGCGCCGGCGGTGATCCGGACGCTCCCGGAATCCTGAGGGTTGCTGCTCACTGTTCTGCTCCGTTCCGGATCATTCCTGCGGCCAGGGTGCTGCCGTCCTGCGGATCGATCAGCAGGAAGGCCCCCGTGCGGCGGTGGACCGCATAGGGCTCGAGCGGCAGCGGGGCCGCCAGGCGCAGGGACGCCCTGCCAATGTCGTTAAGCTCCAGTTCCGCGGCCGGCCCGGCCTCGAAGGTGTCAAGGTCCAGCCGCCCCACGACGGCGGAAACGAGGGCTCTGACGGTGGCCGTGCCGTGCTTGACCAGGACTTTGGTGCCCGGGCGCAGTGGCCGCGGGGCCAGCCAGCACAGCGAGGCGGCCAGCTCGGCCGACGGCGCGGGCAACGTGCCGGCCGCGCCGATCAGGTCCCCGCGGGCGACGTCGAACTCGTCGACCAGGCGCAGCGAGACCGAATGCGGCGCGGAGGCCTCATCCAGTTCCCGTCCCGCGGCGTCGATCCCGGCAACAGTAGTCGTACGGGGCACCTGCCCCGGGGTCTGTACCGTGACGGCGTCGCCGACGCGCACCGTGCCGGCCACGATCTGGCCCGCATAGGCGCGGTAGTCCCGGAACGCGCCCACGTCGAGCCCGGGAGCCAAAGCGCCTTGCGGGCGCAGCACCAACTGGACCGGGAACCGGAAGGCGGTGGCGGGCTTGTCATCGGTCGTGGGCAGGGTCTCCAACAAGTCGAGCAGCGTCGGGCCCGCGTACCAGGGCGTGTGCACCGAGCGTTCGACGAGGTTGTCGCCGGCGAGCGCGGACACCGGAATGCTGACCGCGTCGTGCAGGCCAAGCTCGCCCGCCACGCGCCGGACGTCCGCCTCGATCCGGGCGAACACGTCCTCGGCATAGCCGACGAGGTCGATCTTGTTGACGGCGACCACCACGTGCGGCACGCGCAGCAGCGCGACGACGCTCAGGTGGCGGCGGGTCTGCTCGAGCACCCCCTTGCGGGCATCAACGAGGACAACCACGGCGTCCGCCGTCGAGGCCCCGGTAACGGTGTTGCGGGTGTACTGCACATGACCGGGGCAGTCGGCCAGGATGAAGGTGCGCCGGTCGGTGGCGAAGTAGCGGTAGGCGACATCGATGGTGATGCCCTGCTCGCGCTCGGCCCGCAGCCCGTCAGTCAGCAGCGCCAGGTCCAGCCCGCCCTGGTCACCGCCGAAGCCCCGGTCGGCCGAGGTACGGGCGACCGACTCGAGCTGGTCCGCCAGGATGGCTTTGGAATCGTGCAGCAGCCGCCCGACGAGGGTGGATTTGCCATCGTCGACCGAGCCGGCGGTGGCGAAGCGGAATAGGGTCCCGGCGGCCGGGCGCTGCCGGTCCAAAAGTTCGGTGGTCATTAGAAGTACCCGTCCTTCTTGCGGTCTTCCATGGCCGCCTCGGAGATTCTGTCGTCGGCGCGGGTGGCCCCGCGCTCGGTGAGGGTGGATGCTGCGACTTCCCGCACGACGTCGTCGACGGTGCAGGCCCCGGAGAGCACGGCACCCGTGCAGGACATGTCACCGACGGTGCGGTAGCGGACCGTGCGGACCGCAACCTCCTCGCCGGGGCCGGGCCGGGAGAACTCGCCCACCGCACGCCACATGCCGTCGCGGCGGAAGACCTCCCGGGAATGCGCGTAGTAGATGGACGGCAGCTCGATGCCCTCGCGGGCGATGTAGCGCCAGATGTCCAGCTCGGTCCAGTTGCTGATTGGGAACGCCCTGACATGCTGGCCCACGGTGTGGCGGCCGTTGTAGAGGTTCCACAGCTCGGGACGCTGGTTGCGCGGATCCCACTGGCCGAACTCATCGCGCAGGCTCAGGATGCGTTCCTTGGCCCGGGCCTTGTCCTCGTCACGGCGGCCTCCGCCGAAAACGGCGTCGAAACGGTGCGCACCGATCGTATCCAGCAGCGGCGTGGTCTGCAGCGGGTTGCGGGTACCGTCGGCGCGCTCCTGCAGTTCCCCGCGGTCGATGTACTCCTGTACGGATCCGACGATGAGCCTGAGGCCGAGCCGTTCCACGGTACGGTCGCGGAACTCCAGCACCTCCGGGAAGTTGTGGCCGGTGTCCACGTGCAGGACCGGGAAGGGCACGCGTCCGGGCCAGAACGCCTTGGCGGCCAGGTGCAGCATGACCACGGAGTCCTTGCCGCCGGAGAAGAGCATGGCCGGGCGTTCGAATTCGGCCACGACCTCGCGGATGACGTGGATCGATTCGGCCTCGAGCGTGTCCAGGACGCCAAGCCGTTCCCGGACAGGCGCCGCGGCGTCGGATGCGTGGATCAGGGTCATGGTGGGGTCCTTGAGGGTCGGGGTCGGGTGTCGCAGGTCAGGAGACGTGGATACCGCACTCGGTCTTGGCCAGGCCGGCCCAGCGGCCGGCTCGCGGGTCCTCGCCCGGCGCCACCTGACGGGTACAGGGGCGGCAGCCGATCGACGGATAGCCCTGCTGCAGCAGCAGGTTCAGTGGCACGGCATGCTTGGCGGCGTAGTCGGTCAGCTGGTCGAAGCTCCACGGGGCCACGGGGTTCACCTTGACCAGCCCATGCGCCTGGTCCCAGCTCACCAGCGGGGTGTTGGTGCGGGTCGGTGCCTCGTCCCGGCGCACCCCGGTAAACCAGACCTTGTAGCCGGCCAGGGCCCGGCGCAGCGGGTCCATCTTGCGCAGCTTGCAGCACAGTCCGGGATCGCGGGAGAACAGGTCCGGCCCATGGGCTTCGTCCTGCTCGGCCACAGTCTGCTCCGGCAGGACGTCCACTATCCTGACGTCCAGGGCGCGGGCGACTTCCGCGCGGGTGCCGATGGTTTCGGCGAAGTGAAAGCCGGTCTCCAGGAACAGGACATCGACCCCGGGCAGCTGCTCCGCGACCAGGTGCGGCAGCACTGCGTCCGCCATCGAGCAGGCCACCGCGGCGTCGCGGAGGGCGAAGTGGCGGTCTACCCACGCCACGACCTCTTCGGCCGGCGCGTCCCAGCCCAGCTGTTCCGCGCCGTCGGCCGCCAGTTCCTGAAGCCGCCGCGTTTCCTCGGCCGTCCGCGGCGCACCGGCTGTGCTGTTGCTGCTCATTTCAGGAACTCCTCGTCCGCCCGGTGTGCCCATTCGGCGAAGGTCTCGCCGTCGGCGTGCTGTTCGTCGTAACGGCGGACGACGCGGTCCACGTAGTCCACGAGCCCGTCCGCGGTGACCTTCAGGCCGCGCACGGTGCGGCCCAGCCCTGCTTCCTCCCGGTCGTTGGAGGCAAGGCCGCCGCCTAGGTGCACCTGGAACCCCGGGGTCTGGCCGCCGTCGGGATCGGGCAGCAGCTGACCCTTGAGGCCGATGTCTGCGGTCTGGATCCGGGCACAGGAATTGGGGCAGCCGTTGATGTGCAGGCTCAGCTGTGCCGGCAGCCGGTCCGCGATGTCGGCGAGGCGGTCCTCCAGGCCCGCGATCGTCCGCGCCGCCGTGTCCTTGGTGTCGACGATGGCCAGCTTGCAGAACTCGAGCCCGGTGCAGGCAATGGTCGACCGATGGAAGACCGAGGGGCTGCTGCTCAGTCCGAGCTCGGCCAGGCCGGCGACGACGGCGTCGACCTGCTCCGGTGCCACGTCCAGCACCACCAGCTTCTGGTGCGGGGTGGTGCGCAGCCGGTACGAACCGTGGCGTTCGAGCAGGTCCGCCAGGCGGGTCAGCACGGTCCCGGAGACGCGCCCCACCACGGGCGCGGCGCCGATGTAGAAGTTGCCGTCCTTCTGCTCGTGGATGCCGATGTGGTCGCCAGGTTCGCTGGCCCGGTCCGGGGCCGGCCCGTCCGGGAGCGCGAAGCCGAGGTATTCCTCCTCGAGCACGGTGCGGAATTTCTCCGGCCCCCAGTCGTTCATCAGGTACTTCAGCCGTGCCTTGTTCCGCAGCCGGCGGTAGCCATAGTCGCGGAAGATGGCCACCACGCCGTGCCACACGGCGGCGGCGTGCTCTTCGCCGACGAAGACCCCGAGGCGCTCGGCAAGCCGGGCACTGGTCGAGAGCCCGCCGCCGACCCACAGGTCGTAGCCGGGCCCCAGCTCCGGATGGAGCACGCCGACCAGCGCGATGTCGTTGATCTCGTGCACCACGTCCTGCGACGGGTGGCCGGTGATTGCGGACTTGAACTTGCGCGGAAGGTTGGCCAGTTCCGGGTCGCCGATGAAGCGCTCGGCGATCTCGCGGATGACCGGCGTCGGGTCGATGATCTCGTCCTTGGCGATGCCAGCGACGGGTGATCCCAGCACTACACGCGGGACATCGCCGCAGGCCTCCGTGGTCGACAAGCCGACCGCCTCCAGCCGCCGCCAGATCTCCGGTACGTCCACGACGTCGATCCAGTGCAGCTGGATGTTCTGGCGGTCCGTTACGTCCGCGGTGTCGCGGCCGAACTCGGTGGAGATGCCGCCGATGACCCGCAGCTGTTCGGTAGTCAGCGCTCCGCCGTCGATGCGGACCCGGAGCATAAAGTACCGGTCCTCAAGCTCATGGGGTTCCAGCGTGGCCGTCTTGCCACCGTCGATCCCCGGCTTGCGCTGGGTGTAGAGGCCCCACCAGCGAAACCGGCCGTGCAGGTCGTCGGAGGGGATCGAGTCAAAGCCCTGCTGGGCGTACACCGTTTCGATACGCTCGCGGACATTGAGCCCGTTGTCCTGCTGCTTGAACTCCTCGTTGTGGTTCAGCGGCGCGGTCCCGTCCACCTTCCACTGCCCATTGGGCTTGGCGGAAGGCCGCTGGCGCCCTTGCCGCGGGGCCGTTTTCGTCTCGATCGCCTGAGTCATGCGAGCCACAGTAGAGACGGGCGGAACAGGCGGCCAAATATGTTCCATTGCGGCGTCCCATGGCTCAACGCGGCAACACAGTCGGTCCTATTACGTCATCTTGAGGACATCAAGCAGACGGTCCGTAACACATTCGGCGACGCCCCGGGAGGGCAGCAGCGGTGCCGTCACGGCATCCGCGCCGGCCCGGGTCAGCACCGCATAAAAGTGCCCCGGAGCCAACAGGTAGGATGCGATCAGCACCCGGCGGCAGCCGGGCGCCGACCGGGCGGCCTCGACCGCCGCCGGCACCGGCGGCTGCGCAGCCGCCCCGAAGCCTACCGTCACCGGCCGGCCGATATCCTCGGCCAGCCAGCGCGCAGTCTGGCGCACTTCTTCGACGCCGCGGGCCATCCTGGTGCCGGCCGAGGCGACGACGACGTGGTCCCCCTCGCCGAGGCCGGTTTCCGCCAGCCGTCCGGCCAGGACGCCGGCCAGCCGTCGGTCAGGTCCGATGGCCTGTGCGGCTATGGTGCCGGGGCGTGCCTCCACCGCCCGGCGGATGTCGACGCTGGTGTGGAACCCGGTGGACAGTAACAGCGGTACCACCACTGCCGGTTCGCCCGGGGGCAGCCCGGCGACGACGTCGTCCAAAGCGGGCTGCTGGACATCGACATAAGCTTCATGGACGAGCACGTCGAGCCCACGCGCGGCCGCAACAGTGCCGACGTCCATCCGCAGCCCGTCGATCAGTGCCCGGCCGGCCGGATCATCGGTGCCGTGGGCGCAGGCGACCACGTGCAGCGGGGAACCTGGCCGGCTCATTTGCCCGGACGGATGAGTTTGTGCTGGGCCATGAGTCCAAGCGTAGCGTTCGCAGCCTCCCCCACACGCGCCGGGCGCGGGGACCCGGCGGCTTAAACGGCTAGAGCCCCGGAAGTCCGGGGCTCCAGCCGTTTGACGTGCCCGCTGCCCTGAGCAGCACTGTGGCCCCCAGGCAGATGGCGGCGGCGTCAAGGCAGGTCATCTCACGGCCGTATTCACCGCTCCCCATGGGCCTGGCAGCCGGTTGGTCCCGCCGTGGTCGTCCCCGACGGGCACCCTGTGGCCGCCTGGCCGCAGCGGTGCGTCCTGCGCGGCGTGCCCTGCGTGCAGCAGCTTGCTGCCGTCCTCCATAAAGGTGGAGGGCCCTGAGGCTGGCCGGGCCGGAGTGGCTGCTCCCGCCCGGCCTGCCTCACGGATGGTGTGCTACGCCGTCGGGCCGGCGGCCGACACGGCTACGGCTTTGCGGACGGTGCTGGCCGCTGCGACCAGGTGGCGCAGGGAGTCGACGGTTTCCGCGTAGCCGCGGGTCTTCAGCCCGCAGTCCGGGTTGATCCACAGCTGGCGCGACGGGATGCCGGCCAGCGCCGCGGTGATCAGCCCGGCAATTTCCTGCTCGGAGGGCACCCGCGGGGAGTGGATATCGTACACGCCCGGACCGATGCCGCGGGAGAAGCCGAAGTAGGCCAGGTCGGCGACCACCTCGAGCCGGGAGCGGGCCGCCTCGATGCTGGTCACGTCCGCGTCCAGGCCATCGATCGCCGCAATCACCTCGCCGAACTCGGAGTAACACAGGTGGGTGTGGATCTGGGTCTGCTCCGCGGCCCCGGCGGTGGCCAGCCGGAAGGCGCGCACGGACCAGTCCAGGTACGCCGGCTGGTCCGCCGCCCGCAGCGGCAGCAGCTCGCGCAGGGCCGGCTCGTCCACCTGCACGATCGCGGTGCCGGCTGCCTCCAGGTCCGCGATCTCGTCCCGCAGCGCCAGCGCCACCTGGTTCGCCGTCTCGGCCAGCGGCTGGTCGTCGCGGACGAAGGACCAGGCCAGGATGGTGACCGGGCCGGTGAGCATTCCCTTCAGCGGCCGGTCGGTCAGCGACTGCGCGAAGCTGGTCCACGGCACGGTGAACGCCTGCGGGCGGGACACGTCGCCCCAGAGGATGGACGGGCGGGTGCAGCGCGAGCCGTAGGACTGCACCCAGCCCTGCCCGGTGGCCGCGAACCCGTCGAAGTTCTCGGCGAAGTACTGGACCATGTCGTTGCGCTCCGCTTCGCCGTGCACCAGCACGTCCAGGCCCAGTTCCTCCTGCAGGCGCACCACGCGGGTGATCTCCGCGCGCAGGAACTGCTCGTACTCCGCCTGCGAAATACCGCCGCTGCGCACCGCGGCGCGGGCCCGGCGCACCTCGCCGGTCTGCGGGAAGGAGCCGATGGTGGTGGTCGGCAGCACCGGCAGCCCGAGCCGCTCCTGTTGCAGCCCGGCACGCCGGTCCGCCGGGCCGCGGGTGAAATCCTCCTCGGCCAGCGCGCCGGTGCGCGTCCGCACCGCGGGCACGGTGACGCCGTCGAACCCCGCCCGGTGGCGCAGGGCCGCCTCCGCCCGCCGCAGTTCGGCCGCAATCAACGGACGTCCCCCGGCCAGGCCGCGGGACAAGGCCACCACCTCGCGCACCTTCTGGTCGGCGAAGGCCAGCCAGGCCGGCAGGTGCGCCGGCAGCGCGGTCTCGGCCGCCACGTCGTGCGGCACATGCAGCAGCGAGGTGGAGGTGCCGACCGAAACGGCCGCGCCGGACTGCGCCTGCAGGTCCTCCAACGCGTCCAGCGAGGCGGGCAGGTGGTTCCGCCAGACATTCCGGCCGTCCACGACGCCGGCCACCAGCCGGGTGCCGCCGAGCGCGGCCAGCGCCTCGGCGGAGGGCAGCGTGCCGCGGACCAGGTCCGCGTGCACTGCCTCGACGCCGGCGGCCGCCAGCACCGCCAGCGCCTGGCCGGGCCGGGCCGGATCCCCGGCGGTACCGTAGCCGGTGGTGACCAGCAGCGCCGGACGCCCGTTGGCCTGCGGGCCGGCGGCTACCGGCACGCTGGCCAGCTGCCGGTACACCCGCTCCACCAGTCCGCCCGGCGCCGCCAGCGCCCCGCCGCGGTCGGTGACCAGGCCCGGCTCGTCCAGCTGGACCCATGCGGCGCCGGCTTCGGCCAGTTCGGCCAGGATGCCCGCATAGGCGGCCACGGCGTCGTCGATCCGGGACAGCGGATCGAAGCCGGCCGGTGCACCGGCCTCGGCCTTGGCCAGCAGCAGGTAGGTCACCGGTCCGACGAGGACCGGGCGCAGCACCGCGCCGCGGTCCTTCTGCCGCCGGATGATCCCGGCCAGCTGGTGTGCGGCGGCAACGAAGGTTGTCTCCGGGCCGATCTCCGGCACCAGGTAGTGGTAATTGGTGTCGAACCATTTGGTCAGCTCCAGCGGCGGGCGCTGCCCGTCGCCGCGGGCCAGGGTGAAGTAGGCGGCGGTGCCCACGGAACCGTCTTCGGCGGCGAGGTCGGCGAACCGGGCCGGCAGCGCGCCGAGCGCCGCGGTGGTGTCCAGCACCTGGTCGTAGAGCGCGAAGTCCGCCGGGATCGAGGAATCTGCGGCGTCCAGGCCGAGCTGGACCAGGCGGCGGACGGTCCGGTCTTGGACCTTTCGTGCCTCGAAGAGCAGTCCGTCCTCGTCGAGCCGGCCGGCCCAGTGCGCCTCGAGGGCCTTCTTCAGTTCGCGCCGGGGGCCGATGCGCGGGTAGCCCAGGATGGTGGCGGCGGGGAAGCCGTGCGTGGTGGTCATGGTGTTCTCCTTGTGCGGTTGGGTCGGGATGGGATATGTATCGAAACCCGGTTCCGGCCGCGTTCAGGCCGGAACCGGGGAGGACAGGGTGCGGGTGGCCGGCAGGCCGACCTGGTCGATGACCTCGATGGACGCGCGCGGGTCGTTGAATGTGTACAGGTGCAGGCCCGGGGCCCCGGCGTCGAAGGCGGCCCGCGCCAGTCCGGCCGCGGCCCGCACCCCGATCCGCCGGCGTTCGGCCTCGCCCGAGGCCGTTTCCAGCCGGTGCAGCAGCGCGCCGTCCGGGCGCACGCCCGTCATCACCGCCAGCCGTTCCAGCCGGCGGACACTGGACATCGGGATCACCCCCGGGATGATCGGGATCGTCACCCCGGCCGCCCGGGCCGCCGCGACCAAGCGGGCATAGTGGGCCGGGTCGAAATACACCTGGGTGATCGCAAAGTTGGCCCCGGAGCGTTCCTTGGAGACCAGTACCTCGACATCATGCTGGAACGAGGGCGACTCCGGATGCCGGTTCGGATAGGCCGCCACCCCCACGGACAGCCGCCCGCCGGCCAGCGTGGCCGAATGCCCGGCCTCCACCTGCCGGATCAGTTCCACCAGGTAGCGGGCAAACGGCAGCTCGCCCCGGAACGCCTCCGGATCCGCCGGCAGGTCCCCGCGCATGGCCAGCACCCCGCGCACCCCCAGTCCCACCAACTGCCGGACCAGCAGGTCCAGGCTGTCACGGGTCTCCCCCACGCAGGTCAGGTGGGCCAGCGGACGCAGCCGGGTGTTGCGCACCAGATGCTCAACCAGCCGGACCGAGGCCCGGCGCCGCACCGGCGTCCCGCTGTAGGTCACGGACACATAGTCGGGATTGGTGGCCCCGAGTTCCTCGATTGCACGCAGTACGGCCGCTTCAGCCTCCGGCCTGGCCGGCGGATACAGCTCGTAGGATAGGGACGGCGGTGCCGCCTGCTGTTGGGTCAATGTCATCTCCACTCCTCGGATCCTCCGAGGGAGTGCACCAGTCGGCGGCCCGGGAACCAGCGGCATCCCGCGCCGCAGCCTACCGGGCTCCGGGTGGGTCAGCTGGTGCGTCTCCATCGGTTCTGGCGTTAGCACCGTTCCAGCGGCCCTTCCGGCGGAAGGGCAGGCGGATGGTTGCTGCGGCGTCAACAAGCCAGATCTCTCGGCCGCTCTTGATGGTTGGTGCGACAACTGTAAGGGCGCCGCGGCAGCGTTCTGCAAGTACCCGCCGGCCCGGGTCCCAATATGACTTTTCCGACGGCCTGATCCGTTACAAAACGGTCCAGCCACGTCATGTGACGCTCCGTGGCAGCCGGCGGGAGCCAGCGGGATAGGGCAGTCCGGGCTGCCGGCTGCGGTTTATTCCCGGCTGCGGCCCGCGGGAGTTGCCGCCGGCCGCGAAACATGGCTTCTCAAAAGAACATATTCGGCCTGCTCGCGGACATATTCATACACATTTCCGATCATCCGGCACGGTGTCCCAGACTGTAGCCAGGTCATGAGCGTCAGCACGGAACCCAAGGACCAACTGCCCCGGCATGCTGACCGGCAACCCTCCTCCGCGGCGGGGTGCCCCGGGTGACGACCAGGCCGCCCGCGAATCCGCCGGCGGCAAGCGCGTGTGCCACAACCGTGCCTGGTGGACGTTGTGGACCCATATCGAAGGAGCCGTAGCCATGAACAATTCCTGGTCATTTGAAACCCGCCAGATCCACGCAGGACAGCAGCCCGACGATGCCACCGGCGCCCGGGCGCTGCCCATCTACCAGACCAGTTCGTTCGTCTTTCCCAGTACCGAGAGCGCGGCGAACCGTTTTGCCCTCGCTGAACTGGCCCCCATCTACACGCGCATCGGCAACCCTACCCAGGAAGCGGTGGAAACCCGCATCGCCAACCTGGAAGGGGGCCTTGCTGCCCTGCTGCTGTCCTCGGGGCAGGCCGCGGAAACCTTTGCGGTACTGAACATCGCCGAGGCCGGTGACCACATCGTGGCCAGCCCGAGCCTGTACGGCGGTACGTACAACCTTTTCGCCCACACGCTCAAAAAATTCGGCGTCGAGGTCACGTTCGTAGCGGATCCGGACAACCTGGACGACTGGCGCAGCGCGGTCCGCGCCAACACCAAGCTGTTCTTCGGCGAAGTGGTTTCCAACCCCCGCCAGCATGTGCTGGACCTGGAGGGTATCAGCGCCGTTGCCCATGAAGCCGGGGTACCGCTGATCGTGGACAACACACTGGCCACCCCTTACCTGATCCGCCCGCTCGAGTGGGGCGCCGACGTCGTCGTGCATTCGGCAACCAAGTACCTGGGCGGCCATGGCAATGCCATCGCCGGCGTCATTGTCGACGGCGGCACCTTCGACTACACAAAGGATCCCCGGAGGTTCCCCGGCTTCAACACGCCGGACCCCACCTACAACGGACTGGTCTACGGCCGTGATCTGGGAGAAGGCGGCGCGCTGGGTGCCAACCTGTCATACATCCTCAAGGCCCGGGTCCAGTTGCTGCGTGACCTCGGTTCCGCAGCGGCACCGTTCAATGCCTTCCTGATCGCCCAGGGGCTGGAGACCCTCAGCCTTCGGGTCGAGCGGCACGTCGCCAACGCCCGGGCCGTCGCGGAGTGGCTGGAGCGCCGCGACGACGTCGAATCGGTCGCCTACGCCGGTCTTCCCTCCAGCCCCTGGTTCGAACGCGGGCAGAAGTACGGCCCCAACGGCACCGGTGCCGTCGTCGCCTTCTCCATCAAGGGCGGGGCCGAGGCGGGCAAACGGTTCGTCAACGAGCTGGAGCTCCACTCCCATGTGGCGAACATCGGCGATGTCCGTTCCCTGGTCATCCATCCCGCCTCCACAACGCACAGCCAGCTCTCACCGCAGCAGCAGGCACTGGCCGGCGTCACCCCGGACCTGGTCCGGCTTTCGGTGGGCATCGAAAACATTGCCGACATTCTTGCCGACCTCGAAGCAGGGTTCCGGGCCGCCAAGGAAGCCTGACCCCGGCCCGGGCCGGAGCATCCGGGCCAGTCGGATGGACCACCGGAAACGGTGGCTTCCTGCCCGCGGTGCATGCCGGGGCAGGAAGCCACCTGTCCCGGCATCGGGCAGATGCCGCCGGAAACGGCGGACCACCACGAGATTGAAAGGCATTGTCATGACGGCTGTGGCCGACACTTCGATACAGGCCCTGCTAGGCGAGATGGTCCAAATCGTCGGGGAAGCGAACGTTCTCACCGACCCCGACCTGACCGGAGGGTACCGTCGGGACATGCAGCCGCTGGCCGAGGCCGGGACGCCCTTGGCTGTTGTCCGCCCCGCTACCACCGCCGAAGTCGCTGCCATCGTCAAGGCCTGCGCCAAAGCAGGCATTCCGCTTGTACCCCGCGGTGCAGGTTCGGGACTGACCGGTGCATCCAACGCGGTCGACGGTGCCGTCACGATTTCCTTCACCCGCATGAACGGCAAGCCGAGGATCGACAGGGAGACACGTCTGGCAGTCGTTCAGCCCGGCGTTACCACCTTGGAACTGAAACAGGCAGCCGAGGAACAGGGCCTTTTTTATGCACCAGACCCCACCTCCAACGCTTGGTGCACCATCGGCGGCAATCTCGCCAACGCATCGGGCGGTCCCTGCGCCTCCAAATATGGAGTAACCGCAGACAGGGTCCGGGGCCTGGAAGTGGTGTTGGCGAGCGGTGAGGTCCTGCGGACCGGCAGCACGACCCTCAAGAATGTTTCCGGATACGACCTGAACCGGCTTTTCGTTGGCTCCGAGGGAACGCTGGGCCTGATTACCGAGGCGACCCTGGCGTTGCAGGCGAAACCCCCGGCCCCGCGGACCGCCGTCGCCGCCTTCCCGACCACCGAGGCGGCCGGCCGCAGCGTGACCGAGTTCCTGGCTACCGGACATCTGCTCAGTCTGCTCGAAATCATGGACGGTCCCTGCATCCGTGCGGTCGAGACGTACTTGGGCAGCCCCATCCTCGGCGACGACGTTCCTTCTCCGGGCGCCGTACTCTTTGCGCAAAGCGACACGGGCCAAGTGCTGGAACTGGAGGCCTTCGAGGAACTCTGCGCAGGGAACGGGGCCGTTTTCACCTATGCCACCGACTACCCCTCCGAAGGGGAACTGCTCCTGCAGTACTGGCACAGTCTGGAGCCGGCGCTGGAAGCCATGGGTACCTGGATCCTGCACGAAGTGACCGTCCTTCCCCGGCACGTATCGACGCTGATAGATAAGGCGGCCGGGATCGCCGAGGATACCGGTCTGTTCATCGGAGTCCACGGACATGCTGCCGACGGCACACTCCACCCCATGATCGTGTTCACCCCGGGCCACGAGGACGAACTCTGCCGGGCCCGGCAGGCATACGGCCTGGTTCTGCAGGCAGCCGTCGAGCTAGGCGGTCCGGTTTCCGGCGAACATGGCATCGGACGGATCAAGGCGGCACACCTAGGTGAGGAGATCGGAGAAACCGGGCTGGCTGTTCACCGGGCAATCAAAAAGGCACTTGATCCACAGCGGATCCTGAATCCCGGCTCGATGTTCCAACCCGCTTCATAGACCGGGAGCGCACGGGCAACCCGCAGTCCGTGCCGGCAGCGTCCTCTGCGGAGGGGGCCGGTCAGACGGCACCGGGCGATCGCCCGGCGGCAGGCTGGGACGCGGGGTCCTGCACGAGTTTCATCGACACGAGCCCGGTGAATCCGGCGTGTCGGGCGAAGCGCACCTTCCGACGCTTGTACTCCGTGAAGCCGAGCTTGGCGTAGAGGCCGAGGGCGGGTGCGTTGGTGTCCTTGATGTCTTCAAGCACGTATTCGCGATACCCGGGCAGCGCCAGCAGGTGGCGCAGCAACGCGGTCGCGACGCCGCGGCCCTGATAAGCCGGCTCGGTGGCGACGAAGCCGATCTCGGCGAGCCCGGGCCGGGCGCCGTCGGAGGCGGCCATGAACCAGCGCCGGATCACCACGTAGCCGAGCAGCCCGCGCGCCGGCCCGAGGTGGCGCCGGATCTCCCGCCACCGCGGCGCGAACAGCGCCTGCTCGCCCTCGGTGAGCGAGGCGAGGCCGGCGGGCTCCCCGTCCACGAGCGCGACGTAGAACCGGTCGAGCAGCAGCATGTGCTCGAACGCGTCGGCCAGCTTGCCGGTGTCGCGCGAGAACGCGACGAAGTCCTGCGCGAAGCTGCGCACGTAGACCTCGGTGATGCGGCGCCGGTATCCCTCGCCGAGCTTGTCTCCCCGCTCAACCACGACCATGGTCTCGACCATACACGGCACGCGAGAGGCGGCACATACAGGGAGTTCAAGCCTCGTAACGGCGCGGCGTGCCAGACCAAGTCGCGGAGGACGTTGTGGCCGTCGCTGGCTTCTGCGCCTTGGGGCTTCAAATACGCCACCGTCCAGGAGCGGTTCGCGGAATTCGACGCGAAATGGGCACCCGGTACCCGGCAATCACCAGGCTCTGGCGCAACGCCTGGGCCGAATTCGTCCCCTTGCTGGTGGGCAGAGTCACCTAAGCAAATGCCAAGCCTGACCTGCCGTTGATCTGACAGGCCCCAGACCGCTCTCCACCGGCTGCATTCGACGCAGCCGGCAATCGTTGTGCACCGGAGATGCAGGCACGACGGCGTATGAGGCCATTTCAGTAACGCGAATATAACGCGGGCCTTTTAGCCTTTAGCTCATCGTGGGCCGCGATCCAGGCATGCCTTGAGAGGTTCGGCCATCACCAATTCCTGGGAGGACCTCATGACCGACGACACGATGCTGCCCGCGGGTCCTCGGGGTGTGACCGCTGAACATGCCCGCCTGGCCCAGGCCACGGGTGCGGCGGCTGACGACCTGTTCGAGGCGAATCCTTGGTACGAGTGGGGACCGTACCTGTCTGAACGCGCCTGGGGCACGGTTCGGGAGGACTACAGCGACAATGGTGACGCCTGGACGTACTTTCCGCATGATCATGCCCGGTCCCGTGCGTTCCGGTGGAACGAGGACGGCATGGCGGGGCTCTCCGATATCCACCATGACCTGTGCTTGGGGCTGGCGCTGTGGAACGGAGCGGATCCGATCCTGAAGGAGCGGATGTTCGGGCTGACCGGCCCGCAGGGTAACCACGGGGAGGACGTCAAGGAATACTGGTGGTACCCGGATGCGCTACCCAGCCATGCCTGGCTGCGCTGGCGGTACCACTACCCCCAGGCGGCCTATCCCTATCAGCGGCTGATCGAGGAGAACGCCCGTCGCTCCCGGGACGAGCCCGAGTTCGAACTGCTGGATACCGGTGTCTTCGACGGCGGCCGGTACTGGTCGGTGGATGTCGCGTATGCAAAGGCCTCGCCGACCGAGGTGCTGGCCCGGATCACCATCGAGAACCATGCGTCCGAGGAAGCCTCGCTTTCGGTATTGCCCACCCTGTGGTTCCGAAACACCTGGCGGTTCTCGGGCGGTGAGCCGCCGTCATTGTTCCTGGACGGGGACGGTGTCGCGGTCGAGCACCCACGACTGTCCGGCTACCGACTCGATGCCGTTCCCACCAAGGAGGGAGTGCGGCCGCAGGCATTGTTTTGCGACAACGAGACGAACACCGCGCGGCTGTTCGGGGCGCCTCCGGTCACCGCCTACCCCAAGGACGGCATCAACGACCACGTGGTCTCCGGTGCGGACACTGTGAATCCACAGCATCAGGGCACCAAGGCAGCCTGGTGGTACCAGCTGACCGTGCCCGGCGGAGGCCGGATCGAACTGCGGCTGCGGCTTCACCGGCCGGCCCCGGATCAAACCGCTTCGGCGGACCGATGGTTCGACTCCTATTTCGACGGCGTCATGACAGACCGGGAGCGGGAAGCGGACGAGTTCTACGCGGCGATTGCCCCCGCCGGCATCGGCGCCGAGCCAATGCGGGTGATGCGCCAGTCCTGCGCGGGGCTGGTCTGGAGCAAGCAGATGTACCCGTATCGGGTCAACCGGTGGCTGGACGGCGATTCCGCCCAACCGGCGCCGCCGGCCGGGCATCGCTGCGGCCGGAACATGGGGTGGCGGCACCTGGACTCGTTCGATGTGCTTGCCATGCCCGACCCCTGGGAGTACCCGTGGTTCGCGGCCTGGGACCTGGCGTTTCATGCCGTCACCTGGGCGCACCTGGATCCCGCGTTCGCCAAATACCAACTGCTGGTGCTCCTGCGGGAGTGGTTCCAGCATCCGAACGGGGCGCTCCCGGCCTATGAGTGGAGCTTCGACGACGTCAATCCGCCGGTCCACGCGCTGGCCGCGATCCGGGTGTTCGTCATCGACGGCGGCACCGACCTGGACTTCCTGGAACGGGTATTCCAGAAGCTGCTGCTGAATTTCACCTGGTGGCTCAACCGGCAGGACCCCGACGGGAACAACCTGTTCGGTGGCGGCTTTCTGGGATTGGACAACATCAGCCCGATCGACCGCTCGCACCTCCCGCCCGGCTTCAGACTGGACCAGGCCGACGGCACCGCCTGGATGGCGTACTACTCCGTGGCCATGCTCACCCTGGCCGTCAAACTCGCCGAGCACGACAACGCCTATGACGACATGGTCGTGAAATTCCTGGAACAGACTGTGCTGATCACGGACGCGCTGGAGGATTCAGGCTGCTATGACGCCGGGGACGGTTTCTTCTACGACCGGCTCACCGACCCCTCCGGGACTAGCGTCCCAATCAAGGTGCAGACCCTGGTCGGGTTGATCCCGGCGCTGCCCGCGGTCGTGCTCCCCAGCCAGGACACGGACCGGATCCGCCGGTTGCGGAAGCGCTTCGCCCGCCGGTTGGAACAGACCGGCCGGCACAAGATCCTCGATTGGCAGGTCCGTGGCACCGGGGACTCCCGGCGGACGCTGCTGTCGGTCGTCCCGATGGACAAACTCGCCAGGCTGGCCGGCACCCTGTTCGACGAAGAGGCGTTCCTGTCTCCCCACGGCCTGCGATCGATCTCCAGGCGGCACAACACGCCATACGCGGTTCCGGGGCTGCCCACCGCGGCCATCCAGTACGAACCAGCCGAATCGCGGACCGCAATGTACGGCGGCAATTCCAACTGGCGGGGACCGGTGTGGCTGCCGGTCAACTACCTCACTATCCGGGCCCTGCTGCAGTACGACGAGTTCTTCGGTCCCGACCTCACCGTCGAATACCCCACCCGGTCCGGCCACCACCTGACCTTGCAGGAGATTGCCGGCGACCTTGCCGACCGGCTGGTGAGCATCTGGCTTCCCGGACCGGACGGACGCAGACCGGTCTACGGTGGCGTGGACCTGTTGCAGAACGATCCCGCGTGGAAGGACAATCTGCTGTTCTACGAGTACTTCCACGGCGACAACGGGGCCGGACTCGGCGCCATGCACCAGACCGGGTGGACCGCCCTGGTCGCGGACCTCATCCTCGACCCGCCCCGCCATAGCCACCGGCTGATGTTCCAGGACAATCCAGCCCCAGAGTCGGGGCGCGGCGAAGACGCGTAGAGTCGGGGCTTCCATGGGACCGGAGAACTTCACCCCTGGCACTATCCAGCGGCGGCGCAGTCTTCCCGTCAGTGGAACTTGTTGGGGAATGCCTTGATGAGGCCGGTGCTGAGCGCGTCGGCCATCATCAGCATGTGTGCCTCGGCCTGGTCGTAGACGGCAATGCCACGGGTGTAATTCCCCGCCAGTTCGTCGCTGCCGTAGGCGATGGTCTGGTCGATGTGGCCCTTCATCATGTCGCGCATCGCCTGCTGCGGCCAGTACTTGGGGTTGGCCTGGGCCAGGAAGTCGGCAATTTCCTGCGCGTTCGCATAAACCGCACGGGTCGCCGACTTCAGTCCGGCGTCGTCGTTGGCTTTGGCCGCCCGGAACAGGGTCACGAAGTTGGTGATGTGGGCCTTGAGCAGTTTGGTCAGCTGATCGCCGGCAGCCTTGCCATAGTACGGTTTGATGGCGTTGCCGATGTCCACCTGGTTCTGCAGCAGCCGTTCCGCGGTGGCGGAGAACCCGGCGGAGCCGGAGGCGAACCCGGTGACCGCCAGCCGTGTCCACTCCATGTGCTGGGCCCAGAGCAGGCACATGGCCTGGCGGAGCTCGAGCTGCGCGGCGGGAACTGCCTCGGAGCCGTGGCCGGCATGGCTGTGGGCGCCGGCGACGGCGGGTGCCGGCTGGGTGCCCTGCGCGGGTGAGTATCCGATCACCAGCCCAGCCAGCAGGACAGGCACAGCCAAGGGTATGACCATCCAGAGGCACCGGCGGCGCGGCAAAAGAGTGCTCATGGCATGGCTTCCTTTCCAGAAATGACGACATACCGGCGAATCTCCACACAGAACGCACACTGGCTGGCGCTGCCGTGGGCCGCCGGGCGGGCGAAGACGTCCATGGCCGGTTAGTGGCACCGCGCCGCGGGATCTT
>NZ_JAKLTQ010000037.1 GCF_022012395.1 Arthrobacter hankyongi
CGGGCTCTGGGCGAACGTGCAGTAATGGCAGCGGTCCCGGCACAGCTGCGTCACCGGGATGAACACCTTGCGCGAATACGTGACCGTCCCCGGCCGCCCGGCCTGCTGAAGCCCCGCATCGCGCACCCGCGAGGCCGCACCCAGCAGCCGCTCCAGGTGTTCGCCGCGGGCATGCAGCAGCGTCTCGGCCTCCACCTCGTTCAGCACCACCCCGTCTTCGGCACGGCGCAGCGCCCGGCGCAGCGCGCTCTCGGACGGAACGAACGATTCACTGACAGTCATGGGAACGCTCCTGATGCTTAGGGTCTTGCGGGTATGACTCGGCTGTGTTTAGGCCCGTTGACCGCTTTGGCAGCGAGCCCAGTGCACGGCTGCCCGACTGACCGGGCACTTGTTTGCCATTCTTGCGTTTTGTCTACCGACTGGCACACGTTAAGTTGGCGCATGTTACGACAATGTGCGTGCCAGTGATCGAGCAGCCAACTCTCCGCCATTGATTCACTGAGTAAACCGATGGTTCGAAATAACCGACGATGCTCAACTTTCGGTCCGACCCGTGCTGATTGTCAAGAAGTTTCTGGAAGTGGCAGGCACCTTGTCCTTCGGGGTCCGACTGCACGCTGGGAAACTGCCTCGCGGCACGGGCCGCCTGAAGCCACCGATCAAGCTCGACCAGCTATTCGCCCATGTAGGTCCGGCGAAGCCCGTCCCGGAGATTGGCCAGGGGCGGCACGGCACTATCCACCTTAGCTGCGTGGCATTCGAGCCGTACGTCGGAGGCATGGCTGGAGGCATCGAGCGAGCCTGCCGTTGGTTCGAGGCGGTAGTTGCGGCGCGGAACTGCTTGCCCTGCCGTTGAACGGGGCTTTGTTGCCCATGTCCTCAGCGCCCGATTACTGGATCCTGAGGGATCTTTGCCAACACCCTTGACAGCGTCCACCCGTATCGCAAGAATATGAACCGTCGGTTCACTGAGAGAAACAGTCTGAAGGATTGAGGAAATAATGGGAGTTCGTGTTCGGAAGATCATCCGGCATCTCGAAGAAACCCGTCTTGAGAACGGGCGTGAGCTGGACAGGATCCACCGGGTGGCCTTTGTCGGGGCAGTCATTGAGAACCCCTACCCCAGCGAATACGTGCAGGACCTGGTCACCCTCGCGGACGAGATTGGTGAAGAGATCGGCAAACTGGTGGGGCCGGCGTGTGTCGAGCTGCTGGGCGACGAGGTCGAGAGCTTCGGCAAAGCGGCACTGGTTGGCATCGACGGGGAGGTGGAACATGGGTCGGCGCTGATCCATAATCTCCGTTTCGGCAACGTTTTCCGCGCTGCGGCGGAAGGCACCGAGCTGCTGCCGGCCGCGGAAAAGGTCGGCCTTGCGGGAAGCCCGATCGATATCCCGCTCAAGCACAAGCTCAACGCCAAGACGCGTTCGCACCACCAGACAGTCACGCTGCAGATCGCTGACGTGCCGCGCCCGCGGGAAATCCTGGTGGTTTGCGTCGCTGCCAACGCCGGACGCCCGCTGGCCCGCCTGGCCGAGTTCGGCGCCGAAGTCCAGACGGTCGGCTAAGCGGAGACGAAAGGCAATTCAATGACAATTGTTGATGATGAGGTTTGGACCGGGTCACGGGTGAAGGCTGCCGATAAGGAGTTCGTGATCCACTCCTGGTCGACCCAGGGAGCGCTCAACCCGATCCCGGTAGCCGGCGGCCTCGGTTCCTGGTTCTGGGACTATGACGGCAGGAAGTACCTGGACTTCCAGTCGCAGCTGGTCAATCTCAATCTGGGACACCAGCACCCCCGCCTGATCGAGGCGATCCGCGAACAGGCTGCCGAGATGTGCTACATCGGGCCGGGATTCGCCCAGCGTTCACGCGCCGAGCTGGCCGAGATGATGGCGCACCTGACCCCGGGCGACCTGAAGATGAGCTTCTTCACGACGGGCGGCGCCGCGGCCAACGAAAACGCCGTGCGCCTGGCCCGGCATGTCACCGGGCGGCAGAAGATCGTGGCCCGCTACCGTTCCTACCATGGCGCCACAGCCGGAGCCATGTCCCTGACTGGCGACCCGCGGCGGTGGGCGGCCGAGCCCGGCGTCAGCGGCGTCGTCCGCATGCTTGATCCCTACACCTACCGGTGCCCGGCCGGGCACCCGGATCCCTGCCCGGTCTGCTCCGGCGGGCCGCACCTGGAGGAAATCCTCCAGTACGAGAATCCGCGGAGCGTCGCGGCTGTGATCCTCGAGCCGGTGACGGGAACCAACGGGCTGCTGTATCCGTCCGAAGGGTACCTGAAGTCGATCCGCGAGGTCTGCGACCGGTACGGCATCCTGCTGATCTTCGACGAGGTCATGTCGGGATTCGGCCGGACCGGTGAGATGTTTGCTTGCGATCACTGGGGCGTCGTGCCGGATATCCTGATCACGGCGAAGGGACTGAACTCCGGCTATGTTCCGCTGGGCGCCATGACCGTCTCCACCCGGATTTCCGAGTGGCTGCAGGACAACAAGTTCTGGGGCGGCATGACGTACGCTGGTCATCCGCTGGCCTGCGCTTCGGGCGTGGCATCGCTGCAGATCATGCAGGATGAAAACGTCGTCGACAACGCCCGCATCCAGGGCGAGCGGCTCGGAGCCGGCCTGGCCCGGCTCGCCGAGCGCCATCCCAGCATCGGCGAGATCCGCGGCAGGGGCCTGTTCTACGGCGTCGAACTGGTCAAGGACCGTCAGACGAGGGAACCGCTGGCCCCGTTCAATGCTTCGGGAGCCGACGCTGCTCCGGTGAACCGGATTATCAAGGCAGCCATGGACCGCGGCCTTTACCTGACGGCCAATTTCAACGTCCTGCGGCTGACTCCGCCGCTGGTCATCGAAGAAGCGGAAATCGATCTGGCGCTGGATATTCTGGACAACGTCCTGCCGCTGGCGGACGAACACTACACGGGCTGAGGCTGGCACCTAAATAGCCGCGACCATAACCAAGAAAGGGGGCTCAATGGCATCCGTACTGATTACCGGCGGAACCGTCGTGAACTCCGATAGCGCCATCCGGGCCGATGTCCTGGTCCGCGACGGAATTATCGTCGGTTTGGGACAGAACCAGGGCTGGACCGCAGATCAGGTGATCGACGCCAGTGGAAAATACGTCATGCCGGGCGGTATTGATGTCCACACGCACCTGGAATATCCCATCGACGGCTTTACTACCCGGACCGCCGATGATTTCCACACCGGAACAGTGGCCGCAGCGCACGGCGGAACGACAACCATCGTCGATTTCGTCAAAAAGGCACCGGGAAAATCCCTGTACGATACGTACTTGGAGCGGCGCGATACCGCAGCCGAAAAATCCGTTATCGACTTTGGGCTGCACGCCATTGTTCCGCCCCGCGAGCAGCAGCCCGACGTGCTGGACGACCTGCGCCGGCTCGTGCCCGAAGGCGCGACCAGCTGGAAGTTCTTCATGGCCTATCCCGGCACGCAGATGGTCGATGACGGGGAGCTGCTGGAAGGCATTGAACTGGCCGTCGAGCACGGTGTCCTGCCGATGGTGCACGCGGAAAACGGCCATATGGTGGCGCGGGAGACGCGGCGCCTGATCGATGACGGGCGCACGGACGAAAGCTTCCATGCCACCGCGCACGGGCACGATTCGGAAGCCGAAGCCGTGCACCGCGCCATCGTGCTGGCGGACTCGGTCAACAGTCCGATCTACGTGGTGCACGTGTCCAGTGCGGACGCGGCAGCGGAGATCTCGCGGGCCAGGGCCGCCGGCTCCAAGGCCTGGGGCGAAACCTGCCCGCAGTACCTGGTGGTCGCGTACGAAGATTACGCCGAGCTGGGCGAAAAGGCGGCGGCGTATGTCTGCTCGCCGCCGATCCGCGAACGAAGCAACCAGGCCGGCCTGTGGAATGCCTTGGTCACAGGGGCGCTCTCCACCGTGGCAACCGACCACGCAGGGTTCTGCCTCCACCAGCCCGACGACCTGCCGCCGCAGAAAATGCGCAGCCCGGGGTACTTTCCAAAGGTCCCCAACGGTGTCCCCGGCGTCGAGGACCGGCTCATGGTCGTCTGGGAAACCGGCGTGGCCGCCGGCCGGATGGATCCGTGCAAGTTTGTCGAATTGATGTCGACACGGCCGGCCAAGCTCTTCGGCATGTATCCGAAGAAGGGCATCGTCGCCGTTGGCGCGGATGCCGACCTGGTGGTGTGGGATGCGGAAGCCGAGCACGTCATCAGCGCCGGAACCAGCCACCTGCGGACCGACTACAACCTCTATGAGGGGATGAAGGTCAGCGGAAAGCCGACGCAGGTCCTTTCCCGCGGCGACCTTCTGGTGGACGACGGCGTGTTTTCCGGTTCGCCCGGCCGCGGCTCCTTCCTCAACCGCGGCAAGCCCGTATTTTTCTGACCTTACGAATTGGAGTACTGATATGAAGCTTCCCCTGGGCGTCCAGGTTGGCGACCGCCAGACCTTGGACCAGACGTACTGGATGGCCGAGTTCGCGGACCAGAACGGTTTTGAGTCGTTCTGGCTCGCCGAAGGGCGGATGGCCCGGGACGGTATCGTCCCGGCGGCGATCGTCGCCAGCAAGACCTCGCGGATCAAGATCGGCACCGGCGTCGTCAACAACAAGAGCCGGAATGCCGCCCTGATGGCGCTCACGTTCAAGACCTTGGACGAGGTTGCCCCCGGCCGCATCATCCTCGGCATTGGTGCCTGGTGGGAGCCGCTGGCTTCCAAGGTGGGGCTGCCGCTGCGCAAGCCCGTGGCCTCGATGCGCGAGTACATGACCGTCGTCCAGGCACTGTTCCGCAACGAGTCGGTGACTTTTGACGGCGAGTTCGTCCAGATGGACAACGTGCGGTTCGACAGCATGTACCGAGAGAACAAGCCCGTGCCGGTACCCATCTACGTCGGCGCCGTCGGCCCCAAGATGCTCGAGCTCTCCGGGGAGATCGCCGACGGGGTCCTGCTGGACTTCCTCCTGCCGCCCTCCTACCTCATCGGCGCCGGCGAATCCATCGGCCGCGGCATTGCCAAGCGCACCGACGGCCGGGACTCGATCGACATGAACATGATGGTGGCATGCAGTGTCAACGACGACGATCCGCAGGAGGCCATCGACCACTGCAAGGCCTTCCTCACGCAGTACCTCATGCAGCAGCCCCACATCGCCGAGCACTGCGGCGTCGAGCCCGAGTTGGTGACCCGGATCCAGGAGGTCGCTGGCTGGCCCGCCACCAAGGATGACATCAAGCGTGCGATGACCCTGGTGCCCAACAGCCTGGTGCAGAACGTCACTGCCTGCGGCTCCACGGACGATGTGTTCAACAAGTTGATGGAGTTCCATGAGGCCGGGGTCCGTTGCCCGGTCATCTCCACCCACGGCGACCACGAACGGACGCTGACCCAGATCGCCATGGCTGCGAAGGACTGACGATGGCATACACCGATTTCGACATTGCGATTGTCGGCGGCAGCGGACCCCAGGGGAAGGGGCTGGCCTACCGCCTGGCCCGGGCAGGCTACCGCGTGGTGCTGGGCTCACGGGGAGCGGGCCGGGCCCTGGAGGCGGCCACGGAGATCTCCCAGCTGCCGGGGGTGCTGACCCAGATCGGCAGCGCCGTCAACGAGGAGGCCGTGGCGCGCGCGCAGACCGTGCTGCTGGCCGTTCCGTACGAAGGCCACGACGAGCTCGTCCGGTCCCTCGCCGGCAACCTGGAAGGCAAGACGGTGATCAGCTGTGTCAATCCCCTGGGATTCGACAAACAGGGACCGTTTGGCCTGGATGTTGCCGCAGGCAGCGCGGCCGAAGAAGCCGCGGGCCTGGTGCCGGGCGCCGACGTGGTCGGAGCCTTCCACCACCTCTCTGCACCGCTGCTGCTTGACCCCGAAGCGGATCTCAGCCATGAGGATGTCCTGGTCTGCGGCGACGACGCCTCGGCCAAGGACCGGGTCATGATCCTGGCCGCCGCCGTCACAGGCGGACGGGCGGTCGACGCCGGCCGCCTCCGGCTTGCGCGGCAGCTCGAACCGCTCACGGCCCTGCTCATATCCGTCAACAAGCGGTACAAGACCCGGTCAGGCATTGCTCTGACCGGGGTACGGCAGCCCGCGCTCGAGGGGAGTGCGGCATGAAGCTTGCTGCTGTGCAGTTGAGGGTGTCGGAGGACCGTGAGCGGACGATCGGGCGGGCCGGCGAGCTGATTGACAGTGCTGCCGGTGCCGGGGCCGAGGTGGTGCTGCTGCCGGAGTTCTTTGCGATTCCGTTCGTGCAGCCGGAGCCGGATCCGGAGTATGTGCGTTTTGCCGAGTCGATGGACGGGCCGTCGAACCGGATGGCGGCCGGGAAGTCGCGGGAGCACGGCATCACCGTGGTGTCGTCCTTTTTCGAGGGGACCGCTGTGCCCGGGGTGTTCCACAACACCGCGTGCACCTTTGTGAACGGTGAGCTGGTTTCCACCTACCGGAAGTCCCACCTGCCGTTCTCGAACGGGTTCCCGGAGAAGTTCTACTTCCGCCCGGGGTCGGAGGGGCCGGGGGTCGTGGATGCCAACGGGCTGCGGGTGGGAACGATCATCTGTTATGAGCGGCATTTCCCGGAGCTGGGGCGCGCGGTGGCGCTGCAGGGCGGGGAGGTGCTGTGCGTTCCGGTGGCTTCGGCGTCGGCCCCGATGAAGGAGCTGTTCCAGCTGGAGCTGCGCGCGCACGCGGCGTTCAACCAGTTCTTCGTGATCTGTTCGAACCGGGTGGGCCTGGAGGGGCAGAAGGACTACTTCGGGCTCAGCGCGGTGTACGGTCCGGACGGATCGGTGCTGGCCCAGGTGGCCGACGGCGAAGAGGGCGTCGCTGTCGCGGAGGCCGATATTGAGGCGATGCGGGCTTCCCGGATGAAGCGTCCGTTCTTCCGCGACCGCCGGCCCGAACTCTACGCACCACTCACCCAGCAGTAGCTGCGTGCCTGCCGCGGCCTGGCCGCGGCAGGCAGGTGCTTTCCCTGTTGTACCCACGGGCCCGTTCCGACGCCTGCCCACACACTATTCCCCAAGATGACGGGACGAACCATGGCTATTAATGAGGATAACCTTGGTCGAGTCGAGCTTGAATCGACCAAGACTATCGAGACCAGCAAGCTGTTCAATGACGATCTGGCTCCGGTGCCGTTCAAGGGCAGGACCTGGCATACGTACAACTATGCTGCGCTCTGGATGAGCATCGCTCACGGCATTCCGACTTATTACCTGGCGAGCGGACTCATCGGGATGGGAATGAGCTGGGTGCAGGCCGTCGGAATCATTGGTCTGGGCAACCTAATCGTCATGATTCCGCTGCTGCTGAACAGTCATGCCGGCGCGAAGTATGGCATCCCCTTCCCGATTTTTGCCCGGAGCGCTTTCGGTGTGCTCGGGTCGAACATTCCCGCCATCACGCGGGCGTTGTCCGCCTGCGGCTGGTTTGGCATCCAGACCTGGGTGGGCGGACAGGCAATCCACACCCTCAGTGGGGCCTTCCTTGGCGGATGGTGGACCGAGGCCGGGACGGTCGGGGGGCATCCCTGGACCCTGTGGCTGTCCTTCGCCATTTTCTGGGCCATCCAGATGGCGCTCGTCCTCCGGGGCATCGAGTCGATCCGCAAGCTCGAAAACATCGCCGCTCCTCTGATCCTGGTCGTGGCAGGGATTCTGCTCTGGTGGGTGGTCTCGCTGGCCGGAGGCCTGGGCGAGGCAGCGATGGCACCGTCCCAGCTCGGCTGGGGACCGGAATTCTGGAAGATCTTCCCCGGTGCGCTCATGGGCATGATCGCGTTCTACGCCACGATGTCCGTGAACATCTCGGACTTCACCCGCTTCGCCAAGAGCCAGAAGGCGCAGGTCGTGGGACAAGCGGTCGGATTGACGCCGACCGTCGTCATCTTCACCACCATGGGTGCGCTAACGACCTCTGCCACCGTCGAGGTGTGGGGCCGGTCCATTTGGGACCCGATCGAGCTCGTGGGGATGATCCCCAATCCCCTGGTGGTGCTGTTTAGCCTGATCTGCGTCATCGTGGCCACGGTTGCGGTCAATGTGGCGGCAAACACCGTGGGGCCCGCCTACGATTTTTCGAACGCTTTCCCGCGGCTTATCTCGTTCAAGACCGGTGGGATTATCACCGGCGTCATCGCCATTCTCATGCAGCCCTGGAACCTCATGGCGAACTCCAGCCTGTACATCTTCGTCTGGCTTGGAATTACGGGTGCTTTCCTGGGCTCGGTCGCCGGAATCCTGATTGCCGAGTATTGGCTGATCCGCAGGACGAAGCTCGATATGGAGGACCTGTACCGCCGGGGCGGCGCGTACGAATACCGGCGCGGCTACAACTGGCGGGCAATTACCGCGATGGGGGTAGCGCTCCTGCTGTCGGTCGGTGGCGCGTACTCGGCGGCCGGCACAGACGGGCCGTTCCCGGCTGAGGGCCTGATTCCGATGTTGAAGCCGCTGTTCGACCTCAACTGGGCCGTGGCCTTCTTGAGCGGGCTCCTGGTCCACTGGCTGCTCACACGGATCTTTCCGCCCCGAAGCAGCGTCGTGGAACGGGCAGAGGCCGCGGCCGTGGGCCCGGAGCAATTGTAGGAACACGTGTGTGGAAGTTCTAAGGAGAAAGATCGTATGAAGACCCAAGCAGCACTGATGTTGGGGGCAGGGCAGGACTGGACGGTCACGGAGATCGACCTTGACGCTCCCCGCGCCGGAGAGGTGCTCGTCGAGTTCACGCACGCCGGCCTGTGCTTTTCGGACGAACATCTCAGGCACGGAAGCCTCGGTGCACTCCCGGCCGTCGGCGGACACGAGGGCGCGGGAATCATCCGGGAACTCGGCGAAGGCGTCACCGGCCTCAAGGTGGGGGACCACGTAGCCGCTTCCTTCATTCCGGCGTGCGGTCACTGCGACTGGTGCGTGACCGGTCACTCGAACCTGTGCGACAGCGCCGCCAACAGCCCCGGCAGCGTTGACAAGGACAGTTTCCGGTTCTCTTACGACGGGGATCGGATCCCGGCCAACTGCGGCCTGGGCACCTTCGCCCGCTACTCCGTCGTGTCCGCCAACGCCGTCATCAGGGTAAATCCGGAAATTCCCCTCGAGGCTGTCGCCGTCGCCAGTTGCGGGGTGCTGACAGGCTGGGGAGCAGCTGTGCACGCGGCAGAGGTAGCCGTTGGCGATACGGTCATCGTGATCGGCGCCGGGGGAGTCGGGGTCAACGCGGTCCAGGGCGCCCGGTTCGCGGGTGCGAAGGAAGTCATCTTGGTCGACATGAACCCCGCGAAGCTGGGCATCGCCCGGCAGTTCGGTGCCACCGCCGAGTTCCGCACCACCGAGGAGGCCCTCACCTATGCCAGGCAGGTGAACCCCCGGGCGCAGGGGGCCGACAAGGTGATTGTGTGCACGGGCAACACGACCGAGGCCGTGGTGACGGCAGCCTACGAGACGCTTGGGAAGCGCGGGACGTTGGTGCTGGCCGGAATGTCGCAGGACGTGCTCGATAGGAACGTCAATCTGCCGGGAACCCAGATCATCTTCCGCGAGCAGACCATCAGGGGGACCATCTTCGGCTCCTGCAATCCGCGCCATGACATCCCGGTTGTCCTGGACCTCTATGCCCAGGGACGCATCAAGCTGGACGAACTGGTCACCAAGCAGTACTCACTCGAAGAGATCAACGCCGGTTTCGACGACCTTCGCGCCGGGAAAAACCTCCGCGGAGTCGTCAAGCATGCCTGACGTGTCAGTGGCCGTGGATTCATCTGGGAAAGCTCCCTATTCAAGTGAAAGGACCAGGAAGGTGAAGCTTGCTGCTGTGCAGTTGAGGGTGTCGGAGGACCGTGAGCGGACGATCGGGCGGGCCGGCGAGCTGATTGACAGTGCTGCCGGTGCCGGGGCCGAGGTGGTGCTGCTGCCGGAGTTCTTTGCGATTCCGTTCGTGCAGCCGGAGCCGGATCCGGAGTATGTGCGTTTTGCCGAGCCGCTGGACGGGCCGTCGAACCGGATGGCGGCCGGGAAGTCGCGGGAGCACGGCATCACCGTGGTGTCGTCCTTTTTCGAGGGGACCGCTGTGCCCGGGGTGTTCCACAACACCGCGTGCACCTTTGTGAACGGTGAGCTGGTTTCCACCTACCGGAAGTCCCACCTGCCGTTCTCGAACGGGTTCCCGGAGAAGTTCTACTTCCGCCCGGGGTCGGAGGGGCCCGGGGTCGTGGATGCCAACGGGCTGCGGGTGGGAACGATCATCTGTTATGAGCGGCATTTCCCGGAGCTGGGGCGCGCGGTGGCGCTGCAGGGCGGGGAGGTGCTGTGCGTTCCGGTGGCTTCGGCGTCGGCCCCGATGAAGGAGCTGTTCCAGCTGGAGCTGCGCGCGCACGCGGCGTTCAACCAGTTCTTCGTGATCTGTTCGAACCGGGTGGGCCTGGAGGGGCAGAAGGACTACTTCGGGCTCAGCGCGGTGTACGGTCCGGACGGATCGGTGCTGGCCCAGGTGGCCGACGGCGAAGAGGGCGTCGCTGTCGCGGAGGCCGATATTGAGGCGATGCGGGCTTCCCGGATGAAGCGTCCGTTCTTCCGCGACCGCCGGCCCGAACTCTACGCACCACTCACCCAGCAGGATCCCTACTCGACCGAAGAGGACGTGGCATGAATCCGGAAAAGCTCTATATCGGCGGAACGTGGATCCACCCTGCGTCCGGCGCACGCGAGGAAGTCGTCGATTCGGCGTCCGAGTCAGTGATTGGCTCGTTCCCTGTAGGGAACCGGGCCGATGTCGACCGTGCGGTCCAGGCGGCGAGCGACGCGTTGAATGACCGCGACGGGTGGGCCGGATTCGGGCCGGCACAAAGGGCGGATGTCATGCTGCGGTTTGCCGACGCGATCGAACAGCGCCGCGAGGCATTGGGCATGCTGATCTCCCAGGAGGTGGGAACTCCCCTCGGACGGGCGATTGGCAGCAACGCGGACACCGCCGCTGCGCTGCTGCGCTTCTATGCCAAGGTGATCGAAGCTACGCCCGTCGAGGATCTCAGGCCGGCCGGTGTGGGCTTTTCCATCGTCCGGCGGGAGCCGATCGGCGTGGTGGGCATGATCGCGCCTTGGAATTACCCGTTGAGCACCCTGTTCTTCAAGCTTGCTCCGGCACTCGCGGCCGGATGCACGGCGGTGGTGAAGCCGGCGTCGAATACGGCACTGAACTCCTTCCTGATCGCCGAAGCGGCACAGGAGGCCGGCGTGCCGGACGGGGTCCTTAATATCGTCCCCTGCGACCGAACCACCGGCGAATACCTGGTGTCCCACCCCGGCGTGCATAAGGTCGCGTTCACCGGTTCGACCCCCGTCGGGCGCCGGATCGGACAGCTGTGCGGCGAAGGACTCAAGCCGGTGACGCTGGAGCTGGGCGGAAAATCTGCGGCCCTGCTTCTCGAGGACGCGTCGCTGGAGAAGCTCGCCGAGCACCTGCACGATCTCAGCTTTGCGAACAACGGCCAGACGTGCACCAACAACACCCGCCTCATCGTGCCGGCCAAGATCTACGACGACGTCGTCACCGCGGTAACGGACACCGTCCGGGCCTGGCCTGTGGGGGACCCCCGGGATCCCGCGACCGTGATCGGCCCGGTGGTGAGCCGGAGCCACAAAGATTCGATCGAGAAGTACTATTCGATCGCGAAGACCGAAGGCGGACGGGCTACCACCGGCGGAAACGTACGGTTCGGAACCGGCTTCTATGTTGAACCCACTGTCTTTGCCGATGTCACACCGGACATGACGGTGTTCCGGGAAGAACTCTTCGGCCCGGCGGTCTCGATCACCCGCTACAGCGGCGATTTCGAAGAGGGCGTCCGCATCGCAAATGATTCGAACTACGGTCTCTCCGGTGCGGTGTTCACCGAAAACGAAGCCCTGGGCCTGGAAGCCGCGCGCCGGATTGAAACCGGCACCGTGGCCTTCAATATGGCCAACTTCGACATCGGGGCACCCTTCGGCGGGCGGAAAGACAGTGGCGTGGGCTTTGAGCTGGGCGCGGAAGCGATCTCAGCCTACACGCACCTCAAATCAGTCTTCGTCCCGGAGGTGCCGGCCGGGTTCTAGCGAGGTTCTCTGGAACCGGCCGGCCTGGTGGGACGGCGGCATCCACTGTCGGACCATCAGCCGGTAGCCCGCATGCGACAAAGTGTGCGGACCCCGTCGACAACAAAGCACGGCGGGGTCCGCAGTCAATCAAGGCTCCATAATCGGCTCCCCATAATGAATAAATGATTAAAGGAGAAGGAAATGATCAACAGCAATGCCGGGGCGGATCTCGATCCCCCCCGTTCTTCCCAAAAACTGGCAGAAGGCCAGGCCAGCCCGGCAAGCAAGCGGCAAAACAGGCGGGCAATTTTTGCCAGCGCCCTGGGCACTGTGGTCGAGTACTATGACTTTGCCATTTATGGCTACATGGCCACGTTTATCAGCTCGCTCTTTTTCCATTCCAAAGATTCTTCGGCCGCCCTGCTGGGAACCTTTGCCACGTTCGCTGTGGCTTTCTTCCTGCGCGTCCCGGGTGGAATTCTCTTTGGACATATCGGCGACAAGTATGGCCGCAAAGCAGCGTTGTCCTGGACCATTCTGCTCATGTGCGTGTCCACTGTCGGAATTGGCTTGCTTCCGACCTATTTCACGTTAGGCATTTGGGCGACGGTTCTGCTGGTCCTCATGCGCTGCCTGCAGGGGATCTCCGCCGGTGGTGAACTGGGTGGTGCAACGGCATTCGCGGCGGAATACGCACCCCGGAAGCACCGTGGCTTCCAGGTGGCCATTGTCAATGTGGGCTCGAACGCCGGTTCATTGGCTGCGGCGATTGTGGCGCTGGTCATGACGTCCACATTTGCATCGGAAACGATCCTCGAATGGGCCTGGCGTGTGCCTTTCATCCTCAGCGTTCCCTTGGCGCTGGTGGGCCTGTGGATCAGGGCGAAGATGGGCGATACGCCTCAGTACGATGAGCTGAAGAGCTCGGGTGAAGTGGCCAAGCTGCCGTTGACTGCCATCTTCGCCTCGCACAAGCGCTCCCTGGTCACCATTGCAGGGCTGGCAGCCTTCATTACCGGCGGATATTATGTCTCGTCTATCTACGCCGCAACCTATCTGCAGACCGAAGGCGGTCTGCCTCCGCAGCTCGCGTTCTGGTCCACCTGTATTTCCCTGGTCATCGGTTCCATCGGAAGCCTGGTCGCGGGAAGGATGTCGGATAAGTTCGGCCGTCGGCCGGTGTTCTTTGTCGGGGCAGGGTCCGGACTCGTCCTTGCCTTTCCCCTGTTTGCCCTGATGAGCAGCGGATCCTTCGTCCTGGCCATGGCCGGGCACGTGCTTCTTTTCCTCACCGTGGCAATCACCATGGCGCCGTCGTTTGCGACCTATGCGGAACTTCTCACTGCCAGGGTCCGCTACAGCGGGATTGCCTTGGGCTTCAACAGTGCCCAGATGCTCCTCGGCGGAACCGCGCCCTTCCTCTGCACCTGGCTGATCGGGCTGACCGGAAGCAGCGTGGCACCGGCCGGATACTTCATGTTCTGCGCGGTGTTCACCGTAACCGCCGCCTTCTTCCTCAGGGAAACCAGCGGTTCCGAGCTTCGTGTCGACTAGCAGAGGCTGAAGACGGCAAATCCAGGAAGGAACGGGCGCCCCGGAGCCAAGGATGCCTCCGGTCCCGCAGTCTGGCCGGCAGGCGCGCGACGAGAGTGTTCCTACCCTGGGAATCCCGGTGGGCGTCCGACGGAACGGCCGCCGGGCACCCACCGGGGACCGAAGCGTTCCGGGAGAGGGAGGCTGCGGGTTAGGGCTGTCGCTCTCGCGCACAGTTGCAGACCCGGTGCCGGAACCGGCCGTGACGCCCTCCGGGCCCGCTGGCGGCGAGGACGCCGCCAGCGGGCCCACCGCATAGCATCACATTCAAGGAGGCTTTTTGTGTCCAGCAGTGAAGAAACTTCAACGACCGCGCCGGTGACCGGC
>NZ_JAKLTQ010000038.1 GCF_022012395.1 Arthrobacter hankyongi
TTTTCTAACTTACACGCTTGGAGTTTCTTTGTCCAATCGGCCCGGTTCGCTTCCCTCCGCAAGGAGGTCCCGGCGTTGAGCCGGTTGGATCGCGGGCGCTTCGACCACTCTCTAGCGCGAAAATTAACTCTACCACTGTTCCCAGCGCATGTAAATTCCGTGTGAACGATCCACGGAACGGGTACCGGGAAGCCGCCAAACGTGCTAGTCAGCGGCTTCCCAGACCGGCAGGGCCGGTACCGCGGCTACCGTTCCGACTTCAGGTACAGCACGCCCAGCGGCGGAACGGTGATGACCGCGGAGGCCGGGTAACCGTTCCAGGCCCCTTCGGCGGCTTCCACCGGGCCCGGGTTGGACACCCCGGATCCGCCGTAGACTTCGGCGTCGGTGTTCAGCACCTCGGTCCACTGCCCCGCCCACGGCAGGCCGACCCGGAATCCCTCATGCGGGTGGCCGGCGAAGTTGGCGATGCAGACCAGCGGATTGCCGTGGCGGTCCCAGCGGATGAACGACAACGTGTTCCGCGCCCCATCGGAGGCATCGATCCATTGGAAGCCGGCGGGCTCGTTGTCCCGCTCATACAGCGCGGGCGTCGCCCGGTACATCCGGTTCAGCTCCCCGACCAGGGACTGCAGGCCCTGGTGCGGCGCGTTCTCGGCCAGCCACCAGTCCAGCCCGTGCTGCTCGGACCACTCGGCTTCCTGGCCGAATTCGGTGCCCATGAAGATCAACTGCTTGCCCGGGTGCGCCCACTGGAAAGCCAGGTAGGCCCGCAGGTTGGCCAGCTGCTTCCACCGGTCCCCGGGCATCTTGGTCAGCATCGACCCCTTGCCGTGGACCACCTCGTCATGGCTGATCGGCAGCAGGAAGTTCTCGGTGAAGGCGTAGACCATCGAGAAGGTGGCCTTGTCGTGGTGGTACATCCGGTGCACCGGGTCCTCGGAGATGTACTCGAGCGTGTCGTTCATCCAGCCCATGTTCCATTTCAGCCCGAAGCCGAGCCCGCCGCCGGAGGTCGGCCGCGTCACGCCGGGGAACGCGGTGGATTCCTCCGCGATGGTCACGATGCCAGGTACCCGGCGGTAGGCGGTGGCATTGACTTCCTGCAGGAAGGAAATGGCCTCGAGGTTCTCCCGGCCGCCGTGGATGTTCGGGTACCACTGGCCGTCCTGGCGCGAGTAGTCCCGGTAGAGCATCGAGGCGACGGCGTCCACCCGGAGCCCGTCCACGTGGAATTCCTCCAGCCAGTACAGCGCGTTGGCCACGAGGAAGTTGCGCACCTCGGTCCGGCCGAAGTCGAAGATCAGCGTGCCCCAGTCCGGGTGCTCGCCGAGCCGGGGATCCGAGTGCTCGTACAGCGGCTGGCCGTCGAACCGCGCCAGGGCCCACTCGTCCTTGGGGAAGTGGGCCGGCACCCAGTCCACGATGACGCCGATGCCGGCCTGGTGCAGCTTGTCCACCAGGTACTTGAAGTCGTCCGGATGGCCGAAGCGGGATGTGGGCGCAAAATAGGACGTGACCTGGTAGCCCCAGGAGCCGCCGAACGGGTGTTCGGCCACCGGCATGAACTCCACGTGCGTGAAGCCCAGCCGGGTGACATAGTCCGCCAGCTCTTCGGCCAGTTCCCGGTAGCCCAGCCCGAGCCGCCAGGAGCCCAGGTGGACCTCGTAGACGCTCATCGGCCCGTTGTGCGGATCCCGCTGCGCGCGCTCGGCCATCCAGGCCTCGTCGCCGAAAACGTAGCGCGAGTCCAGCACCCGGGAGCCGGTCAGCGGCGGCACTTCCGTCCAGCGGGCCATCGGGTCCGCCTTTTCGTGCCAGTGGCCGTCCCGGCCCAGCAGTTCGAATTTGTAGATGGCACCGGGCTGCACGCCGGGGATGAACAGTTCCCAGACGCCGGCGCCGCCCAGCGAGCGCATGGCGTGGACGGAGCCGTCCCAGCCGTTGAACTCGCCCTTGACCCGCACCGCCTGCGCGTTGGGGGCCCAGACGGCGAAGCTTGTCCCGGAGATGTCCCCGAGCGTGGAGTTGTAGCGGCGCACATGGGCACCCAGCACGCTCCAGAGCATCTCGTGCCGGCCCTCGCCGATCAGGTACAGATCCACTTCGCCCACGGTGGGCAGATAGCGGTAGGGGTCGTCGGTCAGTTCCGGCCTGCCGCCGGGATAGGTGACTTCGATCCGGTAGTCCGGCACGTGCCCGCGCCGTTCGGGTTCCACCACCGCCACCCAGATACCCCCGTGCTCGTGCTGCATCGGGACCTTGGCCGAGGCCGTGACCAGGGTGACGGTCTCCGCCATCTTCCGCAGGGTCCGGACCGTGACATGGCCGTGGTCGTCCAGATGGGCGCCGAGCACGGCGTGCGGCTGGTAGTAGCTGCCATGCGCCACCGCGCTGAGCACGTGCTCGTCCACCGGCACCGGTGTGGCCGACCCGATCGGCGGAATCAGCGACGGCGTACCGGTAACCGGTGCCGCCGCGTCTTCCAGGCCCGGTACCGGCGCCGGCACCGGGGCACCTTCCTGCGGCACGACGGCGGCGGGAGCGTTTTCGGGGAACGCTCCGGCGACCTGCTCCAGGCCGTCGCCGGAACCGGTGGCCGGCCCGGAACCTGTGCCTGCGGCATTCTGCCCGGCAGCCTTCCGGTTTCGTGGTGTTGGCTTGGACGAGGATTTGGAATCCACGGCTGGCTCCTCTGATGCGGTGGGCTGGCTGATCCGTTCCAGTTCGCGCCTGACGGCCTGGACCGGAACATCCACCCAGTGCGGGCGGTTGCGTTGTTCGTACACGACTTCATACAGGGCCTTGTCCAGCCAGAGGCCGAGGAACAGCGGCGCGGACGTGTCCACCGCGGTTCCGGATTCGGCCTCGTAGCCTTCGAGGAAGGCCGCCTTGGTGTCGGCGGCCCATTGTCCGGCCGCGGCTTCGGCATCGTCCCGGTGCTGCTGGCGGGCGGCCAGCAGGGCTACCCCGGCGGCGTAGTCGAAGGAGCGCAGCATGCCGACCACGTCGCGGATGGCGACGTCGTCGGTGCCCCGGCTGCCGAGCGGGCGCAGCGGTTCGCCCTCGAAGTCCAGCACCACCCAGCCGCGCCGGGGTGAATGCAGGACCTGGCCCAGATGGTAGTCCGCGTGGATCGGCTGCAGCTCGGGCCGGTCCTCGCCCTGCGGCAGGCCGGCGAGCCGGTCCAGCACCTGATCGACGGCCTCGTCCAGCGGGCCGACTGCGGCGCCGGCCTGGGCCCAGCCCCACCGGATCCGTTCGGCCAGGTCCTCGACCAGCGCACCCAGTTCCTGCCGACTGGCTGCGTGGCTGCCGCCGGCCTTTGCCAGCTGGCGGTGGATGCGGCCGGTCACCGCGCCCAGCTCGCGGGCCTGGGCGGTGAAGTCCTCGCCCGCCACCGCCGCGGATGAGGCCGCACGCCAGGCATCTTCGCTGTCCGGAATGAATTCCCGCAGCACGCTCAGGTGCCCCGAATCCCACAGCAGGTCCCCGTCGTCGGACTGGCCCGGGGTCAGCCAGCTGCCGGTCACCCAGCCGAAGCTGGCCGGCACATCGGCCGAGTCCAGCCCGCTGAGCAGGACCCCGATTTCCACATCGGGGTTGGCACCGGCCTCGAGCACCCGGAAGAACTTCACGATCAGCGGCGTCTGCCCGGCCTCCACCACCACCGAGGTATTCGACTGTTCCCCGGTCAGGACCTTGGTCCGCACCGGGCCGTCGAACCTGGGCCACTGGTCGAAGCCGGACCCGGCGTGCCCGCGGGCGCGGCCGTTGCGGGTCCGGGAGCCGCTGCGCATCATCTCGAGCCAGGCCATGACGAAGTCCGGATCGTACGCGCCGTCGTACAGCCAGCGCCGCTGCTCGTCCGCACCGTTGGCGGCGATGTTCAGTTCGCCGATCAGTCCCTGGCCGGCGCCCTCGAGCGGAGCGCTGCGCAGGCTCACGGGAACATTGACCACATAGGTTTGTTTCCCGGTGTGCACCGCAACAATGTGCACCGCGAGCGTAGTCTGTCCGTCCGGGTCCGGCAGCCTGATGCCGCCCAGCCGGCGCAGCACCACCTCCTGGCCCTTGGCCGGGAACCAGCGTTGGCGGGGCAGCCAGTCGAGCAGCAGTTGGGGCAGGGGCGGGGTGGCAACGGACATCAGCTGGCAACCTCCGGTCGTGGGTTGGCTTGGATGATGGGCAGGGCAGAGGTCACCGGCGACGCCGGATTCGACTGCGGCGAGCGCAGGCGCAGCCAGTAGAAGTCGTGGCTGCCCAGGGTCAGGGTAACCTGCCCGGCGTCGTCGAACGCGGGAAACGGGCTGCCGCCGAAAAGGTCCCGCAGGCCCCGGCCGGCGTATTCGGGCAGCCGGAGCGTGGCCGCCGTCGGATGCTGGGACAGGTTGAAGACGCACAGCAGCGTCTCGTCCGCCTCCCCCTCCGGATTGTCCTTGGGCAGCTCGCGCAGGAAGGCGAGCACGGACTCGGCTTCCACCGGTACGTTGCGGTAGCGGCCCAGGCCGAAGGCCGCGTGGATCCGGCGGATGCCGATCATCTGCCGGATCCAGTGCAGCAGCGACGTCGAATGGGCCAGCTGGGCTTCCACGTTCACATAGTTGTAGTGGTAGACCAGGGACTGGATCACCGGCAGATACAGCTTGCCGGGATCCGCGGTGGAAAAGCCCGCGTTGCGGTCAGGGTTCCACTGCATGGGCGTGCGGGAGGCATCGCGGTCCTCGAGCCAGATGTTGTCCCCCATGCCGATCTCGTCCCCGTAGTAGAGGAACGGGCTGCCCGGCAGCGAGAGCAGCAGGGCGTGGATCAGTTCCAGTTCGGCCCGGGAGTTGTCCAGCAGCGGGGCCAGCCGCCGCCGGATCCCGATGTTGGCGCGCATCCGGGAGTCCGGTGCGTACCAGCCGAGCATGGCCTCGCGCTCCTCGACGGTGACCATCTCGAGCGTGAGTTCGTCGTGGTTGCGCAGGAAAGTGCCCCACTGGGCCCCGGCCGGGATTTCCGGGGTCTCGGCCATGGTGCGGATGATCGGTGCGGCCTTCTGGTCGCGCAGCGCATAGTACAGCCGCGGCATGATCGGAAAGTGGAAGGCCATGTGGCACTCCGGCAGGATGTCCCCGTCCTCGTTGTGCTGGCCGAAGTATTCCACCACCTCGTGCGGCATCTGGTTCGCCTCGGCGATGATCACGCGGTTGGGGTATTCGGCGTCCACCATGGCGCGCAGGTCCTGCAGGAACTTGTGGGTGGCCGGCAGGTTCTCACAGTTGGTGCCCTCTTCCTCGAAGAGGTACGGGATGGCGTCGGCACGGAAGCCGTCGATGCCTTGGTCCAGCCAGAACCTGACGACGTCGAAGATCGCCTCGACCACCGCGGGATGCTCGAAGTTCAGGTCCGGCTGGTGGCTGAAGAAGCGGTGCCAGTAGAACTGGCGGCGGATCGGGTCGAAGGCCCAGTTGGACTCCTCGGTGTCCACGAAGATGATCCGCGCGTCCTGGTACTTCTCGTCCGTGTCGCTCCAGACGTAGAAGTCCCCGAAGGGGCCCTCCGGCTCCCGGCGCGAGGCCTGGAACCAGGGGTGCTGGTCCGAGGTATGGTTCAGCGGCAGGTCGATGATCACCCGGACGCCCCGGGCATGGGCCTCCGCCACCAGGCGCTTGAATTCGCTGATGGTGCCGAATTCGTCCAGCACGTCGGTGTAGTCGGCCACATCGTAGCCGCCGTCGCGCAGCGGCGACTTGAAGAACGGCGGCAGCCAGAGGCAGTCGACGCCCAGCCACTGCAGGTAGTCCAGTTTTTCAATCAGGCCGGTGAAGTCCCCGGAGCCGTCCCCGTTGGCATCGGCGAACCCGCGCACCAGGACTTCGTAGAAGACCGCCTTGCGGTACCAGTACGGATCATGGGCCAGGCCCGGTGCATTTAGCTGGAAAACACCAGCCACTACCGTCCCCTTCGCACCTGCAGGACATGTGCCGGTTCGTGGTGCGGGTCCAGCCGGACGTAGTTGCTGGCGCCCCACCGCCAGCTCTCGCCGGTGATCAGGTCGTCCACCCAGAAGGTGCCGTCCTCGTTCAGGTCCTCCGGGTCCAGCCCCAGCGCGGCCAGGTCCAGCTCGACCAGGCCTTCGCGGATGTGGTGCGGATCCAGGTTGACGACGACGACGATGGTGTCCTTGGCGCCGGCCGGGTCCAGGTTCTCCTTGTGCTTGGAGTATGCCAGGGTGGCGCCGTCGGTCGTGGCCTGGATGGTGAGGTTCTGCAGGTCGCCGAGCGAGGCATGGTCGCGGCGGATCTGGTTCAGCCGGGTCAGGTAGGGGGCCAGCGAGCGGCCCTCGGCCTCGGCCTTGGCAAAGTCGCGCGCCTTGAACTCGTACTTTTCGTTGTCGATGTACTCTTCGGCGCCCGGCCGGGCCACATGTTCGTACAGTTCGTAGCCGGCGTAGACGCCCCAGAGCGGACTGGCGGTGGCCGCCAGCACGGCGCGGATCTTGAACGCCGCCGGGCCGCCGTACTGCAGGTACTCGGTGAGGATGTCCGGGGTGTTCACGAAGAAGTTCGGCCGGAAATACGCAGGGGTTTCGTGGCTGACCTCGGTGAAGTACTCGGCCAGTTCCTCCTTGGTGTTGCGCCAGGTGAAATAGCTGTACGACTGCTGGAAGCCGGCCCGGCCCAGCGCGTGCATCATCGCCGGCCGGGTGAAGGCCTCGGCCAGGAAGACCACGTCCGGGTCTTCCCGGTTGACCTCGCCGATCAGCCATTCCCAGAACCACACCGGCTTGGTGTGCGGGTTGTCGACGCGGAAGATCTTCACCCCGTGGCTGATCCAGAGCCGCACGATCCGCAGGATTTCCTCGGACAAACCCTGCGGGTCGTTGTCGAAGTTCAGCGGGTAGATGTCCTGGTATTTCTTCGGCGGGTTTTCCGCATACGCGATGCTGCCGTCCACCCGGGTGGTGAACCACTCCGGGTGCTCGGTGGCCCAGGGATGGTCCGGGGCCGCCTGCAACGCCAGATCCAGGGCCACCTCCAGGCCTGCTTCCTCGGCGGCGGCAACGAACGCGTCGAAGTCCTCGAAGCTGCCCAGGTCCGGATGGATCGCGTCATGCCCGCCCTCGGCGGCACCGATTGCCCACGGGGAGCCCGGATCGCCGGGCCCGGTCACCAGGGTGTTGTTCCGTCCCTTGCGGTTGGTCCGGCCGATCGGGTGGATCGGGGGCAGGTAGACGACGTCGAATCCCATGGCCGCAACCGCGGGCAGGCGCTTGGCCGCCGTCGTAAAATTGCCCGAAGTCCAGCTGTGGGTCTGCGGGTCGTAGACCGCACCTTCGGAGCGCGGGAAGAACTCGTACCAGGACCCGCGGCCGGCGCGGTCCCGCTCCACCAGCACCGGGTAGGACGCGGAACTGGTAACCAGGCCGCGCACCGGATGCTCCCGGACCGCCTCCAGCACCGCCGGCTCGGAACCGGCCTCGAGGCGTTCCGCCACCGGCCGGTCCGGATCGGCCATGACCGCGGCGGCCAGCCGGAACACCTGGGCGTTGCCGGCGGGGCGGCCCTGCTGGCCGGCGGCCCGGGTGAACAGCCGGACGCCTTCGGCCAGCATCAGCTCCACGTCCACCCCGGCGGCGATCTTCACCTCGGCGTTGTGCAGCCAGGTCGCGTACAGATCCGCCCAGCCTTCGATGGCGAAGGACCAGCGGCCCGCGTACCGCGGGCGCAGCGTGCCGGTCCAGCGGTCAGTGCCCGCGCCGGCCGCGGTGAGCCGGGAACGCTGCACCGGCTTGCCGTCCGGGTCGAACAGCACCGCGGTAACCCCGATCAGGTCGTGGCCTTCCCGGAAAACGGTGGCCCCCACCTCGATGTCCTCGCCCGGCACTGCCTTGGCCGCAAACAGCCCGCCCTCGATCACCGGAGCAACCTCGGTGATCGGGATCCGGCCGAAGCGCAGCCCCGGTGCCGGGCGTTCCCCCGTCCGCGTTGGGTCCGAAGCACCCGTCGAATCGTCCCTCTTACCGGCAGAAGCATCTGTGGTGAATGTGGTCACAAGGTAGACGTTAGCGAGAAACAACGCCGATTGCGAAGGACGGCGACACGCGGGCGGCCTGTTACGTCTGTTACGTCCGGGGGCCGGATCCAAGCCTCAGGCGCCGACATTTCCGAAGCATTTACGCACCTGCAACATACCGGCCGGGCATCTGCGCTAGCGTAACCGTTATGAAGGCGATTCGCAGATTCACCGTCCGCACTGTTCTTCCGCCCAGCATCGCTCCCCTCGCCCGCCTCGCGGGCAATTTGCGTTGGTCCTGGCACCGGCCCACCCAGCAGCTGTTCGAAAGCCTGAACCCGGCCGCCTGGCAGGAACTGCACCAGGACCCGGTGGCACTGCTGGGTTCCTTCACGCGCGAGCAACTGCAGCAGCTGGCCGCGGACGCCGAGCTGGTCCGCCGGGTCCGCGAGCTGGATGCCGACCTGGACCGCTACCTGGGCGAGGACCGCTGGTACCAGTCGCTGGGCGCCGACGCCCCGCAGTCCATCGCCTACTTCTCCCCCGAATACGGCATTTCCGCCGTCCTGCCCCAGTACTCCGGGGGCCTGGGCATCCTCGCCGGCGACCATTTGAAGGCCGCCTCGGACCTGGGCGTGCCGCTGATTGGGGTGGGCCTGCTCTACGCTGCCGGATACTTCAAGCAGTCGCTCAGCCGCGACGCCTGGCAGCAGGAAACCTACCCGGTGCTGGATCCGGACGGGCTGCCCCTGACGCTGCTGCGCGAGGAGGACGGCAGCCCGGCCCAGATCATGCTGCCGCTGCCCAACGGGCGCAAGCTGCAGGCCCGGATCTGGCGCGCCGACGTCGGACGCGTGCCGCTGCTGCTGCTCGATTCCAACGTCCCGGGCAACGACGAAGCGGCGCGGGCCATCACGGACCGGCTCTACGGCGGCGGCGGGGACCACCGCCTGCAGCAGGAACTGCTGCTGGGCATGGGCGGGGTCAAGGCCCTGCGCATCTACGAGCGGCTCACCGGCACGCCGCGCCCGGAGGTCTTCCACACCAATGAAGGGCACGCCGGTTTCCTGGGCATCGAGCGCATCCAGGAACTGATGAGCTCGGGCCTGAGCTGGAACGAGGCCCTGGCCGCCGGCCGGGCCAATACCGTCTTCACCACGCACACCCCGGTGCCGGCCGGCATCGACCGCTTCGATGTGCTCCAGGTGGCCCACTTCTTCCGCGCCGGGCTGGCCCCGGACGTGCCCACCGAACACGTCCTGGCGCTGGGCGAGGAAAGCTACGACGGCGGTGACCCGACCAAGTTCAACATGGCCGTGATGGGCCTGCGGCTGGCCCAGCGGGCCAACGGCGTGGCCAAGCTGCACGGTGTGGTCTCGCGCGGCATGTTCTCCGGACTGTGGCCGGGATTCGACACCGAGGAGGTGCCGATCACCTCGGTGACCAACGGCGTGCACGTGCCGACCTGGGTGGACCACCGGATCGCCGAACTGGCCCGCGAGAAGCTCGGCTCCGAGTCCGTGGAGGCCAGGCACTGGGAGAAGGTCTACGAGTTCGCCGACGCCGAGGTCTGGAACCTGCGGCGGCAGCTGCGCAGCAACCTGATCGACGACGTCCGGCGCCGGCTGAAGGCATCGTGGAAGAAGCGCGGTGCCGGCGACGCGGAACTGGCCTGGACCGCCTCCGTGCTGGACCCGGACGTGCTCACCATCGGTTTTGCCCGCCGCGTGCCGACCTACAAGCGGCTGACCCTGATGCTGCGCGACCCCGCGCGGCTGAAGGCGCTGCTGCTGCATCCGGAACGGCCCATCCAGCTGGTGATCGCCGGCAAGTCCCATCCCGCGGACGAGCAGGGCAAGCGCATGATCCAGGACCTGGTGCGCTTCACCGACGATCCGGCGGTGCGGCACCGGATCGTGTTCCTGCCCAACTACGACATCGCCATGGCCAGGACCCTGTTCCCCGGCTGCGATGTGTGGCTGAACAACCCGCTGCGCCCGCTGGAGGCCTGCGGCACCTCGGGCATGAAGGCCGCCATCAACGGCGGGCTGAACCTGTCCGTGCTGGACGGCTGGTGGGATGAAATGTACGACGGCGACAACGGCTGGGCCATCCCGTCGGCGAGCCCGGCCGTGTCCCCGGAAGAGCGCGACGACATTGAGGCAGCGGCCCTGTACGACCTGCTCGAGAACCATGTGGCGCCGCGCTTCTACGGCAGCGAGCAGGCCGACGCCGCCGGCGCGGCCGGCCCCTCCGAGCCCTCCGCGGACCCGGTTCCGCACCAGTGGATCGCGATGATCAAGCACACCCTGGCCACGCTGGGCCCGGCGGTCTCCGCCGAGCGGATGGTCCAGGACTATGTCCAGCAGCTCTACCGGCCGGCCGCCGCCTCGGGGCGGGTGGCCCGGGCCGAGCACTTCAAGGCCGCTCGCGAGCTGGCCGCCTGGGTCGCCCGGGTGCGCCACTTCTGGCCCGAGGTCGTGGTGGAGCACGTGGATTCGCTCGATGTCACGGACGAACCCCAGATCGGCGACACCGTGCGGATCAACGCCTATGTACGGCTGGAGGAGCTGACCCCGGAGGATGTGTCCGTGCAGGCGGTGCACGGCCAGGTCACGGAGAACGACGAACTGGCCCAGATCTCGATCCGCGACCTGACGCTCAAGGAGGACCTCGGCGATGGCCGGTTCCTGTTCTCCGGCGGGGTGACGATCGACCATTCCGGCTCGTTCGGCTACACGGTCCGGGTCCTGCCGCGGCACCAGCATCTGGCCACCGAAGCCGAACTCGGCCTGGTCACCAACGCCAGCTAGCAGCCGAGGGCCCCACTCCCCATCGACTTGACACGTAACGCCCTTCCCAG
>NZ_JAKLTQ010000039.1 GCF_022012395.1 Arthrobacter hankyongi
GGGTGGGGCCCCGCCGTCGTTGGCGGGGCCCTGCCCTGGTGGTGTGGTGCGGCGGTGTCCTACTCTCCCACACCCTCCCGGGTGCAGTACCATCGGCGCTGCGGGTCTTAGCTTCCGGGTTCGGGATGGGTCCGGGCGTTTCCCCCGCGCTGTGGCCGCCGCAACCCTGGTCCCCGGACGCGCCCCCGGGGCGGGGGTGGTGGGGTGGTTTGCGGTGGACAGCCGTGTGGCTGTCGCGTGTGTGTTATTTGGTTGTGGTGGTTCCCGGGTTGTTGGTTGGGAACCGCATAGTGGACGCGTGCATGCAAGTGTTTGTGGTGAGGTTATCGGCCTATTAGTACCGGTCGGCTTCGCAGGTCGTTGGTTCCTGCTTCCACGTCCGGCCTATCAACCCAGTGGTCTGGCTGGGGGCCTCTCCCCTTGCGGGATGGAAATCTCATCTTGAAGCCGGCTTCCCGCTTAGATGCTTTCAGCGGTTATCCATTCCGAACGTAGCCAAGCAGCGGTGCACCTGGCGGTACAACTGCCACACCAGAGGTTCGTCCGTCCCGGTCCTCTCGTACTAAGGACAGACCTTCTCAGATTTCCTGCGCGCGCAGCGGATAGGGACCGAACTGTCTCACGACGTTCTAAACCCAGCTCGCGTACCGCTTTAATGGGCGAACAGCCCAACCCTTGGGACCTACTCCAGCCCCAGGATGCGACGAGCCGACATCGAGGTGCCAAACCATGCCGTCGATATGGACTCTTGGGCAAGATCAGCCTGTTATCCCCGAGGTACCTTTTATCCGTTGAGCGACGGCCCTTCCACGAGGTGCCGCCGGATCACTAGTCCCGACTTTCGTCCCTGCTCGAGGTGTCCCTCTCACAGTCAAGCCCCCTTGTGCACTTGCACTCGCCACCTGATTGCCAACCAGGCTGAGGGGACCTTTGGGCGCCTCCGTTACTTTTTGGGAGGCAACCGCCCCAGTTAAACTACCCGTCAGGCACTGTCCCTGACCCGGATAACGGGCCGAAGTTAGGCGTCCGGAGCGGCCAGAGTGGTATTTCAACGATGACTCCGCCGGCACTGGCGTGCCGGCCTCACAGTCTCCCACCTATCCTACACAAGCCGCACCGAACACCAATACCAAACTGTAGTAAAGGTCTCGGGGTCTTTCCGTCCTGCTGCGCGTAACGAGCATCTTTACTCGTAGTGCAATTTCGCCGAGTTTATGGTTGAGACAGCGGGGAAGTCGTTACTCCATTCGTGCAGGTCGGAACTTACCCGACAAGGAATTTCGCTACCTTAGGATGGTTATAGTTACCACCGCCGTTTACTGGGGCTTGAATTCCCGGCTTCGGCCCGCGAACGGGCCTGACCGGTCCTCTTAACCTTCCAGCACCGGGCAGGAGTCAGTCCGTATACCTCGTCTTGCGACTTCGCACGGACCTGTGTTTTTAGTAAACAGTCGCTTCCCCCTGGTCTCTGCGGCCCTTACCCGCTCCCCGGAGCGTGTCCGGTTCACGGTCGGGGCCCCCCTTCTCCCGAAGTTACGGGGGCATTTTGCCGAGTTCCTTAACCATAATTCTCTCGATCGCCTTGGTATTCTCTACCTGATCACCTGTGTCGGTTTGGGGTACGGGCGGCTGGGACCTCGCGCCGATGCTTTTCTTGGCAGCATAGGATCACCGGATCCCCCCGTGCGGGGGTCCCGTCGGGTCTCAGGCTGATGAACGGCGGATTTGCCAACCGTTCGCCCTACGCCCTTGGACCGGGGCAACCATCGCCCGGCCCGGCTACCTTCCTGCGTCACACCTGTTAATACGCTTGCCTTACCGGCTCCGACACCCCGTGCCCGTCACGCACCCCGGGTCCCCGAAGGGACACGGCGCAACGCTCGGGGGACGGGGAGCATCACCGGGTCGGCACTGGCGGTCCTTCGCCGGTACGGGAATATCAACCCGTTGTCCATCGACTACGCCTGTCGGCCTCGCCTTAGGTCCCGACTTACCCAGGGCAGATTAGCTTGACCCTGGAACCCTTGATCATTCGGCGGACGGGTTTCCCACCCGTCTTTCGCTACTCATGCCTGCATTCTCACTCGTGCCGGCTCCACCGCTGGGTCACCCCGCGGCTTCACTGCCGGCACGACGCTCCCCTACCCATCCACACCCCTGAACCCGTACGGGCTGGGGTATCGTGTGGATGCCACGACTTCGGCGGTGTGCTTGAGCCCCGCTACATTGTCGGCGCGGAATCACTTGACCAGTGAGCTATTACGCACTCTTTCAAGGGTGGCTGCTTCTAAGCCAACCTCCTGGTTGTCTGGGCAACTCCACATCCTTTCCCACTTAGCACACGCTTAGGGGCCTTAGTCGGTGGTCCGGGCTGTTTCCCTCTCGACCATGAAGCTTATCCCCCACGGTCTCACTGCTGCGCTCTGACTTACCGGCATTCGGAGTTTGGCTGACGTCAGTAACCTTGTGGGGCCCATCGGCCATCCAGTAGCTCTACCTCCGGCAAGAAACACGCAACGCTGCACCTAAATGCATTTCGGGGAGAACCAGCTATCACGGAGTTTGATTGGCCTTTCACCCCTACCCACAGCTCATCCCCTCCATTTTCAACTGAAGTGGGTTCGGTCCTCCACGACGTCTTACCGTCGCTTCAACCTGGCCATGGGTAGATCACTCCGCTTCGGGTCTAGACCGCGCCACTGAACGCCCTGTTCAGACTCGCTTTCGCTACGGCTTCCCCCCACGGGTTAACCTCGCGACACGGCACTAACTCGCAGGCTCATTCTTCAAAAGGCACGCCGTCACAGGAACAAAGCCTGCTCCGACGGATTGTAGGCACACGGTTTCAGGTACTGTTTCACTCCCCTCCCGGGGTACTTTTCACCTTTCCCTCACGGTACTTGTCCGCTATCGGTCATCGGGTAGTATTCAGGCTTGCCAGGTGGTCCTGGCAGATTCGCACGGGATTTCTCGGGCCCCGTGCTACTTGGGATCCTTTCCCAGCGGTGCCATGCATTGCGTCTACGGGACCAACACCCTCTTCGGTCAGGCCTTCAAACCTGTTCGACTATGCACGCACCCTCACTGCACCGGTCCGGCAGAACCGGTCTGGAAAGTCCCGCTACCCCGGCCATGCAACGCCCGCCGGCTATCACACATGGCACGGTTTGGCCTTCGTCCGCGTTCGCTCGCCACTACTGACGGAATCACTGTTGTCTTCTCTTCCTGCGGGTACTGAGATGTTTCACTTCCCCGCGTTCCCCCCGCACGCCCTATGTGTTCAGGCGGCGGTCACCGCACATAACATGCGGCGGGGTTTCCCCATTCGGACATCCTGGGATCACGGTCCGGTTATCGACTCCCCCAGGCTTATCGCAGATTCCCACGTCCTTCATCGGCTCCCGATGCCAAGGCATCCACCGTGTGCCCTTAAAAACCTGGCCACAAACGGCCCACAGTTTCCAAGGATAAAAACTTCCTACGAAAATTGCTTTTCTATAAGATGCTCGCGTCCACTATGCAGTTCTCAAACAACAACCCCGTCACACCCCGCCGCCCCGGCCCAAAGGCAGGAGCAGCAGGCATGCGCGGGAACCAGGAAACAACACGTTCCGCCGCCGGGCAGACACCCGGCCGGCGGCCCTGTTGCCTCAGGACCCAACAGTGTGCCATGGACCGTGAACCGCCCCGCCGACCCCGCGTTCCAGCCCGGAAACCCGGACGTACTGGCGAAAGCCGGCGGCACCAAACACGGCCGCAGATTCGTTGATATTCCACCCATGAGCCATCCCGCCGGACCACGAACGGATCCGCAACGGGCGACCGGCACCCACCCCGGCGCGCAGCGCCGGGAGACAATGCCAGATGCTCCTTAGAAAGGAGGTGATCCAGCCGCACCTTCCGGTACGGCTACCTTGTTACGACTTAGTCCCAATCGCCGGTCCCACCTTCGACGGCTCCCCCCCACAAGGGGTTGGGCCACCGGCTTCGGGTGTTACCAACTTTCGTGACTTGACGGGCGGTGTGTACAAGGCCCGGGAACGTATTCACCGCAGCGTTGCTGATCTGCGATTACTAGCGACTCCGACTTCATGGGGTCGAGTTGCAGACCCCAATCCGAACTGAGACCGGCTTTTTGGGATTGGCTCCACCTCACAGTATCGCAACCCTTTGTACCGGCCATTGTAGCATGCGTGAAGCCCAAGACATAAGGGGCATGATGATTTGACGTCGTCCCCACCTTCCTCCGAGTTGACCCCGGCAGTCTCCCATGAGTCCCCGGCATAACCCGCTGGCAACATGGAACGAGGGTTGCGCTCGTTGCGGGACTTAACCCAACATCTCACGACACGAGCTGACGACAACCATGCACCACCTGTGAACCGGCCCCAAAGGGGAAGGACTGTCTCCAGCCCGGTCCGGCCCATGTCAAGCCTTGGTAAGGTTCTTCGCGTTGCATCGAATTAATCCGCATGCTCCGCCGCTTGTGCGGGCCCCCGTCAATTCCTTTGAGTTTTAGCCTTGCGGCCGTACTCCCCAGGCGGGGCACTTAATGCGTTAGCTGCGGCGCGGAAGACGTGGAATGTCCCCCACACCTAGTGCCCAACGTTTACGGCATGGACTACCAGGGTATCTAATCCTGTTCGCTCCCCATGCTTTCGCTCCTCAGCGTCAGTTACAGCCCAGAGACCTGCCTTCGCCATCGGTGTTCCTCCTGATATCTGCGCATTTCACCGCTACACCAGGAATTCCGGTCTCCCCTACTGCACTCCAGTCTGCCCGTACCCACCGCAGACCCGGGGTTGAGCCCCGGGCTTTCACGGCAGACGCGGCAAACCGCCTACGAGCTCTTTACGCCCAATAATTCCGGACAACGCTTGCGCCCTACGTATTACCGCGGCTGCTGGCACGTAGTTAGCCGGCGCTTCTTCCGCAGGTACCGTCACTTTCGCTTCTTCCCTGCCGAAAGGGGTTTACAACCCGAAGGCCGTCATCCCCCACGCGGCGTCGCTGCATCAGGCTTGCGCCCATTGTGCAATATTCCCCACTGCTGCCTCCCGTAGGAGTCTGGGCCGTGTCTCAGTCCCAGTGTGGCCGTCCACCCTCTCAGGCCGGCTACCCGTCGTCGCCTTGGTGGGCCGTTACCCCGCCAACAAGCTGATAGGCCGCGAGTCCATCCCCGACCGACAGATCTTTCCACCCCCCGCCATGCGGCAGGAAGTCATATCCGGTATTAGACCCGGTTTCCCAGGCTTATCCCAGGGTCGGGGGCAGGTTACCCACGTGTTACTCACCCGTTCGCCACTAATCCGCGGTGCAAGCACCGCCTCATCGTTCGACTTGCATGTGTTAAGCACGCCGCCAGCGTTCGTCCTGAGCCAGGATCAAACTCTCCGTAAAAACCATACGGACACCACGGGCCCCGCCGGGGAAAACCGGCAGACAGACCCGGGCACCAAATTCAAACCCGGCCGAAAAACACCCCGCACACCCACAACAGGCGCACAGGGCCATCAATCAACCGATAAAACAATCGGTATCAACAAACATGGCACACTATTGAGTTCTCAAACAACAG